>JAXHOA010000109.1:0-268194 GCA_034520035.1 Mycobacterium sp. | reverse complement strand
GAACGTCGAAGTCTGTCGTCATTCCTCGCCGACGCCGCAACGAAAAGACCAGACTCCATCGCGATCAGCGATCCGGGCGGGCCGATCACGTACGGTCAGCTGCGGGACTCGGCGGCCGGCCTGGCCTCGGCGCTCGCGGCCCACAATGTGCGCGCTCACGCCGTGGTCACCATCTTCCTGCCGAACTGGCCGGAAGCGGTCGAAGCCGTACACGGCGCCACCTGGGCCGGTTGTGTGATCAACCCCGTAGTGACCACCTATCGACATGCCGAGTTGTCGTTCATTCTCCGGCAGTCCGGCACGCGTACCATCTTCATACCGCACGTGTTCCGCGGGTTCGACTACGTGGCGATGTTGTCCGAGGTCATAGCCGAGATGGCTGAGCCGCCGTTGGTGATTGTCGTTCGCCCACGAGGCGCATTGCCCACGGGCTTCCTGGGGTTCGACGAGTTCGCGGGCCCGCGGCCGGGTATGGATCCTGTCGGCGCCCCCTCAGACGTCTGCTTGCTGCTCTACACATCGGGCACCACCTCCGAACCCAAGGGTGTACTGCACAGCCACCAGACCGTGGTCTGGGAGATGCGGTCGATCATCCGTGAGCTGGAATTGGTCGAGCACGACGACAGCACGTTCATGGCATCACCGATCGGTCATCTGACCGGGCTGGTCTACGGGGTCTACCTTCCCTCCGTGTTGCAGTGCGGCGTATCCCTGCTCGACGTGTGGGAGCCGGATGCGGCCGCCGACATCATCGAGCGCGATGCATGTCGGGTCAGTCTTGGCGCAACACCGTTCCTGCGCGGGTTGACTGCGGCGTACACGCGCAGGGGGATACCGTCGAGCCTTCGGATCTTCCTGTGCGGCGGTGCCGATGTACCGCCAGATCTGGTGGCCGAGGCATGCGGTGTCCTCGATGCGGTGGTAACGCGGACATACGGATCCAGCGAGCTGCCGACCTACAGTGTCTGCGGTCCGAAGGAACCGGTCGACCGCCGGGCGAACACCGATGGGCGGCCCATCCATCCGGCCGACGGATATCTGATCAACGAGCACAACGGAATAGGCGAACTGGTGGTGCGCGGTCCCGAGCTGTTCCTCGGCTATCTCGAGCCCGAGTTGAACGACGGAGCGTTCACCGCAGACGGATACTTCAAGACCGGCGATCTGGTCGAGATCGACGAATCGGGCGCGGTGACCGTACGCGGCAGGGTCAAGGACATCATCATCCGAGGTGGCGAGAACATCAGCGCACTCGAGGTGGAGACTCATCTGCGAGAGCATGATTCAGTCGACGATGTGGCGGTGGTCGGCTTTCCCGACGACACCATGGGCGAACGGGTCGGTGCATTCGTGGTGTTACGGGCCGGGGCGGCACCCGTGCTGCCGACCGACCAGATCGGCGCTTTCCTGCAGAGCCGCGGTCTGGCCGCGCACAAGCGCCCGGAGGCCGTCGAGATCGTCACCGACCTACCACGCACCGCCAGCGGCAAGGTGCAGAAGCAGATTTTGCGACGCCGACTCTCGGGCCGGTCACCGGTCGCGCAACACCAGAGCGCAGACCCGGGCTAGCGGACCCGACCTGTGTTCGGCGGCGCGCCGTCGGAGTCCTCGTCGGATTCGGCGGGAAACATAGGCGCCTCGAACCAGTCGGGGAGAACCGCCGGTTTCGAGAATCGTTCGGCTGCAAGGTCGATGTCCTTGAGAAGTTCGATCGCGAGCGTGCGTTCGGCGGCGTAATAGCGTTCCGACCACCTCAGCGTCACCCACACGTACGCGAAATATGGATCGTTCGCCGCGAATTGGGCGTAGTGCGCAGCCTGATGTGACTGCAGCTCGGCCCGTTCGATGTGCTCGGCCAGCATCGATTTCAGCTTGTCCGGCTGGTTGAAGCTGCCGAGCATGACCCGCATCAGCATCGGGTGTTTGAGCACCGCACGATCGACCGGGGCGTTCTGCGCCCAATTGGTCAATGCGCGTTCCCCTGCCGGCGTTATCCGATAGAGGCGTCTGTTGCGAGCATTCGTCTCGTCGGCCAGGGCCTCCCGCGAACTGACGAGTCCGAGGTCCTCGAGTCGTTTGAGTTCGTTGTACACCTGGCTGAAAGAGGGGCTGGGATTGAAGAATCCCGGTCCGAAATCAGCCCATTTCTTGACTTGGTACCCGGACAATTCCTTGCTGTATGAAACAATGCCGAGAACGGTCCATCCATTGGGGTTCAGCGAAGGATGCTCACCGCTATCGGGATCCGTCTTGCTCATTGTCTGCATCCTACACTAGCGCCGATATCAAATCATGGTCGTGCCGCGAAAGAATGGCTTCAGTTATTGAATATGTCGACGACGACACAGCAGGATGGTGTCATCAGCACTGGTCGTCACGGCCGTCTCAGGATATCCGTTTCACGGGCGCGACAGGAACTCGAGTACAAGCCGTTCGAAGTCGTTCTTCCGTTCGATCTGCGCCCAATGGCCACATCTGGAGAACACGTGCAACTCTGCGTCGGGGAGTTGACGGAAGGGGAACAAGCCGCCCTCGAAGGGCAGCATCCGGTCGTCCCGGCCCCAGACGACCAGCGTGGGTGTCTGCAGCTTGCTCGCGCGCGCCCACAGTGGCGCAACCGTATCGAGATCCGGATTCGCGAAGGTGGCGAAGATAGCTGCGGTGTTCTCAATTGCCAACGGACGCAGCGCATTGTTCATTCTCTCGTCGAGAAGTTCCTTGGTCACCAACGCCGGGTCGCTGACCATCGTCTCGACCCACGCCGCCATCCGCGCCCTGGTCGGATCGGCCAGGAATTCGAACAATCGGCGCGCGCCCTCGCTGGCGGCGGGAGAGAACGTGTTCACTGCCAGGCCGCCGGGACCCATGAGCACGAGTCGACGTACCCGGTCCGGATGGGCGAGTGCGAACTCGGTGGCGACGTTTCCGCCCATCGAATTGCCGACGATATCGACCTCGGAAATCTCGTGCTCGTCGAGGAACCAGCGCACCGCATCGGCGGCTACTCGTGAATACAGGTCGCGCCACTCTACCGCGGGGCTGTCTCCAAATCCGGGCATATCGAGACTCAGGACGCGGTGTTCTCGGGCAAATACCGGAATATTCTCCGAGAAATTCGACCAAGCGCTCACGCCCGGCCCCGAGCCGTGCAGTAATAGCAGTGGCGGGCCCGCACCAGCATCATGATAATGCAAATCATATTCGCCAGTCATTCGGCAGCTGGTGGCCGTATAGGTCAAGGATTTCTGCATGTTCACCGGCGCACTCCACATTCGGCTCGTCGTCGCTTGGAAGCTACCCGCGTAGGTGTTCGGAGCAAAGCACGATCCCGTTCAGCGGATCGCTCGTCCCGCCCATCGGGAATCGCATTGTCTGCCGGCCGGACCCAGCGCAGTCTCGACTCTGGACCTGTGCGCCACGACAACCGGCCACCCGGAGCGAGAGATGGAGTCCATAGGTGACAAAGCCCGTTCACGACGTGCTGGCGACGGCGCGGCTGGGGCCTCTGACGCTTCGCAACCGCGTGATCAAGGCCGCCACCTTCGAGGGAATGACGCCTGGCGCATTGGTCAGCGACCAGCTCATCGCGCACCACCGCCGGGTCAGCCGCGGCGGGGTGGGGATGACAACGGTTGCCTACCTGGCCGTGGCTCCCGAGGGCCGGACCGAGGACGGCCAGATCTGGATGCGGCCGGCGGCGCTGCCCGGCCTCAGCCGATTGACCGCGGCCGTGCACGAGGCTGGGGCGGCGGTTTCCGCACAGATCGGTCACGCGGGTGCGGTGGGAAATCAGGCACTGACCGGATACCGCGCGCTCGCTCCATCCCGAACTCTCAATCCACTCAGCCTGCGGATGGTCAACAGTGCGTCGAAGTCCGATATCGCGCGAATCAGGCTTGCTCATGCGGCAGCCGCGCGGATGGCGGTGGAGGCCGGATTCGACGCCGTCGAACTTCATTTCGGCCACAACTACTTCACCAGTTCATTCCTGAGTCCGGTTCTCAATCGTCGCCACGACGAATACGGCGGCTCCACGATGAACCGTGCCCGGGTCGCCCGCGAGACCGCGATGGCGGTCCGGGACGAAGTAGGCGATGCGTGCGCTGTGATCGCGAAGTTCAACATGGATGACGGCGTACCGGGTGGATTGCGCCCCACCGAGGCGCTCGAGGTGGCGAAGGTGCTTCAGGGCGACGGAGCGCTGGATGCCCTGGAATTGACGGCCGGCAGTTCACTGATCAACCCGATGTACCTTTTCCGCGGTGACGCGCCCATTCGGGAATGGGGTGCGGCCATGTCCCCGGCGGTGCGCCTTGGCCTCAACCTGTTCGGAGGGGCATTTCTCAAGAGCTATCCGTACGAGGACCTGTTTCTGCTCGGCCTGGCCCGGACCTTCCGATCGGAGCTGTCTATGCCGCTCATCCTGCTGGGCGGCGTGACGGACTTGATGTCGATGGAATGTGCCATGCAGGAGGGATTCGAGTTCGTCGCGATGGCCAGGGCGCTGCTCAGGGAGCCGGACCTGGTGAACCGCATCGCAGCCGACGGCGATACCCCGTCACGCTGCATCCATTGCAACAAGTGCATGGCGACGATCTATTCGGGCACCAGGTGTGTGGTCACGACCGCGCCGTTGCCCGTCCGGTGAGTCCACGAGCGTGATGAATCAGGAGGCGAGCATGGACGTCGAACGGTCATCGACACCGGCCGCGGTGGCTGCGTTGATCGACGAGGGCCCCGTTCTGTTGGACCTCGACGACACCGGCATTGCCACTCTCCGACTGAACAGGCCTGAGTCGGCCAACGCCATGGACGTTCAGCTGCTGCGCGCCTTGCATGGCGCGCTGCTGCGGTGCCACACGGTGGCAGGAGTACGCGTCGTCGTACTCACGGGTGCCGGAAAGAACTTCTGCTCCGGCGGTGACGTCCGGGATTTCGTGGCCCACGGCGAACGCCTGCCGAGCCATGTGAAGGAAGTGTCGAGCTGGCTGCAATCGGTGTCGTCGATGCTGATCGGACTCGACGTCCCCGTCATCGCCGCCGTGCACGGGTATGCGGCCGGCGGTGGCGGTCTGGGTCTGGTGGGCAGCTGTGACTTTGTGATCGCTGCGCGGTCGGCGAGGTTCATGTCGGGTGCCGTGCGGGTCGGCATGATTCCCGACGGTGGATTGACCGCCATACTCACCCAACTGGTCGGGCTGCGGAAGGCCATGGAGCTGACTCTCACCAACGTCACGCTCGATGCCGACGAGGCACTGCGCATCGGACTGGTCACCAGGGTGGCCCCCGATGAGGAGTTGATGAGCCAGACCCGCACGTTGGCCGGCGCGCTGGCACAAGCCGCCCCGATGGCAATTGCCGAATGTAAACATCTGTTGTGGAACGGGATTGGGTCGACCGTCGCGAACAGCCTTGTCGAGGAGACTCGTGCAGTCGTGAGGCTGGCGGGCACCACTGACTGCCTCGAAGCGCTTCGATCGGTCGCGGAGCGCCGGCGACCGAACCGCGGCGGGGGCTAGCCGGCCGCACCGTTCCGGGAGCGCGTCTCGCTGTCGCACTCATCGGAGCCGACCTCTGGAATGTATCGAAAAGTCAATAGGATCACCGCGATCCATGGTGGAAGAGGACCGATGAGTACATACCGAACCGGCGCCGCCGAGGACACCACCGTCGACCTGCTGATCATCGGTTCCGGCACCGGAATGGCAGCGGCGCTGGCCGGGAAGGAACTCGGTCTCTCATGCCTGATCGTCGAGAAAACCCCGTATGTCGGTGGGTCCACGGCTCGGTCCGGCGGCGCCTTCTGGATACCGGACAATCCGATTCTGCGTCGGTCAGGCGCAACGGACTCCATGGCCGATGCCCGCCGCTATCTCGATGCCGTGGTGGGTGACACTGCTCCGGCGGAGGTGCTGCAGAGCTTTCTCGACAACGGTCCGGCCACCATCGACATGCTGTCGAGGACCACGTCGATGAAGTTCACCTGGGCCGAGGGCTACTCCGACTATCACCCGGAGCGGGCCGGCGGAAGCGTTCTCGGTCGAACGTGTGAATGTCTTCCGTTCAACGCATCAGTACTTGGCCCGCACCTGGAGGCCCTTCGCGACGGGATTCTGCAGCCGCCGATTCCCATGCCGATCACCGGGGGTGACTATCGGTGGATCAACTTGCTCACCAGCTTCCCCCGGAAGGCGCTGCCGCTGGTTCTGAAGCGGATGTTCCAGGGCATCGGTGGGCGGTTGATCGGTCGCCGCTATGTGGCGGCCGGTCAGGCACTCGCGGCCGGAATGTACGACGGTGTACTGCGCGCGGGAATCCCGGTGTGGACCGGCACGTCTCTTGCCCAACTCGTGGTCGACGAGGATCGGGTGACCGGCGCGGTGCTCTCACGGGGGGATGACAGGGTCGCTGTGACGGCGCGTCGCGGTGTCGTGCTGGCCGCCGGTGGCTTCGACCACCGGATGGACTGGCGGCGGAAGTTTCAGTCCGAGGCCCTCGGACAGCTCAGTCTCGGGGCGGAAGGCAACACCGGCGATGCGATCCGACTGGCGCAGGAGATCGGGGCGGGCATCGCCCTGATGGATCAGGCGTGGTGGTTCCCTGCGATCGCCCCGCTGCCGGGCGCCGAGCCACCCATGATGCTCTCGGAGAGATCACTGCCCGGCTCGCTGATCGTCGATCAGACCGGCACGCGATTCGTCAACGAGGCAACCGACTACATGTCGTTCGGCCAACTCGTGCTCGATCGCGAGCGAGCTGGCGATCCCATCGAACAGATGTGGCTGATCTTTGACCAGCAATACCGCAACAGCTACCTGATGGCGGGCGAACTATACCCAAGGATGGCGCTGCCGAAAGCTTGGTATGACTGCGGAATTGCCTGTCGTAGTGACTCACTCGATGATCTCGCCGAACAGGTCGGGCTGCCCGTAGATGCGTTCACCGGCACCGTGGCGCGTTTCAACGAGATGGCCGAGGCCGGCTACGATTCGGACTTCCAGCGGGGGCGCAGTGCATACGACTGGTACTACGGCGACCCCACCAACAGGCCGAACCCGAACATGCGCCCGTTGCGTCGCGGTCCCTTCTACGCGGTGAAGGCAGTGCTCAGCGATCTCGGAACCTGCGGTGGCCTTCGAACCGATGATCGGGCCCGGGTTCTGCGGGAGGACGGCAGCGTGATCGACGGTTTGTACGCGACCGGCAACACGGCAGCCAACACGTTCGGGATGAGCTACCCGGGTGCCGGCGCGACGATCGGCCAGGGGCTGGTATTCGGCTACGTTGCGGCACACGATGCGGCCGATCGGCGCGTCACCTACTAGCCGACGGGACCTCGCGAGGTCTTTTCCCGCCAGGCGGAACCTCGCTGGATATCCGATCAGCCCGCGTGCACGATTGTGGAAGTTAAACAGCCTCAGTGCATTTGGTGGACACAACGGAGGGAGACCGGATGAGTATCGATACGGATGCTGCCGCGGATGAGGTCAGGTCGATCGACAGCGGCAAGGAATCATCGCGCTTTGCGCGTGGCTGGCACTGTGTCGGCCTGGCGAGCTCTTTCCGCGACGGCCAGCCACATCAGGTCGACGCATTCGGCACCGCGCTCGTCGTCTTCGAATCCTCCGATGGCGCGCTGAACGTCCTGGACGCCTTCTGCCGACACATGGGTGGGAATCTGGCCCAGGGAACCATCAAAGACGACGCCATCGCTTGCCCCTTCCACGATTGGCGATGGGGAGGATCCGGGGCCTGCGTAGGAATCCCGTACGCGCGCCGGGCACCTCGTCTGGCGCGAACCCGGTCATGGCCCACCTTGGAACGCAATGGGATGTTGTTTGTGTGGAACGACCCGCAGCGCCGGCCCCCACCGGAAGACGTCACCATCCCGGTGCTGGATGGCTATGGGACAGAGGACTGGACCGATTGGAGTTGGAATTCGCTGTTGGTCGAAGGCACCAACTGCCGCGAGGTGATCGACAACGTCGTCGACATGGCGCACTTCTACTACGTGCATCTGGTGAAACCCACCTTCTTCAAGAACGTGTTCGAAAATCATGTTGCCGCTCAGTACATGTCGGCCACCGGACGGCCGGACATCGAACTGGATTCGAACTACGGCCAGCAGGATCTCCTGATGGATTCCTGGGCCACCTACTACGGTCCCTCCTTCATGGTGAATGGGCAGACCCTCACCTCCGGTGGTATCTCCACCGAAGGTCTGCTCATCAACTGCCACTATCCGGTCAGTGCCAATTCCTTCGTGCTTCAGTGGGGCGCGATCGCCAAGAAGGTGCCCGGAATGTCAGATGCCGAGGGAGAGCAATTGGCCACCACCTTTGCGGACAGCCTCGGCGGCGCGTTCATGCAGGACGTGGAGATATGGCGATCGAAGGCGCGGGTCGACAATCCGCTGCTGTGTGAAGAGGACGGTCCGGTGTACCAGCTGCGCCGGTGGTACGAGCAGTTCTACGTCGACGTCGAGGACGTCAGCCCGGACATGGTGAACCGGTTTGAGTTTGAGGTCGACACCATCCAGGCGCAGTCCAACTGGGAAGACGAGATCAACCGCAACATCGCGGCCCGTGGCAGCAAGATCGCCGCGGCGAACCAGTAGCACGGCAGAACAGGAGAGTTTCGTCATGACGACCCCAGTGCTGGAGAAGTTACTGTGCGCCGCCGACCAGATCCGGCTCGACGCACTCGAGGAGGAACGGGCGTGCAAGTTGACCGCCGGCACGGCGACGACGATGCGCGACGCCGGCCTGATCAAGATGCTGCAGCCGAAGAACTATGGCGGGCAGGAGGCCACGCCCCGCGAGTTCGCAGAGACGATCATGGGGCTGGCGGCCCTGGATCCGGCTGCAGGCTGGGTCGGCGGCGTGGTCGGCGTCCATCCGTGGCAGCTCGGATTTGCTGATCCGACTGTGCAAGAGGAGATTTGGGGGAACGACGACGATACCTGGGTCGCTTCGCCCTATGCTCCGCAGGGTGTGGCCGTGCCCGAGGACGGTGGCTATCGGCTGAATGGCCGGTGGCAGTTCTCGTCCGGTACGGACTTCTGCCGTTGGGTCATTCTCGGCGCCATGCTCGGCGGAGCCGACGGGAAGGTTGCTCAGCCGCCGACCATGCTGCATGTGATTCTGCCGCGGTCCGACTACGAGATCGTGGCGGACTCCTGGGATGTGATGGGTCTGAGGGGGACCGGCTCGAAGGACATCATCGTGCGTGACGCCCATGTGCCGAATTATCGGGTGATGAACGGTGACCACGTACTCGACGGGCAGGCGCAGGCGGACGCGGGCCGGCAAGAGACGTTATACCGCCTCCCGTGGTCACACGTGTTCCCGCTGGGGATCAGCTCGGCGGTGATCGGAGCCGCAGAGGGCGCACTGGCTCTGCACCTGAGCTATCAGCGCTCACGCGCCGATGCGATGGGGGCTGCGGTGCGGGAAGATCCCACGCTTCTCTACGCCATCGGTGAGGCGGCCGCCGAGATCGACGGTGCGCGTCAGGAACTCCTCGGCAACGCCGACCGGATCTGGGACACAGTGGATTCCGGAAGGTGCGTGACCTTCGAGCAGCGCGCCATCGGGCGGCGCACCCAGGTGCGCGCGGTGTGGCGCGCGGTAGCCGCAGTCGACGCCTTGTTCGCGCGCTCCGGTGGGAACGCGATCCGGACGACCGGCGCCCTGCAGCGATACTGGCGAGACGTCCACGCCGGCCTCAATCACGTGATCCACGTGCCAGGCACCGTCTATCAGACGGCATCGATGGTGATGCTCGGTATGGAGCCCTCGCCCAAGATGAAGTTCATGATCTGAGGCCGCCCCTGCGCGGCGACCACGACTCAACCCGGTAGTGATTCTTGACAGGAGAACGGTATGTCCTACGAGGAGCCCAAACTCAGCTCGCTCGGCTACGTTCGGATTCAGGCCAGCGACCTGGAACGCTGGCGCACCTTCGCCTTCGAGGTACTCGGGTTCGCCGAGGGCAATGGGCCTGATCCCGCAGCGCTGTACCTCCGGATGGACGAACACCGTGCCCGACTGACCGTGCACGGTGGCGATGTCGACAAGGTGATCGCCGTCGGATGGCAGGTCGCGGACCGCACCGGCCTTGCAAACGTGGTCGCAGCGGTGGAAAAGAGCGGGGTCGAGGTCCGGTTCCACTCGGTCGCCGAAGCCGACGAGCGCCGGGTGGAGGAACTGGCGTCATTCGAGGATCCGTCCGGGGTGACCCTCGAGGTGTTTCACGGTCCGGTACTGGATCACACCCCGGTCGTGACGCCGTTCGGAGCGCGATTCGTCACCGGCGCTGGGGGACTGGGGCATGTGGTGTTGCCGGTCGACGACATCGACGCCAGTTTCGACTTCTACACCGAAGTGCTGGGCTTCCTGCCCCGGGGTGCGTTCCGGCTGCCGCTGCCGCTGGGAGTGCCGCCTCAGCGTGTCCGCTTCCTCGGGGTCAACGAACGACATCACAGCCTCGCGCTCTGTCCGACGCCGGCATTCGGGTCGCCGGGGCTCGTCCACATCATGACCGAGGTCGACTCGCTCGACGCCGTCGGCCAGGCTCTGGACAGGGTTGTTCAGCAGGGCTTTACGGTGTCCTCGACCCTTGGTAGGCACACCAACGACAAGATGGTGTCGTTCTACGTCAGAGCACCTGGCGGCTGGGACATCGAGTTCGGCACGGAGGGCTGGAAGGTCGATCGCGGCTACTACTGTGCTGAGGAGATCTCGGCGGACAGCTACTGGGGGCACGACTGGTCGGGCAGTGAGCCCCTGGCCGCACTGCGCCCGGTGGCGCAATGAGCCCGTCCGGCAAGGAGATGCCGAACGGCAGACTGTACGGCAAGGTCGCCCTGATCTCGGGGGCGGCACGGGGGCAGGGGCGCGCCCACGCGGTGCGATTCGCCGAAGAAGGCGCAGACATCCTGGCGTTCGACATCTGCGCCCAAGTCGACACCGCACCTTATCCGCTGGCTTCGCTGGACGATCTGAAGGAAACGCAACGCCTCGTGGAGGGGCTGGGGCGCAGAATCATCACCGCCGTGGCCGACGTGCGCGATTCCGCCGCGGTCAAAGCACTCGTCGCCGACGGGATCGATAGGTTCGGCCGGCTCGATATCGTCTGTGCCAACGCCGGTTTTGTCGGTTGCGTGTCCAACACCTGGTCCATTACCGAGCAGCAATGGGATGACCTCATAGGGGTCAATCTGACCGGCGTCTGGAAGACGGTGTCGGCGGCCATTCCCGCCATGATCGATGCCGGCAACGGCGGATCGATCGCCTTGACCAGCTCGGCGGCGGGAATCAAGGGCATGACGAACCTCGCCCACTACGTCACAGCGAAACATGGTCTGGTCGGTTTGATGCGCACACTCGCCAATGAACTTGCTGCACACAGTATCCGGGTCAACACCGTGCATCCATCGGGAGTGCGTACGCAGATGCTGGACAACGACCATTTCGCCGGCTTCCTGACAGCACACCCCGAGTGGGTCGCCAATCTCGCCAACCCACTGCCGGTCGATGCCCTGGAGCCCGCGGATGTCAGCAACGCGCTGGTGTGGCTGGCCTCCGAGGAGGGCCGCTATATCACCGGTGTGACGTTGCCCGTCGACGCCGGCTTCTCCGTCAAATAGTCAGGAAGGACAGTCATGACCGCTCTCCCCGAAGCCGCCACGCTGGTCGGCTACGAAGACTTCGCCCCCTCGTTGCTTGTCGACAAGGTTGGTTCCGTGCACGTGCTGACGGTCAACCGGCCTGAACATTTCAACGCCGTCAACGAGGATCTCCACCATGCATTCGCCACCGTGTGGGCGCGGCTGGCCGCAGACACAGAGGTCTACTGCGTGGTGATGTCGGGAAACGGCAAGGCATTCTCAGCGGGTGGCGACATGGAGATGTTCGAGCGGATGATCGCGGACACCGGGATTCGACGGTCTCTGTTCGCCGAGGCGCGTTCGTTGTTCCTGGCGGTGATGAACTTCCCGAAGCCCCTGGTGTCGGCTGTCGATGGGCCGGCGGTCGGTCTCGGATGTTCCATCGCGCTGCTCAGCGACCTGCTGGTGATGGGCGAAGGTAGCTATCTCGCGGATCCCCATGTGCCGGTGGGGTTGACCGCAGGCGACGGCGGTGCGGCGATGCTGCCGCTGCTGATCGGCATGATGAAGGCCAAGGAGTACGTGCTGCTCGGCGACCGGATCACGGCGGCAATTGCGGACAAGCTCAACCTGGCCACCAGGATCGTCCCGGACGGCAAAGCCCTCGAGGAGGCGTTGGTACTGGGCGAACGGCTGGCGGCACTTCCGCCGGACGCGTTGCAATCGTCAAAGATGGCGCTGAATCTGCACCTGAGCCGGGCCGCGCAGGGGGTGCTGGAGTATGCCCTCTCGGAGGAATACAGCTGTTTCGACACTGCGGAGTTCCGTACCAACGTGAGCGCCTTCCGATCCCGCGCTCAGCGATCAAAACACTAGCAAGACAGAAGAAGTAGCGCTTCGGTCATAAGTTCCGCTGAGTGGGCGCGGGCTACGCGGCGAGGCCGCCGCCACCTAGTGTCAAACAGTGACGGACACCACAGGGCGCGAGCAGCCGCGGAGATGGCCAGCTTACTCCAGCACTTCGATCATGCTTCCGGACAAGGAGTTCCATGTACCTTCAATCTTCGGTCCCCGGGGTGCGCGGGTGACGAATCGAAGTGTCGACCTCGCCAAGCCGCTTCGCGGATTGGGCGACTTCTACGCCATGGCGTTGGACACGGTGGTCCTGATTCCGCAGCGCCCATTCGCCTGGCGGGAGTTTCTCATTCAAAGTTGGTTCATCGCAAGGGTATCCATTGTGCCGGCGTTGCTACTCGCGGTGCCCTTCACAGTTCTGGCGGCGTTCACACTCAACATTCTGCTGTTCGACTTCGGTGCCGCCGATTTCGCCGGCACCGGCGCCGGAATCTCGTTGGCCCAGCTCGGTCCGATCGTCACCGTGCTGGTTGTCGCCGGAGCGGCCGCGACGGCGATCTGTGCCGATCTGGGGGCGCGGACCATTCGCGAGGAACTCGACGCCCTTCGGGTACTCGGCATCAACCCGATCCAGTCTCTGGTGGTCCCGCGGGTACTCGCCGGTGGGCTGGTGGCGATCCTGCTATCGGCCATTGTTTCACTGGCGACTCTTGTCGGTTCGTACTTCTTCTCGGTATACGTCCAGGATGTGACCCCAGGCGCTTTCGTAGCCGGGCTGACCTTGCTGACCGGGCTCGAAGACGTGATCGTGTCTCTGGTCAAGGCTGGGCTGTTCGGTCTGGCCGCCAGCATGATCGGCTGCTACAAAGGGATTTCCGTCGGTGGTGGCCCTGCTGGCGTCGGCAATGCCGTCAACGAGACGGTGGTGTACTCGTTCGTTGCGCTCTACGTCATCAACCTGCTCATCACCGCCGTGCAGTTCGGGGGTCCACGATGAGCGTGAGCGCGCCGAGTGTGCAGTCGGCGCTGCGGAGGCTCGGCGAGAAGTGGTGGGCAGGCTGGGTCCGCATCGGCCGTCAGACTCAGTTCTACGGTCACACCATCCGGTCGACCGGTGACGCGGCCATACACTACAAAACCGAGATCGTCAGGCTCATCGCGCAGATGAGCCTGGGGACAGGTGCTTTGGCGCTCATCGGGGGAACCATCGTCGTCGTCGGGTTCCTGACCTTGTCGGCCGGCGCACTGATCGCGGTCCAGGGCTACAACCAGCTCGCCGGGATCGGCGTCGAAGCCCTCACCGGATTCATCTCTGCTTACGTGAACGTGCGCATCATCGCGCCGGTCACCGCAGGCATTGCGTTGGCAGCGACGATCGGCGCCGGCGCGACCGCGCAGATCGGTGCCATGCGCATTGCCGAGGAGATCGACGCGCTCGAGGTGATGGGTATCCGATCTGTCGCCTACCTGGCTTCGACTCGGGTCATCACGGGCGTGATCGTCGTGATTCCCTTGTACTGCATTGCCGTGCTGATGTCGTTCATCGCCGCCCGCGTCGGCACGATATTCGTGTACGGCCAGTCCAGCGGTGTCTACGACCACTACTTCAACACGTTTCTCATACCCACCGACCTGCTGTGGTCCTTCCTGCAGGCCATCACCATGGCGATCGTCATCATGCTGGTACACACCTACTACGGCTACACGGCATCGGGTGGGCCTGCAGGCGTCGGTGAAGCGGTCGGACGCGCGGTCCGGGCGTCGCTGGTGTCGGCGGTATCGGTGAGCCTCCTTGTTTCACTGGCCGTCTACGGTCAGTCCGGCAACTTCCACCTGGCGTCCTAGTCCCATGGAACCGCTACCAGGACAACGCAGCCTCCACCCGGGATGGTGGACGCTCATCCTCTTCGGTGTCATCGCGGCACTGGTCACGCTGACCGGCGCCCTGTACTCGGGCTCGTTCTCTTCCTACGTCCCGGTGACAGTCACCTCCGATCGTGCGGGCCTGGTGATGGAGTCCGGTGGCAAGGTGATGATGAATGGTGTCCAGGTGGGGCGGGTCGCCGCCATCTCGGGAACGGCGGAACCGGTCAGCGTTCGACTGGAGATCTCGCCCGACGAACTGGCGAACATCCCCGCCAACGTGTCGGCGCGTATCAGGGCGACCACGGCCTTCGGCGCCAAGTTCGTGGATCTGGTGTACCCCGCTGATCCCAGCTCACGACCCCTGGCCGCCGGTGCGGTGCTGCGCTCGGAGAATGTGACCACCGAGGTCAACACGGTGTTTCAGAGTCTGGTCGACTTGCTGCATCAGGTCGATCCCGCCAAACTGAATGCAGTGCTCTCGGCGTTGTCCGACGGGTTTCGCGGCCAGGGCGAACGTATCGGAGAGTCCATCACCGACGCCAACGAGGTGTTGTTGGCGCTCAATCCGCGAAGCGACACCATCCGCGCCAACTGGCGGGCGTTCACGCAAGTCGCCGACATCTACTCGGCGTCGGCAGATGACATCGTATCCGTCCTCGACGCCGCCGGCACCACCAGTTCGACCATCACCCGGCATGGTTCGGCGCTGGATCAGTTGCTGTTGAGCACCATCGGATTCGCGCAAGCTGGAACGGATCTACTGGCGCACAATCAGAAGAACCTGGTCGATGCCGTCGGCACGCTGGCGCCCACGACCGCATTGTTGCGCAAGTATGAGCCCTCCTACACCTGCATGCTGTTGGGAGCTCAATGGTGGCTGGACAACGGCGCTCTTGATGCCATCGGGGGCAACGGCCGCACCTACGTCGCGGACGCCACGATCCTCTTCGGAGACGACCCGTATTCCTATCCGGAAAACCTGCCGATCGTGGCCGCCAAGGGCGGGCCGGGCGGAAAACCTGGCTGCGGATCCTTGCCGGACGCGACCAAGGCGTTTCCGGTTCGGCAGTTGATCACCAACACCGGTTGGGGCACCGGCGTGGACGTTCGTCCGAATCCCGGGATCGGGCACCCGTGCTACGCGAACTACCTGCCGGTCACGCGGGCGGTGCCCGAACCGCCGAGTGTCCGGCGGTGCATCCCCGGACCGGCGCCCGGCCCCATTCCCTATCCGGGTGCTCCGCCGTACGGCGCACCGCTCTATGCCCCGGGTGGAGAACCGCTGTGGCCCGGTGTTCCTGCGGCGCCAAACCCGATGCCATGAACGCAAATACAGCGCGACGACCGAGGAGGTGAGAAAGACGTGAACAAGGGTCTTCGCGGCGCGGTGTGGCGACTGGCGGCCTTCGTGGTGGTGTGCGTGATGGGGATCGCGGCGCTACTGGCAATCTTCGCCCAGCTCCGATTCGGAGAGAACCTCTCCTACCGAGCGGAATTCAGCAATGTCAGTGGTCTGGTCGAGGGTAACTTCGTCCGTATCGCCGGCGTCGAGGTCGGTAAGGTCACGGATATCGCGGTGCAGCGTGATTCGACCGTCACCGTCGAATTCTCGGCTGACACATCGGTTGTGCTGACCGAGACCACGAGTGCGGTGATCCGATACGACAACCTGATCGGCGGCCGCTACCTTGCCCTCGAGGAGGGCAGCGGGGATGCGAGGGTGTTGCCGCCGGGCGCAACGATACCGCTGGCGCGGACCACACCCGCCCTGGACCTTGACGCATTGACCGGTGGGTTCCGTCCCCTGTTCAGGGCGCTCGATCCCGACCAAGTCAACACCCTGACCCAGCAGCTGATTTCGGCCCTGCAAGGTGAAGGGCCGACCATCGGTTCATTCCTCGCGCAGATGGCCGCGGTGACGAGCACGCTAGCCGACCGTGATGCATTGATCGGTCAGGTCGTGACAAACCTTGACACCGTGCTGGCAGCGCTCGGTGACCGTAGCGGTCAACTGGATAAGACGGTGACCTCACTGGCCGAGCTGGTCGAGCAACTCGCGGATCGGAAGACCGACATCAGTACGGGTCTGGCCTACGCCGATGCCGCCGCAGGCACGACCGCCGAGCTGTTGGCGGACGCCCGACCAGCGGTCAAAGGCACGGTGGCCCAGACCGATCGCGTCGCTGCTTCCGTCATGGCCGACCGGGACTATTTCGACGAGGTGCTCAACACCCTGCCCGACAAGTATCGCCTGCTGGGGCGCCAGGGTCTCTACGGCGACTACTTCGCCTTCTATCTCTGCGACATCGTACTGAAGCTCAACGGGAAGGGCGGTCAGCCCGTGTACGTGAAAGTGGCCGGCCAGGACACCGGGCGGTGCGCACCGAAATGAGAACGTTCGCCGAACGCAGCCCCGCCGCGGTGGGGGCCATCGGGGTCGCCTTGACGGCCACCGTGGTCCTGGGTGTGCTCAACGTCAACCGGATACCTTTCATCAACTCGGCGTCCGAGTACACGGCCTTCTTTGCAGAGGCAGGTGGTCTGACTGCCGGTGCAGCCGTGCAGGTTTCGGGTTACCAAGTCGGTAGCGTCACAGGTATCGGTCTGGATGGCGACCGCGTCCGAGTGGCGTTCGAGGTCGAGAACGACATCCATCTGGGTGACCGCACGGAGGCGGCGATCAGAACGAAAAGCTTGCTCGGTGCCAAGATCCTGGATGTGCTACCCGTCGGGGAGGGCGCGTTGACGGGTGCCATCCCGCTGGAGCGCACCACCTCGCCGTATCAGCTCGGTGACGCACTCGGAGACCTCGCCACCACCATCGAGCAGATCGACACCGGCCAGCTGTCGGCCTCGCTGGCAACGCTGGCCGACACCTTCGCGGATACGCCGCCAGAACTGCAGTTGGCCGTCCAGAGCCTGTCGCGATTCTCCGAGACGCTCAACGCGCGTGATGAGCAGCTTCGCAACCTGTTGGTGAATGCCAACAAGGCAACCAAGGTGCTCGCCCAACGCAGCGACCAGGTGATCAGCCTGATTTCCGACTCAAATGCCCTGTTGGCGCAATTACGCACCGAGAGTGGCGCTTTGGACCGGATATCAGGAAGCGTCACCCAGCTGGCCACGCAGCTGTCCGGATTCATCGACGACAACCGAGATCACTTGCGTCCGGCTCTGGACAAGCTCAACGACGTGCTGGGCATCGTCGCCAACCGAAAGGGTCGGATCCAGGATTCGATACACCGGCTGAATGCATTCGCCATGTCGTTGGGAGAGTCCGTCTCATCGGGTCCGTTCTTCAACGCGTACGTGGCCAATCTGCTTCCCGGCCAGTTCCTGCAGCCCTTCATCGATGCAGCATTCTCGGATCTCGGTCTCGACCCGAGCGTGCTGCTTCCCTCCGAGCTGACCGATCCGCCAACGGGCCAGCCGGGTACCCCCGCGCTTCCGGTGCCATTTCCCCGCACCGGGCAGGGAGGTGAACCGAGGCTCAACCTGCCCGATGCGATCACCGGCAACCCTGGCGACCCGCGCTATCCCTACCGGGAGCCACTGCCGGCGCCACCACCGGGCGGCCCTCCTCCCGGACCGCCGGCCGAAATGCCGCTTCCCGGAATGCAACTACCCACGACCGCCCCGGCAGAAGTGTCATCAACATCGGGGGCCACCCCGTGAGCGCCGGGCGCATCGGCGGCGCCCTGAGGTCCGGCCGCGTCGCGTTGGCGTGTGTGCTTACCGTGGTGCTGGCGGTGGGCGTCGCGGTGCTGGTCGGTGCGCGTGGCGCGCACGGCAAGACACGGATCACGGCGTATTTCGACAACAGCAACGGAATCTATCCGGGTGACGATGTGCGTGTCCTCGGGGTGCCCGTGGGCGAGATCGAATCGATCCAGCCACAACCCGGTCGAGCGATGATCACGATGTGGGTCGACGATGCATACAATATCCCGGCAGACGCCACCGCCGTCATTCTGTCGCCGTCCCTGGTTACCGCTCGTGCGATCCAGCTGACACCGGCCTATACGAGCGGGCCAACCATGGCCGACCATGCGGTCATTCCGCAGGACCGGACCGTGGTACCGGTCGAGTGGGACGAACTTCGCACCCAACTGGCCGATCTCAGCCAGACGCTGCAACCCTCCGAGCCCGGCGGTGTCTCCACTCTCGGTGCGTTCGTGGACACTCTGGCCGGAAATCTCCGCGGTCAGGGTGCGAACATTCGCGAGACCGTGGTCAACCTCTCACAGGCACTGTCCATCTTGGGGGACCGTTCCGAGGACATGTTCGGCACGATCGACAATCTGGCGGTGCTGGTGTCGGCGCTGGAGGACAGTGCCGACCTGACAGCTGCGCTGAACCGCAACTTCGCTGCGGTGACGGCGTTGCTGGCCGATGACCCCGGCGAGGTCGGCCGCGCCGTGGTCGCGCTGCGTACCGCCGCCGATGATGTACAGGGCTTCGTCGCCGACAACCGCGATGCGGTGGGAACGACCTCGGACAAGCTGTCCGAGGTGGCGGAAGCCCTGGGGGCCAGTGTCGACGATATCGAGCAGGCACTGCACCTCATGCCGAGCACACTGGCCAACTATGTCAACATCTACCAGCCGGCCCAAGGTGGTGTCACCGGCATTCTTTCCGGCACGAACTTCAGCAATCCGATTGAATTCCTCTGCGGTGGAATCCAAGCCGCGTCGCGAATGAATGCAGAACAGTCGGCAAAGCTGTGTGTGCAGTACCTGGCGCCGATCGTCAAGAACCGTCAGTACAACTACCTGCTTCCGCTCGGGTTCAACCCTGTGGTCGGTGCGCAGGCGCGCCCCAACGAGGTCACCTACAGCGAGGACTGGCTGCGCCCGGACTACGTGCCACCGGCCACCGACCCGCACCCGCCGGTGGGCACCGATCCTGCCGCTGGCCTACCCGGATTGATGGTTCTACCAGGAGGAGGCTCATGAGGCTGGCGACCCGACGGTGGTTGGCCGTCGCATTGTGCAGCACTTTTGCCGCGGCGGGCCTCACCGGATGCGGCTGGCGGGGCCTGAACTCCCTGCCGCTGCCGGGCACCAAGGGCGGCGGGCCCGGTTCCTACGTGATTCAAGCGCAGCTGCCCGATGTCAACAACGTTCAGCAGAACTCGCGGGTCAGGGTGGCCGACATCAATGTCGGCACGGTGACCAAGATCGAACGACAGGGCTGGCACGCGCTGTTGACGATGCGCATCGACGCCGGCGTCGAGATGCCGGCGAACGCCACCGTAATGATCGGGCAGACGAGCTTGCTCGGTTCGCTGCACATCGAACTGGCGGCACCGGCCGGGGTTCCTCCGGAGGGCCGGTTGCAGGAGGGATCGCTCATCCCACTGGCCAGCGCGGGTGCCTACCCGAGTACGGAGCAGACCCTTTCGGCGGTGTCGTTGTTGCTCAACGGGGGAGGGATCGGGCGTCTACAAGACCTGGTCGAAACCTTCAGCACCGCCTTCCGTGGCCGGGAGGGCGACCTGCGCAGCTTGATCGAGCAACTCGACGAGTTCTTCACCAACGTCAATGCCCAGACCACCGACATCATCGAGGCGACCGAGGGTCTGAACAGGCTGGCGGGGCAGTTCGCCGCCGAGCGACCGGTGCTCGATCGCGCCTTCGACACGATCCCCGATGCGCTCGCGGTACTGCGGGACCAACGCGTCAACCTCACCGAAGCCGTCGACAAACTCGGCGAGTTCAGCGCTCTCACAGCTGATTCCGTTGATCAGACCAAGGATGACCTGGTCCGCGAGTTCGAGGATATCGAGTCCGTGCTGAAGTCGCTCGGCGATGCCGGTCCAGCCTTGACACGTTCCCTGGGTGTGCTGTCCACCTACCCGTTTCCCTTCGACACGTTGGAGAATTGGTTCCGCGGTGACTACGGAAACATGACCGCCGTCATGGATCTCACGTTGAGCCGGCTCGACGCCGGCCTGTTGACCGGCACCCGATTCGAAGGTGCGCTGACCGAACTCGAGATGCAATGGGGCCGCACGATCGGCCAGATGCCCAGCCCCTACACCTCGGCCAACCCACTGGTTTCGCCCTACCACCTCGATCAGGGGCCGTGACATGCATTTGACCAAGCGGATAAAGCTGCAGTTGGCGATCTTCGGGATCATCTCGCTGGTGGCCGCTGCGGTGATGACCTTCGGATACGTCAAGCTACCCGCGATGTTCGGCCTCGGGCGCTACCTCGTCACGATGGAACTGCCCACCTCGGGTGGGCTCTATCCCACCGCCAACGTCACCTACCGCGGCACTCAGGTCGGCAAGGTGAGTTCGGTTTCCCTGCAACCGAATGGGCGGGTCCGAGCCGAGCTTTCGTTGGATTCCGGAGTCGCGATCCCCGCCAATCTCAGTGCCGAAGTACACAGCCAGTCGGCTCTGGGCGAGCAGTACGTTGCTCTGCTCCCACGTGACGACACGTCTCCTCCGCTGAGCAACGGTGACGTGATCGGCTTGAAGGACACCTCGGTGCCACCTCCGGTGGACGAACTGCTCGATTCGGCCAACCGCGGACTGCAGGCGATTCCACACGACAACCTCAAGACGACAATCGACGAGTCGTATCTTGCCGTGGGCGGATTGGGACCCGAGTTGGCGAGAATAGTCAGGTCATCGACGACACTGGCATCCGGGGCGCAGGACAGTCTCGACTCCATCATCACCTTGGTCGACGAGTCGAAGCCGTTGCTGGACGCGCAGATCGAGACAGGGGCGGACATTCGGGCCTGGGCGGCGCAATTGGCAACCATCACCGGCCAACTCCGAGACGAAGACGCAGCAGTGGCCGGCGTGCTCGAGACCGCCGGCCACGCCGCGGAAGAGGCCAGGCAGCTGATCGAGCGCCTTAGTCCCACTGTCCCGGTCCTTCTTGCAAATTTGGTGACCCTCGGGCAGGTTGCGGTCACTTACCATGACGGCATCGAGCAGCTGTTGGTGTTGCTTCCGCAGGGCGTGTCAATGGCCCAGGGCGGCATTGTGGCGAATCACAACACCCAGCAGGACTACAAGGGCAGCTACCTGGACTTCAATTTGAACATCAATCTGCCGCCCCCGTGCACCACCGGGTTCCTGCCCGCCTCCCAGCGGCGCACACCCGCCCAGACGGACGCACCCGACCGCCCTGACGGCGCGTTATATTGCCGCATCCCGCAGGACGCGGGGCAGAATGTCCGTGGTGCGCGAAACATTCCCTGCGTGACTCGGCCGGGAAAGAGGGCCCCGACGGTTGCGTTGTGTGAGAGCGATGAGCAGTACGTACCGCTCAACGACGGCACCAACTGGAAGGGCGACCCGAACGCGACGATATCGGGGCAGGGTATCCCGCAGCTGCCGACGGGCGCGGTGCCGTCCGATGGGTCGGAAGGTCCGCCGACAGCTCCGGCGCCGACGCCGGGCCCTGCTCTGGCGGTCGCGCAGTACGACCCGAAGACCGGCACGTATCTGGCGCCGGACGGCCACGTCTACACACAGGCCGATCTGGCCTCGGATGCGAAGGGGGCGACGTGGCAGACGATGCTGTTGCCGGCGCAATAGCGGAGTTTCCGGCAGTCGAGCACGTTGTCTGCAAGTCGGTTCAACATCCAATGACGTCGCGGACCCGCCGCGGCGCAGTTCTGGGTCTGGCGCACCGGAGGCGCGGCGATGAGCCGGCTGAAGGTTGTCGCCTTCGGCGTGCTCCCGGCGCTCGTGATGATCCTGGGACTGGCTGCGGCACTGGCCAAGTGGGCGGCGGAAACTGAGGCATCGCAGGATTCGGCCCGGCTCGGCTCAGTGCAGGCGGCCGCCGACGGCGCCGTCGCCGCCGTCGCGATGCTGTCGTACACCCTTGATACCGCGCAAGTGGACCTGGGTGCGGCGCAGGATCTGCTGGCGGGGGAGTTCCGTGGCTCGTATCGGTCGCTCGTCGAGGACGTCGTGACCCCTGCATCCCAGCAGAAGCAGATCTCGGCGATGGGCATTGCGCCTACCGACGAATCTCCCGGGGCAGTCGCAGGAGATGGTCGGCGATGAGGCCACGCTGCACCTCCGCGGTGCCGCCCATGATGGTCGCGGCGCGCGAGTACCACCATCGTGCTCGTGCGGCGTCCAACCCATCAGCGCTCCCGGCCTCGCCGACGCCGACCATCCACGCGCGACGGACGTCGAAGACCAGGTCGTGCACCTTCTTTTCTGCCGTGCTGAAGAGAAGTTTGTCGACACTGCTCTCCGCGCCGATAGTCTCGCCAGCGGCGAGCTTGCGGACGGTGTGCACGGCCCGGGCCTGCGCCGCCATGACATCGACGTAGGTGCGTGCGAACCGGTCCCGATACGCGACGGTGGTACGCCGCGCGGCGATCTCGGTGCGAAGCGCGCCCAGTTCTGCGAGCAGCGTGGTGAGCACCGCGTAGCCGTACATACCCCGCTCGAACTGCATGAGGTACATCGCCACTGCCCAACCCTCGCCGACGGCGCCCACCAACCTGTCCGGTGGCACCCGCACATCATCGAAGAACACCTCGGCCAATTCCCTTCGGCCGCTTGCAAGTGCGATCGGCCGGATCACGACACCGGGTGTGTCGGCATCGACCATCACCATGGTCAGGCCGCGATGCCGGCTGTCGGTTGGTCCGGTGCGCACCAATACCAACAGGCGTTTCGCGGTCGGCCCCTGGCTCGTCCAGATTTTCTGACCGTTGACGACGAACCCGGCCGAACCCTCGTCGACCGCTCTGGTGCGTAAGGCCGCGAGATCGCTGCCCGCTTCGGGTTCGGAGAAGCACTGGCCCCACCATTCCGCGCCGGAAAGATAGTCCGGCAGGTGAGTGTGCGCGAGTGCGGGAGCGAACCTCACCAGCGCCGGTCCCAGAGTCTCCAGGGTCCAGTGCTGCGCGGGCACCGGAATTCCGACGCGACCGAGTTCCTCGTAGTACACCGCGCGGTGAATTTCGTTGCCGCCGAGGCCTCCAACTTGCAGCGGCCAGCCGTACCGGCTCCAGCCGTCCCTATAGAGCCTGGCCAGGACGCCGGAGTCATGGGACATGCTGTCCTCGGCGCTGATATGCGCGGCGCTGCGCCACTCGCCGGCGCAATCGAGGTCTGCCAGGTAGCGCCGGAATGAGCGACGGAACAGTGCGACGTCGGTGGCCAAACCGGGCTGCTGCCCCGGACCGGCAGGGGCTAATCGTTCTGGCACCGGACGCCTCCCTGGTCGTGGAGGGTTGCCGGGGATACGTCGCGGGACGGCCTGGCCGCGTGGTCCCCGGCCCGCCGGCCGGAGAACACGCAATCGGCTAGAGCCAGACCACTGACATAGGAGTTCGAGCAGATCCCGACGGCGGTACGGCCCGCGGCGTAGAGCCCTTCGACCGTGGTCCCGGCCGGAGTGCGCACCAGCCCACTCGTCGTATCAACTGTCAGCCCGCCCAGCGTCAAACCGGGGACGAAATCAGTGGCCGATGGTTTCAAGGAGATGTCGACCCCGTAGAAGGGCGGCTCAGAGATCGGTGTGCACAAGTCGGAGGACTTGTGCATCGGGTCGTCGGTGCCCGCGGCGATCGCGCCGTTGTATGCCTGGACGCTCTCGGTCAGGCCCGCCGCCGACACCCCGAGCTTGTCCGCGAGCGCAACGAGACTAGGGGCCCTGTGGTGGCCGAGGGTGAACGCGGGCGCCATGGTGGCCTTCTGGAAAAGCTGGGTCTGCGTCATCAACTGTGACCGTGCGCGTTTCCAGACTCGCGAGTCGACCACCAGGAATCCCTTGCCGCCGAATCGTCGGATCATCACCTCGGCGTGGGTGGCGCCGTACAAGTCCTCGTTCGCGATCCGGGTTCCGTTGATGCCCACCGCAATACCCTCGGCCAACGCAGCGGGGGGCGACATGAACCGCCACGCAGTCACGTGATCGAGGTGCGCCGTCCCGGCCCCGGCGCTGACACCGAGTGCGATCCCCGAGCCGTCATCGCCCTGGGTGCCCAGCGGGGTGACGTGAACGTGGTCGGGGGCGTGGCGGCGCAGCATGTCGCGGTTGAACACGAATCCGCCGGCGGCCAGTATCACTGCGTTCGCGTACACGGTGTGCGGCTGCGCGGCGCGTTGCCATGCGGTTTCTGCCCATCGGTTCAGCAGATGTCCCACCGGAGGTGTCCAGTTGGAGAGCTTGGCGCTGGCCGCGGCGGCCCGCCGATAGCGCCTAGCGAGCCTGCCTCCATCGTCCGCCATTGTGCGGCAGCGAATTCCATGCACGCGGCCTTCGGTGGTCACGAGCTCGTCGACACGGGTCATGGGCAGGAAGGTGACACCGAGCCGCAGCGCGGCTGCGCTCAGCGCCTGCCACAGCGCGCGGCCCGAACCCATTCCCCTGGCGACCTGGCGGTGGCCACGGGGGGCGGGGATGGCCAGCCGGTTGTAGGGGTGGGCCTTCTCGTTGCCCGAGAAATAGAGGTAGTGCTGATCGGTGGGATAGGACGTTTTGTAGCCACACAGCGACGAGTCGAACCGCGCTCCATGACGTTCCAGCCAGGCCAGACGCTCTACGCTGCCATCGCAGAACCGGCGCAGAGCAGCGTCGTCGACCACCCCCTGCACCTCCTGGTGCAAATAGTCGAACATATTCTCGGGAGTGTCATCGAAGCCCGCCTCGCGCTGATACGGCGTGCCCCCTCCGGCGTAGACGATGCCGCCGGAGAGCGCAGATGCGCCCCCGCCCAAGGCACGGTCGACGACGAGTACGCGGGCGCCGTTCTCGGCTGCGGCAATCGCGGCGCACGCTCCAGCGGCGCCGAATCCGACGACCACCACGTCATAGTTCTGCTGTGAGCTATGCAATTCGAGCCTCCGAGTGCTGAGCGGGCGGCGCCGCGTCGTGGCGACTCGCGTTCTCGACGCTATGGAGGCGGCGCGGCTGGTGTCAACGAAGGTTCCGCGGGCCGGGACGCGGCGTCAGCCCCGCAGGTGCGTCTCGAAGAAGTCGAACACCCGGCTCCAGGCATCCTCGGCGACGGGCTCGTTGTAGCCGAACCCGGTGACCCGTAACAGCGTCTGCGCGGGAAGCTGGTTGGCGAAGCTGTGCCCGGCGTTCGGGTAGACCTTCACATCGGCGGCGATGCCGTGGGCCGCGACGGCCTTGTTCAGCTTCGCCGGGGCGCCCCGCCCGATCGGGTCCTTCGCGCCGAAGCTGGCCACGATCGGGCACGCGCCGCTCAGCGTTTCCTCCAGGTTCTTCGGCAGCGGGGTCCCGTAGAACGGCGCTGATGCACCGAAACCCTTGGGGGACAGGATGAGCGCGAATTGGCCGCCCATACAGAAACCTGCGATGCCGACGGAGCCGGTGCTGTCCGGTCGGTCCCGTAGGTAGTCGCGGGCGGCCAGGATGTCCTCGATGGCGGGACCCTGCTTGGTCAGCGCGGCCCGCATCACCTTGGTGATGCAGCGGGCGCGGCCGCCGCGGGCATAGAGGTTCGGGGTGATGGCCAGATAGCCGGCGGCGGCGATACGCGCCGACACCGCCTCCTTGTCGGGCAGGTAGCCGATGGCGTCGTGCACCACGACCACCCCCGGCCACGGGCCCCGGCCCTCGGGGATGTCGACCAGTGCGTCGATGGGGCCGCCAGGCGTGTCGAGCTCGATCGGGGACATGCCGCCAAATCTAATGGCACGAGCCGGGAGGCCGTAACCTGACGTGTCGTGTCTGATTCCGTCGACCTGGCACCCGAGGTCATCACCGCGCTGTGGGTCCTGCGCGACGCCGGTGAGGTCCCGCTGCGCTGCAACAAGGGGCCGATCCGGGCGGCCGTCGCGGCCGCGGTGCGCGCGCTCAACGAGGACAGCCTGGGTCCCAAGGTCCGGCCCTGGGATCTGTCGGCGCTGCGGCGCCGGGCAGCTGAGCTGGGCGAGATCACCGGAGCCGTCGTGGTGTACCTGGACGAGGAGCTGGTGGTCGCGGAGCTTTTACCGGGCCGCGAGCGGGTGGTCCTGCGGGGAGTCGGCGACGCCTGGCGGCTGGTGCGCTTCCTGGATGTCGCCGAGGCCACCGAGGAGGTCCGGTTGGCCCCGGAGACCACCCGGGAGATCGCACTCGCGGAGTTCTCGCCCGACGCGGTGCTCACCGCGCTCGGCGTCGCCAAACCGGCCGATGTCGACCTCGATGTCGAGTCCGCGGAGCTGGGGCAGGGCCGCACCGAGACCCGGTACCGCTACCTGTTCACCGACAATGGTCGGTCGGTGCTGGCCGAAGAGGTCAAGAGCGAGATCTTCGACGGCGCGACCTCGTGTTCGAGATATCTGCGCGGTGTGCTGATCGACGGTGGTCGCGGCACCTTGGTGACCGCGAGCCGGGACGGCGCCGTGCTCACGCAGGGTTGATAGCTTGACCGGGTGACTGGCGTGGCGCAGGGACCCCTGGCGGGGGTACGGATCATCGAGATCTCCAGCTTCGTGGCGGTGCCGCTGGCGGGGATGACCCTGGCACAACTGGGCGCGGAGGTGATCCGCGTCGACCCCGTGGGCGGCGCCGCCGACTACCGGCGCTGGCCGGTGACCGACGACGGGGACAGCATCTACTGGGCCGGGCTCAACAAGGGCAAGCAGTCGGTGGCCGTCGACATGCGGGCACCCGAGGGCCAGGAACTGATCCGCCGCCTGGTCGCCGATGCCGGTGTGCTGATCACCAATGTGGCCGGCCGTGCCTGGCATTCCTACGACGCACTGGCGGGCCTGCGGCCGGATCTCATCCACGTCGAGATCTCGGGACGCGGCGACGGTTCCACCGCGGTGGACTACACCGTCAACGCCGCCGTCGGCTTCCCGTTGGTGACCGGGCCGGCCAATCTGGCCACCCCGGTGAACCACGTGCTGCCGGCCTGGGACGTGACGTGCGGACTGTATGCGGCGCTGGCGGTGGTCACCGCGGTACGTCACCGCGAGGTCACCGGAGCCGGCCAGCGGATCGCCATCCCGCTGGAGAACGTCGCACTGGCCACCGCGGGCAACCTCAGCTTCCTGACCGAGGTGATGGTCGGTGGCGCCGAGCGCCGGCGCATAGGCAACTCGCTCTACGGCCAGTACGGCCAGAACTTCACCAGCAGCGACGGGGCGGTGTTCATGCTGGTCGCGCTGACCGGACGGCATTTCCGCGACCTCACCGAACTGACCGGTACGACCAAAGCCGTTGCCGCACTGGGCGAGGCGCTCGGCGCCGACTTCACCGACGAGGGGCAGCGGTACCGGCACCGCGACGCACTCACCGGGCTGTTCACCCTGTGGTTCGCCGAACGCAGCGCCCTGGACATCACCGCCGCGCTGGCGCAGACCTCGGTGCTCTGGGAGCGCTACCGCAGCTTTGCCGAGGTCGCCGCCGATGTAACGGGTGACCGCCAACCCGCTGTTCACCACCCTGGACCAGCCGCGGATCGGGGAGTACCTGGCGCCGGGCCTGCCGATCTGCATCGACGGCAGCTATCCGCCGGCCGCTCCCGGCACCGGCACTGGGCGATCACACCGCCGCCGTGCTGGGGCGGCTGGGGCTCAGCGGTGCGGAGATCGAGCGGTTGGCCGGTGCGGGGACCGTAGCGTGAGCGTGCTGCTGGATCTGCTGACGCTGGCGCCGGACGGCGAGGACCGCTGGGCCGGCCCCGGGGCCGGCCCACCGGGCAAGCGGTCCTTCGGCGGGCTGTTCGCCGCGCAGAGCCTGGCCGCAGCCTGTGCCACGGTCGATGCCGGGAAACGGCCGACCAACCTGCACATGCAGTTCCTGCGCGGCGGCGAGGCCGGGGACGATTCGGACTATCAGGTCGAACGGGTCTATGACGGGCGGACCGCGGCGACTCGCCGGGTGCAGACCCGCCAGCACGATCGGCTGCTCAACATCGCGACGGTGTCGTTCTCCGCGCCGTTGCCCGGCCCCGAACACGGAACCCGGCAGTCGATGCCGCCGCACCCCGACACCCTGGACCGCACCGGGCCGCCCGGCCCGGCGCCGGCACTTCCGCTGGACGAACTCGACATCCGCGTCGACGACGAGCACGCCGGCGGGGAGTTCGTGCGTCGGCTGTGGTGGCGCACCGCCGTCGGGCTGCCCGCCGATCCGCTCATCCACACCCTGATCGCGGTGTATGTCACCGACCTCTACGGGGTCGACCCGATTCTGCAGGAGCACGGATTTTCGATGGCCGACCGGACGCATCGCAGCGGCACCACCGACTCGTCGATCTGGTTCCATCGGCCGCTGCGGGCAGATCAGTGGAATCTGCTGGAATCCCGGTCACCGGCGGCCTCCCGTGGGCGCGGCGTGATGACGGCGTCGCTCGTGCGCGCCGACGGTGTGATCGCGGCAACCCTGGTCCAGGAAGGCATCATCGCCGAGCGGTGACGCAACCGCGTCATCGCCTGGGCCAGCACCACACCGAACACCAGCGCCGCCAGCACACCGAGGAGGCGGTGCTCGCCGAACAGCGGATAGATCTGGAAATGGGTCAGGTAGATGTACAGCGAGGCGTCGGCCAGGGCGGCCACCACACCGGTCAGCAGCACCGGGCAGCGGATCGACGGCAACCAGATCATCACCGCAATCCCGGCGAAGACCAACGCTTCCCGGACATGGTCACCGAAGTAGCCGTAGAGGCCGACCGCGAGCAGCGCGGTGATCGCGGCGCGTTGCCAGGCCGTCGATGATTTCGCCACGGCCCACCCGACTGCGAAGAACCAGAACGCCAGCATGCTGAACCAGGCATCCTCGCCGATATCGGGTCCCGGGGCATCGTAACGCAGCGCCACCCCCGCGGCCAGGAACACCAGCGCAAACGCGAACGGACGGCGGCGTTCCCACCGATCCACGGCGGGCACCCACAGCAGCAGCGTCAGCAGCACCAGGATCCAGACGAGCACTTCGATGAACCACAGCCGCCCGGCGGTCATGCTGTCGAACGGGCCGAGAATCTTGTTGGCCAGTAACAGATTCGACCACTGATAGTCATCGCTGAAGGTCATGGTGATCGCCACCCAGGCGATCGCGGGCAGCGCGATCCAGGCGATGGTGCTGCGCAGGTGCCGGATCCGGTCCCGGCGCGGCTCGGAGGTCAGGCAGAACCGGCCGAAGTTGTAGCCGGCGACTCCGAGCAGGATGTGCGCGCCACCCCACATCTCGAACAGTTCGGCATGGGACCCGACGATGAGCACGATCGCGAGGGCCCGCAGCGCCACGCTGGTTTCCAGCGTGGAGGTCCAGCGGCGCTTGCGGGTGGTGAGCTGCTCCAGGTCGCGCAGCGGCAGTCGATGCCAATCGGGCGGAAGTTCGTGCAGCACCCGCTCGATGCGCACCGACATCGTGACGTAGCTCAGCGAATTGCCGCCCAGATCCACGAAGCTGGCGCCGGGGTCGATGTGGGCGGGGTCCAGGTGCAGAACGTCGGCGAACACCCCGCGCAGTGCGGTCGCGGCGGCCGGCTCGGGCCGCAGCGCACGCACCGCGGGATAGTCGGGTTTGCCCGAGGACAGCATCGGCAGCTCGTCGACGGTGACGGCTCGCACCGATCCGGCGGGCAGCCCGGTGATCTCGGTGACGACGGCGCGCACCGTCTGCGCGTCGTGGGTGGTGGCGGTGACGAGGGTGTCGTCGTCGTCGTCGGTGCACAGTGCGGCGATCCCGCGTTCGCGCAGGGCCGACTCCACCCGCTGCAGATCGATGCGCAGTCCGAACAGCTTGGCGAACCGGCTGGCGCGGCCCACGACCTCGAAGAGTCCGTCATCACCGCGTCGAGCGAGATCGCCGGTGCGCAATTGGTCGGTGCCGGCGGCTGCCGAGAGATCGGCGGCACTGCGCGCATAGCCCATCATCACATTGGGGCCCTGGTAGAAGAGTTCGCCGATCTCACCGTCGGGTGCGTCTATCCACAGGTGCCCGCCGGGGATGGCCCGCCCGATCGCCTCGGGCCGGGTTGCGGCGAGTTCTGGTGGCAGATAGGCCATTCGGGCGGTCGCCTCGGTGGCTCCGTACATGACGAACAACTGCCAGCCGCGGCGGCGTCCGAGCGCGGCGAATCGGCGCACCCGGTCGGGGTCCAGACGTCCGCCGGCCTGGGTGATGTAGCGCAGGTGCGGCAGGTTCATCGTGTCGAAACCGATCCGGTCGAGCAGATCGAAGGTGTAGGGCACGCCCGCGAACGAGGTGCCCTGATGACGGCCGAACAGCTCCCAGAACGCGTCGTCGATGACCGAGAGATCGGTGAGGATCAGCGCGGCCCCGCGCAGCAGATGGCTGTGGATGACCGAGAGCCCGTAACAGTAGGACATCGGCAACGTCGTTGCCGCACAGTCGGTATCGTGGATACCGAGATAGTCGGCGATGGATTCGGCGTTGGCCAGCAGATTGCCCGCCGACAGCCGGACGAGTTTCGGGGAGCCGGTGCTGCCCGAGGTGGACAGCAGCAGTGTCAGGTCAGGGTGGAGGTCATGGTGCTGGGCGCCGCGGCGGCGCACCCCGCCGGCGTCGACGACGATGTCGGGGCGGTAGGTGTGCAACAGGTCGTCGTGGTCGCTTCCGAGGGGCACCGGCAGTACGACATGCCCGCCGGCCATGGCGCCGAGATAGTGCACCAGGGTGGCGATATCGTTGTGCGTTTCGAGCAGGATCAGCTTCCGGTCACCGGCGAATTCCGCTGCGGCCAAATCGACCCGATCGGCAAGCTGTCGGTAGCTGAGCGTCTGTTCGGCGGTGTGCACGGCGGGCCGTTCACCGTGGGCCCGCAGGTGTGCGACGAGATGTTTCATGGCAATACCAGACCGCCACCGAGTATCTCGATACGAACCTTCGCGGATTGCTCCGGTGGTGCGATGCTGTGCTGGCGCACGGTGATCGGTGGGGTGTCACCACCGGCATCGATGGTGAGCAGCACATCGTGACCGAGGAACTCGGTGGACACCACGATGCCGATCCCGGGCTCCGGTTCCGTTCCGGCATCGGTGATCTCGATGGCGACCAGCTGCTCGGGGCGCAACATCAACGTCGCGGGACCGTCTGGCGCCGGTGTGACCAAAGGGATCCGGCCCAGTACGCATTCAGCACTTCCGCCGCGCACGGTGCACGGCAGGAACACACAATCACCGAGGAACTCGGCGGTGAACCGGTCGCCGGGTGTGCGGTAGACCTGTTGGGGGGTACCGACAGCGGTGAACCGGCCGTCGCGCATGACGGCGACCTGATCGGCGATCGACAGCGCCTCGCCCTGGTCATGGGTCACCAGCAAGGTGGTGACACCGGCGTCGTTGAGCACCTTCGTGACCGCCTTGCGGGTCGCGGCGCGCAGTCCGGTGTCGAGTGCGGAGAACGGTTCGTCGAGCAGCATCAGGGCCGGCTGCCGTGCCATGGCGCGGGCCAGTGCGACGCGCTGCTGCTGGCCGCCGGACAGTTCATGGGGGCGTCGGGCGGCGAAAGAAGGTTGCAGGGATACGGTGTCGAGGAGTTCGGTGACGCGGGCCTGAACCGCTGCGCTGTGGGCGCGGCCGGGCAGCCCGTAGGCGATGTTGGCGCCGACGCTCAGGTGCGGGAACAGTGCGCCGTCCTGCGCGACGTAACCGACGGAGCGGCGGTGCGGGGCAAGGCTGCTCGACGCGGAGGCGACGCGGTGCCCACCGATGTCGATGGTGCCGGCGTCAGGTGCCTCGAACCCGGCGACCAGTCGCAGCAGGGTGGTCTTGCCGCAGCCCGACGCGCCGACCACGGCGGTGATGCTGCCCGGGGTGAGCGTCAGGTCGACGCCGTCGAGCACCGGGTGATCGGTGAACGTCTTGGTCAGGCCCGCGACGGCCAGGGTGTGTTCGCTCATGAGGCCCCCCGCGTCGCTTGCCGGAACAAGGCCACCGTCACCGGGATCGACAACGCGACCAGCACCAGTGCGTATGGCGCGGCGGCCGCATAGTCGAGTTCGCTCGACAGTGACCAGAACCGCATCGCCAGCGTCCTGGTGCCGGTCGGGGCGAGCAGCAGGGTGGCGGTCAGTTCGGTGGCCACGGCCACGAACACCAGCGCCGCACCCGCACCGGCGGCGGGGGCGGTGAGCCGCAAGGTGATCCGCGCGAAGCTACGCGTGGGTGATACCCCCAGCGAACGTGACGCCTCCTCCAGTCCGGGCGGCACCTGCGCCAGACCCGAGCGCAGGCTCACCAGGGAGCGTGGCAGGAACATCAGCACGTAGGCACACAGCACCAGTGCCGCGGTCTGATACAGCGGGGGAGCGAACCGGATGGCCACGGTGACCAGTGCGAGCGCGGTGACGATGCCGGGCATGGAACTGGTCACGAAGTTGGCGCCCTCGACGGTCCGGGCGAATGCGCCGCTGTAGCGGACCGCGAGCCACGCGAAGGGGAACGCCGCCACGGTGGTGAGCGCGGCAGCCACCGCGGCCAGCACCGCGGTCTGGCCCAGCGCCTCGCTCAGGTCGGCGATCTCCCAGACCTGGGTGCCGCCGATCCACAGCCAGCGCAGCAGTGTCCAGACCGGCACGCCCAGCGCCAGCACGGTGAGCGCAGCGAGTCCGGCCGTGGCCGGGATGCTCGCCGCGCGCAAGCGAATCGGGGTCGCCGCGCGTGGCGCGCCGGATCCGATCCTGGCGAACCGGGCGTTGCCGCGCAACAGCGCCTCGCTGAGCAACAGCACCAGGCAGAGCAGCACCAGCACCCCGGCCAGGGTGGCGCCGGCGGCACCGTCGAACGTCGCCTGGAACTGTTCGAAGATGGCGGTGGTGAACGTCGAGAAGCGCAGCATCGCGAACGCACCGTACTCGGAGAGCAGGTGTACCCCGATCAGCAGACCGCCACCGAGAACGGCCAGCCGCAACTGCGGCAACACCACCCGGAAGAAGATGCCGACCGTGCCCGAACCCAGCGCCCGCGCCGATTCCTCGATGGACGGGTCCAGCCGGCGCAACGTCGCCGCGGCGGGCAGGAACACGAACGGGAAGTACGACAGGGTGGCGACCAGCACGCCGGCGCCGAACCCGTGCAGCGTCGGCCACACGCTGACCCAGGCGTAGCTGTTGATGAAGGCGGGCACCGCCAGCGGGGCGACCAGCAGCGGCCGCCACACCGCGGCACCGGCGACATCGGTGCGCTCGACCAGCCAGGCCGCCCCGATCCCGAGGACCACGCACAGCGGCACGGTCACCACCACCAGCCCGACGGTGTTGAACAGCAGCTCGGCCACCCGGGGCCGCACCACCAGTTCGTAGATGCGCGTCGGACCGGTGCTGATCACCGCCCACGCGACGTAGCCCAGCGGCACGAAGGTCACCGCCACCAGCAGGCCGATCCCGCCGGTCAGCAAGGGCCCCGGCCGGGCGGGTGGTCGCGGTCGGGCGGTCGGGCGGTCGGGCTGGGTGGAGACCACCTAGAGCAGGCCGGCTTTGGTCATCAGGTCGGTCACCATGGCCGCGTCCAGGGTGGACGGGTCGACCTTCGGTGCCTGCAGGGTGTCCAGCGCGGGCAGCGCGGGGTTGGCCGGCACGCCGCTGGCCACCGGGTACTCGAACGAGGTGCCCTTCTCCAGGACTTCCTGTCCGGCCTTGCCGGTTACGAACTTCAGGAACTGCTGGGCCTGGTCCTTCTTCGTGCTCGACTCCAGTACGCCGCCACCGGAGATGCTGATGAATGCGCCCGGATCCTCGTTGCGGAAGTAGTGCAGCGCGGTGTTGGCGCTGATCTCCTTGGTCTTGGCCTGGTCGCGGAACCAGTAGTAGTGGTAGATGATCCCGCCCTCGATCTCGCCGTCGTTGACCGCGCGCAGGGTGGCGATGTTGTCCTGAAGAAGGGTCGCGTTGGTCTTCATCCCGGTCAGCCACGCGGAGGTGGCCTGTTCGCCGGTCAGCTGCAGCATCGCGGCAACGATGGCCTGAAAGTCGGCCTTGGGCGGCGGGGCGCCCCAGCGGCCCTTCCATTCGGGCTGCTGCAGGTCCATGATCGACCGCGGCAGCTCGCCGAGCTGCAGTTTCTCGGTGTTGTAGACGAACACCGTGGTGCGCGCGGCGACGCCGGTCCATTTGTTGGTCGACGGGCGGTACTCGGCGGGAACCTGCTCGACGGTGGCGGCGTCCACATCGGCGAACAGCCCGGCGTCCTCGACTGCGGCCATCGCCGGCGAATTTTCGGTGAGGAACACGTCGGCCGGGGAGGCGTCGCCCTCGGCGATGAGCTGGTTGCCCAGTTCGGTGTCACCGCCCTGCCGGTAGGTGACCTTGATGCCGGTCTCCTCGGTGAACGCGTCGATCCACTCCTTGGTCAGCGATTCGTGCTGAGCGTTGTAGATCAGCAGTTCGTCGCCCCCGTCGTCGGACGAGCACGCCGTCGCCGAGGCGACGACGGCGATGACGGACAACGCCGCGGCAACGCGGTTCCACCGGAGTTTCATGGGGGAATCCTTTCATCCCCCGATAAGGATAGGGTGGCCTACCCGTGATATTCACAGGATGCGCATCGACCCCTCCTGTATCTCGCCGCGCCACCGGCCGCGCGGGTTGTCCTGGCCGATCTTCGGTTCCACCCACTGGGTGGCCGGGCTGTCGCCCAGCCGGGTGAAGTGGGCGAACGCGCCGTGGTTCCCGGCGATCGGCGGTGGGAGTGCCAGCCGGTACACGTCATTGTCGAGCACGCGGGCGCCGGCAGCCTCCGCCGCGTCGAATGTCAAGTAACGCATGGCGATTGAGCGCTGATCGGCGTTGCGGATGGCGGACATGGCATGCAGATGGACATATCGCCGCCGAGCACCGCTTCGGTACAGGCCTTCGTCGAACTCGGTGCCGTGCAGAAAGAACGGTCCGGAGCCGTCCGGACCACTCGATGGCCGCCCGGCCGGTGTCGCAGTGCAGCACGCGTGCGCTGGTGTCGGCGTAGCGGGTAGTGGGCATCGGGACCAGTAGAACCTCCCGCTGAACAGGCAGGATCCAGCCCAGGCCCCATGTCTGGGCTTCGCGCATGGCGGGGGAGAAACGTGCCCAGCGGCTCACCGAGGTCACCGTGTTCGGGGGCAGCCAGTCCGCTTCGGGAAGGGCGGCCACGAACCGGTTGTAGAGGATGTCACGCTCATCGGTGAGGTGCACCGTTTCGGGCAGCCCCTCGATTTCGTTGTTCCCAGACCAGCGGGCCATCCGTCGCCAGCGCCGGTCCGGGCCGGTCAGCGCGGCGATACGCAACGCCTGATCCAGCCGCGGCACCACCGAATATCTGGTGTGCCGGGCGACATCGTGGGCGGTGCAGAAATCGATGGCCGTGGCGACGGCTCTCTCGACGTCAAAAGTCCCGTTCCGAGCCGGGATGTCGACCTGGCGGGCGAAGGTGGGAAACGACATGGCGCGACGGTAACCGGGTGCACCGACATATCCAGTTCGCGACAAGATCGTGCAGGGTGGCGGCCCGTGCCCCAGGATCGACGCATGAAACCGTTTGCCACGCTCGTCCTCGGTGGACTCGCCGCGTCCGTGATCGCTGCCCCGACTGCCGCCGCGGCACCACCCTGTTCGGCGAGCAACCTCGCCACCGTCGCCAGTGGGGTGCTGGGACAGGCGGGCGGTTACCTGGACACCCATCCCGGCGCGAACGACGTGCTCACGGCGGCCGACAGTCAGTCCACCGCCGATGCCGAGAACTCGGTGCGCGGTTACTTCCTGACCCACCCCGGCGAGTTTCTCGATCTGCAGAACATCGCGCGCCCGTTGATCGATCTGCGGCGCCAGTGCGGGGTGGCGGTGTCACCCGGGCAGCTGGCGGCGCTCATCGACGCCCTGAGCTGACCGGGTCAGAGCCGGCCGTAGCGGCTGCGCACGAAGCTGTACAGGCCGAACGCGGCGATGCCGAGGGCGGCGAGGATGAGCAGGAACTTGCCGAACGGCGCTTGGCCCGAGGGTCTTGACCGCGGCGTCCAGACCGGAGGCCTTCGCCGGATCGGCCTGCAGCGTGGCGAAGATGACGAGGATGCCGGCGCCGGCGAGCACCAGGCCCTTGGCGACGAATCCGGCGAGACCGACAGCGGTGATACCGGTGCCGCCGGATACCCGCAGATCCTCGAAGAACTTCTTGGTCACGCCCCTGTAGACGTGATAGCCGCCGACCGCGAGGACCCCGAGACCGACGGCGATCAGCAGTGCCTTACCCCAGCCGGACTGCATGAGCTGGCCGGACAGGCCCGAGTTCTGCTGGCCGCTGGACTGACCGGAGCCCGTCGCGAACCGCATGGCGGACAGGGCGATCGCGAAGTTGGCGATCGCCAGACCGACCGACTTGGCACGCTTCCACGCTGGTGAATCGTCGTCGCCGGAGCGCTCGCTGGGCTTGGAGCCCACGACCGCCTCGGCCAGATGCCACAGCCCGAGCGCGAACAGTCCGATCGTCGCCATCCACAACATCATCTGGCCGCCGGTCTGTGCGCCCAGGGCCGCCAGCGCGCCGGACTGGTCGGCATTGCCGCCGGTACCCAGGGCCAGCCGCAGGATGATGTAGCCCAGCAGCAGGTGCAGGACGCCACTCGCCGCGTAGCCGGCACGCGCGGCGTATTGGAAGGCGTCGTTGTCGGTCGCCTTGTCCACCGCGCCGTGGACGGTGCTGGAGCTTCTGTTCATGGACTGCGGTGTCCCCGTTTTTGACGCGCGCGAAACCCGACTCAGCCGAAGATGAGTCCGCCGGTGTTCGTGGTGGCCTTGGCGTAGCGGTCGGCGACGTCGGCCCAGTTGACGACGTTCCAGAAGGCCTTGACGTAGTCGGCCTTGACGTTTTTGTACTGCAGGTAGAAGGCGTGCTCCCACATGTCGACCTGCAGCAGCGGGATGATGCCCAGGGGCACGTTGGCCTGCTGGTCGTAGAGCTGGAAGGTCAGCAGGCGCTGGCCCAGGCTGTCGTAGCCCAGCACGGCCCAGCCCGATCCCTGCAGGCCGTTGGCCGCGGCGGTGAACTGGGCGCGGAATTTGTCGAAGGATCCGAACTGGTCGTCGATGGCGGCGGCCAGTTCGCCTTCGGGCTTGTCGCCGCCGTTGGGGGACAGGTTCTTCCACCAGATGCTGTGGTTGACGTGTCCGCCGAGGTGGAAGGCGAGGTTCTTCTCGTTGAGGAAGATCGCCGACTGGTCGTCGCCTGCGCGGGCCTCTTCGAGCTTGGCCAGGGCGTCGTTGAGGCCCTTGACGTAGGTGGCGTGGTGCTTGCTGTGGTGGATCTCGTTGATCTGCCCGGAAATGTGGGGCTCCAGCGCGCCATAGTCGTAATCGAGTTCTGGCAGTGTGTATTCAGCCACGGTGGTTCCTCTCGTCGTCGTTGTCTCCGCCAACGTAGAACCTCAATGGGAGTTGAGGTCAAGGCGTGCGACAGAACATGCAGCTATACCGTTGATCGGACAGTCCCTTTCGAACAGGCAAGGCGGGTAGACGTGCACGGCGCTCGACCTGGAAGTGGCTGGATGACGTTCAAGGGCGCGGTCAACCGTGCCACCGAAAGTCGCACTGTCGAGTCGGTCGCCCGTGCCGGCTATCCCGTGAGTGGACTGCTGCATCTCTTGATCGCCTACATCATCGTGCGGATCGCGTTCGGTTTCCGGGGCGAGGCCGACCAGACCGGGGCTTTGGCGGTACTCGCCGAACAGCGCGGTGGTTCGATGTCGTTGTGGGTGGTGGCGTTCGGCCTGTTCGCGCTGTCGATGTGGCGGCTGGCCGAGGTTGTGCTCGGTCTGCATCCGGGCGAGAGCACCCACGCTGACAAGCGGCACACGCCGCCGGTGAACCGGCTCAAGGCGTTCGGACTTGTGCTCGTGTACCTGGCGTTGGCTTTCGCGGCGGTGCAGTTCGCGGTGGGCGTGGGAAGGCGTGGCAGTGAGCGGGCCGAGGGACTGAGTGCCCGGTTGATGCAGTCCGGTGGGGGTCAAGCTGTTCTGGTCGCCGCAGGCGTGGCGATCGCGGCATTCGGCGGCTACTTCATCTACAAGGGCGCATCTCGGAAGTTCCTTGCAGACCTGACGGTGCCGGGCGGACGGCTGATGACCGTGTTGGGCTTCGTCGGCCATGTCGGGGAGGGCATCGTGCTTTTCGGGGCGGGAATCTTGGTTCTGGGCGCTTCGTTCTTGCAGGATCCGTCGAGGGCGACGGGACTGGATGCGGCGGTGAGAGCGCTGGTTCAGACCGAGTACGGTCAGGCGACGTTGTTGGCGGCGGCAGTCGGGTTTGCCGCATACGGCTTGTACAGCGTTGCGCTGACGAGGTATTCGCGAATGTGAGGCAACAACGGTTGTGCACCAGGTGAGCTGTGACCATAATCGCGGCCATGACCCCAGCCGAACCTTTCGCCACCGATTCCACGCCGGCGCTGTCTGCGCTCGCCCCTCAACTCGAAGCGTTGGCCTCGCGGTTGGGCGTCAAATCCGTCCTGGTGATGCGGTCCGATCCCGACGCCATGGTGGTCGCGGCCACCGCCGGTGAAGCCACCCAGCACTACACGGTCGGGGCGGCGGGGAAGAAGGCCGGTGAGGACTCCAGTCGGACACCGCTGTACTGCGAACGGGTGGTGAGCACCGACGAGGCGCTCTTCGTTCAGGATTCACGGGTGGACGAGACCTTCGCGGGTAACGAGGACGAGACCGAGTTCGGGCTGCACAACTACCTCGGTGTGGCCGTGCACGACGGTGCGGGCCTGGTGGTGGGCACGGTGTGTGTGCTCGATGACACGGCCCGTGAGTACTCCGAAGAGGAGCGCGCCGAGTTGGAGCGGGTGCGCGCGGATGTCGAGTCGATCGTCGCGAAGGACACCGGCGCCCTGGGCTGACCCTGTGGATGAATCGGTGATTGGGGATAACTAGGCCTTTCTGCGCCTGGCTGTGGCGGTTCTGTCGGCGGTCTCGGCGAGGGTGGGTCCATGGAAACCTGGACACGCGCCGAGATCGGTGCACTCGGTGAGCAGTTGGCGGTGGCGCACCTGGAAGCAATGGGTTTGACGGTGCTGGAGCGCAATTGGCGGTGCCGGTACGGCGAACTGGATGTCATCGCCCTGGACGAGGCGGCGCGGGTGGTGATCTTCGTCGAGGTGAAGGCGCGCACCACCGATCGGTTCGGCGGTGTCGCCTACGCGGTCACCCCGGACAAGGTCCGTCGGCTGCGACGGCTGGCGGGGTTGTGGCTGGCCGGCGGGGGCGGAAGCTGGTCGGGGGTGCGCATCGACGTGATCGGGGTGCGGTTCGGCCGCACCCGCACACCCGAGCTCACCCATCTGCAGGCGGTCGGCTGATGGCGCTGGGACGCGCCTTCGCCGTCGCGATTCGCGGCCTGGACGGCATCACGGTGGAGATCGAGGCCGACATCACCGGCGGGCTGCCGGGCGTACACCTGGTGGGGCTGCCCGACACCGCACTGCAGGAATCCCGCGATCGGGTGCGGGCGGCGATCACCAACTGCGGGAACACGTGGCCGGACACCCGGCTGACCTTGGCGCTGTCACCGGCCACCCTGCCCAAGGTGGGTTCGATGTACGACCTGGCCTTGGCCTCGGCCGTGCTGTCGGCGCATCTGAAGAAGTCGTGGGCCCGACTGGAGAAGACGGTGCTGCTCGGCGAACTCGCACTCGACGGCCGGGTGCGACCGGTACACGGTGTGCTACCCGCGGTGCTGGCCGCCAAGCGCGATGGCTGGCAGGCGGTGGTGGTCCCGCTGGACAATCTGGCCGAGGCCAGCCTGGTCGACGGTATCGACGTATGGGGTGTGCAGAGCCTGCGCCAGTTGCAGGGCTGGTTCCGCGGCAAGGTCGCGCTCGCGGGACGGATCACCGACGCGGCGCCGTATGTGCCGCCGGAGTGCCGCGACCTCGCGGATCTGATCGGGCAGACGGCGGCGCGGGTGGCGGTGGAGATCGCGGCTGCCGGCGCGCATCATCTGATGCTGACCGGGCCACCCGGAATCGGCAAAACGATGCTGGCCCAGCGGGTGCCGGGCCTGCTCCCGGCGCTGACCGAGGAAGAGGCCATCGAGGTCACCGCCATCCATTCGATCGCCGGGACGCTGTCGCCCGACACCCCGCTGATCACCCGCCCGCCCTTCATCGCCCCGCACCACTCCTCGACGGTGGCCGCGATGGTGGGCGGGGGAACGGGAATCGCACGTCCCGGTGCGGTGAGCCGCGCCCACCGCGGCGTGTTGTTCCTCGACGAGTACGCCGAAGTCGGCACGAATGTGTTGGAATCGCTGCGAACTCCCCTGGAGGAAGGCGAAATCCGGTTGGCTCGCCGTGACGGCGTGGCACGCTACCCGGCGCGGTTCCAACTCATCCTGGCCGCCAATCCGTGCCCGTGTGCGCCGACCGACCCGAACGACTGCCTGTGCAATGCCGGCGCCAAACGCCGCTATCAGGGCAAGCTGTCGGGACCGCTGGTGGATCGGGTCGATCTGAAGGTCGAGATGCATCCGATCCGTGCGGGTGCCTTCACCCACGAGGTGGGTGAATCGACCGCCGCGGTGCGCAGCAGGGTGGCCGCGGCTCGGGCGGCGGCGGCGCAGCGGTGGCGGCCGATCGGGGTGCGGACCAACGCCGAGGTGCCGGGGACCGCTCTGCGCCAGCACTTCCGTCCCAGTGACGCCACCATGGCGGTGCTGCGCGCTGCGGTCGACCGCGGGAAGCTCAACCTGCGCGGTGCCGACCGTACCCTGCGTATCGCGTGGTCGATCGCCGATCTGGCCGGGGTGAACTCACCTACGCCCGAGCATGTCGCGACGGCGCTGAGCTTCCGGCAGGGCGGTGTGTCATGACCGACGACACCGTGCGGCGCGCGTGGGCCTACTTGTCGCGGGTGGCGGAGTCGCCGTGCGCGGCCCTGTCCGGCTTCGTGGCTGAGGTCGGTCCGGTGGAAGCGGCCACCAGGATCAAGGCCGGTCTAGCACCCGACGTGCTGCAGGGCCGGGTGGCTGCGCGTTTCCGCGATCGACAGCGCCGCAGCGGATCTGGAGATGTTGGACCGTCGCGGCGGCCGGTTGATCACCCCGGACGATGCGGAGTGGCCGCATCTGGCCTTCACCGTGTTCGACTCCGGGCTGGTGCAGAAGAAGGAATCCGGCCGGCACCCGATGGTGCTCTGGGCCATCGGGCCGGCCCGGCTCGACGAGTTGGCTGCCCGGGCCGCGGCGATCGTCGGCACCCGGGCGGCCACGGCGTACGGCGAGCACGTCGCCGCCGACCTGTCCGCGGGACTGGCCGAACGCCATGTCGCGGTGGTGTCCGGTGGCGCCTACGGTATCGACGGGGCGGCCCATCGGGCGGCGCTCGGCGTCGACGGAGTCACGGTGGCGGTGCTGGCCGGCGGGGTCGACGTGCCCTATCCGGCAGGGCATTCCGCGTTGCTGCACCGCATCGGTGGCAGCGGTCTGCTGGTGACCGAATACCCGCCCGGGGTGCGGCCCGCACGGCACCGCTTCCTGACCCGCAACCGGCTGGTCGCCGCGCTGAGCGGTGCGACGGTCGTGGTGGAGGCGGGCCTGCGCAGCGGGGCGGCCAACACCGCCGCGTGGGCGGACGTGATGGGACGGGTGGTGTGTGCGGTGCCGGGCCCGGTCACCTCCGCGGCATCGGCGGGCTGTCACGTGCTGCTGCGGAAGAAAGGCACGCAGTTGATCAGCCGCGCCGAAGAGATCATCGAAATCGTCGGCAAGATAGGCGAACTCGCCGACGATCCCGAGCATCCGCAGACAATCCTGGACGGGCTCTCCCGGGACGAGGCGCTGGTCTACGAGGCGCTGCCGGCGCGGGGTCTGCGCAGTGTCGAGCAGATCGCCGTGGACGCCGGCATACCGGCCGAGCAGGTACTCGGCCCGCTGGCGCTGCTGGAGATCACCGGTCGCGTCGAGTGCTGCGAAGGGGAGTGGCGGATCGTGAAGAGCTGACCTACTAAGGCGTGCTCGCGTCGAGCTTGTGGTAGCGGGTGACCAGATCGAAGTTGTCGCCGTAGTGGCCGGCGCCGGTGACGACGGCGCGCTCGACGAGTTCGGTACTGCGCCGGTCGACCACGACGATCCGGTCGGTACGCAGATCCTTGTAGAGCGCCACGCACAGCAGCACCATCACGATGACGAACGGCACCGCGGCCACGATGGTGAGGTTCTGCAGCCCGGTCAGCGCGTCCGCGCCGCCCCCGCCGATGGTCAGCATGATCGCGGCGACCGCACCCGTCAGCGCGCCCCAGAACACCACCGTGGCGCGACGCGGCTCGTGAGAGCCCTTCTCGGACAACGACCCCATGACGATCGAGGCGGCGTCCGCACCGGAGACGAAGAAGATCGCCACCAGCACCATCACCAGCACGGTGGTAATCCCGGCCAGCGGCATGGTGTCGAGCAACTGGAACAACGCACCGGTGCTGTCGACGCCGCCCTCCGCATCGACCATGTCGCCGACGGTGCGCTGCCGCTCGATCCCGGCACCGCCGAAGATGACGAACCACACGAGGCTGACCGTCGTCGGGACCAGCAGCACCCCGGTGACGAACTGCCGGATGGTGCGGCCCCGGCTGATGCGGGCGATGAACATGCCGACGAACGGCGTCCACGACACCCACCACGCCCAGTAGAAGATGGTCCATCCCGACAGCCAGGCCGCGAGTTCGGCGTCACCGTTGGCGTCGGTGCGGGCGCTCATCGCCACGAAATCGCGGATGTAGTCGCCCAGTGCGCTCGGAACGAGGTTGAGGATCAACAGGGTCGGCCCCGCGACGAACACGAACACCGCCAGAATCAAGGCCAGCACCATGTTGATGTTCGACAGCCATTGGATGCCGCGGGCGATTCCCGACACCGCCGACACGATGAACGCCACCGTGAGCACCGCGATGATCGTCACCAGGATGGGGGTGCCGACGGTGCCCACCCAGCCGTTGAACTCCAGGCCGTCCCCGATCTGCAGGGCGCCGAGCCCCAGGGAGGCGGCGGACCCGAACAGCGTCGCGAAGATCGCGAGAATGTCGATGACCTTGCCGGCCGGCCCGTTGGCGCGGTCCCCGAATAACGAGGTGAACGCGGCCGACAGCAGCCCCGAGCGGCCCTTGCGGTACATCCCGTAACCGATGGCGAGCCCCACCACCGCGTAGATCGCCCACGGGTGCAGACCCCAGTGGAACATCGTGGTGGCCATCGCCGTCTGGAAGGCCTCATCGGACTGCGCCGTGGTGGTGCCCGGCGGCGGGGTGACGAAATGGTTCAGCGGCTCGGCGACACCCCAGAACATCAGGCCGATGCCCATGCCCGCACTAAACATCATCGCGATCCACGAGATGGTCCTGAACTCCGGTTGTTCGTCATCGCACCCGAGCGGGATGCGACCGTACTTGCTGGCGGCCAGCCACAGTACGAAGACGACGAAGAAGCTGGCCGCCAGAACGAAGAACCAGCCCAGGCCCTTGATGGCCGCGTCCTTGGTGCCCGCGGACACCGCGGACAACCCCGGGGTGTCCACCAGGCCCCACCCGACGAAGGTGATCGAGATGGCGCCGGTGACGCCGAACACCACCCAGTCCCGGCCGGGGTTGGCGTCGGCGGGCGCGATGCGGCCGGTGATGGGGGCCAGTGGGTGCTCCTGGTGCGAGGTGGCCCCGTCGGCTACGTCGTCGGCCCCGGAGGCGCCGTTCGTGTCGAGCGACATCGTGCTGTCCTCACGTCAGAGGGACGAGTGCAAATAACGCACGTTGCGATAAACAACAGTTGAGGGGCGGGCCGACCGGGTTCGTTCCCCACCACGACCTCGACGTCAGCCGGTGAACCCGAGGCGACGGCTGATCTGTTCGGCGGCCGCCATGGTCATCTGTGCCACCTCATCGAATCGTGCCGGGCCCAATCGGTAGGTCGGGCCCGAAACGCTCAGCGCAGCAATGGCTTTGCCGGTGCTGTCGTGCAGTGGAACGCCGACGGCATTGAGGCCGATCTCCAGTTCCTCGCACACACTTGCCCACCCCCTGCTGCGGACCTCGGCGAGCTCCGCGGCCAGCGCCGCACCGTCGGCAATGGTGTTGTCGGTGAAGGTCGCGAGCGTGTCCCCGAGCAGCTCGCGCACCCTGTCGGTGGTCAGACCCGAGAGCAGCGCCTTGCCGCTCGAGGTCGCGTGCGCGGGGCAGTTCTGCCCGATCCAGGTGCGCAGCGTGATCTCGGCGGGGCCCAGCGTCTCGACGATGTTGATGATCCTGTCGCCGTCCAGGATCGCCACATTGATGGTCTCGCCGCACTGTTCGGCGAGCCGGTCGCAGGTGACCTGGCTCTGCTTGGCCAGGTCCATCTGTGCGCTGGTGGAACCGGCCAGCCGGACCAGGGCGAACCCGAGCCGGTACTTGCCGCGGTCGGAGAGTTGTTCGACGAACCCGCGGGACTCCAGGACGGTGATCAGCCGGGACACCGTGGACTTGTGCACACCGAGCTCGGTGGCGATCTCGGTGACCCCGGCGGTGCCCAGCTTGCCCAGGATCTCCAGGACCATCAGCGCCCGGTCGACTGATTGCACTGCCGCGACGGACTTCTCCCGCGGCGCGACGTCGTTGTTGTCGGAAGGCATGACGGCACCAGTGTAGACAACGGTCGCTGTCACCCCGGTGCCCCCGACTCAGACCGGTCGCGCAACCGGTCTTCGATCCACTGGTGGAACTCGCCGATGTGGTGCTCGGAGGGCACCAGCACGCCGCCCTTGCGGTAGGCGCGCGAGGACATCGTGGGCTGGGTGCGTTCGCAGGCGTCGAAGTCCTGCTCGTTCACCCGGTGGAAGAGCTGCACCGAACGTTGCAGGTCATGGCCCTGGGCTACCACGTCCGGCAGATACAGCCAATCGCATTCCACGACCGTGCGGTCGGGGCCCGTCGGGTACATGCGGTGGAAGATCACGTGGTCGGGCACCAGGTTGACGAAGACATTGGGCCGGACGGTCACCGCGTAGTACCTGCGGTCCTGCTCGGGTGTCACCCCGGGAATCACGTCCAGCCCCGCGCTGCCGTCGATGGTGAAACCGGCCACGTCCGCACCGAACAGTGCGCCGTGCCCGACGAAGTACTGCGCGGCCAGGCCGCCGGCGAACTCGGGCAGTACCTCGGTGAGCTCGGGGTGGATGGACGCGCAGTGGTAGCACTCCATGAAGTTCTCGACGATCAGCTTCCAGTTGGCCGCCACGTCGTAGACGATGCGTCGGCCCACGGACAGCTCGGCGAGCTGGTAGTGCTCGATGGCTTCGGCGTTGCCGAGCCGATCGGTGACGGTGCCGATGACCTCGTCGTCGAACGACGGCGGCTGCGCGTCCAGGCAGACCCAGGCGTATCCGAGCCATTCCCGAAGCGCCACCGGCACCAGACCGTATTCGGTGCGGTCGATGCGTGCGCCCGTCGCATCGGTCAGGGTGCCGAGATTGGGTGCCGCAAAGAGCTTTCCGTCCAGCCCGTAGGTCCACGCGTGGTAGGGGCACTTCAGGTGCCGATTGACCACTCCGGAGTCTTCCGAGCACAGCATCGCCCCCCGATGTCGGCAGACATTGAGGAAGGCCCTCAGGGCGCCGTCGCGTCCGCGCACCACCAGCACGCTCTCCCGGCCCACCTGAACTCTGCGGAATGCGCCGGGGGAGGGCAGATCTGCGCTGCGCACCGCGCAGAACCACATGCGCTCGAAGATGCGGTCCTGTTCGGCCTCGAATATTGCTGTGTCGTAATAGTATCGGCCACTCAAGGTGGGCATCAGGTTTCCGGTGGCCGGTGGGCTGACCGGGAGCGGTCGCGGTTCGTCGATCGTGGTCATGCGGTCACCAGTCGTGTGGGGTCGAAGAGTCCGATGGGGTGCCCGGTGGTGCCGGTGGTGGCCAGATCTGCCAGCACCTCGCCGACGACCGGGACGAATTTGAAACCGTGCCCCGAGAACCCGCATGCCACCGTCACATTGGTGAAGCGATCCGGCCGGGTGATGACGAAATGCTCATCTGGGGTGTTCGAGTACATGCAGGTCGCGGTGTGCACCGCGGGTCCGGTCAGCGCGGGCAGCAGCTGGCCGGCCCGTTCGCGCATCTCGTCGATCTCCTGCGGGTACACCGCCCGGTCGATGGTCTCCGGTGTGCACACCTGGCCCTTGCGGAAGAAGGCGACCTTCACGCCGCCGTCGGCGCCGTCGATGGCCGGGAACCCGTAGATCTGCTGGCCGCGGGCATTCTCGTTGATGAAGATCGGATGGTCCTCGAACGGCGCGGTTCCACCTGCTGGCTTCAGCCAGTACAGCACCTGGCGCTCGATCGTGATGGGAATTCCCAGTTCGGTCAACAACTCCGGCGCCCACGCCCCGGGGCAGATCACCAGCTGCCCGGCGGTGTAGCTGCCGGTCGCGGTGTGCACGGTGACACCGCGCGGACCGTCGAGCCACTGCGACACTTCCTCGCCGAAGCGCAGCGTGGCGCCCTCGCGCGCCGCCAGGTCGAGATGGGCCTGCACGGTCAACTCCGGTCGGGCGAAGCCGGCCTTGGCCTCATACAGTGCGGCATCGCCCGGGGCGGGTGTGAAGGTGGGGAAGCGGCGGCGCAGCTCGGCGGCATCCAGCATCTCGTGCGGCAGCGACCATTCCAGGGCGGCGCGCTCGCTGCCCGCAACGGTCAGGCAGTCGGGTGGCCCGACGAAGACGCCACCGGTGAGCCGGTAGACCTCCGCGCCGGTGCTCCGCCGCAGTTCTTCCCACAGTTCATAGGCCCGCAGCAGCAGGGGCACGTAGGCGGGGTCCTCGAAATAGGACTGCCGGATGATGCGCGAGCCGCCGTGGCTGGAGCCACGGTCGTGGGCGGGGGTGAACTTCTCCAGGCCGAGCACCCGGACACCGCGGCGCGCCAGGTGATAGGCGGCGGCGCTGCCCATCCCGCCCAGGCCGACGACGATGACGTCATAACTGTTGTCGCTCACATCATCTCCGGATCAAAGACATGTCGGGGTCGACGACCGGTTCGGCGTGCACGGTCGCCGAGAACGTGGTGCTCAGGTAGGCCACGCTGACGGCCGCCCCCACCGCCGAGTCGGCCGGCAGCCACGCGTAGGCGATGCTGCGACCGAGGGTGGCCGAGTAGCCGGCGCTGGTCACATAGCCGCGCACGCTGCCCGCGATGCTGACCGGTTCCTTGCCGAGCACCACCGCAGCGGGGTCGTCGAAGACGATGCTGCGCAGCGTCTGTGCCGGCGCGGATGCGGTGTCCAGTGCCGCCTTGCCGAGGAAGTCATCCTTCTTACCCGATACCGCGAACCCGACACCGGCGGCGGCGGGTTGGTGTTCGGTGGTCATATCGGTGCCCCAGGACCGGTAGCCCTTTTCCAGGCGCAGGCTGTTGAATGCGATGCGGCCGGCGGCGATCGCCCGGTACGGCCGGCCTGCCGCAGTCAGCAGATCCCACAGTTTCAGCCCATGCTCGGCGGAAGCATATATCTCCCAGCCTAATTCGCCGACGTAGGACACCCGCATCATCGTCACGGGCACGGACCCGATGAACGTCTTGAGCGCGCGGAAATAGCCGAAGGACTCGTGGGAGATGTCGGCGGCGCACAACGGTGCGACAAGGTCGCGGGCGCGCGGACCCCACACCCCGATGCAGCAGGTACCGCCGGTGATGTCGCGCACCGTCACACCGCTCTGCGGCAACCGGCGCAGCATCCAGTCGATGTCGAGCGGGCCGTTGGCGCCCACCTGGAACACGTCGTCGCTCAGCCGCGCGACCGTGAGATCGCTGCGGATGCCGCCGGATTCGTCGAGCATCAGGGTGTAGGTGACCGACCCGATGCGCTTGTCGATGTTGTTGGTGGTGAGGTGCTGCAGGAAGGCGCACGCCCCGGGTCCGCTGACTTCGTAGCGGGTCAGCGGGGTCATGTCGTAGAGGGCGACGTGCTCGCGGGTCCAGCGTGCCTCGGCGATGGAAATGGGGGAGTAGAACCGGCCCGACCAGTCGTCGCGGTCCGGGAACGTCATCCCGGCATCGGCGAGTTCGGTAAGCAGCGCAGCGTTGGCCTCGTACCAGGCCGGCCGCTCCCAGCACCCACCCTCGAAGAAATGCGCGCCCAGCTCCCGCTGCCGTGCGTGGAACGGGCTGACCCGCAGATCGCGCGGCTCGGTGCGGTATTGGTGCGGATGCACGATGTCGTACACCTCGATGAAGGCCTGTGAGCTGGTCGCGAGGACGAACTCCGGGCTCGTGGCGGGCTCCTCGAACCGGTAGAGGTCGCATTCGTGGACATCGATGGTCGGGGCGCCGTCGAGAATCCATTCGGCCATCGCCTTGGCCACCCCGGCGGAATGGGTGACCCAGACCGCCTCGGCGACCCAGAAACCGGACAGATCGCGGTGCTCGCCCATGAGCGAGAAGCCGTCGGGGGTGAAGGAGAAGATGCCGTTGAAGGCCTCCTCGACCTTCGAATCACCCAGCGCGGGAAGCAGTTCGGTGCTGGCCGCCCAACCGGGCGCGAAGTCGTCGTCGGTGAACGGCAGCATCGAGGGCATGGTTTCGGCTGTGCTGATCCCCCGGTCGCTCCGCTCCTGCCCGCCGGCGGTGTCGGTGAGCAGGGTCGACATCGTCACCGGCATCGGCCGGTGGCCGTAGTAGCCGATGCCGAGCCGATCGCCGTGCTCGCGGAAGTACAGGTCCTGATCCTGGTGTCGCAGGATCGGCAGCCGCGCGTCCTCTGATGCGATTCCCGCGCGCCGCAACGCTGCCACCTGGCCGGTCTTGGCGTACTGATGTGCCATCGGAACCAGCGGCACCGTCAGCCCCACCCGCGCGCCGAGTTCGGCGCCCCAGAAGCCGGCGGCGGACACCACCACGTCGGCGTCGAACTCCTCGCCCGCGGCGGTGCGCACGCCGACGACGCGTCCGCCGCGCTCGAGGACGTCCACCACGTCATGGTGTGCGAGGAACCGGGCGCCGCGCTCGATGGCGCGTTCGGCCTGCGCGGTCGCCGCGCGCAGCGCCCTGGCCAGGCCGTCGGAGGGCGTGTGGAAGCCGCCGAGTATCCGGTCGGTGTCGAGCAGCGGATGCAGCGCCGTGCACTGGGCGGGGTCGATGAGTTCGCCCTGGATGCCCCACGACTGAGCCCACCCGTGCTTGCGATGCAGATCGGTCCAGCGGGCTGCGGTGGTGGCCACCTCGAGCCCGCCGACCTGGTTGAACGCGTCGAGACCGACGAATTTCTCGACCGTGTAGCGCGCGAACTCGCTCATGGTTTTCGACCCGTTGGTCTGGAACACCAGGCCCGGGGCATGCGAGGTGGAACCGCCGGTGGTGAACAGGGGGCCGCGGTCCAGGACGGTGACCTCTGTGCACCCGCGGGCGGTGAGTTCATCGGCCAGTGACGTGCCGACGATTCCGGCACCGATGATGACGATTTTGGGCTGTGGCATACCCTGGGCTCCTGTTGCGTATTAAGCAACTACTGCGTATCGCGCAACAATAAGGCCGGTGTGGGGTTCCCGCAAGATGTGGCACCTCGTGGCTCCCGGACGGCGGTGACGGGAGTGCCGGGTCGGTGACCGCCGTCGCTCGGTGAGTGTGAAATCCACTCGACAGCAGGAGAATTCACCGAGTGCGCGGTCGGCGGTGTCGCCTGTTCGCGATCGTCCGCGGATGGCTCGGGCGGCGACCGGGTATGGCGCGGTAGCCGACCACCGGTGGGCGGCTGCTCGTACAGTGGTCATGAGATCAGCTAAAAGTATTGTGGGAGGCTCACTATGGCGGGACGTCCGATTCACACGTTTGAGGTCATCAGCAGCGAACAGCTGGCACCGCACATGATCCGACTGGTGCTCGGTGGCGTCGGATTCGACACCTTCACACCCGGCGACTACACCGATTCCTACGTCAAGATCGTCATCGTCGACCCGGATGTCGACATCGTCTCGCTGCCGCACCCGCTCACGCTCGACAGCTTCAACGTGCTTCCCGAGAACAAGCGCCCCGCCGTGCGCACCTACACCGTGCGATCGGTCGACGACTCCCTGCGCCAGATCTCCATCGACTTCGTCGTGCACGGTGAGCAGGGCGTGGCCGGCCCGTGGGCCGCCGCCGCCCAGCCCGGCCAACCGGCCTACCTGATGGGGCCGTCCGGCGCGTACGCACCCGACCCCGCCGCGGACTGGCATCTGCTGGCCGGTGACGAGTCCGGTCTGCCGGCGATCAGCGCGGCGCTGGAAGCGTTGCCGCCCAATGCGATCGGCAAGGCCTTCATCGAGGTCAGCGGGCCCGACGACGAGATTGCACTCACGGCGCCCGACGGAGTCGATGTGCACTGGATCTACCGTGGCGGACGCGCCGATCTGGTCAGCGAGGCGCACGCCGGGGACAACGCGCCACTGGTCGCCGCAGTCAAGGAGATGTTGTGGCTGCCCGGCCAGGTCCAGGTGTTCGCCCATGGCGAGGCGCAGGCCGTCATGCACAATCTGCGTCCCTACCTGCGCAAGGAACGCGGGGTGGAGGCGAAGTGGGCGTCCATCTCGGGGTACTGGCGGCGCGGGCGCACCGAAGAAACGTTCCGGCAATGGAAGGCGGAGCTGGCCAAGGCGGAGGCGGGCCAGCGAGACTGACCCCATGGCATTCGGCGATTACCAGCTCGAGATCTATCTGCAGGGACTGGCCGGGGTGGTGCCCTCGCTGCCGATGGCCTTCGCCGAGTTGGAGGCCAGGGCGCAGGCGGCGATGTCTCCGTCGGTGTGGTCCTACGTCGCCGGCGGCGCCGGCGACGAACGGACCCAGCGCGTCAATGTCAGCGCCTTCGACCACTGGGGCCTGATGCCGCGGATGGGTGTCGGCGCCACCGAACGCGACCTGAGTGTCGACCTCTTCGGGATCGCGCTGCCCTCGCCGGTGTTCATGGCGCCGATCGGGGTCACCGGCATCTGCAGCCGCGACGGCCACGGCGATCTGGCCGCGGCCCGCGCCGCCGCGCGCACCGGGGTACCGATGACGGTGTCCACGTTGACCGCCGACCCGCTGGAGGATGTGGCCGCCGAGTTCGGCGACACCCCGGGGTTCTTCCAGCTCTACACACCCAAGGACCGCGATCTGGCGGCCAGCTTCGTAGCCCGGGCCGAGGCGGCGGGCTACAAGGCCATCGTGGTGACCCTGGACACCTGGGTGCCCGGCTGGCGTCCCCGGGACCTGAGCACCTCGAACTTCCCGCAGCTGCGCGGACACTGCCTGTCCAACTACTTCAGCGACCCGGTGTTCCGGGCGAGCCTGCCGCAGTCGCCGGAGGAGAACCCGCAGGGCGCCATCCTGAAATGGGTGTCCACCTTCGGTCAGCCCGTCACCTGGGACGATGTCACCTGGCTGCGCTCGCTGACCCGGCTGCCGCTGCTGGTCAAGGGCATCTGTCACCCCGACGACGTGCGCCGCGCCCGCGACACCGGCGTCGACGGCATCTACTGCTCCAACCACGGCGGCCGCCAGGCCAATGGCGGTATCCCGGCCATCGACTGCCTGCCCGAGGTGGTGGCCGCCGCCGACGGACTGCCGGTGCTGTTCGACTCCGGCATCCGCAGCGGCGCCGATATCGTCAAGGCCCTCGCGCTGGGGGCGACCGCGGTCGGTGTGGGGCGGCCCTACGTCTACGGCCTGGCGCTCGGCGGCACCGACGGTGTGGTGCACGTGCTGCGTTCACTGCTGGCCGAGCTCGACCTGACCATGGCCATCGACGGCTACCCGCGGCTGGCCGATCTCACCCCGGACACGCTGCGGCGCGTCCACTAGACAGCCCGCGGGCATCTGCGACGGTAGGACTGTGAGCAAGCCCAACCTCGAACCCCTGCTGGAGGAGTTCGACGAGTACCTGGCGCTGCAACGCGGTCGTTCGGCGCACACCCGCCGCGCCTACCTGGGTGATCTGCGGTCGTTGTTCGATTTCACCGGCGGCGGTCTGGACACGCTGACCCTGCCCCGGCTGCGTTCCTGGCTCGCCGCCCAGGCCGGTGCCGGGGCGGCGCGCACCACGCTGGCCCGGCGCACCTCGGCGATCAAGACGTTCACCGCATGGGCGCTGCACCGCGGCCTGCTGAGCACCGACCCGGCGGCCCGGCTGCAGACCCCGAAGGCACACCGCACGTTGCCATCGGTGCTGCGTCAGGATCAGGCCCTCGACGCCATGGACGCCTTGAATTCGGGTGCGCAACAAGGCGATCCGATGGCCCTGCGGGACCGGCTGATCGTCGAACTGCTGTACGCCACCGGTATCCGGGTCAGCGAGCTGTGCGGGCTGGACATCGACGATGTCGACCGCTCGCGCCGGTTGCTGCGGGTACTCGGCAAGGGCGACAAGCAGCGCACGGTGCCGTTCGGCGAGCCTGCCGAGGACGCGCTGGCGGCCTGGCTGGACCGCGGCCGGCCGGAGCTGGCGAAACCGTCCTCCGGCGCGGCACTGCTGCTGGGTTCGCGCGGTGCCCGTCTCGACCAGCGTCAGGCCCGCACCGTGGTGCACCAGACGATGGCCGCCGTCGACGGCGCCCCCGACATCGGCCCGCACGGGCTCCGCCACAGCGCCGCGACCCATCTCCTGGAAGGTGGCGCCGATCTGCGCGTCGTCCAGGAACTACTCGGCCATTCGACGCTGGCCACCACCCAGCTCTACACCCACGTCACGGTTGCGCGGCTGCGTGCGGTGCACGATCAGGCCCATCCACGGGCTTGAGCACGATCGGCGTCGACGCCAGCAGACCCAGCGGGTCCAGATAGGCCGCGCGCGAGGCCGGCCCCCACATCGCACCCCAGTGCAGGCAGGCCCGCACCGGGCAGCCCGCGTGCCCGTCCAGCAGCACACCGAGCGCCGTGCCGGTATCCACCCGCTGCCCCGCTCGCACCGCGGGGCGCACCGGCTCATAGCTGGTCCGCAAGCCGCCCGCGTGCTGCACCGACACCAGCGGTCGGCCCGCCAGCTCACCGGCGAACACCACCGTGCCGCCGGCACTCGCAAACACGGTCTGACCTGTACTCCCGGCCAGGTCCACGCCGCGATGCCCGCGCGTCCAGTTCGGTGACGGTGCGTCGAAGCCGCGCGTCACCACCGCCGAGGGCCGCAACGGCCACTGCAGCCGGCCCGCCTCCGCCGTCGCTGGTGGCGGTCGCGGCCAATACCGCCACGATGAGCAGGGACAGAATCCTCATCCGCCCAGTTCAGCGCTTCAATTCGAGCCGAGGAAGCCCCGCCCGGGCAGACTGTGGATGAACCGGCGGTTGTGCACTACTCGCGTGGTCAAAGCACAGGTTCCCACGGTGTAAACTTTTCCCCGCAGCTCACATCCGTGGGCTGACTTCGCGCGTCTGCACCGCAACCCGTATTTCAGGTTGCACCAGCATGCCGGGCGGTCCTGATCCGGGAAACCGAGTCAGGTCCGGCAGCCGCAGTCGCCAGGGTCCGGATTCACCCGAGTCTGGACGTCAACCGACAACGAAAGCAAGGCACAGCCATGGCTGTTGTAACCATGAAGCAGCTGCTCGACAGCGGCGCTCACTTCGGGCATCAGACCCGACGCTGGAATCCCAAGATGAAGCGGTTCATCTTCACCGACCGCAACGGCATCTACATCATCGATCTGCAGCAGACGCTGACCTACATCGACTCGGCCTACGAGTTCGTCAAAGAGACCGTCGCTCACGGCGGATCCGTCATGTTCGTCGGCACCAAGAAGCAGGCGCAGGAATCCATCGCCGGAGAGGCGACCCGCGTCGGCATGCCGTATGTGAACCAGCGCTGGCTGGGCGGCATGCTCACCAACTTCCAGACCGTGCACAAGCGCCTTCAGCGGATGAAGGAGCTTGAGGCCATGGAGCAGACCGGTGGCTTCGAGGGTCGCACCAAGAAGGAAATCCTCATGCTCACGCGTGAGAAGAACAAGCTCGAGCGCAGCCTCGGCGGTATCCGGGACATGGCCAAGGTTCCGTCGGCCATCTGGGTCGTCGACACCAACAAGGAGCACCTGGCGGTTGCCGAGGCTCGCAAGTTGAACATCCCGGTCATCGCGATCCTGGACACCAACTGCGATCCCGACCTGGTCGACTACCCGATCCCGGGTAACGACGACGCGATCCGCTCGGCCGCCCTGCTGACCAAGGTGATCGCCTCCGCGGTCGCCGAGGGGCTGCAGGCCCGTTCCGGCGCCGGCAAGACCGAGGCCGGCCAGGAAGGCGCCGTCGAGCCGCTCGCCGAGTGGGAGCAGGAGTTGTTGGCGGGTGCCACCGCCGTTGCGGCCCCCGCCGCTGCCGCCCCCGCCGAGACTGCCGCTCCCGAAGCGACCTCCGAAACCTCCTAGAAGGATTGAACATTGGCGAACTACACCGCTGCCGACGTCAAGCGACTGCGGGAGCTGACCGGCGCTGGAATGCTGGACTGCAAGAACGCGCTGGTCGAGACCGAGGGCGATTTCGACAAGGCCGTCGAGGTGCTGCGCATCAAGGGTGCCAAGGACGTCGGTAAGCGCGCCGAGCGCGCGACCGCCGAAGGTCTGGTGGCAGCCAAGGACGGTGCGCTCATCGAGCTGAACTCGGAGACCGACTTCGTCGCGAAGAACGCCGAGTTCCAGGGTCTCGCCGACGCGATCGTCGCCGCCGCTGCCGCCTCCAAGGCTGCCGACGTCGATGCGCTCAAGGCTGCGAAGTCCGGCGACAAGACCGTCGAGGAACTCATCGCCGACCTGTCCGCCAAGATCGGCGAGAAGCTGGAACTGCGTCGCGTCGCGGCGTTCGACGGCACCGTCGAGACCTACCTGCACAAGCGTTCGGCTGACCTGCCGCCCGCGGTCGGCGTACTCGTGGAGTACACCGGCGGCGACGCGGAGGCCGGCAAGCAGGTTGCTCACGCGGTCGCGCTGCAGATCGCCGCGCTGAAGGCCAAGTACCTCACCCGTGAGGACGTGCCGGAGGACATCGTGGCCAACGAGCGTCGCATCGCCGAGGAGACCGCCAAGGAGGAGGGCAAGCCGGAGCAGGCTCTGCCCAAGATCGTGGAGGGTCGCGTCACCGGCTACTACAAGGACGTCGTGCTGCTCGATCAGCCGTCGGTGTCGGACAACAAGAAGTCCGTCAAGGCGCTGCTCGACGAGGCCGGCGTGACCGTGACCCGGTTCGTCCGGTTCGAGGTCGGCCAAGCCTAGTAAGACCCCGGCAGAGCCCCGCGTCATCTCGGTGACGCGGGGTTCTGTGCTTTTGCGGACCGCGCTGGTACGTGCTGGTACCGTCGGCGCCATGGCACGCATCCACGCATTCGGCGATGACGCTCTCGGTGATCTGGACGCGGTCGGGCTCGTCGCCGCGCTGCGCAGCGGCGCGGTATCGCACGCCGAGGTGATCGAGGCCGCGATCGCCCGCGCCGAGGCCGTCGATCCTGCACTCAACGGATTGGCCCACCGGGCGTTCGACACCGCCCGCGGCGCCCGCCCGCACGGTGGCTTCTTCTCCGGCGTGCCCACCTTCGTCAAGGACAACGCCGACGTCGCCGGCATGCCGACCATGGACGGCACCGATGCCTGGACGCCGCGGCCCGCCCCGGCCGACGGGGATTTCGCGCGCACCTACCTGGGCACCGGTCTGGTGGCGCTGGGCAAGACCCAGCTCTCCGAGTTCGGCTTCAGTGCCGCCGCCGAGCATCCCCGCCTCGGAGCGGTGCGCAACCCCTGGAACACCGATCACACCGCCGGTGCCTCATCGTCGGGCTCGGGCGCCTTCGTGGCCGCCGGTGTGGTCCCCATCGCGCACGCCAACGACGGCGGGGGCTCCATCCGGATTCCGGCGGCCTGCAATGGCCTTGTCGGACTGAAACCCTCACGCGGCCGGCTGCCGCTGGACAAGCAGATGCGTCAGATGCCGCTGCGCATCGTCGCCAACGGCGTCCTCACCCGGTCGGTGCGCGATACCGCGGCCTTCTATCGGGAGGCCGAACTGCTGTGGCGCAACCCGAAGATGCCTGCCATCGGCGACGTGACCCGCCCCGGTGACCGTCCGCTGACGATTGCCTTCACCACGGAATCGATTGCCCGCGAAGCCAGTCCGGAGATCCGCGAGGCCACCCTGAAAACCGCCGCGCTGCTGGAGGGCCTCGGGCACCGGGTCACCCAGATCGCCAACCCGATTCCGCGGGCCTTCATCAATGACTTCCTGCTCTATTGGTCGCTGCTGGCGTTCGCCCTGGTGCGTGGCGGAAAGAAGACCTTCGGGCCCAGCTTCGACCGCCACAAACTGGACAACCTCACCCTCGGGCTGGAACAACTGGCCGCCCGCAACCTGCACCGGATGCCGCTGACCATCGCACGGCTGTCCCGGACGCGCAGGATCACCGCGCGACTGGGTGCACAGTACGACGTGCTGCTCACCCCGACCCTGGCCGAGGTGACGCCGCCGGTGGGGCACCTGGACCCGACCGCGGACTATCAGCAGATCATCGACCGGCTCACCGAGTGGGTGGCGTTCACCCCGCTGGCCAACATCACCGGAGACCCCGCGATCTCGCTGCCGCTGGGCCGATCGGCCACCGGGCTGCCGATCGGGATGATGTTCGGCGCGACCACCGGCCAGGAACGCCGCCTGCTGCAATTGGCCTTTCAGCTCGAAGAAGCCAGCCCGTTTGCGCGCATCCAGGACTGATCGGCGACGAAATCCGTTGCGACCCGGTCACCATGTTGTAATCGCACGAGGATTCGCGTAACTCCACCGATACCGCGAATCGCGTTCGATGAAACACCACGCGCCCACCATCGTCCTCGTGGAGCCCCTCGCACCCACAATCGTTCGGTCACCGGAGATCGCCCGCACATCGGGAAACACCTTCGGGTGCCTTGTCCGATTCGCGGTCGCGAACATCCGGCGGCGTCCTGAACGCTTTGTGCTAGCCGTCCTCGGCATCGCCCTGGCGATCGCCTGTGTCACCGTCGTGCGCACCATCTCGGCGAGTTTCGCCATCACCGGCGAAGATTCGGTCACCGACGTGCTCGGCGACGCCCAGCTGTGGGTGGTGCCTGCCGGCGGCGTGCACTATGACCCCGACGCTCAGGCGCTGGTCGCCGACGGGTCCGCGCCCACCTTCTCCGCGCCCCAGGGCTGGTCCACGACGCGGATACTGTCGGGCACCACCACCCTCGACGGCGTCACCGTGTCCCTGCGCGGTGCCGACGGGGTCCCCGGCGGGCAGGCCGTCGTCGGCGCGGGCATCGCCGACCGGCTCGGTATCGCACCGGGGGCGACCCTCGACATCGGTGGGCAGCCGTTGCTGGCCGAGATCGCGGGTAGTGGCCAATCCATCACCGTGTCCACAGATTTGGCCCGATCGGTCGTCGGCGAGAACGGGTGGTGGACGGTCGGCGCACCCGCCGGGCAGGAACACCGCCGCGACCTCGCGAGCGAGTTCGGGACCGCCACCGGTCTGCCCGCCACGGCGGACCCATCCGTGCAGCCCGACGCCACCGGCCCCGGACTGATCTACGACACGGTGGGGGGATCGGGGCCGCTGACCTTCGAGCAGAAGTTTTCGGCGCTGTTCTCGGGCAAGGTCACCAGCTCCACCCTCGGGGTGATCTCGACCATCGGCCTTATCCTGGGTTTCGTCATCGCGGTGTCCTCCTTCCTGGCGGCGGTTGCCGAACGTAAACGCGAGTTCGGCATCATGAGCAGCATCGGACTGGCCGACGAAGTGCTGTACTTCTTCCTCGTCGAATCCGGTATCACCTTCCTCGCCGCCTATCTCGTCGGCGTGCTGGGCGCGGGAGTGGCTGTTGCCCTGGTGATCCCGCAGATCGCGACGCTCACCGCATGGGGGCAGGCCGCGGGGATGGTGGCGGCGTTCATCCCCGCGATGGCGATTGTCGGAGCGTTGGTCCCCGTGCACCGGTTGCTACAGCAGCGGCCCGTCGACCTGCTGGGGGGCCGATGAAGTACGGACTCACCTACGGCTGGCTGTCGGCGCAACGCCGGCTGCGCGAGATGATCCTGCCCGCCGTCACCACCGCGACGGGAGCCTTCCTGGTGGTCATCGTGTTCGGGATGTCCGACGGGATCGGTGCACAGTCCGCCGCACTCGGTAACGCCGATGAGATCGGCGCGGCGGTGGTGCTCATCGCGGTGACGGTCCTGCTGGTCGGTGTTGTCGAGGTGGCGGTGGCCACCACCCGCACCGTCGCCAACCGCACCCGTGAGCTCGGAGTCCTTGGCGCCAATGGCATCCCACGACTACCGGTGGTGGCAGCCCTGCTCGTGGAGCCGGTGGTCGCCGCGGTGGTGGGCGCCCTGGGCGGTGCGGGCCTGGCCGTTCTCATCGGCATCGCCCTCGACGTCACCGGCCTCGCACCCGCCGGAGTCGACGTCGGCGGACTGGCCCTCGGGGCGGCCATCGCGGTCGTGGTCAGCATCGTGGCGGCCGTGGCGACCAGCATCATCCCCACCTGGAATGCCGCATCGCGGCCACCGATCCGATCCCTGAGCAGCGGAGGATAGCCATGACTGCCATCGATGAGACTCCCGTAAAGGTCGCCGCATCGGCGACACCGGCTCCTGTCGTCGACATCTCCGACGTCTGGAAGCTGCACAAGCTCGGCGATGAGGTGGTCAAGGCCCTCATCGCCGTTGAACTCCGGGTCATGCCGGGCGAATTCGTCTGCCTGATGGGGCCCAGCGGCAGTGGCAAGTCCACCCTGCTGAACATCATGGGCGGGCTGGACCGGCCGACCAAGGGCTCGGTGACGGTGGCCGGCCAGGACACCGCACAGCTCAGCGAGAGCCAGTTCGCCGCGCTGCGGCACGACACCATCGGCTTCATCTTCCAGAGCTACAACCTGATCCCGTTCCTGTCGGCCGTCGAAAACGTGGAACTGCCACTGATGTTCGAGCCCTACGACCGCAAGGCGCTGCGCAGGCGGGCCACCGAACTGCTGGAGATCGTCGGCCTGGGGCACCGGATACACCACCAACCGACGAAGATGTCCGGCGGTGAGCAGCAGCGCACCGCCATCGCGCGGTCGCTGATCAGCAACCCCACCCTTGTGCTGGCCGACGAACCCACGGCCAACCTGGACCACCGTACGGGGGAGACGGTGGTGCGCATGCTGCGCGACCTGTGCTCGACGCTCGGTGTCACCGTCGTCGCCAGCACCCATGACGCAGGAGTGGCCGAAGAAGCGAGCCGCGTCGTTCAGATGAGGGACGGAGAGATCGTATGACTGCAGAATTAGAGGCGTCGACGTCAGTAGACCGCGACAAGCTCATGACCACCGAGCTTGTCCCCGAACAGATCCTGCCCAAGGTGATGACGACGTTCGGCCTCACCGCCGCATACGTTTTCATCATCTGCTGGATCACCGGATCCTCGGTGATGGCCGGCGGCGGCTGGACCGCCATCCCGATGTGGGTGCTCGGCATCCTGACCTTCCTCATCCCAGCGGGAATGGCGGTCGTCGAACTCGGCAACCTGTGGCCGGGTCAGGGCGGTGTGTACATCTGGGCCACCCGCACGATGGGCGAGACGTGGGGCTTCATCGGCGGGTACCTGTCCTGGGTGCCGGTGATCCTCAACGCCGCGTCCTCTCCGGCGGTCGTGCTGCAGTTCCTGCTGCTGGCCTTCCACACCGAACTCGGGTTGACCACCAGCATCATCCTGCAGCTGGTCATCCTGTGGACCGTGATCGGTCTGGCACTGGCCAAACTCGCGGCCAACCAGAAGATCATGAACATCGTCTTCGTCGTCTACGGGATTCTGACGCTGACGATCTTCATCTCGGGTCTGCTGTTCGCCGTCAACAACGGATCGGCGACCCCGTTCAGCTGGGCCGAGGCCACCATTCCCAACTTCGCCGTGGCCGGCTTCCTGTACGGCACCGTGCTGCTGTACCTGCTGGGAGTGGAGACCCCCTACAACATGGGCGCGGAGTTCCTCTCGGTGCGCAAGAGCGGCCCGAAGATGATCCTGTGGGGGTCGGTGGCGCTGGTCGCGATCTATCTGCTGACCACGCTGGGCACCATGATGGCGCTGCCCGGTGACCAGATCGATCCGGTGACCGGTGTGATCGGCATGCTCGACGTCGCCGGGTTCCCCGGGCTGATGGAGATCTGCGCCATCGTGCTGGCGTTCATCATCATCGTGGCGTTGATGACCTACCAGGTGGCCTACTCCCGGCTGATCTTCGTCTCCGGCCTGGAGCGTCACCTGCCGCGCATCTTCACCCATCTCAACCCGCGTACCCGGAACCCGGTGTCGGCCATCCTGATTCAAGGTGTGTTGTCCTCGCTGATCCTGGTCGGCCTGTACTCGCAGAGCAGCATGGCCAACGTCACGATCTACCTGCAGGGCGGCTTGAGCACCGTGTGGCTGCTGTCCGGATTCTTCTTCCTGATCCCGGTCATCGTCGCCCGCAAGAAGTACGCCGATCGTTATGCCACCGAGAAGTTCTGGCGGATTCCGGGCGGGATGGCCGGCGTGTGGACGGTCGCGGTCGTCGGCTCCATCGGCACCGTCGGCGGCATCTACTACTCGTTCGTCACGCCCTGGATCGACGTGCCGCAGGCGACGTGGATGACCTGGGTGGGCGGGATCAGCCTGGGCATGTTCGCGCTCGGCCTGACCGTCTACATCTTCGGGCGCCGCTCGGCGCGCAAGGTCTCCCAGGACGACGCACTGGCCCACCTGGCCGTTTTCGACCTCACCAAGACAGCAGCGGAGGACACAGGCAAATGACGATGGACAGCACGGTGCTGACTACCGAACTCACCGAGGATGCCACCCGATACCCTCTGGACCCGCTGAGCGGGGCGGAGATCGAGGCGGCCGCCGCCATCATCTCCGAATCCGACTACGCGACACCGACGCTGAAGTTCGTCATGATCAGCCTGGCCGAGCCGGCCAAGACGGCGGAGCTGACCTTCGCCGGCGCGCAGGTTCAGCGGCAGGCGTTCGTGACGATGTATGACGCCGCGGCCAAACTGATCTACGAGGCCGTTGTCGATATCGACGCGCGCGTGATCGACTCGTGGACGCCGATCCCGGGCCGCTTCCCGTCCTACCTCGTCGAGCACATGACCGGGGTGGAGGAGAAGGTCCGGGAGGACCCGCGCTGGCAGGAGGCGATGCGCAAACGCGGCGTCACCGACTTCGGCCTCGCGATGATCGATCCATGGCCCGCGGGCTATTACGGTGCCGGGGATCACTACGACAACTCGCCGCTGATCTGCCGTCCGCTGACGTTCATGCGGGCAGCGCCGTCCGAGCACGGCTACGCCCGCCCGGTGGAGGGGCTGATCGTCACCTTCGACCTGGACAAGATGGAGGTCCTCGACATCGAGGACCACGGCGTGGTGCCGCTGCCCCCGACGGCGGGCAACTACGACCCGAAGTTCATGTTCGACGAGAACAACCGACCGGCGTTCACCGCGTTCCGTGACGATGTCAAACCCATCGAGATCACCCAGCCCGACGGGCCGAGCTTCACCGTCGACGGGTGGAAGGTGCAGTGGCAGAAGTGGTCTCTGCGCATCGGGTTCAACCCGCGCGAGGGCATCACCCTGCACGAGGTCACCTACACCGACCGCGGCCAGACGCGTCCGATCCTGTATCGGGGGTCACTGTCGGAGATGGTGGTGCCCTACGGCGACACGGCGCCCACCCACTGGAACAAGAACGTCTTCGACATGGGCGAGGTCGGGATGGGTTTCTCGGCCAACCCGCTCACCCTGGGCTGCGACTGTCTCGGGGAGATCCACTACTTCGACGGCACGGTCAACGACTCCGACGGCAATGCGGTCACCATCCCGAATGCCATCTGTATGCATGAGGAGGACTTCGGCATCTCCTGGAAGCACACCGATTTCCGTACCGGTGAGGTCGAGGTGCGGCGGTCGCGGCGGCTGGTCGTCTCGATGATCTGCACCGTCGGCAACTACGAGTACGGCTTCTTCTGGTACTTCTACAACGATGCCTCGATCGAGGTCGAGGTGAAGCTGTCTGGCGTGCTGACGACCGGTGCGGTCGAGATGGAATCCGGTGAGCAGCCGCGCTGGGGCAAGATGGTCGCGCCCGGCATCTACGGTCCGAATCATCAGCACTTCTTCAACTTCCGGCTCGACATGAGTGTTGACGGCGCGGGGAACAGTGTCTACGAGGTGGATTCGATTCCCGAGCCGGACCCTGAGCTCAACCCGCACCACAACGCCTGGATCACCCAGGACACGCTGGTGGCGTCGGAGTCCGAGGGAGCGCGCGACTGGAACTGGTCGACCGGCCGGTACTGGAAGGTGGCCAACCCGTCGAAGAAGAACGAACTCGGAATCCCGGTGGCCTACAAGCTGGTACCCAAGGACGTCGTGCCGGTCATGGTGCAGGAGGGCTCCTTCATCTACGACCGCGCCCGGTTCCTGCAGCACAACCTCTGGGTGACGAAGTACGACCCGGCCGAGAAGTTCGCCGCGGGTGACTACATGTACCAATCGGCCGACGTTCAGGGGCTGCCGGAGTTCGTCGCCGACGATGCGCCACTGGAGGACAGTGACGTGGTGCTCTGGTACACCCTGGGCGCGCATCACATCGTGCGGCCGGAGGACTGGCCGGTGATGCCGTGCGCGTACACCGGTTTCCACCTCAAGCCGATCGGCTTCTTCGACGGCAACCCGGCGCTGGATCTGCCGCCGTCACCGCCGAAGGCGTGCCACGGGCACTAGATCGTCCAGCGCGCGTCAGTCCGTGCCGACGGCGGCCAGGATGCGTTTGAGTGCATCCCGGTCGCCGTCACTGACATGCCCGAGCACGCGGAGCTCGGCCGCGCGCACGCCCGCGTCGGTGCGCTTGAGCAGCGCCAGGCCTTCGCGGGTCAACTGCGCGGGCAGCGCCCGGCCGGACGAGACGCTCGTCGGCCGCGAGACCAGCCCGCGGTTCTGTAGCCCGCGCAGCACCATGTTCATCGCCTGCGGCGAGACCGCGAGATCGCGGGCCAGTTCGGCATTGGAACGGCCCGGCGCCTTGGACAGGATCCGCATGCAGATGTATTGCGGGAAGCCCAATTCCAGAGGCTCCAGCACAGTGCTGGTGACCTCGGTGCGCAGTGTCTGTGCCACCCGGTGCAGGAGATAGCCGAGCGGCTGATCTTGCGGATGCTCAGCCATGTCAATCATATTGACACATATCAACTAGATTGATATACCGGAACGATGAGTACAGACGACATGTTCGAGTCCGCCTACCGCGGCGACGCCCCGGAGCTCGAGGGCGCCCGTCCGCCGTGGAGCATCGGCGCGCCACAACCCGAGATCGCCGCACTGATCGACGCGGGCAAGGTGCACGGCGATGTCCTCGACGCCGGGTGCGGCGAGGCCGCTACCGCGCTCGCTCTCGCCGAGCAGGGGTTCACCACGGTCGGTCTGGACAACGCGCCGACCGCGATCGAGTTGGCCCGGGCCGAGGCCGCCGGGCGTGGCCTGGGCAACGTCACCTTCGAGGTGGCCGATATCAGCGCCTTCACCGGGTACGACGGGCGGTTCGGCACCATCATCGACAGCACGCTCTTCCACTCCATGCCGGTGGAACTGCGCGAGGGCTATCAGCAGTCGATCGTGCGCGCGGCCGCTCCCGGGGCCTCCTATTTCGTGCTGGTCTTCGACGCCGCGGCGGTACCCGCCGGCGGCCCGATCAACGCGGTGACCGCCGATGAACTGCGTGATGTGGTCGGCAGGTACTGGCAGATCGACGAGATCCGGGCCGCCCGCATTCACGCCAATCTGCCCGATGAGGTGATCAACGCCGGGATTTTCGCCGGCAACGACATCCGCGATGAGGGCAATGGCCGCAGGTCGGTCGGGGCGTGGTTGCTGGCTGCGCACCTGGGGTGATCCCACCTCATGACGTCGCCCCCGCCACCCGAACGTGGCGGGGGCGCCGTCATGAGGCAGGATTGGTGACGCCGTCCGTGCGGATTCGCCTGGGTGGCGATTCTGTGTCGGGACAGCAAGGAGTCTGATGGCGGAGCCAGACAAGGCCGGCCCGGGAGTCATCCGGCCCGCGTATTCGCGTGTGCTGCTGAAGCTCGGCGGCGAGATGTTCGGTGGCGGGCAGGTGGGTCTTGACCCCGATGTCGTGGCCCTGGTGGCCCGGCAGATCGCCGATGTCGTGCGTGCCGGCGCCCAGGTGGCCGTCGTCATCGGCGGCGGCAACTTCTTCCGCGGCGCCCAGCTGCAGCAGCGGGGGATGGAACGCACCCGCAGCGACTACATGGGCATGCTCGGTACCGTCATGAACAGCCTTGCGCTGCAGGACTTCCTGCAGAAGGAAGGTATCGACACCCGCGTGCAGACCGCCATCACCATGGGGCAGGTCGCCGAACCGTACATCCCGCTGCGCGCCCGACGGCATCTGGAGAAGGGCCGCGTCGTCATCTTCGGTGCCGGTATGGGACTGCCCTACTTCTCCACCGACACCACCGCCGCACAACGCGCCCTGGAGATCGGTGCCGAGGTGGTGCTGATGGCCAAGGCCGTCGACGGGGTGTTCACCGACGACCCCCGCAAGAACCCCGATGCCACGCTGCTGACCGCGATCACCCACCGCGAGGTGATCGATCGGGGACTGCAGGTCGCCGATTCCACCGCTTTCAGCCTCTGTATGGACAACGGCATGCCGATCCTCGTGTTCAATCTCCTCACCGACGGAAATATCGCGCGAGCGGTTGCAGGTGAGAAGATCGGAACACTGGTCACCACGGACAAGGAGACACCGTGATCGACGAAACCCTCTTCGACGCTGAAGAGAAGATGGAGAAGGCGGTGACGGTGGCGCGCGACGACCTGTCGTCGATCCGCACCGGCCGGGCCAACCCGGGCATGTTCTCCCGGCTGAACATCGAGTACTACGGTTCTCCGACGCCGATCACCCAGCTCTCCAGCATCAATGTGCCCGAGGCGCGCCTGGTGGTCATCAAGCCCTACGAGGCCAGCCAGCTCAAGCCGATCGAGGACGCCATCCGCAACTCGGACCTCGGCGTCAATCCGTCCAACGACGGCAACGTCATCCGGATCTCGGTGCCGCAGCTCACCGAGGAACGCCGCCGCGAGCTGGTCAAGCAGGCGAAGTCCAAGGGTGAGGACGCCAAGGTTTCGATCCGCAACATCCGCCGCAAGGCGATGGAGGAACTGGCCCGGATCAAGAAGGACGGCGAGGCCGGCGAGGACGAGGTCGGGCGCGCCGAGAAGGATCTCGACAAGAGCACCGGGCAGTACACGACCCAGATCGACGAGCTGGTCAAACACAAAGAAGGCGAGCTGTTGGAGGTCTGATGACCTTTCAGCAGGGCAGTCCAGTGGTAGACCCCGAACCGCCGAAGAAAACATCGCGCGCAGGTCGCGACCTGCCGGCCGCCATCGCCGTCGGCGCCCTCCTCGGCGGATCCCTCATCGCCATCCTGCTGTTCGCGCCGCTGGTCTGGGTGGGTGTCGTCGCCGCGGCGATGGCCGTCGCCACCCACGAGGTGGTGCGCCGCCTGCGGGACGGCGGATTCTCCATCCCGGTGATCCCGCTGCTCGTCGGCGGGCAGGCCATCGTCTGGCTGACCTGGCCCTACGGCGCCACCGGCGCGCTGGGCGCGTTCGGCGCGACCGTGGTGCTGTGCCTGATCTGGCGGCTGGTCAGCGGCGGCCTGAGCGCCGCGCCCACCAACTATCTGCGCGATGTCGCGGTGACGATCTTCCTGGCCGCCTGGATCCCGCTGTTCGGTGCCTTCGGTGCGCTGCTGATCTACCCCGAGGACGGCGCCGGGCGGGTGTTCTGCCTGATGCTGGGCGTGGTCGCCTCCGACATCGGCGGGTACGCCGCGGGCGTGCTGTTCGGTAAGCACCCCATGGTGCCGGCGATCAGCCCCAAGAAGTCCTGGGAAGGGCTGGTCGGCTCGCTGGTGCTGGGCATCGCGGTGTCGGTGCTGACGGTGCAGTACCTGCTGGATCAGCCGGCCTGGGTGGGTATCCCGCTGGGGATCATGCTGGTCGTCACCGGCACTCTCGGCGACCTCGTCGAGTCTCAGGTCAAGCGTGACCTCGGCATCAAGGACATGGGCACCCTGCTGCCCGGGCACGGCGGTCTGATGGACCGGCTCGATTCGGTGCTGCCGTCGGCGGTGGCCACCTGGATCGTGCTGACCGTGCTTACCTGATCCCCGGGTCGCTGCGCTCCTGCCCGCCGAACGTAGATCCACAGGATTCGTGGCCACACCGTCCGCGGTGAGATACTGGACAAACATCATGGCCATCTCGCTTCCGCTTGTCTTCGACCCACCGCGACGCGCTCTGCCGCCGCGGCATCTCGCCGACCTCGATGCCGACGGCCGGGTGGCCGCCGTTGCCGAGCTGGGCCTGCCCAAGTTCCGGGCGAAGCAGCTGGCCAACCAGTACTACGGGCGTCTCATCGCCGACCCGCATGAGATGACCGATCTGCCCGCAGCGGTGCGCGACCAGGTCGCCGGAGCACTGTTCCCGACCCTGATCGAGCCCGCCAAGCAGATTCAGTGCGACGCCGGGGAGACCCGGAAGACGTTGTGGCGTGCGGTCGACGGCAGCACCTTCGAGTCGGTGCTGATGCGCTATCCGCAGCGCAACACCGTGTGCATCTCATCACAAGCCGGCTGTGGGATGGCCTGCCCGTTCTGCGCGACCGGCCAGGGTGGGCTGCAGCGCAACCTGTCCACCGCCGAGATCTTGGAACAGGTCCGGGCCGCCTCGGCCACCATGCGTGCCGAGCATGACGGCAGGCTCTCCAACATCGTCTTCATGGGCATGGGGGAGCCGCTGGCCAACTACAACCGCGTGCTGGCCGCCGTGAAGCGCATCATCGCCGCACCGCCGGAGGGGTTCGGGATCAGCGCCCGCTCCGTCACGGTGTCCACCGTCGGGTTGGCACCGGCGATCCGCAAGCTGGCCGACGAGCGGCTCGGCGTCACGCTGGCGGTATCGCTGCACACCCCCGACGACGAACTGCGCGACACCCTGGTGCCGGTGAACAACCGCTGGAGCGTCGACGAGGTGCTCGACGCCGCGCGCTACTACGCCGACAGCACCGGCCGGCGGGTGTCCATCGAATACGCGTTGATCCGCGATGTGAACGACCAACCCTGGCGCGCGGACCTGCTCGGTAAGAAGCTGCACAGCAAGCTGGGTCCGCTGGTACACGTCAACCTCATCCCGCTCAACCCGACACCGGGCAGTGAATGGGACGCCAGCCCCAAACCCGTCGAGCGCGAGTTCGTGAAACGGGTCATCGCCAAGGGCGTCTCCTGCACGGTGCGGGACACCCGCGGCCGCGAGATCGCCGCGGCCTGCGGGCAATTGGCGGCCGAGGGCTGACTTCTCAGCGTGCCGGCGGGTTGCTGAACCAGACGTTCTCCTCGCGCAGGCGCCGGCTGCGCCAACCCTGCGCGGTACGCACCAGTTCGTGGTGGTAGTAACCGCCGCACGCGCTCTGGGTGCTCATACCCGGCAGTTGCATCGGGTTGTAGAACATGGCCCGCACCCTGGCGGTATCGCCGTCGATATCGGCCTCGACATTGGTGATGTAGTGCATGCTCCACGGGATCGTCGCGAAACCCGCTGAGAGCCAATCGATCACCTCTTCGCGGCTGCCGGCGATGGCACCCGCAGAGGTGTAGTCGACATGGGCGTCCTCGGTGAACACCGAGCGGTAGAGCTCCCAGTCCTTGGTGTCCACGCCGCGGGCGTAGCGGGCCAACAGGGTGCGGATCTCCAGTTGATCGTCCGCCCAACTCACGCTGCCACCTCAAGTCGAAGATTGCGGATCCGCCAGCCCGCCGGCGTGCGCACCAGATCGTCATGCCAGCGGCCGGCAAAGTAGCTGATCTCGGTCGAGCCGGGTAGCGCAACGACGTTGAACCACATGGCAATCACCGAGAAGGTTTCCTCGTGGCGACTGCTCTCGATGTTGGTGACGTAGTGCGTGCCCACCGATATCGACTGCTGACGGCGTCCCAGAAAATCGACCGCGTCGTCCACGGTACCCACGACGAGTCCGGCCGCCGCATAGTCGACCCGCGCGTCATCGGTGAACAACGCACGGTAGGACACCCAGTCCTTGGAGTCGACCGCGCGGCAATACCGGCTCAGGAGGGCCTCGATCTCCAGTGCGTCGGTGACCGACACTATTCGGGCATGCCGATGGTTTTGGCGGCCAGGTATTCCCGATAGCCCTCCGCGCCGTTGCGGTAGCCCAGACCACTCTGCTTGGTGCCGCCGAACGGGCTGTCGATACCGAAGTGGCTCTTGCCGTTGATCGTGACGTTGCCGGTGCGCATGCGGGTGGCCACCGCGAATGCCCGGTCCAGATCGCCGCCGCTGACCTCCCCGGAGAGTCCGTAGATGGAGTTGTTGGCGATCGCGACGGCCTCGTCGTCTCCCTCGTAGGGGATCACGGCCAGCACCGGCCCGAAGACCTCCTCCTGCGCGATCTGGCTGTCCGGGTCGACATCGGCGAGCAGGGTGGCCTGGGTGTAGTAGCCCACCGGAAGCTTCTCCGGCACACCGCCGCCGGTGACCAGGCGCGCCCCGGATTCGACGGCGTTCTTGACCAGGCCGAGCACCTTCTGTCGCTGGGTCTCGCTGATCTGCGGGCCCTGCATGTTGGCCGGATCCCACGGATCGCCGACCGGGAAGTTCTCCATCATGTTCTTCATGATCTCGATGCCCTCGTCATAGCGGCTGCGCGGCAACAGGATCCGGGACGGCAGGATGCATGACTGGCCGCTCATCACGCAGGCCATCAACGCGGCCATCGGCAGGGCCATGGTGAAATCGGCATCGTCGAGCACGATGTGGGCGCTCTTGCCGCCGAGTTCCAGCAGCGTCTTCTTCACCGTCGGCGCACCGGCGGCCAGGATCGCCCGGCCGGTCGCCGTCGACCCGGTGAAGGTGATCATGTCCACCCGTGGGTCGGCCGCCAGCGCGGCGCCCACCGCATTGGCATCGGAGGTCACCACGTTGAACACGCCGGGCGGGATGTCGGTCTCCTCGGCCACGATGCGGCCGTACTCGCTGCCCGACCACGGGGTGAGCTGCGCGGGTTTGAGCACCACCGTGTTGCCCGCCATCAGGGCGGGCACGGTCTCGGCGATGTTGAGATAGAACGGCACGTTCCACGGGGTGATGGCGCCCACGACGCCGACCGCCTCATAGTGGATCTTGCGACGGGCGGGCCCGAGCGGGGTGTCATGCACGCCGTTGTCGGCCAGGTACTCGAAGTTCTTACCGTGCTCGGCCCAGTGTTTGACTTCCTCGATGGGGCTCTCGATCTGGCTGCCGGTGACCTTGACCGGGCAGCCCACCTCGGTGATGAGCACCCGGCGCAGATGTTCCTTGTTGCGTTCCAGCGCCTCGTGCAACTGGGTGAGGCAGTGATGGCGAAAGTCGAGGTCGCGGCTCCAGTCGGTGTCATCGAAGGCGCGCCGGGCCGCGGCGACGGCACGCGCCATATCGTCGGTGGTGCCGTCGGTGGCCTGACCGGCGACCTGCTCGTCGGCCGGGTGGATCACATCGAACAGCGCTCCGCTGGCGGTGAGCTGAAGCTCGCCGTCGATGAGCATGCGCTGTTCGCCGGCCAGGACTCCTGTGTCACTCTGCACGCTGGTCATCTGCTCAGCATTACAAATCGGCGCGGCAGTGTCAGCCCCTTGGGCCGAATCGGTTACTTGATGCCGACGGCGTGCCGCAGCTGTGCGAGGAAATCTCCCTCGTCATCGCTGCGGACGATGTAGTGCGAGATCGCGACCCGGATCGCGGTGGACGCCTTCACCTGGGCGTTGGCCCCGGAGAGCAGTTTGAGCAGACGGGCCCGCATCACCGGTATCACGTGGGTCAACTGGGCGATGACGACCTCGGGCTCGATGTCGACGACCCGGACCCCGGAGTAGGACTGCTGGTACTCGACGATGAATCGCAGTGCGGCGTCCAGCTTTTCGGTGCCACGCAGGCCGGCGGTAGCAGTGCTGATCCCGGTGTCGAACATCTCGCGCTCATAGACGCCGAACGCACCGAGCAGTTCCTCCTTCGAGGCGAACCAGCGGTACAGCGTCGGCCGGGACACCCCGGCCTGCAGCGCCACCTCGGACAGACTCAGCTTCGTCTGCCCGCTGCGTCCGAGCACCTCAGCCGTCGCGGCCAGAATCCGGCGCCGCGTCGAGGTGTCCTCGGCGGCGTCGGCGTGCGCGGAAAGGGGCTTGTTCACGGTACCGATGGTAGTGGTTGTGCCATCACAAAGCGGCCTTCAGCGCGTAAACCGTGTCGAGTTCCTCCAGCGCGGATACGGCCCGGCTGAGGCCCGCCAGAGCGATGCCCTCGTCCTGCATCCCGCCCATCCCGGCGGTGATCACGGTGGCGACATAGGCGTACAGCGCCGCCTGGCGGTACCGCTGCCACAGTTCGTCGCGGTCCATCTCGGGTCCGCCCGCGGCGTGCAGGGCAGCGCGGTACACGTCCAGCAGTTCGCGCTGATTCCCGACCCGCGCCTCGGTGGTCATACTGGTGATCAACGTGTAGGACAGTTCCCGGGACGGATGCCCGCGGCGCACCGCCTGCCAGTCGAGTAGCCCGGCTTTTCCGTTGCGGAAGTAGACATTTCCCGGATGTGCGTCGCCGTGCATGATGGTGTGCGGACCCCGGTCGATCAGGGTGGCCACCGCCCGGTAGTTGTCGTTGATGAACTGACCCGTGCGCACCGGGATCGTGGTCTTACCCTCCAGTCGGCGGGCCGCGGCGTTGGCCAGTGATCCGGTCAGCAACGACGTCGCATCGCCCGACGCCGTATAGACCCACGGGTAAGGGATCCAGTCGTCGCCAGAAGGTGGCGTGCACCCGTGCCAGCAGTTCCACGATGAGCGCCGCGCGGTCCGGGTCCAGTGGGTGCAGAGTGTCGGGGAATTCACAGGCCGGCTGTCCGTCGGCCGCCAGATCCTCCAACACCAGCACGAACCGCCCGGTGACGGGGTCGAGGGCCGCACCGTGGCAGACCGGCACGTCGCCGAGTCGGCCGGACAGCTCCCGATAGAACCGCACCTCGGTGTCGGCGAGCCGTCCGAGTTCGCCCATCATTCGGGTGGCTGCGGTCTCGGCGGGCATCTTGACGAAGACCGAGCCGGGCACGTCGGTACCGGTCAGGGCCAGCCGGGCCCGCGACGAGGTGCCGGCGTCGCCGTCGAGCAGGGACACCGAGGTGACACGTCGCCCGAGCAGGCCCGACAGATATGCCGCGTCCAGACCGCCGATGTGGCGGGGGATTGCGCGCGCCCGCCCGAAGATGGCGTCGGTTGCGATACGTTGCACCCCGCGACCGAGATGTGCGGCCAGACCGAACACCGGGGCGACGCTGCTGACCTGCGGAGGCATCGTGCAAGCTTACAAATCAAATCAACATTGTAAAGCTTATTGAAGGGATTCCCATGTCTGGACCGATGGAGGGGTTCCGGGTCGTCGAGCTCGGCGTCTGGGTGGCGGCGCCGGCGGCGGGGGCGATCCTGGCCGACTGGGGTGCCGATGTCATCAAGATCGAACCGCCCACCGGTGATCCGGCCCGCTCATTCGGTCGAATGATGGGGCTCGACAGCGACCTCGGTACGGCGTCCAATCCGCCCTTTCAGATGGACAACAGATCCAAGCGCAGCATCGTGCTCGATCTCGGAACTCCCGAGGGTCGGCGGACTGCCGTCGAATTGATCACCGGCGCAGACGTTTTCCTGACCAACATCCGTCCGGCGGCACTGGCCCGGTTGGGCCTGGATTTCAGTTCGGCCGCCGCGCACAACCCGCGGCTGGTGTACGGGCTCATCACCGGGTATGGCACCGAAGGCCCCGATGCGGACCGGGCCGCCTACGACGTGGCCGCCTTCTGGGCCCGCGCCGGCATCGCCGACCTGCTGACCAGGCCGGGGGACACCCCGCCTTTTCAGCGTGGCGGCATGGGAGATCACTCCGCGGGGATGACGCTGGCGGCGGCGGTGTGCGCCGCGCTGCTGGCCAGAACCCGCACCGGTACAGGGCAACTGGTGACCACCTCGTTATACCGCCAGGGCGCCTACACGGTGAGCTTCGATCTCAACACCCTGCTGATGTCCGGCCAGCAGGTGGCCATCGGACAGCGGGACGCGATGGGTAACCCGTGCATGAACAACTACACCGCCGGTGACGGCAGGCGATTCTGGATCGTCGGCCTCGACGTGGCACGGCACTGGCCGGCGTTGTGCCGGTCGGTCGGTCGTGAAGAGTGGCTGACCCGGTATCCGACGCCACGGGACCGGTTCACCCATGCCCGGGACATCATCGCCGAATTGGACACCCTCTTCGCGACCAGGACACTGCCGGAATGGGAGCAGGTGTTCGCGGGTGAACCCGACTTCTTCTGGTCACCGATCAATTCGCTCGACGACGTGGTGGCCGACGAACAGTTTCACGCCGCCGGTGGCATCGTGTATGTGCCCGAGGGGGATTCGAGCACGCCGATGGTGGCCAGCCCCGCCGACTTCTCGGCCACACCGTGGCGTCCGCGCGGTCCGGCGCCCGAACTCGGTGAGCACACCGAACAGATCCTCGCCGAACTCGGCGGCACTCAGGACCGCTGACGGTTCACCTCGTCGAGCAGTTCGGTCAGCTGTGCCCGGCTGATCGCGCCACCGCTGAACGACACCATCCGCCCGACCGGGATGGACCCGAGCATGCGCAGCATGTCGGTGCCCAGCGCGGAACCCGCCGCGCCCTCGGGCGCCGCGCTCGCCAGCGCCGCCGCCACGATCGGGGCGGCCACCGGGTCGCCGAGCAACTCGCCGAGCGTGGCATCAACGGTGAACGCGACGGCCGGGGCATCGTCTCCCTCGACGGTCACGTCGGTGTGCAGGCGCAGATCCCGGCTCGACGCCCCCACGGACACCGCGTACTCACCGGCCTCGACCAGCCGCCGCCCGGCCCGCACATCCCAGTAACCGAGTTCGTGACGGGGAATACGGATCTCGACGTCGGCCAGCGCGCCGGGCGACACGGTGACCCCGGTGAAACCGGCCAGCCACCGCGGCGGGCGCGCTACCCGTGACACCGGCAGCCCCGCGTAGACCTGGACCACCTCGCGGCCCAGGCGGTCGCCGGTGTTCGCCACCGACACCCGCACCGTCAGGCCCTCCGCGCCGGAAACCACGGCCAGGTCGGTGTAGTCGAAGCGGGTGTAGGACAACCCGTGCCCGAACGGGAACGTGACCGCCGCCGCACGAGCGTCATACCAGCGGTATCCGACGAATACCCGTTCCCCGTACAGGATGTGGCCGTCCTCGCCGGGAAAGTTGAGATAGGCCGGGCTGTCCTGCAGCCGCACCGGCACCGTCTCGGCGAGGCGCCCCGACGGGTTGAGCACGCCGAACAGGACGTCGGCGATCCCGCGCCCGCCGCCCTGTCCGAGCAGGGCGCCGTCCAGGATCGCCGGGGCCAGGCCGGCCACCCCGTCGAGAGCCACCACCCCGCCGTGTGCCAGCACCACGACCGTGCGGGGCTGCACCTGCACCACCGCGGACAGCAGATTGAGTTGGTCGGCGGGCAGGTCGATGTGGGTGCGGTCGAAGCCCTCGGATTCGTCCTCGGCCGCCAGCCCGAGGAACACCACCGCGGCATCGGCATCGGCGGCCGCTGCGAGGGTCTCGGCGGTGAGATCCTCGGAGTAGGTGACCTGATGCCCGTCGGCGTAGCGGCGGATCTCCTCCAACGGCACGTCGACCCGGGTCGGATTGACATGGGAACTGCCACCGCCCTGATAGCGGGGCGTCACCGCGAACCCGCCGATGACCGCGAGCGAGGACGGTGCGAGCGGTAACAGGTTGTCCTTGTTCTGCAGCAGCACGATCGAGCGGGCGGCGGCTTCCCTGGCCAGATCGTGGTGCGCATCGGCATCGAAGGTCGCTGCGCTACTGCGATTTTCGGTGACCCGGGCGGCCAGGGTGGCGACTCGGTCGGCGGCGCGGGCCACCACCGTCGCGTCCAGGGTGCCGGCCTCGACGGCGGCGACAACGTCGGCGTCGGTCACACCGTTGCCGCCGGGCATTTCCAGATCGAGGCCCGCGGCCACTGCGGCGACCCGGTCGCGGACCGCGCCCCAGTCACTGACGACAGCTCCGTCGAAACCCCACTCCTCGCGCAGCACCGTGCTCAACAACCAGGCGTTCTCGGCGGCGTAGACCCCGTTGATCCGGTTGTAGGCGCACATCACCGTCCAGGGCCGGGCCGCGGTGACGACGTGCTCGAAGGCACGCAGGTACAGCTCACGCAGCGTCCGCTCATCCACATCCGAGCTCGACCGCATCCGGTCGTCCTCGGCATTGTTCACGGCGAAGTGCTTCAGCGAAGCGCCCACGCCCTGGCCCTGTACGCCGCGTACCCACGCCGCACCGAGCGCCCCGGCGATCAGCGGGTCTTCGGAGAAGTACTCGAAATTGCGCCCGCACCGCGGATCCCGTTTGAGGTTGACGCCGGGGCCGAGCAGCACGTGCACGCCCAGGGCCCGGCTTTCGGCACCCAGTGCGGCGCCGACCCGTTCGACGAGCTCGGGATCCCAGGTCTGGCTGAGCCCGACCGCCGGCGGGAAACAGGTGGCCGGTTCGCTACCACCCAGCCCCAGATGGTCGCCGGTGCTCCCGGCCTGTCTGCGGACCCCGTGCGGGCCGTCGGTCAGCAGTATGGACGGGACGTCGCCCACCGCCTTGGTGGTCCAGAAGGTCGCACCGCTGCCGAGGGCGGCCTGCTCTTCGAGGGAGTCGGTCACGGTTCCCATTCTCCACCCTCGCCGCGTGGCGCAATGGGGCCGAGGAACTCGTCGGCGCCGTCGCTGTTCTCCGCGTCGAGTGGCGCTACGTCGGCCATCGCCGTAGCTTTACAAACTATCGCCGAACTGTCACGCTGAATCTGTCGCGACGTCGATGTCGCACGCGCTGGAGGAGGAAACATCGGTGACGGTTGCCAGCACGCCGCAGGCACGCGAATACAGCCCGTTCGACATCACGTCACACGACTTCTGGAGTCAGCCGTTCGATATCCGCGACCGGACCTTCGCCGACCTGCGGGCCCTCGACGGGATCAGTTGGCATCCGCCGTTGCCGACACTGTTCGACATCGAAGAGCCGGGGTTCTGGGCGCTGACCCGGCGCGCCGACCTCCAGTTCGCCAGCCAGAACCCGGATCTGTTCACCTCGGCGCAGGGGGTGGCGCTCGATCCGATGCCCGCCGAGGTGCAGAAGTTCGCGACGTTCTTCCTGGGCATGGATCCGCCGCAGCACACCACCTATCGGCGCTTGATCAGTTCGGCTTTCACGCCGCGCAATGTGCGCCGGATCGAGGAACAGATCCACGCCAACGCCGTCGCCATCGTCGACGACCTCATCGGTGCCGGTGACATCGACTTCGTCGAGGCCTGTTCGGCGCGGCTGCCGATGCGGACGATCTCGGACATGCTGGGGGTGCCGACAGCCGACCAGCCGGCCTTGGCCAAGGCGGCCGAAAAGCTGTTCAGCATGAGCGATGACGAATTCTCCACGCTGGAAGAACGGGCCATGGCCACCATCAACGAGATCATGCTGATCTCGGGTACCGGCGTGGAACTGGCCAAGTTCCGGCGCGCCAACCCGGGCGACGATCTGATGACCAGCATCGTCAACGCCGAGGTGGACGGGCATCGCCTCACCGATGAGGAGATCGGCGCGTTCCTCATCCTGCTGGCCTCGGCGGGCAACGACACCACCAAACAATCGACGACCCATGCCATGCTGGCGCTGGCCGCCAATCCGGACCAAAGGGATTGGCTGATGCAGGATTTCGACGCCCGGATCGGGATGGCCACCGAAGAGTTCGTGCGCTGGTCGACCCCGGTGCTGCAGTTCGCCCGGTTCGCCACCCAGGATGTCGAGGTCGCGGGCCGGCGGATCAATGCGGGGGACAAGGTTGGCCTGTTCTACTGTTCGGCCAACCGCGACGAGAGCGTGTTCGCCGACCCGCAGAAGTTCGACCTGAGCCGCTCACCCAACCCGCAGGTGGGCTTCGGCGCGGGCGGCCCGCACTTCTGTCTGGGTAACCAGCTGGCCAAGAGCGAGCTGCGAAACATCTTCCGCGAATTGCTGACCCGGCTCACCACCATCGAACTGGGGGAGCCCGATCTGTTGTACAGCAGCTTCGTGCACGGCATAAAACGGCTACCCGCGCACGTGCGATGAACGCGCGGCACCTCGGCACGGAACCGATCGAGGGCATCGACGACGCGACCATCGCCGCCGCGCTCGAGCAGTTGTCGGTCCCGGCACTGATCGCCTCGGTCGTCCAGATCACCGGTGATCCGTCCTTCATCCGCGGTTCGATACGGCCGGTCCAGTTCGTGCAGAACGAATTTCAGGGCATGCTCGACGAGCCGAGCAAGTCGCAGCTACGCCTCTTCGCACTCGAGGCCATCCGCGCCTGGCGGGACGCCGGGTGCCCACCCACGCCGCCGATCGGCACCGAACTGATCCGTGAGGTGATGGACTGGATCGCCTGCGAACCGGTGCCCGATGACAACGCGGCGCTCTACATCGAGGAGATGGACCTCGATGGCCGTAACCCGCGCGCCATCGCCGCGGACGGATTGACGCCGCCACCGGGCTTCTCGGTGCTCATCATCGGTTTCGGCGCCTCCGGTCTGCTGGCGGCGATCCGGTTGCAGGAGGCCGGAATTCCATTCGAGGTCGTCGACAAGAACCCCGATGTCGGTGGGACCTGGTTCGAGAACAGCTATCCGGGCTGCCGGGTGGACGTGGCGAGCCACTTCTACTCGTACTCCTTCGAGCACGTCGGCGATTTCAGCGCCTACTACACCCGCCAGCCCGAGCTCTACGACTATTTCCGCTCGGTGATGAAGGACCACCAGATCGATGCGCACGTGACCTGGGGGCGGGAAGCGACCCACGCGCAGTGGGATGACCAGAGTGGCCAGTGGACGGTGACGCTGCGCAGCGCCGACGGGTCGACAGAACACCGGCGCGCCTCGGCGATCATCTCCGGCGTCGGTTTCCTCAACCGCCCGCTCATCCCGGATCTGCCCGGGCTGGAAAGCTTTGCCGGCCCGGCCTTTCACTCGGCGCAGTGGGATCACGCGGTGGAGCTGCGTGGCAAACGGGTCGCCCTCATCGGAGCCGGCGCCAGCGGATTCCAGATCGGCCCCGCAATCGTCGATGAGGTCGATCATCTGGTGGTGTTCCAGCGGACGCCGCAGTGGATGGCGCCCAACCCGCGCTATCACGCGAGCGTCACCGACGGTGAGCGCTGGGCGATGCGTCACCTGCCGGGGTACTCCCGCTGGTACCGCTTCATGCTGATGTGGCAGTCCAGCGACAAGATGCTGGAACTGGTTCGTGCGGACCCGGATTGGCACGATTTCCCGCGCACCGCGAACGAGGCCAGCGCCGCCCGCCGCGAGTTCTTCGTGAAGTGGATCGAGGATCAGGTAGGCGACATCCCTGACCTCGCCGCCAAGGTCACCCCGAATTATCCGCCGATGGCCAAACGCATGCTGCAGGACAACGGAAGCTGGCTGCGCTGCCTGCGGCGCGAGCATGTGACGTTCGTCAACGATCCGATCACCGGTATCGACGGGACCTCGATCAACACCGCAGAAGGCCGTCATGAGGTTGACGTCATCGTGCTGGCCACCGGTTTCCGCGCCTCTGAGGTGCTCTGCCCGATGGAGGTGATCGGCCGCGACGGGGTGCCGATATCCGCGGTCTGGGACGGTAAACCCGGTGCCTTCAACGGTATTTCGGTGAACGGTTTCCCGAACTTCTTCATGATGGCCGGGCCGGGTACCGGGCTCGCCCACGCCGGCAGCGTCATCTTCATGCTGGAATGCCAGATGCGCTACATCGGTGCGGCGCTGCGGACGGTGATCGAACGGGGCAAGCGCACCATCGAACCCACCGCCGAGGCCTATGCGCGCTACAACCGTGAGCTCCAGGACGAGGTGGCCACCCTGATGTGGGGCCATCCGTCGATCGAACACTCCTGGTACAAATCGCCCGACGGTGGTGTCTACGTGCTGAGTCCGTTCGGGTCGGTGGAGTACTGGAAGCGCACCGGTGTGCTCGCCGACGCGGATCACCTGCTGGGATAAAACCCGCCGAGCTGTCACCCATATCCTCAAAATTTTCCCTTGCGCGGGGCCTTGTGTCATGTCTCAAGACATGGGTGACAGTTCTGCATCAGGACATCGGTGACACTTCGAGGGTTCTTGGTGGTGACACTTCTGCGCCGAGGCTGCGGGGGTGGCTGTTAATGAACCTATCGATCCTCGTGTCCGGTTGGCGATCTCACAGTGGCCTGATGACGCGCCGCGTGGGGCGGTCTCGACGTTCTGCGCCGAGCACGGCATCTCCCGAAAGTCGTTCTACGCGTTACGTCAGCGCGCGAAGACCGATGGGCAGGCCGAGGTGCTCGAACCCAAGTCTCGGCGGCCGAAGTCGAGTCCGTCGAAGTTAACTGAGGAGGTTAGGCAGCAGGCCGTGGCCGTGCGTGCCGCTCTGGAGGGCTCCGGCCGCGACCATGGACCGATCAGCGTGTACGACAAAATGCACGCGATGGGCCTGCCGCAGGTCCCTTCCATCGCAGCGTTGGCACGGATCTTCCGTGAGGCCGGTGTGGCTCGTCTTGAGCCCAAGAAGAAGCCCCGTTCGGCATGGCGACGGTTCGTCTACCCGGCACCGAACGCGTGCTGGCAAGTCGACGCCACCGGGTACGTGCTCACCGGTGGCCGCACGTGTGTGATCTTCCAGCTCATCGACGACCACTCCCGCTACGCGGTGGCCTCCCATGTGGCGTGGACGGAGACTGCCGAAGCGGCCATCGCAGTGTTTGACAAGGGCGTGGCAGCCTGTGGTGTTCCCCAACGGTTATTGTCGGACAACGGAATTGCGCTCAATCCCTCGCGGCGTGGCTACCTCGGCCGACTCGTCAAACACCTCCCGCGGCTAGGGGTTCAGGCAATCACCGGCAAGCCCGACAAGCCCACCACGCAGGGCAAGAACGAACGCTTCCATCAGACCTTGTTCCGCTACCTCGACAAGCAGCCGCTTGCCAGCACGCTGGCCGAGTTGCAGGCCCAGGTCGACGCGTTCGACGACATCTACAACACCGAACGTCCCCACCAGGGGCTGCCTGGACGCGTCACACCGCGCACGGCCTGGGAGGCAATCCCCAAAGCTGACCCACCGCGCCCCAGGCCCGACGCGCCGGTTCTTCCAGCGGTCACCACACCGCGCAGGTCTGCGCCCACCGACCTCCCCGCCGGCACCAAAGTCGCAACCCTGACCAGCGCCGGCGCATTCGTCCTCGCCGGAGTTCGCTATCAAGTCGACGGCGCGCGCGGTTTCCAACAGGTCTTGGTGGTCATCGACGGCGAGAAGATCACCGTGGCTGATCTGGACGGCGAAGTCCTCATCGAACACACCAGACCCGCACCGGGCGTGAAGTACGTCGGCAACGGACGACCCCGCGGTCCACGCCCCAAGAACGAGCAACCGTCACCGATGTCCTGATACACCAACTGTCACCGATGTCCTGATGCAGAACTGTCACCGATGTCCTGAGACATCACACTTGCGCGGGGCCATGATTCAGCGTAGTATCGAACACAAGTTCGAATGCGACGTAGCTCCCACATCACGACGGTGAGCTTCAGACCGCGACTCCGGTCGCCGCGAGGTTCGATGGCCCCTGTGGGGACCCCCGGACCGTTTTGCCTGATCGTGCCCCCGTTGGGCACCTTCTGTGAAAGTCGGTATCCACATGGACGCCACCCATCTCGACACGTTCATCGATGCGCTCATCGATGACCTCACCCCCGTGTCTGCCTGCGATGAGGATCGCACTCTGTTTCATCTGCTCGATAGTCCCCGCCGGATCGTCGATGAACAGCCCCTGCTCGCGGTGCTGGCAGCCGCGGTCACCTTGCGCAATCTGTTCGATCATGTGATCGCCCAGGCGGTCGCGGCCGCTGAGCGGGCCGGGATCCCGGCGCGCAAGCACCTGCGCTCGGGAGCCGATCTGCTCACCAGCCTGGGGGTGGCGCCGGGCGCGGCGCACCGGGCCGCACGGGTGGGCCGTGCCGCGCACACCCTGCCGGCCCTGACGCGGGCCCAGCGCCTCGGTGGGATCGGTATCGAGTTCGCCGACGCCGTCGGACGCGGCGTCACCCACATCGACAGCCGGGTCGCCCTGTCCGAGGAAGACCGGGCGGGCGTGGTGACGACGCTGATGATCCAGACCACGCCATCGAAGGTGGCCGAGAAGGCCCGCGAGATCGCCATCGACAAAGCCGCCGCTCAACCCGAAGACGACCAGTCGGTGCCGGCCGCCGAAAACGCCGACCTCAACGACATGACCCTGGCGCAGACCGAGGACGGGCGGGTCGCGGCAAGCTTGGACCTCGACGCACTCACGGCGGAAGAACTGTTGGCCGCACTCGACCCGTTGTGCCGGCCGGTCCCGCTGCCGGACGGGTCCCCGGACCCGCGCCCGACCGGGCGGCGCCGCGCCGACGCGTTCGGACAGATCATGCGCACCTACCTGTCGCACTCACAGCGCCCGATGTCGGGTGGTGTGCTGCCCCATGTGACTCTCATCCGGCCCGCCGCAGCTGGATCCGTGGACTTTCTCGGTTTCACCGGACCGGTCACCGCCACCACCGCCGACCTCATCACCTGCGACAGCACCCTGACCGCGGTGACCATCGACAGTGCGGGTGCACCGCTGGATGTGGGCCGCGCCGAGCGGCTGTTCACGCCCGCCATCCGGAAAGGGTTGGCGGTCCGCGACGGTGGCTGCGCGCACCCCGGCTGCGGACGACCGGTGTCCTGGTGCGACGCCCACCACATCCAACCCTGGAGCAGCGGGGGCACCACCTGCATGGATAACGGGGTGCTGCTGTGTCGACTGCACCACACCGCGATCCACCACGGTGGCTGGCAGGTCTACCTCGGCGCTGACCGCCACCCCTGGTTCATCCCGCCCCACCGCCCGGATGAACCTGAACCGGCGCACCTGAGATCGCATGCCCGCCGCACCATGACCACCCTGTCCACCGCCGCATAACCAACGTTCCACGCACCTTGAAAACTACACAGAGACATTGAGCGGCGGCGGGAACCGGCATAGACAACCGCGCCGGACCCGCCAACGGCTCGCACCGGGCCGAGAAGCACGCCCCGTGCTCACGGGGGGGCGGACCGTTAGCGACTCTGCCTGCGGCGCACCAGGACCGACTGCTGGATGGCGCCGACCGGCACCCTGTTCGTCGAACAGTGTGCCCAGTGTGGTGCCGATGCCGTCGGGTCCGTAGTTCGTCTCGGCCCGGATGCCGATCCACGGCCCTTCGGGCACCCGGTGGATGTGCACCACCAGGTCGGTGTTGAGGAACGTCCACTGCCGGATGTCGATCTTGGTGCCGATCCCGTTGGCGTCATCGGCCACCGTGAACAGTCTCTGCAACGGTGTCATCGTCTCGCCCTTGACCACGTCGACAAGGGGGCTCAGCCAGGATTCCCCGGGTCCATCGGCCAAAGGCGTTGTCAGCCAACGCCAATCGATGCTGTGCACATAGTTGGTGTCCCAATCCTTGGCCATGTCCCGGCTGCGGGCCTCGGGAAGCGGACGCAGTGGCCGGGCGGGGGCGTGCACCACCTCGGTGGTGTCCTGCTGCTGCAACCGCCACCCGCTGGCGCGCGCGACGGCGCGCGGGGAGCCATCCGGGCCGGGGGCGAGCATCTCGGCGGTGATCAACTCGATCTGCTTCCCCGAGCGCTCGCGGCGCGCCCGCACCCACAGGTCGCCCTCGGCGGGCACCGGTCCCAGCAGGTCGATCAGCACCCGGCTCAGGCGGGTGTCCTCGCGCTGCTCGCAGCGTTCCAGGGCACGCACCAGCAGCGCCGATGGCGGGGCGCCGTGCTGGATGGACGCCGACCAGGTGCTGCGCACCAGATCGGTGGCGGCGAATCGCTCGCCGACGGGGTCGTCGGCGTCGAGGAGCTCGTAATAACAGTCCGACACGGTCGTGGTCTCCAGAGGGTCAGGGCGCGGGGATGTCGACGCAGACCGCGTCGAGGGTGGACAGCGTGGTGCCGATGAGGCGCTGCGGGTAGGCGTCGGTGCTGGACAGCAGGAACAGGGTCCGCCCCTCCGGCCCGCCCAGTGCGCAGGCGATGGCGGTCCGCCCGGCCATGTCGATGCGGTCGGTGACGCCCTCGGGGGTGATGCGCTCGAACGCGTGCGCCAGGGTCATCCCCGCCCACACCCCGCCGTCGGCGTCCACGGCCAGCCCGTCGGGTGGGCCGTCCAACCCGTCGGCGAACACTCGCTGATCGTGCAGGGCGCCGTCGTCGGCGACGGTGAAGGCGCTCAGGCGCCGCGCCGTGGATTCGGCGACCACGAAGGTGTCGTCGGGGGTGATCACCATGCCGTTGGGAAAGCTCAGATCACCGGCGACCACCGACACCCGGCCATCGAGGTCCAGTCGGACGATGACGCCGCCGTCGTGGGCCTGCGCACCGATGTAGGCCCGGCCCGCAGAGTCGACGACCATATCGCCGAGGTCCGCGGGCACCAGATCGGCGACATCGGCCAGCACCGCGACGGATTCACCGTCATAGGCCAGGATCTGGCGTCGCCGGGTGGAGGCGATCAGCAGGGTGCCGTCCGGCCGGAAGCCCAGCCCCGACGGCGCGTGGCCGGGCAGCGGCAGGGTCGACATCTCACCGTGCACCGTGACGGTGTGCACGGCCTCGCCCAGCATGTCGGAGAACCAGACCAGCCCCTCGAACCAGCGCGCGCCCTCACCGAAGCAGAACCCGTCGGCCAGCGGCTGGATGGTCATGGGGCAACGATAGCCGACTTGATGACCGCGCCTTTACAAAACACGGCTCAAATGTCACGCTCGCTGGGTGCGTAAATACCACCGCCACACGCTGCTGTATCTGCACGAGACCATCGATCTGGGCAGCGGCGGCAGCGATGAGTTCAGCGAACGCTTCACCGGCACCTACCACCCGATGATGGAACAGCTGGGGGCCCGGTTGTTCGCGCTCTGGGAGACGACACCCTACAACGGGCACTGGCCGCAGGTCACCATCATCTGGGAGATCGACGCGTTCGCCGACTACGCCCGGATCGGCAAGGCGCAGAACCGCGGCGGCAGCCACGCCGCCGCTGCCACGGAATGGGCGGCCTACCTGTCCGGGATCGGCGCACGCGGTGAGGGCCGGATCGTGTACGCCGCACCACAGAACCGGAACCTGGCCCAGCTGCGTGAGGAAGGGTTCACGGCCGAACTGGTGATCCAGGAGATCATGCAGACCAAGCCGGGCAGGCAGGACGACTACATCCGGGAACTGGAACGGCTCTACGTCCCCTGGTCGGAGAGCACCGGCAAGCGCTGGCTCGGATCTTTCACCACCACCTTCCGGTTCAACGAGGTCATCCACTACTGGGCGCTGGACGGCGGGTGGGACTGCTTCGAGAACCACTACCCATCATGGAAGGACGCCCCGCCGCCGGAGATCGTCACCTGGATGTCGGTGGCGCCCGCGCTGCGTGACGGCTGGGAAGACTCGATCCTGGCGGCGCTACCCGCGTCCCCTCTGCAATGAAAGCCCCTGTGATGTCGGATTTCTCGTACGATCCGTTCGACCCGGAGGTGATGGCGGACCCGCTCCCGTACTACCGGGTGTTGCGCGATGAGCACCCGGTGTACTACCTGCCGAAGTGGGACAGCTACGCGCTGTCCCGGTTCTCCGATATCTGGGAGGCGCTGCGGCTCACCGACGGCACCTTCGTGGCGTCGGAGGGGACGCTGCCGTCCGCGGCCGTGCTCGAACACCACAACACCGGCCCGGTCGCCGATCCGCCCATGCACCCCATGCCGTTTCACGCGAACTTCGATTCGCCGCTGTACGAGAACGTGCGGCGCTGCACCTCGTCGCAGTTCCGGCCACGGTCGGCGGCCAAGCTCGCCGACCGGATCCGGACGCTGGCCAACGAACGACTCGACGAGTTGCTGCCCCGCGGGACCTTCGACCTGACCCAGGACTACGGCGGGCACGTCGCGGCCTCGATGGTGTGTGAGTTCGTCGGTCTGCCGGTCGAACTGGCCCCCGAGGTGCTCGCCACCGTCAACGCAGGCAGCCTCGCGCAGCCGGGGGAGGGCGTCGAGGTCGCCAACTCCCGGCCGGGTTACCTGTCCTACCTCACGCCGATCATCGAGCGGCGCCGGGCGGACGGCGCCGACGGCAGTGTCCCGATCGCCGACAGTCTGATCAACTTCGTGCTGCCCGATGGCTCCGGGTTCAGCGACACCGAGGCCGCCACCCAGATGCTCGGCGTCTTCATCGGCGGCACCGAGACGGTCCCCAAGATCACCGCGACCGGTCTGTGGCAGCTCGCCGAGCATCCCGATCAGCTCGCCGCGGTGCGCGCCGACCTGGAGGGCAACGTGCCGATCGCGCGGGAGGAGATCCTGCGCTACACCGCGCCGGCCCAGTGGTTCGCCCGAACGGCCCGGCGACCGTACGAGATTCACGGCACCACCATCCAGCCCGGCCAGCGCATCATCGCGTTGTTGGCCTCGGCGGCCCGCGACGAACGCGAGTACCCGAACCCGGACGTGTTCATCTGGAATCGGCCGATCGAACGACTGCTGTCCTTCGGGCACGGCCAGCATTTCTGCCTCGGTGTGCACGTGGCGCGACTGGAGGTGACCATCATGATCCAGGAATGGTTGAAACGGGTTCCCGAGTACCGCATCCGCACCGAGCGTGCGTCGCGGCCACCGTCGAGTTTCCAGTGGGGCTGGAACAACATCCCGGTGGAGGTCTAGATGTGGTGTTACCGACTGGTCGCCCCGTTCACGTTCGAACGCACCGACCTGCCCGAACCCGACCCGGCGCAGCTGGCCGACGGCCAGGTGTTGCTGCGCTTCCTGGCCGCCGGGATCTGCGGTAGCGACCTGCCCGGTTTCCGGGGAACGCAGGGAAAGTTGCCCGGCGACACCGGATGCTGCGCCGCCGAGATGGACGGCTTCCCGATCCACGAGATCGCCGGTGAGGTGCTGGCCAGCGCCCACCCGGCGCACGCGGTCGGGGACCGGGTGGTGGGCTGGGCCTCCGGATTCGACGGACTGCAGGCCCAGGTGGTGGCCGACGGTGACGGATTGTCCCGCTATGCGCCAGATCTGACACCACAGCACGCCATCGGGCTGCAACCGCTGGCCTGCGTGCTCTACGCCGTCGAGCAACTCGGCGACCTGACCGGCAAGCGGGTCGCGGTCATCGGGCAGGGCTCGATCGGACTGCTGTTCTCGTATGTGGCCAAGGCCGCCGGCGCCGCCCACGTCACCGGTGTCGATCCGGTCGACCGCGAGGCGCTCGGCCCGGCGTTCGGTGTCGACGAGGTGATCCGCGCGACCAGTGATCGGTGGGTCCGCCACCTCACCGACAAGTTCGACGTCGTTGTCGAGACGGTCGGACATCAGATCGCCACCCTGAACCACGCCCTCGACGCCGCCGCGTTCGGCGCGACGGTGTTCTACTTCGGGGTGCCTGATGACGACAGCTACCCGATCAGCATGCGCACCATGCTGCGCAACAATCTGACCCTGAAATCCGGTGTGACCCTGGAACGCCGGCGGGTACTGGCCGCCGCCGACGCGTTCGCCGGCCGGCATCCGCAGCTGCTGCCCGCCTACCTGACACACATCTTCGGCCCCGATGAGGCACAGGCCGCCTTCGAGCAGGCCTGCCGGCCCGACCCGAAACGGGTCAAGATCGCGATCGTCGCATGAGCCGCCTGCAGGACGCGCTGGCGGCCAAGGACCACATCTGGGGCGGCTGGGTGGTCGGGCCGACCATCATCGGGCCCGAGGAATTCGCCCAGGCCGGGTACGACTACGTCGGATTCGACGTCCAGCACGGCTATCTCGACGACGCCGATGTCGCTCTACTGCTGCGCCGCCTCGAGCATGTGCCGATCGCCACGGCGGTGCGGCTGCCGTCGGCAGGCCCGGCGCCGATCGGCCGGGTGCTCGACGCGGGTGCCGACGCGGTGATCATCGCCATGGTCGAATCGGCGGACCAGGCCGCCGCCGCGGTCGCCGCCACCCGCTACGCCCCGGCCGGTGTGCGCAGCTTCGGACCGCTGCGGGCCTCCCTGGGAGTCGACACCGCCGCGCTGGAGGCCGCCGCCGACGTCTATGTGATGATCGAAACCGCACGGGGGCTGGCGGCACTCGACGAGATCTGCGCGGTACCGGGCCTGACGGGTGTCTACGTCGGTCCCGCCGACCTGGCCATCTCCATGGGTCACCGGCTCGCCGACGCCTGGACCCACCCGGATATGCGGGCCGCCATGGCCGAGATCGCGGCCACCGCCGCCGCGGCGGGACTGATCACCGGTATCCACGCCGGTACGGGTACCCTCGGAAAGGCGATGGCCGAGAGCGGTTTCCGGATGATCACGTTGACATCGGAATCCCAGGCGCTGCGCCGCGGCGCGGCAGCGCACCTGAGCGAGGCCCAGTCATGACCCAGCCGGTGGCGCTGGTGACCGGAGCCGCGCGGGGACAAGGTGCGGCGATCGTCGCCCGGCTGCACGCCGACGGGTTCCACGTAGCGGCCTGTGATCTGTTACTCGACGAATTGCGCAGCAGCACAGCGCCATACGGTGACAACGTCATCGCCCTGGAGCTCGATGTCACCTCCGAGGAGCAGTGGAACGCCGTCGTCGCCGCGACCGTCGAACGCTTCGGTGCGTTGAGCGCCCTGGTGAACAACGCCGGTGTACTGCACCGGGCCGCCCTCGCAGACGAGACCGCCGCCGGGTTCGAAAACAGCTGGCGGGTCAACTGCCTGGGCCCGTTCCTCGGCATCCGGGCCGCGCTGCCGCACCTGACCGGCACCGAAGGCGCCGCGATCGTCAACACCTGCAGCACCAGCGCCATCCGGCCGTTCCCGAACCACGCGGCCTACGGCTCGTCGAAATGGGCGCTGCGCGGTCTCACCCAGGCCGTCGCGGTCGAACTCGCACCGACGGGCATTCGGGTCAACGCGGTGTTCCCCGGCCCGATCGCCACCCCCATGCTCGATGAACGCACCCAGACCCGGCTGGCCGAGACCTCCACCGCGGGTCGGCTGGGCACCCCGTCCGAGGTGGCCGACGCCGTGGCGTTCCTGGTGTCCGCCAAGGCGTCGTTCATCACCGGTTCGGAGCTGGTGATCGACGGCGGCCAGATCCTGCGGATCGGATAGCACGCATGGACGACGACGTGATGGCCCACCGCCTGGATCCGGCGTTGCGGCACCTGGTCGCGGCCCGCACCGACCTGTCCGAGGAGCAGCTGCCGGCGGTGCGCGCCTTCCTGAATCAGCGACGCGCCGACGGCGCCGCCCAACTCGACACCGCCGGTGTGGATATCGAGGACGCGGTGGCCTTCGAGGAGGTGCCGGTGCGCATCTACCGTGGCGGCACGCAGGGCGCGGTGGTCTACTGCCACAGCGGTGCATTCGTGCTGGGGAATCTGGACACCGATCATCTGCAGTGCGTCGAGTTGGCCCGCCGCGCCGCCGTCACGGTGATCTCGATGGACTACCGGCTGGCCCCGGAGCATCCCTATCCGGCGGGGTTCGACGATGCGCTGGCGGTGCTGCACTGGACCGCGGACAACGCAGCGTACTGGGGGGTGGCCGCCGATCGGCTGGCGGTCGCGGGCAGCAGCGCCGGTGGCGCGCTGGCCGCCGGGCTGGCGCAATGCGCCGCCGACGGATCCGCCCCACCGCTCCGGTTCCAGCTGCTGCACCAGCCGGTGCTCGACGACGGCCGTACCCCGTCGAAGCAGGAGTTCACTCATACGCCCGGATTCGACGGTCCGGCAGCGGAATTGATGTGGCGGTACTACCTGGCAGGTGAGTGCCCACCGGCCGGTGCGGTGCCCGCCCGGGCCGTCGACCTGACCGGTCTGGCGCCGGCCTTCATCAGCTGCTCCGAACTGGACCCGCTGCGCGATGAGGCCATCGACTACGCACTACGGCTGATGTGGGCGGGGGTTCCGACCGAACTGCACGTGGTCCCGGGCAGCTGCCACGGGTTCGACTCGCTGCTGCCGGAGTGGGAGATCAGCAGGCAGATGTTCGACCTGCAGGGCGCGGCACTGCGCCGCGCCCTGGCGCTCAGCTGAGCGCGTCGAGCTCGCGGGCCACCGCGGCGTGATAGGCGTCGATATGAGACGGATTGACGATCCGGAAGAACCCGTCACCCATCGGCGCATCGCGATAGGCCTCGATGGTCATGGTCCGCGCGAACAGCGTGACGCCGGGATCGGGTCGGCTGAAGTGATATTCGATGGTCATCCGGCCCTCGAATCCGCCGTTGCCCTCGTAGTCGGTGCCGAGGCGGCCCACCGAACTGAACACCCACATCCGTGGCCGGGTGGCGATCGCCAGTTGCCAGGTGAACACCCTGTCCTCGGTGGGGTGTGCCTCCTGCCAGGTGTCACCGACCTGCAGCGGCAACGTCTCCCGTACCCCGGTGATGCGCGGTCCGCCCGGGTAGGTCTTGGCCCAGTTGACCGGGTTGGTGACGAAATCGTAGATCGCTTCCGCGGATTGGGTGAACGCGGTTTCCGAGCTGGTGGTCACTATGCCCAAGAGGGTGCCCTTCTCGTGTGGTGAAAACTCAGGTGTCGCAACCGCAGTCACCGCGGCCGCTACCGGGCAGCTCGGCGAGGATATCGGCGCGGGTGTCATCGAAGCTCAGAAAGCCGGTGATCGCTGCGGATTCCGGCGGGGTGTCGGCATAGCTCCACGCCACATCGGCGACGACCCGCTCGCCGACGACCGCCGACCAGTAGGTCGCATAACCCTTGTAATTGCAGTAGCTGGTGGTCTCACTGCGGCGCAGCAGATCGGTGCGCACCACGGCCGGATCGACGTACAGTCTTGGTGCCAGCGAGGTCTCGTAGACGATCACAGTGTCGGTGGTGTCCACCACCACCGTGCCGCCGACGCTGACCCGCAGACCCCGATTGGTCGGCAGGCAGTCCACCCGGTGGTACGGATTCGGCGGATAGTGCACCAGGGTGCGCCCTTCCTCGGACCAGTGGTCGACGGCGTCCCACGGCACCCGCACGTATCCCGGCTTCTCCGGAACCGGTTCGGTGGGCAGTCCGTGGATCTCGGCAGCCGGGAAGGCGTAGCTGAGCGGATGGTCGCGGCGGTGCACCAGCAGCGCCGCTTCGGTATCGATCACGCTGTTGTCCGTTGAGCATTGCCTGCACGCGCCGGGGATGCGGTTCGATGAAGACAAGTTCGTCCGGTATCGCGGGAAAGAACCAGCCGGCGGGATCACGGCTCAGCGGCCCGCGTCCGGCGTAGAGCGTCATTCCGAGAGCTTTACAGATTCTCGATTAAATGTCACGCTTTGTGGCACGGCCCTGCCGACTCCGCCCAGTTCAGGTTTGCGAAGGAGACGTCCCGCGTGAAAGCCAACTCGATCCGGCCCGATGAGCGTCGGCTGTTCGGCGAACGCCGAGGTGTGGGGGTGCGTGCATCGGCCACCACGCTGCTGTCCTATGACCTGACGGTGGTGGCCACGGGTGCCGCCGATGTGGTTGCCGGAGCGGGTGGCTGGCTCTATGACCGGGTTCGGGCGGGCTGGAAAGTCAGTGTCGTCGTCCCGGCCTCCTGCGACGTGCGGCCGCTGGAGATTCTCGGCGTGGCTACCTATATCGCCGGAGGTGACGCCGCGGACCTGCCCGCCGAGCCCGCCGCGCTGGCCGTGCCCGCCCGGTTGTTCGAATCCGATCGCGGGCTGCGCCGTCATGTGACCGGCGCACTCAAGCGTGGCACCGCCGAGGTGACCATGTGGGGCGACTGCGCCACCGCCGATGTCGGCTACCGCGTCGATCGCACGCAGTACCAGCTCAGCCCCGCCGCACGGGCTTTCAAGACGCACGCGCTGGCCGCGGCCGGAGTCACCGCCACCACGGTCGGCGCCGTCGAACAGTTCCACAGCTGCGCGCTCTGGTACCCGGCGGACGGACCGGATCTCACCGCCGTCCGCTAGTGGCGCAACGAAAAAGCCCCGGAAACCTGTCCGAGGTTCCGGGGCGTTTCGGTGCGGTGCGGGCTAGCGGTACCAGCCCCGGCTGCGCGCGATCCAGTCCCGCGCCACGATGCCGAGAATCATCACCGCGAAGACGATCAGGAAGATGTCCTCGACATGCCCGACGTGGTTGCCGTGGGTCATGGCCACCAGGAACAACGCCGAGAGGATGCCGATGATGTGCAGAACGCGCGGGTTCTCGGTGGACCAGCCCCACTTCGCCGACGGCACGTCTTCCACGTCGACGCCGTTGTAGCGCTCGACCTCGGTCTTGCCCACGGTTGCTCCTCACGCGAATGCCCGGATTACTGCGGCCATTCTGACATACCGCGGCGATATCGCCCGATGGGGCATGAGAACGAGCCGCCAGTGGGTACCTTGCGAGCGTGATGACCAGTTGGCGCAGGAAATCGGTGGAACAGTCGATCGCCGATACCGACGAACCGGGAACCCGTCTCCGCAAAGACCTGACCTGGTGGGACCTCACCGTGTTCGGGGTGTCGGTCGTGGTGGGTGCGGGCATCTTCACGGTCACCGCGTCGACCGCCGCCAACATCACCGGGCCGGCGATATCCGTGTCGTTTCTGCTCGCCGCGGTCACCTGCGGGCTGGCCGCGCTCTGCTACGCCGAGTTCGCGTCCACGGTACCGGTGGCCGGCAGCGCCTACACCTTCTCCTACGCCACCTTCGGCGAGTTCGTCGCCTGGATCATCGGCTGGGACCTGATCCTGGAATTCGCCATCGGCGCGGCCGTGGTCGCCAAGGGATGGTCGAGTTACCTGGGCACGGTGTTCGGGTTTTCCGGCGGCATCGCCGCGATCGGGCCGTTGAACGTCGACTGGGGCGCCCTGCTGATCGTCGCGGTGGTGGCCAGCCTGCTGGCCATGGGCACCAAGCTGTCCTCACATTTCAGTCTGGTGATCACCGCGATCAAGGTCGCCGTCGTGCTGCTGGTCGTGATCGTCGGCGCCTTCTACATCAAGATGGCCAACTACGACCCGTTCATCCCGCCCGCCGAGTCCGGCACCGAGGCGGCGGGCTCGGGCCTGGACCAGTCGGTCTTCTCCCTGCTGACCGGGGCGGCCGGTAGCCACTACGGTGTCTACGGTCTGTTGGCCGGGGCCTCCATCGTGTTCTTCGCGTTCATCGGCTTCGACGTGGTGGCCACCACCGCCGAGGAGACCAAGGACCCGCAGCGCGATGTGGCCAAGGGCATCCTGGCGTCGCTGGCCATCGTCACGGTGCTCTACGTGGCCGTCGCCATCGTCCTCGCGGGCATGGCCCCCTACCTGGAACTGCGGGAGGCTGGCGACGGACACCCCAACCTGGCGACCGCGTTCGAACTCAACGGGGTGGGCTGGGCCGCCAAGATCATCTCGATCGGCGCGCTGGCGGGACTGACCACGGTGGTGATGGTGCTGATGCTGGGCCTGTCGCGGGTGCTGTTCGCGATGTCGCGGGACGGCTTGTTGCCGCGGCCGCTGGCGCGCACCGGTGAGCACGGCACGCCGGTGCGCATCACCGTGCTGGTCGCGGTGCTGATCGCCATCGCGGCGTCGGTGTTTCCCGTGGGCAAGCTGGAGGAGATGGTCAACGTCGGCACACTGTTCGCCTTCGTGCTCGTCTCGGCCGGGGTGATCGTGCTGCGTCGAACGCGCCCCGACCTCAAGCGCGGGTTCCGCGTGCCGTGGGTACCGCTGCTGCCGATCGCCTCCATCGTGGCCTGCCTGTGGTTGATGCTGAATCTCACCGGACTGACCTGGGTGCGGTTCGCCGCCTGGATGGCGCTGGGGGTGGTGGTCTACCTGTGCTACGGCAAGCGGCATTCGCTGCTCGGTAAGCGCGAGGCCGGCATCTCGCCGGGAGCGAACTGAGGTGCAGTTCTGGAGCGGGACGCCGTTCATGCCCGCCCGGCAGGCGCTGAAGCTCGCCCAGATCCTCGACGAGGCCGAGTTCGACGGCGTGATCTGTGCCGACCACATGATCTACCCGAGGCAGCTGACGTCGCGGTACCCCTCCGAGAGCGGGAAACCGGGCTGGGCACCCGAGACCGCGTGGCCGGACTCCTGGGTGCTGATCGGGGCGATGGCGGCACTGACGACACGGCTGCGCTTCTCCAACGCAATCTATGTGGCGCCCTCGCGGCCGCTGCTGGAGGTCGCCAAGGTGGTGGCGACGGCCGCGGAGGTGTCCGGGGGCCGGGTGTCCCTCGGTGTCGGGGTGGGCTGGATGCGTGAGGAATACGAGCTGATGGGTCAGGATTTCGCGACCCGCGGCAAGCGGCTCGACGAGATGATCCCGGCGCTGCGAGCACTGTGGCGGGGCGGCTGGGTGTCCTGGAACGGTGAGCACTATCAGGTGCCAGAGTTGATGTTGGAGCCACATCCGCCCGCGCCGGTGCCGATCCTGTGTGGGGGTGAATCCGAGGCGGCGCTGCGCCGGGCCGCACGGTTGTGTGACGGCTGGGTCGGCACCGCCTACGCGCTGGAGGAAGCGGTGCGCCACGTCGAGCGGCTGACCGCGTTGCGACGCGAATACGGACGTGCCGACGAGCCGTTCGAGGTGCTGCTCGCGCTGCTGGATCCGCCGTCGGTCGAGCTGTACCGGCGCGCCGAGGACGCCGGTATCACCGCCGTCCTGGTTGCCCCATGGGCTGCTGGCAACACCGCCGAGGATCAGCGGGTCGCCACGTTGCGGTTCGCCGAGAAGATCATCGGCCGGTTCCGGTGACTCCGCTGTCGATGAGCGCTCATCCGTAGGTAAACGAAAACGCCTGCAGCCCTTCGTCGAACGCCACCTCGACGGTGCCCGCGCCGTCGTTGTCGTCGGCGATGATCTGGCGCATGTTGGGCGGGCCGCTTACCGCCAGCTCGGTGCTGACACCGTCGCGGGTGACCCGCACGGTGCCGGTGCCGCCGACCACGAGATAGACGTTGCGGGCGTGGTAGTTCAGCTTGATCGCGGCACCGTCGGACTGAGCGGTGACCCCCTGGTAGTCCAGTGCCCACGGCCCGCGCAGGGCGAAGCGGTCCTCGGCCAACCGGGCGGGGAAGTCGTAGATGTGGGTGCCCTCGTCGTACACGCCGGTCCCGCCGTAGTTCACGACCTTGCCCACGCTGAAGTACGTCTCCGGGGTGGTGGGTGCCGTCGGGGTGCTGTCCGAGCGTTCGGTGGCGGCCGGCAGGGCCGCCTCGTCACCATCCGTAAGCAGCTGCCGGATCAGCCTTTCGGTGGTGGCGTAGTCACCTTCGCCGAACTTGATGTGCCGCACCACACCTCGCTTGTCGATCAGATAGTGCGCGGGCCAGTAGCGGTTGCGGTAGTTGGTCCACGTCGAGAACGCGTTGTCCATCGCGATGGGGTAGGTGATGCCGAGGTCCTTCGCGCCGCTGACGACGTTGGCCTGCACCTTCTCGAACGCGTACTCGGGTGTGTGCACGCCGATCACCTCGAAACCGCGGTCACGGTAGGCGTCGTACCAGTCGACCAGATGGGGTGTCGCGCGCTGGCAGTTGATGCAGGAGTACGCCCAGAAGTCGATCAGGACGACCTTGCCGCGCAGGGCCTTCAGGTCGACGGGTGCACCGCCGGGAGTGTTGAGCCAGGTGGTGATGCCCCTGATGTCCGGTGCGGTTCCGCAGCTTTCCAGTTCGGGCGCGCCGTTGGTGCAGTTCGAGAGCTCGGCGTTCTGCTCGTTGACCAGACCACCCAGGTTGAGCTGCTCGCGCAACTGTTCCTCGCCGCCCACCTGCTCCTGCAGGACGGCGGTGTAGTCGGGGATCGCGCGCTGCAGCACCGCGGGCAGGTTGAACACCAGCGCCACCGCCAGCAGGATCGTGACCAGGCCTGCGAACAACCGGATTTCGCGCTGCCGGCGGCGGAACGCGGCGACCCGTTCGGCCACCCGCCGCCCGGCCAGGGCGAAGAACAGCAGCGGCAAGGCCGCCCCGACCGCGAAGGCCAGGGTCAAAGCGATGATGTCGGCCCCGATCGTGCCCGTGGCGCCGGCGACCACGATCGCGGCCAGCACCGGACCGGCGCACGGCACGTACAGCACACCCAACGCCAACCCGAGGCCGAAACCTCCGTTACCGGAACCGAACTGCTTCTGCGGCAACCGGGAGAACGGCTTCTCCAGCAGCGCCTCGAACTGCGGGAAGATCAAGCCGAGGCCGATCGCGACGAGCGCCACCAGCGCCACCCAGCGGAGGGTGTCCTGGGGCAGGTGTAGCAGCGACAGCAGGGCCGAACCGACGAGGGTGACAATACTGAAGCTCAGCACCAGGCCGGCGATCACGAGGTAGGGCCGCAGTCGCGACGACAGCGCGGGTGCGGTGGCCACGGCGCCGGGCTCGGCGGTCGCGGGGCTCCCGGCCTGGGTGCCGGAGAAGAAGATCACCGGCAGCACCGGCAGGATGCACGGTGAGATGCCGGTGATGAGACCGCCGAGGAAGCCGATCGCGATCAGAGTCGTCATGTGAGTTATTCGTCACCACAACGCATTTGGATGGCATGGAACCGAACCAGCCCGGCCGTGGAGACGGCCGGGCTGGTGTCGACGGAGGGCGGATCACATGGGGGGCATCAGCACCGTGTCGATGAGGTAGACGGTGGCGTTGGCGGTCTGGACGCCACCGCAGGCCACCGATGCGTCATTGACCTTGAGGTCGGCGGGCATACCCATCATGGCCGCGTTGGTGACGTTCACCTCGGCGCCCTGCATGGTCTTGTGCGTGCCGACGACCTGTTCGGGGCTGGCCTGTCCCTCGACCACGTGGTAGGTCAGGATGCTGGTCAGCAGAGCCGAATCCGTCTTCAGCGTCTCGATGGTGGCCGGATCGATCTTCGCGAACGCCTCGTCGGTGGGCGCGAACACCGTCAGCGACGGCGCGGCGTTGAGCGTGTCGACCAGGTTGACGTTGGGGTTCAGCTGACCGGACAGGGCCTGGGTCAGCGTCTTGAGCATCGGGTTGTTCGACGCCGCGACGGCGACCGGATCCATGGCCATGCCGGTCACCGAGGCCGGGCCCTCCGGGTTCTGTGCGGCGTAGGCCGCGCAGCCGGGGCCGACGAGTTCGGCGTTCGCGACGCCGGTCGAGGCGAACAGCAGGCCGGAGGCGGCTGCCGCGGCACATGCGACGCCGGCGATCTTCTGGGTGTTCATCGAGAAATGCATCGAGGTGATCCTTCGTGTGATCGTCTTGGCTTCTGGTTGGGAATGGAGGGGTTCCGATGAGGCGGGGCAGCCAGGTCGGGGGAAAAGGCTGCCCCGCCGGCTCATCGGGTCACCCGGGTAGCGCGGGTCAGGCTGCCGGGGGCATCAGCACCGTGTCGATCATGTAGACGGTGGCGTTGGCGGTCTGCACGCCACCGCACACCAGGCCGGCATCGCCGACCATGAGGTCGTCACCGGCACCGGTGACGGTGACACTCTCGCCCTGCACGGTCTCGTGGTCACCGGCCACCTGGTCGGGGCTCGCCTGGCCCGGCACCACGTGGTAGGTCAGGATCGAGGTCAGCAGGGCCGAATCCGTCTTCAACGTCTCGATGGTGGCCGGGTCGATCTTGGCGAACGCATCATCGGTCGGTGCGAAGACGGTGAACTCGCCGCCGTTGAGGGTGTCGACCAGGTTGACGTCGGGGTTCAGCTGGCCGGAGAGGGCCTGGGTCAGCGTCGTGAGCATGGGGTTGTTGGATGCGGCGACGGTGACCGGATCTGCAGCCATGCCGGTGACCGAGCCGGGGCCGGTCGGCACCTGCTCGGCGTAGGCGGCGCATCCGGTACCGATCAACGCGCCGGCGGGCGCGGCTGCGGCGGAGCTGGTGGTCTCCGGCGCCATCGATGAGGTCATGGAGGAGACCGACGAGCTGGCCTCACTGGCACTGCTTTCGGTGGACGAACTTCCGCCCGAACAGGCGGACAGTCCCAGCGCTGCCACCGCGGCGAACCCGACAATGGCGATCCGATTGGGCGTGAGAGTCATATGGCTCAACTTCCTTGTTGGCGGGCCGGCCCGGTGCCATGCCCGTTTCGCCTTACACACCTCATTCGGTGCAACCGTGCGTCCGGATGGGTCCGGCGGCAAAAAGGGGCACAATGAACCGGTGAGTTCTCCCGCCGCACGCTGTCGCGTCCTGATCCTGGGCAGCACCGGTTCCATCGGCACCCAGGCGCTCGAGGTCATCGCCGCCAACCCGGACCGGTTCGAACTGGTCGGGCTGGCCGCCGGAGGCGGCAATCCAGACGTGCTTGCCGCCCAGCGCGCGCAGACCGGGGTGCGCAACATCGCCGTCGCCGACCCGAGGGCCGCCGACCAGCTCGGCGATGTGCCCCATATCGGAGAGCAGGCGGCCACCCGCATCGTGGAGGAGACCGAGGCGGATGTGGTGCTCAACGCACTGGTCGGTGCGCTCGGACTCAAGCCGACGCTGGCCGCGCTGCACAGCGGCGCCCGATTGGCCCTGGCGAACAAGGAGTCACTGGTCGCGGGCGGGCCGCTGGTGCTCAGGGCCGCCGCGCCCGGGCAGATCGTGCCGGTCGATTCCGAACATTCGGCACTGGCGCAGTGTCTGCGGTCGGGCAGCGCCGACGAGGTCGCCCGGCTGGTGCTGACCGCCTCGGGAGGGCCGTTCCGGGGCTGGGCGGCCGCGGACCTGGAGGCCGTCACCCCCGACCAGGCCGGCGCGCATCCGACCTGGTCGATGGGCCCGATGAACACTCTGAACTCGGCATCGCTGGTCAACAAGGGACTTGAGCTCATCGAGACGCATCTGCTGTTCGGTATCGACTACGACCGCATCGACGTGGTCGTGCACCCGCAGTCCATCGTGCACTCCATGGTGACCTTCACCGACGGTTCGACCATCGCGCAGGCCAGCCCGCCGGACATGCGGCTGCCCATCGCGCTGGCGCTGGGCTGGCCGCAACGGGTGCCCGGCGCGGCCGCCGCCTGCGACTGGACGACGGCGTCGACCTGGACATTCGAGCCGCTGGACGACGCGGTGTTCCCGGCGGTGAACCTGGCCCGCGAGGCCGGCCGGCGGGGCGGCAGCCTGACCGCCGTCTACAACGCCGCCAACGAAGAGGCTGCCGAGGCGTTCCTGGCGGGCCGGCTGAAATTCCCGGCGATCGTGCGCACCATCGCCGATGTGCTGCACGCCGCAGATCAGTGGGCGGCCGAACCCGCTACCGTGGAAGAGATACTTGACGCGCAAGACTGGGCCCGCGACCGGGCCCGCAGTGCCGTTGACCGGGAGGTAGTAGCAAGCCGATGATGTTCGCTTTCGGCATCGTGGCGTTCGCGCTGGCCATCCTGGTGTCGGTGGCTCTGCACGAATGCGGCCACATGTGGGTGGCCAGGGCCACCGGAATGAAGGTGCGTCGTTACTTCGTGGGCTTCGGGCCCACGCTGTGGTCGACGCATCGGCCCAACAAGCTCGGCAGCACCGAGTACGGCGTCAAGGCGGTCCCACTGGGCGGTTTCTGCGATATCGCGGGTATGACCTCGGTGGAGGAGATGGCACCCGAGGACCGCCCCCACGCGATGTACAAGCAGAAGGTGTGGAAGCGCGTCGCGGTGCTGTTCGCCGGTCCGGCGATGAACTTCATCATCGGACTGGTCCTCATCTACTCCATAGCCATCATCTGGGGCCTGCCCAACCTGCATCCGCCGACCACCGCGATCGTCGGTGAAACGGCTTGTGTGGCACCGCAGGTCGCCAAGGGTGGGGAGGATCCCTACGGTCCGTGCCCGCAGCCCGGGCCGGGTCCTGCCGCGCTGGCCGGCATCCAGGGCGGTGACACGATCGTCAAGGTCGGCGACACCGAGGTGGCGACGTTCGCCGATATGGCGGCCGTCATCCGCCAGCTCGACGGACCCGTGCAGGTCGTCTACGAGCGCGACGGGCAGCGGCTGTCCACCGTCGTGGACGTCGCGCAGACCCAGCGCTTCACCTCGAAAGAGGCCGAGACCCCCGATACCGTCGGCGCCATCGGCGTCAGCGCCGCGCTGCCCCCGGGCCCCACCCACTACAACCCGCTGTCGGCGATCCCGGCCACCTTCGCGTTCACCGGGGATCTCGCCGTCGAACTCGGCAAGGCGCTGGCCAAGATCCCGACCAAGGTCGGTGCCCTGGTGGACGCCATCGGCGGCGGTGAACGCGACCCGGAGACGCCGATCTCGGTGGTGGGCGCCTCGATCATCGGTGGCGACACCGTCGATCACGGGTTGTGGGTGGCGTTCTGGTTCTTCCTCGCCCAACTCAACTTCGTCCTGGGTGCGATCAACCTGATCCCGCTGTTGCCGTTCGACGGCGGCCACATCGCGATCGCCACGTACGAAAAGATCCGCAATATGATTCGGGCGGCACGTGGCAAAGTCGCCGCGGCGCCGGTCAACTATCTCAAGCTGATGCCCGCCACCTATGTCGTGCTGGTGTTCGTGGTCGGCTACATGTTGTTGACCGTGACCGCGGACCTGGTCAATCCCATCCGACTTTTCCAGTAGATCTGCACAGCCAGTAGGAGACGATCCATATGACGTCCATCGGTCTGGGCATGCCTGCCCCGCCACCGCCGACGCTGGCCCCGCGCCGCAAGACCCGTCAGCTGATGGTCAAGGATGTCGGCGTCGGCAGCGAGTATCCGATCGCGGTGCAGTCGATGTGCACCACCAAGACCCATGACATCAACGCGACGCTGCAGCAGATCGCGGAATTGACCGCGTCGGGCTGCGATATCGTGCGCGTGGCCTGCCCGCGGCAGGAGGATGCCGATGCGTTGCCGGCGATCGCCAAGAAGGCCAACATCCCGGTCATCGCCGACATCCACTTCCAGCCCAAGTACATCTTTGCCGCCATCGACGCAGGCTGCGCCGCGGTCCGGGTCAATCCGGGCAATATCAAGGAGTTCGACGGCCGGGTCAAAGAGGTCGCGAAAGCGGCTGCGGCCGCCAACATCCCGATCCGCATCGGGGTCAACGCCGGTTCGCTCGATCCCCGGCTGATGAAGAAGTACGGCAAGGCCACCCCGGAGGCGCTGGTCGAATCGGCGCTGTGGGAGGCCTCACTGTTCGAGGAACACGGCTTCGGCGATATCAAGATCAGCGTCAAGCACAACGATCCGGTGATCATGGTGGCCGCCTACGAGCAGCTGGCCGAGAAATGCGATTACCCGCTGCACCTCGGGGTCACCGAGGCCGGGCCGGCCTTCCAGGGCACCATCAAGTCCGCCGTGGCCTTCGGTGCGCTGCTCTCCAAGGGCATCGGCGACACCATCCGGGTGTCGCTGTCGGCGCCGCCGATCGAGGAGATCAAGGTCGGCAACCAGATCCTGGAGTCGCTGAACCTGCGTCCGCGGGGCCTGGAGATCGTTTCCTGCCCGTCCTGCGGGCGTGCCCAGGTGGACGTCTACAAACTCGCCAACGAGGTGTCCGCGGGTCTGGAGGGCATGGAGATCCCATTGCGCGTCGCCGTGATGGGCTGCGTCGTCAACGGACCCGGCGAGGCCCGCGAGGCCGACCTCGGCGTGGCCTCGGGCAACGGCAAGGGCCAGATCTTCGTCAAGGGCGAGGTGATCAAGACGGTGCCGGAGGCGATGATCGTCGAAACGCTCATCGAGGAGGCCATGCGCATCGCCGAGGAGTCCGAGGCCGCAGGAACTTCCTCCGGACCGCCGGTTGTCACCGTAAGCTGAAGTTCGGCCCTGTGAGCGGGGTCACCTGATCCGGCTGGCCCAGAAAGAGTCCACCAATGTCGGCTCCACCGCTGTCACGTGTCACTGACGACCGACAGGTGTCGGTGGTTCGGGACGTGGAACAGGTACGCGCGGTGCTGGAGACCGATCCGGTCGCGTCGTGCATGGTGGCCTGCCGGGTGCTCGATTTCGGTGTGGACCCCAATGCGATCGGTGGCGAGCTGTGGACGCGCCGCAACCCGGCCGAATCCCTGTGCTACTCCGGGGCGAATCTGATTCCGTTGCGCGGCAGTGCCGATGACGTGTCGGCCTTCGCCGACAAGGCGCTCAGCGCGCCACGCCGATGTTCTTCGCTGGTGGGCCGGGCCGAATTGGTGCTGCCGCTGTGGCAGCGGCTGGAATCGGGCTGGGGGACCGCGCGCGATGTCCGGGCCGACCAGCCGTTGATGGCGCTGGACGGCCCGGCGCTCTGTGCGGCCGACCCGTTCGTGCGGCCGGTCCGGATGGAGGAGTTGGACGCCTACCTGGTCGCGGCGATCGAGATGTTCATCGGTGAGGTGGGCATCGACCCGCGCCTGGGCGACGGTGGCCGCAGCTACCGGCGCCGGGTGGCGGGTCTGATCGCGGCGGGCCGCGCCTGGGCGCGGTTCGAGCGCGGCGAGGTCGTGTTCAAGGCCGAGATCGGTTCGCAGTCGCCGACCGTCGGCCAGATCCAAGGCGTCTGGGTGCACCCGCAATGGCGGGGCCGCGGCCTGGGGGCGGCGGGCACCGCCACGGTGTCGGAGGCGGTGCTGCGCGGCGGGCGGATCGCCAGCCTCTACGTCAACGGATTCAACGAGGTCGCCCGGGCCACCTACGCGAAGATCGGTTTCACCCAGGTCGGCACGTTCGCGACCATCCTGCTCGACTGAGCATCTCGAGGGCATCACGGTTCCGTCTCGGTGCGCCTGCGGAGGATGCGGCCGTCACGCTCGTAACATCAGCCACAATGACATCGCTGGCATCAATAACCTCAACAGCATCACGGGCATCTCGCGTGCTGAGCATGGCCGCGATCCTCGTCGCCGTCGCGACGGTTGCTTCCCTCGCTGCCTGCACCCCCAAGCCGGATGGGCCCGAACCGATTGCCGCGCAGTTCTTCGAGGCGCTGGTCACCGGGGACACGGCCGGCGCCGCGCACCTGTCCGACAAGCCGGCCGAGGCGCAGTCGGCCCTCAACGAGGCGTGGTCCGGGCTGCAGGCCCGGCGGCTGGACACCCAGATCACCGGCTCCAAGTACGCGCTGGACACCGGCACCGTGAAGTTCCGCTACACCTGGCACCTGCCGAAGGACCGGACCTGGACCTATGACGGCGAGCTCAACATGGTGCGCAACGAGGGCCTGTGGCAGGTGCGCTGGAATGCCACCGCGCTGCATCCGGGGCTGGGCGCCAACCAGACGCTGGCGCTGCGCGCCGATCCGCCGGGACGGGCCTCGGTCAACGAGCGCGGCGGCAGCGATGTGCTGGTGCCCGGATACCTCTATCACTACGCGCTGGACGCCAGGGCGGCCGGCGCCGAGCTGATGCCCACCGCCCGGGCGGTCGCCGATGCGCTGCGCCCGTTCGACAACACCATGGACGCCCAGCGGCTCGCCGAGGAAGCCAGTTCGCGCACCACCCCGCTGAGCCTGATCACGCTGCGCAAATCCGACTACGACCGGGTGTTCCCCGCGATCGCCAACCGGCCCGGTGTGGTCATCACCCCGCAACCCGAGATGCTGGCCACCGACGACACCTTCGCGCCCGCCATCGTGGCGGAGGTCAAGAAGGCCGTCACGCAGGACCTGGTCGGGGAGCCCGGCTGGCGGGTGGTCAGCGTCAATCAGAACGGAGTGGACGTCGCCGTGCTCAACGAGGAGTCCGGAACCCCGGCACCCTCGGTGACCATCAGCCTGGACCGTGCCGTGCAGAACGCCGCCCAGGACGCGGTGGACATGGTGGGCAAGAAGGCGATGATCGTCGCGATCAAACCGTCGACCGGCGAGATCCTGGCCGTCGCGCAGAACGCCGCCGCCGATGTCGACGGGCCGACGGCCACCATGGGCCTGTACCCACCGGGGTCGACGTTCAAGATCGTCACCGCAGCCGCCGCGCTGGAACGCGATATGGCCACCCCGAACACCCTGCTGGGCTGCCCGGGCACACTCGATATCGGTCATCGCACCGTCACCAACTACAACGCCTTCGACCTCGGCACGGTGCCGCTGTCGCGGGCCTTCGCGAACTCCTGCAACACCACCTTCGCCGAACTGGCCAGCACCATGCCGCCGCGCGGCCTGACCACCGCGGCCGCCCAATACGGCATAGGTCCCGACTTTGTGGTCGACGGGGTGCCGACGGTGACCGGGTCGGTGCCCCCGACGGTCGATCTGGCCGAGCGCACCGAGGACGGCTTCGGGCAGGGCAAGGTCCTGGCCAGCCCGTTCGGCATGGCCATGGTCGCCGCGACGGTGGCGGCCGGCCGGACGCCGGTGCCGCACCTGATCGAGGGACGCGAGACCGAGGTGAACGGACAGACCGGCGAGCCGCTGAGCCCGGAGATCGTCGACGGTCTGCGCCCGATGATGCGGTTGGTGGTGACCAACGGCACCGCCAAGGACCTCAACGGCCTCGGCGATGTGCGCGGCAAGACCGGTGAGGCCGAGTTCAACGGTGGCTCGCATGCCTGGTTCACCGGATACCGCGGCGATATGGCGTTCGCAGCGCTCATCGTCGGTGGCGGCAGCTCCGAGTACGCGGTGCGGATGTGCCGCGACATGCTCAACGGATTGCCGCCGGACTATCTGGCCTAATCTGTCTGTGGGATGAACAACGACGACCTCACGACACTGCGGGTGTCCGATGCCGACCGCAACGGCACCCTGCGACGGCTGCACAATGCGGTGGCCCTCGGGCTGATCGACATCGGTGAGTTCGAGGAACGCTCGGCGTTGGTGTCGCAGGCCCGGCTGCACACCGATCTGGAAGCGCTCGTCGGTGATCTGCCGGGCCCCGGCGCCATCATCACCTCGGCCGCCGACCGGGTCGAGCTGCGCGGTGTGCTGGGCTCGCTGAAACGTCATGGCGAATGGGTGGTTCCGACCCGGCTGGCGCTGCACCGGCGGATGGGTTCGGTGGATCTGGACCTGACCCGGGCGCGGTTCGCGGGCCCGATGATCGTGGTGGAACTCGACATGCGATTCGGTGGTCTGGACCTGCGTCTGCCCGATGGCGCCAGCGCCTCCATCGACGATGTCGAGGTCGTGGTGGGCAGTGCCAATGACCACCGTCGCGACGCGCCCGCCGAGGGCACCCCGCATATCGTCCTCACCGGAAAGGTGGTGTGCGGTTCGGTGGATATCCGTGGGCCACGCCGGAACTGGAAGCCGACCCTGCGCCGGTCCTAGCGGGGTGCGAGCACCGCGAAGGTCAGCGTCGCGCGCGCGGCGAGCCGGTCGCGGGTGACATCGGTGACGTCGACGGAGGTCACGATGAGCCGTTTCCCGGCCCGCACGATTCTGGCCTCGGCGCGGGCGGTGCCCATGATCGGTGCCAGGAAGTGGATGTTGAGATCCGCGGTCGTCACGTCGTACCCGGCCCCGCTGGCACTGCCGGCCAACATGCCCGCCGCGATATCGATGAGCGTCGCCACCAGCCCGCCTTGCAGCGCGCCACGGACATTGGCGAGATCCGGCCGGTTTTCCATCTCCAGCACCAGCCGGTCATCGGTCGATTCGAGCTCCCGGTAGTCCAGCCGGTTCAGGATGTGCGTTTGGCTCACCGCCGTACGGTAACACCATTACCACCTGCGGAGAGTGTTGCTCTCCGCACGAGCGGTGAGCGGCGCTACGGTGTCCCGGTGGTCGGCGATTAGGCTGTCAGCATGCCTGTTCGCACGCCCCTTCGGTCCGGTGAGATCTCTCCGACGCTGCCGGTGCCCAAGTCCATCCCGCGTCCCGAGTACGCGTGGAAGCCGACGGCGATCGAGGGCCATGAACCGTGGGTGCAGACCCCGGAGGTCATCGAGAAGATGCGGGTGGCCGGGCGGATCGCGGCCGGGGCGCTCGCCGAGGCCGGCAAGGCGGTCGCCCCCGGGGTGACCACCGACCACCTGGACCGCGTCGCGCACGAGTACATGCTCGACCACCACGCGTACCCTTCCACCCTGGGCTACAAGGGATTTCCCAAGTCCTGCTGCACCTCGCTGAACGAGGTCATCTGTCACGGCATCCCGGACTCCACCGTCATCGAGGACGGTGACATCGTCAACATCGACGTCACCGCCTACCGCGACGGTGTGCACGGTGACACCAACGCCACCTTCCTGGCCGGCGATGTCGCGCAAGAGCACCGGCTACTGGTCGAACGCACCCACGAGGCAACCATGCGCGCCATCAAGGCGGTCAAACCCGGCCGGGCGTTGTCCATCGTCGGCCGGGTCATCGAGGCCTACGCGAACCGGTTCGGCTACAACGTCGTCCGCGATTTCACGGGCCACGGCATCGGCGAGACGTTCCACAACGGACTGGTGGTGCTGCACTACGACCAGCCCGCCGTGGAGACCGTCATCGAACCGGGCATGACCTTCACCATCGAACCGATGATCAACCTCGGCGCGCTGGACTACGAGATCTGGGATGACGGCTGGACCGTGGCGACCCGCGACCGCAGGTGGACCGCTCAGTTCGAACACACGCTGGTGGTCACCGAGGACGGTGCCGAGATCCTGACGCTCGTGTGAGCGCGCTGCTGATCGCCGGCACCACCTCGGATGCCGGTAAATCGATGGTGGTGGCCGGGCTGTGCAGGCTGCTGGCGCGCAGGGGGATTCGGGTCGCGCCGTTCAAGGCGCAGAACATGAGCAACAACTCCGCCGTCACGATCGAGGGCGGAGAGATCGGGCGGGCCCAGGCCATGCAGGCGCGCGCCGCCGGGTTGGCGCCCAGCGTGCGATTCAACCCGGTGCTGCTCAAACCGGGCAGCGACCGGACATCGCAACTGGTGGTGCGCGGTCAGGTCGCCGGCACCATGGCCGCCGGTGACTACCTGAGCAGGCGGCGGCAGCTCGCCGATGTGGTCAACGGTGAATTGGCAGCCCTGCGAACAGAATTCGATGTCGTCATCTGCGAGGGGGCCGGGTCGCCCGCCGAGATCAACCTGCGAGCCACCGACCTGGCCAACATGGGGCTGGCCCGTGCCGGTGAGCTGCCGGTGGTGGTGGTCGGCGATATCGACCGCGGCGGTCTGCTGGCCCACCTGTTCGGGACCGTCGCCGTGCTCGAACCCGAGGATCAGCGGCTCATCAGCGGATTCCTGGTCAACAAGTTCCGCGGCGACCCGGCGCTGCTGGAGCCGGGCCTGCGCCAACTGCAGGACCTGACCGGGCGCCCCACCTACGGGGTCATCCCGTACCTGGACGGTCTGTGGCTGGACACCGAGGACTCGCTGTCGGTGCAGGCCGGCCACAGCCTCGGGCAGCCGGTCGCCCCCCGCGGAACCGACTGGCTGACGGTGGCCGCGGTACGACTCCCGCGCATCTCGAACTCCACCGACGTCGAGGCGCTGGCCTGCGAGCCGGGGGTGGCGGTGCGCTGGGTGGCCGACGCCGCCGAGATCGCCGAGGCCGATGTGGTGGTGCTACCCGGCAGCAAGGCCACGGTGTCCGACCTGGCGTGGCTGCGTGAGCGGGGCCTGGCCGCGGCGGTGCGCGAGCACGCGGCGGCGGGCCGGCCGGTGCTCGGTGTGTGCGGCGGGTTCCAGATGCTGTGCCGGTCCATCGATGACGCCGTCGAATCCGGTGCCGGTGCCGTCGACGGGCTCGGGCTGCTCGACGCCGATATCGTGTTCGCGCCGGAGAAGACGTTGCGGCACTGGGAAACCCCGCTGCACGGTTACGAGATCCATCACGGGCAGGTCACCCGCAGCGGCGATGACGACTGGCTGGGCGTCGGGATCCGCCGCGGTGCGGTGTACGGCACGCACTGGCACGGTCTGCTCGACAACGATGCTCTCCGGCGCGCCTGGCTGGCCGAGGTGGCCGACGCGGCGGGCCGCTCCGGTTTCGAGGTGGCCGATGACGTCAGCGTGCTCGCCCGCCGCGACGCCCAGTTGGACCTGATGGCCGATGCGCTGACCACCCACGTCGACCTCGATGCGCTGCTGGGGCTGCTCGACGGTGCTCCGCCACGACCGGTGATCGGTTCGGCGCTGGGTAGCCTGGGGCCATGACGCCCATGGTTCGGTGGCTGCCGGTACTGCTCGCGGTGCTGGTTGCGTTGACCGGCTGCGCCAGCACGGTTCAGGGCAGCCCGACGTGGCCGGGGGAGCGACTGGAACGGGTGCTGCTGAGCGCGGCCGATTTTCCCCCGGGCGTGCAGTTCGACCGCATCATCGAGAACCCCGGTGAACCCGACGGCGCGGGGGCCCCGCCGGCGATGCTGTCCGATCCGCCCGGCTGCAGCGAGGGATTCACCAAGGTGATCACGGCATCGGCCGAGCGCGGCGCGGGCAGTGCCGCCAAGTACACCGTCAGCTATGACGGGGCGCGGATGCTGGTGACCGTGCTGAGCTGGCCGTTGGACATGGCGGGGCTGGAGGCGACCGCGCAGAAGTGCGCGACCTTCGATACCTACTTCGACCGCAGCGCCGCACCCATCCCGATGACCACGCAGCGCCTGGACACCGAGCGTCCGGACGCGCTGGTGTACCAGCAGACGATGGATCTCGACGGCGTGCAGAGCAGTGTCTGGTTCTCCTTCGAGAACGTCGATTCGATGGCCGTTTTCGCTGTCGCGTTCCCGACGCCGAACCCGGCGATCGGAGTCAAAGCCTCGCTGCCGCAGACCTTTCTGGACGTCACGGGCACACAGGCGCAACGTCTGCAGACACCGTAGATGGCGCACCTGCAAGACCGGGAAAACGCCTGCGCCGGGCCCGCGGATGTCCTAGCGTGACCCCCATGCCCCCCGAGACCGCTGGGTCCACCGTGACCGTCGACGGTGTCCCCTTCGCCGTCGAGGTCGCGGGCCCGGAGACCGCCGGGGTGGTGGTGCTGCTGGGTTCGGTCCAGCACGCACCGGCCGCCTATGACGCGGTCTGCCAGCGGCTGCACACCGCGTCGCTGCGCACCGTCGTGATCGCCCCGGCGCCACGTCTGACCGCGGTGTCGGTGATCGCCATCCTGGACGCCCTGCAGGTGCGCTGGGGCACCCTGGTCGGCGACCGGGTCGGGGCCGAGCTGGCCTGGGAGCTGGCCGCCACCCGGCTGGACCGGTTCACCGGGCTGGTCGTGATCGACCGCGGGCACCCGCGCGCACCGGATGAGGCCGGCGCCGTCCGCGACGAGAACTGCCCGCCGGTGGAGGTGGCCACCACCGCACTGGTGAGCACCGCGGCGGCCGCGAAGGTGGCGCGTGCCAGCCAGCGCTTCGTCTACGGTGACTTCCGGCTGGTCGAGTTGCTCGGGCGACGCAACGCCGGCGAATCCACCGCGCAGCTGGCCGCCGAGATCGTGATGCGCACCAGCACCTGGTGATGGCGGGGTGCTCTCGCATTCCATTGGTCTGATGGCCTACCTTTAGAGGTGGCGCCGGTTCACCGCCGATCCCGCGCCGTAGCCGACGAGGGAGTGCGCCCCATGGTTGACACCGGAATGCTGTCGCAGAACGATCTGGAACAGCTCGTCGCCGCCCGTGAGATCGACACCGTCATCGTCGCGTTTCCCGACATGCAGGGCCGGCTCATCGGTAAACGGGTGTCCGCGCGGCTGTTCGTCGAAGAGGTCGCCGCGCACGGCGCCGAGTGTTGCAACTACCTGCTGGCCGTCGACGTCGACATGAACACCGTCGACGGATACGCGATGTCGAGCTGGGAAACCGGCTACGGCGACATGGTGATGACCCCCGATTTCGCCACCCTGCGCCTGCTGCCGTGGCTGCCGGGCACCGCGCTGGTGATGGCCGATTTGTCCTTCACCGACGGCAGGCCCGTCGTGGTCTCCCCGCGCACCATCCTGCGCACCCAGCTCGACCGGCTGGCCGAGCGCGGGCTGACCGCGTTCGTCGGTACCGAGCTGGAGTTCATGGTGTTCGACGACACCTACCGCGACGCCTGGAAATCCGGCTACCGCGACCTGACCCCGGCCACCGATTACAACATCGACTACGCGATGCTGGCGTCGACCCGGATGGAGCCGCTGTTGCGCGATATCCGTCTCGGCATGGACGGTGCGGGCATGTATTGCGAGGGCGTCAAGGGGGAGTGCAACCTGGGGCAGCAGGAGATCGCCTTCCGCTATGACGAGGCCCTGGTCACCTGTGACAACCACACCATCTACAAGAACGGTGCCAAGGAGATCGCCGACCAGCATGGCAAATCGCTGACCTTCATGGCCAAGTTCGACGAGCGCGAAGGCAACAGCTGCCATATCCACATCTCGCTGCGCGGCACCGACGGGGCCGCCGTCTTCGCCGACGAGGACGATCCGGACGGCATGTCGGCGATGTTCCGCAGTTTCGTGGCCGGCCAGATCGCCACGCTGCGCGAGCTCGCCTTCTTCTACGCACCGAATATCAACTCCTACAAGCGTTTCGCCGATGGCAGCTTCGCGCCGACCGCGATCGCGTGGGGGATGGACAACCGCACCTGCGCGCTGCGGGTGGTCGGGCACGGCCTCGGGATGCGGGTGGAGTGCCGGGCGCCCGGTGGCGATGTCAACCAGTACCTGGCCGTCTCGGCGCTGATCGCCGGTGGTCTGCACGGTATCGAGCAGGGCCTGGAACTGGGGGACGCCTGCACCGGCAACGCCTACGCCGGTGGCGCAGAGAAGTTGCCGCACACCCTGGCCGAGTCGGCGGCGCTGTTCGAGCACTCCGAGGTGGCCAGGGCCGCATTCGGCGAGGAGGTCGTGGCCCACTATCTGAACAACGCGCACATCGAACTCGCCGCCTTCAATGCCGCGGTCACCGACTGGGAGAGGGTGCGCGGCTTTGAGCGGCTCTGAAGCCAGACCTGTCCTCGGGCTGACCACCTACCTGCAGCGCGCCCAGACCGGCGTCTGGGATGTCGACGCCAGCTTCCTGCCCGCCATCTACATCGACGGCGTCAACCGCGGCGGTGCCACCGCGATGCTGCTGCCGCCGCAACCCGGCGGCACCGAGGCGGCCGACCGCATCCTGGACGGTATCGACGGCCTGATCATCACCGGCGGACGCGATGTCAACCCGGAAAGCTATGGCAGCCAACGGCACCCGACCACCGATGAACCGATGGGCGAACGGGACTCCTGGGAGTTCGCACTGCTCAACGCCGCGCTGCGGCGTGGGATGCCGGTGCTCGGAATCTGCCGCGGCGCCCAGGTGCTCAACGTCGCGCTCGGCGGCACGCTGCACCAGCACCTGCCCGATGTGCTCGGGCACAGCCGCCACCAACAGGGCAACGCGGTGTTCAGCACCTCCGCGGTGCGCACCGTGCCCGGCACCCGGCTCGCCGCGATCATCGGTGAGACCTCGGATGCGCAGTGCTACCACCACCAGGCGATCGACCGGCTCGGTGACGGGCTGATCATCAGCGCCCGCGACACCGCCGACGGTGTCATCGAGGCGGTTGAAATCGACGGCGACAACTTCGTGCTCGCGGTGCAATGGCACCCCGAGGAGCGACTCGACGATGTGCGCCTGTTCACAGCGGTGGCCGAGGCGGCCCGCGAATACACCACGGAAAGGGCATCCCGATGAGCACCTCGACGGTCATCAACCCGGCCACCGAGGACGTCGTGGCTGATGTCGAACTGCTCGACGTCGACGCGGTGGACGATGCGGTGGCGCGTGCGGTCGTCGCGCAGCGGCGGTGGGCCCGGCTCGCGCCGGCCGAGCGGGCCGGTGCGCTGCGGGCCTTCGCCGCGGTGGTCGACGCCCATATTGGTGAGCTCGCCGCGCTGGAGGTCGCCAATTCCGGGCATCCGGTCGGGCAGGCCGAATGGGAGGCCGGGCACGTTCGCGATGTGCTGACCTACTACGCGGCCAGCCCGGAACGCCTTATCGGCCAGCAGATCCCGGTGGCCGGCGGGATCGACATCACCTTCAACGAGCCGCTCGGTGTGGTCGGCATCATCACGCCGTGGAACTTCCCGATGACCATCGCGTCGTGGGGATTCGCCCCGGCGCTGGCCGCCGGCAACGCCGTGGTGCTCAAGCCGGCCGAATGGACGCCGCTGACCAGCCTGCGCCTCGCCGAGCTGGCCGTCGCGGCCGGACTGGACCCCGACCTGTTCCAGGTGCTGCCGGGTGCCGGACCGGTCGTCGGGATGCGTTTCGTCACCCACCCGCAGGTACGCAAGATCGTGTTCACCGGATCCACCGCCGTCGGTACCCGCGTGATGGCCGGTGCCGCGGCGCAGGTCAAACGTGTCACCCTGGAACTCGGCGGCAAGAGCGCCAATATCGTGTTCGACGACTGCGACCTGGAACGGGCGGCCGCCACGGCTCCCTACGGCGTGTTCGACAATGCCGGCCAGGACTGCTGTGCACGCAGTCGGATCCTGGTGCAGCGCAACGTCTACGACCGCTTCATGGAGCTGCTGGAGCCGGCCGTGGCGGGTGTGAAGGTCGGCGACCCGACCTCCCGCGACACCGAAATGGGCCCGCTGGTGTCACGCAAGCACTGGGACTCGGTGCGCGGCTACGTCCCCGAGGATGCCCCGGTGGCCTTCCGAGGATCGGCCCCGAGCGGACCCGGGTTCTGGTTCCCGCCAACGGTGTTGACGCCCCAGCGCACCGACCGGACCGTCACCGAGGAGATCTTCGGGCCGGTGGTCACGGTGCTGGCGTTCGAGGACGAGGCCGACGCCATCAGTCTCGCCAATGACACCAGCTACGGGCTTTCCGGATCGATCTGGACCGAGAATGTGTCACGGGCACTGCGGGTCTCGCGCGCGGTGGAGGCCGGCAACCTGAGCGTCAACTCGCACTCATCGGTGCGCTACAGCACCCCGTTCGGCGGTTTCAAACAGTCCGGCCTCGGCCGCGAACTGGGTCCCGATGCGCCACTGCACTTCACCGAAACCAAGAACCTTTTCATTGCGATGGGAGAAATCTAGATGGACCTTACCCAGCGACTCAAGGACAAGGTCGCCGTGATCACCGGCGGCGCCAGCGGTATCGGGTTGGCGGCCGCCAAGCGCATGCAGGCCGAGGGCGCGATCGTGGTCATCGGCGATGTGGACCCGGCCGCGGGCAAGACCGTCGCCAACGATCTGAACGTCCAGTTCGTGCAGGTCGACGTGTCCGATCCGGCCGCGGTGGACAACCTGTTCGACACCGCCTACGACGTGCACGGCGGGGTGGACATCGCGTTCAACAACGCCGGGATCAGCCCGCCGGAGGACGATCTGATCGAGAACACCAGCCTCGACGCGTGGCAGCGGGTGCAGGACGTCAACCTCAAATCGGTGTTCCTGTGCTCGAAGGCGGCGCTGCGGCACATGGTGCCGGCCCAGAAGGGGTCGATCATCAACACCGCATCGTTCGTTGCGGTGCTCGGATCGGCGACCTCGCAGATCTCCTACACCGCCTCCAAGGGCGGCGTGCTCGCGATGTCACGTGAGCTGGGCGTGCAGTACGCCCGCCAGGGCATCCGGGTCAACGCGCTGTGCCCGGGCCCGGTGAACACCCCACTGCTCAAGGAGCTGTTCGCCAAGGACCCCGAGCGCGCGGCCCGCCGGCTGGTGCACGTGCCGGTGGGCCGGTTCGCCGAGCCCGAGGAACTGGCGGCCGCGGTGGCGTTCCTGGCCAGCGATGACGCGTCCTTCATCACCGGATCGAGCTTCCTGGTCGACGGCGGTATCAGTTCTGCCTACGTCACACCGCTGTGAGACAGATCCGGTCATGACCTCCCCACCGGATCCGCAGACGACGTCGGAAAGCCTGCTGCGACCGGTGCGGCTGGGCAACGCCTTCGAGGACACCGTCGCGCGGCTGCTGCAGACCATCCGGCTCGGGGTGCTGGCGCCCGGCGAGTCACTGCCACCGGAACGTGAGTTGGCGGCGCGGCTCGGCGTGAGCCGGGACACCGTCCGGGAGGCCATCAAATCGCTGGCCGAGGCCGGCTATCTGGTGTCACGGCGCGGACGGTACGGGGGCACCTTCCTGGCCGACGAGATACCCAGGCTCGGGCCCGGCACCGAGGATGTCACGCGGGCCGATCTCGACGACGCGCTGCGGCTGCGCGAGATCCTCGAGGTGGGGGCGGCGCGGTCGGCGGCGGGCCGCACGCTGACCGAGGCCGAGCGCGGTGAGCTGCGCTGCCGGCTCGACGATGTGCGCGGCGCCGCCGCCGGGGACTACCGACGGCTGGACTCGCGGCTGCATCTGGCGATCGCGGAGGCGGCGGGCTCGGTGTCGCTGGTGCCGCTGGTGGCCGAGAACCGGATGCGGGTGAACACCCTGCTGGACCAGATCCCGCTGCTGCCCCGCAACATCACGCACTCCGACGAACAGCATGAGGCGATCGTGGGTGCCATCCTCACCGGCGACGCCACTGCGGCGGCCGACGCCATGTGCGCGCACCTGGCCGGCTCGGCGGCGCTGCTGCACGGCTTCCTGGACTGACCCGTACTAGATTGCCTGTCATGGAGGATGCGTCGGTGGTGCAGAAGGCGTCATCGGCGCTTGACGACGTCGACACCTCCGAATGGGCGCGCCGGTTCGATCTGCTCTCCGATCCGCATCGCCTGGAGATCCTGCTCAGCCTGCACCGGGTTCCCGGCATCTGCGTCAGCGACCTGGCCGCCGCGCTGGGACGGTCGGAAAACGCGGTGTCCCAGGCACTTCGGGTGCTGCGCGGACAGGGCTGGGTGACCAGCAGCCGGGCGGGCCGTTCGGTCAGCTACCGGCTGGCCGACGAGATCGTGCACGACCTGCTGCATTGGATCGGTGCGGGCCACAACTGACCCGCGGATTCGGAGGTATCCGGGCCGTATTCGGATCACCATGGGTTCATGAACGCCAATGAATCCGACGCGGCCGAGGCCGACCGCGCACTCAAGATCAAGCATCGTGCACTGTGGGCATCCGGCGACTATGCCGCTGTCGCCACCGAACTCATCCCCGAACTCGGCCCGGAACTGGTGCGGGCCTGCCGCGTCGGAGCCGGTGACCGGGTTCTCGACGTCGCCGCGGGCGCGGGAAATGCCGCCATTCCGGCCGCGTGCGCCGGGGCATCGGTGACCGCCGCCGACCTCACCCCGGAACTGTTCGCGGCGGGCCGTGCCCGCGCGGCAGCGCAGGGCGTGGAACTGGACTGGCAGGAGGCCGATGCGGAGGCGCTGCCGTTCGAGGACGACGCCTTCGACATCGTGATGTCCTGCGTCGGCGTCATGTTCGCGCCCCGGCACCAGCGCAGCGCCGACGAACTCGTGCGGGTATGCCGTCCGGGCGGCACCTTAGGGCTGATCAACTGGACTCCAACGGGTTTCATCGGGCGACTGTTCGCCACCATGAAACCCTTCGCGCCGCCGCCACCTCCCGGTGCGAGTCCGGCACCGCTGTGGGGCGATGAAGCGCATGTGACCGAATTGTTCGGCGACCGGGTCGCCGATGTCAGCATGCGGCGCCAGACGGTGGCGCTGGATCATTGCAGCGGGCCGCTGGAGTTCCGCGAGTACTGGAAACGCAACTACGGGCCCACCATCGCGGTGTACGCATACAACGCCGACAAGCCCGAACAGGTTGCCGCGCTGGATGACGCCTTCCTCGATTTCCTGGCCTCGACCCGGCGCGACGGCCGGTGGGAGGCCGAGTACCTCCTGGTCACCGCGACGCGGCGCTGAGCTCAGTCCAGCAGGCCGAGCAGCGCGTTCTCGATCACCTCGGGCAGCGCGGGGTGAATCCAATACTGTCCGGTGGCAACCTCTTTGGCGGTCTGGCCGAAGCTCATCGCCTGAATCAGCGGCTGGATGATCGAGGAGGCCTGGTGCCCCATGATGTGCGCGCCCAGCAACGTGCCGGTGCCGCGGTCGGCGATCAGTTTCGCGACTCCGGTGTGATCCTCCATCGCCCACCCGTAGGCGGTGGAGCCGTAATCCTGCACCTTCACCACGATGTCGTGGCCGGCCTCGCGGGCCTGGGCCTCGGTGAGGCCGACGGTGGCGATCTGGGGGTCGGTGAACACCGCCGACGGCACGAACCGGTGATCGCTGGCGACCATGCCCGCGGTGTCTTCCCAGTCGCGCAGCAGGTTGTGCCGGACCACCCGCATCTCGTGGTTGGCCACATGCTTGAGCTGATAGGCCGAGGACACGTCGCCCAGCGCCCACATCCCGCGCGCGGAGGTGCGCTGGTACTCGTCGACCTCGACCATCCCGTCGTTGACCCGTCACCCCGGCCAGGTCGGCGTCGAGCAGGTCGCCGTTGGGATGGCGGCCGGTGGCCACCAGCAGCATGTCGGCCGCCAACTCGGAGCCGTCGTCGAGTGCCAGGACGATACCGTCGCCGCTGCACGGGCGTGACCCGACGACGTTGGTGTGGGGCCGCAGATCCCACTTGGCCGCCGCCAGATCGGTGAACCGGTGGCAGATCGTCTCATCGCAGTGGGTCAGCATCCCGGGGCCGCGCACCACGACGGTGACCCGTGCTCCGAGCGCCGAGAACACGTGGGCGAACTCCGCGGCCACGAAACCGCCGCCGACGATCACCAGGTGCTCGGGCACGGTGTCGATCCGCATGATGTCGTCGCTGGTGTAGTACCGCACCCCGCAGTCGGTGATGGCGGGCGGCACGGCCGCACGGGCGCCGGCGGCGATCACCACCTGATCCGAGCTGAACTCGGCACCGTCCTCGGTGCGCAGCGTGTAGCGGCCGTCGGCGGTGCCCGTGAACCGGGTGTGGCTGCCGTACACGTCGATGTTGGGCAGACTCCGCTTGTACGCCTCACCGCCGGAGGCGATCGGATCGATGCGGCCGAACACCCGGGAGACGATGTCGGGCCAGCGCACCTTGTCGACATGCGCGTCGATGCCGTAGCGCGAGCTCTCCCGCACCGTCTGGGCGACCTCCGCGGCGTAGACGAACATCTTGGTCGGGATGCAGCCGACGTTGAGGCAGGTGCCGCCGAAGGTGCCCTGCTCGCAGATCGCGACCCGCATATCGCCGTACCGGGCGTCGAAACCCGAATCGGGGATGCTGTTGCCCGAACCGGTGCCGATGATCGTCAGGTCGTAGTGCTCCACGCTGGGCCGCCTTATCCGGAATGTGGTGTGGTCGATGACGTCCCGGTCTTGAGATACCAGTCCAGCCAGGTGTCGAGTTCGTGGTAGGCGGTCGCCTTGGGCTCGGCGACCGATAGAAACACATCGTGCTTGGCGTCGGTGATCGGGACCACCGTAAGCCGGTCGCCGACGCAGCCTGCCCAGCGGGCGATCTGCGCGACGTCCAGCACCGCATCGCCGCGCTGGATCAGATCGGGATCGCCGGCCTCGGTGACGCTGCGGTCCGAGCGCAAGATCAGGCTCGGCACTCCGACGTCCAGGCCGCGGTGCAGGCGCTTCTGTCCGCGCCGGATCGCGTTGATCCAGCCGAAGGTGACCGGGAATCCGCCGACCGGCTTCCAGTCCAGGTTGTAGTCGAACTCCCCGGCGAAGTCGCGGTGCAAGGTCGTGCCGTACCCACCTGTGGTCGGTCTGCGCACCACCTGCATTCTGCGGAACCGGGCGAGCGCGATGAGCGCCGCCGATGTCGGCGGGGTGCGCAGGATCGCCGGCCCGTGCAGATCGAAGAACGGGCTGTTGAGTACCAGGCCGCTGATCGGGCCCGTCGCCGAGCGCCGGCGCAGGCGGTCCAGCCACAGCGACACGATCAGCCCACCCGCGGAATGCCCGTACATCAGCACGTCGGCGGCGCCGATGGCCTCCAGCGCCGCCTGCAGCGCCGCGTCGTAGTGGGCCAGGTTGGAGGTGAAGTGCGGGGTCTGACCGTCCCGCCTGGATCGGCCGCACTTGGGCAGGTCCAGGGCATAACAGGCGAACCCGCGTTCGGCGAAGTGGTCGGCCAGCTCGGTGTGGAAGAAGTAGTCGGTGTAGCCGTGCACCAACAGCACTGCACGATCCGGGCGGCGACCGTCCCGCGCCGGTTCACCACGCGAAACGAGGGTGGCGACCAGGTCGCCCTCCCCATCGGGATCGGCGCCGAGGGCCAGCGGCTGCTGCCAATAGCCAGGTAATACGTCGGGCTCCCAGCCGGTCACGCTAGCCACTGTAGTGACCTGCACGGCCCGACCGCTTGTCCTGCCACCGGCGGGATAACCTTGTTGCGTGTCTGACCCGAAAGTAGCCAAGACAGACGTCGTGCTCGTCGGCGCCGGAATCATGAGCGCCACGCTCGGTGCGCTGCTGCGCCTCCTGGAACCCGATTGGTCGATCACGATGATCGAGCGCCTCGACGGTGCGGCCGCCGAGAGCAGCGATCCGTGGAACAACGCCGGCACCGGTCACTCCGCGCTGTGTGAGTTGAACTACACGCCGCAGAAGTCCGACGGCTCCGTCGACACCGCCAAGGCGATCACCGTCAACGAGCAGTTCCAGGTGTCGCGGCAGTTCTGGGCCTACGCCGTCGAGAACGGGGTGCTGCCCGACGTGCGCAGCTTCCTCAACCCGATCCCGCACGTGAGCTTCGTGCACGGTGCGGCGAACGCCGAGTATCTGAAGGCTCGGTACGAGGCGCTGGTGACCAACCCGCTGTTCGCCTCGATGGAGTACATCGACGACAAGGACGAGTTCGCCCGCCGGCTGCCTTTGATGGCCGCCAAACGCGACTTCAGTGAGCCGGTCGCGCTGAACTGGACACAGGCCGGCACCGATGTCGACTTCGGGTCGCTGTCGCGTCAGCTGATCGGCTACTCCGCCACCAACGGCATGACCACCCTCTTCGGCCACGACGTGCGTGATCTGCACAAGGAGTCCGACGGCAGCTGGACGGTGAAGGTCACCAACCGGCGCACCCGCGCCAAGAGCAAGATCAACGCCAAGTTCGTGTTCGTCGGAGCCGGTGGCGGCGCGCTGCCGTTGCTGCAGAAGGCCGGCATCCCGGAGGCTCACGGCTTCGGTGGTTTCCCGGTCGGCGGGGCCTTCCTGCGTACCGGAAACCCGGAGCTGGCCGCCGCCCATCAGGCCAAGGTGTACGGTCTTCCGCCGCTCGGAGCCCCGCCGATGTCGGTGCCGCACTTGGACACCCGCGTCATCAACCACAAATCCTGGCTGCTGTTCGGCCCGTTCGCCGGGTGGTCGCCGAAGTTCCTCAAGCAGGGCAAGGTCACCGACCTGCCGCTGTCGGTCAAGCCCAACAACCTGGCTTCGATGCTCGGCGTCGGGCTGACCGAGACCGGCCTGTTGAAATACCTGATCGGTCAGCTGCTGCTGAGCGAGAGTGCACGCGTCGACACGCTGCGTGAATTCGCGCCCAGCGCAGTCGATTCCGACTGGGAGTTGGACATCGCCGGTCAGCGGGTCCAGGTGATCCGCCGCAAGGGCGCCGGTGGCGTGCTCGAATTCGGCACCACCGTGCTCACCGCCGGCGACGGCACCATCGCCGGTCTGCTGGGCGCCTCACCAGGTGCCTCGACGGCCGTGCCCGCCATGCTGGAGGTGATGGAGCGTTGCTTCGCCGACCAGTACCAAAGCTGGCTGCCCAAGCTCAAGGAGATGGTCCCGTCGCTCGGTACGAAGTTGTCGACCGAGCCCGCGCTGTTCAACGAGGTGTGGGATTACGGCACCAAGGTCCTCAAGCTGGATGCTCCCGCGCCCGTATGACGGTCGCGCTGCGCCGAAGCTGGGCCAAGGATCTGGACGCCGTAACGCTCTACGAGCTGCTCAAGTTGCGTGTCGAGGTGTTCGTCGTCGAGCAGGCCTGCCCGTACCCGGAACTCGACGGCCGCGATCTGCTCGCCGAGACCCGTCATTTCTGGCTGGAAGGTGAGGGTGCACAGGTGATCTCGACATTGCGCCTGATGGAGGAACATCCGGGTGGGGAGAAGGTGTTCCGGATCGGGCGGGTGTGCACCAAACGCGCCGACCGCGGGCACGGACACACCGCACGGCTGATGCAGGCCGCCATCGCCGAGGTGGGCAATTATCCGTGCCGCATCGACGCTCAGACCTATTTGCAGGACATGTACGGCGCGCACGGGTTCGTGCCCGACGGCGACGAGTATCTGGAAGACGGGATCCCGCACGTGCCGATGATCAGGCCGGGGGCGGTGGCGCTGTGACCATCACCCACTATCCCTTCAGCGCGCTGGTGGGCCATGACCGGCTGCGGCTGGCGCTGGTGCTCTGCGCGGTGCGCCCCGATATCGGCGGCGTGCTGATCCGCGGGGAGAAGGGCACCGCGAAGTCGACCGCGGTGCGCGCACTGGCGACGGTGCTGGCCCAGGTCGACGAGGATGCGCGTCTCGTCGAGCTGCCGATCGGCGCGACCGAGGACCGGGTGGTCGGATCACTGGACCTGCAGAAGGTGTTGCGCGACGGTGAGCACGCGTTCTCGCCGGGGCTGCTGGCCCGCGCCCACGGCGGTGTGCTGTACGTCGACGAGGTCAACCTGCTGCACGATCACCTCGTCGATGTGTTGCTCGACGCGGCCGCGATGGGCCGGGTGCACATCGAACGTGACGGCGTATCGCATTCCCATGATGCGCGTTTCGTGCTGATCGGCACGATGAATCCCGAGGAGGGGGAGCTGCGCCCGCAGTTGCTCGACCGTTTCGGGCTCACCGTCGACGTGGCCGCCTCCCGCGATGTCGATGTGCGGGTCGAGGTGATCCGCTCCCGGCTGGCCTTCGAGGCCGATCCGGCCGGGTTCGCCGCACGCTATGCCGATGCCGATGCCGAGCTGGCCTCTCGGATCGCCGACGCGCGGCTGGCGGTGGCCGGTGTCGTGCTGCCGGACAACGAGTTACGGCGCATCGCGGCCCTGTGTGCGGCCTTCGATGTGGACGGTATGCGCGCCGACCTGGTGCTCGCGCGTACCGCGGTGGCGCACGCGGCCTGGCGGGGGAGCGCCACCGTCGAGGAAGAGGACATCCGGGTCGCGGCCGAACTGGCGCTGCCGCACCGGCGCCGGCGCGATCCCTTCGACGACCCGGGCCTGGACTCCGAACGCCTCGACGAGGCACTTTCGCAGACCGAAGAGTCACCCGAGGATCCCGAGCCCGATCCCGAGCCGCCCGGTGGTGGCGGATCGGACTCCTCGACGGACGGCCCGGCCCCGCAAGACGATTCGCGGAGCAACGGGCAGGCCGGTGAACCATCCGAGGGGCCGAAGCGAAACGGCGCGCCGCCGACCCGGTCCAGCGCGCCGCCGTCGGCCACCTTCCGGACCAAGGCGCTGGTGGTTCCCGGGGTCGGTGAGGGCGCCCCGGGACGCCGCTCACGGGCCCGCAACCGCACCGGAAGCACCGTGGGCTCCACCGAGGTCCCCGGCGAGGGGCACGGCACCCACGTGTTCGCGACGCTGCTGGCCGCGGTCAACAACCAGCGCCGGCCGGGCCGCCCGCAGGTGCAGCCCGACGATGTCCGCCGTGCCGTGCGGGAGGGCCGGGAAGGCAACCTGGTGATCTTCGTCGTCGACGCCTCCGGGTCGATGGCCGCGCGGGACCGGATGTCCGCGGTCGGCGGGGCCACGTTGTCACTGCTGCGCGATGCCTACCAGCGTCGTGACAAGGTCGCGGTGATCACCTTCCGTGGCCAGCGCGCCGATGTGCTGCTCCCACCCACCTCCTCGGTGTACATCGCCGGACGGCGACTGGCCCGCTTCGACACCGGTGGCAAAACGCCGCTGGCACAGGGATTACTGGCCGCCCGCGACGTGGTGCTGCGCGAGAAGGCACGCGACCGGGCCCGTCGCCCGCTGGTGGTGGTGCTCACCGACGGGCGGGCCACCGGTGGGCCGGACCCGCTGGGCCGGACCCGGACCGCCGCGCGGCTGCTGGTCGCCGAGGGCGCCGCGGCCGTCGTGGTGGACTGCGAGACGTCCTTTGTCCGTCTGGGTTTGGCCGAGCAGTTGGCCCAGCAGCTGGAAGCGCCGGCCGTGCGGCTGGCCCAGCTGCAGGCCGGCGAGCTGACGTCGTTGGTCAAGACTGCTGCGTAGGAGGCACCGTGCCACAGGGACAACCGCTGACCGTGCCCAATGACGGGCTGACCACCAGGGCGCGCCGCAACGCGCCGCTGCTGGCGGTGCACACCGGTCCGGGCAAAGGGAAGTCGACCGCGGCGTTCGGCATGGCGTTGCGGGCCTGGAACCAGGGCTTCGATATCGCGGTATTCCAGTTCGTGAAGAGTGCCAAATGGAAGGTCGGCGAGGAGAGCGCTTTTCGGGAGCTCGGCCGGCTGCACGACGAGCACGGCACCGGTGGGGCCGTGCAGTGGCACAAGATGGGCTCGGGCTGGTCGTGGACGCGAAAGCAGGGCAGCGACGTCGACCACGCGGAAACCGCGCGCGACGGGTGGGCCGAGATCACCCGCCGGATCGCCGAGCAGCAGCACGACTTCTATGTACTCGACGAGTTCACCTACCCGCTCAAATGGGGCTGGATCTCCACCGAAGAGGTGATCGCAACGCTGGCCGACCGGCCGGGCAATCAGCATGTGGTGATCACCGGCCGGGATGCACCACAGGCGCTGATCGATGCCGCCGATCTGGTGACCGAGATGACCAAGGTCAAGCACCCGATGGATGCCGGCCGCAAGGGTCAGCGCGGCATCGAATGGTGAGCGTGGTGGCACCTGCCGTCGTCATCGCCGCGCCCGCCTCGGGCAGCGGAAAAACCACCGTAGCCACGGGTTTGATGGGAGCGCTGCGCCGCGCCGGGCACCGGGTCGCCCCGTTCAAGGTGGGACCCGACTTCATCGACCCGGGGTACCACGCCCTGGCCACCGGGCTGCCCGGCCGCAACCTGGACGCGGTGATGCTGGGGGAGTCGTTGATCGGGCCCCTGTACCGGCACGGCACCGCGGGCGCCGATATCGCGGTCGTCGAAGGGGTGATGGGGCTGTTCGACGGCCGGATCGCCGAGGACGGGGTGGGCCCGGCGCGCGGATCCACGGCACACGTCGCGGGGTTGCTCGGCGCTCCCGTCGTGCTGGTGGTCGATGCGCGGGGACAGAGTCACAGCATTGCCGCTCTGCTGCACGGCTTTTCGACTTTCGACACGTCGATCCGGATGGCCGGGGTAATTTTGAACCGGGTCGGTTCCCCGCGTCACGAGCAGGTCCTGCGCCAGGCGTGTGAACAGGCCGGGGTCCCGGTGCTCGGGGCGATTCCGCGCACCGCCGAACTCGAGGTGCCCTCGCGCCACCTCGGTCTGGTCACCGCCGTCGAGTACGGCGCGCTCGCCGATCGTGCCGTCGCGGCGATGACGGATCTGGTGGCCGAGCACGTCGACATCGCGGCCCTGGTCGCCGCGGCCGCGAGCAAGGTCAGCGCCGATGCCTGGTCACCGGATTTTCGCTCGCCCCGGACCGCCGGAGTGACCGTCGCACTGGCCGCGGGGCGGGCTTTCAGCTTCGGCTACGCCGAGCACCGGGAACTGCTGACCGCTGCCGGTGCCGACGTGGTCGACTTCGATCCGCTGCTCGATGTGCTGCCCGAAGACACCGCCGCCCTGGTTGTCCCGGGTGGCTTCCCCGAACAGTTCACCGCCGAACTGTCGGCCAATGAGACCGTGCGCGGCCAGATCCAGGCGCTGGCGGCGGCGGGCGCCCCGGTGCACGCCGAATGTGCCGGCCTGACCTATCTGGTCGAGGACCTCGACGGGGTACCGATGTGCGGGGTGCTGGCCGGTTCGGCGCGATTCACCGAGCGTCTCACCCTGGGCTACCGGGATGCCGTCGCGGTCACCGAATCGCCGCTGCACGCCGTCGGGGAGCGAGTCAGTGGACACGAATTTCACCGCACTGCAGTCACTTTCGGTCAGGACTATCCGAGCGCCTGGGGCTACAGCTCGGCATCGGGCCGGCGTGCCGGTGACGGAGTGGTGCACGGTGGTGTGCATGCCGGGTACCTGCACACACACCCGGCGGCGCACCCGCAGGCCAGCTCCCGCTTCGTCGCGGCGGCCGCAACCTTTAAGCTCGGCGGGTGACAGAGAACGCCTACCTGGTCGGCCTGCGTCTGGACGGCCGCAAGGTCGTCGTGGTGGGCGGCGGCACGGTGGCCCAACGGCGGCTGCCACTGCTGATCGCCGCCGGTGCCGATGTCCATGTGATCGCCCGTGCGGCCACCCCGTCGGTGGAGGCGTTCGCGCCGATCACGTTGCAGTTGCGCGACTTCCGTGACGAAGATCTCGACGGCGCCTGGTATGTGCTGGCCGCCACCGATGACCCGGACGTCAACGCCGATATCGTGGCGGGCGCCGAACGTCGCCGCATCTTCTGTGTGCGTGCCGACGTGGCCATCGAGGGCACCGCGGTCACGCCCGCAACCTTCGACCATGACGGTCTGTCGGTCGGCGTGCTGGCCGGCGGTGAGCACCGTCGTTCGGCGGGTATCCGCAATGCCATTCACGAAGCCTTGCAGACCGGGGCCATCGCCGACCGCAGCGGCGACTCCGACGATGTGGTGCGCGAGGGTGTGGCGCTGGTCGGTGGAGGTCCGGGGGACCCGGAGCTGATCACGGTGCGTGGGCGGCGGCTGCTGGCGCGCGCCGATGTGGTGGTCGCCGACCGGCTTGCCCCGCCGGAACTGCTCGCCGAGTTGGGGCCGCATGTGGAGGTGATCGACGCCGCGAAGATCCCGTACGGCCGCGCGATGGCGCAGGAGGCGATCAACAACGTCCTGATCGAGCGCGCCAAGGCGGGCAAGTTCGTGGTGCGGCTCAAGGGCGGGGACCCGTTCGTCTTCGCCCGCGGCTATGAAGAGGTCATCGCGTGCGCCGAGGCCGGTGTCCCGGTCACCGTCGTGCCGGGTGTGACCAGTGCCATAGCGGTTCCTGCCCTGGCCGGTATTCCGGTCACCCACCGCCACGTCACCCACGAGTTCGTGGTGGTCAGCGGCCATGTTGCGCCGGACCATCCCGAATCGTTAGTGAATTGGGATGCGTTGGCCGCGATGTCGGGCACGCTCGTGCTGCTGATGGCCGTCGAACGAATCGAGCTGTTCGCCGGTGTGCTGCTGGCGGGCGGTAGACCTGCGGATACGCCGGTGATGGTGGTGCAGCACGGCACGACGGCCGCCCAGCGCACGGTGCGCGCAACGCTTGCCGACGTCGGCGAGAGGGTGCGTTCGGAGGGAATTCGACCGCCCGCGATCATCGTGATCGGGCCCGTGGCTGGCTTCGGCAGTTAAAGGATTCTTAAGATTACTGTAAGGTAACCCGGTATGACTGCTCTCAACGACGCTGGGCGCAAATCCAGCCGCCGGGACGACGCAGATGGCAGCAACCGGGCCCTTCCAGTACACGTCGGCCGGGGGGACATGCGGCAAAACAGCAGGTTACCGGCATGGGTGCCGCCCTGGAACTTCATTGCCGCGGTCATTGCCATCGGTGGTATGCAGCTGCTCGCGACGATGGACAGCACCGTCGCGATCGTGGCTCTTCCTAAGATCCAGGATGAGCTGGGACTTTCCGATGCGGGTCGCAGCTGGGTCATCACGGCCTATGTGCTGACCTTCGGCGGCCTGATGTTGCTGGGTGGACGTCTCGGCGACACCATCGGCCGCAAGCGCACCTTCATCGTCGGTGTCGCGCTCTTCACCATCGCCTCGGTGCTGTGCGGCGTCGCGTGGGACGAGGCCACCCTGGTGATCGCGCGCCTGCTGCAGGGCGTCGGCGCCGCCATCGCCTCACCCACCGGCCTCGCGCTGATCGCCACCACCTTCCCCAAGGGACCGGCCCGTAACTCGGCCACTGCCGTGTTCGCCGCCATGACCGGCGTCGGCTCGGTCATGGGTCTGGTCGTCGGCGGCGCGCTCACCGAGGTGTCGTGGCGCTGGGCGTTCCTGGTGAACGTGCCGATCGGCCTGATCATGCTCTACCTGGCCCGCACTCACCTGACCGAGACCCACCGGGCCCGGATGAAGCTGGACGCCACCGGCGCGATCCTTGCGACGCTGTTCTGCACCGCCGCGGTGTTCGGATTCTCGATGGGCCCGGAGAAGGGCTGGCTGTCGCCGCTGACGCTGGCCTCCGGTGCCGCGGCCTGCATTTTCGGACTCGCCTTCCTCTATGTCGAACGCACCGCGGAGAACCCGGTGGTGCCGTTCTCGCTGTTCCGTGATCGCAACCGGGTGGCCACTTTCATCGCGGTGTTCCTGGCCGGCGGCGTGATGTTCACCCTGACGGTGCTGATCGGCCTGTACGTGCAGGACATCATGGGTTACAGCGCGCTGCGCGCCGGCATCGGCTTCATCCCGTTCGTGATCGCGCTCGGGATCGGGCTAGGCCTGTCCTCGCAACTGGTCTCGCGGTTCGCGCCGCGGTGGATCGTGATCGCCGGTGGCGTGTTCGTGCTGGCCGCGATGATCTACGGTTCGACGCTCAACGGCGACATCCCGTACTTCCCGAATCTGGTCATTCCGATCACCGTCGGCGGTTTCGGCATCGGCATGATCGTGGTGCCGCTGACGGTCTCGGCCATCGCCGGGGTGGGTTTCGACGAGATCGGTCCGGTATCGGCGATCGCGCTGATGCTGCAGAACCTCGGTGGGCCCGTGGTGCTGGCCATCATCCAGGCCGTCATCACCTCGCGCACCCTGTACCTGGGCGGCACGACCGGCCCGGTCAAGAACATGAACGAGGCGCAGCACAACGCCCTCGATGCGGGCTACACCTATGGGCTGCTGTGGGTGGCCGCGGTTGCCGTCGTGGTCGGTGCGGTGGCGTTGTTCATCCGCTACAGCGCGGAGGAAGTGGCGCACGCCCAGGAGGTCAAGGACGCGATCGATGCCGGGGAGCTGGACGGCTGAGGAAGTTCCCGCTCCAGCGGTACGACCTCGCCCAGCTGCGTTCTCACACTTCTCCGGAATGCACGTTTGACCCGGTGCGTTACTGGGTATTGGCCGATTGATCCCATCTTCGTGCGCCACGCGGTGCGCACTCCCGGTGCCGCGCGCCGAAATCACACCCCTGTAATTTCTCCACACCTGTGCATGAATCCTGTGGATAAACGTGCCGTCGGGCCCGTCGGTAGGGTGGGAAGCCATGTCGGGGTCGCAGGGTTCGGGTACGCGGCTGTCGGAAACCGTTCTCGGCCCGGCCATCGTGGCCATCACCGGAATGCAGTTGATGGCCACCCTCGACGGCACCATCGTCATCGTCGCCTTGCCCCGCATGCAGGCCGAGCTGGCGCTCTCCGATGCCGGCAAGAGCTGGGTCATCACCGCCTATGTCCTCGCGTTCGGTGGTCTGCTGCTGCTGGGCGGCCGGATCGGCGATGCGATAGGCCACAAGCGCGCGTTCCTGGCCGGCGTCGGCACCTTCACCATCGCCTCGCTGATCTGCGGCGTCGCCACCGACGAGATCACCCTCATCGCCGCGCGCGGCGTGCAGGGGCTGGGCGCCGCGGTGGCGGCCCCGACCGGCCTTGCCCTGATCGCCACCACCTATGCCGTCGGGCACGCCCGCAACAAGGCGCTGGCGGTATCGGCGGCGATGCAGGGCATCGGCTCGGTACTCGGGCTCATCCTGGGCGGTGCGCTGACCGAGCTGTCGTGGCGCTGGGCCTTTCTCATCAATGTGCCGATCGGCATCGCGATCATCGTGGTGGCCGCGCTGTGGCTGGCCGAGACCCGGCACGAACGGCTGACCCTGGATGTCTCCGGTGCGCTGCTGGCGACGCTGGCCTGCACCGCGGCGGTGCTGGTGTTCACCCAGGGCCCGCCGCGCGGCTGGATCGATCCGTGGGTGTTCGCCGCCGGCGCCGCGACGGTGCTCGCACTGGTCGCCTTCGTCATCGTCGAACGGCGTGCGGACAACCCGCTGGTGCCGTTCTCGGTGTTCGACGACCGCAGCCGGGTCGCGACCTTCGTGGCGTACTTCCTGGCCGGTGGTGTGATGCTGACGGTCAGCGTGATGATCGGCCTGCTGGTCCAGGATGTGCTCGGCTACTCCGCACTGCACGCCGGCATCTGCTTCATCCCGTTCGCGCTCGCCATGGGTGTCGGCAACCTGGCCGCCACCCGGTTCGCGCCGCGGTTCGCGCCGCGCTGGCTGGTCATCGGTGCCGGCAGCCTGGTGCTGGCCGCGATGCTGTTCGGATCGACGCTGGAACGCGATGTGCCGTACTTCCCGGATCTGGTGGTGTTGTTCGTGCTGGGCGGGCTCGGCATCGGCGTGATCTCGGTGGTACTGCCGCTGTGTGCGGTCGCCGACGTCGCACCGCGGGACATCGGACCGGTGTCGGCGGTGACCCTGATGGTCTACAACCTCGGCGGCCCGATCGTGCTCGTCGTCATCCAGGCCGTGCAGACCTCGCGCACGCTGTATCTGGGTGGGACGACGGGGCCGGTGCACGATATGACGCCCGCCCAACTGGACGCCCTCGGCCACGGATACACGTACTCGCTGCTGTGGGTGGCCGGCATCGCGGTGCTGGTCGGTGTCGCCGCACTGGGCATCAGATTCACCGCCCGCCAGATCGCCAGCGCCCAACACACCAAGGAAGCGGTCGAGGCAGGGGAACTGTGAACCCGACCCGCCGGCAGATCTCGGATGCCACCGGCGCGCTGGGCTGGCGGCTGGTCCTCGGGGCGATTCACGCCCAGGTGCGGGTGCACACGCTGGCCGAAGCCGCCGAGGTGGCCACCCTGGCCGCCGCGGCGTGCCCGGACGCATCGGGACACCTGTCGATCGACCTGAGCGCGGACCGGGTGGTGCTGCGGGTGCAATCCGAGGCCGACGGCGTGGTCACCGATCGGGATCTGGACGTGGCCGGACGGCTGGCCGGGGCGCTGCAGACCGCGGGCAGGACAATCGAACCCGGACCCGATCTGCATGCCTTCGAGATCGCCATCGACGCCCTCGACATCGCCGCGGTGCGGCCGTTCTGGAAGGCCGTGACGGGTTACCGCGACGCTCGCAGCACGACCGATCTGAACCATGGCCTGCTCGACCCGGCCGGGCGCGGCCCGGCGATCTGGTTCCAGCAGATGGATTCGCCACGCCATGAGACCCGCAATCGGATCCACCTCGACGTCGACGTCCCACACGACCAGGCCGCCGTGCGCATCGCGGCGGCGCTGGCGGCGGGCGGTGTGATGCTCAGCGAGCACGCCGCACCCGCGTTCTGGGTGCTCGCCGATGCCGAAGGCAACGAGGCGTGCGTCTGCACCTGGCAGGGGCGCGACTAGGCTTGCCGCTCGTGATCACCCGTATGTCCGAGCTGTTCCTGCGAACCCTGCGTGACGATCCCGCAGACGCCGAAGTCCCCAGCCACAAGCTACTGATCCGCGCCGGCTACGTGCGCGCCGTCGGCCCCGGGATCTACAGCTGGCTGCCGCTGGGCCTGCGGGTGCTGCGCAAGATCGAGAACATCGTCCGCAGCGAGATGAACGCGATCGGCGGCCAGGAGATCCTGCTGCCCGCGCTGCTGCCGCGCGCCCCCTACGAGACCACCAACAGGTGGACCGAGTACGGCGACACCCTGTTCCGGCTGCAGGACCGGCGCAACAACGACTATCTGCTGGGCCCGACCCACGAGGAACTGTTCACCCTGACGGTCAAGGGGGAGTACTCCTCCTACAAGGACCTGCCGGTGCTGCTCTATCAGATCCAGACCAAGTACCGCGATGAGGCACGTCCGCGCGCAGGCATTCTGCGCGGCCGCGAGTTCGTCATGAAGGACTCCTACTCCTTCGACGTCGACGAGGACGGCCTCAAGACCGCCTACCACGCGCACCGCGAGGCCTATCAACGCATCTTCAACCGGTTGAAGGTGAAGTACGTCATCGTCTCGGCGGTGTCCGGCGCCATGGGCGGCAGCGCTTCGGAGGAGTTCCTCGCCGAGAGCGAGGTCGGTGAGGACACCTTCGTGCGGTGCCTGGAATCCGGGTACGCCGCAAACGTCGAGGCCGTGATCACCCGGGCGCCGGCCGATGTGCCCATCGAGGGTCAACCCGCCGCGCAGGTCCACGACACCCCCGACGCCCCGACCATCGCGACCCTGGTGGACTGGGCCAACTCGGCCGACCTGGCGCAGTTCGGCGGGCGCGCGGTCACCGCGGCGGACACCCTCAAGAACGTCCTGGTCAAGACCCGCGAACCCGGGGGTGAGTGGAAACTGCTCGGGATCGGTGTCCCCGGCGACCGTGACATCGACGAGAAGCGCCTCGGGGCGGCGCTCGAACCGGCGGAGTTCAAACTCCTCGACGATGCCGACTTCGCCGCCAATCCGTTCCTGGTGAAGGGCTATGTTGGTCCGAAAGCCCTGCAGGACAACGGTGTCCGCTATCTGGTTGATCCGCGCGTGGTATCGGGCACGTCCTGGATCACCGGCGCCGACGCGCCCAACAAGCACGTCGTGGGACTGGTCGCCGGCCGCGACTTCACCCCCGACGGCACCATCGAGGCCGCCGACGTGCGCGACGGCGACCCCGCACCGGACGGTGCCGGGGTGCTCACCTCGGCCCGCGGTATCGAGATCGGCCACATCTTCCAGTTGGGCCGCAAGTACGCCGACGCCTTCGGCGCCGATGTGCTCGGCGAGAACGGCAAGCCGGTGCGACTCACCATGGGGTCCTACGGCATCGGCGTCTCGCGGATGGTCGCGGTCATCGCCGAGCAGCAGCACGACGAGATCGGCCTGCGCTGGCCGGCGTCGGTCGCGCCGTTCGATGTGCACGTCGTGATCGCCAACAAGGACGCCGGTGCCCGCGAGGGCGCCACCGAGTTGGCCGGCGAACTGTCCCGGCTGGGATTCGAGGTGCTCTTCGATGACCGCACCGCCTCGCCCGGGGTCAAGTTCAAGGATGCCGAACTGCTCGGGATGCCGTGGATCGTGGTGGTCGGACGGGGTTGGGCCGACGGTGTGGTCGAACTGCGCAACCGGTTCACCGGCGAGGCGCGCGAACTCGCGGCCGACGGTGCCGCCGCCGAGGTGGCCGCCGCGCTGCGGGGCTAGCCGGTCGTCTCTGGCCCGCCCGGGAAAGCCGTGGTGATCTGGGGGACCCCGAGCACCTGGTTCCAGCGGGCGGCCAGCACCGCGGCCTGCGTCATCGCGGTCACCGCGAAGCGGCGATCCTCCGGTGTCTGCGCCTGTTCCAGGACCGCCCGCCACGCGGTGGCGGTGTCGGACTCCATCCGCACCGCCAATTCGGCGGCATCGCCGGGGTCGGTCACCTCCAGCGGCAGCTCGTAGCCGGCCGCAGGCAGCGGCGGGGTCACCGCGCGTTCGGCGAGCATGACCAGCGCCTCTTCGCGGCGTGCCCGGTGCTGGGCCATCGCCTCGGCGACCAGCGGGTTGTCATCGGGCGTGGAATGCGCCGACACCACGCCGTAGCCGTAGATGGCGCCGTGCTCGGTTGCGACCGCGTCGAACAACGCCGCGAGCGCGGCGTCGGTCGGCCGGTCCGGATCGGGACCGGGCTGCGGAGAGGTCATCCCTTTTTCTCCGGATCACCCAGTGCCACTTGATAGGCGGCCGTGCAGGAGGCCGCGATGGAGCCCAGCAGCCCGGCCCGGTAGCCGGCCATCTGGGTGGCGACCCGGGCGGCGTCCTCGCCCGACTCGCGAAGCGCCTTGGCGACGGCGGTGACGGTCGGTGGGGCGGCCGGCGCCGCCGTGGTGCTGGTGGTGGTCGGCGCGGCACTCGTGGTGGGCGCCTCACCGTCGGTCAACCGGGTGATCTCGTCGGCGAGGGCCCGGGCGTGCGCGGTGCGCTCGGCGGCGATGGCCGTGAGCGTGGCCACCATGTCAGGCGTGAGCGTTCGGCCCGGCGGTGCCGTCGCGGCCTCACCGGCGAGCAGGCTGTCGGCGTTCGCGCGGTCGAACTGGGTCTGCAGGTCGGCGAGGTCGGCCGGTGGAGGGGGCGGTGAACAGGCCGTCGTCCCGGCGAGCAGCCCCACCGCCAGCGTCGCGGGGACCGCGGCGATCAGCAGGCGGCGCCGGGTCAGGGTGGGTGGGGCACTCGGCACGCCCACATCCTGCCATGTTCTCCTGCGCTGCTCGTTTGGTGATTGGTGCGTCGCGCCTGGCGTATCGTTTGGTAACCGATCCCGGGTCCAGCCGACCGGGGAATGTGACCGCACAACTCAAGATGAGGAGCTCGCCGTGGCATCGGATGACCCGCTGCGGTCTGCGCGATTACCGTCGCGGGAGCAGGTGATCGAACTCCTCGATGAGGAGTTCACCCGGGCGGGCTACGAAGTCGAAGATGTGGTGTTCGGCGGTGGCCGCCCGCCACGTCTCACCGTGATCGCCGACGCCGAGGACGGCGTCGATCTGGATGCCATCGCCACCTTGTCGAAGGTGGCCTCGGCGGCCCTGGACGCCGTCGAGCAGGCCACCGGGGACTTCGGCGCCTACGTGCTGGAGGTGACCTCGCGCGGCGTCGACCGCCCGTTGACCACCGAGAAGCACTTCCGGCGGTCCCGCGGCCGCAAGGTCGAGGTCACACTCGCCGACGGATCGAGCCTGACGGGCCGGATCGGGCGGACCGCCGAGGGGGTCGTGGACCTCGTCGTCGCGGTGGGTAAGGATTTCGAGATCCGCCCCATCGAGGTCACTGGGATTACCAAAGCCGTTGTACAAGTTGAATTTTCGCCGCCGAATCGGCGTGAGTTGGAACTGTCTGAGCAGTCTGGAAAGGGGGGCGACGAATGAACATCGACATGGCGGCGCTTCATGCCATCGAGTCCGACAAGGGAATCTCGGTCGATATCGTCGTTGACACCATCAAGTCCGCGTTGCTGACCGCGTATCGGCACACCGAGGGCCACGAGGCCGACGCGCGTATCGACGTCGACCGCAAGACCGGTGTGGTCAAGGTGATGGCCAGGGAAACCGATGACGACGGCAACCTGATCAACGAATGGGACGACACCCCAGAAGGATTCGGCCGTATCGCGGCGACCACCGCCCGCCAGGTGATCCTGCAGCGGCTGCGCGACGCCGAGAACGAGCGGATGTACGGCGAGTTCTCGGCACACGAGGGCGATATCGTCGCCGGCGTCGTGCAGCGGGACGCCCGGGAGAACACCCGCGGCAACGTGGTGGTCCGGGTCGGCACCGACGCCAAGGGCTCCGACGGCATGATCCGGCCCGCCGAGCAGGTGCCCGGCGAGGGCTACGAGCACGGCGACCGGCTGCGCTGCTATGTCATCGGCGTGTCCCGGGGCGCCCGCGAGCCCAAGATCGAGCTGTCGCGCACTCACCCGAACCTGGTGCGCAAGCTGTTCGCCCTGGAGGTGCCCGAGATCGCGGACGGATCGGTGGACATCGTCGCGGTGGCGCGGGAGGCCGGTCACCGATCCAAGATCGCCGTCGCCTCGAAGGTGTCGGGCCTCAACGCCAAGGGGGCGTGCATCGGCCCGATGGGCCAGCGCGTCCGCAATGTGATGAGCGAGCTGTCCGGCGAGAAGATCGACATCATCGATTACGACGAGGACCCGGCCCGCTTCGTCGCCAACGCGCTGTCGCCGGCCAAGGTCGTGTCGGTGACCGTCATCGACGAGAGCACCCGGGCGGCCCGGGTGGTGGTGCCGGACTTCCAGCTGTCGCTGGCGATCGGCAAGGAAGGGCAGAACGCCAGGTTGGCGGCCCGCCTCACCGGTTGGCGCATCGATATCCGCAGTGATGCGGCACCCGAACCCGCGGCTGGGTGAGCCATCCCGACACGCGATTGAAGTCTGGACGTCCGGGAACGGTAGACTGAGCCGTGATCCAGCGCGAGACTTCGGCCATCCCGGCTCGTGCGCATCGGAGCCCAGACGGACCGGTGCGGACGTGTGTGGGATGCCGGAAGCGAGAACTGGCCGTCGAACTGCTTCGAGTGGCCGCTGTATCCGACAGGCCCGGCAATTGCGCCGTGACTGTGGACTCAGCGGGTAACCTGCCCGGGCGGGGTGCGTGGCTGCATCCCGACCAGCAGTGCCTTGATGCGGCACTCCGGCGGCGAGCGTTCGTCCGAGCGTTGCGCATCACCGGTTCACCGGAAACATCCGCGGTGGTCGAGTACTTCAGCGCGCCCCTTCCGGGCGCTGAGGAATCCGGCCCCACCGGCTAGAGAACAGGTAGCGAAGAACATGAGCACACCGTGAAGTCCCGATGACCATGCGTCATAGCTAAAACCGAGGCGCGGCCCCACCACCGCTGTCGCCTCCAAACGAGGAGAAGTAGTGGCAGCCCCAGGTAAGGCCCGTGTACACGAGTTGGCTAAGGAACTCGGTGTCACCAGCAAGGAAGTTCTCGCCCGTCTGAGCGATCAGGGCGAATTCGTCAAATCCGCGTCGTCGACGGTGGAAGCACCCGTCGCGCGCCGTCTGCGTGAGTCGTTCGGGGGCGGAAAATCCGCTCCGGCGGATGCTCCCGCAGCCAAGGCGCCCAGCAAGCCGGCATCCGCCGGTGGCGGGCCCAAGCCCGGCCCGAAGCCGGCACCGCAGGCTCCGCCAGCACCCCCGGCACCCCCGGCACCCCCGGCCCCGGCACCCGCGGCACCTCCGGCTCCGGCCCCCGCGGCTCCCGCAGCCCAGGCCCCGACGCCTGCTGCTCCGGCAGCTCCGGCCGCACCTTCGGCCCCGGCCACCCCCGGTCCCGCCCCGGCGGCTCCCGCCGCGTCGGCCGGTACCCAGACCCCCGGTCCCCGTCCGGGACCCAAACCCGCGCCGCGCGCACCGCGCGTCGGCAACAACCCGTTCTCCTCGCAGGCGCCGGCCGAGCGCCCGGCCCCGCGTCCGGCTGCCGGCCCCGGCGGTCCCCGTCCGGGTCCCGGTGCCGGTGGCCCGCGTCCGGGCGCACCGCGTCCCGGCGGTGCTTCACCAGGCAATATGCCTCCTCGTCCGCCAGGCGCACGTCCCGGCGCGACCGGTCGTCCCGGCGGCCCGCGTCCCGGTCCGGGCGGTCGTCCGGCTCCCGGTGGCCGTCCCGGTGGCGGTGGCGGCGGTAACTACCGCGGCGGCGGCGCAGGCGGCGGTGCCGGTGCAGGTGCCGGTGCCGGCGGTGCAGCGGCCGGCGGTTTCCGTGGCCGTCCCGGTGGCGGTGGCGGCGGTGGCCGTCCCGGCCAGCGCGGCGGTGCCGCAGGTGCCTTCGGTCGTCCCGGCGGCGCGGTCCGTCGTGGCCGCAAGTCGAAGCGGGCAAAACGCGCCGAATACGAGAACATGCAGGCCCCGGTCGTCGGTGGTGTGCGGTTGCCGCACGGCAACGGTGAGACCATCCGGCTGGCCCGCGGCGCGTCGCTGGTGGACTTCGCCGACAAGATCAACGCCAACCCGGCATCGCTGGTACAGGCCTTGTTCAACCTCGGTGAGATGGTCACCGCCACGCAGTCGGTGGACGATTCGACGCTGGAGCTGCTCGGCAGCGAGATGAACTACGTCGTGCAGGTCGTGTCCCCGGAGGACGAGGACCGCGAGCTGCTGCAGTCCTTCGACCTCACCTACGGCGAGGACGAGGGCGGCGAGGAAGATCTCGAATTCCGTCCGCCGGTCGTCACCGTCATGGGTCACGTCGACCACGGCAAGACCCGCCTGCTGGACACCATCCGGAACGCCACCGTGCGCGAGGGCGAAGCCGGTGGCATCACCCAGCACATCGGCGCGTACCAGGTCACGGTGGAGCACGAGGGCATCGAGCGTCTCATCACCTTCATCGACACCCCCGGTCACGAGGCGTTCACCGCCATGCGTGCCCGTGGTGCCAAGGCCACCGATATCGCGATCCTGGTGGTCGCCGCCGACGACGGCGTCATGCCGCAGACGGTGGAGGCCATCAACCACGCGCAGGCGGCCGATGTGCCGATCGTGGTGGCGGTCAACAAGATCGACAAGGAAGGTGCCGACCCGGCCAAGATCCGGGCGCAGCTCACCGAATACAACCTGGTGGCCGAGGAGTACGGCGGCGACACCATGTTCGTCGACATCTCGGCGAAGAACGGTGTCAACATCCAGGCGCTGGAGGAAGCGGTGCTGTTGACCGCCGACGCGTCGCTGGACCTGCGGGCCAACCCCGATATGGAAGCCCAGGGTGTGGCGATCGAAGCGCACCTGGACCGTGGCCGTGGCCCGGTGGCCACCGTGCTGATCCAGCGCGGCACGCTGCGGGTCGGTGACTCGATCGTGGCAGGCGATGCCTACGGTCGTGTGCGCCGCATGGTCGACGAGCACGGCGAGGACATCCACGAGGCGCTGCCGTCGCGGCCGGTCCAGGTCATCGGCTTCACGTCGGTGCCCGGTGCCGGTGACAACCTGCTGGTGGTCGACGAGGACCGGATCGCTCGGCAGATCGCCGATCGCCGCAGCGCCCGCAAGCGCAATGCACTGGCGGCCCGCACCCGCAAGCGCATCAGCCTGGACGATCTCGATGCAGCGTTGAAGGAGACTTCGCAGCTGAACCTGATCCTCAAGGGCGACAACTCCGGCACCGTGGAGGCGCTGGAGGAGGCCCTGCTGGGTATCGAGATCGACGACGAGGTGGAACTGCGTGTCATCGACCGCGGTGTCGGTGGCGTCACCGAGACCAACGTCAACCTGGCGTCGGCGTCGAATGCCATCATCATCGGCTTCAACGTCCGCTCCGAGGGCAAGGCCACCGAGCTCGCCAACCGCGAGGGTGTCGACATCCGGTACTACTCGGTGATCTACCAGGCCATCGACGAGATCCAGAGCGCGCTCAAGGGCATGCTCAAGCCGGTCTACGAGGAGAAGGAACTCGGCCGCGCCGAGATCCGGGCCATCTTCCGGTCGTCGAAGGTCGGCAACATCGCCGGCTGCCTGGTCACCTCCGGGATCATGCGCCGCAACGCGAAGGCGCGTCTGCTGCGTGACAACGTGGTGGTCGCCGAGACGGTCACCATCTCGTCGCTGAAGCGGGAGAAGGACGATGCCACCGAGGTGCGCGACGGCTACGAGTGTGGTCTCACGCTGACCTACAACGACATCAAAGAGGGCGACGTCATCGAGGCGTACGAACTCGTCGAGAAGGAACGCACCTAAGCCATGGTTGATGTTGGACGTGCACGCCGCTTGTCGAAGCGCATCGGCACGGTCGTGGCCTCTGCCATCGAGTTCGAGATCAAGGATCCCCCGCTGGCCTTCGTGACCGTCACGGACACGAAGGTCACGGGAGACCTGCACGACGCCACCGTCTACTACACGGTGCGCGGGGCGACGCTGCAGGACGAACCCGACTACGAGGGTGCGGCAGCGGCGTTGGAGCGGGCCAGGGGGATTCTCCGGAGCAAGGTCGGCGCGGCCACCGGAGTGCGCTTCACCCCGACCCTGGCATTCGTGCTGGACAAGGTGCCGGAAACCTCGGCGCATATGGAGGCCCTGCTGGCCCGGGCCCGGGCGGCGGACGCGGATCTGGCCCGGATCCGGGAAGGCGCCACACCGGCGGGAGAGGCCGACCCGTACCGCGTCGCCGCGGTGCCGGGTGACGAGGCGGCCGACGCTGAGGACGCCGACGACCCTCGGCCGAACTGACCGTTCGCGCAACTGATTCGCACACCGGAACCGGGAAGGCCTTGTCGGCCTTCCCGGTTCCGTCGTTGAGGGCCTGATTCTGGCCCCTGTCAACGCATTTCACCGCTGAGTCCGCAGTCGGCGCACGACCGGGTTCGCCTGGCGGATAGTTTGCTGAAACTTGCACTCTGTGCAGGCCGGATGGATGTGCGCCAATAGTCCACCATGGCGGCGGTGTGGCGACGGGTGCGTCGCGATGCGCCGTCGTGACCCGGCCTTGCTGATTCAGTTAATTCTGCCCGGCCTCGGGCGGTCGCTCACGGCCATTTTCGCGAAAGTGCCCGATTAGGCAGTTTTCGGCGTATAAGGTCATTCGCTAGCCGGGCTATCAATCGCCATAGCACACTAACCCGGAACCAGCAGGGACACCATGGGCCCGATGAACCCGGTTGGTGACGTACCGAATCCCACCGCACCCAAGCATGCACTTCAGAAAAGTGCGACGTCGAAGCGCGCGACAGCAAAGCATGCGGCGCCGACGTTGAGCGCCCGTCCCTCGAGTCACATCGGCCGGGTCGGGGCCTTGGCCGTCGCGCTCGGAATCGGCGCGGCGATCACGGCCTGGATGCCGGTGGCGTTTGCCGATGCAACAAGTTCGAACGATTCTTCGGCGGGTCCGAGCGCGGGTTCGGCCGAGGGTGCGCCAGCAGGCGACGCAGATACGTCCTCGGACGAGAGCGCGGCAGGCGGTACGCAAGCGTCACCGCCGAAGGCGCGGCCGCGGTCCGGTCGAGACCACCGCACGCCCGCGCTGTCCCACTCGCCCCGCGAGGCGAGAAAGCCAGCCGTGAGGTCGGGGCCGGGCTCGTCGACAACCCTCGAGGTGAGGCCGGCTCCGGCCGCCGATGACACCAACCGCCCGGTCGCGGTCAGCGAGGTGCCCGTGGCGGCCGAGCCCGGCGTGACAGCTCCCGCTGTCACTGCGCCGGTGGTGGTCGACCCGGTGATTGCACCGGCGTCGGTGGGTGCCGTCCGTCGTGAGGAGGCCTCTCGCACCCGCGGCGTCGTCGACGACACGTTCGCCGTGTACTCGGCGGAATCGGCCGGTGACGGGCCCGAGCTGGCACCGCTGGGACTGGTGAATGCGGCCGCCGTGCCGGCGGTGGCGAGCTCGGTGGGAGCGCCCTTTCAGATCTGGATCGGTCAGGTGCTGCTCATCGGCAACGGCACGGCCACCCATCCCAATGGTGGCTTGCTCATCGGCAACGGCTACACCTGGACGGCGGTGACCTGCGTCGCGGTGGTCTGCCGGGGCGGTGACGGCGGCGTGTTCGGCGACGGCGGCACGGGCTTCAACGGCGGCGACGGTGGCTCCGCCGGCTGGATCGGCAACGGCGGCGACGGCGGGGCCGGGGTGATCATCTTCAACGCCGGCGCCGGTGGAAACGGCGGCACCGGCGGGCTGTTCGCCGGCAATGGCGGCCGTGGCGGTGTCGGCGCGGACGTCCTCTCCGGTGTCGGCGGTGCCGGCGGAAACGGGGGCGACGCGGGACTGCGCCGACCGGACGGGCGGAGCGGGGCGCCGGGGACGGCGGTACGGCGGTGCCGCGGCGAGGCCCTCGATGTGGGTGCTCTCGGTGGCCGCGGCGGCCAGGGTGGAAACGTGGGCGCCCAGTCGCTGTTCGGCAGCGGCGGTGCCGGTGGTGCCGGCGGCGCGGGCGCCAACGGGCTTGCCGGTACCGCGATTTCTGCGGCCGGTGCGGGCGGCACCGGTGGCGCCGGCGGCAACGGCGGGGTCGGCTCGTTGATCATCGGCCTTGGCGGTCTGGCCGGTGTCGGCGGACGCGGTGGTCGCGGCGGTGCGGGTTTCGCGGGCACCGACACTCTCGCGGCCGGTGCCGGTGGCGCCGGCGGTCAGGGTGGCGTCGGTGGCGCGGGCGATGCGGGCCGGTTCCTGTTGGTGTTCGACACCAGCACCGGCTACGGCAGCGGCGGGACGGGCGGGACCGGCGGTGACGGCGGCAGCACCGGTACCGGTGCCCTCGCCGGCGTGGGCGGCGCGGGCGGCGCCGGAGGTGTGGGCACGGTGGCCACACCCGGCCTCGGCGGCGGTGGTGGTGGCGGTGGCGGTGGCGCCAGCGTCCTGGAGTCCAACGGTGGTGTCGCCACCGACAGCACAGCTCAGGGTGGGGCCGGCGGGACGGGAGCCGATGCCACCACCGCGGCCGGCGGTACCGGCGGTACCGGTGGGAATGCGTTGATCCTCGCGGACGGTGCGGGTAGCACCGTCACCGACGGCCAGGCGACCGGCGGCGCCGGCGGTGACGCCACCGGCACCGGTACCGGTGGCGCCGGTGGCGTGGGCGCGGTCTCGGCCACCAACGGTGGTGCTGTTCTGGATGCGGTGGCCACCGGTGGCGCCGGTGGCGGCGGCAGCAACGGCGGTGTCGGCGGCGCCGGCGCCGAAGGTGGGGTCTTCGCGCAGCGCGCGGGCAGTACCGCCACGGGCACGGCCACCGGTGGCGCCGGTGGTGACGCGGACGGGGCCGGCAGTGTCGGTGGCGCCGGTGCGGGCGGCTGGGTGCAGACCGGTCTCTCCGGAAATGCCAACGGCACCAACGGCGACGCCAGTGGCCTGGCTGTCGGCGGCGCCGGTGGCGACGCGTCGACCGGTGGTGTGGGTGGGGCCGGCGGTTTTGCCACCGTCATCGCTTCCGGGAATGACTCGACGGCCGACGGCAGCGCTTACGGCGGTGCCGGCGGGGCGGGCTCTGCCGGCGGAACCGGCGGCGCCGGTGGGCGGGCGCAGCTGACTGCGTTCGGAAACGGATCGTTGGCCGGTGGCGTTGTCACGGCCGGTGGTGGTGGTAGCGGCGCGGGTGCGACCGGCGGCGCCGGCGGCCAGGCCATCATCGGTGCGGGGCAGAGCTCGGGTGCCGGTCTGAACAGCGTCGCGCAGGGCACTGCCAACGGTGGTGACGGCGCGTCGGGCCAGACCGGCGTCAATGGCGGCGCGGGTGGCGGCGCGACCGTCACAGCCAGACAGAACAATGACTCGATCACCGGCAGCACCGCGACCGGCGCGGATGGGGTGGCCGGAATTGCCGGCGGCACAGCAAGTCTCAACACCGCATCGGGTTCGATCATCAACAGTTCGGCGACTGCCGGTGCCGGCTCGGCGTGGGCGGCCGGCGGCAGCGCCTCGATCTCGACGACCGGAGCCGGCAGCACCGTCACCGATGCGACCGCCACCGGCGGTGACGCGGGTACCGGCGATACCAGTGGTGGGATCGGCGGTGCCGGCGGGGCGGCCACCGTATCGGCCACCAACGGCGGCGACGTCATCGATGCCGACGCGACCGGCGGCACCGGCGGTGACGGGACCAATACGGGGATCGGTGGTGCCGGCGGCGCGGGCACCGTCTCGGCGACGGCTGCCGGGAGTACTGCCGGCGGTGCCGGTACCGGCGGTGCCGGCGGGAACGGCACCAACGGTGGTGTCGGTCGGGCAGGTGGCGCGGGCGGGGTCTTCGCGCAGCGCGTGGACAGCACGGCTACCGGGTCGGCTTCCGGCGGTGCCGGCGGCGATGCCGACGGTGTCGGCAGCGTCGGTGGTGCGGGTGCTTTCGGGTATGTGCAGACCGGCAACACCGCGGGCATCGGCAGCACCAGCGAGGCCGGTGGTGTGGCCGTCGGCGGCGCGGGTGGCGCCGCGTCGACCGGTGGCACGGGTGGTGCAGGTGGTTTCGCCACGGTCATCGCGTCCGGGACCGGTTCGACCGCCGACGGAGCCGCCTACGGCGGCGCCGGCGGTGCAGGATCGTCGGCGGGCACCGGGGGCGCCGGAGGGCGGGCGCAGATCACGGCCCAGGGCAACGGATCCAGCGCCGGTGGCACCGTCACGGCGGGTGCCGGCGGTACCGGGGCCGGTGCCATCGGCGGTGCCGGCGGTCAGGCCACGATCGGTTCGGGACAGAGCTCCGGTGTCGCCGGCGTCAACAGCACCGCCCACGGTGCGGCGACCGGCGGCGCGGGCGGGGCGGGACTGGATGGCATCAACGGCGGTGCGGGCGGCGGGGCCACGCTCAATGCCCGGCAGAACAACTCCGTCGTCGGCGGCAGCGCGACCGGTGGTGCCGGGGCGACCGGCAGCGCCGGCGGTGCCGCGAGTCTGAACACCGTGTCGGGTTCGATCACCGACAGCACCGCGATCGGTGGTGCTGCGGGTGCTCGAGGCGTGGACGGTGACGGAGCCGGCGGTCTCGGTGGTCAGGGCGGCGCCGCGATCGTTGAGGCGACCAACGTCGTCATCACCGGCGGTCAGGCCGGTGGCGGCGATGGCGGTGCCGGCGGTGACGGCGGCATCAACGGTGCTGCCGGCGGTAGCGGCGGCGCGGGCGGCTCGGCGAGCATCAGGCAGGGCACCGGCCTCACCGGGATCGGCGGCGATGGCGGTGCGGGCGGAAACGGCGGAACCTTCGTCGACGCCGGCCTCAACGGTGCGGGCGGCAACGGCGGTGTGGGCGGCGCGTCCGTGAACACCGGCGGAACCGGTGGCAACGGCGGAGATGGCACGCCCGGTCAGGCCGACGGCACGCCCGGAACCAACGGCGGCGCCGGAACGCCGGCCCCGTAGGCCGCCGGCACGCAGAGTGAGGTCCCGCACACCCCGGTGTGCGGGGCCTCATCCGTGAGGAGGGTGCCGGTGTGAAGGGTGAGATCGACCCGTACCGTGGTCACTGAGGTGGGGGTAGCGGGGGACCGAAAGCGTACGACTCCGAGGACAACGATGACGGCGATCGATCCGATGACTGATACAGCCTCAGTGGGCTCCCGTGTCGATGCGGGCGGGGCCGCCGATGTGCTCAGCGGCGCCGAGTCCGTCGTCATCGTCGCGCACGTCTACCCGGATGCCGACACCATCGGCGCGGGCCTGGCCCTGGCGCAGGTGCTGGAGCGGGTGGGCAAGAGTGTGGCGGTGAGCTTCGCCGCGCCGGATGAGCTCCCCGAGTCGTTGCGAACGCTGCCCGGCGGGCACCTGCTGGTCGCCCCCGAACGCGTACGCCGCGACGCCGATCTGGTGGTCACCGTGGACATCCCGACCATCAACCGGCTCGGCAGTCTGAGCGAACTGGCCGCTGAGGCGCCTGAGGTCCTGGTGATCGATCACCACGCCTCCAACACCCTGTTCGGCACCGCCAATTTCGTGGATCCCAAGGCGGATTCGACCACGATGCTGGTGGCCGACCTGATGGACGCCTGGGACCAGCCGATCGACCGCGCGGTGGCGCATTGTCTGTATGCCGGGCTGACCACAGATACCGGTTCCTTCCGGTGGGCGAGTGCGCGGGCACATCAACTGGCGTCGCGGCTGCTCGACATCGGCGTGGACAACGCCGGTATCAGCCGGACCCTGATGGACACCCACCCGTTCGCCTGGCTGCCGATGCTGTCCCGGGTGCTGGGCTCGGCCCGGCTGCTGGAGGAGGCCGCCGACGGACGCGGCCTGGTCTATGCGGTTGTGGCACACGAGGAATGGGCCAAGGCGCGCCCGGAGGAAGTGGAGAGCATCGTCGATATCGTGCGGACCACCGCCCAGGCCGAGGTCGCGGCGGTGTTCAAGGAGATCGAGCCGGCGCACTGGTCGGTGTCCATGCGATCGAAGTCGCTGGACATCGCGGCGGTGGCCAGCCGCTTCGGGGGCGGTGGCCATCGCAAGGCCGCCGGCTACTCGGCGACCGGTTCCGCCGATGAGGTGGTTACCGCCCTGCAGGGTGCTCTTGGCTGACGAACCTGTCAGCGCCCGGCGGATCGCCGGACTGGCGCTGCCCGCCTTGGGAGTGCTTGCCGCCGAACCCATCTACCTGCTGTTCGACCTGGCTGTGGTGGGGCGCCTCGGCGCGCTGAGCCTGGCCGGTCTGGCGATCGGCGGGCTGGTGCTGGCGTTGGTCAGCTCGCAGCTGACCTTTCTGTCCTATGGCACCACGGCCCGCTCGGCGCGCTTCTTCGGCTCCGGTGACCGGGACGCCGCGGTCGGCGAGGGGGTGCAGGCCACCTGGCTGGCGCTGGGGCTGGGAATGATCGTGGTGATCGCCGTCCAGGCGCTGGCCGTCCCGGTACTCAATGTGATCTCCGGCGGTGGTGAGATCGCCGACGCCGCCCTGCCCTGGCTGCGGGTCGCGATCCTCGGGGCGCCGGCCATCATGATCTCGATGTCCGGAAACGGCTGGATGCGCGGGGTGCAGGACACCATCCGCCCGCTGCGTTATGTCGTTGTCGGCTTCGGTGTTTCGGCGGTGTTGTGTCCGTCGCTGGTGTTCGGTTGGCTGGGTTTGCCGCAGCTGGGGCTGACCGGATCTGCAGTGGCCAATGTCATCGGGCAGTGGATCGCCGCCGTGCTGTTCTGCCGGGCGCTGCTCGTCGAGCGGGTGGGGCTGCGGGTGCAGCCCGCGGTGTTGCGCGCCCAGATGGTGATGGGCCGCGACCTGGCGTTGCGGACGCTGGCTTTCCAGGCCTGTTTCGTATCCGCCGGTGCGGTTGCCGCGCGGTTCGGTGCGGCGGCGGTGGCCGCCCACCAGGTGGTCCTGCAGCTGTGGAATTTCCTTGCCCTGGTGCTGGATTCACTGGCCATCGCCGCACAGTCCCTGGTCGGCGCCGCCCTCGGCGCGGGTCAGCTCGATCACGCCAAGTTCGTCGCGTGGCGGGTCACCATCTTTTCCACCGTGGCGGCCGCGGTGTTCGCTCTGGTGTTCGCGGCCGGCTCCACGGTGTTGCCGGGACTGTTCACCACCGATCAGGCGGTCCTCGACGAGATCGCGGTGCCGTGGTGGTTCCTGGTCGGGCAGCTGACGGTGGCCGGCATCGTCTTCGCCCTCGACGGCGTGCTCCTGGGCGCCGGCGACGCCAGATTCATGCGCAATGCGACCCTGCTGAGCGCCCTGCTCGGGTTCCTGCCCATGATCTGGCTGTCGCTCGGCTACGGGTGGGGACTGGTCGGCATCTGGTCGGGCCTGTCACTGTTCATGGTGCTACGCCTGGCCTTCGTCGGTTGGCGCACCTTCTCGGGTCGCTGGCTGGTGGCGGGTACCGGCTAAGCACCCAGGGTGCGCTGGATGTCGCCCTTCATGGCGTTGAGCTGCCCGCCCCAGTAATCCCAGCCGTGGGTGCCGTTGGGCGGAAATTCGAAGGTGCCGTTGGTGCCGCCGGCATTCTGGTACTGGCGGGCGAAATTGCGGTTGCTGTCCAAGGTGATCGTCTCGAGCACCTGCCCGGCGATGTCACCGCCGCCGCCCAGCTCGCCCGGCCGACCGGTGCCGCAGTACACCCAGATGCGGGTGCCGTTGGCGACGAGCTTGCCGACGTTGACGGTGGGATCGTTGCGCCGCCAGGCCGGTCCGCCACCGAGGCCCCACATGGCCACCGAGTTGAAGCCTCCCGCGTCGCCCATGGCGAACGTCACCAGCAGCGGCCACAGCCCTTGCGAGAGGTTGAGATAGCCCGACAGCGATGCCGCGTAGCTGAATTGGCCGGGATGGTAGGCGGCCAACGTCAGCGCGGCGCTGCCCGACATCGACAGTCCCACCACGGCGTTCCCGCTGGGGGAGATGCCCTTGTTGGCGGCCAGGTAGCCGGGCAACTCGGAGGTGAGGAAGGTCTCCCACTGGTAGTTCTGGGTGGTGCCGTTGCCGACGGCGGGTCCCTGCCAGTTGGTGTAGAAGCTGGACATGCCACCGACCGGCATGACGACCGAGACGCCGGACTCGAAGAAGGTCTCGAAGGCCGCGGTCTCGATGTCCCAACCGCTGTTGTCATCGCGGGCCCGCAGTCCGTCGAGCAGGTAGACCGCGCGCGGCCCACCGCCCTGAAAGCGGACCGGGATATCGCGGCCCATCGCCGCCGAGGGCACCATCAGCGTCTCCACCGGCAGTCCGGGGCGGGAGAACGCGGCCGCTGTGGTCGGCTGGACCACTGCGACCAGCAGGAGCATGGCAACCAGGCCGACCATCAGTCGGCGGGCAAGAGTATGCAGGTGTTTCACGGGTGTGCCGTCCTTCCGGGCGAGCCCCCCGACCCATCGAATACGTCGTGCGGTGAACACCTTTCGTTACAGCGATGAGTTCGCTGAGGGCGAACGGGTCCGAGGTCCTCGACCGATCGCTCGAGGTCCCGGGCTTCAGTCTCGACGGAGGAATCGCACCGAAGCTCACACCAGGGACAGATCTCGGCGTTTACCCGTCCACGCATTCAGCGTCGTGGGGCACGACGTCGCGAGACTGAAACCAGGTACACCAGCCCGGTTCCGGACACGCACTCAGTCCGCGGCGCTGGAACTGCCCAGCAGATCACGGACCCGGTTGGCCACCTTGATGAACTCCGGGCGTTCCATGGTCTCGGCGTACTCGCGCTCGGCGGGCAGGTCGACATCGAGGGTCTCGACGATGCGGCCCGGCCGCGGGCTCATGACGACAACCCGGTTGGCCAGGTAGACCGCCTCGGCCACCGAGTGGGTCACCAGGACGACGGTGGTGCCGGTCTCACGCCAGATGCGGTGCAACTCGACGTTCATCTTTTCCCGGGTGAGCGCGTCCAGCGCGCCGAACGGCTCGTCCATCAGGAGCACGCCGGGCTCGTGCAGCAGTGCCCGGCACAGCGAAACGCGTTGCTGCATACCGCCGGACAACTCGTGCGGCAGGGCGTTCTCGAACCCGGTGAGCCCGGTCATCTCGATCAGGTAGTCGCAGCGGGCCTGGGCGTCCTTGCGCGGCATACCGCGCATCTCGGCCTGCAGCAGGATATTGCGGCGCACCGAACGCCATTCCAGCAGGGCAGCGCGCTGGAAGACATAGCCGATCTCGCGCTGCGGGCCGCGTACCGCCTTGCCGCGCAGCCGGACGTCGCCCGCAGTGGCGTCGGTCAGACCGGCCACCACCTTGAGCAGTGTCGACTTGCCGCAGCCGGATGGTCCTGCGATGGAGACGAATTCACCGTCGGTGACCCGCAGGCTGACGTCGTCCACGGCGGTCACGGTGGCCCGTTTCGACGAGAAGGTGACGGTGAGGTTGTCGATGGTGATGGCGTCGGAGGTCACGGTGGTCCTCGGTGCGGTGATGGTTGCGGAGGTCATGGTTGCGGTGATCCCTATTCTCCGGCCGCGGGAACGAATGACGAGGCCCAGTATTCGGCGGGAGCCTTGGCCGACTCCAGCAGCCCGGCCTCGCTCAGCGTGGCGATGGTGGAGGTCCAGTCCTCCTCGGCGTTGGTGCCGGGGGCCTCACCGGTGGTGGCCGGCGTGTTCAGCAGGGGGATGGTCTCCTGCCACTGCTGCAACAGGACGTGCTCCGGCGGGGTCTGCGGATCCACCCCGACCATGGCCTTCGCTGCGGCCTCGGGATCTTCCTTGGCCGCCGCATAGGAGGCGCTGACGGCGTCGAGCATGGACTGCACCAGTTCGGGCTGGTCGTTGATCGTCGAATTGTGGCTGATCAGACCGTTGCTGAAGAAGTTCAGGCCGGCATCGGAGTAGCGGAAGTAGCGCATCTCCCGGCCGCTCTTGTTGGCGATGGTCGGTCCCTGATCGTGGGCGAACCCGATCAGTCCGTCCACCCGGCCGGCCATCAGTGCGGCCATCTTGCCCGCGGAGTCCAGGTTCTGCTCCTTGACGTCGCCGGGCGCCAGGCCGACGTCGGCGAGGAACATCGGGAAGGTGGTGGTGGGCGCGTCGCCGGCCGACACGGCGATGGTGCGCCCGGCCAGATCCGCCGGTTCCTCGATGCCGGAGTCCGCGAAGACCTGGACCGCCGACGGTGTGGTCTGCAGGAACACACCGACGCTCTTGATGTCGACACCCTGGTCGATATTGCTCAGCACCGCGGCGGTGTCGGACCAGCCGAAGTCGACCTGCTTGCCGCCGACCGCCTGGGCGGTGCGGGTGGAGCCCTGGCCGGGGTCGATGGTCAGGTCGATGCCGTGCTCGGCGAAAATGCCTTCCTGCACGCCGTAGTAGAGCGGGGCGTGCTCACCGTAGGGGTACCAGTTGAGCATCAGCGTGACGGGTGTCGCACCTTCGGCGCCCTCGGCGGCCGAGTTGTTCTCGCCGCCGGTTCCGCCGCCACAGGCGGCGAGCGTGAGCATGGCGGTGGTTGCGGCGACCGCGGTGGTGACGCGACGGGAAAATGACAACATGGGTGTCTCCTGATCGGGGTTTTGGGAAGGGGTCAGGCTGCGGTGGAGGCGGAGTTGGAGGTCCGGCGCGAGGCGTGCCAGGGGATGAGGAGCTTCTCGGCGATCTCGATGATCGCGAACAGCACGATCCCGAGCAGCGACATGATGATCAGTGCGGCGAACAGCATCGCGGTGTCCAGGCTTCCGTTGGCCTGCAGGATGACATAGCCCAGTCCTTCGTTGGCACCGACGAATTCGCCGACCACCGCACCGGTGACGGCCAGGGTGGCCGCCACCTTGAGGCCCGACATCAGCTGGGGCAGTGAGGCGGGAAAGCGGACCTTCATGAAGGTCCGGAACTTGCTGGCGCCCATGGTCGAGGTGAGCTCCAGGATCTCCGGGTCCACCGAGCGCAGGCCGGCCAGTCCGGAGATGACGATCGGGAAGAAGGCCATCAGCACGGCGACCAGGATCTTGGGCGAGGGACCGAAGCCCAGCCACACGATGAACAGCGGTGCAATGGCGATCTTCGGCACCACCTGGGCGAACAGGATCAGCGGGTAGACGGTTTTCTCGAAGCTCGACGAGTAGATCATCATCACGGCGACGAAGATGCCGACCACGGTGGCGATGATGAAGCCGATCACCGTCTCCCAGGTGGTCACCCAGGTGTTCTGGGCCAGATAGGCGGCGTTCTGCTGCGCGGCCTGCCAGGTGTCACCGGGCGACGGCAGGATGTAGGGCGCGACGAGTTCGGCCTCGGTGACGGCCCACCAGCCGGCCAGCAGCGCGACGACCAGCAGGACCGGACGCCACAGGTTGGCCGCGGTACGGCGCGGCGAGAAGGACCAGCGTGCGCGTGGTGGAGCCGGCCGGGAGGCCTGGCCGGAGTCCGGTGACTGGACGCGGGCCGATGCGGTGACCGCCATGGATTGTCCTCAAGGTCGCAGTGGAACGGGCCTGTGCTGCACCCGTTGGGAATGCGCTTTCCGAAGCGATTCCGACAGTAACGTGACCTGGCGCACACTGTCAACCGAGGCGTGACGCGCGTCTGAGGATCCGCTCAGCCAAGGCGGGTGCTGTCCCGCAGCACGATCCGACCGGGGATCCGTTCCCGCAGGTCGTCGGTATCGGTATCGATGCGCAACGCCAATTCGACTGCGCGCGCGCCGATTTCCTCCAGGGGTAGCGCCACCGTGGTCAGGCTGGGGGTGTGGTCGCGCAGGGTCGGGATATCGTCGAAACCCGCGATGCACACGTCGCGCGGCACGCTCAGGCCCAGCTCACGCCACGCGGCGATGGCCCCGATGGCCATCACGTCGGTCACGGCGAACACGCAGACCGGCTCCCGGGTGCCGCCGGGGGTGAGATCCAGGGCCGCGGCGAGCCTGCGGGCGGCGGAATGGCCGCCGTCGCGGGTGAAATCTCCGGACACCTCCACCAGTGTCGTCAGCCCGTGCCTGCCGAGCGCCTCGGTGAAACCGTTGCGGCGGTCCACCGAGGTCCGGATGTTGCCGGGCCCACCGATCACGGCGAACTGCCGATGCCCGGCAGCGACCAGCGCATCAGCCAATTCGCTTGAGGCAAAATGGTTTTCCGGCTCGACGGCGCCGCCGAAGGCCAGTGGCTGGCCGATCACGACGACCCGCCCGCCATTGGCGCGGTAACGCCCGAACTCGGCTTCCAGCTCACGGTCGAGGTCGCCGCTCTGGCGGGAGCCCGCGAGCACGATGGCATCGGCGCGGTGGGAGATGAAGGTGCTGACGGATTCCCGTTCGATATCGAAGTCGCGGTCGGTGCCGGCCAGCAGCACCTGTTTGCGCGCGGCGCGCGCGGCGGACTGCACGCCGCGGGCGATCGAGGAGAAGTACGGGTCGGCGATATCGTGCACGATCAGGCCGAGTAGGCCGGTGGAGGCCCGGGCCAGCGCCTGTGCCTGCGCATTCGGCACATAGCCGAGCTCGCGCGCAGCGGCGCGCACCCGATCGGCCACCCCGACGCCGGGAACCCGATTCGAGCCGTTGAGCACGCGCGATGCGGTGGCCTGCGAGACCCCGGCCCGCGTCGCCACATCGTGCAGAGTCACCGCCGCCATGCCCGCTCCCGCCTGTGTTGCCGAACTCCGGGTTGACCGGAACGCCTGGACAGCTTACCGTGGAAAGCGCATTCCGAAGTGCTGACGGCGCCGCCGACTCGATCACGAGTTCGGCTGGGGCGCCGGATCCCCTTGTTCGCATCGTCCCGATAAGACGCCGTCTTCATCTGACAAAGGAATTCGCACATGGCCACATCTTCTGAGAACTTCCCGACCCGCGGCCGCACGCTGCGCATCGCCATGAACGGCGTGACGGGCCGGATGGGCTACCGCCAGCACCTGCTGCGCTCGATCCTCCCGCTGCGCGAGACCGGACTGCTGCTTCAGGACGGCACCCGTATCGGAGTGGAACCGATCCTGGTCGGGCGCAACGCCGACAAGATCGCCGACCTCGCCGCCGAGCATTCCATCGCCTCCTGGACGACCGACACCGCATCCGTGATCGCCGACCCTACCGTCGACATCTACTTCGACGCGCAGGTCACCTCGCGGCGGATGGAGGCGCTGTCGGGCGCCATCAAGGCCGGCAAGCATGTCTACACCGAGAAGCCGACGGCCGAAACCCTCACCGAAGCAATCGAACTCGCGCGCATGGCGGACAATGCCGGGGTGGTGGCCGGGGTGGTGCACGACAAGCTGTACCTGCCGGGTCTGGTGAAGCTGCGCAGGCTCGTCGACGAGGGTTTCTTCGGGCGCATCCTGTCGATGCGCGGCGAGTTCGGGTACTGGGTGTTCGAGGGTGACGGCCAGCCCGCCCAGCGACCGAGCTGGAACTACCGCGCCGAGGACGGTGGCGGTATCGCCGTCGACATGTTCTGCCACTGGAACTACGTGATGGAGGGTCTGCTCGGCACCGTGCAGACGGTGACCGCGCGTACTGCCACCCACATCCCGACCCGCTGGGACGAGCAGGGCAACGCCTATGCGGCGACCGCCGACGACGCCGCCTACGGGATCTTCGAGATCGAGGGCGGTATCATCGCCCAGATCAACTCGTCCTGGGCGGTGCGGGTGCACCGCGACGAACTGGTCGAGTTCCAGATCGACGGCACCCACGGATCCGCAGTCGCCGGCCTGCGCGGTTGCGTCGCCCAGCAGCGTGCCCACACCCCGAAACCGGTGTGGAATCCCGACCTTCCGGTCACCGAGAAGTTCCGTGACCAGTGGCTCGAGGTCCCGGCCAACGCCGATCTCGACAACGGCTTCAAGCTGCAGTGGGAGGAGTACCTGCGCGATGTGGTCGCCGGCCGGTCCCACCGGTTCGGCCTGCTGTCCGCGGCGCGCGGTGTGCAACTGGCCGAACTCGGACTGCGAAGCTCCGCCGAGGGACGTCGCCTCGACGTCCCGGAGATCGTGCTGTGACCGCCACCGACCGCAACGGCGCTGCGGCTGCCGATCGACGGGGTGCTGCGCACCCACGTTCTCGGTGAGCCCGGCCGGTGGCGCCGGCCCGGTGGCCAGATCACCTCCCGGATCGCCTACGCGGCAGCTCATGTCGTGCCCAAGGCGACCGCCGACAGCAGCCCCGGCGCACCCGCCGATCTGGACTGGGACATCACCATGGCCTACCGCCACGAGTTGTGGTCCTACGGTCTGGGCGTCGCCGATGCGATGGACACCGCGCAACGCGGCATGGGACTGGACTGGACCGCCACCCGCGAGCTGATCACGCGCAGTGGCCGCGAAGCCGCCGCGGTGGGCGGACGGCTGTCCTGCGGTGCGGGCACCGACCAGTTGGCGCTCGCCGATATTTCGCGCGGGAAAGGGGTTTGGCCGCCATCACCGATGCCTACCGGGCGCAGATCGAGGTGGTGCGCGACGCGGGAGCCCAGGTGATCCTGATGGCCTCCCGGGCGCTGGCCACGATTGCCGAGTCGCCTGCGGACTACCTGTCGGTGTACGGCTCGGTGCTCGCCGAGGTGGACCGCCCGGTGATCCTGCACTGGCTGGGGGACATGTTCGACCCGGCGCTGCGCGGCTACTGGGGCAGCACCGATATCGCTTCGGCGACAGCTACTTTCCAGGAGTTGATCGGGATCCACGCCGGCAAGGTGGACGGTGTCAAGGTGTCGTTGCTGGACGCCGGGCACGAGGTGGCGCTGCGCCGGGCGCTGCCCGCCGGTGTCCGGCTGTACACCGGAGACGATTTCAACTACCCCGAACTGATCATCGGCGATGAGTCCGGCCATTCCGATGCGCTGTTGGGAATCTTCGCCGCGATCTACCCCGCGGCCTCGACCGCCCTGCAGGAACTCGATGCCGGTGACAATGGGCGGGCCCACGACATCCTGGCGTCCACCCAGGAACTGGGCAGGCACATCTTCGCCGCGCGCACCTACTACTACAAGACCGGGATCGCCTTCCTGTCCTGGCTCAACGGTCACCAGCCCGGATTCGCGATGGTCAACGGACTGGCTTCCGGCCGGTCGGTGGGGCACCTGTGCAAGCTCTTCGTGCTCGCCGACCGGGCCGGTCTGCTCGCGGATCCCACTCTGGCGGCCGCGCGGATGCGCACCTATCTCGCGCTGAACGGAGTCGACGGATGAGCGGGAGCTTTGCGCGGTTGTCGCTGAACACCATGACGACGAAGTCTTGGAACCTGCGCCAGGCGGTCGAGGCGACGGCGGCGGTGGGCCTGCCCGCGATCGGACTGTGGCGCGACCGGGTCGCCGAGGTCGGTGTCGACGAGGCGGCGAAGCTGGTACGTGACAACGGTCTTCGGGTGTCCAGCCTGTGCCGCGGCGGATTCCTCACCGGAATCGAGGACGGTGAAACCGCACTGCAGGACAACCGCCGCGCCATCGACGAGGCCGCCACCCTGGGGGCGCCGGAGCTGATCATGGTCGCCGGCGGCATCCCCGATCGCGACCTGCCCGGCGCCCGGGCCCGGTTGTCCGACCGGTTGGCCACGCTGGTCCCGTACGCCGTCGCACGCGATGTGCGACTGGCGTTGGAGCCTCTGCATCCGGTGTTCTGCGCCGACCGTGCGGTGATCTCGACGCTGGGTCAGGCGCTGGCGCTGGCCGCCCCGCACCCCGCGACCGCGGTAGGGGTCGTCGTGGACACCTTCCACGTGTGGTGGGATCCGGACCTGGCCGCGGGGATCGCGGCCGCCGGCGCGCAGGGCCGCATCAGTTCCTTCCAGATCTGCGACTGGCTGGTCCCGATGGCCGCCGACCCGCTGGTCTCCCGCGGGATGATGGGCGACGGTGTCATCGATTTCGGGGCCATCGCCGCCCTGGTGAGCGCGGCCGGGTATGACGGCGACATCGAGGTCGAGATCTTCAACGAACAGGTCTGGGCGACCGACGGTCACACCGTCCTGAGCACCCTGAAGAACAGGTACCGCGACCTGGTGCTGCCCGGGCTGTGAAGGTCCTGATCGCCCCGGATTCGTTCAAGGGGACCGCCTCGGCCACCGCGGTGTCCGGGGCGCTCGCCGCGGGCTGGTCGGCGGCGCGCGCCGGTGATGACATCATCGCGCTGCCACAGGCCGACGGCGGCGAGGGCACGTGCGCGGCCGTTGCGGCATCGGGGGATTGGCGGTGGTGCCAGTCCGAGGTCGACGGTCCGGACGGTCGACCGGTGTCCGCACGCTGGCTGCTCGACCGTGACGGACAGCGCGCGGTCATCGAACTGGCCGAACCGTGCGGGATTGCGTTGCTGGACCGGCTGGACCCGTGGCGCGCCGATACCTACGGCCTGGGCCGGCTGATCGGCGCCGCGCTGGCCGCCGGTGCCCGGTCGGTGCAGATCGGGCTGGGCAGCTCGGCCAGTACCGATGGCGGTGCCGGCGCCTTGATGGCGCTGGGGCTCAAGGCCTTCGATGCGTCGGGACGACCGATCGGCCGTGGTGCCCGCGGGCTGCGCACCGTCGCCCATGTCGACATCGACGGACTGGCCGCCAAGCCGACGGGCGGTGTCGAGTTGCTGGTCGACACCGCCGCTGCGCTGTGCGGCCCGCAGGGCGCCGCGGCGGCGTTCGGCCCACAGAAGGGCGCGACACCGGTCGATGTCGAGCAGCTCGATGACGGCCTGGCCCGCTGGGCGCGAATCCTGAATGCCGCTGGTCTGCAGGCCGATCCGGACACTCCCGGCGCCGGCGCGGCCGGTGGTGCCGGCTTCGGCCTGATGGCCTGGGGTGCCGATGCCACCTCTGGTTCGCAGCGCATCGCGGAACTCACCGGCCTGGAAGCTGAGCTGGCCACCGCCGACCTGGTGCTCACCGGCGAGGGACGCTTCGACGGCACCTCGTGGACAGGCAAGCTCGTCGGCTACGTGCTGGATGCCGCCGCACGCCACGGGGTGCCCGCCCTGGTGGTGGCCGGGCAGGTCGCGGCGCGGTGCGCGGTGCCTGCGGTGTCGCTCACCGATATCGCCGGCTCGGCGGAGGCGGCGATGGCGGATCCGTCGCGCTGGCTCAGAACCGCCGGATCCGTCGCCGCGCAACGGTCGACGGGGTAGCCGGTCGACCGCCGGGTCGGTCGCCGATATCCCAGGCTTCAGTCTTGAGGCCGACCTGGTCGCGAGACTGAGACCTGGGATGGATGTGGGCGTCTGGACATCCACTGGTTCAGTTTCGTGGCTCACCCGTTCACGAAACTGAACCCACGTAGACGCCTCCAGTAGCCGGCAGCAGACCCGTCGGCCTCGGAGGACAGCAGCGCCCGGGACCCGGACACGCCCAGCCGGGTGGCCCCGGCGGCGATCATCGCGCGTGCCTGCTCGAGGGTGCGCACCCCGCCGGAGGCCTTCACGGCCAGTCCGGCATCGGCCACCGTGCGGTGCATCAGTTCCACGGCGTGCACGGTGGCGCCGCCGGATGGGTGGAATCCGGTCGAGGTCTTGACGAAGTCGGCGCCGGCGGCAACCGCGGCCCGGCACACGCCGACGATCTCGTCGTCGGTGAGGGCGGCCGATTCGATGATGACCTTGAGCACCGCCGGGGCGGGTGCGGCCGCGCGCACCGCGGCGATGTCGGCGTGCACCAGGTCGAAGTCACCTGCCTTGGCGGCGCCGATGTCGATGACCATGTCGATCTCGTCGGCGCCGTTGCGCACCGATCCGGCCGCCTCGGCGGCCTTGACCGCGGAGGTGTGCTTCCCGCTCGGGAAGCCACACACCACAGCAATTTTCAGACCATCGGGCACAGTGATCGGCAGCATGGAGGGCGAGACGCACACCGAGTAGGTGCCGAGCTCGGCGGCCTCGGCCACGACGGCCGCGACCTCGGCGGCGGTGGCTTCGGGCTTGAGCAGGGTGTGGTCGATCATGGTCGCGACGTCGGCGATGGTGGGGGAGCTCATGAAGTCCTCTGTTCTGGTTCGTGGATGTGCGGGGAGAATCAGGCGGCGCTCTTGGACTGCCTGTCGATCAGGTAGTTCATGATCAGCGCGGCGATCAGGATCAGACCGGTCACCAGCATCTGGAAGAAGGAGCTCAGCCCCAGCAGGTTGAACAGGTTGCGCAGTACCGACAGCAGCAGGACGGCGATGAATGTGCCCAGCACACCGCCCTTTCCGCCGAACAGACTGGTCCCGCCGAGCACCACCGCGGCGATCGCGTCGAGTTCGAGCCCGGTGTTCGCGGTGGGCTGACCGATGGTAAGCCGCGCCGTCAGCAGCACGCCGGTGAGGGCCGCCAGTCCGCCGCAGATGACATAGGCCGCCGTGGTGATGCGTTGCACCGGCAGGCCGGACAGGCGCGCGGCCTGCTTGTTGCTGCCCACAGCGTAGATGTGTTCGCCGAAGGTGGTGCGGCGCAGCACGAATCCGACGATGAGCGCCGTCGCGACGAAGATCACCCCGACCACCGGGATACCGGCGATGGAGCCGGCGCCCAGGAACCGCAGTCCCATCGGGATCTCGGCGGTCGTGGGCGTGCCGTTGGTGGTCAGGTAGGTCATGCCCCGGATGCTCTGCATCCCGGCCAGGGTCACCATGAACGCCGGCAGCACCAGGTACGCGCTGAGGCCGCCCATCACACCGCCGAGTACCAGGCCCGAACCGATGGCAAGGGCCATCGCCACTGGCCACGCCAGCCCGATGCCGATGAAGATCGCCACCAGCATCCCCGACAGTGCGGCGACACTGCCCACCGACAGGTCGATGCCCGAGGTCAGGATCACCACGGTCATACCGATCGCGACGATGCCGGTGAGGCTGGACTGCTGCAGCAGGTTGGCCATGTTCTGGGTGGTGAGGAACTGCGGTGCGGACACCGAGGCCACCACGAACAGTGCGAGGAAGATGAACAGCAGATTGAAGCGCATGATGATGCCGCGACGCTGGCTTTTTCGGGGTGGCGGCCGCCGGTTCGGGGTGGGCGGTCCGGTCGATCAGTTCAGTCATTGTCGTATTTCGTTCTTCCGGTGACGATGCAGCGGGCGATGTCCGCTGACGGGGTGGTCAGGGGCTCGAACTGCGCGATGTTGCGCCCCTCGTGCAGAACCCAGATCCGATTGCAGTTCTCGGTGAGTTCGCTGAGTTCGCTCGACGCCATCAGGACACCGACGCCGGCGTCGGCGAGCGCATGGACCTGTTCGAAGAGGTCGGCCTTGGCGCCGATGTCCAGAACCGCGGGTGGGTTCGTCGAGCAGTAGCAGGTCGATGCCGCGCGCCATCCACTTGGCGAGCACCACCTTCTGCTGATTGCCGCCGGAGAGCTGGCCGACCGGCTGGTCCACGCTGGCGAACTTGACGCCCAGGCGGGTCAGCGGGGCGTGGCACACCTCGCGGGCCCGGGCCATCGGGTTGAGCCGGAACGGTGGCAGCGCCGCGATCGCGGCGTTGCGCAGAATCGACTGCTCCAGGAACAGGCCCTGGCGTTTGCGGTCCTCGGGCACCAGCCCGATACCGAGCCCGACGGCGGTCCGTGGTGTCAGCGACACGATGTGCTCATCGCCCAGCGTCATGTCGAGGTCGGCCCTGCGGTCACCGAAGATGGTGGCCAGCAAGGTGGATCGGCCCGCTCCACCCAGGCCGGCGAGACCGACGATCTCGCCCCGACCGACGGCGATGTCGTGGATGTCGACGACGCCGGGGATGGTGGCCCGGTGCACCTGCAGCAGGGGGCCGGACCCGGGGTTGTGCCGTCGCGGCGGACGGGCCGCCACCCGCGCGGCCGATCATCGACTCGACGAGTTCCTCCTTGGTCACCGAGGCGATGTCGAACACCCCCACGGTGGCACCGTCGCGCATCACGGTGGCCCGGTCACCGATCTCCTTGACCTCGTCGAGACGATGGGAGATGTAGATGACCGATTTCCCTGCCGCGGTGAGTTCACGGATGACCCGGAACACCGCCGCCAGATCGTGATCGGTGAGCGTGGCGCTGGGCTCGTCCATCACCACGATGCGGGCATCGGTGGTGAGTGCCTTGGCGATCGCGGTGAGCTGTTGATCCGAAACGGACAATTCGCCCACGACGGCAGTCGGGGAGAAGGTGCCGCCCACCCGTGCGATGGCCTCGGCGGCACGCTCATCGCGCTTCTTGCGGTGGACGAACGGGCCGCGGCGCGGTTCGTGGCCGAGGAACAGATTCTGCGCCACCGTCAGGTCGGGCACCAGATCCAGTTCCTGGTAGATGGTGTTGATCCCGGCGCGCACCCCGTCGATCGGCGAGCCGAACGTCATGGGCGTCCCACCCAGGGTGATGGTGCCCGAATCCGCAGTGTACGAACCGGACAGGATCTTCATCATGGTGCTCTTGCCCGCACCGTTCTCGCCGAGCAGGCAGTGCCACCTCTCCGGGGCGACCTGCAGGCTGGCGCCGTTGCAGGCCTTGGTGCCGGGGAAGGTCTTGACGATATCGGTCATCGTCAGCATGGCATGCCTCCATTGCCTCGACCGCGCTAGGCCTCCAGCACGGCTGCACGCGTGGGGTCGTCGGTGATCAGCACGGTGCACAGTCCGCGCGCAGTGCGGCGCGCACCACCGGAACCCTTGTTCGGGCCGGCCGCGACCGCGATGGCGCATCTGGCGTTGCGGACGTCGTCGAGTCCTAATCCGACTGTTCTGCTGTCGATGTCGGGGTGGGCGATCTCGCCGTCGGCGGTGAGGTAATGGGCCAGGATGTCCCCACAGGCGCCCCGCGCCTCGAGCTCACGGAGTTCGGCGGGGGTGACCGCCCCGGACTCCACCAGCACCGAGGTCGGGCCGGGGGCGCCGAGGGAGAACAGCAGCGCATCGGCCTGGCGGGCCCCGGTGAGCACATCGCCGACGAATCCCTCGGCGTAGAGCGCATTTCGGGTTTCGATGCGTTCCACGATCGCGGGCACCGGGAGCAGGGTGGCCCGCCCGTTGCCGCTGTGCGCGATGCTGGTGGCGATGTTGGCCGCCGTGGTGGGGCGCACCGACCGGCTCACCCCCGCCGTTGGCCTGGACGACCTCGATGCCGCTGGTCCATCCGGCCGGCAGCACGGCGGCGATGTGCTGCAAGGTGTTTCCCCATGAGACGGCCAGCGTGGAGATGCTTGACGAGTTGGCCTGCAGATACCCGGCGGCCGCGGCGGCGATGTGGGTGTCGGAGCCCGGTGACTCCGGCCCCGGCACCACGATGCATTCGCGCAGCCCGAACTCCGCCCTGCGCATGGCGACCTCAAGTGGGTGCGGCGGGGCCTGCGGGCGCACGATCCTGATCTGCACCATGCCGACCTCGCGGGCCTCGTCGAGCAACCGGCCCACCTTCCAGCGGGTCAGGTGCAGTTCGCGGCCGATGTCCTCCTGGGTGCGGCCCTGCTCGTAGTAGTGCTGCGCCACGTGCAGCATGAGTTCCAGGTGGCTCTTCTCGGGTGGTTGCGACATCAGTTCGGCACCGCTGTGGCAAGCGCGGACAACCGGTCGGCGCTGTCGTGCACGAACGGTGCCAGGATCGCCGTGAGCCGCTGGTAGCCCTCGAAGGATGCTCCCGGCCACAACGCGATCCGGTCCGGGTCCGGCTCGATCACGCGCACGTCCGGTGCGAAGAGCTGTGCGCCGTCGGTAGCGAACCGGCGACGCCGGCCGCGGTGGCGGCAATGACCGCGCAGGCCCGAAGGGTCAGGTTCTCCCCACGACGAGCTCGGCCGGCCGGCCGAGTACATCGACCGGTGACCTGCTGCCACAGGCCGTTTCGTTTCGATACCGCCGGAGAACACCAGGCGCTCACACGACGCTCTGGACCGTTCGAAGGAGTCGATGACGCTGCGGGTACCGCAGGCCACCGCCTCCACCATGGCGCGGTACAGCTCGGCCTTGGTGGTGCCCAGCGAAGCCCGACCACGGCGCCGCGCAGCCGCGCCTCCCGGTACGGGCGCGGTTGCCCATGAAGTAGTCCAGCGCTCGCAGGCCGTGCGCGGCCGGATCCACCCGGGAGGCCTCTGTCGATCAACGTCGGCAACGCGTCGCGGGGAACACCCATCACCGACTCGCCGGTCCACCTGAGGCACCGAACCCGCCGGTGACCTGCCCGCCTTCCACCAGCCACTTGCTCTGGCGCAGCGCCCGCTGGGCCCGGCCCCATCTCTTGCTCGTCTGTCGGGGACGGCCGATCTCGCCGCGGTGATCGCCGAGGAAGGTGCCCGCCACGATGACACCAGCCCGTTCAGACCATTCGCCGCCGCACGCCAGCAGCGAGACGTACGTCGATACCGCCCACGGCAGACGGCGGGCCGTCCGGCGATGCCGAGTTCGGTTGCGGCCGAGGCCACAGCGTGCCCGCGACACCACCGACCTCGACGATGCGGTCGGGCAGCTTGTCGGCAAGGTCGTCGACACCGGCGCGGCATACAACTCGACGGGCAACCGCCCGGCGATGGGGTCGTAGTTGTACTTGCAGACGGCGTTCATCTGGGAGCCGACCCCCCAGCCGGTGAGCCGGAAGGGTCCTAGTCGACGGCCTCCTCACTGGTGTGCCGCGCGGTGGTAGTTCTCCGGGTCGTGCGCCCGGAGCCACATGGCCTTGGGCACCAGCCACCCGCGGCAACTGAGCCGCTCCGCCATTCCAGGTCGGGTACTCCGATGACGGCTGCGCGGTGCGCTCGGACTCCGGGTGCCGCTGCGGCAGTCCATCCCGGTGGCTTCCGCAGGGGTTCTCCGGCGGCGTCGAGCACCGCCACCGTGGACGCGGTCGTCGCGGCGGCGATGGAGCTGACCTCTCCGGCACGCCGGCACTGCTCGGAGCTCAGCAACTCGCGGGTGGCCGCGGTGATGGCCGCCCACCATTCCCGTGGATCCTGTTCGGCCCAGCCGGGTCTGGGGAACCGCGTCGGGTAGGGCCGGTGCGCGGTGCCCAGCGCATGACCGTCCTCGGTGAAGGCCCCGACCCGTGCACCCTCGGTGCCGAGATCGATCGACAGCAGAATTCCCATCTCAGTCCTCGTCCGGTAGGCAGGCAGCACCTTCGAGGAGAAGATCGAACGCTCACCCAGTTGCTGCATGGCCTTGCGAAGTCCCGACAGCCCCAGCTCGTGAGTGATCATGAACTCCCACTCGAGTTGCCCGAGGCCATCATCGTGGCCGACGTCCGCCACTTCGTCGCCGGGGAACGGCGCAGAGAACGAGTTCCATGACCCGTGCAGCGTCGCCTCCTGGCGCATGAACTGGTTGAACGTCTCCTTGCCCAGCGGTACCGGTGCATGCGGGATACCGATGAACACGGCGTGGCCGCGGCCCGGTCAGGTTGGCGGCCATGTCGGCGGTCGCCGGCGACCCGGCGGATTCCAGCCGTGTCGAAACCGCGCCCACCCAGCGCTCGGGCCTCCTCGCCCCCTGCCCGCGGCGCCGCAGCCGGCCTGGCGCGCCATGGCCGCCTTCTTCCCCTCCTGAGGTCGCCGCGACGACCTCGGTGGCGCCGTGCAACCGCGCCCACTGCACGGCGAACAGTCCGATCGGGCCGGCGACCGACGACGAGCACCCGGTGGCCGCGCCCGCAGGCCGGTCTTCCACAATCCGTGAAGCGCGATCGCGGCCGGGTCGAGCATCGCCGCCGCACGCGGGTCGATACCGGCGGGCATCTTGAGCAGGTTGCCCACCGGCGACACCGTGTACTGCGCGTAGGCGCCGTCGCAGCGGCTGCCGAAGTAGTCGTAGTTCTCACACAGCCCGAACGCCCCCTTGAGGCAGTAATCGCAGGTGCGACAGGGGATCAGTGGCGGCACCGAGACCAGTTCGCCGATCTCGAAACCGGTGACATCCGCCCCGAGTTCGACCACCCAGCCCGAGAACCTCGCGGCCGCAGATGATGGGCATGATGTAGCCACCGTTGCGCAACATGCGCGGGATATCGGATCCGCAGACCCCGCAGGCGGCGATCTTGAGCAGAACCTGGCCGGGCCCGGGGCGGGGCCGGCCACCTGCTCGACGCGGATATCACCGGGTGCGTGCATCACGGCGGCGGTCATCGTCTGGGGAAGGGTCTCCCGGGTGGACAGATCCCGGGCGGGCGCTTCGGTTGTCATGCGGTGTCGGCTCCTGAACTACGTCGTGGAAGGGGGCGGTGGTGCGTGGATCAGGCGGGTGGAGCCTGCGGTGCCTCGGCGAAGGTGGTGTCGCCGATCAGTGCTTAGCGCATTGGACTTGTTGACCAAACCCGTTCCCGCATCGATGAATTCGGCCACGGTCTCACCCTTGGCGACCTTTCACGGCCGTTTCGACGGCCAGCCGACCCTCGGCGTTGGGATCATTGAGGGCGGTGGCGGTGTACTGGTCACCGTCGGCGATGGCGCGCACGGCTTCCATCAGGCCGTCGACCCCGAACACCAAGACGTCACCGCGATTGTTCTCGGCGAGTACCTGCAGTGCACCGAGGGCCATGTCGTCGTTCTGCGCGTAGACGGCCCGCAGATCCGGGTGAGCCTGCAGCAGGTCCTGCATCGCGGTGACGGCATTGGAGCGGATGTAGTCGCTGTAGGGGCCGTCGATCACGGTGATGTTGGGTTGGGTGGCGACTGCGGCGGCGAAACCGTCGTGGCGGTCGCGGGCCACCGCGCCGCCGGCGTCGCCCTGGATCTCGATGATCTTGCCGCCCTCGGGGCCGAGCGCTGCGACGGCGGCCTCGCCGACGATCTGGCCCATGGCCTTGTTGTCACGCCCGACGAAGGACGCCGCACCCGACTCGATGGGGCGGTCGACGGTCACGACCTCGATGCCTGCGGCGTCCGCCGCGGCCAGCGAGGGCGCGATGCCCTTGGGGTCGACGGGATTGATGACCAGCACGCTGATCCCGCGGGTGATCAGATCCTGGACATCGTTGTTCTGCTTGGTGACATCGCCGTTGGCGTCGGCGAAGAAGAGCTCATTGCCGTCGCGTTCGGCGGTCTGCCTGGCCGCGTCGGTGAGGGCCACATAGAACGGGCTCTGCTGAGTGGCCTGGCTGAAGCCGATCTTCAGCGGTCCCTCGGCGGGGGCGCTGCCGGCGCCGGAGTTGTTCTCACCGGGCATCGTGCAGGCGGACGAGCCGATCGCCACCGCGGCGGAGATCGCGAACCCCGCCATGACCTTTGCGAATCGCATTGTTGCTCCTTACTGGCACCTCGACGTCGAAGCGCGTGACGTCCATCACCGTAGGAAGCATCGCCGTAACACGTCAACATATGCGCATAACTTTGCTCATATGAGCACGGCGAGGGGGCAGGTGGAGCGCGGGGCGCGCTATGCCTGCACTTGAGACCTGCCGCGTTCCATCACCGACGCCCGGCTCGCGGCGATATCGTCACCGGTCGCCACGGCCATCCAGGCCCGCGCCGACTCGGCCTCGATCCACAGCCCGGCCTGGGTCTGCTCGGCGTCGATGCGGTGGTAGGAGTCCAGCAGCGCCCCGACCGCGCGCTGGTTGTTGCCCACGATCGAGGCCGCGATCCGGCGCGCCGCGGGCAGCAGCTCGTCGTGGGCGACGACCTCGGTCACCAACCCGGTCCGCAACGCATCGGCTGCTGACAGGTAGTCACCGGTCAGGCTCATCCGGCGGGCCATCCCGACCCCGACCTTCTGCGGCAGCCGCACCGACAGCCCCCACGTCGGCAGCAGCCCGACCCGGGCGTGGGTGTCGGCGAAGCGGGCCTGCTCGGAGGCGATCAGCACATCGCAGTACAGCGCGATCTCCAGCCCGCCGGTGACCGCGGCGCCATTGATGGCGCCGATCACCGGTTTGCGCATCGCCGGCCATTTGGGGGAGATATCCGGGAGTTCGGTGGTGTCGCCCAGTTCCTTGAGATCGAGGCCTGCGCAGAACACCGGATCGGCGCCGGTCAGGATCACCACGTCGACCGCCTCATCGGTCTCGGCGGCGCGCAGCGCGGCGAACAGCTGGGTGCGCAGCGCAACGGACAGCGCGTTGCGCGACTGCGGCCGGTTCAGCGTCAGGGTGCGTACCCGGTCGGTGGTCTCGATCAGCAGGACGTTCTCGGCAGCGGTACTCATTTGCACACCGTATCGACACCCGTCAAGCGCCTATCGTGGAGGTCATGTGCCGAAACATCACCGAGCTGCGTGGTCTGGAACCGGCAGCGACATCCGAAGAGATCGAGGCCGCAGCGCGGCAGTACATCCGCAAGATCAGCGGTGTCACCCGTCCCACCGCGGGCAATGCCGACGCCTTCGAGGCCGCCGTCGCCGAGGTCACCGCCACCACCGAACGGCTGCTGGCTCAGCTCCCGCCGCGCAGGCAGCCGCCCAAGACGGTGCCGCCGCTGCGCCGCCCCGAGGTGCGGGCCCGGCTCGGTCTGTGACGACTCTCGCGCTCAAGGAATGGGGCGCGGCCGTGCACGCCCTGCTCGACGGCCGCCAGACGGTGCTGTTGCGCAAGGGTGGTATCCACGAGAAACGCTTCGACCTGACGGCCGGTGAGTTCCTGCTGTTCCCGACGGTGGCGCACAGTCACGCCCAGCGGGTGCGCCCCGAGCATCGCGAGCTGCTCGATGGCGCCTCGGACAGCACCGAGGAGACCGTCATCGTGCGCGCTGGCGCGAAAGTGGTTGCCGCCCTTGAGGTGAACCGGCCGCAGGCGATCGCCGACATCGCCGATCTGCACATCTGGACCGAGGAATCGGTGCGGGCCGACCGATTGGATTTCCGCCCGAAGCGCCGGTTGACGGTGCTGGTGGTGCAGGCCCGCGCGCTCGCCGAACCGGTGCGCCTACCGCGTAGCCCCGCCTATGCCGGCTGCGCCAGCTGGGTGCAGCTGCCGGTACCCGAAACATCCTATGCCGCACCGGTACACGACATCGACACCCTCACCGCCATCGCGCGGCGGGTGCGTGACTCAGTGGGCTGACGGCGGGCCCGCGGCCGCCGGCAGGATCAGCCTGGACCGCACGTCATGGGTGACCGTGTGGGTGGCCGGCCGCAGCGTCTCACCCGAGACCGCGGGTTCGCCGGTGCCGAGGTTGCGGGCGTACCGCGGATGCGACCCGCCGGCCACCAGCACCCGGATCCGGGACCCGGCCGCGAACCGGTGGGCGACGGCATCGAGTTCGATACGCAGCGCGCCGGATTCGGCGCCGGCGGAGAATCTGCGGTACCCGTCGCTCACGTTGTGTGAGCGGCCCCGGGCGTCGACCTCACTGATCCGGACGAACACGTCGTGATGCGGATTGTCGCAGCGATGCGCCAGCTCGAGCACCGGGACGCCGACGGTGTAGACATCGGCCGGCAACGGCTCACCGGTGAACGCGAGCACATCGGGGCGGGCGGCCAGTGCCGAGTCGTCACGGTAGCCGCCGTCGGGGGACAGCAGCCGCCCCCCGATGGTGGGGGTGGGGTCTGCGGGCTGATAGGTGAAGCTCGATGTCAGCCCCGGATCGTCGGGCGGCGCATCACCGAGCCGTCCGCCGGCGAGCAGATACAGATCGCGGAACGCGGTGGCCGGCGGCCAGTCGGGCAACTCGACCCAGCCGTCACCGTGGATGTTGAGGCGCACCGGGTTTCGCCGGGTGTCCGCTTGCTCCGGAAGCCAGGTGGGTGTCCAGCCACTGCAGCGTCTCCCGGATGACCGTTGGGCCACCCTTGGTCATCATCTGGGTGTGCGTCCAGGACCCGATGGTCATGGCCGTCGGTACCCCACGTGCACGGAGGTGCCGGTACTGCTCCAGTGTCTGATCGAGGAACAGGTCCTGCCATCCGCTGAGCAGCAGCACCGGGATGTCCACCCGGTCCAGCGCCTCGGCCGCCGCCAGTCGGCGCCAGTGCTCGGGGTTCTCCTCGGGGGGTTGCAGCCAGGACTCGTACCACTGCGCGCCGTCACCGAGCAGTGTTCGCCCGCCCGCGCCCAACGGCAGGTTCAGTGCTGCCGCACCGACCCGGCGGCCGGCGGTGGCCTGACGGACCACCGTGCGGGCCAGGCCCGGGTCCTCCTGATGGGAGACCATGTCGCTCCAGCCCAGGAAGTCGTTGAGCGAGAACGACCCGGTGCCCCACGACGATTGGGCGAAATCGTGCGGTCCGACGGTGATGACGGCGGCGACCAGTTCGGGCGGTGGATCGGTGAGCAGAGCCCACTGGGTGAACCCCAGATAGGACAGACCGATGGTGGCGAAGGTGCCGGTGAACCACGGCTGTTCGCGCAGCCACACGACGGTGTCGGCGCCGTCGACCGCCTCGTTGACCATGGGGGTGAAATCGCCACCGGAGCCGAATGTGCCTCGCACGCTCTGGAATACGACGTGATATCCGCGCGTGGCGTAGACGCTGCCGAACAGCACGGTGAACGGAAATCGCCGGCCGTAGGGTGCACGCACCAGCAGGGTGCCCGCCGGGTGCGCGGTCAGTGGTTCGTAGTGGTCGGCGAGCAACTCGACGCCGTCGCGCATCGGTACCGGCACCCGGCGGTGCACGACATAGTCGGTGGTCGGGGCGGGCAGGCGCAGTGCTCGACTCAGTGTCTGCCGGGCATATCGCGAGGTTCGTGAGCTCACCTAATAAAGGTTACGCGGGCTCAGAACGTGTAGTACGGCACCAGTTCGCGCGCGCGCTGCATGTTGATCTGCAGGCAGTCCGGCCGGTCCGGCGAGTGGATCGGGGAGTAGAACACCGATTGCTGCAACACGCCGTAACTGGTCTTGAAGGCGATCATGCAGGTCACCCACCAGCGGTCGTTCCAGTCGGTCGGCTTCATGATCCAGAACTGCGCGGCGCGGTGCCCGTCGATGTCGAGTTCGACGGCGTCGGCGGGCAGGGTCGCCTCATAGGTCCGCCAGACGAACGCCTCGACCGCCATCTGATAGTTGCCCGCGTCATAGTGACAGCGCAGCCCGTCTTCGGGGGTGGGCGGGGTGACCGCCAGCCCGATCCGCTGTACGACGTCCAGCGGGATCTCGGTGCAGGGGTCGAACGGCTTGGGGTCGACGGTCTCGATGACCGGCCACTTGATGGTCGTGGACACATTGGTCATCGGCAGGTCACTGGCCCGGACCTGAGCCGGAGTCCCGACCGGATTTGCCTGCCACACCACGATCACCGCAGCGACGAGCGCACCCAGCGCCGACAACAGCCGCAGCTTGGCAGCCATCACACCCCCATACATCGTCATCCGACCCGAGGGTCCGAGCGGAGCCCTGCCGGGAGTCTAAACGAGAACAGGTTCTAGTTTGCCCCCTTCGGTCATCTCGAAGGCGTCCGGGCCTGCCAGTAGGCTGGACCGTTGTGTCCATGCCGTCACGAGAACAACGACGACCGGTGCTGTGGGCGATCAGCGACCTGCACACCGGTCACACCGGTAATAAGCCGGTCACCGAATCGCTGCACCCGTCGAGCCCGGAGGACTGGCTGATCGTGGCCGGCGACGTCGGTGAACGCACCGATGAGATCCGCTGGGCGCTCGATCTGCTGCGGAAGCGGTTCGCCAAGGTCATCTGGGTGCCCGGCAACCACGAGCTGTGGACCACCAACAAGGACCCGATGCAGATCTTCGGGCGGTCCCGGTATGACTACCTGGTCGACATGTGCGACCAGATGGGCGTTCTCACGCCCGAGCATCCGTTCCCGGTCTGGAACGAAGAGGGCGGCCCGGCCACCATCGTGCCGATGTTCCTGCTCTACGACTATTCGTTCCTGCCCGAGGGCACGGCCACCAAGGCCGAGGGGCTGGCGCTGGCCAAGGAGCGCAATATCGTCGGCACCGACGAGTACCTGCTCTCGGCCGAGCCGTACGCGACCCGTGACGCCTGGTGCCGTGACCGGGTGGCCCACACCCGCAAGCGGCTCGAAGACCTCGACTGGATGACGCCGACGGTGTTGGTGAACCACTTCCCGCTGGTGCGCGAACCCTGCGATGCGATGTTCTACCCGGAGTTCGCGCTGTGGTGCGGGACGACGGCCACCGCCGACTGGCACACCCGCTACAACGCCATCTGCTCGGTCTACGGGCACCTGCACATTCCGCGCACCACCTGGTATGACGGGGTGCGGTTCGAGGAGGTGTCGGTCGGCTATCCCCGAGAATGGCGGCGCCGCAAGCCATATCGCTGGCTGCGCCAGATCTTGCCGGACCCGAAGTACGCCCCCGGTTATCTCAACGATTTCGGCGGACACTTCGAGATCACCGACGAGATGCGGGAGAACGCGCAGAAGATGCAGGACCGGATCAAATCCAGAAGGGGACTGTAGTGCTGCTCCCCGCGGTCGTACCGGAGCGGGTGTTCACCGCCGAGCTGTACGACGATCCGCCGGATCTGATGCCGTTGCCCGAAGAGGAGCCGCTGGTGGCGCGTTCGGTGGCCAAGCGTCGCAACGAGTTCGTCACCGTGCGGCACTGTGCGCGGATCGCTCTCGGTGAGATCGGGGTGGCACCGGTCCCGATCCTCAAGGGGGACAAGGGCGAACCGTGCTGGCCGGACGGCGTCGTCGGAAGCCTGACGCACTGCGACGGATTCCGCGGCGCGGTGGTGGGGCGTCAGGGTGACATCCGTTCGGTGGGTATCGATGCCGAGCCCCACGATGTGCTTCCCAAGGGCGTGCTGGACGCGATCAGCCTGCCGGTCGAACGCTCGCAGCTCTCGACGCTTCCGGCGGACCTGCACTGGGATCGCATCCTGTTCTGCGCCAAGGAGGCGACCTACAAGGCCTGGTACCCGCTGACGCATCGCTGGCTGGGATTCGAGGATGCCCACATCACCTTCACCCTCGACGCCTCGGGCAGCGCCGGCACGTTCCGCTCCCGCATCCTGATCGACCCCGCCGCCGAGCACGGTCCGCCGCTGACCGCGCTGGATGGTCGATGGTCGGTGGCCGCAGGTATCGCGCTCACGGCGATCACGCTGTGAGTGCACCACCTGCCCCCGGTCTGGTGATCGTCGAGAAGCCGGGCGGAATGACCAGCCACGACGTCGTCGGCCGTTGCCGGCGGCTGTTCGGCACCCGCAAGGTCGGCCACGCCGGCACGTTGGACCCGATGGCCACCGGGGTGCTCGTCATCGGGATCGAGCGCGCCACCAAGATCCTGGGTCTGATCACCGGCACCGACAAGTCCTATGCCGCCACCATCCGCCTCGGGCAGACCACCTCCACCGAGGACGCCGAGGGTGAAGTGCTGCAGACGGTCCCGGCCGAGCAGGTGACCGACGAGCAGATCGCCACCGCGGTGTCGGCGCTGCGCGGCAACATCGATCAGGTGCCCTCGGCGGTCAGTGCGATCAAGGTGGCCGGCGAGCGGTCCTACAAGCTGGCCCGTGAGGGCCGCGCGGTCGAGTTGGCCGCCCGGCCGGTGCGTATCGAACGATTCGATGTGCTCACGGTGCGCAGGTATGACGCTCAGGCCGCGGGGCCGGGCAACTCCGGCTTCACCGATGTGGACGTCGTGGTGGACTGCTCATCGGGGACCTATATCCGGGCGCTGGCGCGCGATGTCGGTGACGCGCTCGGGGTGGGCGGACACCTGACGGTGCTGCGCCGCACCGCGGTCGGCCGATACGGGCTCGACGAGGCCCGCACCCTCGACGATCTGGCCGAGCAGGCCCGGTTGTCCTACAGCCTGGACGAGGCCTGCCTGCTGGGTTTTCCGCGCCGCGATCTCACCGAGTCACAGGTGATCGACACCGGTCACGGCCGTCCCCTGGAACCCGCCGGGATCTCCGGGATCTATGCGGCCACCGCGGCCGACGGCCGGGTGATCGCCCTGCTGGAGGACGGTCCCTCGCGTACCAAACCCGTGGTGGTGCTGCGGCCGGCCACCCTCTGAGCATCCAGCCGGTCGTCTTGCGCGCACGATTTGCTGAAACGGTGCCCTGGCGCCGTGCCACGCGGCACCCGGAGGGCAGGTTTCGGCGCACAAGCGTTCACTCAAACTGCGAGCCGGGACACAGCGCAACGCGGCATTTCGGCCCCCGGCGCGGGTCCGATATCGCCCGAAGCTGTGCAACGCGGACGTCGTTATCAGGTTGCCGTCAGTTTCGGACGCGTTTTATTAGCCAAATCCCAGGCTTTCGGCGAACTTTTGCCGAACGCCGGGCGTTGTAACAGTCATGAGCGCACATGCACCGATTTGCGACCACCCGCTGTTCAACTACCAGCCCTCATGGGCGAAGAGCCGCGCAGCGACGGTCGCACACGTGACCCGTCACGCGACCCTGTCGGCGACCCCGGCCGCGCTGTGGTCGGTGCTCGCAGATCCGCGCACCTGGTCGGACTGGCTGACCGTGCACCACCGCTGGATGGCGGAGCCGCGCGCCCAGTTTGTCCCCGGCGCCCGCATGACGGCCGAGACGTTGATGCTCGGGGTCTCCAACACCGTCGAGTGGACGGTCGAGTCGGCGATCGCCCCCGGAACGCTGGTTCTCATCGGCGCCGGCGAATCCGGCATGCGGACGCGCCTGACGTTCTGGATCAGCCCCGCCGAGGACGGCTCCAAGCTCACCGTCACCTCCGAGGTGGCAGGTGAACTGCTGACCGACGCCATCGTCGGTGCGATCGAGCAGGACGGCGCCGAGCAGCTGGATCTCAGCATTGCGCTGCTGGAGGACCTCGCCATCGTGGTCCCCGAGCAGCCCGCCCGTCCGTCGCTGCGGTTGGTGCATTCGGCGCCTGCCGCCACCGAAGGGCCGCGCCGGACCGGTGGCGCGCACCTGAAGATGGCGCGCTAGACCACCCAGATCGCTTCTGCGGCAGGGCTTCCCAAGTCCACCGTGGTAACCGAACCCGTTGTGTCGGTCGGGCTGTGCACGGCCACCGAGATCATCCCGGCGAAATCTCGCCGGGCCACCACCTGTAGGCGGGAATCCAGCGCGATACCGACGCTGTCGAAATAGCGCAGCATCTCGGGGTCGGCATCGGAGATGCGGGCCACGGTGCCGTCCTCGCCGTCGGCGCAGATCGAGAGCTGCCGGGCCGGGGGAGTGGGCACCCGCCCGTCGGGCGCCGGAATCGGATCGCCATGTGGGTCGCGGGTCGGGAAACCGAGCTTGGCGTCGATCCGGTCGAGCATCCGGTCGGACACCGCGTGCTCCAGGATCTCGGCCTCATCGTGCACTTCGTCCCAGCCGTAGCCGAGCTCGCGCACCAGGAACGTCTCCATCAGCCGGTGCCTGCGCACCATCGCCAGGGCGGCTTGGCGGCCGGCCTCGGTGAGCGTCACCGCGCCGTACTTCGCGTGGTCCACCAGCCCCTGATCGGCCAGCTTGCGGATGGATTCCGAGGCGGTGCTGGCCGAGACGCCGATGCGCTCGGCGAGGAGTTTGGTGCTGACCTTGTCCGGTGACCATTCCTGGGCCGTCCAGATCACTTTCAGGTAGTCCTGCGCAACCGTCGTCAGGTCCTGCGGGTTGCTGTTGGAATCCACGACTATGAAGTTTAGGCAATCATTGCCTGATCCGGGTATCCGAAGCAGACGGCGGCGACCGCGCGTCGTAGGCTGGCAGTCGTGCAGCGGTGGCGGGGCCGGGACGACATCCCCACGGACTGGGGCCGATGTGTGCTGACGATCGGCGTATTCGACGGTGTTCACCGCGGCCACGCCGAGCTGATCAGCCACGCCGTGAAGTCCGGGCGTTCGCGCGGGGTTCCCACGGTGCTGATGACCTTCGACCCGCATCCCATGGAAGTGGTGTTCCCGGGCAGCCATCCGGCACAACTGACCACGCTGACCCGGCGGGCCGAACTCGTCGAGGAAACCGGTATCGACGTCTTCCTGGTCATGCCCTTCACCGCCGACTTCATGAAACTCACCCCGGAGCGCTATATCCACGAGCTGCTCGTCGAGAGCCTGCACGTGGTGGAGGTCGTGGTGGGGGAGAACTTCACCTTCGGCAAGAAGGCCGCCGGCAACGTGAACCTGCTGCGCAAGGCCGGCGAACGATTTGGTTTTGCCGTGGAGGGGATGACCTTGGTGTCCGAAGTGTCCGAGCCCGGCCTGGGCGAGCGAGGCGACGGAGTATTGCTCCGCGACGAGACGGTCACCTTCTCGTCCACCTATATCCGCTCCTGCGTGGACGCCGGTGATGTGGTCGCCGCCGCCGAGGCGCTGGGCCGGCCGCACCGGGTGGAAGGTGTCGTGGTGCGCGGTGACGGCCGGGGCCGGGTCCTGGGCTTCCCGACCGCCAATGTGGCGCCGCCCATGCATTCGGCCATCCCGGCCGACGGGGTGTACGCGGCGTGGTTCACGGTGCTCGGGCATGGGCCGGTGGTCGGCACCGTGATCCCCGGCGAGCGCTATCAGGCGGCGGTGTCGGTGGGCACCAACCCGACGTTCTCCGGGCGCACCCGCACCGTCGAGGCCTTCGTGCTGGATACCGAGGCCGATCTGTACGGCCAGCATGTGGCCGTCGATTTCATCGCCCGGATCCGCGGGCAGGAGAAGTTCGATTCGGTGGACGATCTGGTGGTGGCCATGGGCGCCGATACCGAGCGGGCCCGCACGATTCTCGGCGCAGGCTGAGTAGCTGCTAGTATCTGCTCCGCGACCCAGCGCGCGCTGCAGTTCGCGGCGGCCGCGCCTCTCGATTACCTTCGCGGACCTATTTTGATGGAGTTGTTTCGTGGCGCTCACCGTTGAACAGAAAAAAGAGATCCTCGGCCAGTACGGCCTGCATGACACCGATACCGGTTCGCCGGAGGCTCAGGTCGCGATGCTGACCAAGCGGATCATCGATCTCACCGAACACCTCAAGATGCACAAGCACGATCACCACTCGCGGCGGGGGTTGCTGCTGTTGGTCGGTCGTCGGCGCCGGTTGCTCAAGTACGTCGCGCAGGTCGACGTCGAGCGCTACCGGTCGCTGATCGAGCGCCTCGGTCTGCGTCGCTGACACCACTTCGCTCAACCTGCGCCGTCCTCGGCGTCCTGGTTGTCGGAGTCATGGGGGGAATCACCGGTTGTTCGTCGGCCGCTGCCGCCGCTTTTCAGGTCGGAGACTGCCTGAGGGTGGCCGGCACGCCCGACAAGCCGGACGCCGTCAAGGCCGAATGCGGTAGCCCCGACTCGACCTTCAAGGTCGTTGCCACGGTCGCCGACACTGATCAGTGCCCCACCGACGTGGACTCCTATTACGCCATGCACAGCGCGTTCAGCGATACCAGCAACACCGTGTGCATGGATATCGACTGGGTGGTGGGGCAGTGCATGAGCATCGACCCCGAGAACGGCCGGGACCCGGTGCGCGTCGACTGCAGTGACGGCAGCCAGCCGCACCGCCAGCGTGCCACCCAGATCCTGCAGGGGGTCGCCAACGCCGACGAGTGCCGTAGCGGCATGGGTTATCCCTATGACCAACGGCAGTTCACCGTTTGCGTCGACGACGTCGACTGACGGTCGGTCACCTGGCCCGGTGTAGCATGGAATCGTTTTGGGCCACCCATTCTGAAGGGGAGGCCCGGACAGGGTGCGGTTCGCGCAGTACCGCGTGCACCGCTCCCGCGCGTCACAGCAGTACCCGCCTGATCGGGCGGTCTTCGGTAGTGGTGGCCGGAGCGTCCTTCAAAGGATCCGCCCCGGCCGCTTCGATCGACGGCCGTAGCCGAGTTCAGGGCATCGCTGGCGCGTGACGACGCAAAACAGCTGTATACCCAGAAAGGCTGCTATGTCTGCAGTTGAAACCGACGAAGGCGTGTTCGAATCCACCGCCGTCATCGACAACGGGAGCTTCGGCACCCGCACCATCCGTTTCGAGACCGGCCGGCTGGCCCAGCAGGCCGCCGGCGCCGTCGTCGCCTACCTCGACGACGAGACGATGTTGCTGAGCGCCACCACCGCCAGCAAGACCCCGAAAGACCATTTCGACTTCTTCCCGCTGACCATCGACGTCGAGGAGCGGATGTACGCCGCGGGCCGTATCCCCGGCTCGTTCTTCCGCCGCGAGGGCCGTCCCTCCACCGACGCGATCCTGACCTGTCGCCTGATCGACCGGCCGCTGCGCCCGACCTTCGTCTCGGGCCTGCGCAACGAGATCCAGGTCGTCGTCACCATCCTGAGCCTGGATCCCAAGGATCTGTATGACGTGCTCGCCATCAACGCCGCGTCGGCGTCCACCCAGATCTCCGGCCTGCCGTTCTCCGGCCCGGTCGGCGGTGTGCGCGTCGCGCTGATCGATGGCCAGTGGGTCGCGTTCCCGACCGTCGAGCAGCTCGAAGGTGCCGTGTTCGACATGGTCGTCGCCGGCCGCAAGGCGGGCGATGACGTCGCCATCATGATGGTCGAGGCCGAGGCCACCGACCGCGTCGTCGAGCTGATCGCCGGTGGCGCGGCCGCGCCGACCGAGGCCGTCGTCGCCGAGGGCCTGGAGGCCGCCAAGCCGTTCATCGCCGCGCTGTGCACCGCGCAGGAGGAACTGCACGCGGCCGCCGGTAAGGAGACCGCGGAGTACCCGCTGTTCCCCGATTACCAGGACGACGTCTATACCCAGGTTGCCGCCGTGGCCACCGATGCGTTGTCGCAGGCGCTGACCATCTCCGGCAAGGCCGAGCGTGATGACCGCACCAACGAGATCAAGGGTGAGGTGCTGGAGCGTCTGGCCGACACCTTCGCCGGTCGCGAGAAGGAGATCGGCGCGGCGTACCGCTCGCTGACCAAGAAGCTTGTGCGTCAGCGCATCCTGACCGATCACTTCCGCATCGACGGCCGTGGTGTCACCGATATCCGTGCGCTGTCCGCCGAGGTCGCCATCATTCCGCGGGCGCACGGCAGCGCGCTGTTCGAGCGCGGCGAGACCCAGATCATGGGCGTCACCACTCTCGACATGGTCAAGTTGGCCCAGCAGATCGATTCGCTGGGGCCGGAGAAGACCAAGCGCTACATGCACCACTACAACTTCCCGCCGTTCTCGACCGGTGAGACCGGCCGGGTGGGCTCGCCCAAGCGTCGCGAGATCGGTCACGGCGCGCTGGCGGAGCGGGCTCTGATACCGGTGCTGCCGAGCGTCGAAGAGTTCCCGTACGCCATCCGCCAGGTGTCGGAGGCGTTGAGCTCCAACGGTTCCACCTCGATGGGCTCGGTCTGCGCCTCGACGCTGTCGCTGCTCAACGCCGGTGTGCCGCTCAAGGCCCCGGTCGCCGGTATCGCCATGGGTCTGGTCTCCGATGAGGTCGACGGTGAGACCCGCTACGTGACGCTCACCGACATCCTCGGCGCCGAGGACGCGTTCGGCGACATGGACTTCAAGTGCGCAGGCACGAAGGACTTCGTCACCGCGCTGCAGCTCGACACCAAGCTCGACGGCATCCCGTCCACGGTGCTGGCCGGTGCGCTGGCCCAGGCCAAGGATGCCCGGATCACCATCCTCGAGGTGATGGCCGAGGCCATCGACGAGCCCGACGAGATGAGCCCGTACGCGCCGCGCATCACCACCATCAAGGTGCCGGTCGACAAGATCGGTGAGGTCATCGGGCCCAAGGGCAAGATGATCAACTCGATCACCGAGCAGACGGGTGCGTCGATCTCGATCGAGGACGACGGCACCATCTTCGTCGGCGCCAGCAACGGCGAGTCGGCGCAGGCCGCGATCGACATGATCAACGCCATCGCCAACCCGCAGCTGCCCAAGGCCGGCGAGCGGTTCCTCGGCACCGTGGTCAAGACCACCGATTTCGGCGCCTTCGTGTCGTTGCTGCCGGGCCGCGACGGCCTGGTGCACATCTCGAAGTTGGGCCGCGGCAAGCGGATCAGCAAGGTCGAGGACGTCGCGAAGGTGGGCGACAAGCTGCGCGTCGAGATCGCCGATATCGACAACCGCGGCAAGATCTCGCTGGTGCTCGTCGCCGAAGATGAGGCAACCGAGGCTCCGGCCGAGGTGCCCACCGAGGCCGCGACCGCTGACGCCTAAGCCGGCCTTACGCCGCGCATCCCGCGGCGCAGATACCTCCGAGGCAGTGCGGGTGACCGCACTGCCCGGAGGGCTGCGGGTGGTCACCGAGTACATCCCCTCGGTGCACTCCGCCTCGGTGGGTGTCTGGGTGGGTGTCGGTTCACGCGACGAGGGCAGCTCCGTCGCGGGTGCCGCGCACTTCCTGGAACACCTGCTGTTCAAATCCACACCGACGCGCAGCGCGGTCGAGATCGCACAGGCCGTCGACGCTGTCGGCGGTGAACTGAACGCCTTCACCGCCCGCGAGCACACCTGCTACTACGCGCATGTGCTCGATGCCGATCTGGAACTGGCCGTCGACCTGGTGGCCGATGTCGTCCTGCGCGGCCAGTGCGCCGCCGACGATGTCGAGATCGAGCGCGATGTCGTGCTCGAAGAGATCGCCATGCGCGACGACGATCCCGAGGACACCCTCGGTGATGTGTTCCTGTCGGCGATGTTCGGGTCCCATCCGGTCGGCCGGCCGGTCATCGGCAGTGTGGAGTCCATCTCGGCGATGACCCGCACGCAGCTGCACTCGTTCCATCAGCGGCGCTACACCCCGGAGCGGATGATCCTCGCGGTGGCCGGCAATATCGACCACGACGACGTCGTTGCCCTGGCACGCGAGTACTTCGGGCCGCGTCTGGTCCGCGGCCGCACCGCCGTACCGCACCGCAAAGGCACCGGACGGGTGGTGGGCAAGCCCGGTCTGCAGGTGGTCGGCAAGGACGCCGAACAGACCCACCTGTCGCTCGGGGTCCGGACACCGGGGCGGCAGTGGGAGCACCGCTGGGCCTTGTCGGTGCTGAACTCCGCACTCGGTGGTGGCCTGAGTTCGCGCCTGTTCCAACAGATTCGGGAAACCCGCGGGCTGGCCTACTCCGTCTACTCCACGATCGACACGTTCTCCGACACCGGGGCGTTCTCGGTCTACGCGGCATGCCTGCCGGAACGTTTCGACGAGGTCGTCCGGGTGGCCACCGATGTCCTGGCCGATGTGGCGCGGGACGGCATCACCGAGGCCGAATGCCGGATCGCCAAGGGATCGCTGCGTGGCGGCCTGGTGCTCGGGCTGGAGGATTCCGGGTCGCGCATGCACCGGATCGGGCGCAGCGAACTCAACTACGGCGCGCACCGCACCATCGCCCAAACCCTCGAACAGATCGACGCGGTGACCCTCGACGAGGTCAATGGCGTCGCCCGCCGTCTACTGGCCAGGCCGATGGGTGCGGCGGTGCTCGGCCCCCACAAATCCAGAAAGTCCTTGCCGCAGCGGCTTCGGGATATCGCGGGGTAGGTGGGTACAGTCGGGTGATGCTCCTGTCACGACGAAGAGTTCTGTTCGGCGGTATGGCATTGGCGGCAGCGGGGGCGCTGGCCGGCTGCGCGGACGAATCCGCGCTGGCGGCCCCGGCGCTCACGCTCGAAGAGCAGATCCGTGAGTTGGAGGCGCGCGACAACGCCTTCGTCGGTCTGTACGCGGTGAATCTGCAGTCCGGATTCTCGTTGGAGAATCGCGCCGACGAGGCCTTCGCGCTCTGCTCGACCTTCAAGACGTACGCCGCCGCGCGGGTGCTGCGGGGTGTCGCAGATGGTGAATTCACGCTGGAACAGCCAGTTTTCGTGAAGCCCGAAGGCATATTGCCGAACTCGCCGGTCACCGGCGAGCGTCTCGGCCAGGAGATGACGCTGGCCGCGCTGTCGCAGGCGGCCCTGCAGCGCAGTGACAACCTCGCGGCCAATCTGTTGTTGGAGACCATCGGCGGCCCGCAGGCCATCACCGCGTTCGCCCGCAGCATCGGCGATGACCGCACCCGGTTGGACCGCTGGGAGACCGAGCTGAACTCGGCGATACCGGGCGATCCGCGTGACACCACCACGCCGCGGGCGCTGGCGGCCGGCTACCGCAACCTGTTGGCCGGAGACGCACTACCGCCCGCCCAGCGTGAACTGCTCGACGGCTGGATGCGCGCCAATCAGACCTCCAGCATGCGGGCCGGCCTGCCACCCGGGTGGACCACCGCCGACAAGACGGGCGGGGGAGATTACGCGACCACCAACGATTCCGGTGTGGCGGACGGTCCCGATGGCGCCCGGGTGTTGCTGACCATCATGACCAGGACACAATCCGCCGACCCCGAGGCCGAAGGCCTGCGGCCGCTGATCGGCGAGGTCGCGGCGCTGGTGCTGCCGCATCTGCTCGGCCGGCGATGAGTTTCGGTCGGCGGCACAGTCTTTCTGAGTGACGATGCCGACGAAAGGAACTCCGATGTCCGACTACGCCGCCCCGGTGGGGGCACCTGTCTGGTTCGACCTGATGAGCAGTGATCCCGCGGCGGCCGCCGAGTTTTATCGGGCGATCTTCGGCTGGGAGGTCGAGGGGCCGGCCCAGCCCGAGTTCGGCGGATATCAGAACTTCCTGCGCAACGGGAAGCGGGTGGCAGGTCTGGCCCCGCACATGGCCGAGGCCGGCGGCGTCGCCAACGTGTGGTCGGTGTACCTGCACACCGAGGATGCCGCTGGGACCGCCGGTGCGATCGGGGCCGCGGGTGGATCGGTGATGGTGCCGCCGATGCCCGTCGGCGACATGGGCTCGATGCTGGTCGCCACCGACACGGCAGGCGCGGTCATCGGATTCTGGCAGCCGGGCACACACGTCGGATTCACCGAGTGGGGTGAGCACGGCGCGCCGTACTGGTTCGAGTGTCAGAGCAAGCACTACGACAGGTCTGTGGCGTTCTACCGCGATGTCATCGGCGCTCGCATCGAGGAGATCGGCACCGGCGGCGATCCCGCGGCGGTAGGGCCCGACCGGTACTCCCAGGTGTTCGTCGGCGAGAACGCCTATTCGGGAATCATGGACTCGGCCACGATTTTTCCGGCCGAGGTGCCGTCGTTCTGGCAGGTGTACGTGATGGTCGACGACGTGGCGGCCACCGTCGCGCTCGCCGAATCCCTGGGCGGGGAGAGCCCGATGCCGGGAGAAGAGACGCCGTACGGCACCCTGGCGGTCATCAGGGACCCGCTCGGGGCGCTGATCTGCCTCGGTCATCCGCCGGCCGGTAGGTGAGATACACCCGGTATCTGAAATACACGTCGCCCGGCCGAAGTGCTTCAGCCGGGCGACGGTGGGGGCCGGCGGTTACGCCAGCAGAGTCGCCGGATCGGTGAACGGCAGATCCAGGTCGGCGGCCACCTGCTCGGACAGCAGCGCACCTTCGTGGGTGGACAGGCCCTTGGCCAGCGCGGCGTCGGCCGAACACGCGGCCTGCCAACCCTTGTCGGCCAGCTTGAGCACATAGGGCATCGTCGCGTTGGTCAGCGCATAGGTCGATGTCCGCGGCACGGCACCCGGCATGTTGGCCACGCAGTAGAACACGGTGTCGTGCACCGCAAACGTCGGGTCATCGTGGGTGGTGGGCCGGGAATCCTCGAAGCAACCGCCCTGGTCGATCGCGATATCGACCAAGACCGCGCCGGACTTCATCTGGGCGACAGTCGCATTGGTAACCAGCTTGGGTGCCTTGGCCCCGGGCACCAGGACCGCACCGATCACCAGGTCGGCCTCCTTGACCGCGTCTTCCAGATCCAGGCTGGACGAGTAGCGGGTCTCGATGGCGCCGCCGTACTCGGCATCGATCTTGCGCAGGATGTTGATGTTGAGGTCGAACACGGTGACGTGCGCGCCCATACCCCAGGCCACGGCGGCCGCATTGTCGCCGGCCATGCCGCCGCCGATGACCACGACCTTGGCCGGTGCGACGCCGGGGACGCCGCCCATCAGGACGCCGCGACCGCCCTGGGTGCGCATCAGGTGGTAGGCGCCCACCTGCGCGGCCAGTCGCCCGGCGACCTCACTCATCGGGGCCAAGAGAGGGAGTGCGACAGAGTTGTCCGGGCCGGCGGTCTGCACGGTCTCGTAGGCGATGGACGTCGTGCCGGAGGCCAGCAGCGCGTCGGTGCACGGCTTGGACGCGGCCAGGTGCAGGTAGGTGAACAGCGTCTGGCCCTTGCGCAGGCGGGCGTATTCGGCCTCGATCGGTTCCTTGACCTTGAGCAGCAGGTCGGCCTCGGCCCACACCTGTTCGGCGGTGGCGGCGATCTGGGCGCCGGCGGCCTTGAAGTCGTTGTCGGAGATGGCAGAACCGGCACCGGCACCGGCCTGGATGACGACGTCATGGCCGCGGCGGGTGAGTTCGGCAACGCCGGCAGGGGTGATGGCGACGCGGAATTCGTTGTTCTTGATCTCGGTCGGGATGCCGACGAGCATGATCGCTCCTTGCGATTGAGGTGGTGAGATAATTGTGAAGAAACTCCGGTCTTGTGGCAATAAATATGGCGACACTTCGTTAAAGTCGTCATATGGGTGAACAATCATCGACCCCGAGGGCTCGCTTGGCGCCTGCGCCGAAGGATGTTCGGTCGCCGGAGCTCGACGATATCGACCGGCGCATGCTGCTGGCGCTGCACGCCGACGCCCGCATCTCCAACAGCGCGCTGGCCGCGGCGGTCGGCATCGCGCCGTCCACGTGTCACGGACGGCTGCGGCGGCTGCAGGATCTCGGGGTGATCCGGGGATTCTTCACCGATATCGATCCGTCGGCGGTCGGGCTGAACCTGCAGGCGATGATCTCGGTGAGCCTGAATTCCACTGCCCGAGGCCGGATCCGTGACTTCATCCAGCAGATCCGCCGGCGACCGCAGGTGATGAATGTGTACTTCCTGGCCGGTGGCGATGACTTCATCCTGCATGTCGCGGCGCGCGACACCGAGGACCTGCGGGCCTTCGTGGTCGAGAACCTCAACGCCGACGCCGATGTGGCCGGCACTCAGACGTCGCTGATCTTCGAACATCTGCGCGGGGCCTCGCCGCTGTGAGCGTCGAGGACGATCTGGACGCGCTCTACGGGGTGCCGCCCGAGGAGTTCACCGCGCTGCGTAAGGAACTGGCGACGGCGGCCAAGGGTCGCGGCGACGGCGACGCGGCGCGGGTGATCGCCGCCGCACGGCGCCCGACCACGGCGGCGTGGGTGGTCAACGAGCTCATCCGGGCGGATCCGACCGCGAAGGTCCGCCTTGCCGAGTTGACCGCGCAACTGCGGGCCGCGCATGCGGCGATGGACGGTGCCCGTATCCGCGAACTGTCCACGGCCCAGCGGAAACTGGTGAGTCAGTTGGCGCGCACCGGGTTCGTGGCGGCCGGTATGTCCGACCCGTCGGCGGCGATTCGCGAGGATGTCACCGGCACCCTACAGGCGGCGATCGCCGACCCCGAGGTGGCGGCGCAGTTGGGTCGGCTGCAGAAGGCCCAGGAGTGGTCGGGTTTCGGTGACTTCGGTGCCCCTACGGAGGTCCGCACCCCACGCCGGACGCCCGCGCCCGAACCGGAACTGCTTCTCGACCGCCGCGCCGTCGAGAAGCGTCGTCGCGCATTGACCGCCGCTGAACGCGCGCGCGGTGACGCCATGGCCGCGGTATCGGAGCGGAGGACCGCCCTGGCGACGGCTCGCCGCCGCTACGAGGAAGTGCTGCGCACACTGAGTGCGGCGGAGCAGGCCGTGGCCAGCGCGGAACGGCAGCTGCGCGATGCGAACAATGAACTCGCGCGGGCTGATTCGGCGCTCGCCGAGCTCAGGGGTGAGTTGCGGACCTGAGCTCGGCCAGCGACTCGCCGATGAGATCGGTCAGCGGCCGGTCTTCTGGATCATCGAGCCAGCGCTCGAAGGCGACCTTGAAGACCGCGACCCCGGTCTGGGCCAGCAGGCCGGCCGTCGCATCGGCGACGCCGCGCCTGCGCAGCGCGTCGGTCATCGTTGTGGCCAGGGACGCAAGCTTGATGAGCTCGCGTTCCTGCAAGGCGGGATGGGCATTGATGACGGCCTGGCGGGTGCGGGCGTGCGGGCGGCGGTCGCGAAAGAAGTCCGACGTGGAATCGAGTGCTGCGGCGACCGCGTCCAAGGGAGCGGTCGCCTCGGGCGCGGCGTCGATCGCGCCGGCCATGGCCTTGGCGAGTTCGTCACCGCGGAACAGCACTTCGCGCTTGTCGGTGAAGTGACGGAAGAACGTGCGCTCGGTGAGTCCGGCGCGGCCGGCGATCTCGGCGACCGTCGTCTGGTCGTAGCCGCGCTCCAGATAGAGCTCGAGCGCGGCCCGCTCCAGGCGTCCGCGCGCATCCGGCTCCCAGCGACCCATGCACGGAGTCTAGGTGATGACAGCGACTGACTTCGCGCGTAGGGTAAGTGATGTCATTGACTGACATCAACGAAGGAGAAGTGCACATGCGTGTTTTCGTCACCGGCGCCAGTGGGCATCTCGGTGCCCTGACTGTCGCCGAACTGCTCGGCGCCGGCCATCAGGTCACCGGCCTGGCTCGTTCCGACGCCGCGGAGACCGCGCTGCGGTCGGCCGGCGCGCAGGTCCGGCGCGGCGCACTGGCCGACCTCGACGTCCTGGCCGCGGGGGCGACCGCGGCTGACGGCGTGATCCACCTGGCGTTCATCCACGACTTCACCGACTACGCGGCCGCCGGAGCCGCCGATCTGGCGGCCATCGAGGCCATCGGGTCGGCGCTGGAGGGCTCGGCCAAACCGTTCGTCACCACCTCCGGCACGGCGATGCTGGCTTTCGGGTCCGGCAGTTCCGCCCTGGGCGCCGAGGACACCGAAGTTGATCCGTCCGGGCCGCGAGTGGCTTCCGAAAACGCCGCCGTCGCACTGGCCGGCCGAGGGGTGCGGGCTTCGGTCATCCGGCTGCCGCCCACCGTCCACGGCCCGACCGACCGTCACGGCTTCGTGCCCACCCTCATCGCGAACGCGCGCGCGAAGGGCCGCTCGCTCTACATCGGTGACGGGTCCAACCGCTGGCCCGCCGTCCACAATCTTGATGCGGCGCACCTGTACCGGTTGGTGCTGGAAGCTGGGCCCGCCGGATCGCGGCTACACGGTGTGGCCGAGCAGGGCATCACCTTCGGTGAGATCGCGCAGGTGATCGCCGACCGCCTCGGGGTGCCCACCCTCAGCGTCACCGCCGAACAGGCACTCGACGAGCTCGGCTTCGTGGGTGCCATTGCGGCACTGGACAATCCGACGTCAAGCGAGGTAACCCGCAAGCTCCTGGACTGGCATCCCGAGCACCAGGGACTGCTCCAGGATCTGCGCGTGGGCCGCTATTTCGACGCTGCCTAGGGGCTGCTGAGCTTTTCCAGAATCAATCCGACGGGGCACTGGGCTTCGGGACATGGCGGGCGAATTCGCGCAGCCAGTCGAACCACGCCGACATGCCTTCCCCAGTGCGCGCACTCAACGGAAGTACCAATGCGTCCGGGTTGACCTGACGCACGTGGTCGACATATGTCGCGATATCGGCATCCAGATGCGGTTCGAGGTCGATCTTGTTGAGCAGCACCACGTCCACCGAGCGGAACATGACCGGATACTTCAGCGGCTTGTCCTCACCTTCTGTGAGTGAGTACACCATCACCTTGGCGTGCTCGCCGACATCGAACTCGGCTGGGCAGACCAGGTTCCCGACATTCTCGATGATGACGAGGTCGAGGACGGCCAGATCGAGCCCGGTCAACGCCCGGTTGACCATGGGGGCGTCCAGGTGGCACTCTCCGCCAAAACCGTTGCTGGTGTTCAGAAGTGATACCTGGGCGCCGCGGCCCGCAAGCTTGGCGGCGTCGAGGTCGGTGGCGATATCTCCTTCGATCACACCGACCGTGATATCGCCGCGGAGTTCGTCGAGTGTGGCCGCGAGCACCGTGGTCTTGCCTGACCCAGGTGAACTCATCAGGTTGAGCGCGCGGACACCGTTGCTCTCGAAGGCGGCCCGATTGATATCGGCCCGCACATCGTTTTCGGCGAAGATCGACTCCAGCACGTCGATCCGTTGCGATCCGGTGTCGTACCCACTGTGGTCGCCATGGTCGTGATCAGCCTCGTGGCTGTGCACTGTGCCGTCGTCGTGCCGGTGGAATCTACCCATTGTGAACGCCTTCCGTCGATGCGACACCCGGTGGGTCGCCGACCTCGATCGATGTGACCAGAAACTCGTCGCCGTGGACGACCTCGACGTCGGCGCTGCCGCACGCCGGGCAGGCGACAGAGAACCGCGATGCGATCTGCGAACCGGCCCCGCACGGACGGCATGACACCTCGGCGACCACCAGATCCAGTTCCAGCTCGGCCTCGGCCAGGTCCTCGAAGTCGCGTAGCAGAGTCCAGCTGAACGCCAGAGCATCGGGTACCACCTGACGAAGGGCGCCGACCTGAACCCGCACGACGCTCACCGGGCGGCCGGCGGCGTGGGATTTCACGACACCGGCTATTGCTTGGCACAGTGACAGCTCATGCATCGTGGGGCGCCATCGATCCGAGTTCGTCGTTGATAGTGCGCACCTTAATCCTCATCCGGATGCGCGGATACGGAACCGGCATCAAGAAACGGGTCTAGCCTTGGGTGACCGGTGCGCGCCGACAGCCCAAGGTGCGATCGGGTTGCCCTGTTCGGGAGGCCGATGAAGCGTGTCCTGCGAGCGCCCGTCACGACAGTGCGGACGAGGGCCGACATCACTGGAGTAGTCCAAGGTGTCGGGTTCCGTCCCGCTGTTGCGCGGATCGCCGATGCACGCGGTGTGACGGGTTTCGTGTACAACGATGCCGGCTCGGTGCACTGCGAATTCGAGGGTGCCACGGTTGACGTCGACGGTGCCGTAGCCGACATCCGCAGGGCACCGCCACCGATGGCGCGCATCGACCGCGTCGTGCTGACCGTCCTTGCTCCCACCGGTGCCGGCGAGTTCCGCATCATCGACAGCACTCCGGCGGGGCGGGGCCGCACCCTCGTGCCACCCGATATCGCCAGCTGTGCCGATTGTCTGCGCGAGATGCGCGACCCCGCCGACCGGCGATACCGGCACCCGTTCATCACGTGCACCAACTGCGGTCCGCGCTACACCGTGATCACCGGCCTGCCCTACGACCGGCCCGCCACCACGATGGCCAAGTTCGCGATGTGCGAGCGGTGTGCCGCCGAGTACCGGGATCCCCGGGATCGCCGGTTTCATGCCCAGACCATCGCCTGTCCCGATTGTGGCCCGGTGTTGCAGTGGTCGGGGCCGGGCACCGATGCGGATCCCATCGGCGCGGCCGCCGCAGCGATCGAGTCCGGCCGGATCGTCGCGGTGAAGGGGATCGGTGGCTACCACCTGGCCTGCCGGGCGGACGCAACCGCGGTCGTCGCCGAACTGCGGCGGCGAAAATCCCGGCCGGCCAAGCCGTTCGCGGTGATGACACCGGACCTCGAGGCCGCCCGCGGCATCGCGGACATCTCCGATGCGTCGGCGCGGCTCTTGACGTCGGCTGCGGCGCCGATCGTGTTGGTTCCCCGACGCGGCGACAGGATCTGCGCGCTGGTGGCGCCGGGCCTGTGCGATATCGGGGTGATGTTGGCCTACTCGCCGATCCATCATCTGCTTTTCCAGCGGTTGGGCACGAACGCATTGGTGATGACTTCTGCCAATGCGGGAGGATCACCGATTGTCTTCCGGGATGGCGACCTGAGTTGGATCTCGGGGCTTGCCGACGGCGTGCTCTCGCACGACCGGCCGATCCACATTCCCTGCGAGGACTCGGTGCTCACCATCGACGACCGGGGCGCCCCGCTGCCGGTACGCCGGTCCCGGGGATATGCACCGCTGCCGGTGTCCGTGGCGATCGCCGACGGACCCGTCATCGTGGCGACGGGCGGCGATCTCAAAACGACCTTCTGCTTACTGGGCTCAGACGGACATGCACACCTGTCGTCACACCTGGGGGATATGGCAGACCCCCGCACGCAGTCCTGTTTCTCAGCGACGCTCCGGCACCTGGAGCACATGACGGACCGTCGTCACGGGCTGATCGCCTGTGACATGCACCCCGGATATGCGACCACCCGCTGGGCGCAACGCCAGGCTGCATCGATCAGCTACGTGCAGCATCATCACGCGCACGCGATGTCGCTGCTGGCCGAGCACGGCCGCCTCGGCAGCCCGATGCTCGCGCTCACCTACGACGGAACCGGTTTCGGCCCGGACGGAACCATCTGGGGCGGCGAAGTTCTGGCGCTCTCGGGGGCGTGCGGATTCACCCGGGTGGGGCATCTGGCGCCCTTTGCGCTACCCGGCGGGGACGGTGCCGCACGCCAGCCTGCCCGGATCGCGCTCGACCTCCTGCACCGGGCGGGTGTGCCGTGGGACGAAGACCTTGCTCCGGTCTCCGCCGTGGGAGGCAACGGACTACACGTGCTGGCTCAGCAGATTCCGCGTGGAATCGGTTGCGCGGCGACGACCAGCATGGGGCGGCTGTTCGACGGCGTGTCCAGCTTGCTGGGAGTGTGCCAGCAGGTCACTTACGAAGGCCAGGCCGCCATCGAGCTGGAGCAGGTGGCGCGGGCCCGCCGGCCGGGAGTGCCTGCCCTGGATTTCGGGATCCGTGACGGCGTCATGGACCCGACGCCGGTGATCATCGGGTTGGTCGACGGGATGCGGGCGGGGGCGGCCACGCCGGAGTTGGCGTGGGCGTTCCACCAGGCCGTGATCAGGGCCAGCGTCGACGTTGCCGCCCGATGTGCGCTGGCCGCCGCCATCCCCACCATTGGCCTGACTGGTGGCGTCTTCGCCAATCATCTTGTGCTCGAAGGTATTCGAAACGGTCTGACTGACCGTGGCTTCGAAGTGCTCACCCACAGCGTCGTGCCGTGCAATGACGGCGGGCTGGCCCTCGGCCAGGCCGCCGTCGCGGCCGCAGGCTGGCGATCCTCGACAGAAGGAAGTGGCATATGTGCCTCGGAATCCCCGGCAAGATAATCGACATCTGGGAGGAATCGGGTACCCGGATGGCCACCGTCGACTTCGGTGGCACCACCAAGAAGGTCTGCCTGGCCTACCTGCCCGACCTTCAGGTCGGTGAGTACACCATCGTGCACGCCGGATTCGCCCTCAACCGGCTCGACGAGGAATCGGCCAACAACACCCTGAAGATGTTCGCCGAGCTCGGCATCCTCGAAGAAGAACTCGCGGGCGTCCAGCCGTCGGCGGAAACCGGGGAACGTCGGGAGCCGGCATGAAATACCTCGATGAATTCCGTGACCCCGCTGCCGCCCGGGTGCTTGTCGATCACATCAAACGCCGAGCCGGCCGCACCTGGACGATCATGGAAGTGTGCGGAGGTCAGACTCATTCGATCATCCGCAACGGTATCGACCAACTACTCGGCGACGCCGTCGAGTTCATCCACGGCCCGGGATGCCCGGTGTGCGTGACGCCCCTGGAGATGATCGACCGGGCCCTGGAGATCGCCGGGCGCGCGAACGTCATCTTCTGCTCGTTCGGCGACATGCTGCGGGTACCGGGCAGTCGTGAGGACCTCTTCAGCGTGCGTGCCCGCGGCGGCGATGTGCGGATCGTGTACTCGCCGCTGGACGCGACGCAGATCGCCGCCGAGCACCCGGACAAGGATGTGGTGTTCTTCGGGGTGGGCTTCGAGACCACCGCCCCGGCCAACGCCATGTCGGTGGTGCATGCCCAGCGGCTGGGCCTGAAGAATTTCTCTCTGCTGGTATCCCACGTGCTGGTGCCGCCGGCGATGACGGCCATCTTGTCCTCGCCGACCAACCGGGTGCAGGGCTTTCTCGGCGCAGGCCACGTCTGCACCGTGATGGGCACCTCCGAATATGGGCCGCTCGTGCAGAAGTTCGGTATCCCGATCGTGGTGTCGGGCTTCGAGCCGCTCGATCTGCTCGAAGGAGTCCGCCAGCTGGTCGACCTGCTCGAAGACGGTAAGGCTGAGTTGCGCAATGCCTACCCCCGGGCCGTGACCGCATCCGGGAACCTGGTCGCCCAGCAGACGTTGAAGGATGTCTTCGTCGTGACCGACCGGCCGTGGCGCGGAATCGGCGTGATCCCGAAATCGGGCTGGACGTTGTCACCGCGTTACGCAGACTTCGACGCCGAGAAGAAGTTCGGGGTCGGCCACCTGCAGGTCGCAGAATCTCCCGAATGCCACAGTGGCGAGGTGTTGCAGGGTTTACTGAAACCGAATGAGTGCCCGGCTTTCGGGAATTCCTGCACTCCTCGCACGCCGCTGGGCGCGACGATGGTATCGAGCGAGGGGGCGTGCGCCGCCTACTATCAGTTCCGCCGGCTGGATCTCGCCCATGTCTGATGTGACCGCGATCGATCCGGCGGACTGGGTGTGCCCACTTCCGCTGCGGGAGACCACGCGCATTGTGCTGGGCCACGGTGGCGGCGGCATCTTGTCCGAGGAGCTGATCGAGAACCTCTTCCTACCCGCATTCAGCGCCGGCGGACCGTCGCGAGACTCGGCGGTGCTGGCCGTGCCCGCCGGTCGCATCGCAGTGTCGACGGACTCATATGTGGTGCAGCCGTTGTTCTTTCCCGGCGGCAACATCGGCGATCTGGCCGTCAACGGCACGATCAACGACCTCGCGATGAGCGGCGCCCAACCGCTGGGTTTGACGGCCGGCTTCATCCTCGAAGAGGGCCTCGAACTCGAAGTGCTCGGCCGGATCGCCCAGTCGATGGGCAAGGCGGCCGACCATGCGGGGGTGGGGATCGTCACCGGCGACACCAAGGTGGTGGGCAAGGGCAGCGCAGACCACCTCTTCATCAACACGGCGGGGGTGGGGGTGATCCCGGCCGGGGTGGACATCGGACCCGAGCGGGCGTCGGTCGGTGACGACATCATCGTCTCCGGGGCCATCGGTGAGCACGGCGTGGCCATCATGAGTGTCCGCGCCGGTATCGATTTCGGCACCGTCGTCACCACCGACAGCGCCCCGCTGCACCGGTTGGTGGCCGCAATGCTGGCCGCGGATGCGCCGGCCGGCGGTATCCACACCTTGCGCGACCCCACCCGCGGGGGCCTGGTCGCAGCGGTGGTCGAAATAGCCAGGGCGGCCGGGGTTGGGATCGCGCTCGACGAAGCAGCGATCCCGGTGCCGGAGGCGGTCGCGTCGGCATGCGGGTTCCTGGGCCTGGATCCGCTTCAGGTGGCCAATGAGGGCAAGCTGGTGGCGTTCGTCGACCCGGCGGCCACCGGGGCGGTGTTGGCGGCGATGCGCGCCCGGCCGGAGGGGGCCGGCGCCGCCGTCATCGGCCGGGTGGTCGCCGAGCACCCGGGCATGGCGGTCGGGCGTACGTCATTCGGCACCACCCGGGTCATCGAACGTGAGCTGGGCGAACAGCTTCCGCGCATCTGCTGATACGGCGGGCATCAGCGCCGCAGCGTTTGCGACGGTGCCTCACCCCAGCGCTTGCGGTACTCGCCGCCGAAACTGCCGAGGTGGTGAAACCCCCATCGCTCGGCAACCGAGGTCACCGTGATGCCGTCGGCCGGTGTGGCGTCCATGAGTTCCTCATGGACGCGCTCCAGGCGTCGCTCGCGCAGGTAGGTCATCGGTGACATGCCGAGCTGCTCGTGAAAACCCTGTTGGACCGCCCGCACACTCATGTGCACGGCGTCGGCGACCGATTTCATCGTGATGTGCTCGGCGAGATGGTCATCCAGATAGTCGACAGCTGCCTGAACGACCGTCTTGCGTTTGTCTGTGCGCCCCGGTGAGGTGAATTCGGTGTGGTAATTGGACGGCTGAAGGTGCAGCAGGCTGCTCATCACCAGATCCTCGACGGCGCCGATACCCTGCCCGCGCCCCACCAGCGAACCGGGGTGAAACACCTCGGTGTGGATGAGCTGTACCGCAGCATGCCAACGCATCGCCGCCTCGCTGGTGAGGTCGAACTGGGGCTCGAATGCCAGGCGGTGCGCGAGGCTGCGACCGATGATCCGAGTGAGATACGCGGCCATCGCCGGCTCCTCGATCCGGATGACCAGCTGTGGGGAGTCCAGGTCGAGGTGCATGGTCAGCGGGTTTCCGGGGCTGCATACCGCCGAGCAGATGCTGTTCGCCTCGAAGGTGCTGCCGAGGTGGCTGACCAGTGCGCTGCCGTTCATCGGTATGTGCACGGCGACATGGTTGCCCAGCCGTGGGATATCGATCGTGGCGGGCACGTGCAGGTCGAAGTACAGCATGCTGACGTTGCGCAGGCGCACCCCGTGCATGCCCGCGGCGAATCTGTCGAGGTGTTCGTCGGCTACGTGCAGTGCCAGCGGGGACAATGCCTGTCCCATCAGCGTGGTGGCCTCGCGGATGTTCTCGGTGTAGAAAATCTCATTGCCGGTCAGCGCCGGAGGCACTCCGCGGGACCGGACTTTTCGCCGGACCGGGTCTTCGGTATGGCGGACATCGATGAAGCCGAGGCGTTTCAGGCGTGACATCGGGGCCGCCGGGTTGGTATCGGCAGCATAAGCAGAGGCTCACCTAAATGACTGACTGCGTTCACGCAAGTTCACACCAATCCCGCTGCGCACCAGCGCATTGAAGTGTGCGCAATCCTGACAATAGCTGCGTGATAGCGATAGGCGCAGCCAGTTCGGAGCGCTAGCTTGTGAACGGAGCCACATCTTGAGGCACGGAGGCGCAAATGACAGCGAACGGCCAGGTTCTGGAACTGTCGCCGGCCGATCAGGTCCGCGCCAAGCTGGACGACCCCCGGGTGGCCGGAGCGCTCAACGATCTCCTCGAACACGCCGACCTGCTGGCAATTCTGGTCTCCGGCCTCGACGGACTGGTGCGCCGTAGCGATGAGATCAGCGAGAACCTGACGTCGGCGATCGGCGAGCTCAAGGGTGAGGCGAATACGCCGCTGAAATCGGTGGATCTCGCCGGACTGGCGAACAGTTTCGCCACGCTCTCGGGCAAGGTGATCGAGGCGACGCCCACCCTGAACTCTCTCCTCGGATCAAGCCTGACCGATCCACAGGCCGCCGAGGTACTCGCGCAACTGGGCACGGCGCTGGTCGAGGCGAAGACGGCCACCGCGCGCAGCCCCGAGGGCCCCAGAGGATTCTTCGGAATCCTCAAGTCCGCCAAGGACCCCGATGTCGCGCGCGGCCTCGGCTTCATGCTGCAGGTGGCCAAGGCCTTCGGCAGGCAACTCGCCACCAGATGACACCCGCACGACGAGGTCCCGGTGACGGGACTGCAGGAGAGGAGTTCGCATGGCTTCGGTGCTGTGGTTTCAAGGAGGTGCGTGCAGTGGCAACACCATGTCGTTCCTCAACGCCGAGGAGCCCAATGTCGTCGACCTGATCGTCGACTTCGGGCTCGACCTGATCTGGCATCCATCCCTTGGTCTGGAGTTGGGAAAGAACGCCCAGAAGGTCTTCAACGACTGCGCCAGCGGCGAACGCCCCCTTGACATCTTCGTCTTCGAGGGCAGCGTCATCGAAGCGCACGGCGGGCGGATGGACATGTTCGCCGACCGACCGATGAAGGACTGGGTGACCGACCTCGCCGGGGCGGCACAGATCGTCGTCGCGATCGGGGACTGCGCCTGCTGGGGTGGCATCCCCGCGATGGAGCCCAACCCGTCACAGTCCACCGGACTGCAGTTCCACAAACGCGGTAAGGGCGGCTTTCTCGGCCCCGACTTCAAGTCGAAAATGGGGCTGCCCGTCATCAACATCCCCGGCTGCCCGGCTCACCCGGACTGGATCACCCAGATCCTTGTCGCACTGGCCACCGGCCGCGCCGGAGACCTGACGCTGGACGAACTGCACCGGCCCGAGACGTTCTTCAAGACGTTCACGCAAACCGGTTGTACCCGTGTGCAATTCTTCGAGTACAAACAGTCGACGATGTCTTTCGGCGAAGGAACCCGTACCGGCTGTCTGTTCTACGAGTTCGGCTGCCGCGGACCGATGACCCATTCGCCGTGCAACCGGATCCTGTGGAACCGCCAGTCGTCCAAGACTCGGGCCGGAATGCCGTGTCTGGGCTGCACGGAGCCGGAGTTCCCGCACTTCGATCTGGCGCCGGGAACGGTGTTCAAGACCCAGAAGGTCAGCGGGATCATCCCCAAGGAGGTGCCCGAGGGCACCGACCACCTGACCTATATGGCGCACGCCGCGGCGGCCCGTATCGCCGCGCCGCAGTGGTCCAAGGAAGACATGTTCGTGGTCTAGCAGGGATTCGACGCCGCGCAGTCCGACACCACCGGGTTCATGGAAGGACCACACCGCAATGACCGCACTCGACCTTTATGTCAGCCCACTCGGGCGAGTCGAGGGTGACCTCGACGTCCGGGTCACCGTCGAAGATGGTGTCGTCACCTCAGCCTGGACCGAGGCCGCGATGTTCCGCGGCTTCGAGATCATCCTGCGCGGCAAGGACCCTCAGGCCGGACTCGTGGTGTGCCCGCGTATCTGCGGTATCTGCGGCGGCAGCCACCTCTACAAATCGGCGTATGCACTCGACACGGCCTGGAAGACCCACATGCCGAACAATGCGACCCTGGTGCGCAACATCTGCCAGGCCGCCGAGACCCTGCAGTCGATCCCGCGCTACTTCTATGCACTGTTCGCCATCGACCTGACCAACAAGAACTACGCCAAGTCGCCGTTGTACGCCGAGGCGGTACGCCGCTTCGCCCCCTACGTGGGGACGAGTTATCAACCGGGCGTTGTGCTCTCCGGCAAACCGGTCGAGGTGTACGCGATCTTCGGCGGACAGTGGCCGCACTCGAGCTTCATGGTGCCCGGCGGCGTGATGTGCGCACCGACCCTATCGGACGTGACCCGTTCGATCGCGATCCTCGAGCACTGGAAGGACGCCTGGCTGGAAGGACAGTGGCTGGGCTGCAGCGTCGACCGCTGGCTGGAGGTCAAGACCTGGGAGGACATGCTCGCCTGGGTCGATGAGAACGAGTCGCAGTACAACAGCGACTGCGGATTTTTCATCCGGTACTGCCTCGACGTCGGACTCGACAAGTACGGCCAGGGCGTCGGCAACTACCTCGCCATGGGCACCTACTTCGACCCCGCCCGCTACGAGAACCCGACCATAGACGGCCGCAATGCCGCGTTGATCGGCCGTTCCGGTATCTACGCAGGAGGCGCCTGGCACGATTTCGACCAGGCGAAGGTGCGGGAGGACGTGACGCATTCCTTCTATGAGGGCAGCAGGCCATTGCACCCGTTCGAGGGCGAGACCATCCCGATCGATCCCGAGGCCGGCCGCAAGCAGGGCAAGTACAGCTGGGCGAAGTCCCCGCGCTACGACATCGGCGGCGGACTGGGCAACGTACCGTTGGAGGCCGGCCCACTGGCCCGTCGGATGGCCGCAGGCGGTCCTGATGCCTTGCCGCATCAGGACAACGACCCGCTGTTCCCCAATCTGTACAACTCGATCGGTCCCAGCGTGTTCGTCCGCCAGATGGCGCGCATGCACGAGGCACCCAAGTACTACAAGTGGGCCCGTCAGTGGCTCGACGATATCGACCTCAAGGAGAGTTTCTACACCAAGCCCACCGAGTACGCGGAGGGCAAAGGCTTCGGCGCCACCGAGGCGGCGCGGGGCGCGCTGGCGGACTGGATCGTCATCGAGGACTCCAAGATCAAGAACTATCAGGTGGTGACGCCGACGGCGTGGAACATCGGACCGCGGGACGGCGCAGATGTGCTGGGCCCGATCGAACAGGCGTTGATCGGTTCACCGATCGTGGATATCGAAGACCCGGTAGAACTCGGCCACGTGGCCCGCAGCTTCGACTCATGCCTGGTCTGTACCGTGCACGCCTACGACGGTAAGACAGGCAAAGAGATGTCGAAGTTCGTGATCAACGGGATGGTGTGATCCTGACGGCTACCGAACCCGATACCGGGGTCATCGATCTCGAGCCGCCGGGTTGCGAGGTACTCGTGGTCGGCTGCGGCAATCTGCTGCGCGGCGACGACGGTGTCGGGCCCGTGCTGGTGCGCCATCTCTGGGAACTCGGCGTGCCCGTCGGCGCGCAGCTGGTCGATGGCGGAACCGCAGGCATGGATACCGCATTCCGGATGCGGGGCGCGCGGCGGGTCGTCATCGTCGATGCCGCCGCCACCGGGGTGAAGCCGGGCACGGTCTACCGGGTCCCGGGCGAGGAGTTCGCCGAACTGCCGCCCCTGCAAGGGCTGCACACCCATTCGTTCCGGTGGGATCATGCCATCGCCTTCGCCCGCTGGGCATTGGGAGATTCCTGCCCGACCGATATCACGGTGTTCCTCATCGAGGTGGCAGGCGTCGAGTACGGGGCCGATCTGTCCGAACCGGTGCAGGCCGGGATGCGCACCGTCATGGACCTCATCGAGCGGGAGTTTCTTTGCGCGCTGCGGCCCGCGGCGGCCACCGAGGTGACCGTCGAGTTCACCGACGACGGGTACATCCGCCTCGACGCGGCACTGGCCGGGAGTAGATTCGCCTCCGATGCGGTCGCGGCCGTGGTACGCGATGACGACTTGTGGCTCATTCCGCTTCGTGGCCCGCGCAGTGGCGGCCTGCTGCTCAAGCAGCGCAATCCGGCGGGGGATCGCAGTGCACTCGTGCACGAGGTGCTCTACGGTCGCATCCCGATCGGTATTCGCCGTGCCTACTGGGATGACGAACGCAGTGCGCTCCGTGTTCCGTTGGAGCCGGCGACGTGACGGCCGAACAGGCGCACACGGTCGAGACCCTGGTGGTCGAGGTGCGCGGGCAGTACGCCGTCGACATCGTGGTGGTGTTCGCCGATGGCGTGGTGCGCAAGCGCGTCGCCACCCACCACACCCGCCGGCGGGCCGAACTGGCGGCCGGGCTGATCAAGCGCGCCGCCGAGCGGGACCGCACAGGGCCCCGGAACGGGTGATATCGATGGGAGCGCCGTGACCGATACTGCGATCGCCGAGACCTCGGCGAAGCTCGCCGTGCGTCCCCAACCGCTCGGTGCGTTCGGCCTTCCACTGGGCTACCTGCTGGTTCCCGCCGGTGCGGACACCGAGCCGGCGCGCGCGGCACTGCTGGCGGGCCGCCTGCCCGAAGACTGGCCGTCCCGACTCACTGCACACCGGCACGCGCTGGCCGGTGACCGGACCGCCGCCCTGGCCGCGCTGGACGGAACCGATCCGGTCACTCGTTACAACCGATTCGTGTTAGACCCCGATCTGGAAGATACCGACGAACTGCGTTCGGCGCTCGGCGAATTCGCGCCGCTTGTCGACGTGGTCCTGTTCGCGCTCGGCCGCGTCGACGGACCGCCCGAGGTGGGTGCCGCCGACGGCGAGTTGGCCGCCGTCGTGCTCGCGGCGCGCGCCAGCGACCTGTTGGCCGACGATCCGCCGGCGGCCATCGCCACCCTCGATTCGGCCGTCGATATCGCGCGCAGCGTATCGAGGCCATTGGCGGGGGTCCTCCTGGGTGCTACTGCTTCGGTCTGCATCGCCACCGATGACCCTGGCGAGGCGCATGAGCGCATGGAGAAAGCGCTGAGGCTGCTCGCCGACGCCGACGGCTTGCACGTCGAACGCGCCGAACTGCATCTGAGCGCTGCGGGCGTGCTGCACGAACAGGCCCAGGATAACCCGGGCCTGATCGCGCAGGCCGTGCCGCACTATCACGCGGCTCTGCAGCTGGTGCGGCGCGAGGACGCACCGCTGCTGTGGGCGTCGGCGCACGCCAACCTCGCGACCGCCTACCTGACCATGCCGATGGTCGAGGCCTCCAGTCAGCTGCGCCTCGGTGTGGCATCGCAGTCGCTGCGGTCTGCGCTGACGGTCTACACCCGAGCGGAATACCCCGAGCAGTGGGCGAGTGTGCAACTCAATCTTGCCAATTCGCTGGTGTACACACCGTCGAAGCATCAGGCCGACAACCTCGTCGAGGCCGTGGAGCTTTACGAGGCGGTGCTCGATGCCAGAGACCGGCACACCGATCCGCTCGGCAGGGCCCGGGTTCTGGCCAACCAGGGCAACGTGCTCGCCCACCTCGGCGCGTTCATGGAGGCCAAAGCGAAGTTGTACGAGGCGCGGTCGCTGTTCGAGGAGTTGGGCGACGAGGAATCGGTGCGTGCGGTGCGCGGTGTCCTCGATGAGGTGGCCCGCCAGATCGCGCTGAATCGAACCGAGGTGCCGCCCAGATGACCACCGTGGCCGAACAATCCACCGCAGGCGGTGTCGACGAGCCGGAATTCGTGAAGCTCGCCAAGCGTGTGGACGACGCGATGCGCGCCCTGGCGGGGCTGGATCCGGTGTCGCGGGCCGTCGCCGAGGAGGTCAAGGCGTCCGTTGAGGCGATTCACCGGGCCGGACTGGTCAGTATCGTACGCAGGCTCAAGGCCGACGAGGCGACTCGTGCGGCGTTGTTCGAACTGGTCGACGACCCGGTGGTGCACCTGCTGCTGTCGATTCATGGGATTGTCAGGCCCGATCCGATGACGCTGGCCAATCGTGTGCTGGCGCAGGTGCGGCCGCAGTTGCAGAGCCACGGCGGCGATGTCGCCTTGGTAGGCATCGAGGACGGCACCGCGTTCGTCCGGCTCGAGGGCGCGTGCAACGGCTGCTCGATGTCATCGGTGACGCTGCGCACCCTGGTCGAGGATGCGCTCACCGACGGCGTCCCCGGCGTGCACCTGGTCGACGTGCTGCCCAACGAGCCGTCACCGACGCTGATATCGGTGGAGTCGTTGACCATCGGGCTGAACCCGGCCAACGAAGGCTGGGTGCAGGTCGGCCCGGTCGCCGATGTGCCCGACGGGAACATCACCGCGAAGAGCCTGACGGCGGACTCCGGTGCCTACGCGGAGGTCGTCATCGTCAACGTCGCCAACAGGATGACGGCGTACCGCAATGAATGTGCTCATGAGGCATTGCCACTGGACAACGCGATGCTCGACGTCAGCAACGGGACGCTCACCTGTCCCTGGCACGGCTTCTGCTACGACGCGACATCGGGTGAGTGCCTGACCGCGCCGGGGGCGCAGTTGGAGCAGCTGCCGCTGCGGGTCGACAAAGGCGATGTCTGGGTTCGAGTCGGCCGGGGATGAGCTGACCACCATGAGCCGCTACACCGTCCGGATGAATATCAACGGACGACCGGACCGGCGTGATCTGGTACCCGAGGTGGATCTGCGCGGCGGCTGGTCTCCCGAGGTGTGGCTGGGCGCGCCCGCGCCAGGTGGGCTGGCGCTGCCGCCGGCGAGCCCGACGATGGCCTGGATGTACTCGCCGCGTGGGGTTTTCCTCGGTGATGACCAGGTTGTGGTGGCAGATTCCGGCAATCACCGGGTGCTGATCTGGCACGGTATTCCTGCCGGCGATGAGCAGCCTGCCGATGTGGTGCTCGGTCAGCCCGACGGTACGACGGAGGGCCGGGCGGCCAACGGTCGCGGGCCCGAACGCGGGATGAATTTGCCGACGGGGGTGCTGGTGCACGACGGGCGGTTGATCGTCGCCGACGCCTGGCACCACCGCATCCTGGTGTGGGATGAGGTCCCCGTGCTCAGCGACACACCCCCGGATCACATTCTCGGGCAGCCTGATTCCTCCGGCATTGCCCCGAATCAAGGTGGACAGTGTTCGGCGTCGACGTTCTACTGGCCGTTCGGCATCGCCATCGTCGGTACCCGGTTCTGGGTCGCGGACACCGGTAACCGGCGGGTGCTCGGCTGGAATGGCGGCCTCCCCGATCCGGGACGTCCGGCCGATATCGTGCTCGGGCAGCCCGATGACACCCACCGCGAGGAGAACCGCGGCGGCGATGCCGGCCCGGCCAGTTTCCGCTGGCCGCACGATATCGCCGGCCACGATGACCTGCTGCTGGTCGCCGATGCCGGCGATCACCGGATCCTCGGCTGGTCACCGCACCCCGAGACCGACCGATCGGCGGATATCGTCCTGGGCCAACCGGACTTCTCCAGTGTCGCCGAGTGGCCGTACGGACCGCACACCGGCGACCGGTTCCGCTTCCCCTACGCGATCGGTCTGGACTGCGGGCGCCTGGCGATCGCCGACACCGCGAACAACCGGATTCTGTTGTGGGATGGCGTGCCCACCGACGGCCGCGCGGCGGATCATGTGCTGGCCCAGCCGGATTTCGCGTCCAACGGCGAGAACCGGTGGACATCGGTGCAGCCGGACACGCTGTGCTGGCCGTACGGGATCTCATTGCGGGGCGACCGGTTGGCAGTCGCGGACTCCGGCAACAACCGCGTGATGATCTGGCATCGATCGTGAGGCCCCGGATCGTCCAGAACGAAGGTCAGGTGGGCTTCTTCTGGGCCACCGCACGCGGCGTGCCGACGTCGTTGCCGGCCTTGGTCGCCGCCGACGACGAGCCGGACCGGCTGGTCGCCACCCACCTGGAGGCGATCGACGACGCGCTGATCATCGCCGCCGGGCGGTTCGGCGAGATACTCGGCGGAGGGCGGCGCCCGACCCGCCAGGAATGCGACGAGCTACGCAATCTGCATCGTTCGCTCGATCGGCTCTGCCACGAGTACGCCGCCGCGCTGGAGGCCACTGCATGCACCGCGGATCTTCGCGCGGGCAAGATCATCGGCACCGCGGCGCTGGTCTCCATCCTGGCCCGCGAGCCGCTCGGGTTGCTCGGACCCGCACCGTTCGACGGCGAGCTCGACGATCCGGCGATCGGCGTCATCGGCGGGTTCGGCGAGATGGTGCAGGTCGACCCGGACCGGCCCTGGAAGGGTGGTCGTTGGATCGTGAGAACCGAAGCGGGGCAACGCTATCCATTGACGCTGTCGATGTTGTTGTTCGACAGTTCGGGGGTGAACAAAGAGGCGTCGCGCAAAGAACACCTGGGAGCACTGCGGAGCGTGGTCGGCGCGGCCCTCGTCACCGATGCCGACCCGATGGCCGTCACCTGTGCGCTGGACTGGCTGCTGTACGACTGGCTGATGGCGCACCGCGAGGGCCCGGACAGTGCCGAGGTCGTGTTCCCCAAGGGCTATGAGTCGGAGGCGGGCCTGATCGTCGGGGCAGCGGCTGCCTCGGCTGCGGCCAGGGCGACATTCGATCCCGGGTTGCTCGTCCCCTAGGCCCAATGCCGCGCAGTTAGGGATGTGACTGGTGTGGCAATTGTGACACGCCGGGTGTGTGCAGATAGGACAGCGGAACTCTCAGGTATCGATGGATTGTCCTAGCAAGACATCCTTCTCAACTGGGAGTTCCGCTGTCTGTCCAGTCTGCCATCTGTCCTGTCGCGTCGGCGGTGGAGGGCCCTTTCGGTCCCGGTCACCTGGGCGAGTTGACCCGGATCGTGTCCCATGACCTCGTCGATGCCGCCTTGGAAAACACCGGCCGCGTGCAACGTCGGGTTCGAGTGCTGCCCTCGCGGGTGGTGGTGTACCTGCTGCTGGCTGGGGCACTGTTCGCCGAGGTCGGCTACCGCGGGGTCTGGGCCCACTTGATCGCGGGCTTGGATTCGGCCACCGTGGCTACACCAGGCTCCTCGGCACTGTCCCAAGCGATGCGCCGGGTCGGGGTGGCCCCGCTACGTGAGTTGTTCAGCCTGCTGGCCGGCCCGGCCGCCGGTGCGATCCGCTGGCGCGGCTTGCTGGTCTGCGCAATCGATGGCACCTCAATGTTCGTGCCCAACAGCGCGGCCAACGCCGCAGAGTTCGGCCGCCAAACCGGGCGTCCTGACGCCGAGTCCGGGTATCCGATGCTGCGTCTGCTCACCGTCGTAGCGTGCGGCACCCGCACCGTCATCGATGCCGTGTTCGGCTCCTACCGTGTCGGCGAAACCACCTACGCACCGAAACTTCTGCAGTGCATGAAGCCAGGCATGCTGTTGCTGGCCGACCGCAACTTCGCCGTGGTCGCCCTGATCGAACAGATCGCCGACGCCAGAGCGGACCTACTGATCCGCTGTAAAGATGTCCGAAACCTGCCGGCCATCACCACGCTGGGCGACCGCAGCTGGCTGACACGCATGGGGTCAGTCACCGTGCGGGTGATCGACGCCTCGATCACCGTGCGCTTGAATGCCACAACGACTCGAGTCGGCCACTACCGCCTGGTCACCACATTGACCAACGAAAAGCATTACCCTGCACACGAACTCGTCGATCTCTACCATCAGCGATGGGAAATCGAAACCAGCTACCTGGAAGTGAAATCGACCATCCTGAGCGGACGAGTGTTACGTGCCGCGACGCCCGCCGGTATCGCCCAAGAGGTCTACGCACTGTTGATCACCTACCAAGCACTACGCACCGCAATGGCCGATGCCACCCTGGGCCGTACCGACATCCGCGCCGACCGGTTGAGCTTCACCGTCGCCCTGCACACCGCCCGCGACCAAGTGATCCACGCCGTCGCCACGATCGCCGAAACCACCGTTGACCTGATCGGCCGCATCGGCGCTGCCGCGCTCAAACACCCCCTACCAGCACGGCGCGCACGTTCATGCCCACGAGTCGTCAAACGCGCCATCTCCAAACACCGAGCCAAAGGCAACATCGACCGCACCAACTACACGATCACCATCACCATCGAAATCCTCGACGGTTGACAACCACGCACAAACGCTAACTGCGCGGCATTGCCCCTAGGCCCCCACCAGCTCCGGGTGGAACTTCGTCACCATCCGGCGGATGCCGTCGCGCCAGTCCACCGAGGTGCCGCCGACCAGTTCGTGCATCCGCGCCGTATCGGTCGGGCCGCCGCGCAGGGCCGCCTCGCTCTCCTCGAACACCGGCGCGCTGCCCACGAGTTCGCCGATATAGACACACCACTCCTGCAGGCTGACCGTCTGATCTCCGCACCAGTTGACCGTCGTGGCGGGCACCGAGGCGGCTTCCAGCATCTTCGGCAGCGTCGCGATGATGTCGTCCTCGTGAATGGGGTTGTAGCGGGCGGGCCCGCCCGGTGGGACCGGGATCGGCACACCCGAGCGCATCATCTCCATCTGAAAGAATGGCCAGCCGCCATTATCGCCGTAGGGCACATTCAAGCGGGCGATCACCGTCGGCACACCGAGCGCGCGGGCCATGGTGCGGGCCACCACCTCGCCGGCGATCTTGGAGATCGAATACGTCGGAAACAACGACTTGTGATTATCGCCGAGTGCCGCGGTCTCGGTGCGGGGCTCGTCGTCGGGCGGGTCGTACACGGCGGCCGACGAACAGTGCAGGAACGCCTTGGCGTCGGCGCAGTGCGCCATCAGCAGGCCCACCGACTCGGCGTTGGCGCCCAGATCCTTGTCCCAGCGCCCGCTCTTGGCGACCGCCAGGTTGAGGACATAGTCGAAATCCGACGGGATGGCGCTGAAGTCGCCGGCGGCCAGATTGACCTTCTCGCAGCGAATTCCGGCACGCTCCAAGTTTCCGCGGGCCGCGGCATCGGTGAAGCGGGCGATGCCCCACACCTCGTTGTCGGCCGCCAGCGATAGCGCCAGCGGCGCCGCGACCTGTCCGGTGGGACCGGTGATGAGGATCTTTGCGCCGCGCATGGCCAGATGCTAACCACCGGTCGTGGTCGCGCGAGGCGAAATGCCCCCTGATTACTCGGCGCGCAGCACCAGACCGTTGCCGCCGGCACCGGTCAACCGCAGCTGATCGGCGTCCACGACGGCCTGAATGGAACCGTCCAGCACGCGGAGGATCGACTGCTCGATCTCGCCGATTTCACCAGGGCACACCGGGCCGCCGACATTGATGGGCCCGAACGTCACGGTCTCTTCGGCCGAGCCGGTGACCTCGGCGCGAGCGTAGAAGGTGTGGCAGCCGGTCCACCCGGTAACGGACTGATCGGGCCCGATCGTCAGCGTCGGTGTGACCTGCTCGAGGGTGGCCGAGGTCATGACCGCGTCGGCGGAGACCAGGCTCTCCACCCGCCAGGTGGTGCCGACGAGCGGGCGATCCGGGTCCACGACCGCCTTGTCGCGCAGCGTGACGGTGGCGGCATCGGTGGTCAGGATGAGGTCGTCACCGGCGAGCGACCACGCCGGCCGGGCCTCCAGGAACCGCCCCATCCACGCATCGGCGTCCCCGAAGGGCGGCGGGCAGCCCATCATGGTGGTCGCCAGCCGGGTGCTCAGGTGCCCATCGGCGAGATCGGCCGGACCGGATCCGCGGTTGCAGCCCGCGTACGCCGACAGCTGACCGTCGGCGAAACTCAAGGTCAACGGACCGCCACCGGGGATCTGCTCGCCCGCCACCGATACCGACACGAAGGTGCGGCCTTCCGGTGAGGGCTCCTCGGCGGCGGCGGTATTCGCACAGCCGGCGGTCACCAGCGCGGCCAGCAGCAACACGATCAGGCGCATGCGTACACGCTACGCCCGTCGCAGTAGGCTGCCCTCCATGCGAGTCGCAGTGTTGGGTGCCAAGGGCAAGGTCGGAGCCACCATGGTCAAGGCCGTTGCAAGACGCCCCCGATCTGGAACTGTCGGCCCAGGTCGATGCCGGAGATCCGTTGTCGATGCTCACCGATACCGGCACCGAGGTCGTCATCGACTTCACCCATCCCGATGTGGTGATGGACAACCTGAACTTCCTGATCGACAACGGTATTCATGCGGTGGTGGGTACCACCGGATTCACCGAGGAACGCATCACCCAGGTGCACATCTGGCTGTCGGCCAGGCCCGACGTGGCGGTGCTCATCGCGCCGAACTTCGCCATCGGCGCGGTGCTGACCATGCATTTCGCCAAGCAGGCCGCGCGGCATTTCGAGTCCGTCGAGGTGATCGAGCTGCATCACCCGCACAAGGCCGACGCTCCGTCGGGCACCGCTGTACGCACCGCCAAGCTGATTGCGGAAGCGCGAAAAGGTCTGCCGCCCAATCCTGATGCCACCAGCACCGGGCTGGACGGCGCCCGCGGCGCCGACGTCGACGGGGTCCCGGTGCACTCGATCAGATTGGCCGGGCTGATCGCCCATCAGGAGGTGCTGTTCGGCACCCAGGGGGAGACGCTGACCATCCGGCACGACAGCATGGACCGCACGTCGTTCGTCCCCGGGGTGCTGCTCGGGGTGCGCAAGGTGGCCGAGCGGCCGGGCCTCACCGTCGGGATTGAGCCGCTGCTCGACCTGTCATGAACGACGGCGCGCGGGCACTGCGCATCCAGCTGCTGATCGGGTTCATGTGTGTCGCGCTGGTGGTCTATTTCCTGATGCTGGGCCGAACGGCGCTGGCGTTCATCGCCTCTGGTGAGCCGGCCGCGATCGGTCTGGGTGTGGCGCTGCTCGCACTCCCGATCATCGGGCTGTGGGCGATGCTGGCCACGCTGCGGGCGGGGCTGGCGCACCAGCGGCTGGTCCGGCTGGCCCGCGAGGCCGATATGGATCTCGACGTCAGCGCGCTGCCGCGCAGGCCGTCGGGCCGGATCGAGCGCGACGCCGCCGACGCGTTGTTCGAGACAACGCGCGAGGAGCTGGAAGCCGACCGGGGCAACTGGGTGCGCTGGTACCGGCTGGCACGGGCTTACGACTATGCCGGTGACCGCTCCAGGGCGCGCGAGACCATGCGCACCGCCGTGGAGATGGAGCGCGGGAGCCGCCCGTGAAGCTGCTCGTGGTGCACCACACGCCCTCGCCACACTGCCACGAGATGTTCGAGGCCGTCATCGCCGGCGCGACTGACCCCGCTATCGAGGGGGTGGAGGTCATCCGCCGCCCGGCGCTCACGGTGTCACCGGCCGAGATGCTGGACGCCGACGGTTACCTGCTGGGGTCACCGGCCAATCTGGGCTACATCTCGGGTGCCCTCAAGCATGCCTTCGACGGCGCCTACTACCAGTTGCTGGACAGCACCCGCGGCCGGCCGTTCGGGCTGTACCTGCACGGCAACGAGGGGACCGAGGGCGCCGAGCGGGCAGTCGACGGCATCGCGGCGGGGCTGGGCTGGGTGAAAGTGGCCGACCACGTCGTGGTCTCGGGGAAACCCGACAAGGCCGATCTGGAGGCTTGCTGGAATTTGGGCGCGACGCTCGCCGCGCAGTTGATGCAGTAACGAAGGAGCAGACATGCCTGGAATCGCCGAACTCGCCCTCGGTGCCGCGCCGATCGCCGGCGGCGCCATGCTGGGGGTCATCGCGGGCAACCTCAAACCGCCGGACGTGCGCGGCCTGATCACCAAGGACATGGATCTGCTGGAGCGGATTCCGGCCGACCAGCCCGAACGGCGTGCCCGGTTGCAGGCCAGCATCGACCAGCGCATCGACGAGCTGATCACCGCCGGTGAACGCACCCGTGAGTTGCGTGACGCCGCCATGTCCTACCGCGGGAACTGGCGCGACATCGTCTTGTTCGTCTGCGCGGTGCTGTTCACCATCGTCTGGTGGAACGTCAGCCACGCCCGGACGAACTGGCTGGTGATGTTCATCGCAATGATCCTGTTGTCGGCAGCCACCGGTGTCTACGCCGGGCGCGGGATCGCGCGGGCGATACGCACCTACCTTCACCGCGACGACGCGTAGTCAGCTCAGCGTGCTCCCGAACACCTGCGCCATCGCCTCCCAGTGCTGGCGGGCCGCCGACTCGTCATAGGGCAGGTTGTCCGGCACCGCGAAACCATGTGCGGCCGAGTAGAACTCGATGGTGTGATCGACCCCGGCCTCGGTCAGAGCCGCCTCCAGGATCAGCGAGTCCTCGACGGTGAACGACGCATCGTCACGGGCGCCACCCACGTACACCCGGGCCTTCGTCTTGTCGGCCAGCAGGTGCGGGCTGCCCGGATCGTCGGCGGCCAGCCCGCCGCCGTGAAACGACATCGCCGCCGCGACCCGACCGGGGACCCGGCCCGCGACGATCAGCGAGATCCGCCCGCCCATGCAGTACCCGGTGGTGCCGAAGGTGTCGCCGGACACGTCGGGGCGGGCCTGCAGGTAGTCGAAGAACGCGGCCGCGTCGGCGGCCATGATCTCCGGGGTGACCTTGGCGATCATCCCGAACAGCCGCTTGCGTTCGTCGTCATCGCCGAACACCGTGCCCATGTCGAAGGGCGCCCACCCGGCGTCCCGGTAGTAGACATCGGGGACCAGCACCACGTAGCCGTACCCGGCGAGCTGGGCGGCCATCTCGTCGAAGGTGGCCCGGACACCGCCGGCGTCGGGGTACATCACCACCGCGGGCCAGGGCCCGACCCCGTCGGGAGCCGCGACCGTGGCGCGGCAGGCGCCGTCGGCGGTGGTGATGGTGTCTGTGGTGGTCGGCATGGCATCCGTTCTACCCGACGGCACCGAGCGTGGGGTCATCCAATGTCACCCCGGGAGCTTCGCCATGGATATATATGCGTGACGCCGCTCCCAGCGCGACATTGCGATCAGGCCGGCGTCGATTCCTTTAAGCTGACCTTGTGCCCATTGCGACCCCCTATGAGGATCTGCTGCGCCTGGTGATGGCCCAGGGGACACCGAAATCTGATCGCACCGGCACCGGGACCCGCAGCATGTTCGGCCATCAACTGCGCTACGACCTGGCCGCCGGCTTTCCGCTGATCACCACCAAGAAGGTGCACACCAAGTCCATCGTCTACGAACTGCTGTGGTTCCTGCGCGGTGACTCGAATGTGCGCTGGCTGCAGGAGCGCGGCGTCACCATCTGGGATGAATGGGCTTCCGACACCGGCGATCTCGGACCGGTGTACGGCGTGCAGTGGAGATCCTGGCCGACACCGTCGGGTCAGCACATCGATCAGATCAGCGCGTCGCTGGAACTGTTGAAGCGCGACCCCGACAGCCGGCGCAACATCGTGTCGGCCTGGAACGTCGGGGAGATCCCGCAGATGGCGCTGCCACCGTGCCACGCGTTCTTCCAGTTCTATGTCGCCGACGGCAAGCTGTCCTGCCAGCTGTACCAGCGCAGCGCGGACCTCTTTCTCGGCGTGCCGTTCAACATCGCCAGCTACGCGCTGCTGACCCACATGATGGCGGCTCAGGCCGGCCTGCAGGTCGGCGAGTTCATCTGGACCGGCGGGGACTGCCACATCTACGACAACCATGTCGACCAGGTGGCGTTGCAGCTGTCCCGCGAACCGCGTCCCTATCCCGAACTCGTGCTGGCGCCTCGGGATTCGATCTTCGACTACACCTACGAGGACATCGCCATCGTGAACTACGACCCGCACCCGGGCATCAAGGCCCCGGTGGCGGTATGAGACTGATCTGGGCGCAGTCGACCTCCGGGGTGATCGGACGGGACAACGGCATCCCTTGGCGGCTGCCCGAGGATCAGGCCCGATTCAAGGAGCTGACCATGGGGCAGACCGTCGTCATGGGCCGGCTGACCTGGGAGTCGCTGCCGGTCAAGGTGCGCCCGCTGCCCGGGCGCCGCAACGTGGTGGTCTCGAGGGATCCCGGGTACCGCGCCGACGGCGCGGACGTGGTGACCGAACTACCGGCGTCCCGCGACATCTGGGTGATCGGTGGTGCGCAGCTGTATGCCGCGGCGCTGCCGCTGGCCGACCGATGCGAGATCACCGAGGTCGACATCGACCTGCCGCGCGATGACGACGACGCGACCGCACCGGTGCTCGACGAAACCTGGGTCGGCACCGAGGGGGACTGGCTGACCAGCGACTCGGGCCTGAGGTACCGGTTCAGCAGCTACCTGCGCACGTAACCGCGCCGACGGAGTTGTCGGTGCCGTAGGGAACGATGGCGGCGTGCCTACTCTGACCGCCGCGCAGGCCCGACGGGTCGCCGTCGCCGCCCAGGGCTTCCACGAGCCCAAGCCGGGCGCGCTGACCCGCGGACACCTCAAACGTCTGATCTCCAGGATTCAGGTGCTGCAACTGGATTCGGTGTCGGTCTGCGTGCGCGCGCACTACGCGCCGGTCTTCAGCCGGCTCGGTCCCTATGACCGCGACGTGCTGGATCGGGCGGCCTGGAGTCACACCGCGCGAGCGCCACGCCTGCTCACCGAGTACTGGGCGCATGAGGCCGCACTGATGGCCGTGGATGACTGGCCGCTGCTGCGGTGGCGGATGCGTGAGTACGAGCACGGCCGCTGGGGCACCGAGATCGTCAAGCGCAACGCCCGGCTGGCCGAGGACATCGTCGCCGCGATCGCCGAGCGGGGTCCGTCCACCGCAGGGCAGGTCGAGGCGCATCTGGAGGCCGAACCCCGGGGCCGCAAAGGTCCGTGGTGGGACCGCAGCGATACCAAGTGGGTGGCCGAGGCGCTGTGGTCCTCGGGTGTGCTGACCACCGCGACCCGGGTCGGGTTCGCCCGCCACTACGACCTCACCGAACGTGTGCTGCCGCCGGAGGTGCTGGCGCGGGAGGTCTCCGACGAGGAGGCGGTGCGCGAGCTGATTCTGCGGGCCGCCGGCGCGCTGGGGGTGGGCACCGAACCGGATCTGCGTGACTATTTCCGGCTCAACCCCAAACAGAGCAAGCCCGCGGTCGCCGCGCTGGTGGCCGACGGTGAGCTGGAGCCGGTCGAGGTGGCGGGCTGGAACGCCCCGGCCTACCTGCGTGCCGGGCAGAAGGTGCCGCGGCGCGACCGTGGCACCGCGCTGCTGTGCCCGTTCGACCCGCTGGTTTTCTTCCGGCCCCGGATGGAGCGCCTGTTCGACGGTTTCCACTACCGGATCGAGATTTACACCCCGGCCCACAAACGCCAATTCGGTTACTACGTCTGGCCTTTCCTCCTCGACGGCGAGCTCGTGGGGCGCGTCGACCTCAAGCGCGCCGACGGGGTGCTGCACGTGGTGGGCGCCTTCGCCGAGGACGGCCGGGAGCGCTCCCGGGTGGCCGCCGGGATGGCCGCCGAGCTGCGGTCGATGGCCGGGTGGCTGGGCCTCGATGACGTCACGGTCGGTGACCGCGGCGATTTGGTCACCGAACTGCGGGCCGCCCTGCTTAGCTGAGCCATGGATGTTCTGCGCACCCCCGACGACCGCTTTGCCGACCTGCCGGATTTTCCGTTCGCCCCGCACTACGTGGAGGTCGACGGCTGCGGCAATATGTACAAGAGACCCGTCGATGCGCCGGTGGTTGCTGTGGCGCACGGGCCGCGCTTCTCTATACAGCTGTATGTTTTGATGGTTCATCTGCGCGCCCATGGAGGGCGCGGGCCGGGGGCCCGTAGCCTCGGCGCCGTCGGGCTTGGCAACAGACACGTGAGGGGTGTGGACACTACCCCTATGTCGCACACTGAATCGACCTGGGGGGCACTAAAGGGGTCAGGGCCCACCACCTTAACCTGGCGGGTCAGGGGTGGGGGCCTACCGGGCTGCGCCTGGTCGGCGAGCACCCCGAGCGGTTCGCCCGCGTGGTGGCCGCCAACACCACGTTGCCGACGGGGGACTCAGCATCCCGACGACACGAACAAGGCGGGCACTTCTTGCAGGAGGACAAGGGCCGCGAACTCGCCGGAGTGGTGGTGGACTTCGTCAACCGGGGGTAGCCGCGTACGGGGTGACGGATACGTAAATAACGGGCAGACTGTTCGAGATGGCGGGGCGGGGCGGCCGGTGGTGGCGACAGGCCGACCAGTTCCATTGGTTCAGTGTCTACCTGCAGGACCGCGGGCTGGACCTGCCGTGGCGGCTGGCGACCTTCGTGTTCACGCTGCTGTTTGCCGCTGTGCCGGTGGTGATGCTGACCAGTCCCTATGGGCCGGACACCGCAGCCACGCGCGCCGTGGCGATCGCGGCGTCCGTCTGTGCGCTGGCGGTCAGCTCGATCTGGTTGATCGGCTGGCCCACCCGCAGGCAGTCCCTGATATACCACGCGGTGTGCAGCTTGTCGATCGCCGCGGGCACCCTGGCGCTGTCGACCTCCTACGGCGCCCTGATGGGCTGCGTGATGTTCGCGGCCATCGGCGGCCTGCTCGCCTACTTCCACGCGCTCGTGCACGTGCTCGCGAATTTCGCGGTGGCCGTCGGTTGTGCAGCGGTCGCCGCCGCCAGGTTGTTCGCCGACACCGGTGACGCCGCCGTCGTGGTGGCGTCGCTGCTGCTGGTGGTGGGGCTCAACCTCGGTGTGCCGTTCGGTATCCACGCATTGGTGCACTCGTTGCACACGGAATTGCGGTCCTCCGATTTCGATCCGCTGACCGGGCTGCCGAATCGCCGGTCCTTCTTCAACTCGGTGCACGAGATGCTCCTGGAGCGGCGCGGGGCACGCGTCGAGGTGAACGTGACGATGATCGACATCGACGATTTCAAGAGGCTCAACGACACCAGGGGGCACGCGGCAGGCGACGAGGCGCTGGTCGGAATCGGTGCCGTCCTCATCCAGAATTGTGGTCCGGATGCGGCCGTGGGCCGTCTCGGCGGCGAGGAGTTCGTGATCGCCGATACGGCGAGCGTCGAGAGTCACGCCGAAACCGTCGAACGGATCCGGCTCGGTATCGCAGCACTGCCGGTGCAGATCACTGCCAGCCTGGGTACCTGCGGCGCGGCGATCGGCCCCGGCGCCGCAGCGGACCCGACGGAGTTCCTCGACCAGCTGATCCGGGCCGCTGACCTGGCGATGTACCGGTCCAAGCGCGCGGGCGGCAACCGGATACACCGCAGCGATGCGACCGCCACCTCACCGTGACCTTAAAGATCTCTTATTTTTCTTAATTTGGGTGTACCGTGAGCCGAGAACGTGGCGTGACGGCCTGGTGAAAGGACCCAACATGCACGAACCACAGATCGCCCTGGTGACCAGCGCATCTCGCGGAATCGGCGCGGAGGTCGCACATCAGCTCGCCCACCCGGGCACCCACGTAATCGTCAACTACCGCGAAAAGGCGGGCCGGGCCCATGCCGTGGCCGACGCCATCCGTGACGCGGGAGGGCACGCCTCGGCGGTGGCCGCCGACATCTCCGACGAGTCCGCCGCCGAGGCGATGATCGCCGGTATCCGCCAGCGCTTCGGCCGGCTGGACACCTTGGTGCTCAACGCGTCCGGTGGCCTGGAGCGCGACGCCGAGCCCGGCTACGCGATGCGGCTCAACCGCGACGCCCAGCGGCGCCTGGTCGCGCTGGCGCTGCCGCTGATGCCGGCCGGCGCCCGCGTCGTGTTCGTCACCAGCCATCAGGCGCACTTCTACCCGCACAAGGCGGTGCCGATGGGCTACGCGCCGATCGCGGCGAGCATGCGCGCCGGCGAAACCGCGATGTACGGCATGCGGCACGAATTCGCCCGGCGCGGAATTCATTTCACCGTGGTCTCCGGCGACATGATCGACGGGACGAACGTGCTGACCCGGCTGCAGGGGCCCGCTCTCGAACCGCGCCGCAGCACACCGCTGCCGTCGATGGACGAGTTCGCGGCCGCCATCGCCGGTGCGGCCAACTCGCAGTACCACCCCGGCATCGTCTACGTGGGTGGGTCGGAGTACCTGCGCACCGCGTAGGCGATCACATCCCGTCCGACGCTGGTCCGGAATGGACTGACTTTGCGTTCAGGGCGTTGCCTTCTCGCACTTTCACGCCATGGACGCACAATTAACGCTCCCTGCGTTATTGCTAGTCAAGTGCACAGCGCCGAAGCGCGCGGAATGGTTGTGCTGCCGGCACCCTGAACAACCATTGTGCGTATCTCGGCGGGGGCGACGGGCCGGTCAGCGGGACATCGAGCGCTACTCGGGCCATTCCGCGATACGCATCGCGGTGACGCGCGCGAGAACGTCGCTGATGCGCTTTCCGTGCTGGGGTGGCTCCCAATCTGCGTCGAGGTTATCGGTGAGTTCATCAGAGAGCGCGGATATGACCCCGCGGCGTCTGTACGTGACACCGAGGCTGACTGATCGATTGGGCAGAGAATTCCGGGTTCCGCCGGTTGAGAATCGCCTTCAACAAATCGCTATCTGATTTGCTCAGAAATCCGAGGCTGCTATCCACCTGTTCCTCCCGTGCCACTGCTCCTATTTGCCCAGCCCGTGATTACTTTGCCTTGCTCGTTCAACACGACGGTCGCATCGTCGCCTGTGTAGCGGTAACTCACTTTTCCTTGCTGATTGACAAGCCTTTCAACATTTTGCACCGGATTACTGAATGCACCTTCCAGCGCGCCCCGCCGTACCCCACACCCCCGTCGCGGCCTTCTATCTGCTCTTCGGCATGCTTGGTGTAGCCGCTGATGCTGGCGTTTCAACGAATACGCGAACGGTGACCCGCTCGCTGAAATCAGTGATGATTGTTTCGAACTGTCCCGACTGAGGCGCTTGCTCGATAACGAATCGGATGAACCGCGTGCATGTCGCAGCCCGCGGTAATCGACCGGTCAGTCCGCGGCATGCCAGATCGACAGCTCGCCGCCAGGGGAGCACACAATTAGCAATCCTTTGGGACCGCTGACTGTCCATGCCTCGAAACTGGGGTCGGGTTCGACATGTAGCAATTCGCCGCGTTCAAACACCACGGTGAGTGCCCCGGCGCGATCGACGGTTGAGCTGGAAATTGTCTGCCCAACCAACTGGCCCAATGGTTCGAACGCGCTCGCGGCATCGCCTTCCGGCGACAGCATGAGTGTTCGGTCTGCAAGCGCCAGTGTGAATGGCGACTCAACTCTGATGAAGTAATCGTCTGAAAGTTGTAGACCGACTGTGTACTCGACGTGCTTGGAGGTGAGTTTCTTCCCCGTTAATCCAACATCCATGTCTACCATCCTTCGGGAATCGGGTAGGAACCATCTGGGTTGCGGGGGATATGCGTCTCTGCCCGTGGACCGGGTTTCCCATCGAGATTTATGGGCTGGTTGTGCTCGTTGGTGAACTTTACATAACCGTTCGGATATCTCGGATCGGTGCCAGGCTCCATAATTCGGATCGAGTTGGAGTCGCCAGGCGAGTTGGGCTTTTGATAGACCGTGCCTGAACCTCTGTCGGCCGGTCGGGACGACCATCCGGGTTTTACACCCGGTGGAAGCGACGGTGGTGGGGGCGGCTGGGGTTCATCCCCTTTACCCTTCCGCCTTAGATTCTTGATGCGCTCCAACTGCTTACGGACCTTCGCGATGTCCGCGACCTTCTTGACGCCCCCTGCGATGTTCTTCGTCATCTTCCAGGACGCGACCGCCAAACCAATGGTGGCCGCGAATCTCTTGATTATGTTGGCTGCCCTCGCTGTGGTCGCGACAGCAGCGAATCCTGCCGAGACGAAGGACGCGGCGAATCCGATGATGACGGTCGTCCCGAGTTCCTTTGCCAGTTCTTCGAGGATGACTTCAAGATTGCTCCGCAATTCGTCCAACGCGGATTTGTAGTCCTTGCACGACTGCGAGAGTTCCGCGCACCCGTCCAGGATTGAGCTGGTGGCGTCTTTGAGTTCTCGCAGATCCCTTGCGATGTACTCGACCTCGGGTGACTTCGTGTCGCTGAACCGGCGGGCATTCACCTCCAGCGCTTCGACGACCGTCGTCGTCTGGTAGACCGTCGCCAGCCGATCCCACGCCTGCGCGGCCTTGTCGATCTTGTCGGTGTCACCGTCGGGCACCGGCACGCCGACTTGGTCGGCCAGACCGATGGCGTTGTCGATCAAGCCTTTTCCGGGGCCACCGGCCGATGGCGGCGCGGACAGAAGGTCCGCGACGCTGACGGGTTCGGCCGGTTTCACCGGTGGGGCCCCTGATCCCGGCGTGGCGTTGTGCTCGGCGACGGCGTGGTTGTACCCAGCCTGAACGATGACGCCGCCGTAGTTCTCCAAGGCCAGCGTCAGGTCATTGACGGCTCCGAGCACTTCACCGACGCGCGCGTCATACGACTGTGCCCATGCGGTGCCGGCATCGTCGCTGCCGGCCATGGCCCCGGTGTCACCGAGAATCGTGACGTTGACCTGGAACGCGTCATACATGTCACCGGCCAGTTCGAACAGTCGTGCCCCGACGCCGTGGAAGGTTTCCGGATCGACGTCCTGGACTGTCATGACAGCATCTCGACGTTGAGTCGCGCGGCATCGGTGTAGTTCTGGTGCGCGGTGTGCGCCGCTGTACGAAGGTCCATCACCGCCTCCCGCATCCGAGCCGCGGCAGCGATCCACTCGTCGTGCTGGGCGCGGTGAGCGGTCGCGGCGTCGCCAGACCAGCTTGAGTGAAGGTCGGCCACCTGGCTGTCGACCCGAGCGGCGATGGCCTCGGCGCGCTTTCCGAACGACTCCAGTTTGTCGACGAAGGTCAGGAGTTCGTCGAGTTCGACCCGGTAGCGCATCACAGCCCCATCTGTCGGGCCGTCGCCGCGACGGACTCAGACGAGGCGGTGTCTTGCTCCTGGTAGCGGACCGCAGCTTCGGCGAGCAGGTTCGCCGACTCGGCAAGCGATTCGACAAGCTTTGCAGCGCCCTCTTGCCATTCCTGGAACAACGGCGAGTACGCGGACGCGGCGGCGCCAGACCAACCACGTGACACATTCGCCCATTCGTGCGAAAGCTCAGCCACACCTTCGCGCAGTTCCTCGGCGTCCGTGCTCACCGAACGCGAGGTACTGAACGCAGCATCCGTATCGACCTCGAGATGACCAGCCACAAATCCAGCCTAATGCGGCCCGTTGGTCTGCCTCGACACCAATTTCGGCCGACCCCTCGGTACCGTACCCGCGGCTCAGCTCAGCGGAATGTCGTTGTCGCCCTTGGTGTCCTGATACTGCTGCGAGAGTGCGGCGTACCGCTCGGTGATCCGCGCCTGCTGGGCGCGCAGTTCCGGATCGTCCTCGGCGTCGACCAGCGCGGGAATCGAGTATGCCGTCCAGAACGCGTTGGCGCGACGGTAGCCGCCGGGTTCCAGTCCGAACACCTCGCGCAGGATGCGCAGATCATGCGGAATGGCGAAGCGGTCCCGGGAATCCTCGTGGCTGAAGAAGTAGTAGAAATTGTCGAACCCCGCCCAGGTGATCGCCGACATGCACATGGTGCACGGCTCATGGGTGGAGATGAACAGCAGATCCGAGGTCGGCGGGTGGTCGGGGAGTTCGTAGAACTGCGTGAGGGTGTGCACCTCGCCGTGCCACAACGGATTGGTGGTCTCGTCATTGGTGCCCGCGAGGACCAGCGACAGATCGGATTTGCGCAGGATCGCCGCACCGAACACCTTGTTGCCCGCGGCCACGCCGGCCTCGGTCAAGGGTAGAATGTCGAGGTCGATGACATCGAGCAGGCGGCGAGGGAGGCTCATGCGGCACTCTAACGCCGCGACAAGGGCCGCGCAGTGCGGCGGCGATGCATAAACCACTGGTACTACCGGGTAATCTGACGCCCGTGAGCACCGGTGGAATCGACGTCAGCACGCGCTTGGGCAGCGTGCTGACTGCCATGGTGACGCCGTTCGGCCCGGACGGCTCGGTGGAGCTGGCTGTCGCCAAGAAGGTAGCGAAGCGCCTGGTCGACGCGGGCTGCGACGGTCTGGTGATCTCCGGGACCACCGGTGAGTCGCCCACGACCAACGACGACGAGAAGATCGCGCTGCTGGAGGCCGTCCTCGAGGAGGTCGGTGACCGCGCCCGCATCATCGCCGGAGCCGGTAGCTACGACACCGCGCACAGCGTGCACCTGGCCAAGGCCAGCGCCGCCGCCGGGGCGCACGGTCTGCTGGTCGTCACCCCGTACTACTCGCGCCCGTCGCAACGCGGCCTGGTCGCGCACTTCACCGCGGTCGCCGACGCCACCGAGCTCCCCGTGGTGCTCTACGACATCCCGCCGCGCTCGATCATCCCGATCGACTGGGACACCCTGCACACGTTGTCGGCGCACCCGAACATCGTCGCGGTCAAGGACGCCAAGGGCGATCTGCACGGCGCCGGCCAGCTGATGGCACAGACCGGCATCGCCTACTACTCCGGTGACGACGCGCTGAACCTGCCCTGGCTGGCGATGGGCGCCGTCGGTTTCATCAGCGTCTGGGGCCACGTCGCCGCCGCGCAGCTGCGAGAGATGCACTCGGCGTTCAACTCCGGTGACATCGCCACCGCCCGCAAGATCAACGCGACCCTGGGGCCGCTGAACTACGCGCAGAACCGACTCGGTGGCGTGACCATGTCCAAGGAAGGGCTTCGCTTGCTCGGCGTCGACGCCGGCGATCCCCGGTTACCGCAGATCCCTGCCACTGCGTCCGAGATCGACGAACTGGCCGTCGACATGCGTTCGGCCGGCGTGCTGTGAGCGCCGATCTGGTAGCCCCGGGACCGCTGGCCCCCGGCGGTCTGCGGGTGACCGCGCTGGGCGGGATCAGCGAAATCGGCCGCAACATGACCGTTTTCGAGCACCTGGGCCGGCTGCTCATCATCGATTGCGGCGTGCTGTTCCCGAACCACGACGAGCCCGGTGTCGACCTGATCCTGCCGGATATCCGGCATGTGGAGAACCGGCTCGACGATATCGAGGCCGTCGTCATCACCCACGCGCACGAGGATCACATCGGGGCCATCCCGCATCTGCTGAAGTTGCGGCGCGACATCCCCATCGTCGGTTCGAAGTTCACGTTGGCGTTGATCGCCGAGAAGTGCCGTGAGCATCGCATCAAACCGGTGTTCATCGAGGTGGCCGAGGGGCTGCGCAGTACGCACGGGGTGTTCGAGTGCCAGTATTTCGCGGTGAACCACTCGATCCCGGACGCCCTGGCGATCGCCGTGCACACCGGGGCCGGTACCGTCCTGCACACCGGTGACATCAAGCTCGATCAGTCGCCGCCGGATGGGCGGCCCACCGATCTTCCCGGGATGTCCCGACTCGGCGATGCCGGGGTGGACCTGTTCCTGTGCGACTCCACCAATGCCGAGCTGCCCGGGGTGAGCCCGTCCGAGGGCGAGGTCGGCCCGACGCTGCACCGGCTGATCCGCGGGGCAGACGGTCGCGTGATCGTGGCCTGCTTCGCCTCCAATGTCGATCGGGTGCAACAGATCGTCGATGCGGCCGTGTCACTCGGTCGGCGGGTGTCGTTCGTCGGCCGCTCCATGGTGCGCAACATGGGCATCGCCCGCGAACTCGGTTTCCTGAAGGTCGCCGACGAGGACGTCCTCGATATCGCCGCCGCCGAGATGATGCCGGCCGACCGGGTGGTGCTCATCACCACCGGTACCCAAGGCGAGCCGATGGCCGCGCTGTCGCGGATGTCGCGGGGCGAGCACCGCAGCATCACGCTGACGACAGGCGACCTCATCATCATGTCGTCCTCACAGATCCCGGGCAACGAGGAGGCCATCTTCGGCGTCATCGACGCGCTGGCCAAGATCGGCGTCCGGGTGGTCACCAATGCGCAGGCGCGTGTGCACGTATCCGGTCATGCCTACTCCGGCGAACTGCTCTTCCTCTACAACGGGGTCCGTCCCCGCAACGTGATGCCGGTGCACGGCACCTGGCGCCACCTGCGCGCCAACGCGGCGCTCGCTGTGCGCACCGGAGTTCCGCCGGAGAACGTGGTGATTGCCGAGAACGGTGTCAGCGTCGATCTGGTCAACGGTGTGGCCTCGATCGCCGGAGCGGTCCCGGTCGGCAAGATGTTCGTCGACGGACTCGTGACCGGCGATGTCGGCGAATCCACCGTGGGTGAGCGGCTCACGCTGTCCTCGGGTTTCGTTGCCATCACCGTCGTCGTGCACCGGGGGACCGGAAAGGTGGCCGGGCCGGCTCACCTGCATTCACGGGGCTTCTCCGAGGACCCGAAGGCGCTGGAGCCGGTTGCTCTCAAGGTGGATGCGGAGCTGGAACGACTTGCCGGAGACCAGGTCACCGACCCGGCGCGGATCGCGCAGGCGGTGCGGCGCACCGTCGGCAAGTGGGTGGGGGAGACCTACCGGCGCCAGCCGATGATCGTGCCGACGGTCATCGAGATCTAGTCCGAACGCACCGCCATCGCGGTCCACTCGATGGGCGAAGCGCTGATCGTGCGTCCGGTCGGCCGGATGTAGAGGTCCCGGTAGTAGCTGGGTCCGACCTGTTCGAGCACCCGCCATCCGTACCCGCGCAGGATCTCCTCGACGCGTTCGGGTTCCAGGCCGGACTTCCAGACCTGGCTGCGCCGCCGAAATTTGCGGTAGACGGCCTCGGCGCCATGGAGATGCGTGCCGTCGATGAAGTCCTGCCGGACGTAGGTGAAGATCAGCCGGCTACCCGGTGTGACGGCGCGCAATTGCTCGAACGTGCGGTGCAGGGCTTCGGGCGTGAGGTACTGGGTGACACCCTCCCAGATGAACAGCGTTCGCCCGGTATCGCGAAAACCGTTGTTGGCCAACACGGTCATCACATTGTCATGCTCGAAATCCACGCCCGCCAGATGCACCGATGCGGGTACGCCGCCCAGGGCCCGTTGCACCGCCGCAGTCTTGCGTTCGATATTGACGGGCTGGTCGAGCTCGTGCACCGGCAGATCGCTGTACCGGGCGATGCGATAGGGCCGGGTGTCCAGCCCGGATCCCAGGATCACCACGGCATCGATCTCGCTGACCGGATCGGACACCTTCTCGTCGATGTACCGTTTCCGGCAGGCCACGCCGGCCCATAGCCCGGGGCCGGACCGGTCCGAGGCGGCGATGAGCATGCGGCGCAGCGGTCCGAACCGGGCCAGCCGTACCAGCGCACGGAGTCTGCCGGGCAGGAAGGACTCCGCGAGGTCGTCGTCAACCAGGCGGCGTGCGGGCACCTCCAACTGCTCGATGGCGGCCAGCACCATCGGCCCGAAGGCCGTCTGCGCAGCCGGGTTCGGGGCCACTAGCGCTTGTTCACGTACCCGGCGTCCAGCGGCAGCGCGACCCCGGTGACGTAGCGGGAGGCATCGGTGACCAGCCAGAGCACCGCGTTGGCGATGTCCTCGACCTGCAGCGTCTGCACCGGCAGAGCGTTGGTCATGTCGGGCCCGCGCTGGGATTGCTGGGCCATGCCGTCGAGCCAGCTGCGGGTGAAGTCGTTGTCGATCATCGGGGTGTCCACGCCGGCCGGATGGATGGAGTTCACCCGGATGTTGAACTGCGCCAGCACATTCGCATACACCCGCATCAGGCCGACGATGCCGTGCTTGGCGGCGGCGTAGCCGACCGAGCCCGCGATGGGCGAGCCCAGCCCGACCAGCCCGGCCACCGAACTGGTCAGCACGATCGAACCGCCGTTGCCGAACTTCACCATCGGCTTCATCGCCACATCGACCGTGTTGTAGACGCCGGTGAGGTTCACGTCGATCACGTCCTGCCAGGCGTCCGCACCCGCCATCGGAGCGATCCCGGCATTGGCGATCACGATGTCCAGCCGATCGCCGAAGGCCTCGGTCCCGGCGCGCAGTGCACTCTTGAGTGAATCGCGGTCGCGGACATCGGCTTCGGCGGCGTAGATGCGTGCCCCCGTCTCTTCGACGAGTTTGACGGTGACCGCGAGGTCGTCGGGGCTCGCCAGCGGGTAGGGCACCGAGGCGATCTGATCGCACAGATCGACGGCGATGATGTCGGCACCCTCGGACGCCAACGTCACGGCGTGCGCGCGTCCCTGCCCGCGCGCCGCCCCGGTGATGAACGCAACCTTGCCGGAGAGGGATCCCATGTCCGCGTCTAGCCGCGCAGCTGACCCTTGGCGGGATCCCCGGCCACGACCGGGGTCAGCATCTTGATATCGGGCGCACCGTCGAGGTGCTCGCCCACCGCGCCGAACAGCTTGCCGATCGCGGGCGCGGTGCTGTGCGTCTTGAGTGCGTCGGCGTCGGCCCACTGTTCGACGAACACAAAGGTGCCGTCGGCCTCGTGCAGCGAATAGAGCTCGCAGCCCGGCTCACCGTGCACCTCGGCGATGGCATCGGTACAGGCCGCGCGGACGATATCGACGGACTCCGGTTTGGCGGTCATGGTGGCGACGACGACGACAGGCATGTGGTGCTCCTCGCTGAGTGTGATCGGACAGGTGTCTAGTCTAGCTAGGCGAAGTGGTGGAGCTCACAGGACATCGGCCTGCTCGCCGGTGGCGCGGTTGATCCGTCGTTCGCGAGCGATGAGAAAGAGCGGAAATGTGACGCTGATGGCGATCAGCATCCCGCCGACGATATAGGCCCAGACCCACCGGATACCGTGCCGGCGGGCCTCCACCAGCATCAGGATGACTGCGGCCAGCGTCAACAGCACGAGGTCGAAGGTGAACGACCGCGAGGCCGCATTCACCATCAGGTCACCGACGAAATCCGGCACGAACGACGTTGCCGAGCCGAGGTAGGCGATGTTCTGGCTCCACGTTGCGACCAGTGCGATCAACGCGATCGCCGCATAGAGGCCGCAACGGAGCTTGCCTGATGTCGTCATGGCCGAACCGTAGGGCCGGTTCACGCATTTCGATACCTCTTTGTGACACGTGTGGCAGATGGTGAAAATGGGGCGCAAGCGACTAGGCTGACACCCATGGCTAACAAGACCGCCGCCCGGTCCGGAGCCCGTTCGAGCAGGTCAAAGGCCAGTTCCAGCGCGCGGACCGGATCGAAATCGGCCCGCCCGGCGGCTCCTCGCCGCAAGCCGGCGCCACGTCGCAACCCCTCGCGCTTCGCCTCCGCGGGCGCCGCGGTGGGCCGGGGCACCCGCGCCGGCTGGCTGATGGTGGCCAAGGGGGCCGGTTCCACCGCCCGATCGGTGGGACGGGCCCGCGACCTGGAACCGGGCCATCGGCGCGACGGGATGGCGCTGGCGCTGCTCGGCGTCGCCGTCGTCGTCGCCGCGAGCTCGTGGTTCGACGCGGCGCGCCCGGTCGGTGGCTGGATCGACACCGTCGTGCGCACCGTCATCGGCGGCGCCGTGGTGCTGGTGCCCGTCATCCTCGCCTGCATCGCCGTGCTGCTGATGCGCACCGAACCCGACCTCGACGCCCGGCCCCGGCTCATCCTGGGCTCGGCGATGATCGCCCTGCCGGTGCTCGGCCTGTGGCACATCTGGTCCGGCGCTCCGCTGGACCCGGCCGCGCGGCGAGATGCGGCCGGTTTCATCGGCTTCGTCCTGGGCGGGCCGCTCTCGGACGGGCTGACGGTCTGGATCGCCACTCCACTGCTCGTCATCGGCGTGCTCTTCGGTCTGCTGCTGCTCACCGGAACGACCATCCGCGAACTGCCCGAGACCCTGCGCTCGATGTTCAGCACCCGCGGGTACGACGACTATGACGATGACGACGAGTACGACGAAGTACGCCGACGAGGCCGTCACCGAGGACTTCTCCGACGGCTACTACGACGATGACTACGGTGACGCCCAGCAGTGGCCGACCCCCGAGCTGCCCGCCGGCTCGCCGATGGACAACTACCCGCTGCCCGACGCGGCCGACACCCCGACCGTCCCGGAACCCGTTGCGGCCAAGACACGCAAGCCCAAGACCGAGCCGCCGAAGAAGCCGAAGAAGGTCGAGGAGACCCTGGTCATGGACCGGGTGGTCGAGGGCCCCTATGTGCTGCCGTCGCTGGAGTTGCTGGTCGCCGGCGATCCGCCCAAGACACTCACCGCGGCCAACGAGACCATGAAGGACGCCATCACCTCGGTGCTGCAGCAGTTCAAGATCGACGCCGCCGTCACCGGCTGCACCCGCGGCCCGACCGTCACCCGCTACGAGGTCGAGCTCGGTCCCGGCGTCAAGGTCGAGAAAATCACTGCGCTGCACCGCAATATCGCCTACGCGGTGGCCACCGAGAGCGTGCGCATGCTGGCGCCGATCCCCGGCAAATCGGCCGTCGGCATCGAGGTCCCCAACACCGACCGGGAGATGGTGCGCCTTGCCGATGTGCTGACCGCCCCGAGCACCCGCGCCGACCACCACCCGTTGGTGATCGGACTCGGCAAGGACATCGAGGGCGAGTACGTCAAGGCCAACCTGGCGAAGATGCCGCACCTGCTGGTGGCCGGCTCCACCGGATCGGGCAAGTCCAGCTTCGTCAACTCGATGCTGGTGTCGTTGCTGGCGCGGGCCACCCCCGAGGAGGTCAGGATGATCCTGATCGATCCGAAGATGGTGGAACTCACGCCGTATGAAGGCATTCCGCACCTCATCACGCCGATCATCACCCAGCCCAAGAAGGCTGCCGCGGCATTGGCCTGGCTGGTCGAGGAGATGGAACAGCGCTACCAGGACATGCAGGCCTCCCGGGTGCGTCACATCGACGTGTTCAACGAGAAGGTGCGCTCCGGGGAGATCACCACACCGCTGGGCAGCGAGCGGGTCTACAAGCCCTACCCCTACATCCTGGCAATCGTCGACGAGCTCGCCGACCTGATGATGACTGCACCGCGCGATGTCGAGGAAGCCATCGTGCGCATCACCCAGAAGGCGCGGGCCGCCGGCATCCACCTGGTGCTGGCCACCCAGCGACCCTCGGTCGACGTCGTCACCGGCCTGATCAAGACCAACGTGCCCTCGCGGTTGGCGTTCGCCACCTCGTCGCTGACCGACTCGCGCGTCATCCTCGACCAGCCCGGCGCCGAGAAGCTCATCGGTATGGGCGACGGGCTGTTCCTGCCGATGGGCGCGAACAAGCCCCAGCGCATGCAGGGCGCGTTCATCACCGACGAAGAGATCCAGGCCGTCGTTGAGGCCACCAAGGCCCAGGCCGAGCCGGAGTTCATCGAGGGTGTCACCAAGGCCAAGCCGACCGGTGAGCGCACCGATGTGGATCCCGATATCGGCGATGACATGGATGTCTTCCTGCAGGCCGTCGAGCTGGTGGTGTCCAGCCAGTTCGGGTCCACCTCGATGTTGCAGCGCAAGCTGCGGGTCGGCTTCGCCAAGGCGGGCCGGCTGATGGACCTGATGGAGACCCGCCAGATCGTCGGGCCGTCGGAGGGGTCCAAGGCGCGTGAGGTTCTGGTGAAGCCCGATGAGCTGGCAGGCACCCTGGCGCTCATCCGCGGCGGGGCGGATGCCAACGGCGCCGACGCGGAGGACGAGGACGATTTCTAGAGGTTGAGCATCATCCGGGTGTTGCCGAGGGTGTTGGGCTTGACGTAGGACAGGTCCAGGAACTCGGCGACACCCGTGTCATAGGACCGGCGCATCTCTTCGAAGACCTCGGCGCTGACCGGTGTTCCGTCGATTTCGGTGAAGCCGTGCCTGCCGAAGAACTCGGTCTCGAAGGTGAGCACGAAGATCCGGCTCAGGTGCAGATCCCGCGCGACCTTGAGCAGCTGGTCCACCACGCGGTAACCGACCCCGTGGCCGCGCACCTTCGGGTTGACCGCGACGGTGCGCACCTCACCGAGATCGGCCCACAGCACGTGCAGTGCACCGCAGCCGACGATCTCGCCGGCCAGCTCGGCGACCCAGAACTCCTGCACTGCTTCGTACAGCGTGACCAGGTTCTTTTCCAGCAGAATCCGGCCTGCATAGATGTCGACGAGCGCCTTGATGGCCGGCACATCGGATGTACTGGCCCGACGAACCGTCACGTGTTCAACCACCTCACTCACAGCTGCGAGAGTATCGGCATGCGCTACCGATATTCTGTTGCGGTGCCGGGCCAATCAGATACCGATCCAGTGGTGCCCCGTGCGTCCGTCGCGAACGTCGCCAACCTGCTGACCGGTATCCGGTTTCTCCTCGTCCCCGTGTTCGTGGTGGCGCTGTTCGTCGAGGACGGGCATCAGACATTCTGGCGAACAACCGCTTTCGTGGTGTTCGCGGTGGCCGTCATCACCGACCATTTCGACGGGGCGTTGGCCCGCGCCTACGGCATGGTCACCGAGTTCGGGAAACTGGCCGATCCGATCGCGGACAAACTGCTCATCGGGTCCGCGCTGATCGGGCTGTCGATGCTGGGCGACCTGCCCTGGTGGATCACCATCGTCATCATGGTCCGCGAGGTCGGCATCACCGTGCTCCGACTGGCGGTGTTGCGCCACGGGGTGATCCCGGCCAGCCGGGGCGGCAAGCTGAAAACGCTGGTCCAGGCCGTGGCGATCGGACTCCTCATCCTTCCGCTGTCCGGCGCGTGGCTGGTGGCGGCGACCTGGATCATGTGGTTGGCCGTCGTACTGACGGTGATCACCGGCGCGGACTACGTGGTCTCGGCGGCGCGTGATTCGCGGGCCCGTCCGGCAACCTGAGTTATCCGGGAACCAGCGGGCACCCGGTGGCGTTGATCCCTGTATGACGACACTGATGCGCGAGGTGATCGGCGACGTGCTGCGCGAAGCCCGGACGACTCAGGGTCGCACCCTGCGTGAGGTGTCCGATTCCGCGCGGGTCAGCCTGGGATATCTGTCCGAAGTGGAGCGGGGCCGCAAAGAGGCCTCCAGCGAGTTGCTCAGCGCCATCTGCGACGCCCTCGCGATCCCGATGTCGCGGGTGCTGTTCACCGCGGGTGAGCAGATGGCCCGCGACGAGGGCGGCGTCACCGGTATCGACGCCACCACGAAGGTCGTGATTCCGCAGGTTGTGTCCATGGCGGTGGCCTGACCGGGTGCGGAAACGATAGGTTGGCACCCAACAAGTTGCACACCGGCAGTTGCGCACACCCGAACACGTGAAGGTGGAATGAACCCATGGCCAATCCGTTCGTCAAGGCGTGGAAGTACCTCATGGCGCTGTTCAGCTCGAAGGTCGACGAATACGCCGATCCGAAGGTGCAGATCCAGCAGGCCATCGAGGACGCCCAGCGTCAGCACCAGGGGCTGACCCAGCAGGCCGCCCAGGTCATCGGGAACCAGCGTCAGCTGGAGATGCGGCTCAACCGCCAGCTCGCCGATATCGAGAAGCTGCAGGCCAATGTCCGGCAGGCGCTGACGCTGGCCGATCAGGCCGCCGGCACCGGCGACGCCGCTAAGGCCACCGAGTACACCAACGCCGCCGAGGCGTTCGCCGCCCAACTGGTCACCGCCGAGCAGAGCGTCGAAGACCTCAAGGCTCTGCACGACCAGTCGCTGCAGGCCGCCGGACAGGCCAAGAAGGCCGTCGAGCAGAACGCGATGGTCCTGCAGCAGAAGATCGCCGAGCGCACCAAGCTGCTCAGCCAGCTGGAGCAAGCCAAGATGCAGGAGCAGGTCAGCGCCTCGCTGCGGTCGATGAGCGAGATTGCCGCGCCGGGCACCACGCCCAACCTGGATGAGGTGCGCGAGAAGATCGAGCGTCGCTATGCCAACGCGATGGGCGCCACCGAGCTCGCGCAGAACTCGGTGCAGGGCCGGATGATGGAAGTCCAGTCGGCCAGTGTGCAGATGGCCGGACACTCTCGCCTGGAGCAAATCCGTGCGTCGATGCGCGGTGACGCGCTGCCGTCCGGTGGCGCCGCCGCACCCGCGACGCCCGCCGCCAACCCGCCCGCCGCTGCACCCGAAAACCCGCTCCAGCAATAGGTTTGGTCATGGCGACGAACCCGAGGGCAGGGCGACCGCGCGGCTGGCGCGCGTTGGCCGAACGCGGCGTGCAGGGCGGGATAGACACCGCCGCCGAGTTCTCCGGCGCGCTCGCCCAGAAGCTCGCCGCCTTGGCAGATCCGCGCGCCAAGCTGCTGCGCAAGCGGCGCTGGGCGCTGCGGTTGGCCGTGTTCTTCGGTGTCAGCAGCCTGTTCTGGATCCTGGTGACCGCGGTGCTGGCGTCGTGGAGCACCCCGGTCTGGGCGCTCATCGTCACCGGCGTGGTCGCCGCCGGTGCCGCCTTCCCGGCCACGCTGCTGTTCCTGCGCTACCGGTGGCTGCGCGCCGAACCGCTGCCGGTGGGGCCGACCGCCCGCCGGATGCCGCCGTTCGGGTCCGCGGCACGCAAACCGATGGCCGCCTTGGCGTCCTCGGAACGGGGCTTGTTCTCCCTGCTCGGTGTGCTCGAACGGGGCCGGCTGCTGCCCGCCGGGGAATTGCGCGAGATCGCGGATACGGCCGGACAGACGGCAGCCACCATGGCGGCCACCGCCAATGAGGTCGTCGCGATGGAGCGGGCGGCCGGGGCATCCCCGCAGTCGCGTGCCCATCTGACACCGACCATCCAGGCATTCAGCACGCAGCTGCACCAGGGTGCCCGTCAGTACGACGAGATGGTCACCGCGGCAGCGCAGTTGGTGTCCTCGGTGAATGCGGGTGCGAACAATCCGCTGGCCGGTCGGCGCTACCGCGACGAGCTGGTCACCGCGACCGATCGGCTGCAGGGCTGGGCGCAGGCCTACAGCGAGTTGGGCCAACTGCGCGGCGCCTCAGATGTCGTGGGTGCCCAGCTCCGCGGAATCCGGGCGGGGCCCGAACCGATCGACATAGGACTGGTGCTTGGCGGCGTCACGCCGGCGGGCCAACGCGTCGACCAGCGACGGGTCCAGGCCGTGGACCCGCAACATGTGCCGGCGCCAGATCTTGTTCAGCGCGTGCGAGAAGTAGACGAACGGAATCAGGATCGGCACCGTCATGCTCAGGTGCACATACAACGTCGTCGGGATCAGCCAGAACGGCGCGAGGATCAGCACCGCCGGCACCAGCACCCGCAGCATCAGCCGTCGGGTGGCGCCCGGCCCGGCCAGGTCGTTGCGCACCCAGTCCAGCATCGAATCGGGCAGCCGCTTGCCCAGGCAGTAGCCGACCAGCTGGAAGAAGCTGGGTTTGGTCCTGCTCACAGCCTGGGACGAAGCGCCGGGATGACCGCTCCCACCAGGCCCCGCACCATCGCCTTGGCGAAGTCGAACTGATCGAAGTAGTCCCGCCACAGCGTGATGCGGCCATCGTGCACCTCGAACACCCCGCACACCCAGAACTGCAGGCGGACCCGGCCGAACGCGCAGCACGTCGGTGCGCTCGTTGAGCACGACTGCACCGTCGGCCGCGGAGCGGTGAATCGCGACGTCGAAGCCGACACTGGGCCGTTCCATGACCTTGAACACCTTGAGGGTGCGTCGTCGGCCATGGATGGTCGGCAATCCGACATTCTGATAGACGAGGTTCTCGTCGATCAGCGCGCCTGCGGCATCCAGATCGGACCCCGCAGCGAGAACAGAAACTTCTCCACCGTCGCGATGTTGTCGGCTTCGGTGCTGGTGGGCGATACCTGCTCGGTCATACCCCACAGGGTAGATCGTCGGAGCTGTGACAGGGTGGGCGCGTGAAAGTTGCCGTGGTCGCCGGGCCCGATCCCGGACATGCGTTCCCGGCGATCGCGCTGTGCCTGAAATTCCTGGCGGCCGGCGATACCGCGACGCTGCTGACCGGCCGGCAATGGCTCGACACCGCGCGGGCGGCCGGCGTCGAGGCGGTCCTGCTCGAGGGTCTTGACCTCGAAGTCGGCGATGACGACGGCGATGCCGGTGCGAAGATCCATCAGCGGGCCGCCCGGATGGCGGTCCTGAACGTCCCCGTCCTCCGCGCGCTGGCCGCCGATCTGGTGTGCTCCGATGTGATCACCGCCGGTGGCGGGATGGCCGCCGAACTGCTCGGCATCCCGTGGATCGAGGTCGTCCCGCACCCGCTGTACCTGCCGTCGAAGGGGTTGCCCCCGCTGGGCAGCGGGCTGGCGCCGGGCACCGGTCCGCGCGGGCGGGTACGTGACGCGGTGCTGCGGGCGCTGACCGCGCGTTCCATCCGGGCCGGGGACCGGGACCGCTCGGCCGCGCGCCTGGACATCGGATTGCCCGGGCGGGATCCGGGTCCGCTGCGGCGGCTGATCGCGACGCTGCCCGCCCTGGAGGTGCCCCGACCGGACTGGCCGGCCGAGGCCGTCGTCGTCGGCCCGCTGCATTTCGAGCCCACCGAGTCGGTGCTGATGCCGCCACCCGGACCGGGCCCGCTGGTCGTGGTGGCGCCCTCGACGGCGAGCACCGGCACCGCCGGCCTGGCGGAACTGGCGCTGACCGCGCTGGGGCCCGGCCGCGGACTGCCCGACGGCTTGCGGGTGGCGGTGTCGCGGCTGGCCGGTGCGCAGGTGGAGGTGCCGGACTGGGCGGTTGTCGGGCTCGGCCGCCAGGACGAGCTGCTGGCCGAGGCGGACGTGCTGGTGTGCGGGGGAGGTCACGGCATCGTGGCGAAATCACTGCTGCACGGTGTCCCGCTGGTGACGGTGCCCGGTGGGGGCGATCAATGGGAGATCGCCAATCGCGTTGTGCGGCAAGGAAGTGGACGGCTGATCCGGCCGCTGACGGCCGACGCGCTGACCGCCGCGGTGGGCGCGGTGCTGGCTGAGCCGGGCTATCGTGCCGCCGCCATCCGGGCCGGGGCCGGTGCGGGCGAGGTGGCCGATCCGGTACGGGTGTGCCATGACGCACCGGCGGCGACTCGGTAGGTTGTCGGCGTGCGCATCACCGAGTTCAACGAACGTGTCACCGGTCTGTTCGGCGGCGCCTATGGGGCCTCGGTGCTCGTCGATCACGTCCTGAGCGCGCTCGGTGGACGCACCGCCGCCCAGGCCATCGAGGCCGGGGTCGAGCCGCGGACCGTGTGGCGGGCGCTGTGCGCCGACTTCGATGTACCGCGCGACCAGTGGTGACGGATCAGGGTTGCGCGAGCACGCGGTCGAGGAACTCGCGTTGGTCGGCCCTGACCTGCGGATCGAGGTAGATGGCGAAATGGCCGTACGGGTAGTGCCGTAATTCGCCGAGCGGCGCCCGCCTCGCGGTGGCAATGGTCGAGCCGGGAGGCGCGGTGGTGTCCTCGTCGCAGACGCACACCAGCACCGGCATGCGCAGCCGTGCGGCCTTGCGCACCGGTCGGTAGAACGGGAACCGCAGCATGAGCCGCGCCGCGAACTCGTTGCGCCAGCGTGAATCCGGCCCGACAATGGCCGCCAGGCCCGGTTCGGCGTCGGGGGCGGTCATGGCGGCCACCGTGCCGGGTGCGCCGACCGCCGGCACCAGCAGCGGTGGCGCGCCGCGCCATGCCCGGATCTGATCGCGCAGCGCCAGCACGGTGAGGCGAACCGATGTCGTCGGCGGAACCTTGGCCAGCGTCGGCAGGGCATCGGTGAACGGAGCCTGGGAGACGACCGCCGCGACGGACGGGTCATCGGCGGCGACGACCAGGACGTGACCGCCGCTGAACGACGACCCCCACAGCGCGATGCGGGTGGGGTCGACACCGTCGAGCGTGCGGGCCCACCGCACGACGGCGCGGTAGTCGGCGTGTTGGGCGGCGATGTCGATGACCTGGCGCGGTTCGCCGGTCGACGCGCCGAATCCCCGGTAGTCGAACAGTGCGACGGTGTATCCGGCTGCGCAGAACTCGTCGGCGTAGGCGGGCAGTCCGTCATCGCGGGTGCCGGAGAAGCCGTGGGCCATCACGATGCAGGCGGTGTCGCGCTCCGGCGAATCGGGGCGATACAGGTAGACCGCGAGGTGCTCACCTGCATGGGGCACTCGGAGATCTTCGCGCTGGGCCACGGGCCGACAATAGCCGGTCTGCGTCTCGCGGCGTGTCCGCTTGCGTTCGAACACCTGTTCGCTAACCTGGTGTTCGTTCGACCGAGAAGGACTTGTCGGTGGCTGGTCCTAACCTGACAGCCAACCGACCGGAACCCCGGTCAACCGCACGACTACCGGAGAGGTACTCCCATGGCGCCACAGGCTCCTGATCGCGAAAAAGCACTCGAACTGGCGATGGCTCAGATCGAGAAGAATTACGGCAAGGGTTCGGTGATGCGGCTCGGCGACGAGGTGCGCCAGCCCATCGCGGTCATCCCGACCGGATCCATCGCCCTCGATGTCGCGCTCGGTATCGGCGGGTTGCCGCGCGGCCGCGTCGTCGAGATCTACGGCCCGGAATCCTCGGGTAAGACCACTGTCGCGTTGCACGCGGTGGCCAATGCGCAGGCCGCCGGCGGCATCGCGGCGTTCATCGACGCCGAGCACGCCCTGGACCCGGATTACGCCAAGAAGCTCGGCGTGGATACCGATGCACTGCTGGTCAGCCAGCCCGACACCGGTGAGCAGGCCCTCGAGATCGCCGACATGCTCGTGCGGTCCGGCGCCATCGACCTGCTCGTCATCGACTCGGTGGCCGCGCTGGTGCCGCGCGCCGAGATCGAGGGCGAGATGGGCGACAGCCACGTCGGCCTGCAGGCCCGCCTGATGAGCCAGGCGCTGCGCAAGATGACCGGTGCGCTGAGCAACTCGAACACCACCGCGATCTTCATCAACCAGTTGCGCGAGAAGATCGGTGTGATGTTCGGTTCGCCCGAGACCACCACGGGCGGTAAGGCATTGAAGTTCTACGCCTCCGTGCGTCTGGATGTCCGGCGCATCGAGACCCTCAAGGACGGCACCGACGCCGTCGGTAACCGCACCCGCGTCAAGGTCGTCAAGAACAAGGTGTCGCCGCCGTTCAAGCAGGCCGAGTTCGACATCCTGTACGGCCACGGCATCAGCCGTGAGGGTTCGCTCATCGATATGGGCGTCGAACACGGCTTCATCCGCAAGTCCGGCTCGTGGTTCACCTACGAGGGTGAGCAGCTCGGCCAGGGCAAGGAGAACGCCCGGAAGTTCCTGCTGGAGAACCCCGATGTGGGCAACGAGGTCGAGAAGAAGATCAAGGAAAAGCTCGGTATCGGCGCCGTGCTGACTGCCGACGATGACGTTCTGCCCGCCCCCGTCGACTTCTGAGAAGCCGGCTGAGCCCAAACGGGAGGAGCAGGCGCGGGACGTGTGCCTTCGCCTGCTCACCGTTCGGGCGCGTACCCGTGCCGAGCTGGAAGCTGCGCTGACCAAGCGCGGCTATCCCGACGATGTCAGTGTCCGCGTGCTCGACCGGCTGGTCGACGTCGGTCTGCTCGACGATGTCGCCTTTGCCGAGGAGTGGGTGCGCAGCAGGCGTGCCAACTCTGGAAAAGGCAAGCGCGCGTTGGCCGCCGAGTTGCGTACCAAGGGCGTCGATCCCGATGTCATCGCCGAGACGCTCGACAGCGTGGACGCGGGGGAGTGGCGGGTGCAGGCCGAGGAGCTGGTGGCCGCCAAGCTGCGTCGGGAGAAGCTCGACGACGAGGTGAAGGTGACCCGGCGGCTGGTGGCCATGCTGGCCCGGCGCGGATACCACCAGGGGATGGCCTTCGACGTCGTCAGCACGCAACTCGCCCAGGAGCGCGAACGCCGTTCGGTCTAGGTCATCGGCGTGGCTGTCAGATCAGGAAGCCACCGTCGACGTTCAAGGCGATGCCGGTGATGTAGCCGGAATCCGGGGACGCCAGAAAGGCGACGGCACTTGCGACGTCGCTCGTGTGGCCGTAGTGGCCGACGGCGAGCAGCGGAGTCATCTGGTCGGCCAGTGGGCCGTCGGCGGGGTTCATGTCCGTGGCGATCGGGCCCGGCTGAACGTTGTTCACGGTGATTCCGCGCGGGCCGAGCTCACGGGCCAGGCCGCGGGTGAAGCCAGCGACCGCGGCCTTGGACAGCGCGTACACCGAAAAGGCAGGCACCGGAACACGATCGGCGTTCACGCTGCCGATGTTGATGATCCGGCCACCCTTGCCCAGGTGGGGCGCCGCGGCCTTGCTGGCGGCGAATACGCCGCGCACGTTGATGTTCACGATCCGGTCGAACTCCTCAAGGGCGAAGTCCTCGATGAGTGCCCCGGAGGCGACGCCGGCGTTGTTCACCAAGATATCGAGACCGCCCAGCTCGGCCACCGTGGTGTCGACGGCGGCCGCGGTGGCCGCTGCGTCGGCGCTGTCGGCCTGGATGGCCACCACCTTTGCGCCGGCTGCGGTGAGTTCGGCTGCCAGCGCCTCGGCCGGTGCCGGCGAGGAGTTGTACGTGAATGCCACGGCGGCGCCGTCGGCGGCCAGTCGGCGCACGATCTCGGCCCCGATGCCGCGGGAAGCTCCGGTGACCAGGGCCCGACGGCCGGCCAGTACTGGGGTGTGGGTGGTGTCGGTCATGACGTCCTCCGAAGGCTGGGTAGGTTCGTACAGGTCAAGCCCCACGGGGGTCCGATCATTCCGGGCTGTGATTCGCATCACATCAGGCCGCGCTCCAGTGTGCGGAGTAGTGCGAGCGCCGAAGCGATGTCGTGATCGCCGGCACCCGCGAGTGCATCGCGCAGCAGCCCGGACCAGATGGCCCTGATGTGGGCCAGGTTCTCGGCGGCCAGGGCGGTGGACTGCAGCAGCGATTGGCGATTGTCGGCGGGATCGGCGGAGCGTCTGACCAACTGTTTGGCCTCCAAGTCGCGGAGCGCCCGGCTCAGATTGCTGCGCTGCAGCCCGGTTGCGGCGGCGACCGCGCTGGGGCTGACCCCGGGGTGGTGGTCGATGAAGCGCAGCACCGTCACCTCGGTGGTCGAGAGGTCGAGGACCGCGGGGTCTGCGGCGGTGCGCAGTTTGATGGCGCGGGACACCGCCATGACGACATCGGCCAGGTCGGCGAGCTGCTCGGTGTGACGCACTCGGGCTTGCATGGGGATGACTCTACCTGATAGTTATGTATTGATAATTATTATTCGATAATCATTCTGGAGCTGCCCATGACCACCCCGGTCGACACCCCCGCGCGCACCGAGAGCGCACCGCGCATCACCACCGGCCTGCTGATCACCCTCGCGCTGCTGTCGGCGGTGGCACCGTTCGCCACCGATCTCTACCTGCCCGCATTCCCCGAGATGGTCACCGATCTGCACACCTCGCCGACGAATGTGCAGCTGACCCTGACCACCTTCCTCATCGGTCTTGCCCTGGGGCAGTTGATCTTCGGGCCGCTGTCCGATCGCTACGGCAGGCTCCGGCCGCTGATCATCGGTGCCGCCATCTGCGTGGTCGCCAGCGTCGTGGCCATGTTCGCGCCGACCATCGAGGTGCTCATCGCCGCCCGGCTGGCCCAGGGCCTCACCGGCGCGGCGGGCATGGTGATCGGCCGCGCGATCATCTCCGACCTCGCCACCGGCCGGTCCGTCGCCCGGGCGTTCAGCCTGATGATGATCGTTGGTGGGGTCGCCCCGATCGCTGCCCCGTTGGCCGGCGGGTTCCTGGTCGGCCCGCTGGGCTGGCGCGGGGCGTTGGCGGTCATTCTGGTGCTGGTCGTGCTGATGCTGGTCGCCGCGCTGGTGGTGGTCCGCGAAACCCACACCGAGGAACGGCGCACCGCATTGCGGGACGAAAGGGTCACCGCGGGCTCGCCGCTCCGTCAGCTGGCCAGCCGCCGATACGTCGGCAACGTCGTCGCGTTCGGATTCGCGTTCGCCGTGATGATGGCCTACATCTCGGCATCGCCGTTCGTCTACCAGACGATGATGGGGCTGAGCGCCGCGCAGTACGGCGCGGTATTCGGAGTGAATGCTTTCGGTCTGCTGCTGATGAGCGCGCTGAGTGCCCGGTTGTCCGCCCGCACCGAGCCGCACACCCTGGCCGCCGTCGGCCTGGCGGTCATCACGGTCTCCAGCATCGGCGTGCTGGCTCTGTCCTGGACGGGCGTCCCGGCCGGCTGGCTGGCGATCCCGCTGTTCAGCGCCGTCGCGGGGATGGGCCTGATCTTCGGCAATGCGACCGCGCTGGCGCTGTCGGCCGCCCCGCGGGCGGCAGGCTCGGCCTCGGCCGCGTTGGGGGCCACCCAGTTCCTGCTGGCCGCCGCCGTCTCACCGCTGGTCAGTCTGGCCGGCGAGCGCACGGCCGGCCCGCTGGGCATCGTGATGGTCTCGTGCTCGGTGATCGCGGGTGCGGGCCTGGTACTGGCCCGCAATCAGACGCCGGGCGCGTCCTGAACGCTCGTTCGGGCCGCCAGCGGCGCGGGCCCCTTCTTGGACCGGCGCAGCCGGGCCTCGAGGCGGGTGGCCAAGGACGACAGGGCGAAGTTCAGCCCGATCATCAGGGCCGCGATCACGATGAGCGCGGGGATGTAGTTGCCGTACGACGAGCCGATGCTCTGGCCCTGGCGCACCATTTCCACGAACGTGATCTGGTAGCCGATCGCGGTGTCCTTGAGCACCACCACCATCTGCGACACCAGCACCGGCAGCATCGAGGTGATGGCCTGCGGCAACTGGATCGAGCCCATGGTCTGGCTCCACGTCATGCCCAGCGCGGAGGCGGCCTCGGCCTGCCCCCGCGGCAGTGAGTGCACGCCGCTGCGCACGATCTCGGCGATCACCGCCGAGTTGTACAGGGTCAGGCCGGTGATCACCCCGGCAAGCGCCAGGTACTCCGAGGCAAAGACGTTGTACTGCGCGAACAACGCGTAGGAGAACAACATCATGATGAGCACCGGCACGGCCCGGAAGAACTCCACGAACGTTGCACACGCCCAGCTCACCACTGGGATGGGTGAGAGCCTGCCCACCCCGAGCAGGCACCCGAGCACCAGCGCCAGCACGATGGACACCGCCGCCGCGGTCAGGGTGCCCTTCACCCCGGGCAACACGTAGGTCGTCCACAGGTTCGCCGTCAGGAAGGGCTCCCACTTGGCGGCGGTGAACTGTTCGGCGGCGGCGAACTTCCAGATCACCCAGCCGAAGATCAGTGCGAAGGCGACAACCGTCAGTCCGGCCAGCACCCGGTGCCGGACCCGGGCGCGCGGGCCCGGTGCATCGAAGAGAACCGTGGCGCCGCTCATGTTTCCTTTCTCACCTATAGGTCTCTTTTCTTCCGCGCGAGCGCTCATCGAGATCCTCTGTTCTTCGCGCGAGCGCTCATCACCTCAACACCGCCAGTCGTTTGCCGAGCCAGCCGAACAGCAACCCGGTCGGCAACGTCAGGATGACGAAACCGATCGCGAAGATCCCGCCGACGAGCAGCAGTGCCGAGGTGTTCTCCACCATCTCCTTCATCAGCAACGCCGCCTCGGCCACCCCGATCGCCGAGGCGATGGTGGTGTTCTTGGTCAGGGCGATCAGCACCGAACCGAGCGGGATGATCACCGCGCGAAAGGCCTGCGGCAGCATGATGATCCGCAGATTCTGCGAGAAGGTCAGACCCAGCGACCGGGCGGCCTCGGCCTGACCCAGCGGCACGGTGTTGATCCCGGACCGGATGGCCTCACACACGAAAGCCGCGGTATAGACCGTCAATCCGAGTACGGCCAGCCGGAAGTTGCTGTCCACGATCGAGGTCGGCGAGTCCGGATCGGTCAGCGTGATGTGCAGCGTGTTGGCGAGACCCAGCGAGCAGAACACCAGGATCAGGGTCAGCGGGGTGTTGCGCACCACGTTCACATACGTGGTGCCCAACCCCCGCATCACCGGTATCGGCGACAGTCGCATCGCCGCCAGCGCGGTGCCCAGCACCAGCGCACCGACGCCGGAGAGCACCGTCAGCTGGATGGTGATCCAGAACGCGGCATAGATCCGGTCCTGGTACTCGGTGAAGATCTCCACGTGCCTGCGCGGCTACTTGTCGACGGCCGGCGGCTCGGGCGCGGTGATGCCGGCGGGCCCGAGGTTCTTGTCGAAGGCTTCCTTCCAGGCGCCGTCGGCCTCCATCTTGGTGATGGCGTCGTTGATCTTGGTGCGCATTTCGGTGTCGTCCTTCTTCAGGCCGATGCCGTAACGCTCCTCGGAGAACGGCTCACCGACGATCTTGAAGGATCCGGGGGACTGCGCGGCATACCCGGCCAGGATGACCTCATCGGTGGTCACCGCGTCGATGGCTCCGGTCTTGAGTGCCTCGACACAGGCCGAATAGGTGTCGTACTGCTGCAGCTGCACGCCCGGGTACTTGTCCTTGATGCGCTGGGCCGGGGTCGAGCCGGTGACCGAGCACAGCTTCTTGTTGTTCTCCAGCGATTCCGCTCCGACGATGTCGGAGTTGTCGGCGCGTACCAGCAGGCTCTGCCCGGTGATCAGGTACGGCCCGGCGAAGTCCACCTTTTCCTTACGGGCGTCGGTGATCGAATACGTCGCGACGATGAAATCGACCTGGCCGTTCTGGATCAGCGTCTCGCGCTGCGAGGACGGCGACTCTTTCCACTCGATGTCCTCGGGGGCGTAACCGAGTTGCTCGGCGACGTAGGTGGCGACATCGACGTCGAACCCGCTCATGGTGCCGTCCGGGTTCTTCAGCCCCAGCCCGGGCTGATCGAACTTGGTGCCGATGACGACCTTGGATTCGTCGCCACCGCCTCCGCCGCAGGCGGCGAGGGTCAGCGGCAGCGCTGCGGCCACAATGGCGGCGGCAGCCACCCGGAAGCGCAGAGACGACATGTCATGGTCCTTTCGGTGGTGGACGATCAGTGGTTGAGAATCTTGCCGAGGAAATCCTTGGCACGGTCGGACTTGGGATTGTTGAAGAACTCCTCGGGTTCGGCGTCCTCGACGATCGCGCCGTCGGACATGAACACCACCCGGTGTGAGGCGCGGCGCGCGAAGCCCATCTCGTGGGTCACGACCACCATGGTCATGCCCTCCGAGGCCAGCGAGGTCATGACGGCCAGCACCTCGTTGATCATCTCCGGGTCCAGCGCACTGGTCGGCTCGTCGAACAGCATCACCTTGGGGCTCATCGCCAGCGAGCGGGCGATCGCGACCCGCTGCTGCTGCCCGCCGGAGAGCTGCGCCGGGTACTTGTCGGCCTGGTTGGAGATGCCGACCCGGTCGAGCAGGCCCATCGCCTCGTTACGGGCCTTGTCCTTGGCCAGCTTTCGCACCTTGACCGGCGCCAGCATCACGTTCTCGACAATCGTCTTGTGTGCGAACAGGTTGAACGACTGGAACACCATGCCGACATCCGAGCGCAGCTGGGCGAGCTTGCGGCCCTCCTCGGGCAGCACCTCACCGTCGATGGAGATGGTGCCGGTATCGATCGGCTCGAGCCGATTGATGGTGCGGCACAACGTTGATTTGCCTGAACCCGACGGGCCCAGCACCACCACGACCTGACCGCGCGGGACCTCGAGATCGATGTCCTGGAGCACGTGCAGATCGCCGAAGTGCTTGTTCACACCCTGTAGCGAGATCATCGGGACCGAAGCCGCGGTGGTCATGGATTGGAACCCTACCCAGGTAATGCTCAGGATGGGGCGTATCGACACCCCCGTAACATGATCGTCGTGACTTCCGTGTTGGCCTCGACTGTGGAGGTGGGTGCTCGACGCCCGGCCCCCGTGCGCACCTACCAGGTGCGCACCTACGGCTGCCAGATGAACGTGCACGACTCCGAGCGGCTGTCCGGGCTGCTGGAGGCCGCGGGCTACGTGCGCGCCGTCGAGGGCACCGACGCCGACATCGTGGTGTTCAACACCTGCGCGGTGCGCGAGAACGCGGACAACAAGCTGTACGGAAACCTCAGTCATCTGGCTCCGCGCAAGAACGCCGAGCCCGATATGCAGATCGCCGTCGGGGGCTGCCTGGCGCAGAAGGACCGCGACGCCGTGCTGAAGAAGGCGCCCTGGGTCGATGTGGTGTTCGGTACCCACAACATCGGGTCGCTGCCGGTGCTGCTGGAGCGGGCGCGCCATCAGCGGGTGGCCCAGGTCGAGATCGCCGAGGCGCTGCAGGAGTTCCCGTCGGCGCTGCCGGCCGCTCGCGAATCCGCCTACGCCGCTTGGGTTTCCATATCGGTGGGCTGCAACAACACCTGCACGTTCTGCATCGTGCCCGCGTTGCGCGGCAAGGAGGTGGACCGTCGCCCCGGCGACGTGCTGGCCGAGGTGCAGACCCTGGTGGACCAGGGTGTGCTCGAGGTCACCCTGCTCGGGCAGAACGTGAACGCCTACGGGGTGTCGTTCGGCGACCGCGGTGCCTTCGCCGACCTGCTGCGGGCGTGCGGGAACATCGACGGGCTGGAGCGCGTGCGGTTCACCTCGCCGCATCCCGCCGAGTTCACCGACGATGTCATCGAGGCCATGGCCGAAACACCCAATGTGTGTCCCACGCTGCACATGCCGCTGCAGTCGGGTTCTGACCGCGTGCTCAAGGCGATGCGGCGCTCCTACCGGGCCGAGCGTTACCTGGGCATCATCGACCGGGTACGAGCCGCGATACCGCACGCCGCCATCACCACCGACATCATCGTCGGCTTTCCCGGCGAGACCGAGCAGGACTTCCAGGACACCCTGGACGTGGTGGCGCGGTCGCGCTTTGCCACCGCCTTCACCTTCCAATACTCGAAGCGTCCTGGCACACCTGCCGCCGTGCTCGCCGACCAGCTGCCCAAAGAGGTTGTCAGCGAACGCTATCAGCGGCTCATCGAGCTACAGGAGCAGATTTCGTTGCAGGAGAACCAGGCTCAGGTCGGGACGCAGGTCGAGCTGCTGGTCGCCGCGGGGGAGGGCCGCAAGGATGCCGCCACCGCGCGGATGTCCGGGCGTGCCCGCGACGGCCGGCTGGTGCACTTCGCCGCCGGGGGCGCCGAGATCCGTCCCGGTGACATCGTCACCACGACCGTCACTCGCGCCGCCCCGCACTTCCTGGTCGCCGACGGCGCCGTGCTGTCGCACCGCCGCACCCGGGCCGGGGACGCGCACGCCGCCGGTGTTCGCCCGGTGACCGGCGTGGGCCTGGGCATGCCGGGCATCGGCGCACCGCAGGCCGCCCCCGTCACCGGAGGGTGTGCGCTGTGAGCGGCCAGGACCCGAGGGACTTCGACGCGTTCAAGGGCGATATCGAGGCCGCCGAACGCCGGGTCGCCTCCGAGATCGACCCCGGCGCCCGCGCGCTGGTGGTGGCGATCCTGGTGTTCGTGGTGCTGGTGTCGTTCCTGCTGCCGCACACCGGATCCTCCCGCGGCATCGATGTGCTGATCGCCAACGAGACCGCGATCGCCGACGGGCTGTCCCTGCCGTCGCGGGTGTTCGTGTGGCTGGCGCTGGTCTTCAGCATCGGATTCTCCGTCCTGGCGCTGCTGACCCGGCGTTGGACGCTGGCCTGGATCGCGCTGGCCGGCACCACGGTGGCCTGCCCGGCCGGCATGCTCGCGGTCTGGTCCCGCCAGACCGCCGGCGAGGGCCTGCCGGGCCCCGGTATCGGCCTCATCGTCGGCTGGATCGCCGTCCTGCTGCTGGCCTTCCACTGGGCGCGGGTGGTGTGGTCACGCACCGCGGTGCAGTTGGCCGCCGAAGAGGAGCGCCGCCAGGCCGTCGCGCAGCGCCAGCACAAGACGCTGCTCGATGACCTTGGTCCTGATGCGGGCCCCGAACCGGACCAGCCGAAGCCCTAACGCTTCTTGGCGACCGCTTCCGCAGCGGTCTCCGCCCACTCCCGCCACTGCGCGGCGCTGGCCCGTGCCTTTTCGGCGTCCTTGGCCTTGCCTGCCGCTTCGGCCTTCTCCGCCTGGCGTTCGAACTGCTCGGCGCGCTCGCGGAACTGATCGGCCCGCGCCTGCGCCTCGGTGTCCGTCTGATCGGCGGTCCCGGCCTCGCGCACCTTTTTCTCCACCGAGCGCAGCCGGCGCTCCAGGTCGGCCGACTTCTCGCGCGGCACCTTGCCGATCGCGTCCCACTTGTCACCGATGTTCCGCAACGCCGCCTGCGCGGCCTTGGGGTCGGAGACATCGATGCGCTCGGCCTCGGCCAGCAGCTTCTCCTTGGCGAGCGCGTTGGCGCCGAACTCGGCGTCGCGTTCGGCGTTGATGGCGTTGCGGGCCTCGAAGAAGGTGTCCTGGGCGGCCTTGAAGCGCGCCCACAGGGCGTCGTCGACATCCTTGGCGGCCCGGCCGGCGGCCTTCCACTGGGCGAGCAGATCCCGGAAGGTCGCCGCGGTGCCCGCCCAATCGGTGGAATCGCTGAGCTTCTCGGCCTTCTCGCAGAGAGCTTCCTTGGCCTGCCTGGCACCGACGCGTTCGCGGTCCAGCTCGGCGAAATGCGAACCCCGTCGCCGGTTGAAGGTTTCCCGGGCTGCCGAGTACCGCTTCCACAGCGCGTCGTCGGTCTTGCGGTCCAGGCCGGTGATGGTGCGCCACTCGTCGAGGATGGCGCGCAGCCGGTCGCCGGCGGACTTCCACTGGCCGGTGGCGTCGGCGATCTCCTCGGCCTCGGCGGCCAGCGCCTCCTTACGGGCGGTCTGGGCCGCGCGGTGCTCGTCGCGCCGTGCGCGTTCTTCGGCGGCCGCCCCGTCGGCGTGCTCCAGGATGGACTTCAGGCGTTGTTCGACGGCCTCGACATCACCGAGCACCGCGGCGGTCGGCAGGCTCTCCAGCAGTGCCGATGCGGCGGCTTTGATCTTGCGGGCGTCCCCGCTGCCCGAAGCCAGCCGGGTCTCGAGCAGGACGACCTCGGTGTGCAGATCGTCGTAGCGGCGGCCGAAGTGGGCGAAGGCGGCCTCGGTCTCGCCGGCCTGCCAGGAGCCGATGACGCGTTCCCCGGCGGCGGTGATCAGGACGACGGTGCCGTCCTCTTCGACGCGGCCGAACCGGTGCGGGTCCACCGATGCGGGTGCCGGGACGACGGGCGCGGCGGCCACGGCGGCGGCCGGACGAGGGTGCGGGGTCGGGCGCGGACCCGGCCTGGGCGCGGGTTTGGGAGTGGGCGTGGAGGCGGCAGCTGCCGATTCCGCGGTGGTCTCGCCGGAACCTGAGTCGTTGGTGGTCATATTCATTCCCTCGCACTCCGCGCGGTCTGACCCACGCACCTGCCGCGCGACGCGGCGCCGATAGCTTCCGATGGCTATTCAAGCAGGTCGGGTCGAACCGCGGTTGCGATCGGCACGTGTTTACCGGCACCCTCAGTGCCCTGACCGGTTGGGAGGCCCCCGTTGGACAAGGCGGATATCGCCGCACTGCTGGCACTGGGCGCTGCGCTGTTCATCGCCATCGGCGATGTCATCCACCAGCGTTCCGCGCACGAGGTCACCGATGAGCAGGTCGGCCATCTCCAGCTGTTCCTGCGGTTGCTCAAGGACCGCGTCTGGTGGGTCGGCAGCCTCGTCTCGGCGGTCGGTTTCGGTCTGCAGGCGGCCGCGCTGGGACTGGGTTCGGTGCTGCTGGTGCAGGCCTTGCTGGTGACCTCGCTGCTGTTCGCGCTGCCGCTGAACGCGCGCGCCACCCATCACCGGGTGAGCCGATTCCAATGGACCTGGGCGGTGCTGCTGGCGGCGTCGGTGGTGGTGATCGTCACGGTCGGTAACCCGACGGCCGGGCATTCGCGGGCCGACGCCGAGACCTGGCTGGCCGTCGGTGCGGTACTCGGGCCGCTGGTGGTGCTGTGCATCGTCGGTGCGCGCGTGCTCGGAGGGCAGGAGCGCAGCGACCCGGGAAGTGGGTTGCGAGGGAAAATCGGCGCGATGCTGCTGGCGTGCGTATCCGGCGCGCTCTGGGGGCTGTTCGCGATCCTCACCAAGGGCGTGGTCGACCGGATCGGCGACGGCGTGTGGGAACTGCTGCGCACCCCGGAGCTCTACGCGTGGGCGGTGGTGGCGGTGGCGGGCACCGCCTATCAGCAGGCCGCCTTCCGGGCCGGGTCGATCACGGCCTCGTTGCCGACGATGACGGTGACCGAACCGGTGGTGGCCTCGGTGCTGGGCGTCGTGGTCCTCGGTGAAACCCTGCGCCCCGGCGAGGCCGGCTGGATCACCCTGGTCGCGGCGGTGGCGGTGATGATGGTCGCGACCGCGGCGCTGGCCCGCGGGGAGGCCGGCTGGGCCGATCAGCCCACCACCGGCAAGGCGATAGCGTGATGGCGTGTTGGCGGCCATTGCTCTGATCCCCTCGGCGCCGGTGCTGGTGCCCGAACTCGCCGGTGCCGCGGCGGCCGAAGTGGCCGACTTGCGTGCCGCGGTGCTGGCGGCGGCCGCCGCGCTGCCGCGGCGCTGGATCGTCATCGGCGCCGGTGGTGCCGATCAGGTCATCCCGTCGTCGGCGACGGGCACCTTTGCCGGCTACGGCGCCGATGTCCGGGTCTCGCTGGCTCCGGAGGCCGACGGCCCGATCTCCGAGCTGCCGCTGGCCGCGCTGATCGCCGGCTGGGTGCGTGCGCGGGTGACCGCCGGCCGCCTCGCCGAGGTGCGGGTCCACGCCGACGTCGGCGAGGCGGCCGTGCACCGCGGCGTGACGCTGCGCGGCCAGCTCGACGAATCCCCGGACCCGATCGGCGTGCTGGTGGTCGCCGACGGCGCCAACACCCTGACCGAGGCCGCACCCGGCGGTTTCGAGCCGGATTCGGTGTCCGCCCAGGCGGCGCTGGACGACGCGCTGGCGGCCGGTGACGCCGACGCGGTGATCAGGTGCGCGGGAGGCGCGGTGGGACAGAGCGCCTATGAGGTGCTGGCCGGCCTGGCCGGCCGGCAGCCGGTCCGCGCTCGCGAGCTCTACCGCGGGGCACCGTTCGGCGTCGGCTATTTCGTGGGCACCTGGCTCCCGTGAGCGCCACCCTGCACCCCCGTCGCTCCGCTCGCCCCGGCATCCGGCCCGTCGCCGTCATCGGGCCGACCGGGACCGGCAAGTCCGCACTCGGGCTGGCCCTGGCCGAGCGGCTCGGCGGCGAGATCGTGAACGCCGACGCCATGCAGTTCTACCGCGGGATGGACATCGGCACCGCCAAACTGCCGCCCGAGCAGCGCCGCGGCATCGTGCACCACCAGCTCGACGTCCTCGAGGTCACCGAGAACGCCTCGGTCGCGCGGTACCAGGAGAGCGCGGCGGCCGATATCGAGGCGATCATGTCCCGCGGCGCGGTGCCGGTGATCGTCGGCGGGTCCATGCTCTACATCCAGTCCCTGCTGGACCAGTGGTCGTTCCCGGCCACCGACCCGGCGGTCCGGGCCCGCTGGGAGGCCCGCCTCGCCGAGGTCGGGGTGGCCGCGCTGCACGCCGAGCTGACCCGGGTCGATCCGGCGGCCGGTGCCGCCATCCTGGACACCGACGGACGCCGCATCGTGCGTGCCCTCGAGGTGGTCGAACTCACCGGCAAACCGTTCGCGGCGTCGGCGCCTCGCATCGGCACCCCGCGCTGGGGCACGGTGATCCTCGGGTTGGACTGGGACACAAGCATTCTGGATGAGCGGCTGCGGCAGCGCACCGACACGATGTTCGCCGAAGGTCTGGTCGCCGAGGTGACCGGCCTGATCGAGCGTGGCCTGCGTACCGGGGTGACGGCATCGCGGGCCCTCGGTTACGCGCAGGTGCTGGCCGACCTGGACGCCCTGGGCGACGGCTCCGCCGCACGAGAACCCACCTTCGTGGGTACCCGCCGCTATGTGCGCAGGCAGCGGTCCTGGTTCCGCCGCGATCACCGGGTGAACTGGCTCGACGGTTCGGCGCCGGACCTGGCCGCCGCTGCGCTGCGTATCCTGGACAAATGAGGTTCGCGAAAGGTCACGGCACGCAGAACGACTTCGTTGTGCTGCCCGACCTGGACGCCGGGCTCGCGCTGACCCCGGACATGGTGGCCGCGCTGTGTGATCGGCGCCGCGGGCTGGGCGCCGATGGTGTGCTGCGGGTGACGACGGCCGGTGCCGCGGCCGCCGCCGGGGTGTTCGAGACGCTGCCCGAGGGGGTGTCGGCCCAGGACTGGTACATGGATTACCGCAATGCCGACGGTTCCATCGCCCAGATGTGCGGTAACGGGGTGCGGGTCTTCGCGCACTACTTGCGCGCCGCCGGGCTGGAGACCCGCGACGAATTCGTGGTCGGCTCGCTGGCCGGTGCGCGACCGGTGGTGATCGAGCAGTTCAGCCCCACGCACGCCGAGGTGACCGTCGACATGGGCAAGGCCAACCGGCTGGGCACCGGAACGGCCGTGGTCGGCGGCCAGCGCTTCACCGGTCTGGGCGTCGATGTCGGCAATCCACACCTGGCGTGTGTCACGAACCTCGACACGGCCGAGTTGGCCGCCCTCGATGTCGGCGCACCGGTGTCCTTCGACACCACCCAGTTCCCCGACGGGGTCAACGTGGAAATCCTGACGACACCGACGCAGGGCTCGGTGGACATGCGCGTCCACGAGCGCGGAGTCGGTGAAACCCGTTCCTGCGGAACAGGAACCGTGGCCGCTGCGCTGGCGGCGCTGAACCATCTGGGGGAGCAGACCGGCACCCTCGCGGTCCGCATCCCCGGCGGTGCGGTCACCGTCTCCATCACCGAGGCGACCAGCTACCTGCGTGGCCCGTCGGTGCTCGTCGCGCACGGCGAATATTCAGGTGCGTGACCCCCGGCCACCGTGCCACCATCGAAAGAACATATGACTGAATCTGACTTCACGCGCAACCCCGTTCCGAGCACCGGCGAACTGGCCCTCGAGGACCGTGCGGCACTGCGCCGCGTGGCCGGGCTCTCCACCGAACTCACCGACATCACCGAGGTCGAATACCGGCAGCTGCGCCTGGAGCGGGTGGTGCTCGTCGGGGTGTGGACCGAGGGCACCGCTGCCGATGTCGACGCCAGCATGGCCGAGCTGGCCGCGCTGGCCGAGACGGCGGGCTCGGAGGTCCTCGAAGGCCTGGTGCAGCGCCGCGACAAACCGGACGCGTCGACCTATATCGGCTCCGGCAAGGCCATCGAACTGCGCGATATCGTCACCGCCACCGGCGCGGACACCGTCATCTGCGACGGCGAGCTCAGCCCTGCTCAGCTGAACTCGCTGGAAAAGGTCGTCAAGGTCAAGGTCATCGACCGGACCGCGCTGATTCTCGACATCTTCGCCCAGCACGCCACGTCCGCCGAGGGCAAGGCGCAGGTGTCGCTGGCCCAGATGGAGTACATGCTGCCGCGACTGCGCGGTTGGGGTGAATCCATGTCCCGCCAGGGCGGTGGCGCGGGTGGCAGCAGCGGCGGTGTGGGCACCCGCGGACCGGGTGAGACGAAGATCGAAACCGACCGTCGCCGCATCCGCGAGCGGATGTCGAAGCTGCGCCGCGAGATCAAGGACATGAAGAAGATCCGCGACACCCAGCGCGGTAAGCGCCGGGCCGCCGATCTGCCCGCGGTCGCGATCGTCGGTTACACCAACGCCGGAAAGTCCAGTCTGCTCAACGCGCTGACCGGCGCCGGGGTGCTGGTGGAAAACGCCCTGTTCGCCACCCTGGAGCCGACCACCCGTCGCGGGGAACTCGACGACGGCCGGCCCTTCGTGCTGACCGACACGGTCGGCTTCGTCCGGCACCTGCCCACCCAGCTGGTGGAGGCGTTCCGTTCCACGCTGGAGGAGGTCGTCGACGCCGATCTGCTGGTGCATGTGGTCGACGGCTCCGATGCCACCCCGCTGGCGCAGATCAACGCGGTCCGCCACGTGGTCCGCGATGTCTACTCCGATCACGACGGCTCACCGGCCCCGGAACTGTTGGTGGTCAACAAGATCGACGCCGCCGATGATCTCGCCCTGGCCCAGCTACGGCGCGCCCTACCGGATGCGGTGTTCGTGTCCGCGCACACCGGTGAGGGCCTCGATCAGCTGCGCGCCCGCCTGGTGGAGCTGGTCGAGCCCACCGATGCCTTCGTCGACGTGACATTGCCGTATGACCGCGGTGACCTGGTCGCCCGGGTGCACACCGAGGGCCGGATCGACACCACCGAGCACACCGACACGGGCACCAAAATCACTGCGCGGGTGCCGGTTCCGCTGGCCGCCAGCCTGCGCGAGTTCAGCAACTGGTAGTCGCGCGGGCGGGCGCACCGAGCTGCTTGGATCCCCCGGATTCCAGCAGCTCGACGCGCCCACCCGCGCCGCTCAGGCGGCCGAGCGCACCGACCGGGTGGTGGACTTGGCGGTCTTGGGCGAGGTCCTGGCCTCGGTGAGCCGAGCACGCGGCGTCGGTTGCTCGCTCTCCTCGGTCGGCTCGGGCATTTCGGTCTCTTCGCTCTCGTCGATGGTGTCGGTGTCTTCGGGCACGTCGGTGTCGGCGGCCGGCTCGGTGAGCTCGGCAACGTCGACCGCGGCGGCCGTGCGCACCGGCGCCTGCTGCTGCTCGGGCGCCTGCTGCGGCGAACCGCCCCCGAACGCATCGTGGATGCCCTCGCCGATCGCGTCGACCACATCGCGGGCCAGCACGAACGGGTTGATCCGCGGAATGAGCCGGAAGGGAGCGGGCACACCGTAACTCAGCGAGCGGTCGTAGCCGGCCTCGATCAGCACCTCGAGCACCGGGGTCAGCAGCGTGACGATCGGCTTGATGATGAACCCGGTCCCGGTGAATCCGGCGAACTCCAGGAACGGCCGCACGATCGGCAGCGTCTTGGTCGGGATGGTGATGTAGCGGGTGTCGCCGTACTCGTCCCAGTTGTCCTCGTTCGCGAGTTGCTCGGCGAGTTCCTCGGGTGTGTAGCCGTCCGGTAGTTCGCCGACATCGCTGTCCTCGTTGGGCGCCAGGTAGGTGCCGTGGATGTACCAGAATCCGGCGATCGCGTTGAGGACTGCCAGTGCGTTGAGCGGGTAGAGCGGGAAGTCGGCGACTCCGTCATAGCGGAACGCGATATCGGTGGCGCAGATGTGGTCGCAGGTGTCGGTCGGTGCGGGCAGTCCGAAGGTGGCGTCGAGGATGGGGACATGGCCCAGGAAGGCCAGTCGTTCGAAGAGTCCGCCGTTGGGCCGGTTGGTGTTTCCGATCATCACGAAGGACAGGTAGGTCTGGTCCTTGGGCAGCCCGGCCAGGTTGCGCTTCTCCCGGCTGACGATGTTGCCGCCCTGCGAGTAGCCGAAGATGACGACCGGTGTGTTCGGGGGATTCTGTGCCAGGGTGTCCACCAGCGTGGAGTTGAGTGTGGTCAGTCCCTTCCCGGTGGACACATCCCACTTGGCGCCCTGCAGCCCGCCCCAGCCCGGTAGCGGGATCGGCCAGAACTGCGCGGGGTAGTCGATGCCCTGCAGCGCGCAGTCGTTGTCCTCGGTGCACGCGGGGTTGAACGGCGAGATGTAGTAGTCGCGGGCGTTCTCCATGTAGTCGCCGACGATGTTGGCATTCGGTGTCCCGGTGCCCGGCACGATGAGCGCCGTCGCGGCGAGGGCGACGGCCATCGTCAGGGTCGAGGCGACCGTGATGAGAACCGCGGTCAGCAACGTCAGCAGGGTCGTGATCGATCGTCGTGCAGTACGCATCTGGCACCCCCGGGTAAGCGCTCATCGGATCGTCGCACCCCGGCCGCCGTGCCGTTGACAGAACCGAAAACCGGGCCCGAATTGAAACTAGAATCTCGTTCTAATAATGTGGGGCTGACCGATCGGAGGGAGCATCACATGGGCCTACGGGGCGAGGCCGCGATCGTCGGTTTCCACGAGCTGCCCGCGACGCGGAAACCGACCGGGGCGCCGGAGTTCATCCTGGAGCAGTGGGCACGGCTGGCCGCCGCCGCGGTCGCGGACGCCGGGTTGACGGTGGACCAGGTCGACGGCCTGGTGACGTGCGGGGTGATGGAATCCCAGCTGTTCGTCCCGTCCACCGTCGCCGAATACCTGGGGCTGGCGGTCAACTACGCCGAACTGGTCGACCTGGGCGGTGCGTCCGGTGCGGCCATGGTGTGGCGGGCCGCGGCGGCCATCGAACTGGGTATCTGCCAGGCGGTGCTGTGCGCCATCCCGGCCAACTACCTCACCCCGATGTCGCCCGAGCGCCCCTACGATCCGGGCGATGCGCTGTACTTCGGCGCGTCCAGCTACCGCTACGGCTCACCACAGGCCGAGTTCGAGATTCCCTACGGTTATCTCGGCCAGAACGGGCCCTACGCGCAGGTCGCCCAGATGTACGCGGCCGCATACGGATACGACGAGTCGGCGATGGCCAAGATCGTCGTCGACCAACGGGTCAACGCCAACCACACCCCGGGCGCGGTGTTCAAGGACAAACCGCTGAGCATCGCCGACGTGCTGGACAGCCCCATCATCGCCTCGCCGCTGCACATGCTGGAGATCGTGATGCCCTGCATGGGCGGTTCGGCGGTGCTGGTCACCAATACCGACCTCGCGCGCAAGAGCCGCAACCGCCCGGTGTGGATCAAGGGCTTCGGCGAACGGGTGCCCTACAAGTCACCGGTGCACGCCGCCGATCCGCTGCAGACACCGATGGTCAAGGTCGCCGAGTCCGCGTTCGGCATGGCCGGCGCGACGCCCGCGGACATGGACATGGTGTCGATCTATGACTGCTACACCATCACCGCGCTGCTCACCCTCGAAGACGCCGGCTTCTGCGAGAAGGGCAAGGGCATGCAGTTCGTCACCGACCATGACCTGACCTTCCGCGGTGACTTCCCGATGAACACCGCGGGCGGGCAACTCGGCTACGGGCAGCCCGGTAACGCCGGCGGCATGCACCACGTCTGCGACGCCACCCGGCAACTGATGGGTCGTGCCGAGGCGACCCAGATCGCGGACTGTCACCGCGCTTTCGTGTCCGGCAACGGCGGCGTGCTCAGCGAACAAGAAGCACTCGTGCTGGAGGGGGACTAGATGACCGACCCACTGACCCGGCCGTTGCCCCTACCCACCCCGACCTCGGCCCCGTTCTGGGACGGCCTGCGCCGCCGCGAGGTGTGGATCCAGTTCTCGCCGTCGCTGGACGCCTATATCTTCTACCCGCGCGTGCTCGCTCCCGGCACCCTCGCCGATGACCTGCAATGGCGCCAGATCTCCGGTGCGGGCACGCTCGTCAGCTTCGCCGTCGCGCAACGGCCGGTCGCACCGCAGTTCGCCGACGCGGTGCCGCATCTGCTCGGCGTGGTGCAGTGGGACGAGGGGCCGCGGCTGGCCACCGAACTCGTCGACGTCGACGCGGCGCAGCTGCGGGTCGGCATGGCAGTGTCCCCGGTGTTCGCCGAGCACCCCGAGGCCGACATCACCCTGCTGCACTACACCGCGGCGCGATAGGAGACTCCCGTGGTCGTGGCCCTGACCGACGAACAGATCCAGCTCACCGACTCGATGGCCGGCTTCGCCCGGCGCCACGGCGGACTGGAACTCACCAGATCGCAATTCGAGGAGATCGCGGCCGGAGCCCGGCCCGACTTCTGGCCCACCCTGGTCGCCCACGGGTTGCACGCGGTGCACCTGCCCGAGGAGTTCGGCGGCCAGGGCGGCACGCTGGCCGAGGCCGCGTGCGTCATCGACGCCGCCGGTTACGGCCTGCTGCCCGGTCCGCTGTTGCCGACGGTCATCGCCGGTGCGGTCGTGGCGACCGCCGATCTCACCCAGCCCGCAGCCCGCGCACTGCTGCAGGCCATCGCGGCCGGCCACACGGCGGCAGTGTTGTTGCCCCCGGACGGTGACATCAAGGCAGCACCGTGCGAGGGCGGCTGGCAGCTGGACGGCTCGGCGGGTCCGCAACTCGGACTGTGCGCGGCGCAGCGTCTCGTCGTCAGCGCCGAAGACGAAGTAGGCGAAACACTCTGGTTCGTCCTGGACGCCGGCGCGCCGGGCGTCACGGTGCGGGCGCAGTCGCCCACCGACCTGACCCGCGATGTCGGCGCCCTGCACTGTGACGGTGTCACCGCGGGCGACGTGCTCACCGGGATGGATGAGCAGACCGCGCAGGGCATCGCGGTCGGCCTGATCGCGGCCGAGGCCGCGGGTATCGCGCGCTGGTGCGTGGACAACGTCGTCGCCTATCTGAAGGTGCGTGAGCAGTTCGGCCGACCGATCGGGGCCTTCCAGGCCCTGCAGCACAAGGCGGCGACGTTGTTCATCAACAGCGAACTCGCCGCGGCCTCGGCGTGGGATGCGATTCGCGGCGCCGACCAGTCGGCTGTGCAGCACCGCATCGCCGCCGCCGGTGCCGCGGTCGGCGCCATCGGCCGGCTTCCCGAACTCGTCGTCGATGCGCTCACCATGTTCGGCGCGATCGGCTACACCTGGGAGCACGACCTGCACCTGTACTGGAAGCGTGCCATCAGCCTGGCCGCCGCCATCGGTCCGGTGACGGATTGGGCAGGTGCCCTTGGCGATCCGGACCTGCCCGGGCGTGATTTCACCATCGAGCTCACCGAGGTCGAGCCGGACTTCCGCGCCGGTGTCGCCGCGGCTCTCGACGCGGCGGCCGCATTGCGCAACGAGAAACCCGGTAGGCAGAACCCCGAGTATGCCCAGTACTGGACCGGCCCACAACGCACGGCGCTGGCCGATGCCGGCCTGGTCGCGCCGCATCTGCCTGCGCCCTGGGGGCTGGATGCCTCACCGGCGCAGCAACTCATCATCGACGAGGAGTACGACAAGCGGCCCTATCTGAGCAGGCCGTCGCTGGGGATCGCCCAATGGATCCTGCCCACGGTGCTCACCGCGGGCTCCGATGAGCAGCGTGACCGGTTCGCGGTACCGACGATGCGTGGTCAGATCGGTTGGTGCCAGCTGTTTTCCGAGCCGGGTGCCGGATCGGATCTGGCCGCGCTGTCGACCAGGGCGACCAAGATCGACGGCGGTTGGCGGATCAACGGGCAGAAGGTCTGGACGTCCTCAGCCCAGCGTGCCGACTGGGGCGCCCTGCTGGCCCGCACCGATCCGGAAGCCAAGAAGCACAAGGGTATCGGGTACTTTCTGGTCGACATGACCTCCCCGGGGATCCGGGTCCGGCCGCTGCGCACCGCCAGCGGCGACGAACATTTCAACGAGGTCTTCTTCGACGACGTCTTCGTTCCCGACGGGATGCTGGTGGGTGAACCCACCGCGGGCTGGTCCCATGCGCTGGCCACGATGGCCAATGAGCGGGTGGCGATCGGTGCCTATGTCAAGCTGGACAAGGAAAGTGAGCTGCGTACCCTGGCCCGCCGGGCCGGCCCGCAGGATGAGGCGGTGCGCCGGGCCCTCGGTGAGGTCCGGGCGGCGACCAATGCCATCGGCGCACTCGCGGTGCGGGACACCCTCGGCAGGCTCGCCGGGCACGGCCCCGGTCCGGCGAGCAGCGTCGGAAAGGTCGGCACCGCGCTGCTGGTGCGCCGGGTGACCGCGGACGCGCTGGCCTTCAGCGGCCGCGCGGCCATGGTCGGCGGCGCCGAGCAGCCCGCGGTGGGGCAGAGCCTGATGATGCCCGCCGAGGTCATCGGCGGCGGCACCATCGAGATCCAGCTGAACATCATCGCGACAATGATCCTCGGGCTGCCGAGGAACTGAGGCCGCCATGACCGATATGCCCGGCTACAAGCAGGCCCGCCGGTCCCAGATCGTGACCGCTGCGCAGGCGCTGCTCAAGGCGCAGGACTACGACCAGATCCAGATGCGTGATGTCGCCGACGCGGCCGACGTGGCGCTGGGCACGCTGTACCGCTACTTCAGTTCCAAGGAGCATGTGTACGCCGCGGTCCTGATGGACTGGGCCCAGCCGGTTTTCGCGCCCGCGGCCGCGGACACCCGCCCGGCCGAACGCCGGGTGCGAGAGAAGGTGCGCGGCATCATCGCGACCTTCGAGCGGCGTCCGGCCTTCTTCAAGGTCTGCATGCTGTTGCAGAACACCGCCGATGCCAACGCGGCGGCGCTGATGGAAGAGTTCGCGGCAGTGGCCCAGCAGACCCTGTCCGCGGACTTCGCTTCGCTGGGTGCCCGGGAGTCGGCCGATACCGCGATCATGTTGTGGGGCATCATCAGCACCATGCTCTCCGGTGCCCTGTTGCACGGCCATCCGATCGCCGACGCTTACCGGGTCGTCGACGCGTTCGTCGATCTCGTCGCGCCGCGGCTGTCTCAGAGCTGACGGATCACCGGCGGCTCATGCGCTTTCACCGGTGGCAGGTGTTGGGTGAACTTCTCCAGCTGCACCAGCACGTGTGCGCCGGTGCAGCCGCGGGCCAGTGCCGAGGTGCCGATATCGTCGGTCAGCACGTTCGGGTTGCCGTGCACACACAGTGAATTCGGGTCGGCCGGGTCGAGTGGATCGAACCAGGCGCCGGTGGACAGCTGCACCACCCGCGGGCGCAGCCGGTCATCGATCACCACCCCGGCCAGGCAGGCGCCGCGGTCGTTGAACACCCGCACCACGTCGCCGTCGGCCAGGCCGCGTTCGGCCGCATCTTCCGGATGGATCCGGATCGGCTCGCGGCCTTGGACTTTCGACTGCTGGCTGGTGGCGCCGCCGTCGAGCTGGCTGTGCAGCCTGCTGGCGGGCTGGTTGGCGATGAGGTGCAGCGGGTAGGTCTGCGCGCGCTCGCCGCCCAGCCATTCGGTGGGTTCGAACCAGGCCGGGTGCCCCAGGCAATCGTCATAGCCGAAGCCGTCGATCTCGGAGGAGAAGATCTCGATCCGCCCGCTCGGGGTGTTCAACCGGTTCGTGTCCGGGTCGGCGCGGAAGTCGGCCAGCAGGGTCAGGCCGGGCTCGGTGGGTAGCCGAAGCCGCCCGTCGGCCCAGAACTGGTCGAAGGACGGCGCGGCGAAATCCAGGTCCGCCGACCACGTGTCGTACAGGTGCGCCAGCCACTGCCGGGTGGTGCGGCCCTCGGTGAACTGCTCGGCCACACCGAGGCGCTGCGCGAGTTCGGCGAAGGTCGTGTAGTCGTCCCGCGACTGCGCGTAGGGCTCGGTCAGCGCCGGCATCGCCGTCAGCATCGGGTCGTTGCGTGAACCGGAATAGTCGTCACGCTCATAGGCGGTGGTGGAGGGCACCACGATATCGGCGTGCCTGGCCATCGCCGTCCAGTAGGGATCGTGCACGACGATGGTGTCCGGCCGGGCCAGCGCGCGGCGCAACCGCGGGATGTTCTGGTGGTGGTGGAACGGATTTCCGCCGGCCCAATAGACCAGCCGGATGTCAGGGAACGTCAGGCGCAGCCCGTTGTAGTCGTACTCCCGGCCGGGGTGCAGCAGCATATCGCTGACGGCGGCCACCGGGATGAAGGTGGACACCGGGTTGTGACCCTGTGGCAGCACCGGGAGCCGGACCCGCAGCGGCGCCAGCCCCGGCTCGTTCATCGACCCGTACCCGTGTCCGAAACCTCCTCCGGGAAGGCCGATCTGACCGAGCATCGCGGCCAGCGTCAAGCCCATCCACGGGGCCTGCTCGCCGTGGCGGATACGTTGCAGCGACCAGCTGATGGTGACCAGGGTGCGGCCCGCCGCCATCCGGCGGGCCAGTGCCCTCAGATCCTCGGCCGCCAACCCGCTGATGGCCGACGCCCATGCCGGGGACTTCGGCACACCGTCGTCGGTTCCGAGCAGATACCGTTCGAACCGCTCATACCCGACGCAGTAGGTGTCCAGGAAGGCGCGGTCGGTGAGGCCCTCGGTGGCCAGCACATGGGCCAGGGCCAGCATGACGGCCACATCGGTGCCGGGTACCGGTGCGTGCCATTCGTGATCGCCGTCGACATCGTCGCGCAGCGGTGAGAACGACACGATGCGCCCGCCGCGCTCGCGGAATCGGTTCAGTGCCGCCCGCGCCGGATGTGCGGTGGTACCACCGTGATTGATGCCGGTGTTCTTGAGGGCGATACCCCCGAAGGCCACCAGCAGGTCGGTCTGCTCGACGATCACCTCCCACTGGGTGGAACGCTTGAACAGGTCGTCATGGGTGCCGACCACCCGGGGCATGATCGCGCCGGTGGCCCCCAGGCTGTAGGAGTGCCGTGACGAGGTGTAGCCGCCGATGAGTTTCAGGAACCGGTGCACCTGGCTCTGGGCGTGGTGGAACCGGCCTGCGCTGGCCCAGCCGTAGGAGCCGCCGTAGATGGCCTCGTTGCCGTGGGTGTCGATCACCCTGCGCAGTTCGCCGGCGAGCAGCTCGGTCAGCTCGTCCCAGGACACCGCCACGAATTCGTCGTCACCGCGCCGGTCAGTGGCGCCGGGTCCGTCGCGCAACCAGCCGCGGCGCACGGCGGGGCCGGTGACCCGCGAGCGGTGCCGGATCGAACCGGGCAGGTTGTGCAGCAGGGGGGATGGATCGGCGTCACCGGTCTGCGGCGCCACCGCCGCGATGTCGCCGGCGCTGACCTCGGCGGTGAAGGCACCCCAGTGGGCCAGGCTGGCTCGTGACACGCACCAATCCTAAGTCGCTGGACGCACCGCTCTACCAACCATCCGGTTGGTATATGTTGGGCGCCACACACCCTGATACCAGTACCGGAGGTCACGCATGGGCGCCGTCAAATTCGACCGCACGCTGTTCGAGCCGGAGCACGATCTGTTCCGCGAGTCCTATCGCGCTTTCCTGGACCGCCACGCCGCGCCGTTCCAGGAGGAATGGGAGAAGGCCAAGATCGTCGACCGCGAGGTTTGGCGGGAGGCCGGCAAGCAGGGCTTTCTGGGGATGGCCGTGCCCGAGGAGTACGGGGGCGGCGGCAATCCGGACTTCCGCTACAACGTCGTCATCACCGAGGAGACCAGCGCCGGCCGCCACAGCGGCCTGGGCTTCACGCTGCAGAACGACGTCATCGCGCCGTATCTGATCGAACTGGGCACCGAGGAGCAGAAGCAACGCTGGCTGCCCGGATTCTGCAGCGGCGAATTGATCACGGCGATCGCCATGACCGAACCCGGCACCGGCAGCGACCTGCAGGGCATCAAGGCCCGCGCGGTGCGCGATGGTGACCACTACATCCTCAACGGTTCGAAGACGTTCATCACCAACGGCATCCACGCCGACCTGGTGATCGTGGTTGCCTGCACCGATCCCGAAAAGGGAGCCCAGGGCTTCTCCCTGCTGGTCGTCGAGCGCGGTATGGAGGGCTTCGAGCGCGGCCGCCACCTCGACAAGATCGGCCTCGATGCCCAGGACACCGCCGAACTCTCGTTCACCGATGTCAAGGTTCCGGTCGAGAACCTGCTCGGCCAGGAGGGGATGGGCTTCCTCTACCTGATGCAGAATCTGCCCCAGGAACGCATCAGCATCGCCGTGATGGCCGCCGCGGCCATGGAGTCCGCCCTCGAGCAGACCCTGCAGTACACCAAGGAGCGCAAGGCCTTCGGCAAGCCGATCGGCAGCTTCCAGCACAGCCGGTTCGTGCTCGCCGAACTGGCGACCGAGGCCACCGCGATCAGGATCATGGTCGACGAATTCATCCGGTTGCACCTGGACCGCAAGCTCACCGTCGAGCAGGCCGCCATGGCCAAGTGGTACAGCACCGAGGCGCAGGTTCGGTTGGTGGATCGCTGCCTGCAACTGCACGGCGGCTACGGTTACATGCGGGAATACCCGATCGCGCGGGCATTCCTGGACTCGCGGATCCAGACGATCTACGGCGGAACGACGGAGATCATGAAGGAGATCATCGGCCGCGGCCTGGGGGTCTGAGCGCCCCGACACGTTTCGGCGCAGGTCGCGATATCCCACGAGTTCGCCGTCAACTGACGCAAAGTTGACGAACGCGATACTTTCGTGTGGTTTTGCGCTACTTCGGGGAGGACCGAATGACCAGGCAGCGGACCCGGCTGGGCAGGCTTGTCGGCCTGGCGGCGACAGGGCTGGTGAGTGCCGCACTGATTGCGGGCACGGTGCTGCTGGCGCCACCGGTCGCGGCGACACCGGAAGGTGATGCCGACGCGGCGATCACCGCGGCCTGGGAGACCGGCGGCGGTGACGGAGGCCCACTGGGTCCCAAGGACGGTGGGGTCTACCCGGCCGGGGACGGCTTCGGGCAGAACTTCGCCTCGGGCAAGATCTTCTTCACCCCCGACACCGGCGCGCACATCATCACGGGCGCCATCCTGGAGAAGTACGAATCCCTCGGCGGCCCCGCCGACAGTGATCTGGGCTTCCCGACGATCGACGAGGGCCCGGGCCGCGCGGCCAACAGCCGCAACTCCACGTTCAGCGCGCCCGACCAGCCGGTCATCTTCTGGACCCCGGACACCGGTGCCCGGGTCGTTCGTGGGGCCATCAACCAGGCCTGGGATGCCCTCGGTGGTTCGGCCGGGGTGCTCGGAGTGCCGAGTGACGACGAGACCACCAATGGCGACACCGTCACGCAGAAGTTCACCGGCGGTGAGATCTCCTGGGATCGCAAGACCAAGGCCTTCACCACGGTGCCGCCCGAGCTGGCAGGTCAGCTCGGGGCCATCGAGGTCCCCTCGGACGCCACATCGGCCATCGCCGCCGCCCGCCGGGCGGCCGGTGGTGCGCTGGGCCCGCTGGGGGCCGAGGAGGGCGCGCAGTACGCGATCGGCGCCGACGGGGTCGGGCAGAACTACACCGGCGGCAAGATCTTCTACCGCCCGGATACCGGGGCCAATGTGGTCACCGGTCAGGTGCTGGCCAAGTACGAGAGTGTCGGCGGACCGACCGGAGACCTCGGGTTCCCCATCGCCAGTGAGGCCGACGGCGGCCTGACACCGCAGAGCCGGGTGGCGACCTTCGCCGCCGCGGACAAGCCGGTGATCTTCTGGACGCCCGATTTCGGTGCGGTGATCGTGCGCGGTGCGATGAACGCGGCCTGGGAGAAGCTCGGTGGGGCGACGGGTGAACTCGGCGCGCCGAAGGGCGATCAAACCGAGAACGGCACCGTCATCAGCCAGCAGTTCAACGGCGGGTCGATCTCGTGGGACAAGGCGACCAACACCTTCAGCACCGAGCCCGCCGGCCTGCAGTCTGCGCTCGTGGGCCTGGAGGTCCCGGGTGCGGACGCACCGGAGGCGCCGGCCGACGCGCCGGGAGCCACCGGCGGCGGCTCGGCCAGCGGCGACAAGTGGTACTCCTCGCCGTGGTGGTGGCTGCTGGGCCTGATCCCGCTGGTGGGCGTGATCGCGCTGGTCGCCATCGCCGTACTGCGCAACCGGCGCCCCCGCGAGGACGACGAGTTCGGCGACGACCCCTACGAGCGCGGCTACGACGGCGGATTCGAGGACCGTTTCGAGTCCGGCTATCCCAGCCGGCCCGAACCGGCCGTCTACCCGCCGCAGAGCCCGTGGGCGTCGGTGCTCCCCACCGACACCGACACCGACACCGGCAGCGATGCCGAGGCCGCCGCCGATGACGAAGCCGGTGACGAGGACTACGAGTACGACGAGGAACCCGGCGAGTTCGGCTCCGATGAGTACGGCTCCGACGATCACGACGGCGAGGGCGATGAGCTCGAGGAACTCGGTGTGCCGCAGCAGGAGCCGCTGAGTTTCGACCACGATCCGGATGCGGTCGACACCGCGCCGACGCGCATCGAGTCTCTTCCCGAGACGCCCGCCGAGCAGTTCGATCCACCGACCACGGTCGTACCCGAGTACGAGCCGGATTTCCCCAGTGGCCGCCACGCCGCGATCCACGACGACGAGCCCGAGGACGCCGGCTGGACCTCGATGCGGCTTGCCACCGGTGACCGCTACCGTGCGCCGGAGGGCTACCCGATCAAGGCGGATACCAAGACCGGGCTCTACTGGGCTCCGGGTAGCCCGGGATACCGCGATACCGAGGCCGAGATCTGGTTCGCCAGTGAGGACTTCGCCCGGACGAACGGATTCGTCCGGGCCGACTGAGCGTCCTCAGATCTTGCGGATGACGGTGACGACCTTGCCGAGCACGACCGCGTCGTTGCCGTCGATGGGGTCGAACGCCGGGTTGTGCGGCATCAGCCACACCTGACCCCGGGTGCGCTTGAAGGTCTTGACGGTGGCTTCACCGTCGATCATCGCCGCGACGATGTCACCGTTGTCGGCGACGTTCTGCTGGCGGATGACCACCCAGTCGCCATCGCAGATGGCGGCGTCGATCATGGACTCGCCGACCACCTTCAGCAGGAACAGTGACCCCTCGCCGACCAACTCGCGGGGGAGCGGGAAGACCTCCTCGACAGCCTGTTCCGCCAGGATCGGCCCGCCCGCGGCGATCCGGCCGAGAACCGGGACGAACGTGGGTTCGGGCAGGGCGTCCGAGCCGGCGACATCGGTGGCCACGACCGGGGTCACCATTTCGTCGGAACCGCGGACATCCACCGCGCGTGGACGGTTCGGGTCCCTGCGCAGGTAGCCCTTGCGTTCCAGGGTGCGCAGCTGATGGGCCACCGACGACGTCGAGGTCAGGCCGACGGCATCGCCGATCTCGCGGATGCTGGGCGGGTACCCGCGACTGGTCACGGAGGTGCGGATGACCTCCAGGATGGTGCGCTGACGCTCGGTCAGGCTGGAGCGTGCCTCAGGGGTTTCGGTGCTGTCGCTCATGGGGCCGAATGTAGTCGCCGTCGCGCAGATAATCAAACATGTGTTCGAGGCGTGTCGGATCCGCCTGCGCGCCGCGGCACCGCCGTCGACCACAGTGCCCACGCGATCAGGACGGGCTGGAACAGCAGCCGGACGAACCGGCTGGTATCGCTGTTGAGGCCGAAACCGTCGGCGTGGTTGACGAATTGCGCGATGTTCCCGGGGAAGATCAGCACGAAGAACGCCGCGAGTAGCCGGCCGACCAGCACGCGGTCGCGCCGCAGCAGGGCCAGTCCGACGCCGAGGGTGATCTCGGCACCGCCCGAGGCCATCACGACGCCGTCGGGGTCCATCGGCACCCACGTGGGGACCTGGGCCTGGAACTCCTCGCGAGCCCAGAACAGGTGACTGAAACCGGCGAAGATCATGGCGCCCGCGAGGGCCAGTCGGGCAATGGTGCGTGCCCGGGTGGTCGGCGGTGGGGCCGCAAGCTCACTCATCGGCCACCGTCAGGGTGACCTCGATGTTGCCGCGGGTGGCGTTGGAGTACGGGCAGACCTGGTGGGCGGCCTCGGCGAGCCGCTGTGCCGTCGCGGGATCCACGCCGGGCAGGGTGATCTCGAGTTCGACCGCCAGGCCGAAGGCGCCGTCGTCGCCGGATCCGAGCACCACCCGGGCGCCGACCGCGGAATCGGAGACGTCGGCCTTCTGCTGGCGTGCGACCAGTCGCAGCGCAGAGTGGAAGCAGGCGGCGTATCCGACGGCGAACAACTGCTCGGGGTTGGTGCCCGCGCCCGAGCCGCCCATTTCCTTCGGGATGCTCAGCGCCACATCGACCTTCCCGTCCGATGTGCGTCCGTGCCCGTCGCGGCCCTCGCCGGTGGCGAGTGCCTCCGCGGTGTAGAGCGTCTTCATGGTCGATCCTTCCGTGTTGTCACTGCAGGGAATCCAGTTGGTCCACCAGTCCGCGCAGCACGTCTCGCAGCGCCGCGATGTCACCCTCGGACGTGTTCGCCGACGTCAGCAGGCGTTCGGGTATGCAGGCGGCGCGCGCCTCCAGCGCTCGCCCGGCGGGTGTCAAGGTCACCTCGACGCGGCGTTCGTCATCGGCGGCGCGCTGCCGGGCCACCAGGCCGCTGTTCTCCAGCCGCTTCAGCAGCGGCGACAGCGTTCCGGAATCGAGGTGCAGGCGATGGCCCAGGTGTCCGACCGAACAGCGCTCTTCCTCCCACAGCACCAGCAGTACCAGGTACTGCGGATAGGTGATGCCGAGTTCGTCCAGCAGCGGGCGGTAGGCCGCCGTGACGGCCCGCGACGCGGAGTACAGCGCGAAGCACAACTGGTCGTCGAGTCGGGCGGCCTGCATGCAAGGAGCATATTGCACAATTAAATTGTGCGCAACTGAAATCGTCCCGGATCGCTTGTCGGTGGCCTCGTCTATCGTTTCGCAACAGTTCGATCACATGTTCTATTCATCGAACACATGATCGACTAGCATTCGAACACAGAAGCGAACGCCACCTACTCGGAGAGGCAGTCAGATGACAATTCTCGAAGCTCGGCCGATCACCCGGCACGGTGCCTATGCCCCGGCCCCCGCGGCGCAGCCGTCGACGGCCGCCGAGGTGTGGCCGTTGCCCCGCGATGTCGTGGTGCGCCGCCGCCGCGTGCAGCCGGCGCGTCGCCCGGGGGGTGCGCCACTGGGCCACCGCGGCACCGGCGTGCTGATGTCGCGCGCCTCGCACCGGCGTCGCCCGATCACCCCGGGTGCCACGGTGCTGCTGGCGCTGCTGGCCGGCGGGATCACCTTGTGGCTCGGGCTGGTTGCACAGTTGGGCGGCCCCATCGAGGAGCCCGTGCAGATGCCCACCCGGCTGTCGGTGGTGTACGTGCAGGACGGTGAAACGCTGCAACACATCGCACACCGGGTGGCACCCGATGTGCCCACGGCCCCGGTGGTCGAGCGCATCCGCGAGCTCAACAAGCTCGAAACCGGCACGGTGCAGGCCGGGCAGACCCTCATCGCACCGATCGGTTGATGCCGCCTCGCTACACCCAGGTAGGCTCGACGACATTCGAACTCGTCCACCTGCGGTGCGGCAAAGGAGCGGTGATGCACTGTCCGTTCTGTCGTCACCCGGATTCGCGGGTCGTCGACTCCCGGGAAACCGATGAGGGCCAGGCCATCCGGCGCCGCCGATCCTGCCCGGAATGCGGGCGACGGTTCACCACCGTGGAGACCGCGGTGCTCGCGGTCGTCAAACGCAGCGGTGTCACCGAGCCGTTCAGCAGAGAGAAAGTCATCAAGGGTGTGCGCCGGGCCTGCCAGGGCCGGCAGGTCGATGACGACGCGCTCAACCTTCTTGCCCAGCAGGTCGAGGATGCGGTGCGTGCCGCGGGATCACCCGAGATCCCCAGCAACGAAGTGGGTTTGGCCATCCTCGGGCCGCTGCGCGATCTCGATGAGGTCGCCTACCTGAGGTTCGCCTCGGTGTACCGGTCGTTCACCTCGGCCGACGATTTCGAGCGCGAGATCGAGGCGCTGCGCGCGCACCGAGTCTCCACGTCCGGCTGAATCAGTCGAGTCGCACCCCGGTGTCCTCGACGACCCGGCCGGCGATCTTCACCCAACCCGTCGGATCCCACCAGGTACGGATCTCGGAGCCCTTGCCCTGCGTGATGAGCAGGTCCCGGCTCAGATAGTCGGTCATCCGCACCGCGGCCGAACCGGTGGCCTCGTCCTCGGCGATCCCGAGTTGCGGTGCGAACGTCCGCGACCGCAGCGCGCCCCGCTCGCGGTCGGTCCACGCCCACAGGTAGTGCTCGGCATCGTCGGGGTAGTCGGCCGGCTCCGCGGCGAGCACGTCGTCGACCGAATCCAGGTCGTAGATGACCAGTTCCGGCGCCCAGTCCGATCGCGCGCTGATCGCGGTCCATTCGCCGTCGGGCTCGGACAGATACTCCACCTGCACCAGGCCGGCCGGGACGTGCATCGTCCGGACCGGCGTGCCGCGCTGCTTGAGCCACCACGACGTGCCCACCGTCGGATGCCCCGCGAAGGGGATCTCGGTGACCGGCGTGTAGATGCGGACGTGCGCGCTCGCCGCACCGGGCTCCGGGATATCGATGAAGACGGTCTCGCTGTAGCCCAGTTCGGCGGCGATGCGCTGCCGGTCGGCCGGATCCACGGTCGCGGCATCGATCACCCCGAGCGGGTTGCCGAACTCGCCTCGTGAATCGGTGAACACCCGCAGAACAGTCACATCGACGGCCATACCTCGATGGTAGTCAGGTGGCGCTGCGCTCGTCGGCCCCCATCGCGTCGAGCACGGCGACCCTGGTGCCCGGCGAGCCGGTGATGGCGCGTTCGCTGAGGCCGGCGCGCAACAGTCCGCGCAGCATTTCATGGTCGTACTCGGCGGGAATCGTGGTGTCGACGAAGCGTTGCACCACATCGACGAATCGATCGGCATCGTCGTGGAACGGGAAATGCCCGGAGCCCTCGAAGATCTCGAGTGCCGAACCCGGCATCGCCGCGTGCGCGAGCCGGGCATGGCTGACCGGGATCACCGAATCGTGGGAGCCCCAGACCAGCTGCACGGGTACGGATTCGGTCAAATAGCAGCGGTCCAACATGGTGACCACCTGGCCGCGCCAGTCGACGACCGCGCGCAGCGTGCGGGCGAACGCCGCAGACGCGGTCGGTTCGGGAAGATCGGCGAGCACGCGCAGCGCGTCGGGAAGATCGCGGCCCAGCCCGGTGGAACCGAGCACGGCTCCACCGACGCGTCCGATGGCCTGCAGCGCCGGCAGCACCAGCGGCAGCCGCAACAGCGCCAGCGCCTCGGTGGCCATCGGCAGCGCCGCGACACGCAACGCCACATTGACGTCCTTGCTGACACCGCCCGCTCCCACCAGGACGAGCCGGTCCACAAGCGCAGGGAACTGGTAGGCGAACTGCATGGCCACGCCGCCGCCGAGCGAGTGGCCGACAACCGTCACCCGGTCGATGTCCAGCACGCTGAGCAGATCTCGCATGCCGTTGGCATAGGCGGCCACCGAGTAGTCGGCGCGCGGCTTGTCGGACTGGCCATGGCCCAGCAGATCCGGGGCGATCACGGTGAACCGCCGGGCGAGCATCGATTGCACGGTGTGCCAGGTCGTCGAGTTGTCACCGATTCCGTGGATCAACAGGATCGCCGGGTCCCGAGCCGGCGACCCGGAACGCCCGCCGGTAGCCGTGAATGGTGCGGAACTGCAAGGTGGGGGAGATTTCCCGCACGCTGCGCAGGTTCGGTTTGCGATCGGTCATGTCGGTCACTCCTCGCAATCCGGTAGCGGCGCTCGGTCAGGTGGTCTCGTCGCCGTCGGGGAAGCCCTCGCCGAACGTGCCGTCCGTCTGCTGGGCGAGGAAACGTTCGAACTCCGCACCCAGTTCGTCGCCGCTGGGAAGTTCCTCGTCACGTGCCAGCAACGAGCGATTTTCCTGAGCGGCAACGAACGCATCGTACTGACGCTCCAGCTGTGCCACCACCTGAGCGACTTCGGCGCTTGCCTCGACCTGCTCGTTGATCTTGGTGTGCACCTCGGCGGCCGCCTCACCCAGTGCCTCCAGCGGAATCTGCAGCGCGCCCGCCCTGGCCGCCTCGGTGAGCAGGCTCTCGGCGGCCGGCGGGTACGCGGTCTGGGCCAGGTAGTGCGGTACGTGCACGGTGAAACCGACCGCGTCGTGGCCGTGCTGGCTCATCCGGAACTCCAGCAGGCTGGACACACTCGCGGGCACCTGGACCTCGCCCACCCACGGGGTGTACTCGGCAATCAGTTCGGTGTTCGCGGAGTGCGCGGTCAGGGTGACCGGCCGGGTGTGCGGGACCGCCATCGGGATGGTGCCCAGCCCGATCGTCTGCCGCACGCCGAGGCGCTCGGCCAGCAGCCGTACAGCCGTCACGAACCGCTCCCAGCGCAGGTCGGGCTCCATGCCTGCCAGCAGCAGAAATGGGGTGCCGACGCTGTCGTGCAGCGCGTACAGGTTCAGCTCGGGCTGGTCGTAGCTGCTGAAGTGATCGGTTTTGAACGTCATCATCGGCCGCCGCGACCGGTAGTCCAGCAGCTCATCGATGGCGAACGACGCGACCAGTTCGGTGTCGAGGGTGTCCTTCAGGTGCTGCGCCGCCAGCTTGATGGCGTGACCGGCATCGGAGAACCCCTCCAGCGCGTGGATCATCACGGGCCCCCGTCCGTCCGTGGTGGACAGTTGGGGGGCAGGAAACTCCAGCTCGTACATACCGTTCTGGTCGGGCTGGTAGTGCTGTTCCTGGTTTTCGGCCATGTGGTTCACCTCCTGTTCACTAGTGTCTCGCACATTGCCGCGGTCGTTGTGTGCGACCCCGGACATCTGTGCCAACACGGGGGAGGCGGCCGGAAATCCCGTCAGCGCCGGAACTGGCTGAGCGCCCGCAGTTTGTTCATCACATCCAGTGCGGCGACCTTGTAGGCCTCGGAGAACGTCGGATAGTTGAATACGGCGTCCACCAGGTATTCGACGGTCCCGCCGCACCCCATGACCGCCTGGCCGATGTGCACCATCTCGGTGGCGTTGGTGCCGAAGATGTGTACACCCAGCAGCCGCAGATCCTCGGTGGAAACCAGCAGCTTGAGCATGCCGTGGGAGTCGCCGGCGATCTGCCCGCGGGCCAGCTCGCGGTACCGGGACACCCCGACTTCGTAGGGCACCGAGTCCTTGGTCAGATCGACCTCGGTGGCCCCGACGTAGGAGACCTCGGGGATCGAGTAGATACCGATCGGCTGGATCTCGGTGATCGAGTGGGTCGGCTCACCGAACGCGTGATAGGCCGCCAGCCGCCCCTGCTCCATCGAGGTTGCGGCCAGCGCCGGAAATCCGATGACGTCGCCGACGGCATAGATGTGGTCGACCTTGGTCTGATAGTTGTCGTCGACGAAGATCCGCCCGCGGTTGTCGGCCTCCAGGCCCGCGCTCGGCAGATCCAGGTGGTCGGTCTGGCCCTGCCTGCCCGCCGAGTACATCACCGTCTCCGCCGGGATCTGCTTGCCGCTGGCCAGCGTCGTCACGGTGCCGGAGGTGCCGACGTCGACGGCGGTCACCTCCTCGCCGAAGCGGAAGGTGACGGCGTGATCGCGCAGGTGGAACTTGAGGGCCTCGATGATCTCCGGATCGCAGAACTCCAGCATGTTGGGGCGCTTCTCGACGACGGTGACCTTGGTGCCCAGCGCCGCGAACATCGAGGCGTACTCGATGCCGATCACGCCGGCGCCGACCACCACCATGGAGGTCGGGATGGATTTGAGGTCGAGGATGCCGTCGGAATCCAGCACCCGGTGCTCGTCGAATTCCACGCCGGCCGGGCGGGCCGGTTTGGTGCCGGTGGCGATCACGATCTTGCGGCCGCTGACCGTCACCCGCTCGGCCCGGTTGGGATCGTCGACGTGCACGGTGTGCGCATCCAGGAAGCGGGCATGTCCGACGTAGAGCTCGATGCGGTTGCGCATCAGCTGCGAGCGCACCACGTCGATCTCCTTGCCGATGACATGCTGGGTGCGGGCCAGCAGATCGGCGGGGGTGATGTTCTCTTTGACCCGGTAACTGGCGCCGTACAGCTCGCGCTGGTTCATCCCGGTGAGGTAGACGACCGCCTCGCGCAGGGTCTTGCTGGGGATGGTGCCGGTGTTGACGCAGACGCCGCCGAGCATCAGGCCCCGTTCGATCACCGCCACCGTCTTGCCCAGCTTGGCGGCCGCGATCGCGGCCTTCTGGCCCCCGGGGCCGGAACCGATGACGACCAGGTCGTACTCCTGCATGGAACCCATGGCTGAAGTCCTACGCCGGTAATGGCCGATCCCGATGTCTGCGCGGCTAATTACGTGTGAACAAATTCGGCACAGTGGGCTCGGGAACCTCGCCGCGGCGCCGTTCGTAGGGCGACGGTGTGGTGCACGTGCGCGACACGGTGAAAGCGCCGGTCTCATGCGGCCGGCGCTGAAACTGGCGGCCGAGACCCCGGTGTATGCCGCGTTGCGCACCATGCGGGAGACCCGCAGTCATCTCGTGGTGGTCGTCGACGACGGCCGGGTCCGTGGACTCATCACGCTGGCCGATGTCCTGGAAAGGCTGCTGCCGACCGCGGATTCGGCACCCTGACCGATTCCTCCACAATCACGGATTCGTGCACAGCCGGCCGCCACGCGAGGGTACTGGCCCGGTTTCCGGTGGGCGCCGCCCGTCACCGTGGAGCGCATGACAACACAATCTCGCGGTTTCGACATCGGTCGACCCGCCTCGCTGATCGCCGCACTGCCCGCCGTGTTGGGCTTCGTCCCCGAGCATTCGCTGGCGGTGGTGACCGTCGATGATGCCGAACTGGGCGCGGTGATGCGGGTCGACCTGTCGCCCGGTCTGGCCGACAACGTCGGCCAGCTGGCCGAGGTGATCGGTGCGGCGGCCCCCGATCACGCGATCGCCGTGGTCATCGACGAGTTCGGCGCCGACTGTGAGGCGTGCGGCACCGATCATGAGGTGCTGGCCGACTCGCTGTCACGGTCGCTGGCCGCCGAGGGGGTCGAGCTGCTCGCGGTGTTGGTGGTGGACCGGGTGGCCGCGGGCGGGCGGTGGTTCTGCGCCGACGGATGCGGCGCTCACGGTGAGGTCGACGACCCCGAGGCCTCACCGCTGGCGGCGGCCGCGGTGCTGGACGGCCGCCGGCTCTACCGGCGCCGCGCCGACCTGCAGCAGGTCATCGCGGTCACCGACACCGATCGCTGCGCGCGCCTCGCCGCGGCCATCTCCTCCCGCGGGGCGATCCGGCTGACGACCCGGACGGCGCGTGCGGCCGTGCTCACCGCGATGGCCACCGCGGCCCGCCTCTCAGACGGGACCGAACCGGACGATACAGAGCTGGTGACGGTGGTCTGTGCGCTGGCCGATCCGCGGGTCCGCGACACCCTGTACGCCTTGGCGGTGGGCGATTGTGCCGCTGCGGCCGAGTCGTTGTGGGCGCTGATGGCACGGGTATTGCCGCAGGGCCGGCGCCCCGATGCCTTGTCGCTGCTGGCCTTCTCGGCCTATGCGCGCGGGGACGGTCCGCTGGCCGGGATCGCCCTGGAGGAGGCGGTGCGCATCGATCCGGCGCACCGGATGGCGGCCATGCTCGACAGCGCGCTGCAGTCGGGCATGCGCCCGGAACAGATCCGCGGGATGGCGTTGTCCGGCTATCGCACCGCCGGAAAGCTCGGTGTGCGGCTGCCGCCGCGGCTCGCGTTCGGTCAGCGGGCCGGCTGAACACCGGCCTCGCTCAGACCTTTTCGACCTTCACGGCATGCGCCATGTGGTGCGGCAGCTCGACTTCCTGATGCCCGGGGATCAGGATCAGCACGCCGCCGTGCTCACTGGGATCGTCGGTGACCTGGACGGTGACGCGTGCGTTGGGGACCACACCGGCCTCCTTCAGACGGCCGATCAGCTCGACGTCGCCCTGCACGTGCTCGGTGAGTTGGCGAACCACCACCGCGACCGGTGAACCGGCGGGCAGTTCGGTGAGGCGGACCAAGCTGGCGTCCTCGCCGCTACCGGTGCCGCCGAAGCCGAGCTCGGACAGCCCCGGGATGGGGTTGCCGAACGGCGAGGTGGTCGGGTTGTCGAGCACCTGGACCAGCCGGCGCTCCACGTCTTCGCTCATGACGTGCTCCCAGCGGCAGGCCTCGGCGTGGACTTCCTCCCAGGGCAGGCCGATCACGTCGACCAGCAGCCGCTCGGCGAGGCGGTGCTTGCGCATCACGGAGACCGCGAGATAGCGGCCCTTTTCGGTGAGTTCGAGGTGGCGATCGCCGGCCACGTGCAGCAGGCCGTCGCGCTCCATCCGGGACACGGTCTGGCTGACCGTCGGACCGCTCTGCTCGAGCCGTTCGGCGATCCGAGCACGCAGCGGCACCACTCCCTCTTCTTCGAGGTCGTAGATGGTCCGCAGGTACATCTCGGTGGTATCGATGAGATCGTTCATGCCCTACCTTCCAGGCCCTGCTGTCAGGTTCCCAGTCTAGCTGTCCGGCTGCCTGAACAGGGGTGCAACATCCCCTGCGACGCTGTGATGCCCGCCGCGGGTCGCGACGGGCATCACTGTGGTGCAGGTTTGGGTCAGCTGGCGTAGGAACGCAGCCGCTCGGCGCGGTCTCCGTTGCGCAGCTTGGACATCACTTCGCGCTCGATCTGGCGGACCCGCTCCCGGGACAGACCGAACAGCTTGCCGATCTGGTCCAGAGTGCGGGGCTGGCCGTCGTCCAGCCCGAAGCGCAACCGGATCACCTGCTGCTCACGCTCGTCGAGGGTGGCCAGCACGTACCGGATATCGGTGTGCAACAGCTCGGAGATGACCGCGTTCTCGGCCGACATCGCCTCGGAGTCCTCGATGAAGTCGCCCAGTGGGGCCTCCTCGTCGCTGCCGACGGGCATGTCCAGGCTCACCGGGTCGCGGCTGTGCTCCAGCAGATCGGCGATCTTCTCGGCCGGGATGCCCGACTCTTCGGCCAGTTCCTCGTCGGTGGCCTCGCGGCCGAGGTTCTGGTGCATCTCGCGCTTGATCCTGGCCAGCTTGTTGACCTGCTCGACGAGGTGGACGGGCAGCCGGATGGTGCGGCTCTGATCGGCCATACCGCGAGTGATGGCCTGCCGGATCCACCAGGTGGCGTAGGTCGAGAACTTGAATCCCTTGGCGTAGTCGAACTTCTCCATGGCGCGGATGAGTCCGAGGTTGCCCTCCTGGATCAGGTCCAGCAGCGGCATGCCGCGGCCGGTGTAGCGCTTGGCCAGCGACACCACGAGGCGCAGGTTGGCCTCCAGCAGGTGCCGGCGGGCCGCGTCACCGTCGCGTACGACGGCGGCCAGGTCGCGCTTGCGGGCGTCACCGAGACGCTTCTTGGTGTTCAGCACATGCTGGGCGAACAGGCCGGCTTCGATACGCTTGGCGAGCTCGACTTCGTCGGCGGCCGTCAGCAGCGCGGTCTTACCGATGCCGTTGAGGTACACGCGGACGAGGTCGGCAGCTGGGCTCTGGGCGTCCAGATCGGAATCGAAGCGGCTTGCGGTGGCGATCGCCATTTACGGCCTCCTGCTCGGTTGAACTGTCATGACGTACAACGCCCGAGGGTGCCTCAGAGTTCCCGCCCGGTCTCGGTGGCGTACCACTTGACCTGCGGTTTCAAACCTCTGACCTGAGAATGTCCTGAGAAGTGGAGAAGATGCCGCTCAGCCGGGAACGCCGGGTTCGCCACCGGCGCTCGGGGTCGGCCGGACCGGTGGCTGCAGCGCCGGACGTTCGGCGGTGGGGAACAGCGGAGTGCGTCTGGGCCCGGCATCGTGGTAGCGGCGCGGCTCGCCGGCGCTGCGCGGCGGACGGTCATTGGCGATCAGCACGGCGATCCAGGGCAGCGGGATCGAGACAACGATGATCGCCAGTGAGATCAGTCCGTTGTGCCAGATCCCGTAGGCCCCGGCGGCCAGGATCAGGCACGGGATGCGAAAGGCCATGATCGTCAGATATTTGCGGACACGTTCGCGGTGCTGCTCGTCCTGGGGGAGTGCAGCGCGGGTGATGAGGACCGGGCGACCTTCGTCGTCGAAACTCAGCTCGGGGCCGTGTTTCATACCTCCACTGTTGCACATCTTCTGGCGCGTGGGGTGGCCGGTCTCGGGCACAATGGAGCAATGCAGACCCAGACCATCGAGCGGCCGGATACCGACGAGCGCGTCGACGACGGGACCGACGACGACACCCCCAAGTTCTTCCACTACGTGAAGAAGGAGAAGATTGCCGAAAGCGCTGTCATGGGCACGCATGTCGTGGCGCTGTGCGGTGAGGTCTTTCCGGTGACCAAGTCGGCCAAGCCGGGTTCTCCGGTCTGCCCCGACTGCAAGCGAATCTACGAGCAGCTCAAGAAGTAGCGTTCTTCTCGGCCTTCCCCGCGATCCACACGCGCAACCGCCGTGCGTGAGTCTCCGGGGCCGGCCACTCCTCCTGGATCGCGGCGTTGAGTTCCGCGCCGATCATGACGGCGAATCCGGCCAGGAACGCGAACAGCAGGAACGCGATCGGCGTGGCGAGCGCGCCGTAGGTATAGCCGGTCGCGGTGATCCACGTCAGATAGAACCGCAGACTGAAGGTGGCGATCAGGAACACCGCAGTCGCCAGCGCGGCACCGACCACCAGCCGATGGGTGGGCAACGGGCTGGGCAGTGACACCCGGTAGAGCACGGTCACCACCAGGATCAGCGCGATCACCAGCACCGGGTAGTACCCGTACTGCAGCACATGCGACCAGCTGTCCGGGATGTAAGTGGTGATCTTGCGCGGGCCCAGTGCGATGAACGGCGCCGTCAGCACCGCGCTCACCAGCATGATCACGTACAGCCCGAGGGCGAAGAAGCGCTGCCGCACCGGATGGCGCAGCGGCGTCTGGTCATGCGCCTCGACCACCGAGTCGACGAAGGCCGATACCGCCGAGGATCCCGCCCACAGCGAGATGACGAATCCCAGGGACACGACCTCCCCGCGGGCGGATCGCACGATGTCATAGATGGTCGGCGCGATGATCTCGTTGACCACGTTCTCGGAGAAGAACCGTTCCGAGGTGCCGATGAGCTGATTCTCGATGGTCGGCAGGGTGTCCGGACCGAACAGCGGTGCCAGGTAGGCCAGGCTGCCGAGCATGCCCAGCAGCAGTGGCGGTAGCGACAACGCGCACCAGAACGCGGCCTGGGCCGCTTCGGAGAAGATCGAGTCGTCCCACGATTTGCTCAGGGTGCGTTTGGTGATCGGCCAGACATGATGGCGTGATGGCTTCGCCGGGGACTGATCGGTCATCACCAGACCAGCATTCCCGACGATGGACTCCGCCGCCCGAGAGCACCGGGCGCCCGGGTCGCTAGGCGTCGACTGCGCTGACCTCGATCACGGCAGCCAGCTCGATCAGCTTCGCTTCGTGTTCGTTGGCGTGGTGCTGGCAGAACAACAGTTCGGCGCCGGACGGCAGCTTCGCGCGTACACGCGCGGCGGCACCACAGCGGTCGCAGCGATCGGCCCGGGTCAGTTCCGGACTTATCAGAGTTGCGTTCACGGCACATCCTCCGTTCAGCTTTGGTGCGTATGTCTACTGTGTCAGACGTTTTCGGTTCTGGCCTTGTTCCCCGGGGGTTCACCGGTGTGTCGTGTCTCACTGCGGTCGCGTTACCGGGGGAGCAAGCTGGACATCATGGGTACCCAGAACGCTGTCTTCGTGCACCTGTGCGCCGACCAGGAATGGCAGCGCGCGTCGGAGGTCGGTGAGCACCGCCCCGCAACGCTGGCCGAAGCCGGTTTCATTCATCTGTCGTCCCCTGAGCAGGTTCATTTGCCGGCCAACCGCCTGTACGCGGGGCGCACTGATCTCGTGTTGCTGCGCATCGATCCTTCCCGGCTTGCCGATCCGGTCCGCTGGGAGCCGGGAGTGCCGACCGATCCTGAATCGATGCTGTTTCCCACACCTGTACGGGCCGTTGCCCGCCGATGCTGTGACATGTGTCACGCGTTATCTGCCCGCCGCGGACGGCTCGTTCGCTGAGTTGCCGGCGACTCCCGAATAGCCCACGGCCGCCTCGAAATCCACGCCGCCATCGTAGACGCGGAAGCTGGGACGTTAGGTTGGGGGAGTGAGTGCATCCGGGCGCGTGGCGGTGGTGACCGGCGCCAGCCGTGGCGCCGGCCGCGGTATCGCGACGGCCCTCGGCGCCCACGGTTGGCGGGTCTACGTCACCGGCCGCTCCATCGCAGATTCCGGCACCGCTGAACTGGTCAGCGCGGCCGGCGGCGTCGGGGTGGCGGTGCCGGTCGACCATGCCGACGACGATGCGGTGGCGCAGTTGTTCGCCCGGGTGCGTGACGACAACGGCGGGCTGGACCTGTTGGTCAACAACGCCGCCGTGATCCACGACGAGCTCACCGGAGCGAAGCCCTTCTGGGAGAAGCCCGTCGGACTGGGCGACGTGCTCGACGTCGGACTGCGCTCGGCCTACGTCGCGTCCTGGCACGCGGCGCCCCTGCTGATCGCCCGGCCGCGCGGGCTGATCGCCTTCACCTCCTCGCCGGGTTCGGTCTGCTACATGCACGGCCCCGCCTACGGCGCGCAGAAGGCGGGCATCGACAAAATGGCGGCCGATATGGCCGTCGATTTCGGCGGCACCACGGTGGCCTGCGTGTCCATCTGGATGGGCATCCTGCTGACAGAACGGCTGCGCTCGGCGTTCGCCGGCACACCGGACGCGCTGGCGGCGACCGCCCGGCACGCCGAAACCCCGGAGTTCACCGGGCATCTGATCGATGCGCTGTTCGCCGATCCGGAACTGGCCGCCCTGAGCGGGCAGACGCTGATCGCCGCCGAACTGGCCAACCGCTACGGGATCACCGACGAGGACGGGCGCCGGCCGCCGTCGCACCGCGAAATGCTCGGTTCGCCAAGAGAACCCAGCGCCGTGGTCATTCGCTGATTAACAAATGCCGATGACTTTGTAAACTGACTGACTGTGGCAATACTGTCCGGCTTCGCGCCGTGGATCGTCTACTGGATTCTGGTCGGCAACGTGCCCTTCACGGCTGCGGTGCTGGTGGCACTCGCGGTCGCGGTGGCCGCCTATGTCATCGGGCGGGTGCGCGGCAGCGCGGCCCGCACCCTGGAGATCGGCGCCATCGCCACCTTCACGGTGCTGGCGGTGCTGACGTTCACCGTCAGCCAGGTTTTCATGGAGCGCTGGATCCAGCCGCTGAGCAGCCTGGGCATCTTTCTGGTCGCGCTCATCGGCGTGCTGGTGGGCAGGCCGTTCGTGCGCGAGTTCGCCGAAGCCGATCAGCCGGCCGAGGTGATCAAGAGCGAACTGTTCGCCGCGATCACGACTCGGATCACCTGGATCTGGGTGGCAGCGTTCGCCGGCATGACGATCTCCTCGGCGATCCCGCCGATCGTGTACGGCGACGCGACGATCCTGGACACCAAGACCCCGCTGTCGTTCATCTGTTACTGGGTGCTGCCGTTCGCGCTGCTCGGTGCGGCGGTGCTGGGGGGCCGGGTGCTGACCGAACGGATGGTCGCCGAGGCCACCAGCCCGCACACCGTCCGGCGCAGCACCTTCGTCGCCTTCAAGGAACTCGAGATCGACCAGCTGTACTACCTCGCCCGCGAACGGGCCGAGCGTGAGGCAGGCCCCGATCTGGAGGCCTACGACGTCAAGCTGGGTAGCCAGGGAGTGCCATTGACCGGCGATGAGTCACGTGAATCCTGGCCGATGAGCTACAAACTGCGGGCTCGTCGCGGGGTTAGACCAGCCCAGCCGTGAAGCACTAGTCCAGGTAGTCGCGCA
>JAXHOA010000061.1:0-13983 GCA_034520035.1 Mycobacterium sp. | reverse complement strand
CGCCCAACGCACCGCGGCGTGCCTGCAATGCGATGGCTTCGGCCGAGTCCGCGCAGGTGTCACCAAGGACGGGACGCCGACCTACCGCGCAGCGTTGTGCCGCCACGAAAACCCCGACCAGCCCAGCCTGCCGCTGGACGTTGCGCACGGCCGGGTGCAGGATGCGCTCGACTCCTACCCGCCTGATTCGTGGTCGCTGTCCGAAACCGCCGCCGTCGCAACGTTCCTGCGCACGCTGCCCGGCCACGCGCCGAAAGCCACCGCGGACGACTCCGACCCGCACGCACCGATCGCCTACCTACCCATCTAGCGCGACCGACGCCCCCGCATCCACGACGGTGCGGGGGCGATCGGCGTCCTTGCAGAGCTAGCCGCAACTCAGCCTGTGCGCAGTAGCCCAGTCCCCCGCCTGCGCCGAGGGCCGCACCCGTGACGGATTGATCACCCCACCCGTGCGCCACAGCATCGCCACACGCCCATCAGCGCGGGGCTACTTGTCGTGGCCGAGAACCGATATCGGGCGATTGGTTTCGGGGGTTGCTTGGGGTGGGGTACTACCGACACCGGCACCCGTAGGGTTCTATGCCTGGAACCGCCACACCGCAACAACACATCACCGACACTCCTGCGCCGCTCAGTCGCTACAGTCGTCGATCAAGCCCAGCAGGTGCGCACGGGCCACAGTCGAAACCGGCAGATCACGTTGCGCTGCAATAGCTTCCAGTGCGTCAGCCTCGGAGTTCCGCAGCCACACCTGCACCGCCCTGCTGTCGGCGCGGTTGGGCCTGCTCACCTTCACGTGGTCAGGCAACGGTCCGTCGGTCTGGTCGGCCTCGGCAGCTTCGATAGCATCCGACTCGGCAACGATCAGCCGCCACGTTTCCTCATTCACCGCACCAGCTTAGTTTGGCGCACAGGGCCGGGGGGCAACCCAATTTAGACCGGGCGGCGGCGTTCCGTCGTGAACGTCGGGCGGCGCTGCGTAGTAAACGGCCGCCGGTCCTGCCCCCTTGCGAATCTAGGTGCGAACATCCGAGACGGCGCTGGCTTCGCAGTCGGCGCTGAGTGTCCCGGCGCGTACAGGCCGAGCTGTTCCCAGGTCGGCTGGGTTTCACCTAGATCGATCGTTCGAGCGTCCCAATCCTCTTGCGTGTACGCGGGGTAACCAACCTGACACGGCACCTCGTAGAGGTCTCGCAGTGCGGCGGCCAGCTCGTCGGCATCGCAGTGCGCGTCATTCGTTGCGGTTGATTTCTCTATGTACAGCGAGTCGAGCGTCGCGGATTCGGCGCGCCACGAGTCGTGCTGCCTGACCCCGCCGTCTTCACTCATTCGGCCCGGATCGAGTGCGGCATTGTGTAGCTGCACCCGGCCGACGACGAACTGATTCAGCGGCGAGTATTTGCGCATCCACTCGCGGAAATCGCTCAGATGGGTCCGCCGTGCGCGCCCCCGCATGAACCGAACCTGCTCAGCGATCGACGAAGGCCGAGGGGGTGCTGACCATCGGCCACCGTGCGCTGCGGTCCACACCCCGCCAAAGCTGCTGTCCCAGACCCACTGGCGAGCTGCCGAGCCATGCTGGATATTGGCGCCGTTGATCCCCCGCAGGCCGCAGGAGCATCCAGGGTGCGGCGGCCGGTGCGACGGATCGCGTCGGCACACCGCGACCGTCAAGCCGCTGCCCCACACGGCCTGGTCCTTCGGGTCGCCGGGCAGCAGGCGCGCGGCCCGCGGGCGACGCAGCAGCTCGGGCGTGATCAGCCAGTATCGCCACCGCGTCAACGCCTCGGCGGAATCGGTCGTCTGCGGTGCTGACACTGCGGACCTTTCAGCTACTGCGCCGGTTGGCGCGCTTGGAAAAAAACGCCAGAGAGACAGGGGTGCCTATGCCTACGAGGTGCGCTGCGGCGCCTCGACGGGGCACCCCCCACCCTCTGCGCGCCACGTGGCGGCACGTTCGCGGCGGTCGTGGGTGTGAGCGCCCCGCGCGGCGCAATGGCCGTAGCGGCGCGCGGGGCGCTTGGGATGGTGGTGTGGCTGCAGCATTTCCGCAGGCGATCGGCGGCGCTTCACCCAAGAGAAAGACCGGAAGCCGGGCACGACAGCCGACACCACCGCAATGCTTAAGTCGCGTCGTGCATGCGCACGATCGCGGCGGCATGCGGGAACGCGACACCAACACGCATGGTCGCCTTGATCCCGATTCTGTCGGATTCGAAGTACCGCGAGCGGTCGACCTCGAGTCGCACGTCGTCGCGCAGCACGACCAGCACCTTGAGCTGCGGGACTGCCCACACGTCGCCGACTGCCACCGCCGGGGACGGGATGAGCGGGACGCCGAGCACCTGACGCTGGGTGGGCTGGCTGGCGTCGTAGCCGAGCAGAGGCTCGTTGCTGCCAGTCTGCTTCTTGACCTTGCTGAGCTGCAGGACTGTGGCGGGGTTGGCGACGAACGAAGTCACGGCGGCGCCGACGGTTTCGGCCAGGCTCAGCGCCTCGGCGAACGGGTCGGTGTTGGCGATCGCGCCGCCGGTGTCGACGGTCTGCACGCCGGTGACCGACAACAGGCCGCTGGGGCCGTTCTCGGTGATGTTGCCGAAGAACGCTGCGTCGACCTTGGTCGCGATGGACTGGGCCAGGCCCTCGCCGACGAGCTGCTGCGCGGACGGCGCGGAGTCCTCGGCCAGTTCGCGGGAGATGATCGACAGCCCGGCGACCTTCTGCGGGCGCACGACCAGCTCGTCGAACGCGGCGTCGGATGCGGCGATTTCGCCTGCCTCGGCGACCCACGCGGCCCCGGCGTCGCCCTCGACGATGGGCACGCGGTATTCGTGCGAGATGGTGGTCACGACGCTGGCGATGCGCAGCGCGACGGACTTGTCGCGGACCGGCTGCACGATGAGCGCGCCGATTTCGTCGGGCAGGAGGCCGTGCGTGCCGCCGCTGGTGGAGGTGAGGAGAGTCATATGAAGTTGTTGCCTTCCAGGCGAATTGAGCTAACGAGTGGTGAGAGTGAACGATCGAGGCACTGCCCGCAGATCGGTGCCCGCCTGGGCGATTCGGCGCGGTAGTCGGGGCCACGGACCGCTCGACCACCGCGCCGACAGTGTACGGGCAGGTTCGCCCAAACTCGCCACCCTCACGCCGCTTTCGCGGAGTGTGGTCAGTCGCCGCCGCGGGTGGTGTTCAGCACCCCCTGCCAGCTCGGTGCGACACGTAGGCCATCAGAGCCCGTGGCGCCAGACACGAGACCACCGCGGTTGAAGCGCTTGACCGGCCGCGGGGCCGCCCAATGCGGGTGCGCCTTACGGGCAGCCTTCGCTGCCGCAGTGACCTTGGCCGGGTCGAGGTTCCCGTCGTCGTCGAGCAGCGCGGCAAGCTCCAGGCCGTCGCGGAACATGTCGGCGCCGTCGGCCAGGTGCTCACGTGCCAGCGTCTCGGCCTGGCGGCGATGCAGCGCCGCTAGGCGCTCGCCGAGCTGGTCGCGCTCGGCAGCGGCCTGATCGCGGGCGGCTTCGGCGTCACGCAACTGGCGGCGGTATTTGGCGGCCTCGCGGCTGGCTGCGCCGCGGTCTTCTCCGCCCTCGCTGTCGTCGGTATCGACCTCCGCATCGGCGACCGTTGTATGCATGTCAACAGGCGCGGTGTCGTCGGCTGGTGTTGACGGCTCAACAACTCCGGCGTCAATGTCGTTATGGCTCACTGGTTTTCCTTTCGAATGCTGCTGAATGGTGCGGTAATGGTGATGTGCTCGACGTGTTGAGTGATGCCGTGCTCGCCGATTTCGTAGTGCGTGACCTGGACCAGGGCGCCACCGTCGGCGAGGCGCTGCACATCGTCGATCGGGTGCTCGACATACGGCACGATGTCTCGCGGCGCCCGCTCGTGGTCCTCGAACGCTGCTCGCATAGGGTCGCGGCCGTCCTGGTCGTCGCTCACCGGGTCGATCGCGTACGTCGCCAGCTCACCGATACCTGCGCACGGCGCCAGCACCTCACGCGACGGGGTGCGCTCCTGGCGTCGCCACGGGTGCACGTGGGTGACCTGCTGGCAGAGAAATGGGCATCGGACGCTGACGAACCGGCCTGCTCTTGTCATGAACACTCGCTCGACGTGAGCGACGTACGGGGTTGGGTTGTCCACGGGTGATCTGCTTTCTATTCAGTTGTGAGGGTTGAGTTTTCGATGTGGGTTACAGCACGGCGTCACCGCCCGTCACGATTCTGTAGCCGCCAAAGTTCCGGTTCGACATGCAATGCGCGACCCGCAGCGTCGGTAGGTCGCTCAGGCCGCCGGGCAGGCCGTGCCAATGCCGCCGCGCCGTGCCGCTCGGTGTCGACGGGCAGTAGGGGCACGCAACGGCAACCTGCTTGCCGCCGTCGTGGACCTGGACCACGGGCGCGTCCATTGGGGTGCAGGTCAGTTCGGCCCACAGCAGCCGGTGCAGCCGACCGCGCCGCGCCGGTGACAACACCGGGTTGAGGGCGCCGAGGCCGAGTAGGTGCAGGGCCGCCAGCGCCGACGCCTGGCCGGTGGTGGCCCATCCTGGCCCGCCGTGGTGCCGCAGTGTGCGCCGCGCCGAGGTCGCCAGCCGCCGCCGCGCCGTCTCGGGTAGCCACCAGCGCAGCGCGCTACGGGTGTCGTCGAGGACGGCCAGCGTCAGCCGGGCTTGCGTGCCGTCCGTGTCGTCCGTCTGGGCGTCGGTGTGCATGGGTGTTCCTCTTTCGTTGGTTGGCGGGTGACTTGGCGGGTATAGCGGGTGACTTGGCGGGTGACATTTCGGCGATACCCGCCGGTTTTCGAGCCCCTGACCTGCAGCGGTACCGCCACGGCGGGTGTCGCGGGTGTCGCGGGTGTCGAATACGGGGCTTCTCCTGTGGCGGCCCCTCTTTTTCTTTACTCATGAGATAGAGAGAAGAAAAAACACCCGCCATACCCGCGACGCCCGCCGAAGCGGCGTTCGCCCTGGTCAGAGCCCTGCATTTTGGCGGGTGTCGTAAATTTCCTGACCCGCCGGACACCCGCCATACCCGCCAAGTCACCCCCCGACCTCCGCCGCTGGGGGTAACAGTGTCCATCGCAACGTCTTGTCCTTGTTCTGGCCGCCGTCGTTTTCGACCGTCCAGCCCATCGCCCGCAGGCCCGGCGCGTGGCGATGCAGGGTCGAGGTCACCTGCCGGGGTTTCGTCGGCCAGCCGCGTGCGTGTGGCATCCCGTAGGCGGTGAGGAACTGCAGTAGCCCCGAGGACGATCCGACGAATCCCTCGGCCTTGTTGCGCAGTTGGGCGATGAGCGGGTCGTCGGACAGTGCGTCCTCGGTCAGTTCGAGGCCGCGTTGCCGGTAGCGGCCCATGCCGTCGGTGCCGAGTTCTGCGTCGACTGCGGTCATGACCTTGGCGAAGTCGGCCATGCGAGGCGGGTTGTCGACGACAGTGGTCGGCAGCCGGGCGTGCACTGCTGCCGCCAGGTCGAGCAGCGCCCCGACGATCCCCGGCAGCGCCTCGGCCCACTCTTGTTCGAGCTGGGACTCGTCGCGCCGATTGGTGCCGTCGAGTCGGTCCAGGCCGACGGGTGCCATGCGTTCGGCGAGGTCTGGGCGGATCGCGCCTACGTCGATGCCGTTGAGTGCCACGCACCGCCGGAACTTGAGCACGGCGACATCGCCGTCGGTGTAGAGGGCGCGGGTGACCATGCCGTCGCCGGTTGCCGCGCGGCACAACGCATCTGACAGCCAGGGAGGGATCACTGACAGGTTGTCGAGCGCGACGCCCCACGAGCTGGCGGCTGCGATCACCCATGAGGACACGTCGCGCGGGGGTTGGCGCAGGGGCACCGGCGACGGGTCAACTAGGTCGATGACGCGGCGTGTATTCGTCGATTTCGCTGACCCCCTGACCGGCGAACAGGCCGAGGACGGCGTGCGGCACGTTTTCCTGCACCAGCGCCGCGACGAGCCAGGCGAGCAGTAGCGGCCGGTCGGCCTCGGTGACGTTCATGCACTGCCACAGCAGCGACAGATCGCCGCCCCTGGTGGGTGTGGGCATCTCGCCGGTCAGCTTGGTGCGCAGAAACTTCACCGGCGCCGTGTCCTGAATTGACCATTGCCCGTGAGCGATGCGGATAACACGGCCGTCGGTGTCGCCCATGTCGATGTAGACCGCCCCGTCGTGCTCGGCGACCCGCAGGTGTAGCCGCTCCGGTGGTGTAACGCGGGTGGCTTTGCCTTCCAGGACGGTCACAGCGTCGGTGAGTGCCTGACCGCCGGGCACGGTGCCGTGGTCGTCGTAGAACCTGGCCGACAGGTCCGACCGCAAACCGGTCCTGCCGCCACGCAACAGCATTGCCAGGTGTGGCCGGGGCTTGCTCACGCCGAACGGGTCGCCTTCGTCGGTCTGCCCGAGCAGGTACTCGGCTTCGGCCATGTCGACGAGCTGCGCGGCCACCGAGCGTTTCTTGCCGCCACCGTCGGCCCCGCGCTGCGGCTCGTCGGGCGGTGGTTCGTCGTCGAACGGTTCGTTGGCGAAGCCGGGGTAGCTGTCGAACATCGAACTCACAGCTCACCGCCGCGCAGACGGGCGAGCCGTGCAGCCGTGTCGCCGCAATCGTTCGCGACGCGCGAGACCAGGGCGCCGAGGTCGGCCTCGGCCATGCGCTCGGCGGCAGATTTCATTGCATGGCCGGATGATTCGACCTTTCGACGGAACGCCGCCGCGACCACAGCCCCCGCCAGGTCACGAGCTGCGCAGCTAGCCGCGCCAGCCGTGGTAGCGATGCGAAGTGCGTCTATCGCTGGCCGTGACGCGCCGACGCGCATCAGCTCGGAGAGCACCATCTGAGGGCACACTGTCGTGCCCCGGTCGGTCAGTGCGCGGATGGCTGCCAGGACCGCAGCCGCGTGCGGGCTCGCGAGGTCATCGTCGTGCACGATTGCGAGCACGTCGAGCGGATCGCCATAGAGCAGTGCGCAGACAAGGAGGTCATCGACGCTCGGTAGCGGCCCGACGGGACGGACTGTGAGGGTTGTTGCACCTGCGGGTGTCTCGCCGGTGCATTGACTGTCGACCATATTTAGTTGTGACTCGTATTCAGTTGTAGGGCAGTATTTTTCAGAACGATTCACCCGACATGGAGGCTGGTCATTTCCTCTGCGTCGGGCGGTTTGTCAGCCGCCGATCGGCCGCAGTGCGGCCTCAACCTCGTCGAGTCGAAGCCGCACCACCCGCGGACCCAACTTGTAGCCCCTCAATCTGTGGTCGGAAATCATGGTTCGAATGGTCCTGTCTGTCACTCCGAGGATTTCGCCCGCTTCGCACTGGGTGATGTAGACCTTGCGGTTGCGCGTGATGAATTCGTGGCGACGATTGCGCGCGCCCTCGTTGCGTTCGGCGTCTGTCATGACATTACTCGGGTATGAAGTTGTGTCAAACGGTCGAGCAGGTAAGCGCTCAAAACACGGGCGGCCGCCATTTCCGCCACCCGCCGCCAAATCCCGGCCGACAACAGGAGAACACGCCAAACGCTCAGCTACGCCGCCTCGGTGCAGAATCACCGCAAGCGCCGCGCACGCCAGGGGAACTGCCCGAAATCGGGCAGTTGACAAGCCAGGTTCAACATTTGTTGCACCTGACCAAATGGCTTTAATTCTGTTGTGGTACAACCATTTTCGACAATAGCGCGGCGATCTTGCGGTCCCGCCCCTGCGCCGCGTGCTGATACTTCATCGCAGCAGCGAAGTTGGAATGCCCAGGCTTCGGCCATCAATGGCCAGGGTGGCGCCCGTGGCCGCCGCCAGCACCGCACCCAGATCACCGCAGGTCGTGCGCTCGCGGATCGTCACGGTGGCGGCCGATCAGGCCTTGTAGAACGTCCGGTACAACGACGCCCCAGGGCGAGGTGCCCGCCCTCTGCGCGGGGAATAGCAGCGCGTCACGTTCAGGTCCGACGAACGCGGCGAGGTGGTTCTCGATCACAGGCAGCAGGTGCGGTGGGATCGCAACGTCACGGGTACCGGCGTCAGCTCTCTTGGGCGTCGTCACCACGAACCCGTCGTCGGTGCGTACAACGGCCCGCTCAACCCGAACAATGCCCCACTTCTCCCCGTCGTCGCTACCGTCGTCGGGATCGTCGGCGCCGATCACGATGTCATGTCGCCTGTCGGTCAGCTCGCCGAACCGCAAGGCTTTTCATGCGGCGGGTAACGTACCTGGTACCGCGGCGGCATCGAGCTGGCGATGACCTCTATTTCATCGAGCGACGCCGGGCGGATCTTGTGGACCCGTTTAGAGTTTCCGGCGCCGCGGATCACGCACGGATTTACGGTGACCTTGCCATCACTGGCGGCCGAGCCCATGACCGTGCGCAACAACCCGAATGCGTGCGCCCGCATCGTCGGTGTGCCGTCTTTGCCGAGTGCGGTGTGCCACGCTCGGATGTCGTCAGCCGTGATCGAAGCGACCGGCAGGCTCGCCGAGCTTCGGCAGAATCTTGGTGTCGAGCAGTTTGCGGTAGTGCTCGCGGGTGCAGGCGAGGTCGCGGTAGACCAGGCCACATCTCGCTCGATCGGCGAGCGTCAGTTTGGGCGCGGACGCCTGATCCGCCTCGGGTGGCGTCCATGCCATGCGGATGATGTCGGCGCGCTGCAGCGCCAGGCGAGCGCAGGCGTCGCTCGTTGGCGAAGACGCAGCGTCGGCGCTTTGTCCTTCATGGCCGTCGGGTCCGTAGTACCGGGCGCGGTATCCAGTGGCGAGCTTGTCGACCGAACCGAACGCGCCTGTGCGGTTCTTCCGCCCCTCTCCTCGTGCCATCACGGCCCCCTGTGTGCTCTACTGGTCCGAGTGCGGACCTCAACATGACCTCGCCAGGTTAACAAAGGTTCCGCCACCTTCCGCGATGTTCCTGCTACACTGGCCGATGTCAGGCCCGGTTCAGAACGCATTCGTGCTTGCAGATCAAGCCACAAGCTGGCAACCGAGACGGAGCTGGACAATCCCATCGCGCACCACGTTTCACCTGCGGTTTTTTACCTCGCAACTGGGTGGCATGCCGAAATACCACGCCTGCCAAAATGGAGTCCAGGCGCTCTCGGCACACTGGGGGTTCACCGCCAGCGTACCACCACTGCATCACCACTACCCGATATCGCCGTGCCGCCCGGTGCGGTCCCAGACCTGTGGACCGAAGCCGGCGTCCGCGACGTGTACAGCCAGATCGGCCACGTCGCAGTCAGCCCGGACCTGCTCAAGTGCCCGGCCGTGACCGTGTTGGCCGAGCAGCGGCGCGACGGGTCGATCGGCTGCATCGACATGCTGCTCGATGTCGAGATGGAGTCGCTCGGGATGCTGGGCTCAGTCCACCGCACCTTGGCCGCGCAGCTGGCCGCGCTACCTGCTGGCGGCCGCCGACACCCGCCGGAGTCCTGGGCAACTACGGTCATCACGACCGCCGGGCCGGGTCGCGGATTGCTCGACCTGCGAGCACTAGGATTCCTGCCCGCGGCACCAGACGGCGACCCGATGAGCAGCCACGATCACCCGGGCGTCGAGACCGTCGACCTCCATCCACTGGATCCCTCGGCCGCGCGCTGGCAGGCGTCTTTTGACGCACCTTGAACCTGCTGCTTCAGGCCGTCGAGACCAGACAACTTGGCACCAGGCGGCCCAGTGGAGCTCGACCAGATGGCCTCTGTTGTGGCGCCGATCTACGCTGAAAGGAAGCCGCCGAAGCTCAAGGCGATAGCCGAACACGAAGAGCAAATTCACCAGCAAAGTGGCGGTCGGCGCTTGGAAATGACAGGTCGGCGACCTGGGCCGGGAGGTGACCCGATGAGCTCGACGAAGATCACTCCAGGCTGCCGGCGAAAACTGCCTACTCGCCAACGCATCGCGGCTTAGCTGGTGTTGCTGAACCAGTTCTATCCGGCGGATCTGCACTTGACTGACGTCCTTGCCCTCATCGCGGTCCTCGGGCCAGTTGCCGAACGGGCATCCGCCGAACGGGTCACCGTCGAGAAGCAGCGGCCGATACGACAGCTGAAGATGGTGCAGTGATCATCGGCATAGACCGTTTGTTGGAAACTGCCCGCCACGAGACCCCGTGCGCGAGGCCCCGCACCATGCTACCACCCCTCGAACCCGACGACTACACCTGCCACGAGTTGATCGGGCTCGTCGCACTCCTGCGACCGGCCTATGAACGAAAAACGGCAGCGGCCGCAACGGTTCTGACACTGGTGAAGCCACGATGAGTGCCGACTGACCCGTCAACGCCAAACGAGCCCCGGCTGCCCTCACGGGTGGCCGCACGGGGTCTGAAGGCCTGCAGGCCGCTCAACTGGGCCGAACCTTGCGCCAAGGGACGACCGGCGATCTCCTCCTTCATCCCATTCGTCCAGTAGGATCTGGAGGCGTGCTCCAGGGCCACTGCCTTCAGCGTCGCGGCGATGTCCTGCACCCCGAGTTGCCCCTCAGCGACATCGGTCGTCCTTCGATCACATTACCTGCGCTCTGCGGGCGGGTGTGACCATTCACCATGTAGAACAAGGCCGTAGCTGCCCATGCTGTCCGCTTGTTGGCCGTTACGAAAGGGTGGTTCCGCGCCAGGCCATGTAGCAAGGCCGCGGCTTTCTCGTGGATCGTCGGAAACGCGTCCTCGCCGAATGCACTCGCCTGCGGACGCATCACCGCTCCGTCGACCAAGCCGAAGTCCCGCACCTGATCGGGACCGACGAACCTCTCGTTGATCATCAGGACATCGTTGCCTGTTCGTCCAGATGATCATCGCTCGCTACATCGTCCTACAGCTTCTCGAGCGCGAATATTCCTGCTCAACCACCTGATCCAGCACCTGCCCGTATGACCTCCTGAGCGGCCGTACAATTCATCAATGAGGGAGAACGGCCCGCTTGATCACTTCATTACCAGAGGTGTTTGTGATGAAGGCGTAGTTTTTCAACGCGTCCGCCAACTCGACGGGCAGGCGCACGGTCAGCGCAGTAGTCGGGGCTGCGACCCGGTCGGCGGTGGTGGTCATGCCACCATGATGTCATGCCGCCATAAAGCTGTTCCACTCCGCTTTTACCTACGCCATTCTCCGCCTTTCTCTCACCCCTCCCATTTCCGGTTGGCATTTCGAGGACGTCCCCGCGAGGAATGGTTGCGGAGTGTAAAAAGCCAGTTCAGCACCATTTCACTTGCCTCCGAAGGGCTGCGGTGGGGGAACACGCAGGGGAGAAAAGCAGGCCTGGCGATCTCTACCTGGGGATTCACTCCAAAAAACGGGCAGCGGCTTTTGGGACTCTGCGGCTCTCAACTGATGTAGACCTGAATCTGCAGGTCGCCCTGGGGATAGTTCCCGTGCAGCGATGCGATGTCGGCCACGTGTTCGGTGTCCATCTCGCGCAGCACCATCATTTACTGGCCTGCCCGTAGCGGGGCTGAAGACCGTGATGGCCGATACCGGTTGGCTGTACCAGGCACGGTGGACGTTGTCTGGCCAGACGCACGCTAGTCTCTGCTGGATTCGACGCCGAGGTGGGCCGTATCAGGCACAGGCGGCAGTCCTCGGCGGCGCCCAGGCCAGGCCCCTGGCGGCAACGAGGTGGCGGTAGCCGTAGACGCCGGCGGCTGCGTGGGTGGCGATGAAGTTGTCCGGCGTACCTCTGCTGAAGGCGAAGGCCCCAGCGGGTTCTCCCACACACGTTCTCGTCGTCGGCCGTGACTTCAACAGGAACGTCGTGCTCGGTGTCGTCCGACTCCTTCACCGTCGCGATGCCCTTATATTCGTTGCCGGACTTGTGGACCAGCAGCACCTCAACCACGTTCAGGCCCTTGAGGTCCGGGTCTTTGTCGAGCATCCGCTGCATCGACATCCGCTGCTTCGTCTGCGACCGCTTCAGTCGGAGTAAGGCGTCGGGCTTGGCCGCGGTAGTGGTCAGTGAGGCCGTCAGCGTATGGTTGCGGGACATCCGAGGGTATCCGTGTCATAACAAATGCCGCTGAGGCGATGGCGATCGCCCCGGTCAGCGCGAGTCCAACCCACTGACCGCCCACCCGCGCCGCGACTTCTCCACCGGCGGCGGCGAATCGGGGAACTCATGGGCTCCGGCTGGATTGCGCCGTCCCATTGGGTGCCGTCCCAGTAGCGGGCGCCTTGGCCGCCCAACGGGTCGGGGTACCAGCCGGGAGTTGTCATGCGAATACCGCTGCCGCCACTACGACAACGCCCCAGCCCTGGTGCTGAACGGTACGTGAGTTACTCATTCCGGATGCTCACCTCCCCCCGACTATTGTCGATGACGTTAGCCACCACAGCTCGCCCCGGCAACACAATCAGAGATGCGTAAAGACCAGCTCATCGCCCGAATCTGCCGAAACTGACGTAGGTGTTATTCGGCTGGTCTACCGTTTGCGTTCTGGAGCCCGTCGAATCCGGGGGACTAATGCTCAGATGGTCTGTCGTGGCCGCCGTACTGGTCGCTGCTGGGCTTGCTTCGGCTCCGGCGGCGACGGCACTGGCACCATTCCCGAACTGCACTGATGCTCGGGCCGCTGGCTACGAGGACATTCCATCGGACTCGCCGTACTACGGGCCTTGGCTCGACAAAGACGACGACGGCGTCGGGTGTGAGTCGTGAGGTCTCTACTCGCGGTGGCGGCTGCAATGGCGGCGGTAGCCCTCGCGCTCTCCCCGCCCGCGGGTGCAGAACCCGACCCGCATGTGCCTGACCCCCAGTCCAATTACTGCCCGGGCGGCGGCATGGGCTCGATGATCTACATGGGCTACTGCGACGGGGTGCCCTATCCGGACGGCACGTTCTGGCATTACATTCAGTACGGCCTGCCCATGGTGGGGCATCCCGCAGGTCTCCTCAGTCCGGGGATGCAATGCGTAATCAACAATGGTGGCCCGGTGCCGGCGCCAGCACCACCTGGAGGGTGCGGCGGCGCTGTGTAGGAATCACTGCCGGCCTGACGGTGCGAACATGTTGGCGCGGTGTTCGGCGATGATCTGGCCGTTCTGGTCCTCGGTGGCCTTCTCGTTCTTGACGTGGATGCTCTGGTCGTTCTGCTCGATGGTGGTGTTGCCGCCCTGCTGCCCACCAGTCGCCTCACTCATCGGGCCGGGAACCTTGCCAGCCAGGTTCGGCAGTGCGGGCGCGGCACCAGCGAGACCGCCGATACCCTTGCCCAACCAGCTCGCCCCGAGGCTGCCCTTGGGGTTGTCGCCGATCGACAGGGTTTCCAGCGCGCCGGATCCGAGGATGCCGCCCACCTGCGCCCCGTAGCCGACGGTGCGGTTGAGAAGCTGTATGCCGATCTTCGCCGCGGCACCAGCGCCAGGCATCATCATGTCCGCCATGCTCGTGGCAGCCATCATGCCGTCGAGCGCTAGACCGCCGATCATGTTGCCGCTGTTACCGCCCGTGGACGGGTACGCGTTGCCGAGACCGACACCAGGTTGCCCAGTGCCCGGACCGGCTTGCGGCATACCGCCCGGGCCTAAACCGGACGGCGCACCGGTGCCGGGGAGCATGGACCCGCCGCCGGGCATGCTCGTGGGCAGGCCAGGACTCACGCCACCATAGGGCGCACTCGGGGCCGCATACGACGGCGTGATGTTGTTCTGCCCGCCCGGCTGATAGAACGTTGGGGTCCGCGAGCACCTGCTGCAACACGGCATTGCCCGCGTCGATGCTGGGCACCATGATGTCCAGGGCACCGTTCTGGTGCTCGCCGTACCGGTCTGCTTGGTGGTCGCCCACCTCGAATCCCTGGTTCTCGAAGAACGGTTTCATCGCTCGGTGTGCGAACGAGCGGGCATCTTCTCCGGGTTGGGCGCGGCCGGGGACTCCGACGTTGGGCAGCCCCGCCGCTGTCGTGTATCCGGGCAGTATGCCGGCTTGTGACGCAGCGGCCAGCGCGGCCGGGGTGTACTGCGGTCCCAGCATCCCGTTCGCCGCAGCGATGCCGACCAGGCCGGAAC
>JAXHOA010000044.1:0-7874 GCA_034520035.1 Mycobacterium sp. | reverse complement strand
TACCTCGAGCCCCGTGCAAGGGAGATGTATCAGGACATCGGTGACGTCTGCTCGGCTTTTGGGCGTGGACCGCGGCCGCACTCACAGCTCGCCGGCCGGGAGACCGTGGTAGTGGCCCAGGTCCAGACGACAGTGAGTGCCGAGTTACTCCGAGTCTTTCCTGAGTTAGGACACCCCTTCGGGATTTTCGAGCCGGAACGGCTGTGAACTGGCCTTTTGGGATGCGATGGTCGGGTTTTGGCTTACTAAGCGGGTAAGGTCCGATGGGTGTTCGTGCGCAAAGTGCGCACCGCCTCGGGCGCGGTGGCCGTGCAGGTGATGCGCAAGGACGGCCGCCGTGACGTGCTGGTCGAGCACGTCGGATCGGCGCATACTGACGCCGAGCTGGGTGTGCTGCTCGAGCGGGCCCGCCAGATCGTTATCGGCGATCAAGATGTCCTGGACTTCGAGGTATCGGTTCGCGCGCAGCGCGTCGATGATGTCGCCGATTGGCGGACCGGCACGTTGACGTTGCCGGCCGGTGTCCCCAAGGGTGCGGCGGTGGCGCCGGGGCGTACCGCGGCGACCAGTTCGCGGCTGCTCTATGACGTGATCGGCGCCGTCTATGACTGGGTGGGCTTCGATGTCGTCGCCGACGGGGTGTTCCGGGATTTGGTGATCGCCCGGATCGTGGAGCCCACCAGCAAGCTCGATGCGCTGCGGGTGCTGGCCGATCTCGGCGCAGAACCCATGTCCTACAGGACTATTCAGCGTCACCTCGCCAAGGTCAACACCGGCAAGTACCGCGACGCCATCGCAGCCAAGTGCTTCACCCATGCCGCCGACCGGGGCACGCTGAGCCTTCTGCTCTACGACGTCACCACGCTGTATTTCGAGGCCGAGAACGAAGACGACCTCCGCAAGGTTGGCTACTCCAAGGAACGCCGGGTGGATCCGCAAATCGTGGTCGGCCTGCTGGTGGATCGCACCGGCTTCCCCTTGGAGATCGGCTGCTTTGAAGGCAACACCGCCGAAACGACCACCCTGATCCCGATCATCACCGCCTTCGCCCAACGACACGACTTGAGCGATACCCCGATCGTGGTGGCCGCTGATGCCGGCATGCTGTCGGCGACCAACCTGACCGCCCTCGATGAAGCGGGGTTGGGATTCATCGTCGGCTCCCGAGCGGTGAAGGCTCCGATCGACCTCGCGTCGCATTTTCATTGGCACGGTGACGTTTTCACCGACGGGCAGATCATCGACACCGTCACACCCCGACACGCCAAGAGCGTCGTCAACGACACCAACAAACGTGCCGAACCGGTGTGGAATCCCAAGGATCATGCTGGGGCGTGGCGGGCGGTCTGGGCGTACTCGGCCAAACGTGCCCGCCGCGATCAGAAGACCCTGCACGCCCAGGAGACCCGCGCCAAAGAGATCATCAGCGGTCAACGGGTCGCGAAATCAACCCGGTTCGTCAAGACCACTGCCAGTGGACGCGCACTCGATGAAGCCAGTTTGGCCCGCGCGCAATCACTGGTCGGGTTGAAGGGCTACGTCACCAATCTCGACGTCGACGTCATGGCCGCTACCGAAGTGATCGGCAAGTACCACGACCTCTGGCATGTCGAACGCGCGTTTCGGATGTCCAAGACCGATCTCGAGGCCAGGCCGATGTTCCACCACACCCGCGAGGCCATCGAGGCGCACCTGACCATCGTGTTCACCGCCTTGGCCGTCGCGCACTGCATTCAGGAACGCACTGGCCTGGCCATCGCCAACGTCATCAAACAACTACGGCCGCTGCGCTCAGCGACCATCGTCATCAACGGTGCCAGCCAAGCATTCCCACCCGAAATCCCAGCGCCTCAACGGGAAATCCTGGGCGGACTCGGCATCAAAGTGGCTTACTAAGCCAAATGTCCTAACTCAGGCGGCACGGCCCACCCGCGCGGCCCGGTGCGCCGCGCCGGGCGCCACCCCCAGGGCGGTGAGTAGATCAGCTCCCGAGCGCAGGTGTTTGCCGGCCGGGATCCCGGCCCGTTCGGCGGCCGCGACCGCCTGGGCGATCACATGGTCGAACAGGTTGCGGGCGGTCACCGCGGCTGCCAACACCGCGAGCAGGGGCTGTTCATCGATCACCCGGCGCGGACTGTCCAGCAGATGACACAACGTGCGATCGACGTCGTCATCGGGTGCAGGCACCGGGGTGAGGTCATCGATGAGCGCTTCAATGAACGTGTCGAGATGGGTGGCGTCCATGTGGATACCGACTTTCACAGAAGGTGCCCCAAGGGGCACGATCAGTCAATACGGTTCAAACAGTCCCGCGGGACTGTTTGAACCTCTCGGCGACCGGAGTCGCGGTCTGTGCTCACCGGGTGCTGATGGGAGCAACTGCGCATTCGAACTTGTGTTCGATACTACGCCTACCTCGAGCCCCGTGCAAGGGAGATGTATCAGGACATCGGTGACGTGTGCTCGGCTTTTGGGCGTGGACCGCGGCCGCACTCACAGCTCGCCGGCCGGGAGACCGTGGTAGTGGCCCAGGTCCAGACGGCAGTGAATGCCGAGTTACTCCGAGTCCTTGGCGGCGCTGGACTCTGACTTGGTGGATTCGCTCTTGCCGCTGCCCGACCCTGAGTCTGGGCTCGACGACGACCCGCCACCGGTGATTTTCTTGACGGTACGGCCGACGTTGTCGCGGAAGTCCTTGATGCCCTGCCGGATTCCGGCGGCCGGGTCTTTCTTCGCGGGTTTGGCCGGTTTGGTGGTTTCCGTCTGGTCGCTGATGGCATCAGCTTGGGTGTCGGTCTCGGTGACTTCGGCGTCGTCGGCGGCAGCGGTGACGGTTTCGGTCGGCTCCGGCGTCTCGACGACCGTCTCGGTGTCGGGCGTGACGGTCTCGACGACCGGCTCGACGGCGGTGTCCACGGGGTCTTCGTCGACGGTGTCCGTGGTGGTTTCGGTGGCCGCGGTATCGGTTCCGGTGGCACTCTCGTCGCGGCCGGTGGACAAGCTGACCAAGCTCGCGTTGGCGTCGGGGACCGTGGTGGTGACGATGTCGTTCGGCGTCTTGATATCGCGGACCCGCGGCGGCTGGCCCCACGGGGTGAACAGGCCAGGCGCCGGGATGTACTGCCCTTCTCTGCCGGGCAGGATCGGGCCGAGGTCGCCGTAACCACCGAAGAGCAGGCCGTCGATCACGTGGAATGGTGCCTTCACGATCGCCTCGATGAACGGCTCGATACGCCAGGTGGTCATCGAGTAGAAGATGTCGGAGTGGGCCTGGCCGGCACCGCCGATGGCGCTCAGCAGCGGCCCGACGAGGCGGATGAAGGCGTATTCGACGAGGTCGGGGATCTGGCGAATCTGGTCGCCGAGCACCGGGAAGTTGCGGGCCACAGCCTCGGCGACCGCATCGTTGAGCGGCCCGATGAGCAGCGGGGTGGTCGGCGCAAAGACAATGTTGGCGACCATGGCGTAGTTCCAGTGGGTGAGGTCGGCGTCGGGCCACTGCTCCTCGACGGTCCACCAGATGTCGGGGACCTTGCGCACCAGGCCGTCGATGCTCTGTTCGACCGCGGCGCGGGCACCGTTGCCGATGAGCTGCAGGTCCTGGAACAGCCCAGCCGGCATCACGTCGGTGGTGACGACGCGCGGTGTGTCGGCGACGGCACGAATATCCGGTGTCACGGTCACGGGGGTCAGCGCGATGGCGCCGGCGCTGGCAAGAACAACGCCCGTGGTGAGGGTCTGTCGAAACACCTTGTTGGCCATGCCTTTAGTGACTCCTGCGTCGAATTCGATAGTTTGCCGTCGCAAACGCTAGCCGAGCCCGCGGTAAAAATGTGGGCTCCCTTTTGGTCCCCTGTGCAGTCGCTGTTCTCGTGGTTGCGAGCGAAACCTGTACGACCTCGTTTATGGTTCGGCTGTGCCTGATTTTGATCGACGCAGCGCCTTGTTCATGCTGGGACTGGGTGCGGCGGCCGCCGCACTGCCCTCCCCGACGGCCCATGCTGAGCCGGTGCCCGGGGATTTGCCTCCGGGACCGGTCCCCGGTCCCGGCGCTCCGGTACCTGAAGCGGCGGCGCCGGTAATGCTGTTCCAGGACGAATTCAACGGCCCCGCGGGTTCGCCCCCAGACCCGGCCGCTTGGTTCATCGTTCCGCAGCGGGAAACCATTCGGAACCCGGTCGAATGGGACAAGCCCTACAACATGGGCCGGTATGTCACCGACCAGGAGCATGTCTTCCAGGACGGCAACGGCAACCTCGTCATCCGCGCCACCCGCGGTGAGGGTGCGAACATCCAGGAGAAGTACGCCAGCGCGAAGATCATCGGCAACTGGCGCGGCGCCATCGGCACCACGTGGGAAGCCCGCATCAAACTCAATTGCCTGACCGATGGCGCCTGGCCGGCTTTCTGGCTGCTGAATGACGATCCGGTCCGCGGCGGTGAGATCGACCTCGTGGAGTGGTACGGAAACCGTGACTGGCCGTCTGGCACCACCGTGCACGCGAAGCTCGACGGCACCATGATGGCCACCGACAAGCACCCGGTCGACAGCGCGTGGCATACCTGGCGCATGACGTGGCAGCCGACCGGTCTGTACTTCTGGAAGGACTACCAGCCGGGCATGGAGCCCTACTTCACGGTGCCGGCGAACTCACTGAATCCGTGGCCGTTCAACGATCCCGGATACACCATGGCGCCGATCTTCAACATTGCGGTCGGTGGATCCGGCGGGCGTGAACCCGCCGGCGGTACCTACCCGGCTGAGATGCTGGTCGACTGGATCCGGGTGTTCTGACCCGGTTACTTCGCCCCACCGGACGCCGCGGTCTTCGGGCCCTTTGCCGTCTTGACGGTCCGTGTGGTGGTGGTCTGGCGCGCACGCGGGGTGACGGGTGCGGTCTCGGCCTCCTCGGCGGGTGTCTGCTCGGCTTCTTCTGAGTCAAGGGCCTCGGTCTCGGCGACCTCCGGCTCGGTGGATTCGGGTTCGGTCACCTCGGGTTCGACGACGCCAACCTCGACCACGTCAACCTCGACGACGTCAGCCTCGACGACGTCAGCCTCGACGACGTCAGCCTCGACGACGTCAGCCTCGACGACGTCAGCCTCGACGGCATCAACCTGAACGACATCGGGCTCAACCACTTCAGGCTCGCCGGCGGTGAGTTCGACGACCTCCGATTCGAGCGGATCGCTCGACGCCGAGGGCCCGTCTGCCTCCGCGACGTCGTCGATCCCCGATGCCATTGCAGCGGGGATCACCCGGTTCAGCTCCGGCGCGGTGGGTTCGATACCCAGGCAACTCCTGACCTTCTCCACCACCCAGTTCACCGAGTTGACGATGGCGTCGGCGATACCGTGCACCACCCGGGATGTCAGGTCGACGAGTCCCTCGACGACGTTGATGGTCACTTCAGCGATGGTCTTGACCGCCCACACCGTCACGTCGATGAACGCCTCCACACCCCAGACGACGAAATCGACCACATCGTTGATCACCTCGCCGGTGATCTCGACGACTCTGTTCATGACGTTCCTGATCGCATCGAGGATCGGGTTGTCGGGCTCGAGATCTTCGAGGAAGTCCCGGATCACCTGGACCGCCGGTTTTTCGGTCCAGTCGGTGTACCAGATGCCGAAGTTGTCCTGATCGCTCGTGCTGCCGGAATTGATGTCTCTGGTCGAATAGATGAAGATCGGGCCCGTACCGTCCTCCCGCTGCCAGCTGGCCAGGAAGTCCGCGAGGAACTCGGCCTGCTTCTCCGGGGAGTTGTAGAGCAGCGGGTGCAAGGGATCGAATGGTGTTGTGGGAAGGCCATATTCGCTGGCCCACACCTTGAGATCACCGTCGCCGTACTGCTCCATGAGTGCCCTGATCTCGCGGAGCTGCAGAATCGGGGAGTCCGACTGCGTCGCACCCTCGGAGAACGGGATGTCGTAGTGGTACGGATGGAAGGAGAACGCGTCGAAATAGCCGTGTGCGTCGGCGTCGTACATGCCCTGCAGGAAATCGATCGGGTTCATCGTGAAGTTGTCACCGAGGGTGCGGCCTGAGCCGAGCACGCCGGCAACGACGGTGATGTCATCGTCCGGGTCGTCGGGATCATCGTGGGCTTTGATGGCGGAATAAGCGGCCTTCACCATGCCGGTGTAGGCGGCGGGGTCGACCGGGTTGAGGAAGAACCGGCCGTTCGGTTCATTCCAGACCTCGAGCGCGGAGATCTTGCCCTCATATCGTTCGGCGACCGCGCCGGCGAATCTGCCGAATGCATCCAGGTTCGGCACCCCCGACAGCGGCGGACTGCCGGCCCAGGCCGGCGTCTCGTGGAGGACGCCCAGTACTCCCATCCCGCGCCGGTGGGCTTCGTTGATCACGTAATCGGTGGCACCCCAGAAGAAACTGCCGTCCTCGTTGAACTGGGTGGAAATCCAGGAGATGCCGATGCGGACGTTCTGCACTCCCAGGGCTTGCATCATGTCGAGCTGCTGGTTGATGAGGTCCTCGTTGTCGAGGCGGACCAGGTTCGAATCGGCGAGGCCGATGGTGGTGGGCGACTCCTCGATGGCGGCAACCATATCGATGGCATACGACGCGCGCAGGGCGATCGGCGGCCGCTGTTCGGTGGTTGCGCACACCGTGGCAAGCACGAGGGCCGAGGAGACGGTGACGATGGCCCGCTGCTGGATGTTCCGAAGAGCTTGTCTGCCCATGACGACTCCCGACGGTCGCGACATCGGCCGGCGGCAGCTCAGCCAGTTCAGACATTAGCCCACCCGGGTTGCCCGGAAAATAAGCAATGACGTGGTGAAACGGCTGAAATTTGGTCCGGGGCGCAGGGCCACTCGGGGTGGTTTGCGGGCATCCGCACTCTTGCGCCGAAGATCAATTGCCTCGTCCCTGCTTTCGATCGCAATCACTTGGCGGACACCATGCGCCAGCCGGGGCAGACGGATGGCCTGCTCCGGCTGGGATCGTGCTATTCGCCGAACTGCTGGACAGCGCGGATTTGCTCGTCATCGTCGAAGCCAGCGGCTCTCGACGCTTCGCAACAGGCGGCATCTCCTGCCACGAATGCGCCGGGTGGCTCAGATGGCAAGGAACTGCCGGACGGCTTCGGTTCCGGTGAGCTCGATATCGGTGCGCCGGACGGTCCGCCACTGCTCACGGGTCATCGAGAACGACAGCATGGTGTCGGGCCGATCGCGGCGCAGTTCCTCGGCGGTACCGTCCGCGCTGTAGGGCAGCGAGGCGGTCACGCCCAGCGATGCCGCGTTGTCGTGCCACGCGCGGGTGGTGGCCTGCCGTCCGCCGAGGCCGGCGAACAACAGGTGCAGTGCGGCTTGACGCAGCTCGCGGCCCAGGCCCTGTCGATGGAACGCGCGGCCGAGCCACGATCCGGTGGTTGCCGTGCGCAGTGCCGGGAACCGATCGGCGTGCAGCGTGCACATGCCTACCACCTGGCCGCCGTGATCCACGGCTGCAAAGTTGAGATCCCAATGATCGCAGTATGTTTCAGCACGGCACCGCCAGTAGTAGCGAATCGCGTTGCGTTGCAGTTCGGGGGCGGGCACATCGGTCCACGGCTCGGCGAAGGGCATGGTGGCCGGGTCGTGGATGCCTTGCGCCGCGAGGCCGGCGAGCTGAGCGCCGAGATCGTCGGTGACGTAGCGCAGCGACAACCGCGGTGTCGACACCTCGAGGTCGAAAAGCGGCCAGATCGCAGTCATGGATGCAATGGCACCGCACGCCGAGGCGCAGCCGCAAGGGATTTTCGCGCCCGAGAGAGCCGACCGCCGCACACTGTCCATCTTGCGAGGTCCACGCGGTGCCGGTGTTTGATCATCCCCGATCCAGGGCATTCAAGTGCGGCAATGGT
>JAXHOA010000105.1:0-25398 GCA_034520035.1 Mycobacterium sp. | reverse complement strand
AGCACCTGGGAGCGGCTCGGGTGGCGCAGCTTGCTCATCGTCTTGGACTCGATCTGACGGATGCGCTCGCGCGTGACGCCGTAGACCTGGCCGATCTCGTCGAGCGTGCGGGGCTGGCCGTCGGTCAGGCCGAAGCGCAGCCGGACCACGCCGGCCTCGCGCTCGGACAGTGTCTCCAGCACCGACTGCAGCTGATCCTGCAGCAGCGTGAAACTCACCGCGTCCACGGCCACCACGGCCTCGGAGTCCTCGATGAGGTCACCGAGCTGGCTGTCGCCGTCCTCGCCGAGGGGCGTGTGCAGCGAGATCGGCTCACGGCCGTACTTCTGCACCTCGATGACCTTCTCGGGCGTCATGTCGAGCTCGCTGGCCAGCTCCTCGGGCGTGGGCTCGCGACCCAGGTCCTGCAGCATCTGGCGCTGCATGCGGCCGAGCTTGTTGATGACCTCGACCATGTGCACCGGGATGCGGATGGTGCGGGCCTGGTCGGCCATGGCGCGGGTGATGGCCTGCCGGATCCACCAGGTGGCGTACGTGGAGAACTTGAAGCCCTTGGTGTAGTCGAACTTCTCGACCGCGCGGATCAGACCGAGGTTGCCCTCCTGGATGAGGTCCAGGAACGCCATGCCGCGGCCGGTGTAGCGCTTGGCCAGCGAGACCACCAGGCGCAGGTTGGCTTCGAGCAGGTGGTTCTTGGCCCGGTCACCGTCGCGGCAGATCCACTGCATATCGCGGCGCTGCGCGGCGGGCAGCTTCTCGCCCTTCTCGGTCAGTTCGGTCATCAGCTGCGTCGCGTACAACCCGGCCTCGATGCGCTTGGCGAGCTCGACTTCCTCTTCGGCGTTGAGCAGCGCCACCTTGCCGATCTGCTTCAGATAGGCACGGACCGAGTCCGCGGAGGCGGTGAGCTCGGCATCCTTGCGTGCCTGGCGCAGCGCCTCGGATTCCTCTTCATCCCAGACGAAGTCACCGGATGCCTTGTCCTTCTCGGACGGCTCGGCGATCTCCTCATCGGCCTTGGCGGCGGGCTTGGCCTTGGCACCGTCGGTGGCTTCCGCCTCGTCACCCTCGGCTTCGGCCTCTTCGGAGTCCTCGGCGTCGTCCTCGATCTCGACGTCGTCGATCTCGACATCCTCGACGTCGAGGACGTCGCCGGGCTCCACTTCGAGATCGTCGGTGGCCTCGATGTCTTCGCCATCGGTGACGCCCTCGGCGGACTCGTCCTTTTTGGCGCGGGACGCGGCACCCTTGGCCGGGGCCTTCTTGGCGGGAGCTTTCTTGGCGGCCCGCTTGGCAGGCGCCTTTGCAGCGGCCTTGGCGGGCGCCTTCTTTGCAGGCGTCTTGGTTGCGGTGGGCGTTACCAGCTCATCGGTTGCCGGGCTGGTCTTTGTCGCTGCCACGTACACCCTCTCGGTCTTGCGGATCCGATGGCGCGCGCAGGCGTCACCGAAAATCGTCGGCTGTCTCGAATATTGGCGTTTGATCTCTGCTCGGATATCCGCCGCTATCTCGGTAGGCGGCCGCCATTGACCATTGTAACGACAGTGTGGGCGCGCACTGCGCCGAGCGGCAAATTTGACTCGGCGCGCGCGTCGTGTTCGGCGGAATCAGGGCTCGACGTGGATGCCCTCTGCGGCCATCGCGGCACCCACGATCCCGGCGCTGTTGAGCAGGGCGGCGGGCACCACCGGGACGCGGTTCTTGAGCATCGGGATCCAGCGGTCGGCCTTGCGGCTGATGCCGCCGCCGGCGATGAACAGGTCCGGCCAGATCGCGTTCTCGACCGCTACCAGCACTTTGGTGACCTCTTCGGTCCAGCGCTGGTAGTTCCATTCCTTGCGTTCCTTCACCGAGGATGCGGCCCGGTGCTCGGCTTCCTTGCCGCCCACCTCGAGGTGGCCGAACTCGGTGTTGGGCAGCAGCACGCCGTTGTGGATGACGGCCGATCCGATACCGGTGCCGAACGTGAGCAGCACGATCACGCCGGTGTTGTCCTTGCCCGCGCCGTAGCGCTCCTCGGCCAGGCCGGCGGCGTCGGCGTCGTTGAGCACCGTGACGTGCTGCCCGCCGAGTTCGGCGCTGATGACCGTGGCCGCGTCGGTGCCGATCCAGTCCTTGTCCACGTTGGCCGCGGTGCGCACGATGCCGTTGGTCACCACGCCCGGGTAGGTCACGCCGAGTTTGCCGGTCCAACCGAACTCGCGGACCACGGTGGCGACGGTGGTGGCCACCGCGGCCGGGGTGGCCGGTTGCGGGGTGGCGAGTTTGAACCGCTCCCCGACCAGTTCGCCGGTGTCCAGGTCGACGATGCCGCCCTTGATTCCGCTGCCGCCGACGTCGACGCCGAATCCGGTGTTGGTCGATTCGGTCACTGGCACGCTCCTAAGCAGGCGGCGGACAAGGTAATTCGCCACCACAATAGAGGCTTGTGGTGCGATGTAGCCATGCCCGATGACAACGATCCCCAGACGCTGCGCGCCGTGGCGGGGCAACTGGCCACGGAGGCGGCGACTTTCGTGCGGACCAGACGGCCCGAGGTGTTCGGCACGACGGCTACCGCCGGGGCCGTCCGAGCCAAGAGCAGCCCGACCGATCCGGTCACCGTGGTGGACACCGAGACCGAGCGGCTGCTGCGCGAGCGCCTCGCCCAACGCCGGCCCGATGACCATGTCCTCGGCGAGGAGGAGGGCGGTTCGGCGGTGGCCGCGCCCGGCGTGCCGGTCTGGGTGATCGACCCGATCGACGGGACCGTCAACTTCGTCTACGGCATCGAGGCGTATGCGGTGTCGGTCGGTGTGCAGATCGACGGCGTCTCGGTGGCCGGTGCGGTGGTCAATGTGGCGACCGGCGAGCTGTATTCGGCCGCGGTCGGGCACGGCGCCACCGTGACCCGCGACGGCGTGTCAACCGCGTTGCGGTGCAACGCCATCGATGACCTGTCGCTGGCGCTGCTGGGTACCGGGTTCTCCTATGACGCCGGACAGCGCCGGCGGCAGGCCGCGGTGCTGGCGGCGCTGCTGCCCGGCGTGCGCGATGTCCGCCGGATCGGATCCTGTGCCCTGGATCTGTGCATGGTGGCCTCCGGGCGCCTCGACGCCTATTTCGAGGACGGCGTGCACGTGTGGGACTGGGCGGCGGGGGCGGTGATCGCCGCCGAGGCCGGTGCCGTGCTGCGGTTACCGGCGTTGACGGGTGATGCGCAGGACGTGTTGGTGGCCGCCGCGCCGGGCGTGGCGGCCGCACTGGACGAGGCCCTGGCGCAGGTCAGGTAGGTCAGCAGCTCGCGCTGTGGATCTTGGTCAGCAGCGACGCATCGGCGGGCTGGGTGGCGTCCGGGCGCAGTCCCGCCAGCATGGCGTCGATATCGTCGCTGCGGCTGAACTCGCTGAACTCGGTACCCACGGCGAGATCCACCGTGTCATCGGAGCGGCCGTCCAGGAAAAGTTCGGTGCACGGCGCGACCAGCCACACGGCGGCCGCCGCGGCGCGCCCGGTTTCACCGAACCGGATCTGGCCCTGGCATTCGAGCCGGCTGTCGGCGTACACCGCGTCGTTGGCCGCGGTGGGCTGGGCGAAGCCGAGGTCGCGCAGCGCGCCGGACACCTCGGCCGCCTGCCCGCCCTGGCCGCTGGCATTGAGTACCTGGACCTTGGTGTCGGCCAGCCGCGCCGGCATCACCTCGGCCATCTCGGTCGGGGACACCCGCTCGCCGAGTACGGGTTGGCTGGCGTCGCCGGTGGGCGGGGGCGGTGGGTTGCAGGCGACGGCCTGAGTTGCCTCGGTGGACTGATTGAGCGCGATCACCCACACCACGCCGGTCACCAAGGCGAGCGCCAGGAACAGGCACAGCACGGGTACATGGTTGCGGCGGCGGAACGGACGACCGTGTTTGTCGAACGCCGTGCCCTCGGTGATGGATGCGACCACCCCTGCACCTTAAGGCCATGCCAGGGCATGCATTCCTACCAGGGGTTTTGCTGTGTGATATAAATCACAGTCAATCTGCGTCGATTCCGGGCACGAATCATTTGGTGTAGGCGTTCGACGCTGGTACAAAGCACTGCTGCAAGGGTGCTGCAAACGGTACCGGAGGGGATGAATATGGCTACCGACTACGACGCTCCACGGCGAACCGAGACAGACGATGTGTCCGAGGATTCGCTGGAAGAGCTCAAAGCGCGACGTAACGAGGCCCAATCGGCCGTCGTGGACGTCGATGAATCAGAGTCCGCGGAATCGTTCGAACTTCCGGGTGCCGATCTGTCCGGTGAGGAGCTGTCCGTTCGGGTCGTCCCGAAGCAGGCCGATGAGTTCACCTGCTCAAGCTGTTTTTTGGTGCATCACCGCAGCCGGCTGGCCAGTGAGAAGAACGGTCTGTTCGTCTGCACGGACTGCGCGGCGTGATCGCAGCGGTCAGCTGCGCAGCGCGGCCAGCACCCGGTCGGGATGTCGGCAGCTGACCAACCAATACGGGGTGGGGTCGTCCGGATCGTCGAGCACGATGAGGACCATCGGGCCGACCCACGCCCTGTGCAAGACGTAGGCCGCGGGGTCGAGTTGGCGGCCCAGGGCCGCCGACTTGGCCGACCTGGGCACTTCGGCGGACCGCGAGATGACGCTCACCGGGAGATGTGCCGGGCCCGCCCACAACTCGACAGCGCCACCGGGCCCGTCCCCGTTCTGGACGACCTTGATCTCCATCCGGCCCGCCCACATCAGGGTGGCCGCGGCGACCGGCAACAGCACCGCATAGGGCGCCCAGTCCGGCAGGCCCTGCACGCCCATGTTCACCTCGGCGGCGATGAGGGCGGCAAGCCCCAATCCGGGCAACCAGAACCACCACGGCAGCCGCAGGCGCTCGCGGTAGCGCACGGTTTGGGTGATGGCGCGCGTGTCTGACACGTACCCAAGAGTAATCTCATCGGCCGTGCCCACTTCTCTGGCGGTCGTGCGATTGGATCGCGACCTCCCCATGCCCAGCCGGGCCCATGACGGCGACGCCGGCGTCGACCTGTTCAGCGCCGTCGATGTCGAACTGGCGCCCGGCCACCGGTCGCTGGTACCGACCGGGATCGCCGTCGCCATCCCGCACGGGATGGTCGGATTGATCCATCCGCGGTCGGGATTGGCCACCCGCGTGGGTCTTTCGATCGTCAATACACCCGGCACCGTCGACGCCGGTTACCGTGGCGAGATCAAGGTGACACTGATAAATCTCGACCCGCAGGAGCCGATCGTGGTGCGGCGCGGAGATCGCATCGCCCAGCTGCTGGTGCAGCGGGTGGAACTGCCGGAGCTCGTCGAGGTGACATCGTTCGACGAGGCCGGGCTGGCCGGGACGACCCGCGGCGCGGGTGGGCACGGTTCATCCGGCGGACATTCGAGTTTGTGAAAGAGGGCGACAACGTGACTGACGAAGCCGAAGACTTCGACGGACCGTTCGATATCGAGGATTTCGACGACCCGGAGTCGGCGAAGCATGCGCGGCTGGATCTCGGGTCCGTTCTGGTCCCGATGCCCGCGGCGGGCCAGGTGCAGGTGGAACTGACCGACCAGGGGGTGCCCAGTTCGGTGTGGGTGATGACCCCCAACGGTCGGTTCACCGTCGCGGCGTACGCGGCCCCGAAGTCGGCCGGCCTGTGGCGTGAGGTGGCCGCGGAGTTGGCCGAGTCGCTGCGCAAGGACAATGCGAAGGTTCGGGTCGAGGATGGCCCCTGGGGTCGTGAGGTGGTCGGGGCCAGCACCTCGGCGCCGGAGGGGCAGCAGCCCGGGGTGGTCCGCTTCATCGGCGTGGACGGCTACCGCTGGATGATCCGCTGTGTCGTCAACGGGTTGCCCGAGAAAGCCGATGCGTTGGCCGCAGAGGCGCGGGAAGCGTTGGCCGACACTGTCGTTCGCCGTGGTGACACGCCGCTGCCGGTGCGCACGCCACTGACCGTGCAGTTGCCCGAGGCGATGGCCGCCCAGCTGCGCGCCGCCGCCGAGCAGGCGCAGGCACAGGCCCAGGCGCAGGGCCAGCTGCCGCCGGAGCCGGCGGCACGGCGCAGCGCCGAAGGATCGGCGATGCAGCAGATGCGCAGCACCATCACCGGCGGCTAGTTCTCCAGCAGGGCCGCGACACAGGCCGCGCCCAGCCGGGCGGGGTCGGCGCCCATCTCCTCGAGCGTCAGCGTGTGCAGTACCGCGTGCTGGGCCGCTGCCGCCCACTCGACCGCCACATCGGCGGGGTGCACGGGATCGTCCACGGCGGCTGCCAGGCCCATCGGCACCGTCAGCGCCCTCAGTTCCTCGACGGTCGGTGCCACATAGGCGGCCGCTTCGGCCATGGCGTCGGGCAGCGCGGGCCACTGGGCCAGCCAGGACCGGGTCAACTCGGCGGCCAGCCACGGCGGGCTGCCGGCCTGCATCGCGGTGACGGTGGCCGCCAGCCCTTCCTCGCGCAGCTGCTGGGCCGAATGGCGGGCGGTCAGCGCGGCGGGCGCGTCACCGGGCGCACCGGACCAGGCGGGCAGCGCCGCCAGAACTGCCACCGACCGGCTCGGATGCTTCAGCGCCCATGCGGTCGCCACCGCGGCACCGATGGACACCCCGCCGACGGCGATCGGCGCGCCGCTGCGCGCGGCCTCGTCCAGGGCGGCCAGGTATCCGGCGATCAGCCTGGACGGTTCGGGCGCCGGTGTGACGACGATCGCACCGATGTCGTGCAACGCTGCGGAAAAGGCCCGGTAGACGTAGTCGTCATCGGAGCCGGTCCCGGCCAGCAGAACCGTTGTCACACCACGCAAGTTGACGGCCATCACACGATGGTGACAGTTCGGCAGCGTTGCCCGCGCGCGACGTGGCGAATCGGAACCAACAGGTCTACGGTGGCGTTGGTCAGGTAGTGGATCCACGACGGATTCGCGGCAGGGAGAGGTCATGGCTACGGCCGAAGGGTATCTGCGTCGGCTCACCCGCCGACTGACGGAAGACCCCGAGCAAGTCGACGTCGATCAGCTCAGCGATGAGGCCGCCGGCACCGGCGCGCAAAAGGCCATCGACTGTCAGCGCGGCCAGGAAGTCACCATGGTCGGCACGCTGCGCAGCGTCGAGTGCAACGGCAAAGGCTGCGCCGGAGGCGTCAAGGCAGAATTGTTCGACGGCACCGATTCGGTCACCCTCGTGTGGCTGGGACAGCGCCGCATCGCGGGTATCGAGTCCGGTCTGACGCTGCGCGTGCACGGCCGCCTCGGCCAACTCGACAACGGCACCAAAGCCATCTACAACCCGCTCTACGAGATTCAGAAGTGACGGAGCAGAACTCCGAGCAATCCACCGCCGACGCCGCCGCCGAGGAGCCGCCCAAGAAGGGCGCCCAGGCCGTTCTGGAGCAGATGGGCGGCGTCAGTGGCCTGATCTACTCCTCGCTTCCGGTGTTGGTGTTCGTGCCGATGTCCACCAATTTCGGCTTGATGCCCGCGATCTACGCCGCCCTCGGGGTGGCGGCGCTCGTGCTGGTCTGGCGGCTGATCCGCAAAGAGTCGCTGCAGCCGGCCGTGTCCGGATTCATGGGCGTGGGCATCAGTGCGCTCATCGCCTACCTGGTCGGCGAGTCCAAAGGCTATTTCCTGCTGGGCATCTGGTCGTCGCTGGTGTGGGCGTCGGTGTTCGCGCTCTCGGTGCTGATCCGGCGACCCGTGGTGGGCTACATCTGGGGCTGGGTCAACAACCACGACCGCGACTGGCGGAAGGTGCGCCGGGCGGTTCTCGCCTTCGATATCGCGACGCTGACCTGGGTGGCGGTGTTCGCATCCCGTTTCCTGGTCCAGCACTACCTCTATGACGCCGACGAGACCGGTCTGCTCGGGGTTGCCCGGATCGCCATGGGCTGGCCCTTGACCGGGGTGGCGGCCGTCATCACCTACTTCGCCATCAAGGTCGCTCAGCGGGCACTACACGCCCACGAGCCCGCTCAGCGCGCCTGAGGGTGCAGCAGCAGCTCGCGTAGTTCGTCCTCGGCGTCGGCGGTGGCCACGAACACCAACTCGTCGCCGCCCTCCAACGGCTCGTCGCCCTCCGGCACGATCACCCGCGGGCCGCGCAGAATCGTCACCAGGGACGCGTCACGCGGCAGATTGAGCCGCTTGACGGCCTTGCCGCCCCACGGGGTGTCGTCGGGCAGGGTGATCTCGACCAGGTTGGCCTGGCCCTTGCGGAAGCTCAGCAGCCGCACGAGGTCGCCCACCGCGACGGCCTCCTCGACCAGCGAGGCCAGCATGCGCGGTGTGGACACCGCCACGTCGACGCCCCAGTTCTCGTCGAAGAGCCACTCGTTGCGCGGGTCGTTGACCCGTGCAACCACCCGGGGCACCGCGAACTCGGTTTTGGCCAGCAGGCTGAGCACCACGTTGGCCTTGTCGTCGCCGGTGGCGGCGATCACCACGTCGAACTCCTGTAACCGCACCGATTCCAGCAGGCTGAGCTCGCAGGCGTCACCGAGGCGCCAGTGCGCTGCCGGGATGTCGTCGACGTCGATGTGTGCGGGATCGCGTTCCAGCAGCGTGACGTCGTGGCTTGCGACGAGTTCGCGGGCGATGGAACGGCCCACTGCGCCGGCTCCGGCGATGGCGACTTTCATCAGCGATCGTTGTCCTCGCTCGGCGGCAGGGCCGACATCGCCAGTGCCTCGCCGATATGCCCCGAGATGGCGGCGAGGAACACGTGGTCACCGGCCTGGATGACGGTCTTGGTGTCGGGTAGCAGTCCGGTGCCCAGTCGCAGCATGAACGCGACGCGGCCGCCGGTGGCGGCTTCCAGTTCGGTCACCGCGTGGCCGGCCCAGTCCTCGTGCAGCGGCAGTTCGGCCACGCCGACGTTGCCGGAGGGATCCCGCCACTTGGTGGTCTCGGATTCCCGGGTGAGCACGTTGAGCAGGCGGTCGGTGGTCCACGGCACGGTGGCCACGGTGGGGATGCCGAGGCGTTCGTAGACGGCGGCGCGTTTGGCGTCGTAGATACGGGCGACGACGCGTTCCACGCCGAAGGTCTCCCGCGCCACGCGCGCGGAGATGATGTTCGAGTTGTCACCCGAGGACACCGCGGCGAAGGCTCCGGCGTCCTGAATCCCGGCGCGCAGCAGCACATCCCGGTCGAAACCCATGCCGAGCACCCGTTCACCGGGGAACTCGGGGGACAGCCGGTTGAACGCCGTCGCATCCCGGTCGATGACGGCCACCTCGTGGCCGATTCTGGCCAAGCCGTCCGCCAGCGATGCGCCGACCCGGCCGCACCCCATCACCACTACCCGCACCATCGGTCCTCTCTGGCCGCTGCCCAGGAATACCGCAACATCGAACACGCCATTGCACCAGCGCACCCGGAACGCTACAGCCAAACCCGGGTGCGCTTACTCTTGGCACTCGTGTCCAAGCTATCGACCGCCACGCGCAGGCTGGTCCTGGGGAGACCGTTCCGCAGCGACAAGCTGGGCCACACGCTTCTGCCGAAGCGGATAGCTCTGCCGGTCTTCGCCTCCGATGCGATGTCGTCCACCGCGTACGCACCCGAGGAGATCTTCCTGGTGCTCTCGGTGGCCGGGCTGTCGGCGTACTCGTTCGCGCCGTGGGTCGGCCTGGCGGTGGCCGCCGTCATGCTGATCGTGATCGCCAGTTACCGGCAGAACGTGCATGCCTACCCATCGGGCGGTGGCGACTACGAGGTGGTCACCACCAATCTCGGCCCGACACCGGGCCTGACGGTGGCCAGTGCGCTGTTGGTGGACTATGTGCTGACGGTCGCGGTGTCGATGTCCTCGGCGATGGCCAACATCGGCTCGGCGGTGCCGTTCATCAATCAGCACAAGGTGTGGTTCGCGGTGGTGGCGATCCTGGTGCTGGCCTCGCTGAACCTGCGCGGTATCCGGGAGTCGGGCACTGCCTTCGCCATCCCCACCTACGCCTTCATGCTCGGCATGATCACCATGCTGGCCTGGGGGTTCTTCCAGATTTTTGTGCTGGGCCACGAACTGAAGGCCGAATCCGCCGATTTCGAGATGCGTTCCGAGCACGGTGAGATCCTCGGGTTCGCGTTGGTCTTCCTGGTGGCACGGGCCTTTTCTTCGGGTTCTGCGGCGCTGACGGGCGTGGAGGCCATCAGCAACGGCGTGCCGGCCTTCCGGAAACCCAAGTCGCGCAACGCCGCCACCACCTTGCTGCTGCTCGGTGTGATCGCGACCACACTGTTCATGGGGATCATCCTGCTGGCGAAGGAAACCGGTGTGAAGATCGCCGAGCGGCCGCATGAGCAGCTGGTGGGTGCCCCGGAGGGCTACCACCAGAGGACGCTCATCGCGCAGTTGGCCGACGCGGTGTTCCATGATTTCCCGGTCGGGCTGTTCCTCATCGCGCTGGTGACCGCGCTGATCCTGGTGCTGGCGGCCAACACGGCGTTCAACGGTTTCCCGGTGCTCGGATCGATTCTGGCGCAGGATCGCTATCTGCCTCGGCAGTTGCACACCCGCGGCGATCGGCTGGCGTTCTCCAACGGCATCCTGTTCCTGGCGTTCGCCGCGGTCGCCTTCGTGGTGGCGTTCCAGGCCGAGACCACCGCGCTGATCCAGCTCTACATCGTCGGGGTGTTCGTGTCGTTCACGCTCAGCCAGCTCGGCATGGTGCGGCACTGGACCCGCTTCCTGAAGATCGAGACCGACCCTGCGACGCGACGCACGATGATGCGCTCGCGGGTGATCAACGCGATCGGGTGCGTGTGCACCGGCACGGTCCTGCTGGTGGTGGTGGTCACGAAGTTCCTCGCGGGCGCCTGGATCGCGATCCTGGCGATGGCGGTGTTGTTCGTGATCATGAAGCTCATCCGCAGGCACTACGACACGGTGGCCCGTGAGCTCGAAGAGCAGGAAGCCGAGCTGGAAGACGTCGTGCTGCCCAGCCGCAACCATGCGGTGGTGCTGGTGTCCAAGCTGCATCTGCCGACCCGCCGGGCGCTGGCCTACGCGCGGGCCACCCGCCCGGACATGCTGGAGGCGATCACGGTCAGCGTCGACGATGCCGAGACCCGTGAGCTCGTGCATACGTGGGAGGAGAGCGATGTCAGCACACCGCTGAAGGTCATTGCCTCGCCCTACCGCGAGATCACCCGGCCGGTACTGGATTACGTCAAGCGGGTCACCAAGGAATCGCCGCGCACCGTGGTCACGGTGTTCATCCCGGAGTATGTGGTCGGCCATTGGTGGGAGCAGGTGCTGCACAACCAGAGCGCACTGCGGTTGAAGGGCAGGCTGCTCTTCGAGCCGAACGTCATGGTGACTTCGGTACCCTGGCAGCTCAACTCGTCGGAGCGGCTCAAGACACTGGAGCCGCAGTCCGCACCCGGCGATGCACGAAGAGGATTTCTTGATTGACCGCACCCGAGGCTGACCTGATCCTGACCACAGGGCCGGCCGCCAATGGCGGTAGTTGCGTGGCACGCCACGACGGCCGTGTCGTCTTCGTGCGCTACGCACTACCCGATGAGGTGGTGCGGGTGCGGGTGGTGTCCGAACGTGGATCGTATTGGCATGCCGACGTTGTCGAGGTGATCGAGCCGTCACCGGACCGGATCGACTCGCTGTGCACCATCGCCGGACGCGACGGTGCCGGGTGCTGTGATCTGGCATTCGCCGAACCCGCCGCCGCGCGCCGCCTCAAGGGGGCGGTGGTCGCCAATCAGCTGGAGCGACTCGGCGGCCACGAATGGTCCGGGGTGGCCGAGGAAGTCGGCGACGGTGGGGCGACGGGCTGGCGCACCCGGGTGCGCCTGGACGTCTCGGACGCCGGCCGCGCGGGCTTCCACCGCTACCACAGCGCCGAATTGGCCGACGATCTGAACTGTGCGCAGCTGCCCGACGGGATGCTCGACGGGCTGGATGGGCCCCGCTGGCCCCCGGGGGCGCAACTCCATGTGGCGCTCGATGATGCCGGGCGCCGGCATGTGGTGCAGGCCGGCCCGCGTAACGGCGGGCGCAAGGCGAGCACGCAGGTCGTCGAGGGTGACTATGAGGCGGTGCAGGAGATCGGCGGGCGGCAGTGGCGGATCCCGGTCACGGCATTCTGGCAGGCGCACCGCGATGCGCCCCGCGTCTACAGCTCACTGGTGAGTGAGGCGGCACATGTGCAGCCTGGCATGACCGCATGGGATCTCTACGGCGGGGCAGGCGTTTTCGCTGCCGTGCTGGCCGACGAGGTGGGGCCGACCGGGCGGGTGCTCACCGTCGACACCTCACGCGGTGCGGCCCGGTCCGCGCGGACCGCGCTTGCCGACCTGCCGCAGGTGTCGGTGGTGACGGATTCGGTGCGCCGCGCTTTGTCGGCGGAGAAGGGTCGGGCCGACGTGGTGGTGCTGGATCCACCGCGTGCCGGCGCGGGCCGGGAGGTCATCGAGCAGCTGGCCGCATCCGAGGTGTCGCGTATCATCCATATCGGTTGTGAGGCAGCATCATTCGCCCGCGACGTGGGGGAGTACCGGCGGCAGGGGTACACCGTGGAGCAGTTGCGGGTGTTCGATTCGTTCCCGCTCACCCACCACGTGGAATGTGTGGCGGTGCTCAGCCGGTAATCAGGCGGCGCGGTTGATGGTGACGAGGTGTACGTCGCGGGTCAGGATGCGCAGACCGCCGGCGATCGGTGGCGCGGTCGATCGGTAGGTGGCTCCGGTGGGGGTGATGTGCTCGGCCACGTGTCTGCCACCCGGATCGAACAGGGTGCGGACCGTCCAGCCCGGCTGTTCCTTGACGTGGTTGCAGCGTTCGCACGAGCCTCGACCGTTCAGGGCGTTCGTTCGGCCGCCCCGCGCATGCGGCTCGGCATGATCGATATGGCGAATCGGTGCATCGCAGTACGGGGTTCGGCAGGTGTGGTCGCGCAGCCGGATGAACTGTGCCAGACCGTTCGGGAACGCCCGGGCGCGTGAGTCCATCGCCACCAGCGCGCCGCTCTCCGGGACGGCGTAGAGCCGGCGCAGCTCGACCCAGCCCTGTGCGTCGATGGCATCGGTGATCATCCTGCGCGCCACCGCCGCCGGAATCGGCTCGTAGTCCTGGATGGCTGCGCTGGCGTCGCTGTTGCCGAGGAGGACTTCGTCGGAGAGCACCATGTTCACCGTCATCGGCACCGGGACGGCGGCCGGGCGTCCGGTGACGCGCTCGACCAAGGTGTCGGCCATGGTTTGCCCGCGCGAGCGGCCGTCGGGATTGGTGTCAGCGGCGCGTTTCAGGCTGGCGTAGCACGAGACTCCCTGCGCCATTGGTAGCAGCGCGGTCAGGTACAGCATGTTGTCCGGCGCCGGACGGGTGGTCACCGTGCGTTCCTCGGGGGCCTTGGCGGCCCGATCGACGATGGCGTGCGGATCGAGTTCGTAGGCGATTGCTTTGGCCTTCGCGGTGATCCGTTTGTTGCCCAATCCGTCGAGTGCGGCCGGATCCCCGCACATCCGATGATCGAGCCGACGACGGTCCTCGACCGTCAGGCACGCCGACTCCCGCACGATGATGGTGGCCCGCCATTCCGAGAGCACGCCGGCCTCCAAAGCGGCCAGGGTACAGGGCATTTCATGGACCAATGCCTTGGCGAACCCGAGGTGTTGATCGCCCTTCGTGGTCGAATCCCGGCGCGCGAGCGCAATCTCCGAGGAGAGACCGCGTCCACGCCGCTTGGCCGGCATGCCGGCCCGTGCTTCGAGCTGGCGGCGGACGGCGTCCCATTCAGCAGCGCATCGGGCTTGCTCGGCAGCGGCGACGGACTTGTGTCGTTCCAGGTCAGCGATACGATCCCGCAGCGCCGCCTCGCGGGCCTGCAGCTCGTCGGTCGCTGACTGTTCGAACATGTGTTCGATACTACACGACCCGGGCGGTGGTGTCGTGTGATGTCTCAGGACATCGGTGACAGTTCTGCATCAGGACATCGGTGACAGTTGATGTCTCAGGACATCGGTGACGGTTTCTCGTTCTTGGGGCGTGGACCGCGGGGGCGTCCGTTGCCGACGTACTTCACGCCCGGTGCGGGTCGGGTGTGTTCGATGAGGACTTCGCCGTCCAGGTCAGCCACGGTGATCTTCTCGCCGTCGATGACCACCAAGACCTGTTGGAAACCGCGCGCGCCGTCGACTTGATAGCGAACTCCGGCGAGGACGAATGCGCCGGCGCTGGTCAGGGTTGCGACTTTGGTGCCGGCGGGGAGGTCGGTGGGCGCAGACCTGCGCGGTGTGGTGACCGCTGGAAGAACCGGCGCGTCGGGCCTGGGGCGCGGTGGGTCAGCTTTGGGGATTGCCTCCCAGGCCGTGCGCGGTGTGACGCGTCCAGGCAGCCCCTGGTGGGGACGTTCGGTGTTGTAGATGTCGTCGAACGCGTCGACCTGGGCCTGCAACTCGGCCAGCGTGCTGGCAAGCGGCTGCTTGTCGAGGTAGCGGAACAAGGTCTGATGGAAGCGTTCGTTCTTGCCCTGCGTGGTGGGCTTGTCGGGCTTGCCGGTGATTGCCTGAACCCCTAGCCGCGAGAGGTGTTTGACGAGTCGGCCGAGGTAGCCACGCCGCGAGGGATTGAGCGCAATTCCGTTGTCCGACAATAACCGTTGGGGAACACCACAGGCTGCCACGCCCTTGTCAAACACTGCGATGGCCGCTTCGGCAGTCTCCGTCCACGCCACATGGGAGGCCACCGCGTAGCGGGAGTGGTCGTCGATGAGCTGGAAGATCACACACGTGCGGCCACCGGTGAGCACGTACTGGGTGGCGTCGACTTGCCAGCACGCGTTCGGTGCCGGGTAGACGAACCGTCGCCACGCCGAACGGGGCTTCTTCTTGGGCTCAAGACGAGCCACACCGGCCTCACGGAAGATCCGTGCCAACGCTGCGATGGAAGGGACCTGCGGCAGGCCCATCGCGTGCATTTTGTCGTACACGCTGATCGGTCCATGGTCGCGGCCGGAGCCCTCCAGAGCGGCACGCACGGCCACGGCCTGCTGCCTAACCTCCTCAGTTAACTTCGACGGACTCGACTTCGGCCGCCGAGACTTGGGTTCGAGCACCTCGGCCTGCCCATCGGTCTTCGCGCGCTGACGTAACGCGTAGAACGACTTTCGGGAGATGCCGTGCTCGGCGCAGAACGTCGAGACCGCCCCACGCGGCGCGTCATCAGGCCACTGTGAGATCGCCAACCGGACACGAGGATCGATAGGTTCATTAACAGCCACCCCCGCAGCCTCGGCGCAGAAGTGTCACCACCAAGAACCCTCGAAGTGTCACCGATGTCCTGATGCAGAACTGTCACCCATGTCTTGAGACATGACACGGGCGGTGGTGTCGATCAGTTCGGCGGAGCCGGCCACCATGTTGCGATCAGCCGCGACTCCCAGTCCTTCCGTACGTGCCCGGTGCGGGCGCGTTCGGCGATATAGGCGCCCACGATGGCGTCGATCAACATGTCAGGGTCCGTGCCGGGGCCTATATCCCCGTCGCTTTTCATCTCTTCGATCACTGTCACGAGCGCCGCGCGTTGCGCGACGAGGACTTCCCTGAAGAGTCTGCTGAACTCTGGGTCCTCCTCGGTCAGCAGCGAAGCAAACCCGCCGAAGCCGATTCCATCGCCGACGGCGCCGACCGCCTGTCGGATGAGCCAGTGCAGCCGAGCATTTGCATCGGCTCGTGGTGGCGCCGGTGTCGTGGCGATCAACTGGGTCAACGCCGCCCGCAGCATGTCGCGACGATCTTGGAAGCGACGGTAGATCGTGGTCTTCGCGACCCCGGATTGCGCCTGGACGGCCTGCACGGTGACCGACCGCGGCCCACTGGAACGCAGGAGCTGCAATGCCGTCTCGGCGATCCGAGCGCCGACGTCGGAGGGTGTCGTCATGGGCCCATTATGCGCTACACTGGGAGTATCGCTACGCTGCCCGTAGCGTATCGATATGAGAGAGGGGTTGGGAATGAGAAAGCCGTCTGGAACGACGTTCGTGTACGTCGGCTACGTGTTCTTTCTGCTCGGCTTCGTTTCGCTGGGGTTGTTCGTGGCAGCGCTGGCGTTCGGCAGTTCTTTGGTTGCGTGGGCAGGTATCGCATTGGTGGGCGCCTTTGCCATTGCCATTGCCATTGCCATTGCCGTCGCCGCGTTCCGCGCCGGTTCGCGCGGGGTGGCGAACATCTGGGCGGAGTCCGTCACGCGCACCGAAGCGGATCGGTATTCGTCGATGTACAGAAGCGACGCGCGGGCCACCGTGCCTGTTGATGGCCCGGCTGAGGTCACTCGTTGGGCCGCGTGATCGGCCGGGCTATGCCGAGACACCCTCGGCATTCGCCCGCACGGTCCGCAGGATCGCCACAATGTTGTCCACGTCGGCGTCGGGGAACACACCGTCGGGACCGGTGGGGGCGTGATCGGTGTACGGCGACTCGTACAGTCGGGCCGGCTCCACGACGCCGGTCGCGGCCAGCTCGCTGATGATCAGATCGATGAACCGGATCTGGTTCACGGTGAACTTCGCCCCGTCGAGGTAGGCGCCGAATGCCTCGGCCGCCGCCTCGCGGTCCAGGCCGACCAACCCTCGGATGAACAATCCCAGACCCTGCGAGCGTTCCTTGGCGTCGGCGATGTCGGCGGCCTCGCCGGTGCCGCTGTCGATGAGCATCTGTTCCAGTGCCGCGAGATCATCTGGGGTGAGTGGCTTGTTGCGCCATAACCGTTGCAGCGCCAGGTGATCGCGGTGCTGATTGAGATACGCACTTGCCCTCAGCCGGAATCGCTCCCAGTTGGTACCGGGGGTGATGCCCGGTAGGTCGACCAGTGTGGTCTCGCCGAGCTCGTCCTGGAACGAGGTGTACACCGTCACCTTCTTGGCCTTCTCCAGGAACCGCAGCAGCCCCCGTAGTTTGCGGCGCACCTGCTCCAGCATCGGCAGGGTGACATCCACCCACCATTCGTCACCGGCAACTTCATCGAGCAAGGCCTGTTGCGCGGCCACGGACGGGATTGCCGTCTGGTTGAGTAGCCCGGTGGCGATCTGCTGAAGCTGTTCACGCAGGCGTTCTGCGGCGACCGCATCACCCTCGAGCTGTGCGAGTTGGCGGCGCAGGATCAGCATGTCGAATCGCTTGGCGTCCTCGTCGTCGTCCTTCTGGGTCGACGGCAGCCCCGCAAGGTTCTCGGCGACATCCCCGGCGGCCTCGGGTTTGAGGGTCCTCCATGGATCCCACTGGGCGTACTGCTCCACCAGGCGGCGGTGGGGGCGCACCAGGAAGTTGTCCAGCGTCATACCGGCGACGATGCGGTGCAGCGACCATGCGGTATCGACGCGCAGGCCGCGTTCTGACTCCTCGCCCTGACCCTCCGGTGGGTCCGGCTGCGTGGCCGGCTGCTGCTGATCCAGTGCAGTGATCAAACCGAGTCGGGTCTCGAACAGCCGCTGGTTCAAGGATTTCTGCAGTGAGCCCTGTGACCCGGGCAGGTCCTGGGAGAAGAACTCGAGGTTGCCGCAGAAGTCGAACACGTAGAAGTTCTGCTTGTGCAGGCCCGGCCCGAACAGGTCCGGCCGCAGTCGGGTGCCGCGGCCGATCATCTGCCAGAACTTGGTCTTGGACCGCACTAGTTTGAAGAACACCAAATTGACGACTTCGGGCACGTCGATCCCGGTGTCGAGCATGTCGACCGAGATGGCGATATGCGGGGCCTTGTCCGGCACCGAGAAGTCGTCGATCAGGGATTGGGCGTAGGGGACCGCGTGTGTGATGACGCGCGCGAAATGTCCGGCCAGATGTGGGTATTGAGTATCGAAGCGCTGCGCGATGAATTCGGCGTGCGCCTGGTTCTTGGCGAAGATGATGGTCTTGCCGAGGCGGTCACCCGCGGCGACCCGGTGTCCCTTGCTCATCAGTTCGGCGAGCACCTTGTCGACGGTGTCCTCGTTGAACAGGACTCTGTTCACCTCTTCGGCCGCGACATCGTCGGGGGTCTCCTCGCCCCAATCCAGTTCGTCCCAGCGTTCTTTCTCGTCCTCGGTCAGATCGGTATAGCGCACGCCGCGGTCGAGAAACTTCGTGCCGCCGGAGATGCCGATCGCAGGCACGAGGAACCCTTCCCTGACAGCGTCGTCGAGACCGTATGCATCGGTGGGCATTCCGTCTTCGAGGTGAAACAGCCGGTAGGTGTTGTGGTCGACCTCATCCTTGGGGGTGGCGGTCAGACCGACCAGGAGCGAGTCGAACCATTCGAAGATGGCCCGATACTTCTGGTAGACCGACCGGTGCGCCTCGTCGATGACGATGAGGTCGAAATAGCCGGGTCCGAACTTGCGGATCCCGCCGTCGGTCTCGTTGATGAGATTCATCATGGTGGGATAGGTGCTGACGAAAACCCTTCCGTCACTGATCTTCTCGGTGACCAGGTTGACGGTTGTGGCGTTCGGCAGATGGGCTTTGAAGGCGCCGGCTGCTTGGTTGACCAGCGCGGTTCGGTCGGCCAGGAACAGCACCTTCTTCACCCAGCCGGCTTCCATGAGCTGCTTCACCAGTGCGATGACGGTGCGCGTCTTTCCGGAACCCGTGGCCATCACCAGGAGTGCCTCGCGACGCTTGCCGGTGAATGCATCGTCGATGGCGCGGATCGCGCGCTGCTGATAGTGACGCTCCACGATGCTGGAATCGATGTCGATACCCGCGAGCGCCTGGCGGGCGCTCCTGCGCTGCACTAGGAGTTCCAACTCGTCGCGGGTGTAGAAACCTTGAATTTCGCGAGGCGGATAGCCGGCGGCGTCGTCCCAGATCGAGTGCTCGAAACCGTTGGTGTAGAAGATGACCGGGCGTCGGCCGGTCATCTGTTCCAGGCAGTCGGCGTACAGCTTGGCCTGCTGTTGCCCGATGTGCGGGCTCTTGCTGGTGCGTTTGGCTTCCACGACCGCCAGTGGAAGCCCGTTATCGCCCCAGAGCACATAATCGACGAAGCCTTTGCCGCCGCCATTGGGCATGCCGCTGACCTCGAACTCACGGTCTTTGGGTTCGGACAGGGGCCAGCCGGCCTCGTTGAGCAGCAGATCGATGAAGGTGTCTCGGGTGTCGGCCTCGGAGTAATCACGGTCATCGGGTTGCTGATTGGCAGTCTGGGCCCTCTTGACCTCTTCGCGTAGCGCCGCGATCTCCGCGTCGCGCGCCGCGGCGAGCTCATCCTTCTCTGCCAGCGCTTTGGCATATGCCGCGTCCTGGGCCTGGAACTTTCCGGCGAGTGCCGCGGCCTCCTGACGAGTCAGCGGAGCGGACTTGGTGGCCAACTTCGGGTCGAAGGGCAGCTTCAGCGGGGCTGCTTTGGGGTAGGCCGAGTGGTGGTAGACCGCCCACACCATGACGTGGTGGAGTTCGCGCAGCACCGCGAGCGCAATCTGCGGTGCGATCGGTTTCTGTTCGTGCACGGCGGCATTGCCGGCTTTGCGAATCAGGTTCAGCTTGTGCCCGATTGCCGGTGGCACTTGCTTGCGGAACGGCGGCTCGTTGATCCTTGCGGCCAGATCGTCTTTGTAGGGTTCGGGGAGGTCCAGAAGGTCGTAGAGCAGGCTGACAAGTTGTTCGATTGCGCGGCGACTGTAGATGCAGGCCGAACGGGGATCGGCGCTGAGGTAGCTTTCCGCCCGGGCGCAATCTTCGTGCAGGGTCGGCCATTCTGCAGCGCCGACGAACGCGAAGTTGCTCACGAACAGCCTCTCTCTGGTTGTTTCTCAGTCGGACCGCTTAGGTGAACTTATCAAGTCCCGCCGTTGATCAGGTGTTATTGACGGTCAGTTGCCCGGTCCCCAACACCGAGTGCAGGTAGGTGGCATCGGCACGGACCACAGCTTCGGGGGACCGATGCCGGTCCACGTGCGGACGAGGCCGCCGGCGCACAGACTGGGCTGGGCGACGGTGCCGGTGCCACCGGTTTTGAGCGGGAAGTAGGCGGACATCATGGGCTCCCTTGATTCAGGCGAACCGGCATGTATATCGGAACAGTCCGACAATTTTCGTTTTTTTCGATTTACCATGGTGAGATGACCGCCGCCACTGATCACACCGTCCTGCCTCACGCCGGCGATGTCCAGCTCAAGGCCATCGTGGCGATCTTGAAGCAGGCGACCCCACTTACCGTTACCGACGGCGCCCGATCTCTCGCCCTGAGTGATGACCTGCGCGACGTTATGCTGCACGCCGCCGCGGCACTGCTCGACGGGCAAGCCGTCACTGTTCAGCCCGTTCGGGTCGTGCTGACCACACAGGAGGCCGCCGACGTTCTCGGCGTCTCGCGTCCGACGCTCGTCAAACTCCTGGAGAGTGGGCAGATCCCCTTCGTCAAACCCGGGCGCCACCGACGCGTTCAACTCGCCGATGTCCTGGACTATCAGGGACGGATCCGCACGCAACGGCGGGACAGACTCGACGCGATGACCGCCGACGCAGCCGTTGACGATGCATATCGAAGCGCGGCCGGATTCACCGAGACCCGTTGATTCGTGCCCAAGTTTCGCGTCGTACTCGACGCCTGCGTCCTTGTGCCCTACCAGCTGGCGGATCTGCTACTGAGGCTCGCCGACGCGGGTCTCTACGAGCCACTCTGGTCTGACGAGATTCTTGCCGAAGTGGAACGTGCAGTGGTGGTCAAACTCGAGGTCCCTTCGGTCAAGGCCAGCCGTCGTATAGGCCAGATGCGATCTGCGTTTCCCACTGCGGCCGTATCCAATTACGAGGATCTGATCCCGGCGATGACCACCGACCCGAAGGATCGGCATGTTGCCGCTGCCGCCGTACGCGGGGGAGCGGCGCTCATTGTCACTGCCAATCTCCGAGACTTTCCGCCAGTCGCACTGCATCCTTTCGATATCGAGGTCGTTCACCCGGACGACTTTCTCCTGGATCAGCTGGAACTCGATGAACCGGCCACTGTTGCGTGCCTACAAGGGCATAGGGCCGCTTACTCACGACCCGAGTTCAGCTCCGCGGAGTACTACCTTGGCCTGCAACGAACAGCGCCGAAGTTCGCTCCAGTGGCGATGCGTGCAGAGGCGAGGCTGATGGGTTGGAGGCCCGAGGCGCCGCTGCCACTGGAGATTGTCGATGATGAGGCTGCCGCGGCAGCGTTCTTCCCTGACGGTGAGCCGGCACCTACGACGCCACTAGGTGCGGCGTTCATATGGTGGCAAGCACTGGGCAATAGGACAGATTTCGTGACCGCCTTGCAGAACTTGTCGCTGAACTCTTTGGTCTGGGGCGATTACAGTGCCGCAGCACAGCTGTTGGTCGGCCACGGCATGATCGAGTCGGTCGATCGGTGCCCAGATGACGAGAACGTCGCCTATGTGAAGTTCTTGCCGAACGTGTCGCGATCGATGCGTTCGTTCGGCCCGGTTCTGCTGGCGGACGCCAAGATTCTGACGATGTTGATGTGCGCCGACGGCCTCTGGCGGGTTTGGGGCCTATCGCCTGGCCGCTACCCGTCGGCTGCCAAAGTGCGTGGTGATGACGGCGCTCGCTGAAATTCCCCACTGACGCTCACTGAAATTCCTCACCCGTGTGGCTCCGCCGAGAAGGGCGGGCCTCCCTCGATGCTGCTGGTGTCTGACGCCAGTAGCTCTGTCGAAGGAGGCCCGCTTTCTCATGCTCACATGGGAGGACGACATGGAAGTACACGCCCTACGAAAACGCGGTTGGTCGATCTCTGCGATCGCCCGTCACACCGGCTTCGACCGCAAAACGGTCCGCAAGTACCTGGCCGGCGACGGTAAACCCGGCCAGCGGGCCCGCCCGGGCCCAGATCCCTTCGATCCGTTCCTCGACTACGTGTCGGCGCGACTGGTCGAGGATCCGCATCTGTGGGCCCGCACCCTCTACGACGAACTCGAAGACCTCGGTTTCGCGCGAGATATTGTCAAGACCTGTGGATCGAGGTGTTTCAGGCGACCTCCGTTTCGGTTGATTCGGCACCGGGTTCGGGCGGTGTGATGTCGACGGGGCGTTCGAGTAGTTTGCCTTTGTGGAAGACAGCGCCGGCACGGACGAGGGCGACCAGGTGTGGGGCGTTGACCGCGCGCCAGCGGGCTTGTGCGGCGTCGATCAGCTTGTAGGCCATAGCAATACCTGCGGCGCGGGATCCGGGTCCTTTGGTAACCTTGGTTCGCAGCCGCACGGTCGCGAAGGTCGACTCGATCGGGTTGGTGGTGCGTAGGTGGATCCAGTGCTCGGCGGGATACTTGTAGAACTCCAGCAGGACGTCTGCGTCGTCGACGATCTTGGCGACTGCCTTGGGGTACTTGGCGCCGTAGTCGATCTCGAAGGCCTTGATCGCGAGCTGAGCCTTGTCGATGTCCTCGGCGTTGTAGATGTCCTTGATCGCCGCCAATGCGGCTGGGTGCGCTGACTTCGGCAGGGCGGCAAGCACGTTGGCCTGTTTATGAAACCAGCACCGTTGTTCCCTGGTGGCCGGGAACACCTCCCGCACCGCCTTCCAGAACCCAAGTGCGCCGTCGCCGACGGCCAACACAGGTGCGGCCATCCCGCGACGTTTGCAGTCGCGCAACAGATCGGCCCACGACTCGGTGGACTCGCGGTATCCGTCGCTGATCGCGACGAGCTCCTTGCGGCCGTCGGCGCGCACCCCGAGCATCACCAGCAAGCAGAGCTTCTCCTGCTCGAGGCGGACCTTGAGGTGGATGCCGTCGACCCACAGGTAGACGTAATCGGTGCCCGACAGATCGCGACCGGCGAACGTCTTGGCCTCATCCTGCCACTGGCTGGCCAGGCGGGTGATCGTCGTGGCCGACAAGCCGGCACCGGATCCGAGGAACTGCTCCAAGGCCGGCCCGAAGTCGCTGGTCGACAACCCGTGCAGGTACAGCAGCGGCAACACCTCGCTCATCTGCGGCGACTTGCGCGCCCACGCCGGCAGGATCGCCGAGGAAAACCGCTGTCGCTCACCGGTATCAGGGTCCACCCGACGGTCGTTGACCCGCGGCGCGGTCACCGTGACCGCCCCCGCGGCGGTCAGCACATCCCGCTCGTGGTGATACCCGTTGCGCACCACCAGCCGGCGCCCGTCGTCATCAACCTCGTGGGCGTGAGCGTCGATGTATGCGGCCACCTCGGCCCGCAACGCTGCGGCCAACATCTGCCGTGCACCGTCGCGGACGATCTCATCGAGCAGCGACCGCCCGCCGGCCGTGTCGTTGGCTGATTCCGGATCGTGAACTACCGTGAGCATGGGCGTACCTTCCCAACCAGCGCGCCAACGCCGGTCTTGATCGAATACCTGATTCCGTGATGATCATCCTCGGGAAGGTGCGCCCACTTTCACGCCACCTCGCCGAGCCTCATCCACAGGTATTGATCATTGCTCGTTTCGCGCTGTCGTATCAGAGCCTGACCCGCAACATCCGCACCCGCAATCTGCGCCCGGCATGCGAAGCCTGCCGCACCGCTACCGATCGCCCCAACGCAATCATCGCCCACCCGCCTGGTGAGGAAACCCAATGGGACTGGCTGGAATTGCCCGACCCACCCGCGACGTGGGGGTGGGGCAAGAAAGCATTCCTGCTGGTCGGCTCGCTAGCGCATTCGGGCAAGTGGCGGGCAGTGCTCTCCCCGTCGATGGACCAACCGCATCTGGTGGCCGCGATCGACACGATCTGCCGCGGTCTGGCCGGGCTGACCCGGGTGTGGCGGTTCGACCGGATGGCCACGGTCTGCGATCCCGGATCGGGCCGAGTGACCGCCTCCTTCGCCGGGGTGGCCAAGCATTACGGGGTGTCGGTGGCGATCTGCCCACCGCGGCGCGGCAACCGCAAAGGTGTGGTGGAGAAGGTCAATCACACTGCCGCCCAACGTTGGTGGCGCACCTTGGCCGACGACATGACCGTTGAACAAGCCCAAGTAAGCGTGGACCGCTTCGCCCGGGTGCGCGGATGACACCCGCATCCGGGCCACCGCCGACGGTCGGTCCTCAGTGGCCGTAGTCGCCACCGCCGAGCCGCTTCGACCGGTGCCGGCAGCGCCGTACCCGGTAATCGTCTCTGAGGGCCGTACCGCAGCGAGGCAGGCGTTGGTGTCCTACCGCGGCAACCGCTACTCGGTCCCACCAGAGTTGGCCGCTGCCGAAGTCAGAGTCAGCCATCCCATCGGCGGTGAATACCTCGACATCGCCACCACAACCGGGATCGTGGTGGCACGGCACCGCATGGCAGCCGACGGACTCGGGGTGATGGTCCGCGACAGCGGCCACGTCATCGCCCTGGACACCGCTGGCGATGGCCGCCGCCACCACCCGGCGGCCACACCGCCGCAAGGAACGCATCCCACCCGGGGCATTAGCCAAAGCCGCTGCCGCACAACTACTTCAGATCCGCGATCGCGACTCCACCGAGGCCGGAAACCTCACTCCAGCATCGGATTCCACCGTCATCGACATGTCCGTCTACGAACGGGCCGCCCAGAACAGGACCCTGCAATGACCCCCACCCCACGCACCCCGAAAACCACCACCACCGCGAGGGAGACGTCGTCAGCGGCGGCGAGCCGCTATCAGCTGCTGCGTTCACACCTGGCAGAGCTCAAACTCACCGCCGCCGCCGAAGCGCTGCCCTCGGTACTGGACCAGGTCACCGCCGAAGGACTATCGCTCACAGTGGCCCTGGAAGAGCTGCTGGCCGTCGAAGTGGACGCCTCCACCGCCCGCCGACTGGCCGGTCGGCTACGGTTCGCGAGCCTGCCCACACCGGCCACGCTGGCTGATTTCGATGTCGACGCCGCTGCCGGTATCGACCGGGCACTCATCGACGAACTGGGCACCTGCCGCTACCTCGACTCGGCGACCAACATCCTGCTCATCGGCCCGCCCGGCACCGGCAAAACGCATCTATCGGTCGGATTGGCAAGGGCCGCAGCACATGCCGGGTTGCTGCACATACTTCACCACCGCCGCCGACCTCGCCGCACGGTGTCACCGTGCGGCGGCCATCGAAGGACGTTGGAGCCTACACCATGCGGTTCTACGTAGGGCCCCACCCTGCGCCCCTCGTGATCGACGAACTCGGGTATTTACCTATGCCCGCAGAGGCGGCCTCCGCTCTGTTTCAAGTTGTCTCGCAACGCTGTTTGAAGACCAACATCGTGATCACCACCAACCGCGGAGTCGGCGCCTGGGGCGACATCCTGGGCGACACCACCGTCGCGGCCGCGATCGCCCAGGCCGGCTCCTACACCGCTCGGTGGTCGCCAATCTCGACGGCCGAGTCCTACCGGCTGCCCGACCACCACGCCGCCGCCGACACCCTCCGCCGAGCGACCACCGGAACCCGTCAACCACTACACTGACCGGTGCTCACAGGTGGGGATTTTCGGTAAGCACACCTGGGGACATTCAATGAGTGCAGTC
>JAXHOA010000079.1:0-17774 GCA_034520035.1 Mycobacterium sp. | reverse complement strand
TTCTCCGGACAACGCAACCGATCAAGGTCGGGGCCGACGCGTCGTACAACAGCGATGCCGCCCTCGAGTTGGCCTTCGACCTCGCTCTACGCACCGCACGTGCCGCTGTGGCCGTGCGGTCCTCGTCGCCGCGCCGCGCGCTCGGCGACGTCACCATCCCGTTCCCTGGATCGACTGGGACGCACTGGAAGCCCTGGAATGGAGTCTCGCTGACTGCGACCGTCGGTCCCTGGGCGCAACGCCATCCCGAGGTCGATGTCAGTTTCTTCGTCGAACCGGCCAAGCCCAGCCAGGCGCTGCTGAAACACCTCGACGGTGCGCAACTCGTCATCGTCGGGACCCGCGGTCACGGGGCGCTGGCCAGTGCGCTGATCGGATCCACCAGCCTCAACCTGCTGCACCATTCGCCGCTACCGGTCGGGGTCTGCCGGCCCTCCGGCGACTAGCGCGGCTGCGTCTGTTCGCCGGGCGCGGCGGTTTCCGCGACGGCCGACCGGCTGCCCAGCAGCAGGAACAAGGCGCCACCGAAGAACGCGGCGATTCCGGTGAACACCAGGAATCCGTTGAAACTCTCGCTCACCTGCAGTGTCCTGCTGAGGATGAAGGCACCGAGAGCCGAGGAGACCCCGATGGCCGCGGACAGGATGCTCAGCACGGTGCTGTACAGGGTCAGGTCGAACCGCCGCGCCACCAGGTAGGCGATGACATCGCCTTCGGCACCCCACGCCGCCCCCAGACAGCAGACCGCGACGACCAGCACCGTGAAGCCGTCCCAGGCCGAGGCGATGAGCAGGCATCCGAGGCCGGGCAGTGCCATCGCGGCCGCCGCCACCAGCTGCGCCGGAAAGCGGTCCAGCGCAATACCGCACGCGAATCTTCCGACGATCACGGCGGTCGCGAAGATCGAGATCAGCAACGAGACCTCACCTGTGGTACCCAGCGAATCACCCAGCACGACACCAAGTTGGGTGGTGGTCACCGTGTGGTACAGGTTGCACAGCAGCACGCCGGCGAACAGAATCCAGAACACCCGGGTGCGGCCGATGAGGCGGTAGTCGTGGCCGGTCCTGCCCTCTCGGCGAGTACGCCGGGCACCGGCGCCGCCACGCCGGAATCAGCCACAAGGCGAGGCCGCCGATCAGGGCGATCGCCACGGCGATCGCCAGGCAGCCCACTCGCCAGCCGTAGACCCGGTTGATGACGTCGAGCGCCGGGTGCGCCGATGGCTCCCAGCAGCGGTGGTCCGGAGATGGCGATGGCCAGCGCCAGACCGCGAGCCTTGTCGAACAGGTTACGACGATTCGGTTGTAGATCGCCGATGTCGTGGTGACGCCCAGCCCGATCAGCACGACGTTGATCGCGAAGTACTAGCCAGATGGGCTCCGGACATCAGCGCGTAGCCGGCCCAGCACAGCGGTAGTCCGACGACGCCGATCACCGCGATACGACGGACTCCGAACAGATCGGTGAGCCTGCCGTAGATGGGCAGGAACACGAACGTCAGAAGCGTGATGACGCCGGACAACACGAAATCCGAACGATTCCAGCCGAATTCTCCGAGGAACTGCGGGGCCATGGCGGCGTTGGTGTACGCACTGAGGCTCAGCCCTGCGCTCAAACCCGCGGTTGCCGCCGCCAATGGCTGCCAGTTGGCCCGAAGCTCCCCGAGGTAGCCCATGCGCTCACGTTACGTGTCGCACCGAAAGTGTCAGCATCGGGTCAGTGCCCGAATTCGGTGTGGTGGCGATGTTGGCGCACTGCCGGTGCGCGCCCGCTAACCCTGTTCGACGTAATCCTTGATGCGGTTCAGCGTGGTGGTCATGTCCCGCACATTGCGGCGGCGGCGCAGGAAGTAGAGCGGCTCCAAAGGCCGCAACAACGCGGGGAACGGGAGCCAGAAGGATTCGGTCACTGTCGTCGACGTCTCGCCACGGGGCTCGAACCTGTAGTGCCAGTTGTTCACCGCACGCTCGCCGACGAGCACCTCGAAGCCGAACTCCTTGCCCGGCTGGCACGCAGTCACGCGACAGGTCGTCCAGTAGATCGGCCCGATCTCGTTGCGCTTGACGTGCCCGCGGAACTTCGCGCCCAGCGCCGGGCCGGTCGCGCCGTCGAGCCACTCGGCTTCGAATACCTCTGGCGAGAACTTGCCCGTGTTGCGGATGTCGGACACCACGTTCCACACGTCCATGGCCGGGACATCGATGACCACTGTGGCGGAATCACGCATAGTGTGACCGTATCAGTGCCACGATCATTTACCCGTGATCGCCTGATATCGGCGTAGGGCCTCGGCGCGTTCCTGGCTGTGATCCACGACCGGATCCGGGTAGCCCGCCGGCCGCTGCCCTTTTTTCAGGTGCGGGTCGTCGGCATCCACGAGTTCGGGGACCCAGCGACGGATGTAATCGCCTGCGGGATCGAACTTCTGCCCCTGCGTGGTCGGGTTGAACACCCTGAAGTAAGGCGCGGCGTCGGTGCCACTGCCCGCACACCATTGCCACCCGTGCTGATTGCTCGCCATGTCGCCGTCGACCAGCTGTTCCAGGAACCAGCGAGCCCCCCACTGCCAGGGCAGGTGTAGGTCTTTGACCAGAAATGATGCGGTGATCATCCGCACCCTGTTGTGCATGAAACCGGTTTCTCGCAGCTGACGCATGCCGGCATCGACGATGGGGAAACCGGTTTCGCCGGCCTTCCATGCCGCGAACAGCTGCTCGGCATCGGAACCCTGATCGATTTCGATCGCGTCGAAATCGGCATTCCAGTTCCACCAGACGCTGCGAGGCCAGTGGTTGAGCACGTCGGCGTAGAAGTCACGGAATGCCAACTCGCGTAGATATGCGGCATCGCCTGTGCGGCGGGCGTCGAGGTCGGCAGCCATGGTGCGTGGGTGGATGGCACCGAACTTCAGCGGTCCGGACATCCGGCTGGTGTGGGCCAGGTCGGGACGGTTGCGGTCCTGCTCGTAGTTCTGCAGGTGGTCGTCGACGAAGTTCCTCCACTGCTCCAGTGCGGCGGCTTCCCCTGCGGTGACGTCCATATCCGCGCCGGGGTCGGGAATCGGCACCGGCCGCAATGTCTTGTGCGACAGATCCGCGGGATCGAGCCAACGCGCCGACGTCGCGGTCGACGCGGCGGGGGCCCGCCAGCCGTGGTCTTGCCACCGGCGGAAATACGGGGTGAACACCTTGTAGGGGCTGTCGTCGTCCTTGCGAATCCGGCCCGGCGACACCAGATAGGGAGAGCCGGTTGCGACCAACGGGATGCCGTCGAGCGCCTTCTGCACCTGTTCGTCACGGCGTCGGCCGTATGGCGTGAAGTCACCGGAGATGTGCACCGCATCCGCGCCGATATCTTTGGCGATCAACGGTATTCGCTTGTCAGCGTGCCCACGGACCACCAGCAGTCGGCCGTCCAGTTCATGCTGCAGGTGGCGCAGGCTGTCACCGAGGTACTGCATGCGCCGGGGGCCGGAGGATTCTTCCAGGCGGGGGTCGAGGACGAAACAGCCGAGTACGTCCCCATCACCGTCGGCGGCGGCCAGCAACGCGGGAAGATCGGTCAACCGGAGGTCACGACGGAACCACAACACGGACGGCATGCCTCCAAACTAACCCGCCCGGCTGATCAGCAAACGTAGGAACGCAGCACCTCGGCCTGCAGGCACCACGGACTACCCGTCCGCGGAGGCACCAAACAGTTTCAGCCGGCCAGGGAGGTGAGGATCGACGCCGTCGATGCATCGCGGACGTGGCGGTACCCGGTGCCGGCCCAGAGGTGGACGAGATCGGCGTCACCTGCCGCAGCGGCTGCCTTGCGGAGCGGGCTCGTGAGGTGGTGAATTGCGGGGTAACCCAGCGGCGCAACCGATTCGAAGCGGTCGATGAAGTTGTTGCGCAGACCGCGGGCGGGGCGCCCGGTGAAGGCGCGGGTCAGGACGGTCTCGGTGCGCGACGGGTCGACGAGTGCCGCTTTGTGGGTGGTCGACGCGGCGCTCTCATCGGCACGCAGCAGCACGGTGCCCACGGCTGCCGCGACGGCACCGGCGCTCAGCACGGCCGAAACTGCCTCTGGTGTGGCGAGCCCTCCCGCGGCGATCACCGGCACCTTCACGCCGTGACTCACCTGCCGGATCAGGTCACCGATCGCCACCGGGGCCGGCAAGCGATTCGGAGTCAGCGTGCCCGAATGCCCGCCGGCCGCGCTGGCCTGCACCGCGAGCATGTCCACCCCCGCCGCGGCGGCCAGTTCGGCTTCAGGCAAGGTCGTCACGGTCTGCACCACGACTGTCCCGGCCTTCTGCAGGGCGGTGATGACCTCGATGCTCGGCAGCCCGAAGGTGAAGCTGACCACCGGCACCGGGTTGGACAACAACAGTTCGATCTTGGCGCCGAACGCGTCATCGTCATCGATGGGCTCGCCGGGCAAGGTCAGTCCGAAGCGGTCTGCCTCGGCCCGCAGGGCATCTGCGTAGCGGCGATAGTCCGGACCGGTGATCGGCACCGGGTTGGGCGCGAAGATATTGACGCCGAATGGGATTGATGCGTCGTGGACAGCTCCGATCTCGGACTCCAGAGCCTGGGGAGTCTTGTAGCCGGCGGCCAGGAACCCCAGAGCACCGGCGTGGGCGGCGGCGATCACCATCGCGGGGGTGGTGGCACCGCCGGCCATGGGGGCCGCGATCAGCGGGATGCTCAGACCGAGATCTGCCAGTGGGGAGTTCTTCGGTGTTGTCATGGCCGCTCCTCGTGATCGGGCTTCCGTCGTCACTCGTTGCAACGATTCTGATCGCATGTCCATCCACCGGGATAGGACGGGTTGCCTATCTCACCGGAGGCGAAGGCTCCCAGAGCGCTACATGGGTGCCGACGCCCGCACCAACCTGCTGACCGTGAAGGCCGCCGCCTGGTCGACCATCCCGTTGACGCCGTACTGCTGATGAGGGCCGCTCGACCCCGACGGCAGTGCGCCCGAGCAGACGGTGTCACCGGGAGCGCAGAACTCCAAGGACTTGGCGGCGTAGGCGGGGCCCACGTCGATCGCCGGGGTACCGTACTTCTCCGCGGACCAACCCGCGGGCGTCCCGAACAGGACCACCGCGGCGACATTGTCGACGGCGTCGGCGGGCAGCTGCGGGGGAGCAGTTCCCGGCGCGAGACCTGCGGGCACCACGCCGGAGGTGGCGAGAGCAGTGACGACGGCCCCCTGCGAGTACCCACCGAGGACCATCTGAGTGCTCGGGCACACTGTCGTCACGCCCTGCACGTGGGCGGACTCGTCGCGCACACCTTCGACGACGTTCATTCGGAATGCCGGGCCGCCGGTGAAGTTGCTACTCGCCGGATAATTGACGCCGTGGACACCGACCGTGCTCGGAAAGGCCTGCGCGCGTAGGGCTTCGACGAACCGTTGCCCGACGCCGCCGACGCCGGGCGGCTCCGAGGTACCTCTGGCGAACACGACACCGATGTCCGGGCACGGCTGTGACACCGCAGTCGGCACCATGACCGGCAACGCTGCCGCCGCCAAGACGGTAGCCGCAACCAGGCGACCGATGGTTCGCACTCCAGTGACCACTTCAATCCTCCCCAAACAGCCCTGCGCAGACTGTGCCAGACCCCCGCAGCAGGCGACGGCGTTATCGCCCACCTACCGTAAAAGTGACCCTCGTGCGAGGCGCCGCTCATGTCATCGCGGCAGTGCGCGGGTGCGTTACCGGGTGCGCCGCGCGGGATCATGCCCGAATGCCGCCCGACGAGGCTGTCACTATCCTCGCGGATATTGGCATTCACGCCACTGGAGTGAGCGGATCGTGTGCGCGACACTGGGAAGGAACCGCCCCGGCTCGCCGCGGCGCGCAGCCAAAACCACGATGAGGAACACCGCTATGACTGATCCGATGAAGGCCGTTGTGCTCAAACATTTCGGAGGGGCCGATGCTTTCGAACTGCGCGAGGTCTCTGTACCGCACGTCGGGCCCCGTCAAGTTCGGGTGCGCGTCCATGCCACCGCCGTCAACCCGCTCGACTATCAGATCCGCCGCGGAGACTACGCCGATCTGGTGCCGTTGCCCGCGATCATCGGGCATGACATCTCCGGCGTGATCGAGGAAGTCGGAACGCATGTGAGCGAGTTCGGCGTCGGCGACGAGGTGTACTACACCCCGCAGATTTTCGGCGGCCCCGGCTCCTACGCCGAGCAGCACGTCGCCGACGTGGATCTCGTCGGCCGCAAGCCGGAGAACGTCAGTCACCTGGAGGCGGCGAGCCTGACCCTGGTCGGCGGGACGGTCTGGGAGTCCCTGGTGACGCGAGCTCAACTCACCGTCGGCGAGACGATCCTCATCCATGGCGGCACAGGTGGCGTCGGCACCATCGCGATCCAGATCGCGGCGGCGATCGGCGCACGAGTGATCACCACTGCGAAAGCCGGCGACCACGACTTCGTGCGTTCGCTCGGTGCGGATGCGGCAATCGACTACACGTCGACGGACTACGTCGACGCCGTGGCCGATCTGACGCAGGGCAAGGGCGTGGACGTCGTCTACGACACGATCGGCGGCGACGCGCTCACCCGGAGCCCGCTGACGCTCGCCGACTCCGGACGCGTCGTCAGCATCGTCGACCTCGCTCAGCCGCAGAACCTCATTGAGGCGTGGGGCAAGAACGCCGCCTATCACTTCGTCTTCACACGCCAGAACCGGGGAAAGTTGAACGCGCTCACCACACTGGTCGAGCGCGGCCTCGTGAAGCCGGTCATCGGCGCGACGCTTCCGCTCGCCCGGATGGGTGAGGCTCATGAGCTCCTGGAGGACAGGCGGTCGTATGCGCTGCGCGGCAAGGTCGCGATCGATGTGGCGGGCGACACTGTCGCGCTGCCCCCTCGCATCTCCTAGGTATCAGCTCCGCCCGGAGAAGGTGGCTCGGTACTCCGAGGGGGACACATCCAGGAGCCGGCGGAAGTGCAGCCGCAGGTTCGATCCGGTTCCCAGGCCGACCTGCTCGGCGATGTGGTCGACCGACAGCTTGGTGCTTTCCAGGAGTTCGCGGGCGGTGTCGACCCGCGCCCGCAGGATCCACTGCAGCGGGGTGCTGCCGGTCTCGTCGGCGAAGCGGCGCAGGAACGTGCGGGGCGACATCTGCGCGTGTGCGGCCAGGCCGGCGATCGTCAGTGGCTCGTAGAGCCGCGCCATGGCCCATTCCCGCGTCGCGGCGAGTGTTTCCCCGTGAGCGGCCGAGCTGGTCTTCGGCAGGTACTGGGCCTGACCGCCGGTGCGGTAGGGCGCGGTGACGAGGCCTCGTGCGATCTCGTTCGCCGCGGCCACGCCGAGGTCGCACCGAACGATGTGCAGACACAGGTCGAGGCCGGCGGCGGCGCCGGCCGAGGTGAGAATGGATCCCTCGTCGACGAAGAGCACGTTCGGCTCGACCGCTATCTGCGGATGCCGCGCCGCGAGCTTCTCCGCCGCATCCCAGTGCGTCGTTGCTCGCAGGCCGTCCAGCAGGCCGGCCTCCGCGAGCGCGAAGGCGCCGTAGCAGATCGATGCGATACGGGCCCCGCGGGATGCGGCGCTCCGGAGCGCTTCGCGCACCTGAACCGGTATCGGCCGACCCGCCGGCGCGTACCCCGGGACGATGATCGTGTCCGCGTCGGCCAGAGCGTCCAGGCCCCGCGGGACCGCGTAGCCGAAGCCCCCATGGGACGGCACCGTTCCTGCGGTGACCCCGCAGACCGACACCTCATATCCGAACCCCGTCTCCGGATGGAACACTTCCGCCGGGATCCCGACGTCGAGGGGGAGCGCCCCCTCGAGCACGAGGACCACCACCTGATGCGGTCGCTGCATGACCCGACTCCGATCCGGTCGTCGCGTGCCGACCGCGTCATTATCCTCGCATGTATACGCAATACCGCCATCCAAGCGCATATCATCTTTTCGTCACTGTGACGTTATTCGGGTCGGGTGACGGACGGCGGACTGGGTGTCCGATCCAGAATTTCCTGAGAGTGCGGGGGAGCGCGGACCAGCGCACTCTCGACTAGGCGCGGTGGGCACGTTTCAATGTGCATCGAAACAGCCACCGAGTCGGACCTGACGTGGACATCGTGGATGTTACGGTCGACCGGCGGGCCGGCGTAGACACAGGCGGTGGTCCGGACCGATGCCCGCGACGACAGCACCACAGCGGAAGGGCACTGACATCCAGCGCACGCCAGCACAATTGAGCGAGATCCGGCAGCGGTTTCTCGCGGTGGACACCGCCAATGTCGGCGACGTCCTCGACGACATGGGACATCGCAACTGCGGACTATCGCCGCGGCTGACCCTGCACACCGGCAGTCGGCTCGCGGGCTGGGCGTACACAATCCAAGGTGAGATGGCTCCCTATCCGGGCACCGGCGACGCGCTGAAGATGCAGGCCTGCAACGGCATCAGCCCCGATGAGGTCTCGGTGTGGAGCGGTGGCGGCGAGGGCGTGTGCTACTTCGGTGAGCTCATCGCGCTGGGCATGATGCAACGCGGATCGGCGGGAGCACTGGTCGACGGCGGCATCCGAGACGTCCGGTGGCTTCGCCAACTCGACTTCTCCGTGGTGGCTGCCTTCCGCTCGGCGATCCAATCGATCGGCCGGTGGCGGGTCACAGGCTTCCAGGCTCCGATCTACTTACCCGGAGCCACGACCGCACGCGTGGTCGTCAGCCCGGGCGACTTCATCCTTGCCGACGAGGACGGCGCGATCGTCATCCCCAACGGCATCGTCGAGGACGTGTTGGCCAAAGCCGAGGAGATGACCGCCCGAGAGGTCGCCGTCCGCGAGGCGATCGGCAACGGTCTTTCACTCGCAGATGCGCTCAAACAATTCGGCCACGTCTAACCCGATCAGTGAGAGCGGCGACCCGCTGAGCGAATGTGGTCGCACCAACCGAGGCAACATCACGGAACATTCTCGACACAAAGGGCTGGGGGCTACACCACGGGTTTAACGTCACAGTGACGAATTGAACAAAAGGCCCAGGGTTTCGAGGGCGGCCGGGCGTCCGCCGATGCACAGGTAGTTCTGGACCATCAACCGTCCGGTCCGGCGCCGTGAGGTCGCGGATTCAGGCCCGACGCCATGCGTTCGCCGACCGAATAAGCGTATGTGCGTGGGCGGAGACCTGGGCGGGTGGCACGGTCGGATAGTGCTGGAGCGCAGGGCGAGAAGTCGGACAGCCTTTCAGGTTTTCCTGGATTACTGCATCCGCCCAGTTCAGATTTGTGCCGATAATCTACATTATGTCAACTAAAACACTCCGTTTTCATCTGATGAAACACGGACGTCCCGAGTGACTCTTGTCCTGTCTCGGTATATCTGGCGGTATTCGCAAATTAACTGGCGGAATGCAAGAGTGTCGCCCGCTTCTCAATGAAACTGGCGGTTACTGTGAGTATTTGCAGGCTTGGGGACCACCGGATATTGCTGTTCGGGGTCGGTGATAGTGCCGGTGGGGGCCAGTAGCGGTGTGCTTGGGGGCCACTGGTCCCCACCGGCTGTTTTCACTGGTTCAGTGTGGCGTGTTCACGCATGTTGTGGTTGCCGGTATCGACCCAGATGGTGTTGTGCACGATGCGGTCCATGATGGCGTCGGCGTGGACTCCCGATCCGAGACGTTGGTGCCAGTCCTTCTTCGCGTACTGGGTGCAGAACACGGTCGAGGCGGTGTCGTAGCGGCGTTCGAGTAGCTCGAGCAGCATGCTCCGCATCTGATCGTCGGGATGATCGAGTAGCCATTCGTCGATCACCAGCAGGGTGAAGGCTGCGTACTTCGTGAGGAACTTCGTGGCCCCCTGCGGCTTGTCCCGGGCCAGGGCCCAGGTCTCTTCAAGGTCGGGCATGCGGATGTAGTGGGCCCGGATCCGGTGCTGGCAAGCCTGTTTGGCCAACGCGCACCCCAGATACGACTTCCCGGAGCCGGTGAAGCCCTGGAACACGACGTTCTGCTGACGTTCGACGAACGAACATGTCCCGAGCTGGGCGATCACGTTGCGGTCCAGACCGCGTTCGTCGACCAAGTCCAGCCGGCGCAGGTCCGCGGCTGGGTAGCGCAGCCCCGCACGGCGGATCAGACCGTCGATCTTGGCGTGGTTGAACGACGAGTGCGCCTCGTCGACGACGAGGCGCAGGCGCTCACCGAAGCCCATTCCTAGGGCCAGGGTGTCGTCGTGGGCTTCGAGTGCCTCGAGCAGGGGTGTGGCTCCCATCTCGCGGAGCTTGCGTTTGGTTTCGGTGTCGATTCCGCTCACTGGGCGCCGCCGGCGTAGTAGTCGGCCCCGCGCACGTAGCCGCCTTCTTCGGGTGGTTCGGTCCGTGGCGCCCGCAGCTCGACGGTCGTGTCTTGGCCGGTGGCCAGAATCGGCTGCAGATGGACGTAGCGCGGGGAGCGCACCCGGCCCGCCAACGCGAGCCGGCACGCCGCCTCGACCCGTTGCGCGGAGAACCGCCGCGAAAGTCGCAGCACGGCCAGGGCGGCGTCGAGGCCTTGCTCGTCGACCGGGACGGATTCGAAGATCCTGTTGACCACGATCACCGCCGATCCACCGATCCGCTGGGCCCAGTCCCGGACTCGTTCGGGGTCCCACTGGCGGTACCTGTCGCCGGCGGGAAGGTCGGCGTCGTTGGTGCGGTACTCGTTGGCTGAGCCCTCGGGCAGCAGCAGGTGGCTGGTGACTCGTTCCTGGCCGCGGTAGACCTGCAGCACCCGGTCGGTGATGCGCAGGTCGACCGCGGTGCCGACGTGGGCGAACGGTACGGAGTAGAAGTTCTTCTCCCACACCACGTGTCCGTTGCGGCCGACCCGGCGCCCATATACCCACCGGCTGATCTCGTAGGCCACCTGCGGCAGCCCGGTCAGCAGCGGCTGCTCCTCAGTCGCGAACACACTGGCCCGCGAGCCTGGCCGCTTCTGGAAGGGTTCCTGGTTGTAGGCAGCCACCCGGGTGGTGATGGCTGCCGTCAACTCCGGCAACGTGGCGAACTGTTCATCACGTAGGTCCGCGATGATCCGCATGGCGACATGCCACACCGTGTTTTCCACGCTCGCTTTGTCTTTGGCGTGGCGCACGCGCCCAGGCAGCACCGCCGCCGAGTAGTGCGCCGCCATCTCCCGGTAGGCATCGTTGAGCACGATCTCGCCGTCGCGGGGATGGGTGATCACACCGGTCTTCAAGTTGTCCGACACGATCCTCGGCACCGAACCGCCCAACGCCTCGAACATCGCCACATGTGCCCGCAGCCAGGTGTCCTGCTTCATGTCCAGGGTCGGCTCCACGAACGCATACCTACTAAACGGCAGGCACCCCACGAACAGATACACCGTGATGGTCGTGCCGCTGGTCGGGTCACGCAGCTGCATCGTCGGCCCGGACCAGTCGACCTCGACGGTCTGGGCGGCCTTATGCCCGACCCGGGAGGCGACACCGGTGACCAGCACGTGACGCTGATAAATCCGGCAGAACCGGTCGTAGCCCATCACCGGCTCACCGGCCACCGCACCGGAATCGACATACTCGCCGTGCAACAGCTTCAGCGTCACCCCAACCCGGGCCAACTCCTTATGGACTCGATCCCAGTCCGGCTGGGCGAACACACTCTCGTGCTCACCGCGCCCCGGGAACAACAAGGCGTACACCTCACCCTCCCCGAGGTCAGCGACGTCGTCCCAACCGACGCCAGCTGCGTCGGCGGCCTCCAGCACCTCCGTAATGCTCTTGCGCGACATCGCCTGTGATGTCGCGATCGCCCGTCCGGACAGGCCGTCAGCGCGCAACTGCAGCACGAGTTTCGCTTTGATCTTCCGTACCATTGATGGTCACTCCTTCCGCCGTGCGCCCTATACGCACGACGGAAGGAGCCTAAGAACGGTGGCCCCCAACCACGCCACCGCTGGCCCCCACGTCCACTATCGAACGATCAACACACCGGCCCCGGAACACACAGCCGGCGGACCCCAGTGAAGCGAATATTCATTACTGTCCTATGTCAACTAAAACACTCCGTTTTCATCTGATGAAACACGGACGTCCCGAGTGACTCTTGTCCTGTCTCGGTATATCTGGCGGTATTCGCAAATTAACTGGCGGAATGCAAGAGTGTCGCCCGCTTCTCAATGAAACTGGCGGTTACTATGCTTGACCTGCGCCGGCATCCCCGGCGACTTCACCTGCAGAACCTGTCGCCAAGAAGGCGAGATCTACCGCTCCGGCCAATGCGCCCGATGCGCCCTGCGTGACGACCTCTGCAAAATACTGCTGCACCATCCCGCCGACCTCGCCGCCATGCAGACACTGATCGAAGTGCTTTGCGGCGTCGACAGACCCGAGAGCATCCTGACCTGGAAACGCAACATCCAAGTGCTGGAACTACTCGACGGCCTCACCTCCGGTGCCATACCACTGACGCACGACGGCCTCACCACAGCAGGATCCGGCCGCCATATCGATCACCTTCGTAGCCTGCTGCAGCACCATGGACTGCTGCCGCCACGCGATGAACATCTGGCGCGCTTCGAAGTCTGGCTGGCCGACAAACTCGATGCAATCGACTCCCCCGCGGTTCGCGCCCCGGTCGAACAGTTCGCGACTTGGCACCACCTTCGACGTCTCCGCAGTGAATCAAGGCCCGGCCAACCTCCGACGGCCCAAAGCGTTCCGCCAAGCAGGAAGTCACCGAGACCATCAAGTTCCTCATCTGGCTCGAGCAGACACATGGGCGAACCATTGACGGCTGCACGCAACAAGACGTCGACGAATACCTGGCCTCAGGCCCGACAACCCGTCACCTGATCCGAACGTTCTTCATCTGGGCCAAGAAGGGCAAGCTCAACGTCGCGGTGCAGATCGGCTTTAGGAATGCGAAAACGACCCCCACAATCACGCAAGATCAGCGACTCGCCTGGCTGAAAGAGCTGCTCAACGGCGACTCCGAAAGCCTGCCCTATCGCGTCGCTGGCGTGCTGCTATTGCTCTATGCGCAGCCGCTAACGAAGATTGCCGCCCTGCAATCCACCGCAGTCTCCCAATCACGCGGGGAGACCTGTATCGCGTTGGGTAAACACCCTGTCCCCGTTCCGGAGCCGTTCGCCTCCCAGCTCAACTACCACCTTCGCCATCGCCCCAATCTGCGCACTGCCGGCGGAGCCGTTGGCACACCCTGGCTCTTCACCAGCAACCGGCCAGGCCGACACATTGATCCACAGGCCATCATGATGCGACTGCGGGCGCTCGGCATCAACCTGCAGGGAGCCCGCAACACTGCCCTACGAGAACTGGTGTCCGCGATGCCCGCTCCCCTCGTTGCCGAGATGCTCGGCCACAGCGACAAAGTCACGCAGAAGCACGTCGCAGAGGCCGGCAATACTGGGCCCAATACGCGTCCGGCAATGACCGTACAAACACTCCACGACGAGGATCTCGACGAGCGATGACCGGCCCATCCCACCGTCCAAACGACGATTCAGAGCAATCGGCAGGTGGTTCTGACGAAAGCGCCCTGTTCGACATCGACCCGGCTTTGCGACCGTACGACATTCACCTCGAATCCCTAAGCGCGGCTGCAACGGCCCTCAGCGATGCACGCAATGCGGTCCAGAAAGCCGATGAACAACTCGCCCAGGTGGTACTACAAGCACGTCAAGCAGGCCTGTCCTGGACGAAAATCGCTACGAGACTGGGGACTTCACGTCAGGCCGCCTATCAACGGTGGTCTTCTCGCCTACCCAACATCGACCAAGGGTAGTTTGAGCGGCTCTCGATCTCGCTCTGACCATCTTTTGTATCGCTATAGTTTGCCCATGGCGGCTGAATCCTTGATCACGTGGCTCTTGGATTCTGATCCGGCATTGCGCTGGCAAGTGGAGCGCGATCTGATGTACACACAGTCCGAGGTCTGGGAAGCGACCCGGGCGCGGACCGCGACCGAAGGCTTTGCTGCACGCCTTCTCGCGCAACAAGGTTCGGATGGCCAGTGGGCTGGAGGTGCGTTCTTTCCCTCCGATTTCGACTTTGATGGCCCAGAGGCTGCAGAGGGCGCTGGTCGCCCCTGGACGGCTACGACCTGGACGCTCAATTCGCTGCGAGAGTGGGGTGTTGACGCCGCTGTCCTGCGGGAGCGCCGCACAGTCGAGCTCCTCGCCGAGAACAGCCACTGGGAGTACGAGGACTTACCGTTTTGGAGCGGCGAAGTCGACTGCTGCATCAACGCATGGACGGTCGCGAACGGAGTCTGGCTCGGTGCGGACATCACCGACCTCATCGACTGGTTTCTCGAGCACCGGCTACCCGATGGTGGCTGGAACTGCGACTGGGTCGAGGGCTCCACGAGATCGTCCTTCCACTCGACCCTCAACTCACTGAAGGGCCTGCTCGCCTACGACGCAGCTACCGGCGGTACCGAAGAGACCCGCGCCGCCCGGCGCTCCGGGGAGGAATACCTGTTGCAGCGCGGCCTTTTTCGCCGACTATCGACCGGTGAGCCCGTAGCTCCGTGGATTGACCAGTTCGCCTATCCCTTCCGCTGGACCTACAACGTACTCAACGCAGCGGACTACTTCCGGCAGGCTTCGTCAGTCGACGGAATCGAACCAGATGCGCGGATAGCGAATGCCGTCGAGCTCATACGTACAGCCCGACAGCCGGACGGCACATGGCTGCAAGGCAAACGGCATCCCGGGCGCGTGTGGTTTGAAGTCGATGTACCGGAGGGACAGCCGTCGAAGTGGCTGACGCTCCTGGGAACACGAGTTCTGGCATGGTGGGACGCACAGACTCCCCCGACGACATAACTGACCGCACATCACCAGGCGACCGAGAGCCGCTGTGAAGGCGGTTTCGCGCGCTGTGACGCGTCGGTGGTCGTAGTGTTGACCCGTGGACTGGGAGTTTGACGCTGAGGTGTTCCAATGGCGTGGTCCCGCACCCTACTTCTTTGTTGCCGCACCGGCGCACATTGATGAATTCCTGCACCGGCACATCGGCGAGCTGACCTACGGCTGGGGTGGCATCCCGGCGCAGGTACGTATCGGCAACACCGAGGTGAAGACATCACTGATGCCGAAAGACGGCAGCTACTTGGTGCCACTGAAGGTCGCGCTACGCCGCTCCGAAGGCATCGACGACGGCGATCAGGTGCGGGTGCGGCTGCACGTCGGCCCACAGGACGGCGCCGTCGTCGGCGAGAATGCCGAGATGACCACCTTTGTCGTCGATGCTCCAGTGGCCATCGACCTCGCTACCGGCGGGGCAACAATTCCCCGGCAGCACAGCCTCACCGCCCCCATTTTGCTGCGCTCGCAGGCACCAGCGATGATCTATCAATCGGTGACGGCGCTCGCTGAAATTCCCCACTGACGCTCACTGAAATTCCTCACCCGTGTGGCTCCGCCGAGAAGGGCGGGCCTCCCTCGATGCTGCTGGTGTCTGACGCCAGTAGCTCTGTCGAAGGAGGCCCGCTTTCTCATGCTCACATGGGAGGACGACATGGAAGTACACGCCCTACGAAAACGCGGTTGGTCGATCTCTGCGATCGCCCGTCACACCGGCTTCGACCGCAAAACGGTCCGCAAGTACCTGGCCGGCGACGGTAAACCCGGCCAGCGGGCCCGCCCGGGCCCAGATCCCTTCGATCCGTTCCTCGACTACGTGTCGGCGCGACTGGTCGAGGATCCGCATCTGTGGGCCCGCACCCTCTACGACGAACTCGAAGACCTCGGTTTCGCGCTGTCGTATCAGAGCCTGACCCGCAACATCCGCACCCGCAATCTGCGCCCGGCATGCGAAGCCTGCCGCACCGCTACCGATCGCCCCAACGCAATCATCGCCCACCCGCCTGGTGAGGAAACCCAATGGGACTGGCTGGAATTGCCCGACCCACCCGCGACGTGGGGGTGGGGCAAGAAAGCATTCCTGCTGGTCGGCTCGCTAGCGCATTCGGGCAAGTGGCGGGCAGTGCTCTCCCCGTCGATGGACCAACCGCATCTGGTGGCCGCGATCGACACGATCTGCCGCGGTCTGGCCGGGCTGACCCGGGTGTGGCGGTTCGACCGGATGGCCACGGTCTGCGATCCCGGATCGGGCCGAGTGACCGCCTCCTTCGCCGGGGTGGCCAAGCATTACGGGGTGTCGGTGGCGATCTGCCCACCGCGGCGCGGCAACCGCAAAGGTGTGGTGGAGAAGGTCAATCACACTGCCGCCCAACGTTGGTGGCGCACCTTGGCCGACGACATGACCGTTGAACAAGCCCAAGTAAGCGTGGACCGCTTCGCCCGGGTGCGCGGTGACACCCGCATCCGGGCCACCGCCGACGGTCGGTCCTCAGTGGCCGTAGTCGCCACCGCCGAGCCGCTTCGACCGGTCGCCAAGCAGCGCCGTACCCGGTAATCGTCTCTGAGGGCCGTACCGCAGCGAGGCAGGCGTTGGTGTCCTACCGCGGCAACCGCTACTCGGTCCCACCAGAGTTGGCCGCTGCCGAAGTCAGAGTCAGCCATCCCATCGGCGGTGAATACCTCGACATCGCCACCACAACCGGGATCGTGGTGGCACGGCACCGCATGGCAGCCGACGGACTCGGGGTGATGGTCCGCGACAGCGGCCACGTCATCGCCCTGGACACCGCGGCGATGGCCGCCGCCACCACCGGGCGGCCACACCGCCGCAAGGAACGCATCCCACCCGGGGCAGTAGCCAAAGCCGCTGCCGCACAACTACTTCAGATCCGCGATCGCGACTCCACCGAGGCCGGAAACCTCACTCCAGCATCGGATTCCACCGTCATCGACATGTCCGTCTACGAACGGGCCGCCCAGAACAGGACCCTGCAATGACCCCCACCCCACGCACCCCGAAAACCACCACCACCGCGAGGGAGACGTCGTCAGCGGCGGCGAGCCGCTATCAGCTGCTGCGTTCACACCTGGCAGAGCTCAAACTCACCGCCGCCGCCGAAGCGCTGCCCTCGGTACTGGACCAGGTCACCGCCGAAGGACTATCACTCACAGTGGCCCTGGAAAGGCTGCTGGCCGTCGAAGTGGACGCCTCCACCGCCCGCCGACTGGCCGGTCGGCTACGGTTCGCGAGCCTGCCCACACCGGCCACGCTGGCTGATTTCGATGTCGACGCCGCTGCCGGTATCGACCGGGCACTCATCGACGAACTGGGCACCTGCCGCTACCTCGACTCGGCGACCAACATCCTGCTCATCGGCCCGCCCGGCACCGGCAAAACGCATCTATCGGTCGGATTGGCAAGGGCCGCAGCACATGCCGGGTATCGCACATACTTCACCACCGCCGCCGACCTCGCCGCACGGTGTCACCGTGCGGCCATCGAAGGACGTTGGGCCACCACCATGCGGTTCTACAGCTAGCCCCACCCTGCTCGTGATCGACGAACTCGGGTATCTACCACTGCCCGCAGAGGCGGCCTCCGCTCTGTTTCAAGTTGTCTCGCAACGCTATTTGAAGACCAGCATCGTGATCACCACCAACCGCGGAGTCGGCGCCTGGGGCGACATCCTGGGCGACACCACCGTCGCGGCCGCGATGCTTGACCGACTCCTACACCCGCTCGGTGGTCATCAATCTCGACGGCGAGTCCTACCGGCTACGCGACCACCACGCCGCCGCCGACACCCTCCGCCGAGCAACCACCCGGAACCCGTCAACCACTACACTGACCGGTGCTCACAGGTGGGGATTTTCGGTAAAAGCACACCTGGGGACATTCAATGAGTGCAGTC
>JAXHOA010000024.1:0-48952 GCA_034520035.1 Mycobacterium sp. | reverse complement strand
TGACGGCGCTCGCTGAAATTCCCCACTGACGCTCACTGAAATTCCTCACCCGTGTGGCTCCGCCGAAGGGCGGGCCTCCTCGATGCTGCTGGTGTCTGACGCCAGTAGCTCTGTCGAAGGAGGCCCGCTTTCTCGGTGCTCACATGGGAGGACGACATGGAAGTACACGCCCTACGAAAACGCGGTTGGTCGATCTCTGCGATCGCCCGTCACACCGGCTTCGACCGCAAAACGGTCCGCAAGTACCTGGCCTAGGCGACGGTAAACCCGGCCAGCGGGCCTGCCCGGGCCCAGATCCCTTCGATCCGTTCCTCGACTACGTGTCGGCGCGACTGGTCGAGGATCCGCATCTGTGGGCCCGCACCCTCTACGACGAACTCGAAGACCTCGGTTTCGCGCTGTCGTATCAGAGCCTGACCCGCAACATCCGCACCCGCAATCTGCGCCCGGCATGCGAAGCCTGCCGCACCGCTACCGATCGCCCCAACGCAATCATCGCCCACCCGCCTGGTGAGGAAACCCAATGGGACTGGCTGGAATTGCCCGACCCACCCGCGACGTGGGGGTGGGGCAAGAAAGCATTCCTGCTGGTCGGCTCGCTAGCGCATTCGGGCAAGTGGCGGGCAGTGCTCTCCCCGTCGATGGACCAACCGCATCTGGTGGCCGCGATCGACACGATCTGCCGCGGTCTGGCCGGGCTGACCCAGGTGTGGCGGTTCGACCGGATGGCCACGGTCTGCGATCCCGGATCGGGCCGAGTGACCGCCTCCTTCGCCGGGGTGGCCAAGCATTACGGGGTGTCGGTGGCGATCTGCCCACCGCGGCGCGGCAACCGCAAAGGTGTGGTGGAGAAGGTCAATCACACTGCCGCCCAACGTTGGTGGCGCACCTTGGCCGACGACATGACCGTTGAACAAGCCCAAGTAAGCGTGGACCGCTTCGCCCGGGTGCGCGGTGACACCCGCATCCGGGCCACCGCCGACGGTCGGTCCTCAGTGGCCGTAGTCGCCACCGCCGAGCCGCTTCGACCGGTGCCGGCAGCGCCGTACCCGGTAATCGTCTCTGAGGGCCGTACCGCAGCGAGGCAGGCGTTGGTGTCCTACCGCGGCAACCGCTACTCGGTCCCACCAGAGTTGGCCGCTGCCGAAGTCAGAGTCAGCCATCCCATCGGCGGTGAATACCTCGACATCGCCACCACAACCGGGATCGTGGTGGCACGGCACCGCATGGCAGCCGACGGACTCGGGGTGATGGTCCGCGACAGCGGCCACGTCATCGCCCTGGACACCGCGGCGATGGCCGCCGCCACCACCGGGCGGCCACACCGCCGCAAGGAACGCATCCCACCCGGGGCAGTAGCCAAAGCCGCTGCCGCACGACTACTTCAGATCCGCGATCGCGACTCCACCGAGGCCGGAAACCTCACTCCAGCATCGGATTCCACCGTCATCGACATGTCCGTCTACGAACGGGCCGCCCAGAACAGGACCCTGCAATGACCCCCACCCCACGCACCCCGAAAACCACCACCACCGCGAGGGAGACGTCGTCAGCGGCGGCGAGCCGCTATCAGCTGCTGCGTTCACACCTGGCAGAGCTCAAACTCACCGCCGCCGCCGAAGCGCTGCCCTCGGTACTGGACCAGGTCACCGCCGAAGGACTATCGCTCACAGTGGCCCTGGAAAGGCTGCTGGCCGTCGAAGTGGACGCCTCCACCGCCCGCCGACTGGCCGGTCGGCTACGGTTCGCGAGCCTGCCCACACCGGCCACGCTGGCTGATTTCGATGTCGACGCCGCTGCCGGTATCGACCGGGCACTCATCGACGAACTGGGCACCTGCCGCTACCTCGACTCGGCGACCAACATCCTGCTCATCGGCCCGCCCGGCACCGGCAAAACGCATCTATCGGTCGGATTGGCAAGGGCCGCAGCACATGCCGGGTATCGCACATACTTCACCACCGCCGCCGACCTCGCCGCACGGTGTCACCGTGCGGCCATCGAAGGACGTTGGGCCACCACCATGCGGTTCTACGCCGGCCCCACCCTGCTCGTGATCGACGAACTCGGGTATCTACCACTGCCCGCAGAGGCGGCCTCCGCTCTGTTTCAAGTTGTCTCGCAACGCTATTTGAAGACCAGCATCGTGATCACCACCAACCGCGGAGTCGGCGCCTGGGGCGACATCCTGGGCGACACCACCGTCGCGGCCGCGATGCTTGACCGGCTCCTACACCGCTCGGTGGTCATCAATCTCGACGGCGAGTCCTACCGGCTACGCGACCACCACGCCGCCGCCGACACCCTCCGCCGAGCGACCACCGGAACCCGTCAACCACTACACTGACCGGTGCTCACAGGTGGGGATTTTCGGTAAGCACACCTGGGGACATTCAATGAGTGCAGTCAGTTGGCGATCTTGATGCGCCTCGCGCATGAGGTCGAGCAGGCAGTCGTCGATCGTTCCGGCGATGTCCTCGAAAGTCTTTCGCGCGATCTCGCCGATGCTGGGGGAAGACGTCATTCCATGCAGAGAGGTCTGAGCGGCCCCGTTCCCTTTCGCGTAGGTCACGCGCCCCCGGGCGGAAATACCTTGTTCAGTAGGTACTCGACGAACTCACTGCTTTTCGCAGTCTTGTCTAGCGCGTCGCCTTTGTCCTCCATGTACTGCGCAAGGTGACGGCGAGGTGTGCTGAGGCAAGTCCGCAAATCCGCGTCGTCCACGGAGGTCCGCGACTCCGCGACGGATCGAAGCTGGCGAGGTGAGTAGACGCGCTCGCCGACAGGAGACGCGGCAGCCAGCATGGCCAGATGAAATCGAAGATTTGTGCGTTTCTCCGCGCAGCTCCAGCCAGCTTCCCTGGAAGCTGGAGGTCCGCCGATATTCTTCTGAGACGCCCTGTGCTTGAGGCAGACCTCGATTGGCGTCGCCTTCGCGAAAATCTGCCGCCATCCCTCGTCCCGCTTCAACAAACTGGATGGGATTTTACCAGAAAGCTATCTGGCCGTACGAATCCCATTGCCATCACGGCTCGAGCTATAAGAGAATACTGACGATTCGCTCCACTGACCCACCGTTATTTCGGCAGTGTAATTTTTGCGCTGATCGTAGTACCTGTCCTTGCCCCTGAGGAAGTACGCTTGAGATGCTTCTCCGTATCTCATCCTCTGCTGTTTCGCAATGAGGCCTGAGGTACCTACGCTTGCCGATCCGGAAAAGCGGATCACTTTCAAGCTCCCGTGGGCTGCTTGATCACCGCCCGCTACCGTACCCCCCACGATAAATTTGTTGACCTCGTGCGTAGTGCCCGTCGTCCGCTGTCCGCGTGACGCCTAGCGCGAGCGGCGCGGGGAGATCTGCAGACCACTGATCACCCGAACGCCGTCCAGAGAGGTGGTCTTTGAGATGGCCGATGCCTGGAAGCAAAACGACCTGCTATGCTTGTTGAGCCACCAGAACTCAATAGGGTTCCACCCGGTAAAATGACTTCATGATCTCCCGATTTACTCCAATATTCGTCCCGGATAATCGCGTACATTCCAGTCGTAAAGAGGTGATGCCTCTCGCTTCCTCCGTCGTCCGTCACGGAACTTGAAGTTAGCCGTTGAGTTTAACGAGTGCCATGATACCCGTTTCCGCTCGTCGCGTGACTTCTGAAAAGTCAATTGAGACGCTCACGTCGCAAATAGGCGTTAGGCGGCCGCCACAGCTGAGCTGCGCCCATGAAAATCAAGCGCGTTTCTTGAGCCGCCTTCGGCATCACCTTCAGCGAACTCGCCCGTCTGGGGCGTTCCGGGGCTTAATCTCTACCTTTTAATTGACGGACATCCGCTGAGCCTCTGCAGGCAATATATGAACCTGATCTCGACCTTCGGATGCCTAGTCGCCAGGTCGCGTAGGGCGCCGCTTTAGCACCCGGTGCGTTCAACCACGTGAGCCTGCGTAGAGGTTCTTCTCGGCGGCTCCCTGGTCCTCGTTCAACAAGGCCGGAGCAGCTTCTTGGTGGAACTGGCGATTTTACCGATCGCTGTCTCTGTAAACGGTGCTTTCCCGCTTCGCCTGCACATCCCCCATGCTTTAGCCGCGCACCCACCGGTGCCTTGTTCGGGGCGAAATCGTCTTGCAGCACCGGACTCGCCCTTTGACAACGGCAGTACTCGCCTCCCAATAGCACGTATACGCCGTCGATTCCGCCGTCGTCACCGCCGCCCACAACCCCCGTCTGCGATCTCGCCGGCTGAAAGATCCAAGGAGTGCAGCGCTTTGTTCGCAGGCAAACAGCTCGAAGGCCTCGTCATCTCGCACGGGCACCGGCCGCCTGCCCCTGCCGTTGGGCGAGGAATTGATCCAGAAGTGCCAGCCTGCTGTTGACCACGGGCACAACCTGTATTGAGGAGCCGTCCCTGGCGCCCCCTTCCCGGCGGTCGCGTTCGTCGCTCCCCACAGCCGACGACAAAGGCACCTACAACCCCGGCTGCGGTCGTGGTTGTGGTGCTCACCCATGCCCGCGGGCATGGGTAGCCGTCATCCCGGCGGGGCGCGCACCTTCGCACCTATAAAACGGCGGGCCAGATCCTTCGCCCCCGCCGACGTCGGCGCGTGCCACGCCCCGACACGAGGCTTCAACTTGCGTGGTCGAACTGCTCGTCGATGCCCTTGCAGCCTGCCAGGCTTGAGTTGGCACTGGTCCACCGTCTCGTCGCCGCAATCCGCGCCGCACCGTTATCGCGGATGTCGTTGCCCCACTCATCGCCCATGCCTGCTTTGTCCCACACCTGCTGTCGCGCTCCGCACTTCGTCGTTGAAACGGCGATGACAGGCGGGCGCAGGGGCAACATTCCCCACCCCGGCCCGCCACTATCTTTCCCATCAGGCCACCCCACCCTGTAGCACGGTCACCCGGAGAGAAAGCTCCTGGCGCTGGGGTGGTTTAACGACTCCGCTCGGGGCCGTGCCGAGAGAAGCCGGCCACCGCTACTCTTTGCGGCCGCCAGTCGCACCTGCGCCAGCGCGGCCGGATGCAGGAAGTGCGAAGCCTGCGGAGCGTCTACGCGGACGGCGGTCCTAGCCGAGGTGAATAGTGCCGACGAAAGCCGATTTCCACCCGCGTCGCCGCTGCGCAGCACCGCCTGCGGCCAGCTCAAACAGCTGCGTCGGGCGTTCCTTGGCTCAAGCGATATCTTTTCGGCGTCAGGCTCTTGACTTGTACTGGAACGACCTCACCGACGGTCACCGATTTTGAGAACTTCGAGCACCTCTTCGGGTGTCGCTCTTTTGAACCCGCGGCTAGGCGACTTTGTTAACTCAAGCGCTTCCCCGCGAAGGCTTGGTGCAGTGCTGTTTCGACCGTGACTGCACGTCCGAGGGAAAAGAGGTGCGCGGTATCGAAGCGGAATGGAACCGAGGCATCGCCGAGTTCCCTGGATTCGATCGAAGGGTTCGAGTCGCCGCTGCTTGTCCGATCTTCACCATGTCCGGACCAAATGACCTTAAGTTCGAGAGATCATGTAGACGAAACCGGCGCGGATATTTGCAGTTCGGTAGCGTCAACGTCATCGATTACCCGCTGAACGTCCGCGAGGCGCTTCTCGAGCCTGCGGATGGCGCTCCGTATCGGCTGCGCTCTTCAGGCGATCGCTTTGACATTCGTGTAGTGGGCCTGCTCTTTTGTCTTAGCTGCTTTTCGAGGCGCCCACGCTCGACACGTAGCTCCTGTTCAGCTTTTCGTTGCTCCCGCAGTTCCGCTTTTCAGTTCTCGCTCGGCGTCCTTTTTCCCCTCTGAACCCGCATGCCGAAGTCGGCCGTATCCCCAAGCTCTTGCACACGTAGATAAGGTGACTGCCGTCTGAGACGCGTAAATCAATTATCCGCCCTTGCTTCTCGATCTGTTCCTTCGCCTTTGCGAGGCGTCCGACAGCCGTGAGCAGATTGCCAGCCTTTACGGTCTTAACGCTGTTTTTCTGCCTTCGCGTTGTACGCACGCAGCATGATCCGCGACATCCTCGCCGCTGACGAACTTCCGGCCTTGTGCCGCGGGATCCAGCCGAGGAAAGCTTGTCGCAGCGTTAATTCCCAGCTTTTTGCACGCACAGCGTCTTCGATCTGCAGCTTCGACTCGGTCGAGTCTTGACTCGCGTAGTTTCCACCGACGTTTCAGCCGGATGGTGGTACTTGCATACACCAACGTCCTGCATCTCAACCTGCCCCCTGAATCTCTTTGCCCCGCCGCTCGCGCTCTTTAAGCGCCGATCTCCTGATTTCGAGCTCCAGTTTCTGCGCCGTCAGGTTGACGATATCTGCGGGCACCCGCTCCGCCTTCGGCTTCAACATCTGCAAGGTCAGCGCTCCAACCTTTTGAAGTGCAGCTTGTTGCTCCCCGAGGACCTTCTGTACCGATTTCTGATCTGCTTCACTCAGCCGCCTGCTGGAGGCGCGCTGGAGCTGAGCGTTTTCGGCGTCTAACCGAACCTTCTCGATGTTTAACTGCGCAATGTCGCGAAGTAGCTGCTGCCCCCCGCTTCTTCGCACCTAGGGCAACGGAAACTTCGGTCGTCCGAACGAGAGGTTTTCGCCGAAGCAGGACTCGCTTGCGATAAGCGTTTTGAGCGGCCGTTTGGTTCGCCCCATTGCTTCCCGTCCCAGTATAGGCGTTATCCGGTATCGCTGGTGGATCCGGCGACCAAATCCTGTGGCGGACCTAGCTTACTGAGAATCTCCCCATATATAGAACACAAAGGGGAGCGCCAGCTAACAGCCAATGTGAACTTCATCGTTCTCCCAGCCGAACCGTACGGCTAAGCAGAACTCCGTGCAGTATTTTTTGACGCTTGCTGTTTACATATGTCCCTTCGGTCACGGGCGAGTCCTGAGAGCAACCGGTCCCGCTCCCGTTGCACGGGCTGCGGCCTCAAGGTTCAGCAAGCGAGCTGGCGTAGAGCGCCATCGAGCGCCGCCTAAGTCCAACGGCTACAGCAGGACACGACCACGTCCAAACTACGGCAGGGGCCGTCGCGATCCGAGCGTGATCGGCAGATTCGGTGGCGCGGCAACGCCGACCGCCGACCAGCTAGCACCAACATCGGCCCTGGCAGCGAGCGGCTTTTCGTCATATTTGTCGTCAGCGTCATCTACAGTTTGCCGCGAGGACAGAAATTCAGGGGGGACGCGCACATGGCATTTTCAGACGGCCTCGCCACGCTGGCGAACAAGATTAAGGCCGCCGCCACTCGGTGCTTACTGAGGAGGCAACGAAGAACGCTTTCATCATGCCGTTCATATCCAACGTTCTGGGATACGACGTATTCAACCCGTCGGAGGTCGTGCCCGAGTTCGTCGCAGACGTCGGCGTGAAGAAGGGCGAGAAAGTCGATTACGCCATCTTCAAAGACGGCCAGGTGCAGATCCTCATGGAGTGCAAGAAGATTGGCGATCCTCTCGACCTCCGCTACGCCTCGCAACTGTTCCGCTATTTCGCGGTCACGTCAGCGCGCATTGCGATCCTTACCAGCCCGGTCAGGAAGTACCACGCCTAGCCACAGACGGGCGCTATGCCGAATCGAATGGATGAGAAGCCCTTCCTTATCTTTGACCTGCTCGAAATGGACCGCACCCTGGTCCCAGAGGTTCAGAAGTTCTGTAAGGATTCCTTCGACCTTGACTCGGTCATCAACGCTGCCGAGGAGCTTAAGTACATCGGCGGCATCCGCCGGATCATCGCAGCCGAGGTCAAAGAACCATCTGATGAATGGGTGCGGTTCTTCGCTAACCGCCTCTATGACAGCCGGACAACACAAAAAGTCATTGATCAGTTCAAGCCACTTGTCGCGAAGGCGCTCAACCAGTACGTCGGCGACCAGGTCAACAGTCGGTTGAAGACCGCTCTAGGAGACGACGCTCCCGACCCGAACCGGTCCGCCGAAACCGTCCCCGCCGATCGGCCCACCCCGCCTGTTGGGACAGCAGTCGTGGCGGACGCAAATGTCCAACCCGACGGCGTGACCGAGCCGGGTGTCGTTACAACCGACGAGGAGCTGGAAGGCTTCAACATCGTTCGCGCCATTGCGGTATCGGAGGTCGCGCCAGAACGCGTGCACTACCGGGACAGCAAGTCCTACTTCGCGATCCTGCTAGACGACAACAATCGAAAACCGATTATCCGACTCAATCTCAACGGCAAGAGCATCAAGTTCGTGACTACCTTCGAGCAAGGCAAAGACGCGGGCGTGCGTCGCGATATCGGCTCGGTAGTCGACATCTACAAGGTTGCGACCGAACAGATTCGGGAGACGATCCGGCGCTACGAAGGCAGTGTGGGGGCCTCCATCCCCGAGGACCCGGCCATCGTTAACAAAACTTCGATGACTGGCCCTGCCATTCTTTGACTCGAATTCTCGCCAGTCGGATCGGTCACTGACAACGGTCAATAGGGTGTCAAACCGTTGCAACGACATGATCCCGACCGCCTGATTTGCCGGACCTGGCGGCGGTCTCCAGCACACAGCCCCCACCGTCAGCGGAACTGTTCGCGGTACCGCTCAGCGGAATCATCGCGAACAGCGGTGGCGAAATCCATACGCTCATCACGCAGGTAGCCCGCGACGCCGAGCCCTGTGGCCAGCGCACCGGCCACCCACGCCGCCCACGCCATGGTGTCTCCCGCGTATCCGGCCGCCCACGGCGACAGGAACATCGCGAACCCCACGATGGCGAGCAACAAGAAATCGTGGGTCGGCTCGGAGGCCAGCAGTGACCAGACGGCGACCACGGCGATCATGGCGCCCAGACCGATGGTGACAGCGGTCCCAGCCGGCGCCGAGTGGAACGCGATACCCATGAGTACGCTCGCGCCGCCCACCGCCAACGCGAGTCGGCCAATCCAGTAGCTCCAGCGGTGACGCAGCCGTTGGCTGTCGCCCCATTCGCTCATCCCGTCCTGGGTCTGGGTCTTGTCATGCGTCCAGCCGATGCCTCCGAGAATGAGGGCCAGGCCTCCGGCCACCCAACATGTCCAGGCCGCGCCCCGGTCGACGTTGAAGCCGCCGCTGAGGAACGGCAGCGCCAACATGACCACTCCGACCACCACCAAACCCCAATGATCGGGGGCCCGGTTGTGCGCGAGGACCGACATCGCCCCGAAGAACACGATGAACGCTCCGAACCCGAATGCGAGTCCCTGCCCGGCCTGCGTCGAACTGACCACGAACGCCGACACCACTGCGCAGACGCCGATGGCCACTGCGCTCCAGCCAATCCACAATTTCGAGTTCATACCTAGCAATCAACGCCGATACCGCCGGGACATCTAGGGTCTTTTGGGCCCTACTTTGGACCCCTATCGTGCGATGAGGCAGGGCACTACACGGCCTCGCCCACCCGACCAGCCGTCAACGGCGTCACCACCGTGTTCCCTTGGTCCCCGCACTCGTCGGTGTCGACGACGGTGGTGAGCGCACCGGTGAACGATCCGTCCGGGCGCGGGGTGAAGCCCAACGTCACCGTCGTCCAGGACTCCCCGGCGACCGATCCGTCGCCATAGGTGCAGGTGGACTTCACCCGCGCGGGTGCGATGTCCTCCCAGGTCCCATTGGTCAGCTTGAACGTCAGCGTGCGGGCGCCGGGCATGCGCGCTCGGTCCTGACCCAGCACCTCGCCGGTGGCGATGCAGTCGGTGTCCGTGCAGGCCGATGTCAACGTCAGCCAATCCTGGGCCGGGCCGGCATCGGCCCCCTCACCCCAGTTCGTGTTTCCTTCGGCCTCGCGATACGTGGCCTGATCCCAGTGGTAGTCGACGCGGTACACCCCGTTGAGCAGGTCGGGCCGCGGCGCCGACGCGGCCACCGGCTCACCATCGCTCAGGAACCACACCGCAATCCCGGACGCGGCAGCGATCACCACCACCGCTGCGGCCACGGCGAAAGCCGTGATCCGCCCGGGTGTGAATCGCGACGGCACCGGCTCCGGATCCTCATCGAACGCCCACGCGTGCGCCGCCTGGGTGTGCGCGTCGGCGACGCCGGCGAGCTCGGTGGGCGCGCCGGCATCGGCCAGGTAGCCGGTCGGCTCCTCGCTCTCCGGCGGCTGCGTCATAGCCGGACCCTAACCAATCAGGGCCGCACCGTCAGCATCCACGCCGGAACCCAGTGCGTCACCGGCCTTTCCGAAGCGCCGAAGGTGATCGAGTACGTCACCAGACCCCACCAGGCGCCCTGCTCGCAGAGCCCCCAGCAGGTCAGCTCCCCCTCGACCACCTTGTGCATCTGCAGCCCGAGCGGGTGATAGCGCCCCCACTGGCAGTGCGGCTGCCGTGGGAACAGGGCGCCCAGATCGACCAGCACGGCGCGCGGTGGGTCGACGCGGCGGAAGACGTCGCGCGCCGGCTGGCCGCCGTGCCCGATGCTCTGCATCTCGCCCACTGTTCGATCATATGTTCGAACGGGGCCGCCGGATACACCCGGGAACGAACTACCGACCGTGGGCGTCGAAGAACTGCGCCGATACCTCCGAAGCATCGAACGCACGCGTGGCCGGGCCCACCTGGTTGGCAGGCAGGATCTCGGGGGCACCCGGCCAGGTGTGCCCGCCGCCGTCGACCCGCAGGAACACCACTTCGGTGCCCGCCGCGCACGCGTAGCTGACGCGTTCGGCGCTCGTCCCGTCACCGGAACCGGGCACCGGCGCGATCACCGGGTCCGGCGCGCAGCCGTTGAGTTCGCGCCAGCGGTCCACCACGGCGTAGGCCGCCAGGATGGTGCTGGGTCCGCCCCGACCGACCATCGGACCGCCGTTGAACGGCACGATCGGATCGACGGTGCCCTGTGAGGTCAGCATCGATACCGGCTGCGATGGATTACATGCGACCTGATCACCGAGGGTCGCGCCGATGGGAGCGATCGCGGCGAACATGTCCGCACGATCACAGGCCAGCCGGTTGGCCATGAACCCGCCCGCCGAGAGCCCGGTCGCGAACACCCGGCCCGCCGGGATGCCCAACTCGTTCGTCAGCCGATCCACCAGGGCGACAACGAATCCGACATCGTCGACACCGGTGCGGTCCGGGACCGACGCGCCGCGCCCGTCGGCCCAGCTGAGGTCGATACCGTCCGGGTACACCACCGCATATCCATGAGCGTCGGCCACCGCGTCGTAGTGGGTGAGCGCCGCATGCTGGCGGCCGTTCTGACCGGCGGCGTGCATGTTGACCACCAGACCGGTCGGCGGTCCCGGCGGCAGGTGCAGGTAATACGTGCGCTGCAGGCCCCCGACGTCGATCTGCGCGGACGGCGGTTCCGCGCCCGCCTCCGACACCGGCCCCAGCACGCAGAGCAGGACCACCAGCAACGTCGCGGTGAATCTGCCCCTCACCCACGCGAGCTTAGAGGCGTCAGGTGTAGAGCGTCTCGAACTTCTCGATGGAACGTTCGATATCGCCCTTGACCGTGCGCGCGGCGACCGATCCGATCGGGCCGAACAGCGGCGGACCGCCGAGTTCGAGGGTGACCGCGAACTTGCTGCCCGACGAGGTGGGCTGCACGCTGAGCTTCAGCCCGTACTTGGTGCCGCCGACGCCCTTGCCCACGACCTCCAGCAGATGCGGTGCATCGAGCTTGCGTACCGTCCAGGTGACGCGATTGCGCATCCCCTTGGCGCCGGCCACCCCGATCAGCGTGGTGCCGACGGTCAGCTCGTCGGGAATGTCGCTGCGCCAGCCTTCGTGCATCACCAGCCAGTCCCCCAACTCGTTCAGATTCGACGCGTGATCCCACGCCGTCTGCGGGTCGAGCGACAGTTCGCGGGAAAGTTCGAGCTTTGCCATGCGCCGAATGCTAGTAGCTTCGGTGTGGTGGACAGCAGCAGAGCCGACGCCGGCAATCTCACCGGAGTGTCCGAGACCGCATTGTTGACGCTCAACGCCCGCGCGCACCAGGCCCGCCACCCCAAGGCCGTCATCGACGACCCGATGGCGATCCAGCTGGTCGACGCGATCGATGTCGATTTCGACAAGTTCGGCCGCAAGGGCCAGGAGATGGCATTGCGGGCCGTCGGTATCGACCGGGCGGCCACGGCGTATCTGTCGACGCATCCGGGGGCCACCGTGGTCGCGCTGGCCGAAGGGCTGCAGACCAGTTTCTGGCGCCTCAGCGCGGCACTGCCCGATACTGATTTCCGTTGGATCACCGTCGATTTCGCGCCGATTGTCGAGCTACGCCAGCGACTGCTCCCCACTTCGGAGCGGATCACCAACCTCGCGCAGTCGGCGCTGGATTACAGCTGGATGGACCGGGTGGACACCGACAAGGGTGTCTTCATCACTGCCGAGGGCCTGCTGATGTACCTGCAGCCCGAGGAGGCGATGGGGTTGATCACCGAGTGCGCCAAGCGTTTTCCCGGTGGTCAGATGATCTTCGACCTGCCGCCGGTGATCGTGAAGAAGCTGACCCGCAAGAAGGGCATACGCGCCTCGCCCCGATACCGCGTCCCGCCGATGCCGTTCAGCCTGACCCCCGCCGAACTGGCCGATCTGGTCAATACCGTTCCCGGTATCCGCGCGGTGCATGATCTGCCCATCCCCAAGGGACGCGGATTGCTGTTCGGAACGCTGTTTCCCGCGTTCTGGCAGTGGAAGTGGAGCAAACAGTATCGGGGGGCCTACACGCTGCTCGAGTTCGGCTGATGCACCCGCTGGACGCTCAGAGCCCCAGCAGATAGGCGATCCCGGCGATCACCGGGACCGAGGCGAGCGTGGTGATCAGGGTGGCATCGCGGGCCAGCTTCTCACCGCGTGCGAACACCGAGGCGTAGGTGTTGAGATTCTGCGCGGCGGGCAATGCCGCCAGCACGGTGGCGATCGCGGTCTGTTCCGGCGAAAGCCCGAACGCCCAGCGGGCGAGCACATAGGCCAGCGCCGGCATCAGCAGGACCTTGAACACCACGGCCAGCCAGAGATCGACCCGGCTCTCCTTGCCCTTGCCGCCGGTCTGGGTGACCAGGGCGATGCCGAAGGCCAGCAGCACGGTGGGTATCGCGAGGTCGGCCAGTAGTTCCAGCGGTTGGTGGATGGCCCTGGGCAGCGTGGTCCCGGTGAGCCCCAGCACGGTGCCGATGGCACTGGCGACGATGATCGGATTGGTCACCAGGCCCTTGATCTGAGCCGCCACCGACCCACCGTCGCGCCCGCCGGAGTTGATGATGGCGACACCGACCGGCACCAGCACCACCGTCTGGAACACGATCAGCGCCGACACCTCGGTGATGCTGCCCAGGACGTACGCACTCAGCGGGATACCGAGATTGCCGGCGTTGACCCACGATGCGGCCCACGCGCCGATGGTGGCGTCGGCCCGGTCGCTGCGCCGCAACGTCACCGCAATGACGAAGTAGCCGGCGAACACGATGAGTGTGGTGACGGCCGAGACCAGCAGCGGCCACGAAAACACCTGGGCGGGATCGGAGTCCGACAGGGACAGCAGGACGAGCGCGGGCACCCCGACGTGGAAGGCCACCCGGTTGAGCACCATCCGCGCGTTGTCGCCGAGGACATTGCCGCGGCCCACCACGGCGCCGACGACAATGATGATGGCGATGACGGCGAAGGCCTCCAGCACCGCCAGCACCGCACTCCCCTTTCCCCGTCCGCAGCGTACCGCCCCTCAGCGCGCGGCGAGCTCCCGCAACACCAGATCGGTTGCCGCCCAGTCCATGCACTTGTCGGTGACCGACTGACCGTAGGTCAACGGACGCGCCTCGGGTGCCTGGGCGCCGGCGACCAGGAAGCTCTCCAGCATCACGCCGCTGACCGGCAAGCCGTCACGCACCAGCTGGGCCACCTCGGCGGCCACCCCGGCCTGCCGGATGTGGTCCTTGCCGGAATTGGCGTGGCTGCAGTCGATCACGACCCGGCCGGGCAGCCCGGCCGCGGTCAGCTTGACCGCGGTGTCGCGCACCGCGCCGGCATCGTAGTTGGGGCCGGCGGTGCCGCCACGCAGGATGACGTGGCAGTCCTCGTTGCCCTCGGTGTTCACCAGCGCGCCGCGGCCCATGTCGTCCATGCCGAAGAAGACATGCTGAGCCGCAGCGGCTTTCACGCCGTCGACGGCAACCTGGATGTTGCCGTCGGTACCGTTCTTGAACCCGACCGGCATCGACAATCCCGACGCCAACTGCCGGTGCACCTGGGATTCGGTGGTCCGGGCGCCGATGGCACCCCAGGCGACCGCGTCCGCGATGTACTGCGGGCTGGTGGGTTCCAGGAATTCACACCCGACCGGCAGCCCGATATCGATGATGTCGAGCAGCAGTTGCCGTGCGGTGCGCAGCCCCCGGGTGACATCGAAGGTGTTGTCCATGCCGGGATCGTTGATCAGGCCCTTCCAACCGATGGTGGTGCGCGGCTTCTCGAAGTACACCCGCATCACGATCTTCAGCCGGTCACCGAGTTCGTCGGCGACCTTGACCAGCCGGCTGGCGTAGTCCAGCGCCGCCTCCGGGTCGTGCACCGAGCAGGGCCCCACGACGACGAGCAGGCGATCGTCGCGCCCGGCCAGGATGTCGGCGATCTCGTCGCGATCGCGGGCGACACGTTCGGCGCGGCGGGCGCCCAGCGGGAACTCCGAGAGCACGTCATGCGGGCTGGGGATCTCGCTGAAACTGCGTATCCGCCGGTCCGACGTGGCGGGTGCGGTGGCGGTCTGCGCCAGGTTCACGGTGGTGCCTTTCTGGTATGGGCACCGCAGTGACATTCCCGGCGCCCTTTGATGACGAAAGGCAGCGACCCAAAAGGGTCACTGCCTGGGCTCCGGGTGGATGCGTCGCTTAGTGCTGCGCTTTATCGGCTCCGCCCGGAGCCTCGATAAAGCGCCAATAGCCGGCGCGCACGCGGATGTTCACGACGGCCAGGCTACACCGCGGTTGACGAACGTCAAAAGTCAGGGCCGCAGGCGCCAGGCATAGCCCGCGATGCCCACCCCGATCAGCGCGATGATCGGCCCGAGCACCGACCAGGTGGTGGTACCGCTCATCGGACTGCCCCCGACCACCCCGAATCCCTGGAACGCGAACAGCGTTCCGAACAGGGCGACGACGATTCCGATGACCAACACCGCGATACGCATACCGTCGACAGTAGCCTCAGCGTCGATGGCTGAAACCCCGTTCCTGGACCGCACCCGCGACGGCTATGACCGCACCGCCGCGAAATATGTCGACGCATTCGGGCACCATCTGGACGACAAACCGCTCGACCACGCGATGCTGCGGGCGTTCACCGCCATGGTGCCGCCGAACCAGCGTGTCATCGACATCGGCTGCGGCACCGGCGCGGCCACCGCGGCGCTGCGCGACCACGGCGCCCGGGTATCGGGAATCGATCTGTCCCCCAACATGATTGCCCACGCCCGCCGGCTCCATCCGGATATCGCGTTCAGCGTGGGATCGATGACCGACCTGGACCTGCCCGATGGCTGCGCCGGCGGCGTGTGCGCCTGGTATTCGGTGATCCACATCCCGGACGAGCAGTTGCCCGCCGTGTTCGCCGAGTTCCGTCGCCTGCTGGTCCCGGGCGGTGTGGCGCTGCTGGCCTTCCAGATCGGCGACCGGCCCCGCCACCTGACCCAGGCCTTCGGCGAACGCGTCGACCTGCTTTTTCATCGCCGCCGACCCGAGGCCGTCGCGCAGCTGCTCCGCGACGCCGGCCTACCCGTGCACGCCCAATTGGTCCGTGAGCCCGAGGGCGACGGTGTTGAATCGACACCGCAGGGGTATCTGATCGCCCGCAAACCCGCACCCGCCACCTGAGGAGCTCACCCGCCATGACCGAACGCATCGAAGTGCAGCGCACCATCGCGGCGCCGGCCGCCGATATCTTCGCGGTGCTGGCCGACCCGCAGGGACACGTCGCCATCGATGCCTCCGGGATGCTGCAGGACGCGACCGGCGTCCCGGCGTCACAGGTCGGCGACCAGTTCGTCGTGCACATGGATCGTGAAGCGCTGAACGACTTTCCGATGGGCCGCTACGACGTCACCGTCGACATCACCGAGTACGAGCAGGACCGGCTGATCGCCTGGACGATCCTGGGGCAGATCAAGCCACAGATCGGCCATGTCTACGGCTACCGCCTGGAACCGGCCGACGGTGGCACGCTGGTCACCTCGTTCTATGACTGGTCGACGATCACAGACACGTGGCGCGAGGCCGGCATCTTCCCGGTGATCCCGGAGAGCGCGCTGCGGGCCACCCTCGGAATCCTGGACCGCACGGTGCGGCGCGGCTACCCGCAACCCTGACGTCAACCCGAAGTTGACGAGACGTTGAAGTCAACCTACGGTTGACGCATGACCGGTTCCGTCAGCCTCGACACCCTCATCCACGCCATCAAATCGGTCCACACCGACGCCCTCGAACAACTCACCGATGCCGTACTGGCGGCCGAGCACCTCGGCGAGGTCGCCGATCACCTGATCGGCCACTTCGTGGACCAGGCCCGCCGCTCCGGCGCATCGTGGACCGACATCGGCACCAGCATGGGAGTCACCAAACAGGCCGCCCAGAAACGCTTCGTGCCCAAGGCCGATACCGCCGGCATCGACCCCAACGAGGGCTTCGCGCGATTCACCCCACGAGCCCGCACCGCCGTGGTCACCGCCCAGACCGCCGCCCGCGACGCGCAGAACATCGAGATCGGTCCCGAACACCTGATCCTGGGCCTGCTCGGCGACACCGAATCCCTGGCCATCGCCATCCTGGCGGCCCAGGGCGTCGAACCCGACCAGATCAGGGCCGCGATCACCCTGCCGGCGGCGACGGGCCAGACGCTGGACCTGGTGCCCTTCAGCGGGCCGGCCAAGAAGGTGCTGGAACTGACCTTCCGAGAGGCACTTCGCTTGGGCCACAACTACATCGGCACCGAGCACATCCTGCTGGCGCTGCTGGAATCCGAGGACGGCGACGGTCCGCTGCACGGTCTCGGCATCGGCAAGGACGCGCACCACCGCCACACTCATCGAGCTGCTCGCCTCCATCACGGGAATGAAACCGGACGCGCCGCTGTAGAACAGCGCATGGAACTGAACGCCGCCGCACGCGAACTCATCGGCGCCGGAGTGGACACCACGCTGGTCACCATCAACGCCGACGGCAGCCCGCAGGCCTCACTGATCTGGGTCGCCTGGGAGTCCGGTCCGGACGGCGACGAACTGGTCGCCGCGCACCTGTCGGACAAGTACCAGAAGGTGCGCAATATCCGGCGGGATCCGCGGGTCACCGCGACCATCTTGGCCCCCAGCCAGCCCGGCCAGCTGCGGCAGTACCTGTCGGTGACCGGCACCGCACGCATCGTCGAGGGCGGTGCACCCGAACTGCTCAAGTACTTGGCCATCGCGCTGCTCGGTTCCGACGAGCACTTTCCGCCGGCCGACGCACCGGACGGTTTCCTGACCCGGATCCGCATCGAATCGGTCGGCGGCCAGGGGCCCTGGGTCGGCTAAACCGCCGAACACCGGAGTGCGCGCCGGGCATGTGCCAAGATGCCAGGCATGCGATTGGCAAAGGTCCGCACCTGGTTCGCGGTTCTCCTGACGAGCCTGACCGCCGCGGTGGCCGTCGGCATCGCGCCGCCCGCCGCGGCAGCGGTTACCCCCATCGGCAACCTGGGTGAGACGTTGCGCGTCCAGTTCGACGACTTCGTCGCCGACGTGACCGTGCACGACGTGGTGGGCGTGCCGGTGCCTCCGGGGTGGGGCTGGAACGGCTCTCCGCGCTGGCGCGCCCAGGGCGGTCCCTGGCGCGCCGGGGTGACGGTGCACGTCATCTCCGCGCCCAACCCGTACAAGCTGGCCATCGCCACCACGTTCAGCGGCGTCACCCCGTATGCCGACGCGTATGCCGCCAAGCACACCGACGCGCCGGACGCGCTGGAGAAGGCCCTGCTGAACGCACCCCCCGGGGCCACCGTCAACGGTGGCGTCTACTGGGACGTCTACCGCGCGCTGGTCACCAACGTCGTGATGATCAACCCGCAGACCGGCGCGCACCTGGCCCAGTGGAACATCTGGCAGCCGGGCTCGCCGCTGCCCTGATCGTCGTGCGTGTCGAGGTACCCGGACCGGCGGATCTGACCGAACTCGCCGCCGTCGCCGCCATCACCTTTCCGCTGGCCTGCCCGCCCGGCGTCACCGCAGAGAACGTCAACGCCTTCATCGCGGCGAACCTGTCGGCCGAAGCGTTCGCCGGCTACCTGGACGACCCGGAGCGGGTTGTGCTGATCGCCCGCGACGACACCCGAATCCTCGGCTACGCCATGTTGATTCGCGGCGTACCCGAGGACGCCGATGTGCAGCGGGCGGTACCGCTGCGCCCGGCCGTGGAGATCTCCAAGATGTACACGCTGCCCGATGTGCACGGCGCAGGGGTGTCCGCGGCGCTGATGGCCGAATCCCTGCGGCGCAGCACCGAGGCCGCCTGCGTGTGGCTGGGCGTCAACCAGGAAAATCAGCGGGCGCAACGCTTCTACGCCAAGTCCGGTTTCCGGGTCGGCGGCACCAAGACGTTCCGGCTCGGCGACAGCGTCGAGAGCGACTACGTGATGGTGCGGCCGGCCTGACGGCCATTCAGCTCGTCGACGACTGTGCCGCGGCAGTCAGCGCCAACATGCGCGATGTGGCGCGCAGGTACTTCTTGCGGAACCCGCCGGCCACCATCTCATCGCTGAAGATGGTGTCCAGCTTGGTGCCCGAGGCCAGAATCGGGATACCGGCGTCATACAACCGGTCCGTCAGCGCCACCAGGCGCAACGCCACACTCTGGTCGTCGATCGGGTGCACCCCGGTGATGAACACCTCGGTGACATCGTCGATCAGCGCGTGATAGCGCGACGGGTGCATGGTGGCCAGGTGAGCGCACAGCGCGTCGAAATCATCAAGGGTGGCACCGCTTTTCGCCGACGCCGCGGTGCGCACCTCGTCATCGGTCAACGGTTCGGGCGCCGGCGGCAACCCGCGGTGCCGGTAGTCGGGGCCCTCGATGCGGATGGTGGTGAAAATCGCCGACAGCGTGTTGATCTCACGCAGGAAGTCCTGCGCGGCGAAGCGGCCCTCACCGAGCTGCTCGGGCAGCGTGTTCGACGTCGCCGCGATCGACACGCCGCGCTCCACCAGCGCCGAGAGCAGCCGGGAGATCAGCGTGGTGTTGCCCGGATCGTCGAGTTCGAACTCGTCGATGCAGACCACCGCATAGTCGGCGAGCAGGTCGATGCACTCGGTGAAGCCGAACACCCCGGCCAGCTGGGTCAGCTCGCCGAACGTCGCGAACGCCACCGGGGCATCGCCCTGGGACATCGTGTAATACGTCGACGCCAGCAGGTGGGTCTTGCCGACACCGAACCCGCCGTCGAGGTACACGCCGACGCCGGGCAGCACCTCACGCTTGCCGAACAGCTTCTTCTTGCCGGCCCGGCGTTGCATGGCGAGCTCGCAGAACGAGCGGCAGTGCCCGACGGCCGCCGCCTGCGACGGTTCTGACGGATCGGGCCGGTAGGTGTCGAAGCTGACATCGGCGAAGGTGGGCGGCGGGACCAGCTGTGCGACCAGCCGTTCGGGGGTGACACTCGGCCGCCGATCGACCAGACCCGCGACGGCGCCCGTGCTTTGCATGTCAGGCACCCTAGCGACGTGCTGCAATGTTGCCCATGTCGGATAGCGCCGCTGGGACGGATCTCACAGCCTTCGGGCCGATCTCCACCGTCGAGGAGGATCGCCTCGCGCAGTACTACGCCTACCCCGAGAACCTGACCTCCTGCTGGGTGCGGGCCAATTTCATCAGCAGCCTCGACGGTGCCGCGACGGCCGACGGCCGCTCCGGGGCCCTCGGCGGCGCCGGGGACCGCGCCGTATTCCGGCTGATGCGTGAGCTGGCCGATGTGGTGGTGGTCGGCGCGGGCACGGTGCGCATCGAGACCTACTCCGGCGCCCAACTCGGCGTCCCCGAACGGCAGCGCCGCTGCGCGCGAGGGCAACGCGAGGTGCCCCCCATCGCGATCGTCACCCGCTCCGCCGACCTCGACCACGACCTGCCGGTGTTCACCCAGACCGAGGTCCCCCCACTGCTGCTGACGACCCACGACACCGCCGCCGAAGCGCGCGCCCGGTTCACCGGCCTGGCCGAGGTCTACGACTGCTCGGACACCGACCCCGGCGGCGTCGACCTCGGTGCCGCCCTGCGCACCCTGGCCGGCCTCGGGCTGACCCGGGTGCTGGCCGAAGGCGGCCCCAGCCTGCTCGGCACGTTCATCGCCGACGGCCTGCTCGACGAACTGTGCCTGACCATCGCCCCGACGGTCGTGGGCGGCGGATCGACACGGATCGCCGACGGGCACCGTGAGCTGATCACCCGTCTGCAGCGCAGACACGTGCTCGGCGACGACGAGGGCTATCTGTACACGCGCTACAGCCGCGACTGATCGCGAGCAGACGATCGCTACTGTGGTCGGCATGCGTGTGGGGATTCTGTCGACGATCGCCCTGTCGTCGGTCGCAGTACTGCTGACCTCGTGTGCCCCGCTGCTGGCCGCCAACCCGCGCTTCGCCACCGACGACGGCGCCGGGCCGCAGGGCGCACCGACGACCACCGCCGAGGCCGACGGGCCGCCCGCGCTGGAGGCGCCCAAGAACGACCTGTCCTGGCAGGACTGCACCTCCCGGGTGTTCGGCGACGCCGCCGTACCCGCGCCGCCGGGCGTCACGCTGGACTGCGCCACCTACGAGGCCGACCTCGATCCGATCAAGGGCGCCAACGGCTCGATCCCCATCGGGGTCGTGCGGGCCACCTCGGTGGACACCCCCGAAGACGCCGGTCCGCTGGTGATGACCACCGGCACGGACCTGCCCTCGTCATCGCAGCTGCCGGTCTGGCTGTCCCGCGCCGGCGCCGACATCCTCAAGACCAACCCCATCGTCGCCGTCGACCGCCGCGGCACCGGGACTGTCGGACGCCATCGACTGCCGCGACCTGTTCGACCGGCAGGAGATGATCGACCAGGCCCAGTTCGAGCCCGGCGACGACCCGGTGGCCAACCTGAGCGCCATCGTCCAGACCGCCACCACCACCTGCACCGACACCATCGCCCCCGGCGATTCGGCCTATGACAACGCCCACGCCGCCGAGGACATCGAACGGCTGCGCAGCACCTGGGACGTCCCGGCGATCGCGCTGATGGGGATCGGCAACGGTGCCCAGGTCGCGTTGGCCTACGCCGGATCTCACCCCGACAAGGTGGCGCGGCTGGTGCTGGATTCGCCGCTGCCGCTGGCCATCGGCGCCGAAGCCGCCACCGAGCAGAAGGTCAAGGGGCAGCAGGCCGCCCTCGACGCGTTCGCCGCGCAGTGCGCCGCCACCAACTGCCCGCTGGGTCCGGACCCCAAGGGCGCCGTCGACGCGCTGCTCACGGCCGCCCGCAACGGCAACGGACCCAACGGCGCCTCGGAAGCGGCGGTGGCCGATGCCATCACCACCGCGCTGGCCTTCCCGCGCGGCGACCGGGTCAGTGCCACCAATGCGCTGGCCGGTGCCATCGCCGCCGCCCGCGCCGGTGACACCAATGCGATGACCAATCTGATCACCCAGGCCGAGGCCGTCCGCCAGACCGACGGGCAATTCGTCAACAGCTGCAGCGACGCGCTCAATCGGCCCACCCCCGACCGGGTCCGCGAACTCGTCGTCGCCTGGGACCGGCTGTACCCGCAGTTCGGCACCGTCGGCGCCTTGCGGATGGTCAACTGCCTGAGCTGGCCCAGTGGCACCGCGCCGCAGGATCCCGAGAACCTCAATGTCCCGGTCATGCTGCTCGGCGTGCAGAACGATCCCATCGTCGGCAACGAGGGGGTGGCCGCGGTGGCCGCCACCGTCATCAATGCCGGCTCCAACAGCAAGCGGGTGATCTGGCAGGGCATCGGCCACGGCGCGAGCATCTACACGGCCTGCGCGCTGTCGCCGGTCATCGGCTATCTGGAAAGCGGCAAACTGCCCGAGACCGACACGTTCTGCCCCGCCTGATCAAGCCATCAGACCTGCTGCGGTGTACGGTGCGCTGGTGTCGTTCCTGCCTTCCGGTGTGCTGAACGCCTTCCGCCCCAGCACCACACCGCCCAGCACCGCCACGATTCTGCGGTCGATCCTGTGGCCCGTCGCCATCCTGTCGGTGATCCACCGCAGCTACGTGCTGGGCACCAACGGCTACATCACCGATGACTTCGGCCCGGTCTACCGGGCGGTCATCAATTTCAAAATGGGCTGGGACATCTACAACGAGAACTTCAACCACGTCGACCCGCACTATCTGTATCCCCCCGGCGGCACCCTGCTACTCGCCCCGTTCGGCTACCTGCCCGTCGACGCCGCGCGCTACTGGTACATCACGTTCAACGTCATCGCCTTCCTGATCGCGGCGTACCTGCTGCTGCGGATGTTCGACTACACCCTGAAATCGGTCGCCGCCCCGGCACTGCTGCTCGCGATGTTCTGCACCGAATCCGTCACCAACACTTTGGTGTTCACCAACATCAACGGCTGCATGCTGCTGGGCGGGGTGCTGTTCTTCCGATTCCTGCTCAAGGGCGGGCGAAATGCCGAACTATTGGCCGGCGCCGCCATCGGCCTCACCCTGGTGGTCAAACCGTCGCTGGCGCCACTGTTGTTGCTACCGGTGCTCAATCGCCAGTTCTACACCTTGATCACCGCTTTCGGTGTGCCGCTGGTGTTCAACGCGGCCGCATGGCCACTGGTGTCCGATCCGATGAGCTTCGTGCACCGCACCGTGCCGTACATCATGGAGACCCGCGACTACTTCAACTCCTCGATCCTGGGCAACGGCATCTACTACGGGCTGCCGATGTGGCTGATCCTGGGGCTGCGCATTCTGTTCACGCTGCTGGCCGCGGGCAGCCTGTATCTGCTCTACCGCTACTACCGCGAACGCGATCCGCTGTTCTGGCTGCTGACCTCCTCGGGTGTGCTGCTGACCGCGTCGTTCCTGGTGCTCTCGTTGGGCCAGGGCTACTACTCGACCATGCTGTTCCCGTTCCTGATGACGGTCGTGCTGCGCAACTCGGTGCTGCACAACTGGCCGGCCTGGCTGGCGGTGTACGGGTTCATGACGATGGACCGCTGGCTGCTGGGCCATTGGCCGACCACCGGACGCTTCCTGGAGTACATGAAGATCACCTACGGCTGGTCGCTGCTGTTGGTGGTCGTGTTCTGCGTGCTGTACTTCCGCTATCTGGACGCCAAGTCCGAAGGCAGGCTGGATTCCGGTATCGATCCGCCGTGGATGACGGATGAGCGTCGGCGCGCTAGCGTTGAATCATGACAACCCCCTCCGGTCCCAAGCTTGAGCTGACCGACGACCAGTGGCGCGAGAAGCTCAACCCCGCCGAGTTCGCGGTGCTGCGTCGGGCCGGCACCGAACGGCCCTTCACCGGTGAGTACACCGACACCAAAACCGCCGGGGTCTACGCCTGCCGGGCGTGCGGCGCCGAGCTGTTCCGCAGCACGGAGAAGTTCGAATCCCATTGCGGCTGGCCGTCTTTCTTCGACCCCGCGGACTCGGACGCGGTGATCCTCAAACGCGACGATTCGCTGGGCATGACCCGTATCGAGGTGATCTGCGCAAACTGCCACAGCCACCTCGGCCACGTCTTCGAGGGCGAGGGTTACCCGACGCCGACCGATCAGCGGTACTGCATCAACTCGATATCGCTGCGTCTGGTGCCGGCCGGCGCAACCTCAGCAGATTGAGCATGTCCGGCGGCGTCAGCGGCGCGGTGTACAGGTAGCCCTGCGCCACCTGGCAGCCGTAATCCCGTAGCAGCGAAGCGGTTTCGGCATCCTCCACACCCTCGGCCACGGTGGTCAGACCGAGCTCGCGGGCCAGGTCGATCACGGCACGCACGATCGCCGCGGCGCGGCGGTCCTCGCGCACCCTGGTGACGAACGCCCGGTCCAGTTTGAGTTCGTCGACATCGAGCTCCCACAGATAGGACAGCGCCGAATAGCCGCTGCCGAAATCGTCGATCGCGACCCGCACCCCGCTCTGGCGCAGCTGCTCGATCACCGCGCGGGCGCGGTCGTGGTTGTCCAGCAACAGGTCCTCGGTGATCTCCACGGTCAGCACCTCGTGGGGCAGGCCGCGCTCATCCAGCGCCCGCTCGATGGTCCGCGGCAGGCCGAGATCGCTCAGCGACGGCGCGAACACATTGACCGCGACCGGCACCAGCAGGCCCTGATCCCGCCAATCCGCGACCTGGTCGAGGGCCTGGGTCAGCACGAACTCGGTGATCGGCCGCATCAGCCCGTGGTCGCGGACGAGTTGCAGGAACTGGTCGGGCACCAGGAGACCCCGCTCGGGGTGCGGCCAGCGCACCAGTGCCTCCACCCCGACGATCGAGTCGTCGTGCAGGTCGAACTTGGGCTGGTACGCCAGGGTGAGTTCCCGGTGGTCGATGGCGTGCCGGAGCTGGCCCAGCAGCAGCAGGGCGACCGCGCTCTCCCGCGCCGCGGCTTCGGCAGCTCCCCTGGCCTCGGCCTCCGGGTGTACGTCATCGGCCATGTCACCGGCGGAGTACACGTGCACCCCGCGTAGGCGCGACCGCTTGGCCGTGTACATCGCCACATCGGCCTGTTTGAGCAGGGCGTCGGCTGACATCTCCGGATCATCCGCGGTGGCGGCTGCCAGTCCGGCGCTGGGACACAACGACAGGGTGTGACCGTCGATCACGAACGGCTCGTCGAAGGCGCGCAGCACCTGCAGGGCCACCTGGCGGGAATCCTCGGTGTCGCCCTCCATCAGCACCACGAACTCGTCACCGCCGATGCGTGCGACGGTATCGCTGGATCTGGCGGCGCCCAGGATGCGCTGGGCGGCCTGCACCAGCAGCAGGTCACCGGCGGGGTGGCCGAGGCCGTCGTTGACGAGCTTGAAGTCGTCGAGGTCCAGGGAGAGCACCGCGACCGAATGCTCATCGCGGCGGTGCAGCGCCATCGCATGCGCCAACCGGTCCAGGAACAGCGCGCGGTTGGCCAGACCGGTGAGCGGGTCCCGCAGTGCCTGCGCCTCGACGGCCTTGAGCAGTCGGCGATTCTCCCCCACCACGATGAACTGCCGCACCAACACCAGCACGATCAGCACCACCGAGGCGAGCAACGCCGGTGGCAGGCCAGGCGTGCCGGCAAACCGCACCAGCGCGACCGTCATGGCCAGGACGATCGGTACGTAGGGTAACCACATCGCCGCGCGGGAGATCTCCCGATCTGCAGCGCCGCGCCGTTGTGCGCCCTGCTCCGGACCCAACGCGGCAAGTGCGATCAACAGCAAACCCACCGCCCAGCCGATGCTGCCGTACGTGACGGCCGTGAGATTCTCGTGGGAGTTCGTGTAGACGAAGACACCGTCGGCCACCGCGATCAACACCATGCCGCTGACCAGCAGTGTCAGCGATCGCCGCTCAGCCAGACCGCGCCCGGCCCAGCACCAGCACCGCCACGGTCAGCACGCCCAGGTCCAGGACGGGGTAGGCCAGCGCGACGGCGACCGCGAACCCGCTGCTCCCACCGTCCCGGAACACCTGATCCAGGACCGTCCACCAGCCGATCTGGAAGAACGCGACCGCCACGATGATTCCATCGAGCGCCAGCCGGCTGTGCGTGAATCCAGACGCGCCGACAGGCACCATCAGCAAAGCAATGCAGACGAACACCGGGAGCAGTAGATATCCGAAGTCCGCGACGGTCGGGAAGGGCGATTCGGCGAGCCACCACTCGTAGTACGCCCAGATCGCCGACCCCGCGGTGTACCCGGCCATGCCGATCGTGACGCAGACCCAGATGGCGCGTTGACGACCACGGAACCGCCAGGCAGCGTGGGCGCAACAGCCGGTCACGAACAGTGCGAGAACGACGAAACCGAGGTCCTCGATGGCGATCCGAGCCGGCGGGGAACCCCATCCACCGAGCAGCCAGACGCAGAATGCCAGGGTTGCGACCGTAGCCACCGCCCCCACCCGGCCGACCATCGGCATCCTCAGACGCTAGCAAACCAATTCGGCGCCGGGCCCCAAATTTACGGCAGCTTCATCAACAGCTGTTCGACGCTCACCCGCGGGCCGGTGAAGAACGGCGTCTCCTCGCGCACGTGGCGGCGCGCCTCGGTGTAGCGGAGCTTCCACATCAGTTCGACGATGCGGCCCAGATCGGGGCCCTCGAAGGCCAGGATCCACTCGTAGTCGCCGAGCGCAAAGGCCGGCACGGTGTTGGCCCGCACATCCGGGTACTCGCGGCCCGCCATACCGTGATCGACGAGCATCTTGCGGCGCTCGTCGTCGGGCAACAGGTACCAGTCCAGTGACCGCACGAACGGGTAGACGCAGAGGTAGTCACCCGGATCCTCACCGGCAACGAAGGCCGGGACGTGGCTCTTGTTGAACTCGGCGGGGCGGTGCAACGCCACCACACTCCATACCGGGTCGCTGGCCAGGCCGAGGGTGGTCCGGCGAAACGCCGAGTAGGTGGCCTGCAGGTCTTCGACCCGCTCGGCGTGCGTCCAGATCATGAAGTCGGCGTCGGCCCGGAAACCGGTGACGTCGTACAGGCCGCGGACGACAACGCCGTTGTCCTCCTGCTGCTTGAGGAACGTCGCGGTCTCATCGATCACCGACGAGCGATCCTGGTCGAGCGCCTCCGGCTGGACGGCGAAGACCGAGATCATCATGTACCGGGTCATCGAGTTGAGCTTGTCGTAATCGAGCTTGGCCATGGGCCTATCGTGCCACGCCGGAGGCCACCAGTTTCGCGGCCGCCCTGGTGGCAGAGCCCACACACGCGGGCACCCCGATACCGTCCAGATAGCCACCGGCGACGGCAAGGTTCGGCGGTAGACCGGCCCGCACCTCGGCCACCAGATCCGCATGGCCGGGCCCGTACTGGGGCATCGCGTCGATCCAGCGCTGCACCCGGTAGTCCACCGGGTCGGCGGCGATGGAGAACACGTTCTGCAGATCCTCCAGCGACCAGTTCAGCAGCTCGTCATCGCCGACGCTGCGCGCCAACGTGTCCCCGAACCGTCCGTAGGACAGCCGGACCAGTTCCACGTTGCCGCGGCGGCCCCATTTGCGCGACGTGAGGGTGATCGCCTTGGTGTGCAACTGTTCTCCGGTGGCGACGAGCACCCCGGACTGGTCGGGCAACGGGGTTCCGCCCGGCAGCGCGAGCGCGACCAGCGCGGTCGAGGCCACCCCGATGCGGCGGGCGGCCGCCGCGCTGCGCGGGGCGATGTGCTCGACGAGGCGGACCAGGCGCGGCGCGGGCACCGCGAGGACCACCGCATCGGCGGACCAATGCCCGCCCTCATCGTCGATCAGCTCCCAGCCGTGCGCGGAGCGCTCCATCCGGGCGATCCCGACGTGCGCCCAGCGCAGGTCGGCCCGCCGGGCCAGTTCGTCGATCAGGACCCGGTAACCGCCGTCCAGGGCCCCGAACACCGGGCCGGGTTGCGGGGGCGGCAGCGCGTTGCGGACCGCCTCAGTGAGGCTGCGGGCACCGCGGTCCAGCGCGGCGGCCAGCGTCGGCAGCGCCGAACGCACCCCGATGGTGGCGGCCGACCCGGCGTACACACCGGTCAGCAGCGGCTCGACCGACCGGGTGACCACCTGCGCGCCGAACCGGTCACCGACCAGTTCACCGACCGACGGGTCCGCGCCGGCGCGCCAACTGAAGGCGCGGCGGGGTTCGTCGGCGATCTGAGCCACGGTGGCGGCGTCGACCAGGCCGGCCACCGACTCGGCCTGCGCCGGGATGCCCTGCAGGGTGCCGGCCGGCAGCGGATGCAGGTGTCCCTGGCTGTAGATCAACGGCCGGGCGCCGGCACTGGCGACCTGTCGGCCGGACAGTCCCAGCTCGGCCAGCAGGGCGATCACCTCGGGGCGGCGGGTGATGAACGCCTCGGCCCCGACATCCATCGACATCCCGCCGACCTGCTCGGTGCGCAGCACCCCACCGAGGCGGTCGGCCGGGTCGAACAACGTGATCGACGCGTCCGGACCGGCCGCGACCCGCAACCGGTAGGCCGCGGTGAGGCCCGAAATACCGCCTCCGACAACGCAGTACGTGGATGTCACAATGAATGCACCAGGGCGACGAGCTCGGTCACCACCCCGGGGTCGGTGGGCGGCAGCACACCGTGACCGAGGTTGAAGACATGACCGGACGCGCCGGCGGCAATGGCCGCGCGGCCGTCCTCGACGACTGCCCGGGCGGCACGCTCGACCACCGGCCAGCCGGCCAGCAACACCACCGGATCCAGGTTGCCCTGCAGCGCCGTACCGGGCCGGACCCTGCCGGCCGCGGCTTCCAGCGAGGTCCGCCAGTCCACACCCACCACGGTGGCCCCGGCCTCACCCATCGCTCCGAGCAGCTCTGCGGTGCCGACCCCGAAATGCGTCATCGGCACGCCGCGGGCCGCCAGCGCCGCGAAAATCCTTGAGCTGTGCGGCAACACGTGACTGCGGTAGTCGGCCAGCGAGAGCGTGCCGGCCCACGAATCGAACAACTGGATGGCGTCGACGCCGGCATCCAGTTGAGCCGACAGGAACTCGATGGTCAGGTCGGTCAGCGAGGTCATCAGCGCATGCCAGGTATCCGGCTCACCGAACATCATCGCCTTGGTCTTCTCGTGGTTGCGGCTGGGGCCGCCCTCCACGAGGTAGGACGCCAGTGTGAACGGGGCCCCGGCGAATCCGATCAGCGGCACCTCACCCAGCGCGGCGACCAGCAGTGATACCGCGTCGCTCACCGGCGCCACCTGGGAGCGCTCCAGCGGCTTGAGGGTGCCGACATCGGCACGGGACCGGATCGGCTGCTCGATGACCGGCCCGACGTCGGGCACGATGTCCAGCGCGACACCGGCGGCCTTCAGCGGCACCACGATGTCGGAGAACAGGATCGCCGCATCGACACCGTGCCTGCGCACCGGCTGCAGGGTGATCTCGCAGACCAACTCGGGGTCGAAGCAGGCATCGAGCATCTTGTGGTTGGCGCGAAGGGCGCGGTACTCGGGCAGCGAGCGGCCGGCCTGGCGCATGAACCACACCGGGGTGTGGCTCGGGGTGCGGCCGGCGGCAGCGGCAAGATAGGGCGACTCTGGCAGGTCACGGCGGGTGTTCATCGAGCCCTATGGTGCCATGTGGTCAGAGATCGGCGCGCCTGCGCACGGGTGAGACGAGATGGGTCTAGCGTCCCACACTGTGACGTCCGCTGAACCGGCTCAGTTCCGCACCGCGGTTGCGGCCATGAATGCGGCCACCGTTCGGCCGGAAATCGAGCTGGGGCCGATCCGACCGCCGCAACGCCTGGCCCCCTACAGCTACGCGCTGGGCGCCGAAGTGCGCCATCCCGACGCCCCGGTCGTGCCGGAACGCTCCGAGGGCGATGCCTTCGGGCGGCTGATCCTGCTGCACGACCCCGAAGGCGCCGAGGCCTGGGACGGCACCATGCGCCTGGTCGCCTACATCCAGGCCGACCTGGACTCCACCGAGGCCGTCGACCCGCTGCTGCCGGAAGTTGCCTGGAGCTGGCTGGTGGACGCCCTTGCCGAGCATGGCGAGGCCGTCACCGCCTTGGGCGGCACGGTCACCGCCACCACGTCGGTGCGTTACGGCGACATCTCCGGCCCGCCACGTGCCCATCAACTCGAGCTCCGCGCCTCCTGGACGGCCACCAACCTCGAGTTGGGCCCGCACGTGCAGGCCTTCTGCGAGGTCCTCGAGCACGCGGCCGGTCTGCCGCCTGCCGGAGTGACCAGCTTGGGATCCCGCACCCGCGCCTGATGACCGAGCCCGAAGAAGAATCCGGGGACACACCCGAACCGGAAGCGACTCCCCTGCTGGCCCCTGCCGACGGGGTGCCGCCGCTCGCCAGCTATCCCAGCGATATCGTGCGGGCAGCCGAACTGCTGGCCGGCGGCACCGGCCCGTTCGCGATAGACGCCGAGCGCGCCTCGGGATTCCGCTACTCCAACCGGGCCTACCTGGTGCAGATCCGCCGGGCGGGCGCGGGCACGGTGCTGATCGATCCGGTGAACCACGGCGGCGATCCGCAGCAGGTGATGGCGCCGCTGGCGAAGGTACTGGCCACCGACGAGTGGGTGCTGCATGCCGCCGACCAGGACCTGCCGTGTCTGGCCGAACTCGGGATGACCCCGCCGAGCCTCTATGACACCGAATTGGGGGCCCGGCTGGCGGGATTCGAGCGGGTCAACCTCGCCGAGATGGTGCGTCGCCTGCTGGGGTTGGGCCTGGTCAAGGGTCATGGTGCCGCCGACTGGTCCAAGCGCCCGTTGCCCGCCGACTGGCTCAACTACGCGGCGCTCGACGTGGAGGTGCTACTGGAGTTGCGCGCCGCGGTCGCCGCCGCGCTCGACGAACAGAGTAAATCGGATTGGGCCGCACAAGAATTCGAGTTCCTGCGGACCGCTGAACCCACCGTCACCCGGCGTGACCGATGGCGCCGCACCTCGGGCATCCACAAGGTGCGCGATCCCCGGGCGCTGGCTGCGGTGCGCGAGTTGTGGACCGCGCGTGATCAGATCGCGCAGCGCCGCGATATCGCACCCGGCCGGATCCTGCCCGACGCGGCGATCGTCAACGCCGCCACCGTGGATCCCGACACAGTCGAAAAGATCGTCGCGCTACCAGTTTTCGGTGGCAGTCGGCAACGGCGCAGCGCACAGGTCTGGCTTGACGCCTTGGCCAGGGCCCGTCAGGACCCGAACCCGCCGACGGGTTCCGAACCACTCACCGGACCGCCCCCACCGGCCCGCTGGGCCCGGCGCAAGCCGGAGGCCGCCGAACGGCTGGAGGCCGCGCGCAGCGGTTTGTCCCAACTCTCGCAGAAGGTTTCGGTTCCCACCGAAAATCTGCTGACACCCGACACCGTCCGGCGGCTGTGCTGGGATTGGCAGCCGGTGCCCGATGTGCGCGCCGCCGTCGAGGAGTTCCTGGTGCAGGCCAGGGCACGCCCGTGGCAGCGCGAACTGACTGTGCCGGTGCTGACCGTGGCGCTGACGCCGAAACCCGATGAGCCCGAAGGCGCTACGCCCTAGTCGAACCGTTGGCCGACGTGTTCGGCCACCGTGGAGCCCAGCGCCGCAACCCAACCGGTGATCTGACGCGCGATGTGCTGATCGGTCAGACCGACGTCGGTGAGCACCTCGCCGCGCGAGGCGTGCGTCTGGAACTCCTGCGGCACACCGACATCGCGGCATGGCACATCGATCTCGGCGGCCCGCAGTGCGGCGGACACCGAGGACCCGATACCGCCGTGCACGCCGTTGTCCTCCAGGGTCACAACGAGCTTGTGCGCGGAGGCGAGCGCGTGCAGCGACTCGGGCACCGGCAGCACCCAGCGCGGGTCGACCACGGTCACGCCGATGCCGTGCTGCTGCAGGCGTTTCGCGACCGCCAGGCCCATCTGGGCGAACGATCCGACCGCGATCAACAGCACGTCGTCGGAGGACCCGGGGCCCGGCTTGGCCAGGATGTCGACCCCGTCGCGCCGCTCCAGCGCCGGGATGTCTTCGCCGACAGCGCCCTTGGGAAACCGGATGGCCGTCGGGCCGTCCTTGACCTCGAGTGCCTCGCCGAGTTCCTCACGCAGACGGGCGGAGTCACGGGGTGCGGCGACCCGCATGCCGGGCACGATGCCCAGGATCGAGAGGTCCCAGACACCGTGGTGGCTGGGACCGTCGGGGCCGGTGACACCGGCACGGTCCAGCACGATGGTCACCGGCAGCTTGTGCAGTGCGACGTCCATCATCATCTGGTCGAAGGCGCGGTTGAGGAACGTCGAGTAGATGGCGACCACCGGGTGCATGCCACCCATGGCCAGTCCGGCGGCCGAGGTCATCGCGTGCTGCTCGGCGATACCGACGTCGAAGAGCCGATCCGGATACAGCTGACCGAAGGCGGCCAGGCCCGGTGGGGCCGGCCATGGCCGCGGTGATCGCGACGATGTCGCGGCGACGCTCGGCGATCTTGATCAGCTCGTCGGAAAAGGTGCCGGTCCAGCCCGGGGCGGACACGGCGGTCGCCTGGCCGGTGACCGGATCGATGATGCCGCAGGCGTGCATCTGCTCGGCTTCATCGGCCTCGGCGGGCGCGTAGCCCATCCCCTTGCGCGTGACGACGTGCACGATGACCGGTGCGTTGAAGCCGCGGGCATGCCGCAAGGCCGCTTCGACGGCGTGCTCATCGTGGCCGTCGATCGGACCGACGTACTTCAGGCCCAGATCGGTGAACATGGCCTGCGGCTGCAAGGCGTCCTTCAAGCCCGCCTTCACGCTGTGCATGCACTGATAGCAGACCTCCCCGATGACGGGCACACCGCGAACCACGTCGCGGCCCTTCTCCAGGAGCTTCTCGTAGCCAGGTTGCAGCTGCAGGGCCGCCAGGTGATCGGCCAGCCCGCCGATGGTGGGCGCATAGCTGCGACCGTTGTCGTTGACGACGATGACCACCGGCCGCTTTGCTGCGGCGATGTTGTTGAGCGCTTCCCAGCACATACCGCCGGTCAGCGCGCCGTCACCGACGACGGCGACGACATGCCGATTGCGGTGCCCGGACAGTTCGAAGGCCTTGGCCAGTCCGTCGGCGTAGGACAGAGCCGTGCTGGCGTGGCTGGACTCGACCCAGTCGTGCTCGCTCTCGGCGCGTGCCGGGTAGCCCGACAATCCGTCCTTCATCCGCAGCTGGTCGAAGTCGGCGGCGCGTCCGGTCAGGATCTTGTGCACATAGGACTGGTGTCCGGTGTCGAAGATGATCGGATCGTGCGGCGAATCGAAGACCCGGTGCAGCGCCAGCGTCAACTCGACGACGCCGAGGTTCGGGCCCAGATGCCCACCGGTTGCAGCGACCTTGTGAATCAGGAATTCACGGATTTCACCGGCCAGCTCAGCGAGCTGCGACTGGGACAGGCGCTGCAGATCGGCGGGACCGCGGATCTGTTTAAGCATCCCGCCAGTTTAGCCACGCAACACCCATCAGTCCTGTCGAGGCTGGTAGATGTCGGGCACTCCGTCTTGATCGGCGTCCGCTGTCTCCTCGTGCTCGATACGCCGATATGCGGCGTTTCGGGTGGCCAGGAGCACCGAGGCGAGCAATGCCGCAAGCAGAGAGCCGACCAGTACGCCGACTTTCACAAATTCGTCACGTTCCGAACCGAGCCCGTAGGCGAGGTCACCGATCAGCAAGGACACCGTGAATCCGATACCGGCGAGCATCGACACCCCCAGCACGTCCACCCAGCGCAGTGAGGAATCCAGCTCGGCTCTGGTGACCTTGGACAACGTCCAGGTGGTCAGGAAGATGCCGATCGGTTTGCCGAGCACCAGGCCGAGCACGATGCCCAGCGTGATGGGGTCGGTGAGGGCTCTGGCGAGGCCGCTGAAACCGCCCAAGCTGACCCCGGCCGCAAAGAACGCGAACACCGGGATGGCGATTCCCGCCGAGATGGGTCGCGAGCGGTGCTCGAAATACTCGGCCATGCCGGAATCGGTCTCGACGCCGCGGCGTGTCGCGGCCCGGTGCACCGGCACCATGAAGCCGAGCAGCACACCGGCGACGGTGGCGTGCACGCCGGACTCATGCATCAGCACCCACGTCGCGATGGACAGCGGGATCAGGATCCACCAGGCCTGAACGCCGCGCTGGACACAGACCGCGAAGATGGCCAGCGGAACCAGCGAAAGCCCCAGGGCAGCGACGTTGAGGCTGTCGGTATAGAAGACGGCGATCACGGTGATGGCCAGCAGATCGTCGACCACGGCCAACGTCAGCAGGAACATCCGCAGCGCCGACGGCAGGTGGGTGGAGATGACGGCCAGCACGGCCACCGCGAACGCGATATCGGTCGCCGTCGGGATGGCCCACCCCTTGAGCGCGCCTTCTCCCCCCTGCGAAGCGACCGCGACGAAGATCAGCGCGGGCACCACCATGCCGCCGACCGCGGCGGCGATGGGCATTGCGGCCCGCCCGGGGTCCCGTAGATCACCGGCCACGAATTCGCGTTTGAGTTCCAGGCCGACGACGAAGAAGAAAATGGCGAGCAATGCGTCGGCCGCCCAGGCGCCGAGGCTCAGGTTCAGGTGCAGCCCGAAGGGCTCGCCGCCGACTTTCATGTCTCGTAGCGCGAAATAGCTTTCCGCCCAGGGCGAGTTGGCCCAGACGATCGCGGCGGCGGCGGCGATCAGCAGAATGATGCCGCCGACGGTTTCCTTGCGCAGGATCTCGGTGACCCTGCGCGTTTCCGGCCACGAGCCGCGGCTCAACAGTCTGTTGCGGTGTTCGGTCATCGATTCTCCCTTGGTCAGCACGGCGCGAACGCCGACCAGACTTCCCGGCACACCGGGTGTCAGGTTACCGGTGCGTGGGAATTGATGTGGATCGAGTCCAGGGTCGGCAGCTCGGGGCACGAGCGGTTCGCCCGGTTTCGCCAATCACTGATCTTGCACGGTGCGCAGCAGAGGGGCCTTTTGTTTCGGATCGCCCGCGGTGCGGATCGCACGGAACGACAGTGGTCACCCGACACGCACCGAAACACCGCGTTTTGTCGGCATCGTCCTATATACAGTCCTGTTCAGTTCGGACCGATAGCGATTGAGGCGATGCAGTGATCACCGGTGAGTTGAAGAGCAAGGTCGACCGCGTCTGGGACGCGTTCTGGTCCGGCGGTATCTCTAATCCGCTGGAGGTGATCGAGCAGATCACGTACCTGCTGTTCGTCCGCCGGCTAGATGACCTGCAGATCCTGGCCGAGAAGAAGGCCCGTGTCACGGGGAAGGCCGAGGGGCTGCGGTTCGGACCCGAGCAGCAGACACTCCGCTGGTCTCAGTTCAAAAACGCCGAGCCGGCGGTGATGTTCTCTACCGTCGCCGACAAAGTGTTCCCGTTCCTGCGTGATCTCGGCGGAGACGGCTCGACCTATTCCGAACACATGCGCGATGCTCGGTTCACCATTCCGACCCCGGCGCTGCTGTCGAAGGTCGTCGACATGCTCGACGAGATCCCGATGAACGATCGCGACACCAACGGCGATCTGTACGAGTACCTGCTGTCCAAGATCGCAAGCGCGGGCGTCAACGGCCAGTTCCGCACGCCGCGCCACATCATCAACCTGATGGTGCAGATGAGCGCGCCACAGCCCACCGACGAGATCTGCGATCCGGCGTCAGGTACCGCCGGCTTCTTGGTCGCGGCCTCGGAGTACGTGCGCGATACCCATGAATCGGTGCTCACCGATGCGGTACAGCGAAAGCATTTCCACAACAGCATGTTTCACGGTTTCGATTTCGACTCGACCATGCTTCGCATCGGTTCGATGAACATGATGATGCACGGCATCGAATCCCCCGATATCCGCTACCAGGATTCCTTGTCCGAGGGGGCCAGCGAGGACACCGAGAAGTACACGCTGATCCTGGCCAATCCCCCGTTCGCCGGATCGCTGGACTACGAGGCGACATCCAAGGATCTGCAACGGGTGGTCAAGACCAAGAAGACCGAGTTACTTTTCCTCGCGTTGTTTTTGAAGCTGCTCAAGCCTGGCGGCCGGGCCGCGGTGATCGTGCCCGACGGGGTGCTATTCGGATCATCGAAGGCGCACAAGGAGCTTCGGCGTATCCTGGTCGAGGACCAAAAGCTCGACGGCATCGTCAAGCTGCCTTCGGGGGTTTTCAAGCCGTACGCCGGTGTGTCGACGGCGATCCTGCTGTTCACCAAGACCAACTCCGGCGGCACCGACCACGTGTGGTTCTACGACGTGACGGCGGACGGGTTCTCCTTGGATGACAAGCGGAATCCGGTCGAGGCCAACGATCTTCCTGATGCTTTGTCGCGGTGGGCGTTGCGCGGTGCCTCCGAGTTGGACCGCGCGCGGACCGAGCAGTCCTTCTGTGTACCGGTGGCCGATATCATCGCGCAGGGCTATGACCTGTCGCTGAACCGGTACAAGGAGATCGTGCACGACGAGGTCGAGCATCGGCCGCCGCTGGAGATCATCGCTGAGATCGAAGCCTTGGAAGGCGAAATCGCGACTGGACTGGCGGAGTTGAAGGCCATGCTGTCGTGAAGACGGTCGCTTTGGGTGACGTTGTATCAGTTGCAGGCGGCGGAACACCGCGCAAATCGAACCCCGAGTACTTCGGCGGTTCAGTACCGTGGGTCACCCCGAAGGACATGAAGTCTAGGATCATTGATGGTTCACAGGTGATGCTCACGGAACGTGGCGTACAGATGTCCCCCGCGAAGCTCGTTCCGACAAACTCCGTGCTAGTCGTCGTCCGTTCTGGAGTACTCAAGCACACGCTTCCAGTTGCATTGACCGCGAGGCCGGTAACACTAAATCAAGATATGAAGGCCCTCATTCCCTCGCCAGAGATCGACGGTTCATATCTGGCCCGCCTCGTGAAATCGCTGCAGCCACGCGTTCTTACATGGGTCCGTGCAACGACGGCCGACAACTTCCCGATCAACAAGTTGCTAGAGCACCGGATCAATCTTCCGTCGCTCGACGATCAGCGTCGAATCGCCTCGATCCTCGATCAGGCAGATGCTCTGCGCATCCGATTCACCGAAGTAATCGATCGTTACGAGGAACTTCTGCAAGCAGTCTTTCTCGACATGTTCGGCGGCAAAACACTCGATACGCGGCCGCTTTCCGACGTGGTTCAGCCTGGAACTATCGTCACATATGGGTCTACATAAAAAGGCTTACTTTCTTTTCGATTTTGTTCTTTATTTTGAGAGAATTTTAAAATTGTTCTAACATAAAATTTAGATTTAATTTTTTTTTGTTCTATTATTTTTTTTAATTTTTGGAAAGTCACTAATTCCGTTTCATCTTTTATACGTCCCAAATTTTCCCAATCGTGAAAAATCCAATTTTTTCGGAAAATTACCCAATTTTTAAAAATAACTCGTGGAAAAACTTTATTTTTTTTTCTCCATTTTGAGAAATACTCGTTTCAATCGCCTCTTTTAAATATTGCAAATCCGGAACATTCGGACTAAAATTCATCAATAATTGATACAAAGGCGACCGACCTTTAGGCGTTTGAATGCCCAAATCAAAAACTTGAACGACCTTTTTTAGTTTTAAATGCCAAAGTACGATTTCATGATTTATTTTACGAATTGCCAAATCATTTACTTTCAATTGACGATTTTTGGATAATTTATTTTGACTTTCGGGCATCGAAATTTCGTACTCCAAAAGCGGCGGGTGAATATTCGCATTAAAAAAAGAGGCATCAACATTATCCGCCCTCAAAGTTTCCTTTTTTAATTCTGCATTGAATTTTCGTAAATCGTCCGTAAACGTTTTTGGCATTAATTTTAGGAATCGTCCCGTCATTTTTCCATAGCCTAAAGTTACGCCATTCAGCACCGCTTTCAATTCGTTTTCTTCGGAATACATTTGAGCCAAACAAGCTAAGGATAAGTCTTTCAAAGGTTTTGGTTGAATATTTAACCGTTCGTTAATTTTTTCAAAATCCGAAATTTCTAATACCAAATGTGTATCAATTTCGTATTTTTCCGACACCATTTCTCTTACCGCTTTCGCCCAATTTTCCAACAATTTTGCTTCCGCTTGAATCGTAGGAATATCCGTTTCTTTTATTTTTTTACCAATTTTATAATAATTTTCATAAAAATCTAAAAGAGACACTATTGCATTTTCGTCATAAAAATTATTAAAAAAATGAGCAATTTGTAATCTTTCTTTTCCTTCTATAAAATTTATTTTTTCTAATAATTCATGTAGCGAAATTACCAAATTCTCAATTGCTTTTGCTTCAAAAATCGGACTTTCCTCCATTGCAACGTCTTCATAAATCAACTGCTCGGGCGATAAAAAATCCGTCAAATTTTTATTGAAATTATATTTTAATAAAAAATTTTGAATTGCAAAATGTGTATTTTCCAAAATCGAAATCCGTTGCCACATATCCGCATTTTGAAAATCAATTAATTTTTGTTTTAAATTATTAAAAAAATTAACCTCAAAATTATCAAAAACAGGCGTTCGCTCCACAAAATCTTGTATTTTTTTTAACCAATTTTTGCTATTTCCATGAAAACCAAAATCAATCTGCAAAAAACCAATTTCAACCAATTCCTGCACAAAATCCACTAAATCTGAAGTTTCCCGCTTCCACCGCTTCACCTATTTCATCAATCAAGTCTGAAATTATAAAATGCTCATTTTCAATAAAATAGCTTTCAATTAGTGTTAAAATGGGTTGTATTTCGACTCGCTGAAAACTTTCCACATTCTGCACATTCACCAAAAAACGATATTCCAAATCGTTTTTCTCTAAAGTCGAATTAATACGAATTTTTAAATATTTAAAAATATTTTTATTAGAAATAAAAAGCATTTGAAAAACTTGTAAGAGGAAATTATTATAAGTCATACTTCCCATCCCTGAAACCACGCTGTGGGGCATGGGCATCGCATCAGGTGCCGAGCTGCGGCATTTTTTGAACGCCATGCGCAAACCCGCCTCGTTTTGGTATGTCACCAAGCTGGTGCTGCGCCACTGGCGCGACCTGTTGGTGCATGGCCGTGGCATGCGCCTGGTGAATGGCAACGCGCTGGTGGCGGCGCTGGCCGCGTCTGCATTGGCCAAAGGCGTGGACATTCGCACCGGCAGCCCCGCCACCGCTTTGCTGATGCAGGGCAACCGCGTGACTGGCGCCACCCTGAACACGCCTGATGGCAAGTTGGCCGTGCACGCCCGCTGCGGTGTGGTGCTGGCATGTGGTGGCTTCCCGCATGACACGGACCGCAAGGCGGCGCTGTTGCCCCACGCCCCTTCCGGACGCGAACACCATTCAGCCGCCAGCCGAGGCAACACCGGCATGGGCCTGCGCCTGGGCGAGATGGCCGGTGGCGTGGTGGACACTGGACTGGTTCAGGCGGCGGCGCTGGCCCCGGTCTCGCTGGTGCCACAGCCCGGCGGCGGGTTCACCCATTTTCCGCACCTGATCGAACGGGCCAAACCCGGCCTGATTGCCGTGACCGCAGATGGCCAGCGCTTCACCAACGAGGCCGACAGCTACCACGATTTCATGCAGGGCCTGCTGGCTGCCACCCCGCCTGGTGCGTCTGCAGAGGCCTGGCTGGTGTGCGACCACGCGTTCATCCGCCACTACGGGTTGGGTGCGGTCAAGCCAGCGCCCATGCCACTGGGGGGCATGCTGGCCAACGGTTACCTGAAACGCGGCAGCACGTTGCAGGCGCTGGCGCAGGCGTGTGGCATTGCGCCACAGGCGCTGGAAGCCACCGTGCAGCGCCACAACGCCATGGCCCAAGCCGGGGTGGATGCCGACTTTGCCAAGGGCGAAACCCCCTACAACCGCATCCAGGGCGATGCCGCTGCCACCCAGGCCGCAGGCCTGCCCAACCCCTGCATGGCACCCATCAGCCAAGGCCCGTTTTACGCCGTGAAGGTGGTGCCTGGCAGCCTGGGCACGTTTGCGGGCCTGAAGGTCAACGCCCACGCCCAAGTGCTCAACGCCCAGGGCCAACCGATTACCGGGCTGTACGCCGGTGGCAATGACATGAACAGCCTGATGGGTGGCCACTACCCCAGCGGCGGCATCACCCTCGGCCCCGCCATGACCTTTGGGTTTGTGGCCGCACATCATGCCGCTGAAATCAAAGAAAAAAATGCTTTTTCCGATTGATCCAATTCAACAGTTTGCTATGAATTTATTGAACTGAATACGCACCGGACACCCCTCCGAATACCCCCTGAACACACCCGAAACAGATCGAAAAAAGGACGCGCATGTACTACGAACTCGCCACCATGACCCTGCCGTTTGGCACTGCTTGCCAAGCCGCCCATAACGTGGCGGCCTACGCATCGGCCCCTGAGGCACAGGGCGAACTGCTGGGCTGCTGGTTCACCGACATCGGTGTGTTGAACCAAATGATCGTGCTGCGTGGCTTTGCCACGTTGGCCGACCTGCAAGCCGAGCGTGACCGCACCCAGAAAAGCGCCTCACCGTTTGGCTGTGGCGACATCTTTCAAACACTGGAGCAGCACAGCTACCAGGGTTTCCCATGGATGAAGCCCGTGCGCCCCAGTGCCGAGAGCGGCATCAGCGGCCCGGTGTACGAGATCCGCACCTATGGCATCAAGACCGGTGGCGTGCAACCCACCATCGACCTGTGGGAGCAGTCACGTGCCCCCACGCGAAGCCCTGTCGCCCTGCGTGGTGGCCATGGTCGCGCTGGACGGCCCGCTGCGCTTCACCAACATTTGGGCTTACCCCACGCTGGATGCGCGCAGCAAGGCCCGCGCCGACGCGGTGGCCCAAGGCATTTGGCCCCCCAAAGGCGGCCCAGCCCACCTGACCACGGCCATGGTTTCCACCATTGCGCTGCCCACGGCCGTGTCGCCCTTGAAGTGAGCGCGACATGAGTCGAATCTATTCACTGGCTTACCTGTCGTCGCACCGCTGCACGCCGCCCGAAGCCGTTCGCGTGGCCGGTGCCAACGGCTACCAGTTTGTGGGCTTGCGGCTGTGGCCCAACGCACCCGGTGCGCCGCAGCAGTTCATGCTGGGCCAACCCGCTGTGCTGAAGGAAACCCAAGCGGCCATGGCCGACACCGGGGTGGGCGTGTTCGACGTGGAAATCATCCGCATCGGCGAACAGTTCGACCCCCACACCTGGGATGCGTTGTACGACACCTGCGCTGCCCTGAAGGCCAAAGCCATTCTGGTGGCCGGTGACGACCCTGATGAAGCGCGGCTGACCGCGAACTACGCCCGCTTGTGTGAGGTCATGCAGCCGTACGGCCTGACCGCCGACCTGGAGTTCATGCCCTGGACGGCCGTGAAAGATGCCAAACAGGCGCTGCGCATCGTGCAAAACGCAGGGTCTCCGGCCAACGCGGGCATTCTGGTGGACGCACTGCACGTGGGCCGCTCGACCACCACGCTGGACGACATCCACGCCATCCCTCGCCAACTGTTGCACTACGCCCAAATTTGCGATGCCGAGGCGGGCACGCACTTCAGCGCCGAGCACATGATCCACACCGCCCGCTGCGAACGGCTGCTGCCCGGAGACGGCACCATTGATCTGAAAGGCCTGATGGCCGCGTTGTCGGCTGACTTGCCCATCAGCGTCGAGGTGGTGAACTTCCCGCGCGAAGCGGTGGAACCGCCAAACCAGTGGGCCGCCACTTGCCTGGCCGCCAGCCGCCCGTTTTGCGACGGCAAAGCCTGAACCCCGTTGCACCCACGGCGCAGATTCACCATGTTGATTCCACGGCAACACCTCTCCCGGCTCCCGTTCTTCTTCGGGGCACGCTGGTTCAGCAGTGCCTGAGCCCGCCCCACGCCTGCCCGTTTCCCATTTTTTTGCCATTCAGCACGTTGCCGCCCACTGGTTGGGTGGCAGGCCCCGTCACGACCTTTTGAAAGCACACCATGGACTTTTCACTCAACGAAGAACAAAAAATGATGATCGACACCATTCGTCGCTTCATCGCCGAAGAACTCAACCCCCTGGAAGACGAACTTGAAAACTACGGCTTCCCTGCCCCACGACAAGGCACTGGCCATTCACAACAAGGCCAAAGAGCTGGGCTTGTATGCGTTAAACATGCCCACCGAGCCTGGGCGGTGGTGGCTTGTCCAACGCTGGACCGCATCGTTTGCGAAGAACAGTTTGGCCACACCACCGATTACCCTGATCCGCCGCGCCTTTGGCAACGTGTACGAGCCACTGCTGCACTGCAAAGGTGAGCAAATCGACGCGCTGGCTCAAACCCGCTGTGGCGGGCACGCGCACCTGTGCCATCACCATCACCGAGTCGGGTGCGGGATCTGATGCCGCGGGCATCAAATCCCACGCCAAGCGCAACGCGCAGGGCCAATGGGTGTTGAACGGCAGCAAACACTTCATCAGCGATGGCGAGTGGTCTGACTTCTTTCTGGTGTCAGCCAAAACCGGCCAAAAATCGGATGGCACCGGCGGCGGTGCCGGAGAAATCTCCATGTTCATGGTGGACAAGGGCTTGCCCGGCTTCACCGTGGGCAAAGACCAGCAAATGATGGGCCTGCGTGGCACCCCTCACCTGGAGCTGTTTTTTGACAACGTGGTGTTGGAAGACGCGGCCTTGCTGGGCGAACAGGGCCAGGGCTTCAAGCTGGCCATGGGCGCGCTGAACGTGGTCCGTCTTGCCCAGGTGGGTGCCCGCGCCGTAGGCAAGGCCACACACGTGTGCGAGCTGATGACCGCCTACGCCAACGACCGCAAGCAGTTTGGCAAGCTGCATTGGCGACTTTCAAATGGTGCAGCAGCAAATTGGCCGACAGCGTGATCGAGATCAACGCCGCGCGCTGGATGGTCTACCACGCCGCCTGGATGCTGGACCAAGGCATGGACGCGCGCGAACAAATTGCCATGGTGAAGGTGCATGCCGCCGAAACACTGGGCCGCGTGGTGGACCGGGCGGTGCAAATCTTCGGTGGCATGGGCTTTTGCAAAGAGCTGCCCATTGAGCGCTATTACCGCGATGCGCGCAGTTTACCGGATTTTTGACGGCACGTCGGAAATCCACCAGTGGTGATTGCCAAGGCTGCGATGAAAAAGGGTGCGGTGCTGTTTGACGTGAACCGCTGATGTGTTTGCCGGGATGGGGCGTTGGATTCGGACGTGGATGGGGAGCGGATTCGGGGGGCTGGGTGTTGTGGGGTTGGGTTTGGGCGTTGAACGGGGGCCCGCGATGCCGGGGTGGGGGGCGGGCACCTCATGCTGGGGTACCAGAAATCGGCACCCACCCCACCCCGGCATCGCGGCTTCGCGCTCGCCTGAAAAGCGGACTGCCGCTCGTGCTGCTGGCTTTTCGTTGGCAAGTGCACTGGACCAGCACCCAATCGTTGGCCTTTGGCATTCGCAGGCGGTGGCACACACGCACCCACCGGTGTGGGGGTGTGGCGGCTGACGATTTCTGGTACCCCCAGCATCGGGAATTGCCATACCGCCCCCACACCGGCGCGCTCTTACCCACCCCCAACCCAAGAAACCTGACCCCGCACCCGATCCCGATCCCGATCCCGAATCGGCACCCACCTGACCCACACACCACACAACAACCGAAACAAGAGGCAAAAATGACCAAATTCATGACCGCTGCCCAAGCAGCCAACCTCATTCAAGACAACGACACCATTGGCCTCATGGGCGGCGGCGGCGGACTGATGGAAGCCACCCACCTGTTCGAGGCCGTGCGGGCCGAGTTCTCTGTCCACCCAAACCCCCCGCAACCTCACCGTCATGCACGCCTTGGGCATTGGCGACAAAAAGACCAAAGGCATGAACTGCTTCGCGCACGAAGGGCTGGTCGAATGCGCGTCATTGGGGGCCACTGGGTCTGGTCGCCCGCCATGCAGCAGCTGGCGCTGGACAACAAGATCGAGGCCTACATCCTGCCCGGTGGTGTCAGCAGCCAGCTCATGCGTGAAATTGGCGCGGAGCGCCCGGGAGCTGTTCACCCACGTGGGCCTGGGCACCGTATTGCGACCCACGACAGGGTGGCGGCAAGATGAACGCCACCGCCAAAGTCGATTTGGCCGAGGTGGTGACCATGGACGGGCGCAGTAGCCTGCGCTGCAAACCGTTTCCCATTCACATTGCCTGCTGGTGCGCGCCAGCTCGGCCGATGAAGACGGCAACATCAGCTTCGAGCATGAGGCTGCGAACCTCGACGCGCAGTCACTCGCGCTGGCCGCCCGCAACAGCGGTGGCAAGGTGATTGTTCAGGTGAAAGAACGCTTGCCCCATGGCGCGCTCAAGGCGCGCGAGGTGCGCATCCCGGCCGCGTGGGTGGACGCCATCGTGGTGGACCCGAACCAGTCCACCAGCTACGACATCCCGTTCCACCCCGGCCTTCAGCAGGTGAGACTGGCGGGCGAAGCACGCTATCAAAGTGAAAGCGAAGACCGCACGCTGCCGCGAAAGCCGCTGCCAACGAGGCATTCAGTGAGCGCCAGGCCGTGGCCCGCCGCGCGGCGGTGGAGCTGTTCAACACCCCCAAGGCCCGTCCGGTGGTCAATTACGGCGTGGGCGTGCCCGACGCGGTGGCCAAGCTGATTGCCGCGCGGGGCGAGCAGCACCGCATCTACCAGACCATCGAGCACGGCACCTACGGCGGTACCTTGATGGACGATGTCGCTGTTTGGCTACGCCCGCAATGCATCGGCCATGTTGGACGCAGCCACGCAGTTCGACTTTTACGCCGGTGGCGGACTGGACATCGCTTTCCTGGGCTTTGGCGAGTTTGACGAGCAAGGCAACGTCAACGTCAGCAAGCTGGGCGGGCTGACTGTGGGGCCCGGCGGTTTCATCGACATCGCGCAAAACGCCAAAAAAGTGGTGTTCTGCGGCACGCTGGCTGCCAAGGGCGTCAAGCTGCAAACGGGTGACGGCCAGCTGCGCGTGCTGCAGCAGGGCAGCGTGAAAAAGTTGGTGAAGGCGGTGGACCAGATCACCTACAGCGGCCCGCAGGGCTTTGGTGCGCGGGCAAGAGGTGCTGTACCTGACCGAAGACGCGCCAGCTTCCGCCTGACGGCCAACGGCATCGAACGTCGTTCGAGGCCTGGCCCCAGGCATCGACCTGCGGCGCGAACGTGCTGGATCAGATGGAACATTATGCTGGGTAGCCGCTGACTTGGTGGGGATGGTCAAGCAGCGCTACTCAGGTTTGAAAGTAGAAGCCTTACTGTTGAACTGCTGGAAAGCGGTAAAAGCCAGGTTTCTTTTGAAAATAAAATCACTTGACCGCTTGATGCATGCCTGGGCACGTGGCACCGGTTGAGTTCGATGGGGCTACAGATAAATTCTTTGCAGCAGCGACATCAGGGTGTCGCGCTGCTTGTCGGTCAGGCTGGCGGTGGCTTCTTTCGAGCTCCGCCACGGTGGGGTCTGTGCGGTGGCCAACAGCGCCGAGGCCGTCGGCGTTCAGGCTCAACCCTGCTGCACGCTTGTCTTCGGCCAATACTTTTCGTTCGAGGCAGGTGGCGCTTGCGCAGGCGGGCCAGCAGTTTGGTCAGGTTGGGGGCCAGCAGGTTCAGCTCGGCGCATAGCTCGCTGTGGGTCACGCCGGGGTTGGCGCCGATCAGGGCCAGGATGGAAAACTCCACCGGTTTCAGGTCCAGGGCCCCCATGTGCTGCTCAAACACGCCCAGGATGTGCAGCGTGGCCCGGCGGGTGTTGTAGCCCACCAGGGTTTTCAGGAAACGGCTGTCAATCAGGGTTTGCCGGTCACGCGGGACCGCAGGGGTCGATGTCATGGGCGGCATTGTGGCATTGCCCGCCATGAAAAAAGCCCAGCGTGGGCTGGGCTTTGGGGGCAGGGTGCCGTGACCAGTGTCACTGGCAACTGGAAGCTGGCTGCACTGTTGATGTCGCCAGATCCGTTGGCTTGCTGCCCCAGGGTAGGCGCACAGTGGTAAACTGCGGGCGGCACCCCAGGCGGCAGGTACTTCGGCGTTGACCACGTTGGCACCGGCACCGCGGGCGTTGGCCGATGGTTGCTCAGGGGCACTGGCCCTTTTCAACCCAGTTGACCAGGTTGGTCAGCATGTCGAACTGGTCGGTGGCGGGGCCGCCGGAGCAGTGGTTCATGCCGGGCACCATGAAGTAGCGGGCAAAGTTGGCCGACGACCCACCGTTGGCGGTTTGCAAGGCTTCAAACATCGCGGTGGTGTCGGCCGCCGAGAAGATGGGGTCGGCCGTGCCGTGGTAGACTATCAGCTCACCGCCGCCGGACCTTTCAATGCCGCCAGATTGGTTTCGTTGGGCGGTAGTCGTGAACGACCATGACGATTCGTTGTAGACCGCATCGGTGGCGAAGATCTTGGGGTAGCTCGTGTCTGGGTGTTGTAGTCCAGTGCGAAATTTCTGCGGGCCCGTGACAGCCGCAAAGCCGCCTGAGGGGGGGGCGAGGTGAAGATGAACGCCAGCGCACCTGGATCCCGTGTGGTGGACGCCATGTTGCCGAGTTGCCAGTCGGCATAGCCTGCGCCAGCCACACCGGGATCGGCATAGAAGTTTGAATATATGGCGTTGCCTTTGCTGTCTTTGGCCCCGGCAAAAATGTTACCCAGCACGGTTTTTTGTGCGGTGCTCAGGCAGCTGCCGTCGCGGGTGCCTGCGGCGCAGGTGGGCACGTCGGTGTTGATGTTGAAGGCGGTTTGGCACGCTTTCACGTCAGACACGATGCCGTCGCTCAAGCCGTCGGAAGTGCGTCGCACTTGGCCACAATTCGGGCACCCAGCAGTTTGAACTCGGCCGGTGTGACAGCGCTGGTGATATCGGGTTGTCCGGCATCCGCGCCCGTTGCCACGGTGCTGGTGGCAATGCTGGCGTACTGCTGCACTTTGTACATCTGGGCCATGGCGGCTTTGGGCAGGTGCATGCCGGGGGCACCGGCCAAAATGCCGTCGTACTGGTCGGCATAGCGTGCAGCGCCCACCAGGGCGTGGCGGCCACCGTTGGAGCAACCGCCCAGGTAAGACCGGTCAGGCGCTTTGCCGTAGGCGGTTTTGATCAGGTTCTTGGCCATGGGCGTCAGGCTGCCCACGGCTTGATGATGGCCGTAGTCCAGCCGGGCCTGGGGATCGAGGCCCCACCAAGGGGCACTGATGTTATGGCCTGCATCCGAGCTGAGCACTGCAAAGCCCATTTGCAGTGCGTTGGTGGTGGGAGAGCCACCACCCACAGGGCCTGTGGCCGTGACCACCGAACCGTCGATGCCGCCGTTGGCCTGGTAGTAGTAGCGGCCGTTCCATGCCGTGGGCAGGCGCATTTCAAAGCCAATGGCGTGCGACTGCCGTCCACTGCGCTGGTGCGGCGGTTCATTTCGCCCTTGACCAGGCAGTGCTCGGGCATGGCAGTGGTGACACCCGCCACCGTCAGGCCGCCGCTGGCAACCAGTGTGGCCGAGGTGAGGGTGGTGCCCGCCAGCACAGCTTTGGTAGCCAGGTCGGTGCACGACACCAGTGTGCCGGGCGTGGCTGCGGTCAAGGCTGGCAGTGCCGGGTCGTCGCTGCCGCCGCAGGCGGTGAGCGAGGTGGCCGCCCCCGATACCAGGGCTGCCACGACGAAGGCGTTGGGGTGTTTGTTGCGCATGCAGGATCTCCATGTGTTGTCAGCAGGACACCGAATTTGGTTTCTGCTGGAAACTAAATGTAATTTCCAATAGAAACTAACCATATGGTACAAACCCGTATGTGCTGCCATGAACTTGCTGGTCAGCATCCGCATCGGAGCGCGCGCAAGCAAAAGGGCTCCGGCACAAGCGGGAGGCCGCTTGGAAGGCTAATTCGGGGCCAAGGCGGCCCGCGCAACACACATCAACCGGGTCGGTTGGGGGGTGGCTTTCAGTCGCATTTGGTTGGGCAGCGGCACGGGGGCCATGCGCAGCACATCGTCGAACAGCCAAAGGGCCGACCGTTTGGCGCGCTCGGCCATAGGCAGGGGCATTTGCACGTAGTCGTCGTTGAAAACCTCAAAGCTGTAGTCGCCTGCGTAGCCGAGTTTGTCGAGCTTGACGACCAGTTCCGCAGTTGCTCGCTGTGCACGCCTTCGCCCGGGAACACGCGGAAGGTGCGGGCTGTGGCCATGCGCTCTTCAAGGTTTTGGTCTCTTGCCACATGAAGTCGGCCAGCTGCACCAGGAAGATGCGGTCGGGCTGCAGGTAGTCAATTTCCTCCAGCGAGGTTTTGGCGGCGAAGATGTGGAACGAGTCAATGCCCAGCCCCAAGTTGGGGCAATCTGCCCGGTTCACCACGTCCCAAGCCGTGGTGAATTCGTTCACTGTGCGGCCCCAGGACAGGCCTTCATGCGCAATCTTGATGCCGAACGGAATGGCCAGCATGGCCAGCTTGCGCAGATCGCGGGCAATGTGGTCGAGGTCCTGGCTGGCGTGCACCGAGGTGGACGAGCAGGCTAGCAGCACGTCGCAGCCCAGCGCGGCGCACATTTCCAGCATGGATTTGGCAATGTCCACCTTGTACTGGTGCAGGTGGCCGCTCAGGCCCTCAAAGTCGCGCAGCACCTGAAAACCGGTGCCACGCAGGCCGCTGGCGTGCACGGCTTTGACGGCGGCTTGCCAGCCCCCGGGGTGGCCCGCGAGGGTCGTTAACCCCGAGAGCATGACCTGGCTGAACCCGGCATCTTTCATGGCTTCCAGCTTGGCTTCAAGCGGGCCGGCCAGCGTGATGGTGTCCATGCCAAAGCTGCTGATGGCCTCGGCAATGCTGCGGTGGCTGTTCATGTTCAGGCTCCCGCTTGCACAGGGGTGCTTTGCACCAGTTCAAACACCACCGAGCCCAGGTAGGTGCGCGTGATGGCGCCACGCTGTTCGGTGTGCGCGGCCTGTGTCTCGACGAATTCGACACCCAACGCACGCAGCGCACGCACGGCGGCGAGTACATCTGGCACGCCCAGACCGATGCGGTGCAGCCGTTCGTTGGCATCGTGCACATTGAACTCGGGCCTGATCAGCTGCACCATGAATCGGTTGGCAGGCTGAAGGGCAGGGGTGCGCAACAGCGTTCCCTTGGGCATGATGCCGAAACGCTCTTCGTCAGGGATGAGTTCGGTACCGAACAGCTCGCTGTAAAACTCGATCCAGTCGTAGCTGCGCTCGGGCCCGATGTACTGCACCACGCCGAAAAAGTGGATGCCTTCGGTGGCGGGCGGGTGCTGGTCAACGGTGGGAATGGGCACGAAATCGACACCGTAAATCGAGAACTCCCGGTACCGGTCCACGAAGTAGATGCGGCTGCCCCCAGCGCCGTGGATGGCGGGAATGTTCAGCTCCATCACCTCGGC
>JAXHOA010000108.1:0-26205 GCA_034520035.1 Mycobacterium sp. | reverse complement strand
GGAGGTGGGGATGCCCGTGAAACACCCCGGCGCCGTCGAATTAACGATTTCGACGATGCCGCCATGCGGCCACGCAACGCGGCGGCGCTGGGAGACGTGGGGCCGAAGACACCGTCGGCAAAGGCCGGCTCTCGTCCGGCCGCACTTGCCTTACGCGCTCAGGTCACCGCCGAGTTTCCACCGGCGCCACCAGGACCTCGCCGCACGGGGATGGGGTTGCGGTGCGGGGATCCTCCGCAGAGCACCGAACGCACCCAGGCCGACGTCATTACCTTCGGCCCAGCGCCGCACTTCGGGCATCCTCGGGGTAGCGGTTCTTCGATCTGAGATACGGCTGGGGTGTACGTCCTCCGCAACAGGTTTCGACCCTGCGATGAGACCACGGGGGCGGGCATGGCGTAGACGAATTCGTCGCGGAACGCCATGATCGTGGGATCGCCTGATTCCAGAAGGTAAGGCGCTGCTGCCGCGCCCTCTTCGGCATCTGGCGTGCACCACGCCGATATCGACTGCGACGAGCGCCTGAAATAGCGAAGGCGTAACGGGCCACACCACAGAGCCGACGATCACGATCAGTTCCGGTCAGCGGTCTCGAAATCGGCAAGCCACCTTGGTTGACATCGCGGCTTCGGCAGGCCAGACGTACACCCACACCATCTTATACTCTGGCGGGTACATCAAGCGCACTCCAATATCTGTCCCGGCCTCCCGGCCTGGCAGATACCCCGGGTCGTGAAGCCCAGAATGGAAGCTGCCACTGCGGGATCGTCGACCAGGCGACCATCGGGCTGGCGACACCAGCAAAGCGAGAATGGAAACTTCCTCCACCGCCGCATGCAGAATCGGCGACCAGCCCGCTTTCATCGCCAGGACGACACATCATCATCGCCGATCACGCGGGTAACGGCGATCTTCTTCATCGTGCCGACTTCACCACGCGGTTCACCAGCGAGCTCACGATGTTCGCACGACGGTGACCGTCGCCCGCCGAGCGGTCGGGCCTGTGGACGTACAGCATCGCCCGGCCGCGAACGATCAAGGAAAGATTGCCTTCGCGGCATGGCCGAGGTCACCTTTCCTCATCGAGCACATATCGATGAAGATCGCCGAGATGTACGGAATGATCATGCCCGACGAGCGCGGCGGGCCGCCCACCAGACCCCGAGGGCGTAATCTCGACGACCCGCTGAAGCCGGCCGCGGCCTGACGAGCCAGGCGCGTCATCAAAGCCCCGGTGGTCGCCACACCTCGCCGACGTCCGCGAAGTTGCCGTCCTTCTTCGTGCGGCACCGCCAGAACGCATGGAGAGGGCGTGGCGTCATGTGCGAGGATCAGATCCTGGTCGACGAGGGTCGAGGCCGCCAAGGAAAGGCAACGCGTGATGGGCGAGCGTTGCAGCGGCTTGTCGACGATCCGGCGCGCACCCTGCTGACGCCCGCGAAGACGACGGCGGGCAGCGGACTTCCTCGGGCGTGTCCGCGCAGGCCAGCCGTGCGGCGTCGAGGTGCCGGTCGGGCACAGGTCTGGGTTCGCGCGAGACTCGCGGCCGCTCACCGTCTACAACATGGTCGGCGGCATGAGCAGGAGGTTGCTGCTCGTCGCGACGATGGCGCGGCCGTGGCGATCTGGTCGTCGAGCCGATCGGAATACGCTCAGCGTCATGCCGGCTACATCTCGAACTCGCACGTACCGCAGCGGTATTCGCCATGCCCAGCCACATCGGCGACCTGCTTGCTGGCGTTCCTCGCGATGGTCGCGTGAGGCGACGCCTGCAACGATCACCATCGTGATCGCGCCCTGGTCTTGACCTCGATGGTGCTCCAGCGCCGCTCGATAACGCCGAACCCGTCATAGACGTCGTCGATGGTCGCGATGTTGCGGTTTTTCCAATTCGGCGATCATGGAGGCTGATCGTGATCTGCCATACGTTGGGCGCATGGCAGATCACGATCACCACTCCGCTGTTATCGCCGAATTGAAGCCGCAGCATCGCGCATTGCGTCAGATGATTCCCGACGTCTATGACGGGTTCGGCGCGTTGAGTCGAGCGGCGCTGGGCGCCGGCGCGATCGAGGTCAAGACCAAGGAACTGATCGCGATGGTGATCGGTGTCGTGCAGGGTTGCGACGGCTGCATCGCCTCGCACGCACGTGGAGCTGTCCGCGCGGGTGCCACCAAGCAGGAGGCGGCCGAGGTCATCGGTGTGAGCATCATGATGCATGGCGGGCCTGCGACCATCTACGGTGCGCGTGCCTACGCGGCATTCTGCGAGTTCGACGACGCGGGAGATGGACAACCGGCATGACGCTGAGTGATCCGATCGGCTCGACGACACCGGATCGCTCGTGATCAGAGAACGGTCCCGGCTGTACCGTCGTCGCGACGGACCGGTAGCCCGGCCTCCTGCCAGGCCTTCATGCCGCCGACCATGTTGTAGGCGGTGAGCCCGGCGGCCGCGAGTCTCTTTGCCGCTGAACCAGACCTGTTGCCCGACCGGCACACCGCGACCACCGGCGCCGCGGCAGCGAAGGTGCGCGGATCGAGTTGGCCAAGTCGCACATGAACTGCGCCGGGGGCATGTCCGGCTGCCCATTCGTCGTCTTCGCGAACGTCGAGCAGGATGGCGCCGGATTCGTCGACAAGCCCCGTCGCTGCGATCGGATCGACCTGCAATACGCCCATCACGCGTTGCCTTTCACCCGGATGGCGGCCTCGACCTCGTCGGCCGGGATCTCCTTGGTGCAGAAGAACCAGTCCTCGCACGTGACGCCCTCGTCGTGGCCGTCCATGCGTTCCTTGGCGGTGCCGCACGAGCCGGCCGGGGGGACGATGACGGCTTCGCCCGGACGCCAGTCGGCGGGTGTGGCGACCGAGAAGTGGTCGGCGGTCTGCAGGGCTTTGATGACGCGCAACAACTCGTCGAAGTTGCGGCCGAGGCTCAGCGGATAGTAGATGACCGTCCGGATTTTGCCCTCGGGGTCGATGACGAAGACGGCCCGCACCGCCTTCGTCGAGTCCTCGCCGGGCATGATCATTCCGTACATCTCGGCGATCTTCATCGATATGTCTTCGATGAGCGGGAACGTGACCTCGACGTTCTTCATGCCGCGGAAGGCAATCTTTTCCTTGATCGTTCGCAGCCAGGCGATGTGGCTGTACAGCCCGTCCACAGAGAGCCCGACCAGCTCGGTGTTGTAGGCGGCGAACTCCTGCTGCATCGATGCGAACGTCATGAATTCGCTGGTGCAGACCGGGGTGAAGTCGGCGGGGTGGGAGAAGAAGATCACCCATTTACCCGCGTAGTCGGCGGGGAAAGTGATGTCGCCCTGGGTCGTCACGGCGGTGAAGGCCGGAGCCGGGTCGCCGATTCGCGGCATGCCCGACACGGCGGGCGTGGTGGGAGAGACATTCTCGCTGCTGGTCATGGCAATTCAGTTCACTTTCGTTGACGGTCCGCGGGTGGCAGCCCGCGTCTGGGGAGCCTGGAATATACGGTAGGGGGTATATCTGCCTCCCATGATATACATACCCCGGGGGGTACATGCAAGGACGGAATATTTGCCCATCTGGGTGCGCTTGATATACCCATAGGGGTATAGATGGTGTTGGCTTGGAGCCAGCACGTCGACAACCGCCACCAGACGTACCGAGAAGGGAAACCGCGATGTCAACCAAGACCATGACAACTGCCGATTTCGAGACCACTGTTGCCGAGAACCCGATCGTGATCGTCGACTTCTGGGCATCATGGTGTGGCCCGTGCCGCGCCTTCGCCCCGGTCTTCGAACGCTCGTCGCAGTCGCATCCCGACGTGGTGCACGCCAAGGTCGATACCGAAGCGCAGCAGCAACTTGCCGCTGCTCTGGAGATCCAGGCGATCCCCACGATCATGGCGTTCCGCGACGGAATACTCGTCTACCGCCAACCCGGCGCCATGCCCGCCCCCGCTCTGGAGGATCTCATCACCAGGGTCAAGGCTCTCGACATGGAGGACGTCCGCGCCAAGATCGCCGCTTCGACACCCTAGCCATATCTCAGATCAGCCAAGGAGAGAACCCATGTGCTACCCAGAGAAATGCCCGAAGTGCGGCAAGACCGGCTGGGCCGGCTGTGGCCAGCACGTCGATGATGTGATGCGTTCGGTGCCCGCGGCACAACGATGCATCTGCGGGCCGGATCCCGCACCGCAACCCCGTCCCCGTGCGGCGAGGTCCTGGTGGCGCCGGTGAGCACTCGGCGGTGACCTGAGCGCAGCCGTCAGCCGACGAGTGCGGCGGACGAGGCCCGGCGCAGCTTGCCCGACGGTGTCTTCGGGATCGAACCCGGTCCCAGCACCACCACGTTGCGTGGCCGCATGTCGACCTCGGCGGCATCGTCGAAATCGTTGGATTCGACGGCGCCGGAGATTGTTTCACGGGCATCCCCGGCCTCCCGTCGCGTCGCGACCGCGCGCCCCGGGCTCGGCTCGCGGCCCGCTCGATGTCGGTGGGGTAGACGTTGCGACCCACGATGATCACGTCCTTCACCGGGCCGCGCACCACCGGATTGCCGGTTTCGGTGAAGTGCCCGAGATCCCCGGTGTCATAACCTCTTTGGGTAGTTCGGCTGGCAACGGGCCCCGGCAGGCCAGTCTGGTGGTTCTGCTGCCGTTGTCGGCCGGACCCGCCTGGCCCAGTACGGCCGGTGAGACCTCGTCGACCACCAGGCCACCGCCGCGCGCGGAAAAAGACACCGCGACAGTGGTTTCAGCACATTCTGTGCGCGGGCGTTCCGCTTCCGGCCGTAGCCCGAACGGTTTACCCACCTCGATGAGTTCTTCGACGTCCGCCGGTTCCACGTGTTCGGAACCGGACAGTCCCGTGTTCGGAACCGCCGCGGTCACGGATCTCACGCCAGGTGTGGCGGACCGGATGGTGCGATTCTCTCGTCACCAACTTGTCGACGCTGCACTGAGCGTTTGCGCACATGATGTTCGTAAGCATCCCGAGGTCCGGGGGATGGGCGTAGGCCAGTCAACGCACTCTAGGGCCGGGTCGCATCACGTGGGGTGTCGATCCGCGCTATGGCTGCGAACACGTTCTTTGGAAGAAGTGATTGACGCCACACCAGTGTATGTATACATTTGAGCTACTTAGTACATCTGGAGGCTGAATGGCATACCAAAGTGCGGCCAGTCGCATCGCGGCTGAACTGCGAAACGAGATCCTGCACGGGCAGATCGCGCCGGGATCGCACCTGTCGCAGTTGAGCATCGCCGAACGATTCGGTGTCAGCCGGATTCCTGTCCGCGATGCAATCCAGTTGCTCGCCGGCGAGGGCCTGCTACACCCCACGTCGAAGGCAACGGCGATCGTCACCGGCATGTCGGTTCCCGAACTTCAAGAGCTCTATGAATTACGCGAGGCGGTCGAGCCTTTGGCGACCCGGATCGCGGTCCCCAACGTGGGTCGGGCCGACATCTTGACGATGCGCAAGCAGGTTGCACTGATGGAGTCCAGTGACGAGGCGCCTATCTGGTTGGCCGCCAACGCTGAATTCCACGCGTGCGTCTACAAGCGGGCCAACCGCCCGCGCATGATCGAGATGGTCGAACAACTACGTCGGTTGACCGATCGCTACCTGTACATGCATCTGGAGGTCATCGGCCAGACCGAGCACCTTCATGCCGAGCACGCCGCGATCCTGAACGCCGTGGAAAGCGGTGACGCGGTGCTGGCCGGGACGCTCACTCGCGAGCATCTGGCGACCTCGCACGACTTCATCCTGTCCTACCTGTTGGAGAACCCGACCGCGACCGGTGGCGATGACGTCATCAGTTTCCACGAGCGCGGTCACCGAGAACCCGCACCCAAGGCAACGAAGCCGAGGGGCGTCAATGTGAAGGGAACCAAATCGTGAATGGTCTGGGACGTCGGCTGGCGGTCGCGCTGATCGCTGCATCCACCGCAGTCGCGATGTCGGGGTGCGTCTCCCGGCCCAATTCGGAGGCAAGCGGCGGTGAAGGCGGCACCATCCGCTTCACCTTCGCGCCAGACCCGGTGTGGGATTACATCACCGACCAGGGGATCCTCGCCGAGATGGAAGCGGAGTCCGGTTTCAAGATCGACGCGTCATCGACGTGGGACGAATTCGGTGTCTTCGCCGGCGGTCACGCAGACATCGTCTCGTCGGCGTCCTATGAGGTGCCGGTGATCGAGAAGGAGACCGGCCGCGACACCGTGGTCATCGGCAAGTACAACATGGACCGCAGTGTCATCATCGCCCGTGCCGACAATCCGGCCAACACCCTCGCCGATCTCAAGGGCCAAGATATCTCGGCCTTCACCGCGGTGTCGGCGACGCTGGTGTGGGGCGCCTACGCCAAGAAGCTTCATGACGTTGATTTCCGTTCCGGCGGAGGCGATTACAACATCATCGTCTCCGACCCGCAGCAGCAGGCGGGGCTCGTCGAGAAGGGCGAGGTGGCAGCGTGCGTCTGTCTGCCGGAGTTCGCCACCCCCGGCCTGCGCAGCGGCGAGCTGAAGGTCCTCTACGACGGCAAGGCGTCGTCGGACATGTACTCCGAACTGGTGGTCCCGGGGCACGAAGGTCCGATGATCAATGTGTTCCTGGCCGGTTCGGAATGGGCCGACAAGAACCCGGAGCAGGTCGAATTCTTCCTCGACGTGTGGCAGCGCGGATTGCAGGAATGGGAAGCCAACAACGCGGAGATCATCGAGACCTACCCGCAGCACTTCGCGGTCGAGGCACCGGAAGACATCTCCTTCGTTCAGGACTATGTCGGCGATCACGACTGGTTTGTCCGTGACATCCGGTTCGACCAGACCTGGGCCGACAACGAATCGAAGGTGTTCCCGCTGCTCAAAGAGACGGGATTCATGGAGCAGGATCAGGCACTGCCGAAGTTCCGTCCATCTGAAGGTGGTGGCGCTTCGTGACCGTCACCACCAACAAGCCGACCGATGCGGCGGGCACCACCTCTGATCATGGGGTGGCACCCGCCCGACCAGGCGCCGGGGCGGCACGCCGGGTCGGCCTCCAGCTCGTCGGTTACGCGAGCCTGCTCGCCGTCTGGTCCTTCTGCTCCCTGGTGCTCTTCACCGAATACGTACTGCCCACCCCGTGGACCGTGGGTGCCGAGATGTGGCACCTCGCGTCCGACGGCACGGCATTCGTCCAATTCGGTTCCAGCATCGTGAAGATCGCGCTCGGGTTCGTCATCGGTACCGTCTTCGGTCTGCCGCTCGGACTGCTCATGGGCCGGGTGCGCTATCAGAAGTACTTCTGGCAACAACCGCTGCTGGTTCTAGGTAACGTCCCTGGGCTGGCCTACGCGGTGTTCGCGCTGATCCTGTTCGGCATCGGCGCCATCGGACCGGTGGTGGTCGTCGCGCTCGTTGCACTGCCCTACGTTGCCATGAATGTCGCGCAGGGCGTAGAGGAAGTGGACCGTCGCCTGGTCGATATGAGCGCGGTATACGGAATCGGGCGTGGCGAGATCATCAAGTCGGTCTTCCTCCCGTCGGTGATGCCCTTTCTCTTCGCTGCGCTGCGGTACGGCTTTGCGATGGCCTGGAAGGTCGAGGCCCTCACTGAGGTGTTCGGTGGCCGCAGCGGTATCGGATTCATGATCCGCCAGTCATATCAAGAGTTTTCGGTCGCCGGTGTGCTGGCGTGGACGGGGTTCTTCGTGATCTTCATTCTGCTGATCGAACGAGTGTTCCTCGCTGGTCTGGAACGCCGACTCTTCGCCTGGAGAGGGGGCCGGTGACATGACGTTCTCGATGACCGAAACCAAGGATACGTCCCGTCCCTCAGTGCTCACCGGGCCGCTCGGCGCAAGCGCGGCCGCCGCTGTTCTCTTCCTGATCGCTTGGCAGTTGTTCGGAATGTTCAGTGAGCGAGTCCCAGGACCGATCCCAGTTCTGAACGCGGCGATCAGTGAGATCGAGCGTGGCGAGTTCTTCTACAATTTCTCGGTCAGCATGCAGCGCTTCGCCATCGGGATGGCGCTGTCGATCGTACTCGGTATCGCCATCGGCATCGCGATCGGCACCTCGCGTCTGTTCGACAATCTGTTCGGCGATATCAACCTCGTCGGGCTCGCCATCCCGGCGGTCATCTGGGCACTGTTGTGCGCCATGTGGTTCGGGTTCTCGGATACCGCGCCGATCGTCACCGTCATCCTTTCGGCGGTACCGTTCGTCGTCGTGAACGTGGCAGCCGGGGCCCGATCTGTGCCCCCGGAACTACTGGACATGTCCCAGTCCTACGACGTGCCGCCGATGCGACGGCTGCGGCACACCACGCTGCCTGCCGTCACCGGCTATGTCGTTGCCGGCATCCGTTTCGGAGTGATGTCGGGCTGGAACGGGCTGCTGCTGTCCGAGTGGTTCGGCTCCGCCGACGGGGTGGGTCACCGTGCTCGTTACTGGTACGACGCCAACCAACTACCGGGGTTCGTAGCCTGGATCGCCTTCTTCATCGTCTTCATGGTTCTCACCGACCGGATCGTCTTGGAACGATTGTCCCGGCGTGCATTCCGCTGGCGTGACAACGCATCGACCTCCGGCGAACCCACTGCGGCTGCCGCCGCCTAGCCCTCACCCCCTCAGGAGACCTCATGGCCAATGTCACCGTGACCGATCTACTCAAAGTGTTCGGTACACCCACCGGACCCCAGACCGTCATCGACCACCTCAACTTCGAGATCGCCGACCGCTCGTTCGTATCGTTGGTGGGACCTTCCGGATGCGGAAAGACGACACTGCTCAACATCATTGCCGGTATCGAACCTGCCTCCGCAGGAACGGTGACCGTCGGAGAATCCGGTCAGCAGGCGAAGCTGGCCTACGTGTTCCAGGAACCACGACTGCTGCCGTGGCGGTCGATCTTCGACAACCTGATGTACGTCCAGCGAGTCCGTGATGACGCCGCCAAGGAGCGCGTCCACGAGGCGCTGCGCCGGGTGGGCCTCGGGCATGCCGAGAAGAAGTGGCCCGGACAGTTGTCGGGCGGACAGCAACAGCGGGTCGGCATCGCCAGGGCGCTGTCCATCGAACCGGATGTGTTGTTGATGGACGAACCCTTCAGCCATCTCGACGCGATCACCGCACGCGGGCTCCGCGAGCACCTGCAGGAGTTGTGGGCGCAGACCCGTAAGACGGTCGTGTTCGTCACCCACGATGTCAGCGAGGCGGCCGAACTATCCGATCGTATCCTCATGCTCGCCCCGGGCGGCACGATCCACGAAGACATCCCAGTCGATCTGCCACGCCCGCGCAGAGCTTCGAACACCGATGTGGCCGTGCTGGAGTCATCGATCCTGAGACGGTTCGAGGAGCTCGAAGCCAGTTCGCGACAACGCTCCGCCGCCCCTGCAAGCGCCTGACTCCCATATTGTGATTGGAAAGTAGAACTATGTCTGAATCGGTTGTGACCACTAGCGTCTCGAGTCTCGGCTTGGACGGTGATCACGTGCACGGCCTGCTCATCGACGGCCAACTGCGACCTGGCGGGGGTGACATCCTTGAGCTCACCAACCCCGCGACGGGTCAGGTGTTCGCGCGGTGCCATAGCGCAAGTGCCGAGGATACCAATCTCGCGGTGGAGTCCGCGCGTACCGCCTTCGACTCGGGCGTCTGGTCTCGGATGCCGATCCACCAGCGTTCACGGATCCTCAACAAGTTCGGCGATCTACTCGAACGTGACATGCACAGGCTTTACCGTTTGGAGACCGACAACAACGGCAGGCCGATCACAGAGACCAAGGCGCAGATCACGAGGCTGCCCGAGTGGTATCGCTACAATGCGGCGCTGCTGCTGGCCAGCCGGGATTCAGTGGTACCGATGTCGGGCCAGTACCACGCGTACACGTCTCGCTTTCCGCTCGGTGTCGTTGCGACACTGTCTTCGTTCAACCATCCGTTGATGATCGCATCCAAGAGTGTCGCACCGGCATTGGCGACCGGTAACAGCGTGATACTCAAGCCTTCTGAGCAGACGCCACTGACGGCGTTGCTGATCGGGGAACTCGCGCTGGAAGCCGGCGTACCGCCCGGAGTCTTCAATGTCATCCCCGGGCTGGGCCCGGTGGCGGGCGCTGGGTTGGCCGAGCACCCGTTGGTGGACAAGGTGGTGTTCACCGGTGGCACCGAAGTGGGCCGGATCATCTCGGTCGCTACGGCATCTCGTTTCGCGAAGTCGACTGTCGAGCTGGGTGGCAAGACGCCGGTGCTGGTGTTCGACGACGTGCCCGTGGAGGTCTCTGCGCGGGGCGCGGCATTTGGTGGTTTCGTGGGTGCCGGCCAGACCTGCATTGCGGGAACGCGGATTCTGGTTCAGGAGCATATCTACGACAGTTTCGTTGCCGCCCTGGTTGCGCAGGCCGAACGCATCCGAATCGGCGATCCCAGTCAGGCCGCCACCCAGCTCGGACCGGTGATCTCCGAACGTGCCCGGCAGCGCGTCCTCAACTATGTCGACATCGGCGTGGCCGAGGGCGCCACCCTGGCAACCGGGGGAGTGGCCCGGCACGTGCCCGGACTCGATGGATACTTCGTTGCGCCGACTGTGCTTTCGCACGTGACCAATCAGATGCGAGTGGCGCGCGAGGAGATCTTCGGGCCGGTGCTGGTGGTCATCCCGTTCCGCGATGAGGACGATGCGATCGATATTGCCAACGATTCGCCCTACGGCCTGGGTTCGTCGATCTGGACCCGTGACGTGGCCCGCGCGCATCGGGTGGCGTCGCGGCTCGAGCACGGCATCGTCTGGGTCAACGACCATCACCGGCTCGACCCGTGCTCGCCATGGGGTGGTGTCCGCGAGAGCGGGCACGGCAGGGAGGGCGGATGGGAATCGTTCGATGACTTCACCCACGTGCGCGCGGTCACCGTGCGGACCGCGCCGGACGATGTGGACTGGTACGGCGGAATCGCCCTGGAAAGGCTGAACTGACATGACGACGAATCTCCTGCGCGACAGCGCCATTGCCACGGCACCCGGCTTGAGCCTCGCACTGGAGGGTGCGGTGCTGACCGCGCGGCTGGCAAGCCCCGATGGCAACTTGATGACCATGGCGATGTGCGACGCGCTGGCCGCTGTCCTGAACGCGCCGCCGGCGGGGGCCCACGTGATGGTGCTGTCGGCCGAGGGCGACACCTTCTGTATGGGTCGGGAGCGAACTGCCACCAGCCCCGATGATCTGCCCGGCGAGGTGCGCAGACTGGTTGCGGTCAACGACGCGCTCGCCGAAACGCCGCTGGTGACGGTGGCCCGGGTGCACGGGGATGCCGCGGGCTTCGGAGTGGGTCTGGCCGCGCTGTGCGACATCGCCATCGCAACCCGCGCCGCGCAGCTCAGTTTTCCCGAGGTGCGCATCAATCTGGCGCCCGCGCTCGTGCTGGCCTGGCTGCCACGTATGGTCGGGCGGCGCGCGGCATTCTGGTTGACGTCCAGTGGCGCACCAGTATCGGGTGACGAAGCAGTCCGGATCGGTCTGGTGAACGAAGTGGCCGACGGCGTCGACGAACTCGATGCGGCTGTCGCGGCGAAGGTCGCGGCGCTGCTGCCGGCAGAGCCACGGGTGCACAAGGAGATCAAGGCGATGTTGCGTTCGGTGGAATCGCTGTCAGAACGTCAGTCGTATGAGCTGGCCAGCGATCGGCTGGTACTGGGATCAATGCGGCGATTGCAGAAGTAGCGATTCTCGCCGTGCCACGCGTCGATGAGCAGACCGACCGCCGGGTGCGCGGCCGCGCGTGCAAGTGCGGCGCCGGCCGGCACGGTGTCGATGATCGAGAACGGCATGGGTTCGATCGCGATCCTGGTCGCCAGCGTGCGGAAAGTCCGGCCCGCGAGCGGCGTGTCGGCCTCCGACACGCACGCTCGCGGTGCAAGCGGGTCAGGCTCCGGTGATGGATGCGCGATCCACCAGCGCGACCTCGACGGGCAGACCGCTGTTCAGCGATGCCACGCCGGCTTCGCAGACCGCGGCCGCGGCGTAGCCGTCCCATGCCGACGGACCATCTGTGTAATTGGTGGCGGAGTCACCGCCCGTTACACCGGCCGATACCGCGTCCACCCAGCGCTGGAACTCGGTGTCGTAGGCCTGTCCGAAGCGCTCACGGAAACCGGGGGTGATCTGGCCGCCGCGGGAGCCGTCGCTGCGCGACCGGACCAGGTTGACGTCGAGTCCGATCATCGCGCTGCCCTTCTCGGCGACGACCTCGGTACGTACCTCGTAGGCCACCCCGGTGGTGACGAACAGCTCGACGTCCACGTGCCGACCAGATGCCGTGCGCAGGATCGCGATCTGCGGGTCGGCAAGACCCTCCGGCGCACCGGGATTGGCCGCCGGCGTGATGATCTGGATCGAGACGATCTCTTCGTCGAAAAGGAAGCGCGTCACGTCCACCTCGTGGACCAGCGAATCGCGGACGACCATGGCGCTGTCAAATCCGTTCGGGACAGCGGGATTGCGGTGCGCGCAGTGCATTACCAGCGCGCGGCCCAGGTCGCCCGAGTCCAGCAGTGACTTCAGCTGGGTGTATTCGTGGTCGAAGCGGCGCATGAAACCGACCTGGATGAGGCGCGTGCCCAGTTCGGCCTCGCGTGTGACGATCTCCAAAGACGTGGCCACATCGGTGGTCAGCGGCTTCTCGCACAGCACGGGCTTGCCGTGTTCCAGACAGGCCAGCAGCTGCTTCTCGTGGGTCGGGCCGGGCGTGGCCAGCACCACCGCATCGACCTCGGGGTCGGCGATGGCGTCGAGCGGGTCGCCGATCGCGCGACATCCCTCGATGCCTGCCGCGATCTGTTCGGCCTTCTCGGCGACGAAGTCGTTGACGACAACAACCCGAGCCCCGGAGATCCGGCTGGTCAGGCGGGCGACGTGATCGGCGCCCATGATGCCGACGCCCAGAACGGCTACGCGAAGGTCGGCCGCTGCTCTTGAATAAGACACTGCATTCTCCTAGTTGAAACGAACGGAGGGCACGCCGCACGAGCCCAGATACTTCTGGGTGCGCTTGGCGATGGGCAGGGGAGCGTCGACCTCGCAGGGGTACATGTCCTGCTCCACAATGGCGAACACATCGATGCCGAGCTTCTCGATCTCGGCCAGCAGCGGTGGCATCTCCGGAATGCCCAGCGGCGGTTCGGTCATCGCGCCCAACTTCACGGCCTCGCCGAAGGGCAGATCCTCGGCCTCGACCTTGGCGCGCACCTCGGGGTCAACCTGCTTGAGGTGCAGATAGCCGATGCGCTGCGGGGCGCGCCGGATGATCGCGATGTTGTCGCCGCCGCAGTAGCTGATGTGCCCGGTGTCCAGGCACAAATTGACGAACTGGCCGTCGGTGCCGTCGAGGAAGCGGAACACGTTCTCCTCGGTGTCGACGTGGCTGTCGGCATGCGGGTGGTATTGCGCACGCACACCGTACTTCTCGAACATGGCCTTGCCCAGTTCGTTCATGCCCTGGGTCTTCTTGCGCCACTGCTCGGGCGTCAGGTTGCGGTCCTCCAGCACCGCGCCCGTCGCCGGGTCGCGCCACATCTCGGGGATGACGACGACGTGCTTGCCACCCACGGCGGCCGTCAGCTTGGCCACGTCCTCGATCTGGCTCCACACGGCATCCCAACTGTCATCTTGATGCAAGTGCTCGAACACCGTGCCGGCCGACAGCTTCAGGTTGCGCTTCGCGAGCTCATCGCAGAGTTGCTTCGGGTCGGTGGGCAGGTAGCCGAACGGCCCCAGTTCGATCCACTCGTAACCGGATTCGGCGACCTCATCCAGAAAGCGGCTGTACGGGGTCTGCTGCGGATCGTCGGGGAACCAGACGCCCCAGGAGTCCGGGGCGGAGCCCACGAGAATTGACGACATCGAACGTTTCCTTCAGCGGTCGGACGGATTGATCAGAGGGCGCTGTACTTTTTTCCAGTCCGAATACCGTTGATAGGCATCTTGTGTGGAGGCCAGTGTCGATACTTGACTGACCGGGACGTCCCACCAGGAGAAGCTGTCCGGGGCGTAGATCCGCGGGTCGGTCTCCACGTAGATGACCGTGGTGACGTCGGCGGACTTGGCGACCTTGACCGCGTCGGCGAATTCGGCTGCGGTGGCCACCTTGATGACATCGGCACCCAGGCTGGCGGCGTTGGCGGCCAGATCGACCGGCAGCTTGTCGCCGTCGAGAACGCCGTCGGCACTGCGGTAGCGGTAGGCGGTGCCGAAGCGCTGTGAGCCGAGGGACTCCGAAAGCCCGCCGATGGACGCGAATCCGTGGTTCTGCACCAGCACCGGGATCACCTTGATGCCTTCCTGCACCGCCGTCGCGATCTCGGTGGCCATCATCAGGTACGAGCCGTCCCCGACCATGATGAACACATCGCGGTCCGGTGCGCCCATCCGGACCCCGATGCCACCGGCGATCTCGTAGCCCATGCAGGAGAAGCCGTACTCGACGTGGTAACCCTTGCGGTCCCGGGTGCGCCACAGCTTGTGCAGATCACCGGGCATCGAACCAGCCGCGCATACCACCACATCGCGCGGGTCGGACAGTGTGTTGACCAGACCGATGACCTGATTCTGGTTCAGCTGCACGCCCTCTTCGGTGGCGTACACCGAAGACACGGTGTCCTCCCACTCGGTGGCGAGTTCGATGATCCGGGACCGGTATTCGTCGCTCACGGTGTATCCGGACAGTGCGGGTGCCAGCGCCTCGAGCGCCTCGCGCGCGTCGGAGACCACGCTGATGCCGCCCTGCTTGACCGAGTCCAGCGAGGCGACGTTGATGTTCACGAACCGCACATCCGGGTTGTTGAACGCCGTGCGAGAAGCGGAGGTGAAATCGCTGTAGCGGGTGCCGATCCCGATGATCACGTCGGCCTCGGCGGCCAGCGCGTTGGCGGCGGTGGTGCCGGTCGAACCGATGGCGCCGACACTCTGCGGGTGGTCGTAGCGCAGCGAGCCCTTACCGGCCTGACTCTCCGCGACCGGGATGCCGGTCTGCTCGCAGAACGTGGCCAGCGCTTCTTCGCCGAACGCGTAGTGCAGCCCGCCGCCGGCCACGATCAGCGGCTTGCTGGCGGAGGCGATGACCTCGGCGGCCCTGGCGATCACCGAGCGCTCGGGCAACGGCCGGGCGATGTGCCAGGTGCGTTCGGCGAACAGCGATTCCGGCCAGTCGTGCGCCTCGGCCTGCACATCCTGCGGGATGGACACCGTCGCGGCGCCCGTCTCGACGGGATCGGTCAGGACCCGCATGGCGCCCAGCAGTGCGGCGGGCAGCTGCTCGGGCCGCCATACCCGGTCGAAGTACCGCGACAGCGGCTTGAACGCATCGTTGACGGTGACATCGCCGGAGGCCGGCAGTTCGAGTTCCTGCAGCACCGGGGAGCTGACCCGGGTGGCGAAGGTGTCGGCGGGCAGCAGCAGAACCGGCAGCCGGTTGATCGTCGCCAGTGCGGCACCGGTGAGCATGTTGGTCGAGCCGGGGCCGACGCTGGCGGTGACGGCCCAGGTTTGCAGGCGGTCCTTCTGCCGGGCGTAGGCGACGGCGCTGTGCACCATGGCCTGCTCGTTGCGGCCCAGCACGTACTTCAACCCGGGTTCGCGGCCGGCCTGCCGCGACTCGACTTCATCCTGCAGCAGCGCCTGGCCCAGCCCGGCCACGTTGCCGTGCCCGAAGATGCCGAAGCAACCGGCGAAGAACCTGGTGCGCTCACCGTCGTGTTCGACGTACTGGTTGGCGAGGAACCGAATGGTGGCCTGGGCGACGGTGAGTCGCACCGCGGCCTCGTTGGCGGCCAGCTTCTCGCCTCCCTTCGGAGCGGTGGAAACCATGGTCACTCTCCTTGGGTCGTGCGCATCGGCAGGCGCGGATCGATTTCCTGGTGTTCCCAGCTGCCGCGCAGCCAGGTGTGGTCGGGGTTGTCGCAGATCAGCCAGGCGCGATCAGGACCGGACCCGGCCATCACGTTGAGGTAGTACATGTGGTGGCCGGGCGCGGCGATCGATGGCCCGTGATAACCGTGCGGCACCAGTACGACATCGCCGGAGCGGACCTCTTCGAGCACCTCGATGGGGCGCTGCGGGGTGCCGAACACCCGGTGGTAGCCGAAACCCGGTGTCCCGGCCGGACTGTCATCGATCTCGAAGTAGTAGATCTCTTCGAGCTGGGTTTCGACGTCGGTGTTCTCGTCGTGCTTGTGGGCGGGATAGCTCGACCAGTTGCCGCCTGGGCGTGATGACCTCACAGGCGATCAGTGAGTCGGCCTCGAAGGTGGTGGCCGTGCCGAAGTTGTGCACCTGCCGGCTGCAGTTACCGGCGCCGCGTAACTCGACGGGCACGTCGGCGGCGGCGACCCGGCGGTTCGGGAACGGGCGGGTGGCACGCGCACCGCAGATGGCGACGCGGCCGTGCCCGGCCAGCGAGTAGGCCTGATTGATGCCGAGGTAGACCATGTCCGCAGGGCCGTCGAAAACCGATGCGCGGGGGGATAGTTCGAAGGTTTGGTCGTCGCAGGTGACGGTGCCGCCGCCGGACAGCGGCAGGATCATCACTTCGCTGTCGCCGGTACGTCGGCTCACTGATTCGGCATCGTCGAGGTCGACGACCTGCAGGCTGGACTCGGCCCAGCCGGCCGACTCAGGCGTGACGTCGACGGTGTAGGGGGTGACCGCGGTGTTGGCCGGGATGTACCACGCGCTCTTCATGGTCAGCGCACCAGCTTCACGGCGGTGGACACCGCGCCGGCGACGTCGTCATCGGGCGGATAGAGCAGGGTGCGTCCGACGATCAGGCCGCGCACCGCGGGCAGGGACAGGGCTTTCTCCCAGCTGGCGAACGCCTCGTCAGGGTCGGTGGGATCGCCGCCGAGCAGCAGTGTCGGCATCGTGGTGGATTCCATCACGCGGTCCATCTCGTCGACGACCGGCAACTTCATCCAGGTGTAGGCCGATGTCGAACCCAGCCCCTGACCGATGTGCACGGACTTGATCACGGCATCGGGGGAGAGGTCGTTGCGGACCTTGCCGTTGACCCGCGAGGACATGAACGGCTCCAGCATCGCGATCAGACCGTTGGCGGCCAGGTCGTCGACGGACTGCGCGCATGCGGCGAGGGTGGACACCGTGCCGGGATCGTCGAGATCGATGCGGCACAGCATCTTTCCGCCGTTCATCCTGGCCGCCGCGGTGGAGGCCGCGGTCGCACCGGTCATCCGGTCGTCGAGCTCGAACGAGGACCCGGCCAGTCCGCCGCGGTTGAACGAGGAGAACACCACCTTGTCCTCCAGTGCCCCGAGCAGCAGCAGGTCGTCGAGGATGTCGGCGGTGGCCAGTACCCCGTCCACACCCGGGTCCGCGAGCGCGGCACGCAGCCGGTCCAGCAGATCGATCCGATTGTTCATCGCCGTCGGGCGCGACCCGACCGCGAGCGCGCCGCGGGCCGGGTGGTCGGCGGCGACGATCATCAGCTGGCCGTCGCCGCGCACGGTGGGCCGGGTGGTGCGGGCCTGCCAGGCCTTGGCCACGGCGCCGGGATCGGCGGCGCGCACCTGCGTGACGGCTGCGTAGTCGTTGCACAACATGGGGGATGGGGGCGAGCTAGACATTGACGGCCTCCACAGCGGTCTGTTCGGCGAGATCGGCCACCTCGGCGGCGGTCGGCATCGCGGTCGAGCATTCGAGGCGGGACGCGACGATGGCTCCGGCGGCGTTGGCATAGCGCAGCGTCTTCTCCAGTGGCCACCCGCGCAGCAGACCGTGGATGAGGCTGCCGCCGAAGGCGTCTCCGGCACCGAGGCCGTTGATGACGTCGACCTCGTTCGGCGGGACGGTCACGGAGCTGTGCTTGGTCTTTCCCAGCACGCCGCGCGGGCCCTGCTTGACGATGGCGAGTTCGACGCCGAGGTCGAGCAACGCGTCGGCGGCCTTGTGCGGGCTGGTCTCACCGACCGCGATCTCGCACTCCTCGCGGTTGCCGACGGCGACGGTGACGTGCCCCAGCGCGCGCTGCACCTGCTCGGAGGCCGCAGCCGGCGTCTCCCAGAACATCGGGCGGTAGTCGAGGTCCAGCACCGTCAGTTCCTTCCGTGCCGTGTCATTCCCCGTCGCTGCGCTCGCCCCACGCGCCGCCCAGGCGGCGAAATGAGCGCTGCGGCTGGGCTCTTCGGACAGGCCGGTGACCGTCGACCAGTACAGCCGGGCGTCGCGGACGGCGTCGGCGTCGATCTCGGCGGCCTCGATCTGGAGGTCGGGCGCCGACGGCTTGCGGTAGAAGTACAGCGGGAAGTCGTCGGGCGGAAAGATCTCGCAGAAGGTGACCGGGGTCGGGTACTCGCCGTGGGTGCGCACGTACCGGTTGTCCACTCCGAGTCGGGCGAGCTCGTTGCGGACGAATCGACCGAACGGATCGTCGCCGGCGCCGGAGATCAGCGCGGTCCGGTTACCCAGCCGGGCGGCCGCCACCGCGACATTCGCTGCGCTGCCGCCGAGGAACTTGCCGAACGATTCGACGTCCTCGAGTCCGACGCCGGTCTGCAGGGGGTAGACGTCCACGCCGCTGCGCCCGATGGCGATGACGTCGAACGGTTCCGCGCTGGACGGCCTTTCAAAAGACACTGTGGCTCCCGAAGGTGGTGGGCGGGCTCTTCACGTAAAGACTGTGCCTCGCGTCACTCACTCATGTCAATAGTTTGTCCTGACATTCGAACTTTCAGTCATGCTGCTATGGTTCAGCTAATCTGTCTGATCATCGGCCGCAGATCGGAGTGGACGTGCCTTTAGCTGTTGAGCTCGACAGGTCCAGCCCTGTGCCCCTCTACTACCAGCTCGCTCAGGCGATCGAAGCATCGATCCGCAATGGCGATCTGGCCCCCGGCGACCGTTTCGAGAACGAGCTGGCGCTGGCCAGCAGACTCGCACTGTCCCGCCCGACGACCAGGCGCGCCATCCAGGAACTCGTCGACAAGGGCCTGCTGGTACGCAAGCGCGGCGTCGGCACCCAGGTCGTGCAGAACCCCGTGCACCGCAGGGTCGAGCTCACCAGCCTCTTCGACGACCTTGCGAAGTCCGGACAGGACCCGACCACGCAGCTGCTCGAATACCACTGCGGTATCGCCGATGAGGAGATCGCCGCCGAACTCAACCTCGCCAAGGACCACGAGATCGTCACCATCCAGCGTCTACGGTGCGCCAACGGCGAGCCGCTCGCGGTCATGACGAACCATCTGCCCGTCGAGATCGCGCCGGATGCCGAGGAGCTCGAGGCCAGCGGCCTGTATCAGGCCCTGCGCGGGCGTGGAGTGCACATCCGGCTGGCGCGGCAGCGGATCGGCGCCAAGCCTGCCACCCGCAACGAGGCGCGGCTTCTCGACGAGAAGGCCGGTGCGCCGCTGCTGACCATGAGCCGGACGGCGTTCGACGACTCCGGTCGTGCGGTCGAGTTCGGTAGTCACTGCTATCGCGCCTCGCGCTACTACTTCGAGACCACGCTCGTCGACCGCTAGCTTCCTGCGATTTCGGCGTGATTCGGACGCGCTCAGCGCAACCGATCACGCCGAAATCGCTCAGGAGAAGGCCGTGCGGAACGCCGCGAGCGCCGCGACGCTGTCGTCCACATCCCCCCGGCCGCTTCGCTCCAGCCCGCCGGTCGACGCGTACGCCTCCATGCCGACGGTGCCGTCATAGCCGATATCGCGCAGTGCCTGTGCGACAGCGGGATAGTGGATCTCACCGGTACCGGGCTCGCAACGGCCGGGTACATCGGCGACCTGGATCTCGCCGATCGCGTCACCGCAGCGGCGCACCAGTTCGACGAGGTTCCCTTCGCCGATCTGGGCGTGGTACAGGTCGAGCATCATCTTCACGTTCGGGTGCCCGACCCCCTCGATGAGCGCGAGCGTGTCCTTCGCGCGGGCCAGCGGCACACCCGGATGGTCGACGATGGTGTTGAGGTTCTCGACGCAGAATGTCACCCCGGCCGTGGCCCCGAGTTCGCCGATGCGCTCCAGGGCGCGCAGCGCCGTCGACCACATCTGACCCGTGGTCCGTTGGCGCGGTCGGGCGGCCTGGCCGTCGACGAGTTCCGCGGTGTGCAGATTGAGCCGCGGAACACCCAGCACCGCAGCGGCTTTGATGCTCAGCTCGGCGGTGCGCACCACCTCATCGGCGCTCTCCGGGTCGACGAGGTCGCCGTGCAGGTAGCCGGTCATCGACGAGAACCGCGCACCGGTCGCGGCCAGCGCATCGAGGTCCTTGTCGTGCCAGCTCCAGATCTCCACGTCGAAGCCGAGCTCATCGATCCGCTTCACCCGGTCCAGGATGGGCAGATCGGTGAACACCATCTCCGAACACACCGCGAGCCTCATGCGCCGACCTCGCAGGCTCCGTCGGCGCATTCAATGCTGTTGATTCGCTTGCACGCTGCGCTCATGCCGGCACTCCGCTCAGCATCACAGGCGCCTTGGTCTCGATGGATTCACGGGCCGCCAATGCTATTTCGAGTGCAACGCGGGCGTCGGCCCCCGTCACGGACGGCTCGGAGCCTGCCAGCACGCTATCGGCGAAATGGGCGAACTGCGCGGCATAGGCATCCGCGAACAACTCGGTGTTGATCCGGCCGGCGTGCTCGGGGGCCAGTCCGGCCTGCAGTACGCCGCCGGAGCCGAAGACCTCGCCGCGGATGTCGTAGCCGTACACGGCCTGGAAGCTGGCTTCCGCGATCGCGAACGCGCCATTGTCGAACCGGATCTGCACCACGGAGGTGTCCAGGAAGCCCCGGTCGGCGAACTGCGGATGGACCAGCGCATCGGCCTGCGCGTATACCTCGGTGACCCGCGCGCCGGGATTGAGCCAGCACAGCGTGTCGAAGTCGTGGATGAGCGTCTCGTTGAAGATCGTCCATGGCTTGACGCGGGCGGCGACCTCGGCGGAGATGCCGGGATCGCGGGTCAGGGACCGCAACAGCTGCGGGGTACCGATGTCTCCGGCATCGACACGCGCTCGCATGGCGGCGAAATCGGCGGCGAAGCGCCGGTTGAAACCGACCTGCAGTGCCACGCCGGCGGCGTGTGCCGCGGCGATGGCCCGGTCGGCGTCGTCGAGCGTCAGCGCCATCGGTTTCTCGCAGAACACGTGCTTGCCCGCGTGTGCCGCCGCGGCCACCAGGTCGGCATGGCTGTTGGCGGGGGAGCAGATGGCCACGGCCTGCACATCGGGATCGGCGATGAGCTCCAGGGGGTCCTGGTAGGCGCGTGCTCCCGAGAACCTTTCCGCTGCGCCGGGTACCGGATCGGCGACGGCGACGAGCCGGGTGTTGGGCAGGCGCGCGGCAAGGGTCTCGGCATGGAAGCTGCCGATCCAGCCGGCGCCGATGAGGCCGAAGGACAACGGGGAGGACATGGGGACTCCGATCGACTAGAACGTTCTAGGGACCCTAAGCGGTTCGGGCGTGTTTCGTCAACAATTTTCCTAGAACGTTCTAGAATTCCATCGTGCAACGACGCCCGACGCTCGAGGACGTGGCCACGCGCGCCGGTGTGTCGCGCGCGCTGGTCTCGATCGTCATGCGTGATGCGCCGGGTGCCAGCGAGCAGACGCGTGACCGGGTGCGCCGCGCCGCCGACGAACTCGGGTACCGGCCCGATCACCGGGCGCGCAGGCTGCGCCAGCTGCGCACCAAGCTCATCGGCGTCACCTTCACTGCCGGCCAGGAGTTTCATGCCGATCTCGTCGACGGTGTCTACGTCGCGGCCGAAGAGCTCGGCTATGACGTGGTGCTCAGTGCCATCACCCCGCACCGCGACGAGACTCGCGCGTTGCGCACGCTGATCGATGAGCAGTGCGAGGGGCTGGTGCTGATCGGCCCGGAGGCACCGGCGCGGCGCCTCGCCGAGCTGGCCATGCGGGTGCCAGTGGTGGTGCTCGCCCGCCGGATCCGCGGTGTCGACGCCGTCCGCAGCGACGATGTCGCCGGTGCCCTGCTCGGCGCCGAGCACCTGATCGAGCTCGGCCACCACCGGATCGTCTATCTCGACGGTGGCCGGGCGCCGGGCGCGGCCGAGCGGCTGCGCGGCTGCCGGCGGGCCGCCGATGCCGCGGGAGTCGCGTTGGAGGTGCGTTCCGGTGGGCTCACCGAGCGTGAGGGCGCTGCCGCGGCCACCGCCATGCTGGCCGAATCCGAGCTGCCCACCGCGGTATTCGCGTTCAACGACCGCTGTGCCCTCGGCGTGCTAGATGTCCTGATTCGAGCGGGAGTGTCAGTGCCGCAACAGGTATCGGTGCTCGGCTACGATGACAGCCCGCTTGCCGGGCTTGCTCACGTGGACCTGACCACGGTGCGCCAGGACGCCCTGGGCTTGGCGGCGTCAGCGGTGCAGCGCTTGGCCGGCCGCCTCGATGATCCGGACGGGCACCCTGCGGGACGGTGGACGTGGTCCGTGAGCCGGCGCTGGTGGTGCGCGGTTCGACGGGCGCTCCGCGAGTATCGGCCTGCGGAAACGGTTCGAGGAAATGACTTGCAGTCCTAATGTCAGGACAAAGTATTGACTTTCCGGTGTGAGCCGTATTACATCAATCCTGCAGGCGTAGCGTCCGGCACTCGGTCCGCCGGGCCGATGTGGGCGACACGGCGATCTTGAAACGAGGAGAGACAATGGCGTTGAAGCGGCTCGCGGTACTGGCCGGAGCGGGCGTAATGGCGTTGAGCATGGTGGCGTGCTCGTCCAGTGGCGGCAAGCAGGACGGCGCCGGCGAGGGTAGTGGCGGCGGCACCGTCGACACCCCCCGCATGACGATCGCGATGATCACCCACGAGGTGCCCGGTGACTCCTTCTGGGACCTCGTCCGCAAGGGCGCCGAGGCGGCGGCCAAGAAGGACAACATCGAGCTGCGCTACTCCAATGATCCCGAGGCGCCGAACCAGGCCAACCTGGTTCAGGCTGCGATCGACAGCGGAGTCGACGGCATTGCGGTGACTCTGGCCAAGCCCGACGCCATGCAAGCAGCGGTGAAAGCCGCTGCGGACAAGGGGATTCCGGTCGTGGCCTTCAACGCGGGGATGGATGCCTGGAAGCCCATGGGCGTCAAGGAGTACTTCGGACAAGACGGATTCATCGCCGGTCAGGGTGTCGGTGAGCGCCTCAGCGCCGAGGGCGCGACCAAAGCGCTGTGCGTCATTCAGGAGCAGGGTCACGTGGACCTGGAAGCCCGCTGTGCCGGCGTCAGGGACACCTTTCCGGCCACCGAGATCCTGAACGTCAACGGCAAGGACATGCCGTCGGTGGAGTCCACCATGACCGCCAAGCTCCAACAGGATCCCAGCGTGGATTACGTCGTCACCCTCGGTGCTCCGTTCGCGCTCACCGCTGTTCAGTCGGCCGCGAGAGCCGGCAGTGACACCAAGATCGGCACCTTCGACACCAACGCCGCACTGGTGGGTGCCATCGAGTCCGGTGATGTGCAGTGGGCCGTGGACCAGCAGCCCTATCTGCAGGGCTACCTCGCCATCGACTCACTGTGGCTGTACCTGAGCAATGGCAACGTCCTCGGTGGTGGCGAGCCCACGCTGACCGGCCCCGCGTTCATCGACTCGTCCAACATCGAAGCGGTGGCCGAGTATGCGCAGCGCGGGACACGGTGATGACGGTGCGGAGAAGGAAGGAGCGTCACGATGACTACCCACACTGAGGTGGGCGCCGCACCCAAGGCGGCCCGCGACGAACGTGTCAAGGAACGAAACAGGCTGCAGCGCTTGCTGATACGTCCCGAGGTGGGTGCGGCGATCGGCGCAATCGGGATCTTCGTGCTCTTCCTGGTCGTGGCCGAACCGTTTCGCGAGGCGGCCTCGTTGGCCACCGTGCTGTACGCCAGTTCCACCATCGGCATCATGGCCTGCGGGGTCGCGGTGCTGATGATCGGTGGCGAGTTCGACCTGTCGACCGGCGTGGCGGTGACCTTCAGCTCGCTGGCGGCGTCGATGCTGGCCTATAACCTGCACCTGAACCTGTGGGTGGGGGCGGTGCTCGCGCTGGTTCTCGCGCTGGCGGTCGGCTTCTTCAACGGTTTCCTGGTGATGAAGACCAAGATCCCCAGCTTCCTGATCACACTGAGCACCTTCTTCATGCTCGCGGGCATCAACCTCGCCGTCACCAAGCTGGTGGCCGGTCAGGTGGCCACTCAGAGTGTCAGCGACATGGACGGCTGGGATTCCGCGCGGGCGGTGTTCGCCTCGTCGTTCACGGTTTTCGGGGTCAGCATCCGCATCACCGTGGTGTGGTGGTTGATCTTCACCGCGGTGGCGACCTGGGTGCTGTTCAAGACCAAGATCGGAAACTGGATCTTCGCGGTCGGTGGCGACAAGGACAGTGCTCGTGCTGTGGGTGTTCCGGTGACAGCGGTCAAGATCGGGCTGTTCATGTTCGTCGGGTTCTGCGCCTGGTTCGTCGGCATGCACCTGCTGTTCTCGTTCAACACCGTGCAGTCCGGGCAGGGCATCGGCAATGAATTCTTCTATATCATCGCGGCGGTCATCGGCGGCTGTCTGCTGACCGGTGGCTACGGCACCGCCATCGGTGCCGCCATCGGTGCATTCATCTTCGGCATGACCAACCAGGGCATCGTCTATGCGGGGTGGGACCCGGACTGGTTCAAGTTCTTCCTGGGCGGCATGCTGCTGTTCGCGGTGATCGCCAACAACGCCTTCCGTAACTACGCAGCGAAGAAGTGACCTGATGACCGCAACAGTCGAAACGCCCAGCAGCGAGGCCGCAGCCGACCGCAGGGTGCCGCTGGTCGAACTGAGGCAACGTCGGCAAGTCCTACGGCAACATCACCGCGCTGAAGGACATCAGTCTGCGAGTGCACGCCGGTGAGGTAACCGGCATCCTGGGCGACAACGGTGCGGGAAAGTCCACCCTGATCAAGATCATCGCCGGCCTGCATCAGCAGACCGAGGGCGAGCTGCTGGTGGACGGAGAGGCCACGAAGTCCTTCGGTTCGCCGGCCGATGCGCTGGACAAGGGCATCGCTACGGTGTACCAGAACCTGGCCGTGGTGCCGCTCATGCCGGTGTGGCGCAACTTCTTCCTCGGTCAGGAGCTACGGAAGAAGTCGTTCCCGTTCTCGCTGGACGCCAACGCGATGCGCGCGACGACACTGGCCGAGTTGTCCAAGATGGGCATCGAACTGCCCGACGTCGATGTGCCGATCGGCTCACTGTCGGGTGGCCAGAAGCAGTGTGTGGCGATCGCGCGCGCCGTGTATTTCGGGGCCCGAGTGCTGATTCTTGACGAGCCGACCGCTGCGTTGGGCGTCAAGCAATCCGGTGTGGTGCTCAAATACATCACCGCGGCCAAAGAAGCCGGCTTCGGCGTGGTGTTCATCACCCACAACCCGCACCACGCGCACCTGGTAGGGGATCACTTCGTGCTGCTCAACCGTGGTCGGCAGAAACTGGACTGCACATATGACGAGATCTCGCTGGAGCACCTGACCCAGCAGATGGCGGGCGGCGATGAACTCGAGGCGCTCTCGCATGAGCTCGGCCGCACATAACGTCTGACGGAATCGGCGCGGTCCTCCGGGTGACCTCGGAGGGCCGCGCCGATTGCGTGCGCACCGTGTATCGCAGGCAGAGTCCGGGTATACGGGCCCCATGACCACGTCAACACTGAAGACAGAAGATGCCGGGCCGCGCACCGTGAGCCGCAGCGTCCAGGTGGCCGCTCCGGTCTCGGCGCTGTTCGACCAGATCGCCGACCCGCACCGGCACCATGATCTCGATGGTTCGGGAACCGTGCGAGATGCCGACGTGAAGGGGCCGCACCGGCTCGCCGAGGGTGACAAGTTCACCGTAGCCATGACGCAGTACGGCCTGCCCTACTCGATCACCTCGAAGGCAACCGCGGTACAGGAGAACCACCTGGTCGAGTGGGAGCACCCACTGGGCCATCGGTGGCGCTGGGAGCTCTCCGAGGTGAGTCCCGGCACGACGAAGGTCACCGAGACATTCGACTATTCGACGGCCAAGGTGCCCTTCGTGGTGGAACTGCTCGGGTTCCACAAGAAGAACGCCGAGGGCATCGAGTCCACACTGACGGGTCTGGCCGACCGCTACGAGGAGCACTGAGCGACCGGAGACACCGGACAATGCTGCTACCGCCCGGGAGTTGATCAATCCTCAACGATACGAAGCGCGCCGG
>JAXHOA010000117.1:0-31824 GCA_034520035.1 Mycobacterium sp. | reverse complement strand
TCTCAGGCTTGGGCGGCAACGGGTTGAAGTGGTGCCCGCAGTCCGGGCAGGCGATCTCCGGCATGCTCATGGGCACTCGCATTTCACGGTGCGCAGCGTCGCGCTGCGGGTGGTGATCCGCTCCGGCCGCGTGATGTTGATGTCCAGCATCCGCGCCCCGCAGTCCGCGCAGTACATCGAGGCCATCGGCGGGCGAACACCGTCGAATGCCTTCTCTTTCGTCAGCAGCTCGTCCAGGCGCGCTGCTGAGGTCGTCGCGATGCCGTTGGTCTCCAGCACGAACGCCAGCGCTTCGCCGATCGCCATCAACGTCTTCTGATGCTCCTCGGTGACCTGCTCGCGCAGGCCCGGCGGGAGGTTGCCCGTGCTGAACTGGGCCAACCGCACTGGATCGCCAGACGGGTGCGGCAGCGCACCGTCATTCGCAATCAGTGTGTCCCCGAACAGCTTCCCGATATCGCTCACCGGTCGCCAGCCATGTTCGGAAGAGACGGCTTGGTGGTGGCGAGTCCGTCCTGCAACTTCTGCAGCCACTCGGGTGGTTCAGGCTCACGGGTTCGACGTAGCCTCTTCGGCGCCCACTGCTCGACGCCGATCCAGTAGCAGCCGCACAGCAGTGTTGGGAGAGTCCACCCGTCGTGCCTCCACCGCGCGCGCATGTAGTCCTTGTGCCGCTTCCGCAGACGTGGCACGCACTGCGCGACGCTGAGCACGAACCCGAGCACTCCCAGCAGGATGAGCACGTTGTCGAGGGTCACAGCGGCACCTCCTCCAGTGAGCCGCCAACTTCAGCGCCAACCTGCTGGCCGGCGTCGGCGGTTGGCCGCGGAAGCGGCACGTAGCCATGCGCGTCGGTGTAGTGCTCCACCATGCGGTCCGCGAGGTCCGGCACCCGTACCTGCAGCGCAACACGCGTCCCAGGCTTCGGCGGCGCAGGCGAGATCTCAGCGGTGCACTTCACCACGCTGTCGCAGCCCGGGCGCGGGCAATCGATATCCACCGTGGACGGCATCGCAGCCATGGCTACTCGCCTCCCCACGGATCGACAGCGAGCCCACCGGTGATGAACTCATCGCCCTCGTTGAGGGTGACGGTCTGAGTGTCGGAGTAGGGCTCCAACAGCACCCTGACGGTCTCGTTGTCGACCTTCTCGCGGATCACGCGGAAGACGAACGGCTTCAACGCGCTCATCAGCCGATCTCCGCGGCTTCGTCGCGGCGCTGCTTGTCCTCGACGGCCTGGCGCCCCCCCCCCCCCCCCCCCCCCCCCCCCCCCCCCCCCCCCCCCCCCCCCCCCCCCCCCCCCCCCCCCCCCCCCACCAGGCAGTCCTTGGCCTCCAGCAGCTTCCGGAGACCCGCGGACAACTCCGGGCCGTCCCTCAGCGCACCGGCTGCGCCGTGGGCCAGATCGTGCACCGGCTTGCTGACCTGCTGCAGGTACGTCGGCAAATGGCCGTACGCGAACTGGTTGAGGAGGTGCTGAGTGCCGGGATGCCGAGCGGGGGCGTTGCTCTGCGTCATCGTTGATACTCCAAAAGAGTTGTGGGACAGAAGATTTGCGCGATGTCCGCGCACGAGAAACGCCCCGGGCTGCATCAGCTCTCGGGGCGTTGAATTCGACTTTTGCGCAGCGTCATCGACTGGCATCGTCGCGGCACAGCGTACACCGGCAACCACGTCAGTGTCATTTACGGGCGGCGTGTCGCCGAAGCGCGCCGACATCGCGTCGACGCGCCGCGACAGCAGCCACGGGTCCCGCACGAACCGGTCCACCTCGACGATGTCAGTCGAGCACCTTGCCGCAGTCGAGGCACGGTTTCCATTTATGGTCACGCCGTCACTCTCCGTAGTTCCGCGTTCAGTTCCCGCACCGCAGACAGCCGGTACAGGGGTACATCGTCGTGTTCGCGCTGCGAGACGGTGATCCGCCCGCCGGCAGCTGCGCGGTAGCCCGCCGGCTTGATCCGGCCCTGCTTGCGCCACGCCCGGAACGATCGCGGGTTGATCGGCTCCTCCAACGTCTTCATGATCAACTCAATCTCAGAGCGATCGAACCGCCAATGGTCGACGTCAGCCAGTAGGCGTTTGATCAGCCGCTCCACGTTGTGGGTGGCCTTGCACGCCGGGCAGGACACCTCGATAGCGTCTCGTTTCGCCATCAGGGCTGTGCCACACACGTGCGGATGCCGCTTCTCGCAGCCCTTCTCATGGCCATGCTCCACCTCGCCCGGGCACGGCCCGCAGAACCGCGGCGGTTGCGGCCGGTTGATGCACCGCTCGATGCGCGCCACCAGGACCGGATCGTCCCGCGCGATGTCCGCGTACAGCTCCCCGGCGCGCTCCGACTTCGCCAACAGCTGCACCTGGCCCGCCACCCGCACCGCCATACTCGCCAAATCTGAGATATCCAGCGGCGCCCACGACACACCCGTCACCCGATTCGTGTGCGCCACCCACGCCTCCAACACAACCCGAGCATCGCCCAGCAGCCGCGCCGCGCCCGCATTACCCGACAACATCGGCTGATCATGCGACCGCTGCCGCGGACCCGACTCACCCAACCCTCACCCGTACCCACCTGCCGCATCCTGCAACTGCTCCAGCCGAGCCCTCGGTGCATCCTGACGATTCCGACCTCGTTCACTCCGCTAACCATCCCACCGCTAGCAGTCCGACCGCGCATGCGTCACTCACCGTGTTGAGTGCCACCCCGACGCCAACGCCAGCAGCTTCTCACCCAGATCCCGCACATGCACCGTGCACAGAAACAGGTTCGACCGAGCACCACACACCTGGCACTTCGTCAACGCGCGCCTCCGAAATCAGCCGGCTCATACCGGGCATCGAACCCCAATCGCTCACGGACGAACTCGGCGCGCTGGCACAGGGTGATCAGCGCCGCGCCCGGCTGCAGTGACTCCAGCGCGACGAGAGCGGCCAGCGCGGTGTCCGCCAGCTCCAACAGCACCGACTCGACACCATTCGTCACGCCTTTTCGTGGATTCAGGCCGCGATATCCGAAATACTCGGTGACCGCCGCCTCTCCGCTCTCCTCGCCAAGCTTGAGCATGCGCACCACCTCGGGCACACCCAGAGCGTCATTCCAAGCGACCAGCGCCTGAATGTCGTGTTGCAGCGTCATGACCGGATCCCCCTCGGAATCAGCGCGCCGCGGCGGATTCTCAGCTGGACCGCCCGATCCTCACTGCCGCGCCAGTCCCGCAGATCGATGCCCCGGTCGAGTGCCTGCGAGAACACGCACTGTCTCAGGTCGATACCGCTATCGACGCACTGGTGCGAGTGCAGCACGTACACGGTCTGCTCAGACGACACCGCCCGACCGAGGTGGTCTGTCGCATGACGGCCGGCGCCGACTATCCGCTCGATGTCCTCGGGCGGCACCAAGTCGCTCATCGTGCGCCACTCCTCGTGTAGAAGCTTCGGACTCCTGCAAACATCGAGGCCAGCAACAGGATACAGCGGCCACATGGCCCACACGCCGAAAGCGAGAATCTGCGCCTCAGCGGTGAACGCCGCCTCACCGTCATTGCGCCACCACCAACGGCTTACATACAGCCCCGCAACGATGTACGCCGCGACCGCAAGCACTGCGATGGACACCGACGTCGGATCCCACGCGAAGCTATCGACCGGCGCCGGGGCGGCGGGCTGATCGGCCGATGCAACACTGATCGTGCATCCGAGACCGAGATCTTCGAATCGCTCATCGCCGACACCGCATCGCGCGCCGCCGGTCGCTGCGTCATACGCGGCGGCGAGCAGGGCGCCGGCCTTCGCCAACGACTGCAGCTCGTTGTCCGGCTTGATGGTGACGTCGATCATGACTGTGTCCCTTCCGTTTTCGATTGGTTCGTGATACGCGCCAGGCACGGCATATGCCTGGCGGTGAGCGTGCGGACCATGCCCTTACCGCGGACATAGCCGGTCTGCCAGAACGTGGCAATTTCGTCATCGGCTTGGCCCCGCACGTCGGGCACTCCCGGAACTTCGCTCCCGACTGGTCGTACGGGCCCGGATGCTCCAGCTCAAGCAGATCCGCGTACGGCTCCGTGGTCATCGCTGAGACCCCCGGATCGCTGTCCGGACATACTCGGCGTCGTTGCCGTCGTGATCGAGCAGGTGCCCGTGCCAGCGTGGCGCAAGCCACTTCTCGATGAACGCGTCGAACGCCTGCACCGGGTCCGGATGCTGAGCGGATGCGGCGACCGGCGTCCTGCGCCTCCACGGTCAGCGGATGATCGATCTCGCGGTCGAGATCCCCGATGTACTCGTTGAGCTGCGCACGCTCGGCCTTCAGTCGTGTGATCAGCCTCTCGGCGGACGCGTCGCGGCGGCGGAACTCGGCGACGACAGCCAGCCACCTGTCCAGCTCGGCCGCCAGCTCCGGCACCAGCGTTCGCGCCTGGGCGATGAAATCGCCCTCGCGGTCAGCCAGCCCGTAGGTCATGGTTTCCCCGTCGCCGTCGAACAGGATCGACTCCGCGTAGTCGCCGTTCTGGTTCTGCTCGCCCCAACCCTGAAGAGTCCACGGCCCGGCCGGAACACCGACCAGCACAGCCCGGACGCGGTCCAGCAGCTCGCGGGCGAACTCCTCGCTCCCGTTGACCGGCTCGTGCGGCATTGTGGCCACCGCGTGCTCTTCCAGCTGCCGCATGGGATCTGGGCGTCAGCCACGTCGGGCCTCCTGGGATTCGTGGGTGCAGCGCACCGCGGGGTTCGTGTCCGGGACCAGTGCGCCATGGCAGACCGGGCAGTTGTTGGCGATCTCGCGGAGCTGGCGGCGGCGCTCCAGCTCGCTGCGCTCACGCCAGCCCGGATGGGCCTCGTCCCACAGTCGGCGGCGTTTGCAGTAGCGGCACCCGACCTCGTCGGTGTTCTCCTCGTGGAGATGGCATTGGGGGCGGGGGTCGTTCGTGCCTACTTGGGTTCCCCCACCCCCAGAAGTCTCAACAAGAGGGGAGGGTGCAGGGAGGGTGGGACGAACTGTGGTTCGGGTAGAAACGACACGCTCGTTCGGGTAGAAACTCCGTTTCAACACGAACAGCTGTTCCGGTGCTAGGTGTTTCAACAGGAACGTCCGTTCGTGTTGAACCGGTTTCTGTACCCGAAATTGTTCCGCCCGGCCCACGTTGACCGGCAACGTCAACCGCCACACCGCCGCCAAATGAGCCTTCGGGTTTGCTGCAGCCGTCCGCTCAATCAACCCCAACGCCCGACCCTGACTCATCGCCAACTGCACCGCGCGCAACGTCACCCCTCCGACTTCCGAGGCGAGCAGCACCTCACCCGGATGGGCATTCGAGCCGTCGTCGTAATCCGCGTGAGTCTCCAACGCCAACAGCACCAACTTGGCCGTCGGCTTTAACTCGCCGTGCCCCAACACCATCCGCACCCACCGTCGCCGCTGCTCTTTGTTCATCACGGCACCACCGCCACATACCCGGCACGCGCCTTGGCCGCTACTGTTACCGATGTCGTGCCACTGGCCGTCCTCGGGCACCTCCACCACCGGCACCGCGATGATCGGGCCGCGCGCCCTGGCCCCGATCTCCGTGGTGGCCTCCGTGCGGATCCGGGCGTGCTCGGCGGCGGTCAGTACCAGTTGGCCGTCCACAAGCTCACTCAGCGGGCCGTACAGGGACGCGGGCGCGGCATCTGCGCACACCGACAGCGTGTCTCGGCGTAGGTCAGCCACGGGGCACCTCGACGTTCGCCTTGGCCAGCACCGCGGACGCCAGCTGCTTGATCTGGGATGCGGAGGCGTCGGCGGGGCGCGCTCCGATGGTGTCGGCGGCGCCGGTCAACCGTTTGGACTCCATCGCTTTCAGGTTGAGCACGTCCAGGATGACCGGGTCCGATCCATCAGTGGACACGCAGAAGTAAGCCAGCACCTTGTGTTTCTGCCCGTCGCGGTTGAGCTTACCGGGATGACCGGGGCGGTGCACGCCCGGTGACCAGTCAAGTTCCCCGAACACGATGGTGGAGGCGACGTGCTGCAGGCCGTCGAGCCCCGCTCCGGAGCGCAAGCTGATGATCAGCACCCGAGAGTCGCCGTTGATGAACGCGTCGACCGGCTTGAAGAACTGCAGGCGGTGCAGCCACACGTCGTAGACGGCGCGGTGCCATCCGAACAGCACCACCTTGTCCTGCGATTCGAGCAGCAGCCGCACAAAGTCCGCGACAAACGGGGCCTTCGCGATGCCCGTCGCCTGGCGTAGGCGGTAATCCAATTCCTGATGCGGCGCGCCACTTGTCGGTGTTGAAGGCGTCTTGGGCCAGGATCAGTTTCGCCATCTCGATGGCGTTGCCGGTCAGTTCCTCGTACTTCGCGGTGTCCGAGGGGACGACCTGCTCGATGGGGAGGGCGCCGGGAATGTCGATGCCCATCTGGTCGAGGGTGCGGCGGATGTAGAGGCCGCGGGTCTCCAGGTGTGCGCGCAGCGCTTCGGGGTTGTCGTCGACGTGGACCTTGGACATGGTGTCGGCGGCCTTGCTGTGAATGTTGGTGCCGCCGCACCACTCGCGCATGAACTCGGTTCGGTGCCCGAGGCTGCCCTTGGCCAGTGCGTCCACGATGGCGAAGATTTCGCCGCCGTAGTTGTACACCGGGGTCGCCGACAGGCCGACCGTCGTTTTCGCCTCCGCCGCGATGTGGGCGGCTGCCTCGTACTTGAGGGACCGGGGCGGCGCAGCTCCTGGACCTCGTCGAAGATCACCGACCGGACCCGGCCGGCCAGATGGTGCTGCCAGGCCGCCAGTTTCGCGTAGTTCACCAGGATCAGGTCATAGGCAATCCGGCCGTCCGGGCCGCACAGCTTGTCGAACTCGACATCGGCCTTCGTGGTGCGCAACTCGATCCCGCGCAGCTGCGGATAGAACTTGTCCAGCTCGCGCAGCCACTGCCCGCCCAGGCCGGTGAGGATCACCGCGAGGGGCGGCCGGGCATCGGGGTCCTCTAAGACGGCCAGCGACATGGCAGTCTTGCCGCCGCCGAGCTCGTCGCCGATCAGCAGGGCGCCGGAGGCCTTCGCCAAGTCGGCGGCGATCCGCTGATAGCCCCGCAACGGCAACGCCGGCTGCAGCCAACCGTGCTGCGGCATCATCGCCGCGGACCCGGCGATGATGCCGGACACCAACTCCTCACGCTTCTCATCGTCAGCGGCGCGCGCTGCCAGGTGCGTCCGGTCCGCATCGGACATCTCGAACACCCAGCGGCTGGTGATCCACTCCAGCTCCCGACCGTTCATCTCCGTGTCCGACAAGGCTGAACTCCGTGCGGGAGGTACGCACCGCCGGCAAGATCCGCTTCAACCGAATCACCACATCCGGTGTCGCGGTGATCACCCACACCGTCTGCTTCACCCGCGGGTTATGCGGATGCGTCGCCGTCGCCAACCGGATGCGGCCCACGCAGCGTCCGGACGGAACCTCAAACAGAGCCTCGGTCGCGGCGGTCACAGGTCGACCCCCGCCAGCAGGGCGACGACGACCGGCTTACCGTGCAGCGCAGCCGGAATGCTCTACCACCATGGGTCCGGCCGCCCAGCCAGCACGACCGCGGCGATGATCGTGGTCGCCCGCGCGCACCGGCCCAACTGGCGCAGCACCTCGTTACGCGACCCCTTGATCTTCACCTCGACCGCGATGCGCGCGCCGTCGACCTCCACGATGAAATCGGGGCGGTCCCGCCGCGACAACGACAGCTCGCGGTGCACCGTGAACGGCGGCAGCGCGGTCGCGATAGCGTCCTGCAGCTCCAGCTCCGACGACCATGAGTAGCGGAACGACTCGAGCTGATCGACCACCCGCAACGCTGCAGCCTCGGTCATCGCCGCACCACCTGGAAACCGTGAGTGCGCCACGCCGTCAACACATTCGCCGCCGCCTCCTCCGCAGCGGCGCGCGTCGTGTACGTGCGCGGCGACTGCGCCACCGCCATGTGATTGGGCGCCACCACCCGCCACACCCACGCACCTCAGACTCCTCGCCGTTGGTGCATTACACACCGTACGGCTTGCGGTGCGGGAACAACGCTGGCTGATCCATCACGACGCCTCACTCTTCGACTTGATGCACTTATGGCCCGACGTCGGAATCCGGCCATAACAGGCCTTGCACGTCGGCGAACACGACAGATGCCGCGCACCCTGACCGCACGCCACCGGCAGATTGCACTCGATGCAGCGCGGATACCGGCGGCCCCTCATTCGACGCTCCGCACCTGGAACGGCCGGAAGTTCGCGAACCGGCCGCCATCGAACCCGACAAACACCGCGCCGTCAGTGGCCAACACGGTCCCCAGCTCAAGCACCACCGGATCGGTGGACGTCATGACCTCGACGCGCTCGCCCACGGTGAACTGGTCGGGATGATCGGCGAATGGCTTCGGCATCAGCCGCCGCCGAATAGATCAGGTTCCGGCTCGGGCGCGCCGGCAGGATTCGCGTGCAGCATGATTCGCCCCTCCGGGGACAGCTGGTAGCGGGCGAGGTTGTCGCCCGGCACCCGCTCGATCAGCCCACGGTCGACGAGGTGCGCGGTGGTGTAAGCGCAGACCCGCGGGAATCCGTCGCCAGACACGGCCTCCAGGGCGAACAACACCGTTCGACGGCGCGCGGCGACCAGCTCCCGTTCACGCTCCGCTTCCAGCTCTGCGACAGCCGATTCGTAGGTCATGCCGCCTCGATTCCGCCGGCATCGTCGAGCAGCACCGGCACCCGGCGCGCTAAGGCGCGGTCGAACCGCTGCACCGACAGATCAGCCAGGGCGTCGCGGACGTAGCTCGGGACGGTCCAGCCCTGGGTGATCGATTCGTGCGGGTGCTCGGTCACCCAGCCGTGGCACCCGGTGGTCCCAGACCCGCACAGCAGCATCAGATTCGACAGGGTGTGCCCGCCGCCCTGGGACTGGTTGCGACGGTGGTGGGCGTTGTTCGCGCCCCACACACCGCAGATCTCGCAGCAGCCGTGCGCGCGCTCGTGCAGCTGGGCACGAACCTTGGTGGGGATGCCGCGCTTCATAGCAGCTCCGGTGGCGGGTCGATGGTGATGACCCTCGGTGGCAGTGGTGCTGGAGGGGGTAGCGGGCGGCGGCGGGGACGATCCTGGTCGGGTGCCTGCGTGGGTACGCCGGTCTCAGGTGGGGTGTCGGGCCCGCCGGCCTTCACGGTGTCGTACCAGTGGATGCCCCACACGATGGCGTGCAGGGACAGCAGAAAACGGAAGTCGTAGCCCCTCAGCGGCCACTCCCAGGCCTCCGAGAATTCGAAGCGCGCGCCGTTGGGGTAGCGGTAGGCGAAGTCCATCGCGGCGGCGATCGCCAGGCTCTCATCGTTCTGGACTCCGTCGTCGGCGAGCACGTTGAACCGGATGCTCTGCCACACCGGCGTGTGGGGGCCGTCGTGCCACGCGCACCAGTTCCGGAAGTCCTCGTACACATGCTGTTTGAACAGGTCGAACGAGTAGGACTCGAACCGTTGGGGGCCGCGCAGCTTCTCCGCCCAGTACCCGGGGTTGATGTTGCCGACCGGGTTGCGGAAGAACTCGAACATGTCGTCGGTGCGGGCGAAGTGGAAGTCCTCCAGGTCGCCGGTGATCACCAGATGCCCCGGCCACGTCACCAGGTCGAAACACCAAATCTCATTGCGCGGCTGCTTGAACCGGATGTGCCGGTACAGGCCGTCGTCGCGGATCAGCTCCATCGTGTGCTCCCGCGTGGACACCTGCAGGATCGCCAATGGGTTCGTCACGCCGACACCTCCGCAGCTTCAACGCGGACCATCTCGTCGTGCAGCCGGTCGCAGAACTCCACCACCGCGGCCTGCTCAGCGTCCGCCGGTGTGCAGCTGTGCTCGGAGACGAACCTGGCGCGCGCCGCCGCCAGATCGACGCCCAGGACCCCGCACGCATCCGCCAGCGTCGACTCGCCCAGCGGGTTGCGGGTGTGCTTGTCCCGCAGCGTGCGCAGCAGCGCCCGCACCAACTCAGGGTCGGTGGTGTCCTCCAACCTCACCCCGTGATCGGCGTAGAACTGCTCGGCGATCGGCCGCCAATCCAGCCCGCGGCTACGCAGGAACACCCCCAGCTCAGCCCGGGCGACCACCGCCATGTCCGACTCATCCGAGATCAGCGGCGTCAAATGCCGCGGCTGCGCCGACGCCTGGTCGAGGCCGTACACCTCGAAGATCGCCCACTCCAACGTGAACGGGAACGGGATCACCTCATCAGCCACCGGGTGGCTCATCACCTGCGGGCGCTCACCCCGAGCCAGCCGCACCCACAGCGACGCGACCACCGGCAGATCCCGATGCCCGCACACCCGGTAGCCGGCATCGGTGTCCTCACCGCGCGCCGTCATCACCACGACGCCTGGGAACGTCAGCAGTAGGCGCATCAGCTGGCGGTGCCGCGCCTCAGCAGTCGGCCATGCATTTCCCACCAGACTGCGGCGGAATGTCCACTCTTGCAACAGTTCCCACTCCGCTGTCATCGAGTCGACAACCAGCACGAACGGCTCGGCGGATGCGGCGGCCAACGCGTGCAGCTGCTCGACCTGCTCCACGATGTCCTGCCAGGTGCCGTCATGATCGACCACCAGGAACCCGCCGCCCGGGACCGCGGCGAACTCGTCGGCCGCACCCAACCCCATATCCAGCCAGTACGCTGTCCGGCCCGCGGTGAACTCCGCAGCCAACCACCGCGCCACACGCTCAGGCCCCTCCAACAGCACCAGCGGCCACGGCAGCCCACCCGCTGGAACCCGAGTCTTGATCGGCATCAAATCTCCATCTCTCAGATCAATCACTCGGGCGCGCCGAAAACATCGGTGTCCCACACAGGGCGGCGGGTAAGCGGATAGGCCTCGGGGCCGCGGTGCAGCGGGTCACGCCCGCCCTGGATCACCGAGTAACCGACCGCCGGGGCGTGCACCACACGGCTCTGCGGGGCGCAAACCGTGTCGCTGTAGCCGCAGTCCTCCGCAATGGACGCCAACAGCCCGGCAGCGAGGAAACACACAGCGGCGGCGACACCGAACACCCCAAACCACTCCACGAAAAACGCGGACACCGCAGTGGCCGCCACGAGCAAAATGCCGAGCGCATTGAACAAGACGCACCACAGGCGGTGATTCACGACGCGACCCCCGTGAACATCGGGTGCCGCTCCAACATGATCCGGAACGGCTCACCCTCGGCAGGGCAGGTCCCGGCGCGAATGCTGTCGTAGTGGGCCGGGATATTGCCGCCGCGAGTAGGTTTCAGCTCACGCCGGCACACCGGGCACTCGTACCGCGCCGCGGCGGGGATCACCTTCGCTGCATCCCCAGGCGTCCGCAGCCCCCGCGACGTGTTGGCCGTGCGACATAGACTGCTGGGTGACATCGGGATTCCTTTCATTCCGTTGTCGTTGGCGGGCCACCCGGGCATGGGTGGCCTGCTCCGTTTCAGTCGCCAGTGACGACGTTGTAGTGCTCGATGTGGATGGCCGGTCGCGCCTTGACGGCGTCCATCACCAGCTGCGCGACGTGCGACGCGTGGATATCGAAACCGCGCCAGGCGCAACCGGTGCACGCGTTCGGCCAGCCGTACGCGCTTTTGTGCTCGTCGATCAGCTCAGTCAGCTGATTCAGCATCGCCGCGGCCCCAGGCGGCCCGGCGGCGGAACTCTGAGCCTCGCTCTCCGCCGCCGGGGTGATACCTGCAATTGGTGGGTCTGAGTGCCCGGCGGCGGGCGGGGTCGGGGGAACGCTCACCGCCGCCGGGCCGATCCCTGCCGAGTCCCGTTCAGCAGGAAAATGTCCAGTCGCCCGATAGGCCGCTATGTCACAAAGCCACGCCATGGTGGCCTCGATGACCTCTTCCACCCACGGCGGAGATTGCGGCTCAGCGGGCGCCTCCGGCACCGCGCGGGTGCGGGCCTCACGCTCACCGCGGCCCGGGATCAACGTGCAGATGATCCAACCGACCGCCCGGAACACGTCACGTATCCTCATCGCAGACGCACCCCATCAAACATGGCCCGCCGCAACGTATCTGAGAAGTCACAGACACCGACCGTCAGCTGCGCGAGCGCATCGACGCAGCTATCCATAGCAGCGCGGACCGCCAACCACGGCGCGCCCGGGCGACGCTGCTCAACACCGCCGTCGAACGTGTACACCGTGATCGTCGGGTTCGTCGCCAACTCCCACGCCGCGCGCGCCGTCAACTCCTCGACCGTCGGACCCGACCACCACCACCGAAGGTTGCGCCGCCCGGTGCGCACATGCAGTCGCGCAGTCCACGCCGCATCCGTCAGCAGTGACCAGCCGCGCGCCACCATGCTCAACAGCTTGCCACTCGCGCATCAGCGGACCCCGCCGGAACATGCCGCAGCAGGTAATGCAACCGGACGGCCCTCGGGGCTGAGATGCCGCTCCCCGCAGCCCGGGCACCAGTAGCCGCCCTGCGGATTACGGGTGCGGTTCGACGGATCGACCACCACGCCGAGGGAACGCCGGTGCTGGCGGCGGGCAGCGGCGGTGATGCGGTGCTTGGTGCGGTGGGCCATCAGCGGAACCGGATCGCAGGCGTCTTGCCGTCGTTGACGTTGGTTTTCGCGGACGGGCGCTGCAGGTGGTCACCGGCCTGGCGGGGTTTGAACGGGTCGTCGCCGTCGCGGGGTGCGCACCAGGTGGCTCCGGTCGGCCATTTACATGGGACCGCCTGGGTGGGTGCCGCGGTCAGCATGACGCCCGTGGCGATGCTGACCGCGATGAAGCTGGCCGCGGCTACGGCGGTGATGAAACTGCTGATGGTGGTCTTCACGAAGGGGCTCCGATCGATGGGGTGGTTGCGTCGTTGTCAGCGAGACGTTTACGGATGAACTCGACCCCGGTCGGCAGCACATGCGTTGTGGCCGTGGGGATGACGTCGCCGGACTTCGGATGCACCCGGGTGCCGGGGATCACCTTGAAGTGATGCGCATACCGGCGGTACGGAAGGTTGTTGCCCTGCAAGATGCCGGCGCGGCGAAGCTCCCGCATCATCACGTTGCGGCCCCAACGGATCATGTTCGCGGTCGCCTGCAACGTGTAGCTGCCGTCAGCGTCCATCAGCTCGTCGAAGAACTCGGCCTTCGGGGTGAGCTCGGCGATCCGCTCATCCTTGGCGCCGAGCATCTTGTTGGCCTCGACCAATGCCAACGCGACGAGCTCGGGGCCGGAGGGTGCCGGCGCGGCAGCACGGCGCAGCGCGGAGAACTCGCGGACCAGACGCTTCTTGAAATCGCGGACGATCTCGTTGTTGCGCATATACGTCAGCAGCAGGGTGGCGTGTTCCTCGTTGAGGATCGCTATCTGCACGTCCCCGCCGCCGTGTTGGCCGACCGGCCTTGGTCGCGTTTCAAACGCGACCATCCCGAACTCGTGGAAGTCGGCCAGGTTGCCGCGGATCAGCTCCATCACATTCTTGTGCTGAACATCGGTCCCGTTGGCGACGCGCATCGATGTCGTAGTGGGCACGTCACCCGCCGCGGACTCAACAATCGGGCTGGTGCGCTCCAGCGCGGCGAACGTCCCGGATACGCCGCCGGGATCGGGGATGCCTCTCACAGCGCACCTACCCCCCGGCTGGTGGCGGCCGACCTCATCAGGTGCCCGCCCGTCGCGCGGAGTATCAGCCGCTGGTGCTCGTAGTCCAGGACTGTGAGCGCGGCCCGATCCTTACCGGTCGCAGCGCGCATCGCGTCGTCGATGACCGGGCCGACCGCTTCCAACGCCACGCCCTCCGCGCCGGCCGCGAACAGGAACGCCGACTCAACATTCGAGCAGCGATCAAGGCGGCGCAACGCGCCATAAACCAACCGCACAACCACGCCCGGATTGGGAGCCTGGGCGGTCATGACACAACCCCCGTGGCGCCCGACGCCCGCCGCACGACAGCGGCGGCGCGTCGGGCCCACTCCCTACGCTGCAACCACCGGAACGCGGCAAGGATCGCGCCTGGCCTACATAACGGGTCGGAAGCCCGTGCAACGCAAGGAGACTATTGTGAGGAAACTCAACCCCAACATCCCCGCTCTGCCGAGACGCCGACTCCACCGCGCACCTCATCCGCACCCTCAACACCGCCATCGGCAGCGGAAACTACGACGACACCGAGATCATCCACATCGCAATCGAGGGGATCCTTGGCCGGCTCGGCCAATTTGAGAAATGGAACCGAGACCTCGCCCGACAAATCAAGGCGCAATAGCCGAATCGCTGCCTCCCGCACAGCCTCATCGGGATGAGAGAAACTGATCGCCGTCAAATGCCCAGCAGCTCGCTGATCCTCAAGGAACCGCTCAATCGGTACCGCCGGCCCCCGCCGCTCGACGCGCAGCCCGACCGGCCGAACAAGCTGGAGGGGAAGCCCGAAGGTTTCCGCAAGAGCTGACATAGCCACCGCTGTGATCGCGCTCATGCGAGCCACCAGGCCAGCGGCACCCAGAAGCCGAGCACCGAGATGGCGATACTGATGAGCGCACCGCGAAAGGCGTTCATGCGCTGGCCGCCTTCGTCGCCGGAAACAGGTCTGCAACTGAGAGGCCGAGATAGTCGGCAATAATGACCAGCTCGTGAGCATCGAACTGAGACTCGCCCCGCATCCGCCGGTACATGCTGGTGCGAGAGATGTTGAGCCGGTTCTGGAGCGATAGCTGAGATTTGCGCTGCCGGGCCAACTCGGCCCGCACAGTGCTGGCTATGTCCGGTGACTCCATATTTGGAACCTTGGCACCGCGGATGGGGTCGCGTCAAGACGACACGGGATCTTTTTGGGAACTTTCTGCCCTGTGAACGGTTTCACGTTCCAGATATGTTGCATTTGCACCGCTACGGATGCATGCTTAGGCCATGACCGAACTTCGCATGACCGAAGGTGAGCGTCCAGAGACCCTCACTGATCAGGTAGCCAGCCGCCTACGCGGCCAGTTGGCTGAGCGGAACATCAAGCACAAGCTCGTGACCGAGCTCACCGGCTGGGGTAAGACGACCGTCTACCGGAAGCTCCATGGCATTTCTCCGCTGGATACCAACGAGCTCGACGCTCTGTGGCGCCTGTTCGGCATATCCCCAGCCTTTCTGATGACTGGACGCAGAGACGACGAAACCCCCCGGCCCAGTGGACCGGGGGGTTCTCAGAGCCACCCATGGGAATCGAACCCACGACCTATTCATTATCAGGACACCACTAGCGGCCCGAGTGGCCAACTATCCCCGGTCGTCCCGCTACGCCGGACGAAGCCGCGCCGGGTCGAGCAGACGCCGGCACCGGGCGAGAAGATCCCCGCGTGAACGCCCCAGAGGCCACCGCAGTATGCGAGCACTGCGCCGCGCAGATCGAGATGCGCAGTGGGATCTGGTGGCACGCAGGCCTGAACACGCTGTATTGCGCGGAGCGCGGCGGGCCGACCGCGTGGCCGGCGGCCAACAACGCCGAGACCGCGCCTGAGGGATTTGCCTTCGAGTACGCCATCCAGTTGGGTGACGGTAGCTATGTCACCGACTACGGCGAGTATCACCTTGGTGAGTTCGTCGCCACGTGGACGGACTTCGACGCCGCGCAAGCGGAGTACTTCCGGATCCGCAGCAACGGGATCATTCCCCACGACGAGAGCCTGCGCAACGCCCAGCTCGTCCGCCGATTGGTGCCCGCCTGGTCACCAATCAACTTCATGGGCTACCCGGAGGTTCGAGGAACCTGCAGCAGTCGTGATCGAAGCGTGACGAGATGGTGACGCGAAAGACCCTGCGAGTTGTCTGTGAAACCGCAACAGTGTCATCCACGCAAATACAAACGTATGGGGTGGTGGATGCAGTGTTGCTTAATCGTTGGCGGACAGCGCAGTTCGCACAATCACTTTCGAAACGGACCGTAGAGGAACGCACGGCGACGGTAGCCAGGATGGCCCTATGGGTCAACAAGCCACCGGAGTCCGCGACCGTCGATGACATCGCCAGTTGGCTCGCTGAGGGTGGCAATTGGTCCGCCCGGACGCGGTGGACATACCACACGTCACTCTGCGCGTGGTTCCTCTGGTTGCAGAAGCAGGGGCACCGCGTCGACAACCCGATGGTGATGATCGCCAAACCGAAACGGCCACGCAGCACACCACACCCCGTCTCCAATCAGGACATGCAGCGCCTACTCGCGGTGAGCGCGCGCCGGCGCACCAGGGCAATGATCCTGCTCCACGCATTCGAAGGACTTCGAGCGCACGAGATAGCCAAGGTGAAAGGCGAGCACTTCGACCTCGTCGAACGCAAGATGAGTGTCAACGGCAAGGGCAACGTCGACGCCGTGCTCCCGTTGCACCACCGGGTCGTCGAGATCGCTTACCAGATGCCCCGCCGTGGATTCTGGTTTCCTGGTGCCGACCATGGTCACCAGCGTCGCGAGTCTGTCTGCGGGACCGTCAAGGAGGCTATGGTGCGGGCAGGGGTCGTCGGCTCCGGACACTGGCTGCGGCACTGGTTCGGCACCGCGCTGTTGGAGAGCGGCGTCGATGTCCGCGTTGTACAGACGTTGATGCGCCATCAGGACCTGTCCAGCACTGCGATCTACACCCAGGTCAACGCCCGGCAGCAAGCCGCCGGCATCGAGCTGCTGGACCCGTTCAGAATGGCGCCACTCGCCGACGTCACACCCGACATGCTGGCCTCCATCCTCGACACAGAGGACCAGGAACAGGTCGCCTAGCTTGACCGCTCCCCTCGGCGTTCGATCCATCGGTCGATGGTCTCGGGTAGCCAGCCCTTGACTCGATCTGTCAGCGCGTCGGGCTGTGGCATCTTTCCAGGCGCCTGGCTGTATGCCTTGATGGTGTTGTACGACAGGCCGGTTCTATCGGCCACCTGGCGCAGCCCGAGGTACCTGATCATCATTGCGGCGAGGCTAGAAACACCTAGATAGGCACGCCTAAGTAGGCATACCCCTTAGGGTGGCGCTTTCGTTTCCGGCCATCCTCGCGGCGATGCCAGGCCGATGGCGCTACGCTGCCCGGTTATGACGACACCGGCTGGCTGGTACCCAGATCCGAGCGGCGCTCCAGGGCAGCGTTACTGGGACGGCCACCAATGGACCAGCCATGCCACACCCAGCTCGCCCTCCAAGGCTGGGATGACCACCTCGGCGAAGGTCGCCGCGGGCGTCGGCGGCACACTCGCCGTAGCGATGCTCGCGTTCACCGCTCTAACCGCCAGCCCTGACGACGACAAAACGACAAGAGATCGCGCACCGGCGGCAGTCCAGTCGGCCGGGGCGATCGGTAGCCAGGTGCGGGACGGCAAGTTCGCGTTCGTCGTCGAATCGGTGGAGCGGCAGACGAACTGGTATGGGGATCCGAAGCCGCGCGGCCAGTGGGTCATCGCCACCGTACGGGTCACCAACATTGGCGCCGAGCCGCAATCGTTCTTTGCGCGGAATCAGAAGCTCATCGACGCAGCCGGACGCGAGTACGCGGGCGATGGGTCCGCGGCGATCTTCATGGGCGAAGAGTCGATGGCGGTTGACCTTGGGCCGGGCTTGGCGTTGTCGGTGCGCATCCCGTTCGATGTCCCGCCGTCCGCCACGCTGTCGGCGCTGATGTTGCACGACTCGGTGTTCTCTAGCGGCGTGAGGGTCAGCATCTAGGCTCGTCGTCGGCGGTCGGCCTCCACCGGTTCGTCGTGGACTTCGTCGCCGATGTCGAGCTCTGCGACCAGGTGGTCGAAGGACACGGTGACGCCGTCGCGCTCGTGAACGCTGAGGCGGTCTTTCAGGTCCTCGATCTCCTCCAGCAGCGCGTCATACCGTTCGGCCGAAAGCAGCATGGCCGCGGGCCGGCCGTGGTTCATCAGGGTGATGTCGTGGTCGGCGGCCTGCTTGATCAGGGCGGACAGCGAGGCGCGGGCCTCGCTGACCGGGACGAGACGGCTCATCGGTATACCTCCCTGCGGTGACCCACGCGGGTCACAGTGACGACGCGGATGGCGTCCTCGACCATGTAGACGATGCGGTAGTTGCCCACCCGCACACGGTACGACGACGTGGTGCCCGAGAGCTTGGTGCAGCCGCTCGGGCGGGGATCAGCAGCCAGTTCCTTGATGGCCTTGGCGACGCGGACCTGCTCGCCGCGCTGCAGACGGGCGATCTGCTTGGCGGCGCTTGTCTCGATCTCGATGCTGTATCCCTCGGCCATACTCCAATTGTACATTATTTTGTACGTAAGTCTAGCGCTATTTCTGAACAAACTTCCCGCAGATAGCAGAAAACCGCCCGCCTGGCACATGGCCAGGCGGGCGGTGTTGTATCGGTAGTAAGTCGGCGCGCAGCGCCTACCCCTGAATCACGGCGGGATCGGCTGACCCGGCCGCCAGCCGCCCTCGTACAGCTCCTCAAAGCGTGCGTAGGTCAGGCGGAACGCGGGCTTGCAGTCCGGGCGCCCAACGGCCGCCAACTCGTCGTCAACAGTGCCACTCGGCGTCATACACGATGTACGCCTCGTTGACCTCCTTCGTGCGTTCCAACGCGCGCACCCGGCCATCCATGTTCTCCAGCCGGCGCCCCATCTCCTGATAATCGGGCGGGGTGACCTTCGCGATGATCTGCTCGGCGAGCTGCTGCGCCTCGGCCTGCACCTCTTTCTTGTGCCGTCGATCGCGCTCCTGCCCTCGCTTGCGCCAGTAGCGGCCGATCGGGCCCAGCAGCTTCGCCGCAGCATCCGAAGCCTCCGCCAACCGCGGCAGCACCAGCGCCGCGAACACGGCGATCACCACCAGGTACAGCGCCCACGGCGGCAGCAGCGCCAGCAATGTCCGCTCGTGCTCAGACACGTTCCCTCCGCTTCACGAACATCGCATGCACCACCGCGAGCGCGAACCACTCGGCCGGAGTACGGAAGCCGTACAGCGGTTCCCGCTCCAGCACATCAATGAGCGATCCCAGCGCCACAGACACGTAGAGGCCGGACAGGACCGCGTGCGCAGTGAACGAGGCCACCCAGCGCGCATGGCTGACACCGAAGCTCATCCACCACTCGCCGGCCAGCCCGGTCGCGCCCGCGGCCATGAACGCGGTCGCCCACAACCACAGCGGCGCCGCCGACTCCAGGGTGTTCAGCAGTGCCGACGAGCCGCGCGGTGTGAGCAGGTAATCGACGCCGCGCACAAAGGCGACGGCCAGCACGAATAGCTGCACGAACTGCAGAGCGTCGGCGCGGACCAGCCGCCAGGTCACCGGACGGCGTTCTTGAGCACCTGCTCGAATACGTCACCCGCCAGGCCGGTTCCGGCGCGCACCAGCACGCCTTTGAGGTCATCGGCGGTCTGGGCGAAGATGTCGCGCTGCTCTTCGACGGCGCGGACGGACTTCGCGGCGCGCTCGACGTCGGCGGCCGCGGTGTGGGCGGTGGGTTCCGCTTCGGCGTTGGGGGTGCCGAACGTCGCACCGAAGGTCGTCAAGCCGGCGCCAGCGACGAGCGCCCATTCTCCGAGGTCGAGCGAGGACAGGTCCGGGCCGCCCGCCGCGGTGATTGCCGCGCCAACCGCGGCCACGCCGCCGGCTGAGAGTGCCTTTGCGATCTGAGAAATCGTGTACTTGGCCATGGTGGTTATCCCTTCAGGAGTTCTCGGACTTCGTCTTTGGTCTTGCCGCCGATATCGGCGAGCACCGCGACGGCGTGTTCGACCACCGCGGGGTCTGTGTACTTGCCCTTGCCGGCCGCGGTGCGGGCGATACGGGCCAGTGAGTCGGCGTCCCCGAGTCGGGCGGCGCGTTCGACGAGTTCGCGGTGCGCGGCGGCGTCGATTGCCTGCAGCATCCGGGTGGCGGGGATCTTCGGCTCGCCCGGTGTGGCGTAGATGGACCAGGACTCCAACTCTTGCATCAGTAGCTCCTCTATCGGGTCGGTGGTGGATTCGGGGTTGGTGATGCGTTCGTAGAGCGCGGCCGCGTGCCCCATCCGCTCCTGGTATCGGCCGCGGTATTGCTTGGCGGGCCGCTGCACTTCGGCCGCGAAATCGCCGGGCAGGCGCGCGGGGTTGTCGTACCGGATCGGGGCCTGGGCAGTCCCCAGGTTGACGTTCACCAGCCGGTCGTAGAACAGACCCGCACTCTTAGTCGGGTCCATCAGCACCGCGGCAGGACCCCACATCGGGCACCGCTGCTGAAACAGCCCGACGCTGTCGTAGTCGCTGCCGACCGCATCGTGCGGAATGCTCATCGACTCCGGCACTCTCGCGTTGGCGTACATCTTCCAACCGGACTCGACGAACACCACCGAGAAAGCGATCTGGATGCCGCGGGGCGTGATCCCGCGGCGGCGCCCCTCTTCGAGGACTGCCTTCGCATACGGGCCGCGCTTCTCGTAGGCGGTCACGGCCGCAGCTGTCGCGGGCCCGTAGTCGCCGTCGACGTCCAGGCCGGCGCCCTCGCCGTTGAGCCGCTGCTGCAGCGCGATGACGCGCGGTCCGGTCGATCCCATGCCCAGCGGCACAGGTGCGCCATCCTCGACGATCGGGCCCGGCAGGTACGCCCAGGCGTGCGCATACGAGTCGTTGATCGCCCGAGCGTTGACAGTGTGCAGTCCGCCCTTTGGTGGCTCGCCGCCACGCGACTCGAACTTCATGCCGTCCACTTCGCCCCACATATGCGAGGCCGCACCGCCACCAGGGCCGTGGCGGAACGCCAGCTTCACCACCGCGTCCGCGGGAATGTCCTGCCAGCACGGAACGATGATCGTGCCGAACGGGCCGACACCGAACCACGGAATCCGGCCGCCCATCGACTGCGGCCGGTAGCTCTCGGTGGTCGCGCCCTCGGCCTGCCGACCTTGACGCCACCGGCCCAGCACCATCTCCAGCACGCTCTGCGCGATCTCCGAACAGTCCAGTACCCTGCTTCACATTCAAAGACAGCGCGCCGCCGTAGACGTACCGGTTGCCGACCCTGACGCGGATGAATGCCTTTGTGTCCTCGACATTCTGGCGGATGACGTTCATGTGGTGAACCTCTCGGAGAGAATTGCTAGCAGCGCGTGGCGGCGGTGCCGCCACGCGGGATGGTCGACGACCGGGGCGCTACATAGCGGGCACCGGTCTTCGGGGTGGCCCTCGTTGAAGTCCGGGTCATCGGTGCCGTACGCGTCGAGGCGTGCGATCAATCGGGCGGGAATATGCCAGAAAATATGCCGGCGTCTCATCAGACGAGTCCGTTCACGCGGGCTCGCAGGACCGGAATGTCGGCGATCGCGTCGCAGACCTTGTTGGCCAGGTAGCGGCCACCCTCACGGCGGTAGTGGATGCCGTCGACCTTGGACACCATCTGCGCCTGCTGGGAGCTCGTCGGTATCCCCTGCGTGCCGCCCTCTTCGGAGCCCATGCCGGTCCACCAGGGGTCCTCGGGCCCGAACGCGTTGACGTAGTACACGTTCGGCACCTCGGACGCGGCCTTCATCTGCGCGCGGACGTGGATGTCGCTCTTGTCGCCGCGCCGCGGGGGACCCAGGACATCGCCGAACAGGCCGTCGTCGAACGGCTCGGGTGAGACGTGGATGATCGTGCAGTATGGGTCGATCGCGTGAAGGGCCTCGTAGCAGGCCTTGGCACGGGTGTACATCTGGTCGAAGGTGACACCACCCACGGATGCGTCGTTCCACGTCCCGAAGATCGTGTAGGTGATCGGGCGCCGCCCGAGGGGTTGGCCGAAGTCTTCGCCGGCATAGTTCACGAACGGCGACATTTCGGCGTCCTCGAGCGCGCCGGCGGCGTTGGTGATCCACCCGAGGCGGCTGTTGATGTTCGCGGTCCCGCCGCCGGAGAACCATCGGGTCAGCCCGGTGACTGTGATCTCGATGAACAGGATGTACTGCGATGCCGAGCCGACTGTGTCGTCTGAGACCAAGGCTGCGCCGTTGCTGAAGAACCCGGTCGCGCCCTGGCCCCGCTCCGGGATGTTCCAGCCGGTGCGCTCACCCATGTAGTAGGCGATGCCTGTGGTGAAGTGCTGACTGACCGAATCGGCACACAGGGCTTGGGTCGATTCCACGTAGGAATCGCCGTCGAGCGGACCCATCGGTCTCGGTGGGGCCGGCGCAACGATCGCGTCGCCATCGGTGTGCAGCGACATGAACCCGATGTTGCCGAACCGGAACTTGATCCGGGCGTTGACCACAGGCGCCGCGAATACCAGGTTGCGGTAGCTGGAATAGCCATCGGTGCGTGTCGTGGTCTTGGGAAGGTCTGCGACCCGGTACATCTCGCCGTGGCATTCGACCTGAATCTGGGTGTCGCCACCGTACTCGGTGCCGGATCCGTCGCCGCCCAGATTCATGTGCCGGATGCTGAGCTTGGTTCCGGTGAACAGGATCTCGAACTCGGTGACCGACGCGAAGAACTGATTCGACATGCCAGCCGCCGGAGCAGAGAACCGGCGTGGTGTGGCGCAGTTCTTCACGCCGCCGTAGGCGTCTGGCCCACTCCAAGTCGGCTTAATATCGGCCTTCCACTTTTGGCCGATGTTGTTGAATTTGAACTCGCTGTCATTCCAGCCGTAGGTGGCCTCGCTGGTGAACGACTGCTTCGAGTTGCTGATCTCGTCGGTGGTCAGCACCCCGGACGGCAGCGTGCCGACGACCGGGTCCCACGTGTCACCCAGTCGGACATACTCGGTGTCGAGGCTCACTTCAGCCGCCGGGCGCGCAAGACGTTCACGGTCATCTGAGCCAGCTCTGTCGCGATGCGGGAAGCCCAGAAGTTGAATCCGAGGTCGTTCGGGTTGATGCCGTCCGCACCGATTAGCGGGACCTGCTGCGCCGCGTTCCACCACGTGGTTGCATCGACGGATTCCGCGCGGGAGGTCGCCGCGGCCGCGGCCGCCAGCTCGGCGAAGTTGAGCGCGTGACCCGTCCCGGCGCTCTCACCGGTGAACGGCGCCACCGACAGCGTGACGATCTTGCAGTGCCTGTCGCGGCTGCGAACCCAGTCGAAGCACGCCTTCGCACGGGTGGCCAGCGGCCCGTCGGACTCGCCGGTGGCGCCGGTGTTCGTGCCGTCAGCCCGCGAGCCCGTGATGAGGTAGAACAGCGGCTTGTCGGCGAAATCCGCTGCCACCCAGTCTTTCCGGTTCTGCGAAAAGAATCGGGACTGGTTGGTCGAGCTGGCGGTGTCGTCGGCGACCGTGGCGCTGCCGTTGCGGAACCATCCGGTGTCGGGTTGCGCGCGCTGCGCCCACACGAACCCGGTGCGCTCGAACAGGTAGGTCGTGAGGCTCTGCACCAGGTACGAGGTGCCCGACGCCTGCTTGAATCCTGCGCCCTCGGACCATTCGGCGCCATCGCAGATCGCGAAGATCCGGTCCGGCGACTTCTTCACGATGTCGGACTGCTCGCACTTGACGCCAACGAACAGGCCGCCGGCCAGCACGACGCGGATCCGGCCGTGGTAGGTGGCGGCGAAGTTCAGCGGCAGGTGCATCAGGCCGGTTGTGGTGCCGGCCTTCGGTGCGGCTTCGGCACGGTACATCCGGCTGTTGTGCTCCACGTACACCCGGACCTCGTAGGACGCCGATCCGATGAACGCGACGTCCAAGTCTTGCCCGGTGTACAGGAATTCGAGCTCGGTGATGTGGTTGTACCGAGATCCCTCCACGGTGCGCGGGGTGGCTTCGTTGCGGCAGCCGTTGGCCGGGGTGCCATCAACACCGACCCACCGCTGCCCCTGGGTATTGAAGACACCGGAGTTCCACAGGTGCGTGGCCAGGTTGGTGAACGCCTGCGCGGTGGCGCTGAAAGCGCCGACCGTCAGGATACCGGCGGGCAGGACCCCGCCGATCGGCTTGAACAGCGTCCCCGCCCTGGTGTCGTAGTGGACGCGGGAATCTCCGATTCCCCAACTCTCACCGTTGGATACGTAGGGCATCAGTCGTGCCTCCTATGCCGCCGCCGCGGTGATGTTGGTGACGCCGCGCGAGTAGAAGTTGCTCCCCGATCGCTGGGTGCGGAAAGCCACTCCGGGCTTCACTCCAGGGAGGTCGATCGCGTGTCCGCTGTCGGCCCACGTGAGTGCCGCGATGTCAGCGCCCCCGTTCTTCTGCACCGTCCAGGTCCACACCCCGGCCGAGAGCGTTCCCGTCAACGTGATGGTGTCCCCGGGGGTAGCTGACTGCGAACCCAGTGACGTGCGGGTTGTCTCAGTAGTTCCGTTCCATGTGATGAGAGATGCTGTGCTGCTGGAGCTTGCGAATCTCACATAGATGCCTGAAGACCCGTCGCCAAGGAACACCCCCGGGCCCACGGCGCGGTTGTTCGCGGCCGAGTCGAGCGCCCCGACAGTGACGGTGACCGAGATGCTCGTGGTGATCGCCATCGAGTCCGGCATGACCGCGTGGGTGTTGTAACCGCCCGACCCTGACGCCAACGCGCCTTCGCGAAGAGTCGTCGAGCTGATGATGACCGAAGGCACCGGGCCGCCCGCAGTCGAGGCGACATCCACCATTCCGGCAGGTTTACCCGCGGAGAAGTTGTGGTTCAGGTTCGTGATCGGGCCGCTGGCACCGGATGACTTCGACGATCGGCGCCGCGTCCTCGCTGCGGCAGCCACTATGCGGTCAGGCTTCCGGTGAGAATCGCGTGCGTCGCAGTGCGGAAGTGAATCGACGCCTCAGCCCACTGCCCGCCCAGCTTGAACGTGGAGCCACCGAAAACGCTCAGTGTCACACCAGATCCCGCGGCGATCGTCAGCAAGCCGGTGTTGATCGACCGGAATGTCACGATGTCGCCCGCGGCGAAGACGTTGTCGATCGTGAACGTGGCAGCGGTCGTGTTGTCGTACTCCAGGCAGGTGTTTCGGTCTGTCGCCTGCAGCGTGTAGTCGCCGGTTTTCGCCGCTTGCGTCGGCAGCTTGTCCACAAGATCGCGAGTCGCAGCTTCCGTCAGAACCGCTGTGTCGCTATAGGCATCGGCAGCTGTCTTCAACACGAGGTTGCCGAAGGTATTCGGTGCCGACAGGTAAGGAATCGTGTTGGCAGTACCCGCGATCAGTTGGAACGCTTCGACGATGGTCCCCAGATCGATGTTGTCGCCCGTCTCCGGAATCCACACATCGTTAGCCACCAGCGCCGAAGGTGCATCCTCGGGCGCAGCGCCGCCGATCCAGAAGACCGGGTAGCTCACGGCCGGGCGGCTCGGCCACCCAGTGACCGAGTCGTAAACGAGCGGCTCGGTGCCGCCGCCAATGCTGTCGATCGTGATGGTGTTGGCGCCATCGTCCGGCGTCACGGTGACATTCGTGCCGGCAACCAGCGCCGCGGCGATGGTGTCGCGGATCAGCTCGGGGGCGTCGGCCGTCAGCAGCCGGTCAGCCAGCGCGGTGGCGATGCCCGCGAGTGCGTCGCCGTTGTCCTGGATGGCCGCGACCAGCTCCAGCCAGGTGTCCAGCTCGGCCGGCGCGGCGCCAATCAACTCGGCGATCTTGGCGATCACGTAGGCGCGCACCGCGCGCTGGGTGGCCAGCTTGGTCGCTGAGTTCGCGGCCAGCGTGTCGTCATCGTCGACGAACCCGAATCCGGATGTCGACGTCGCCGCCTTGGGGACGAGGTTCGCCGCGGTGATCCGATCATCAGCCCTGGCGTTGGTGAAGTACCGGTTGGTGCTGCCCTCGGGGAGTTCGTCGGTGTTGTCGGGGCCGGATCCGCCGGTGATCGGGTTGGCGTCGAGCCACGCTTGCACGGCAGCGCCGATCGCCGCCGCGCTGACATCGGGTGGGAACGCAACGGCTGACGCGATGATGGTCCACAACGGGGTGTCATCGGTGGGGATGTTGACCAGCCACTTGTTGGTGCCGAACTCGATGACCGCCAGCCCCGGCTCGAGGTCGACATCGATGACCCCATCGAGGGGCTGAATGATGCGAGGACGCGACGTGATGATCGAGCCGATGTCCTCCCCGCCGCGCACCGGGTCGGGGGTGTAGACGCGCCACTGTGTGTTGTCGGGGCGGCCCGTCACATCGCGGACCTCAGCGGTCGATCTCATGCCAGCCCTCCCATCAGGTCCCGCAAGTCGACCGGAGTGTCAGATTCGGGCACCACGATGTCGAAGGTCTCGCCGCGGTACTGCACGCGCACCGGGCCCGGCAGCAGGTCGACAGTGAGCACCCCGTCACGTGGCTGCAGGGTGCGTGGCCGCGCGGTGACAATCGCACCGCCGGGAGCCGGACGCGTTTCTGGCGAGCTGAACGTCCACACCCCGTTGTCCGGGCGGCCCAGCAGGTCCCTGGTGTCCACCGTGCAGGGCGTCGCGCTCACAGCGGCACAGCCTTGATGGTGGCGGTGCGCTCATCCTCGCGGCCGCCGTCGGTGACCATGTGACATGTGACATCCGCGGTGGCGGGGCCGCGCACCCACACCGTGGCGGTGGTGGTGGTGTGATTCCAGGACAGCAGCTCCAGCCCCGGAGACGACGACACGAACCGTGCGTTCACGATGTCGTCGTCACCGGTGAGGATGTCCGACCAGTCCCAGGTGTAGTCGTACACCGACTGCGGATCGCGCTGCCAGTCTGATGGCGGCCGGCCGCCCTTGCGTGTGATCTTCCAGGTGCGGGCTTGGTCGATTTCCTGAACCCGGTACACCGACAACGCCACCGACACCTGCGGGTCGCCCACCTTGACCGTGCCGATATCGAAGGTCACTGGTGCCGGTGCGAGGTTGACCCCGATGGCATCCCAGTTGTCCGTTACTGCCTGGGTGGCCGTGGAGGTCACCGTGGCGTCGCCCGGTGCATCGCCGATGATCAGCTCGCCGGCGGCCGAGTCCCACCACCACAGCGCCCCCTCGGAATCCGACATCTTCAGATGAGCGCGCTTCACCTGGTCGTAGTTCGAGAACTTTTTGCGCGAACCGTGCAGGAACACTGCGCGGAACGCCTCCCCGATCGAGGGCACCTCAACACTGTTGGACACTGACGATGTGACCGTCGCCGGGACCGGCACATCGATCCCGCCGACACCCGAGTAGATACCCACCACGGCACCCAGGCATCGCAGCGCGCCACCAGCGATGCCCGAGTAGTTGATCACGAAGTCCTGCACGCCTGCGTCGGGGTCCGACAGCCCGTACATCGCCAGCCGGTCGGTGTTGTCCCACAGCTGAGCGTCCATCTCCTCCATCGCGTCACCGCCGATGGAGGCGGTGAACGTGGCCGCGGAGATGTCCGGCTCGCCGAGCCAGTACATGCCGCCGATCGCCACGACATCTTGCGCGCCGGCCGGGATGACGATCGGCACCGTCAGTGAACCGCTGGCACCGGATGCCCGTACCGACTTGGAGTTGAAGGCTATTGGGGTGACGGGCATCAGTCAGCCGCCCCGATCGGCAGGATGAAGTTCAGGCCCCCGATGTTGACGACGTCTTCGGCGGCAACTGTTTTCGCCGACACGGCCGGAGCGGAGAACAGGAACTTCTCGTTGGGGTCGCCGTCGAACCCTTCCCAGAACGCGCCGCCGACCCAGTTTTCCGATGCTGTGGCGATGATCGATGATGCGGCCGAAGCGATCGTCACCACCCCGCCGCCGGAGTAGGCGAGTGTTACCGCCACCCGGTCGGTGACGACCGACGGGGCTGTGGTGCCGTCACCGCCGGGCACGTTGAGGTGGGGCGCGAAGGTGACGTTCTTCGCGACCAGCGATTCCAGCCATTCATTGACCAGGTCCTCGGAGATTCCCCAGCTCGCCATCACAGCCCTCCTAAGTCGATATCGTTATCAGTCACGTTGAATCTCAACGGTTTCCGCCGTATCTGGCCCCGGCCTAATCCGTCGGTCAGGTCGAAAGTGGCCTGGTAGGTCAGCGCGTCCATACCGAAGTCGGGGTCCACGCACAGCAGCAGCACACCCTCTTCGCCGGAGCGGTTGTCGCGGCGAAGAGTGCCGTCCTCGCCGATGTAGCCGACCTCGGTTTCCGGGGTGATTTCGATTCCGTCGACGACCAGCGTGCGTGGCGTGATCAGGTCGAAGCGCACCGTGCCGGCCGCGGGGTGGGTGGTGCCGCTGCGCACGGTGACGGCGGAGAACCTGGCGACGATCGTGGCGAAGGTGTAGTCCTCGGGCTGGATCACGGGGACACCTCCGAATGCCGTGCGAGTAGCGGGTTGAGCTGGTCTGCGCATGCCTGCCAGTCGCCCTGAAACTGCGACAGCCACGCCGGGGACGCGTCGAGGATGTAGAGGTCACCGGGCGTCTCGGGCGCGTCCCAGGTGGCGTCGTTGGCGACGTAGGTGTCGCCGCGCAGCCACCACGATGGCCTGCCGGCTGGTGACGAGTGCTGCGATGACCTCGACGGTCATCTCGGGGAAGATCACGGCGCCTCCACAGGTATCGATTTGACGCTGACGGCTCCCCAGGGGATGAACCTGTTCTCTCGGGTCAGCGAGGCGAACGAAATGCTGGACGGGATGCCCTGCGAGAAATCGGGGGCCACGTAGCAGGCCGCGTCGAGCAGCAGTCCTGACGGCCGCGCCACGTTGGCTTGCGGGGCCGCGGCAATCGATCGTGCGCTCTGCCCGAAGCCGTTGGCGTACTGCTGATGGCACCAGAACAGGAGTTGGCCAGGTTTGATGTGCTGCGCGACATCCTCCTCGTCGAGGCCCATGTCGATCTGGATCTCGGCCAGGGTGGAGGTATTCGCGTAGGTGTCCTTGATATTGCCCGAACCCCAGACCTTTTCGAGGTTGCCGGTGGTGGGGTTGTAACCGCAGAGCGCGACCTCGTAGTAGGTGCCGCTGAAGATCGAGTTGTCGGTCCCGCCGATCCACCTGATCTTGTCGGGGACGCCGTGCCGGTCGGTGACGATCGGTACGTAGTAGATGTTGCCGGACGCGCCGGGTCGCACGTAGGGCATCGACCTCACCCATAGGTCATTGAGCGCGGTGACGTCGCCACCGGAGGTGCGGGTGCCGACGTCGACCTCGGATAGGACGTTCTGTCCTTTGGCGCCTTCGACGCCGACGCACACCAGCTGGCCCCGGCCGATTGTCACCATGTCCTGCAGATCGCCGACATAGGCCACGGTGGTGTTGGCGGCCGCGGCGATATCGTCAAGGCGTGCTATCGCCTCGGTGTGCTCGGTGAGGGTCACGTCAACGTCGAAAGCCCAATCCGAGAGCGCCTCGAATGCGTTCTCGAACAGGTCGCCGACGCTGCTCACAACCTTTCCGACCGCGACGGCGACGTCGCGCAGGAATCCGCCGGCCAGGTTGCGGCTGGACTTTTTCATCTGCTCGGGCGTCGCCGGCAGGCTGCCCCCCACCGAGGTGCCCGTCGGGCCGTCCTGGTTGTGGATACCCGGGTTGGGGGTGGTGCTGGTCGCCGGGTACAGCTTGGAGAAGTCCGGGCCGAACGACGTCATACGTACTGCGCCTCAACGAAAAACCATGTGGTGGTGCCCGATGTGGTGAAGTTATCAACGGTGGAGGCCTGTTCCTCCGCGCGCAGGTGCACCAGTGTGGGGCCGACTCCGCCGGGGATGACACCGTGGTCGACTTCGGAGCCCGGCGGGACACCATGGTGGAAGTGCGGGGACTGCACCGCCACCCCGGGGACGGTGAAGCCGCGGCCGACGATCGCCCCGTTCACGGCGTCGCCGACACGCGCGATGAGGTGGGGGCGGGTGTTCACGGTGCCGGACAGGATGCAGCCGGCCATCGGCCGGGGGCGCCATGCGCGCGGCAGGACTGGCACCAGCACGCTGGCGAGAGTGCGCAGCTGCCCGTTGGCGCCGCTGGTGTTGCCGAGCGGGTCGGAAGGCCAGAACTGACCGCCGATGCCGTGCCCGACCGGGGTGTAGACGAGACCGTCGCCGCCGGAACCGTCAGCGTTGGTGGACCACGCGGGCATGAACCCTTCACCGGGGGCGCCGTGCACGTCGGTCAGATCGGCGAACTTCACCGGCGCAGGTGGGCTCGTGGGGCCTGAGCGAACCTGCACGTTCAGATCCCACTTCGGCGGTGAGGTGGGTGTGGCGGGTTCTGCGAGGTCGAAATCCCACACCAGCGGGTTCGGGTCGGTGTACTCCAACTCGGTCACGTTGATGTTGCGCAGGTCCGGCGGTTCACCGGGGTCGCCCTTGGACATTGCCGACCAGCTGGCCCGGCCCTGCGGCAGGGTCGCGATGATCACCGCGGAACCGGTGTGCATACCGTCGGTGTTGGGGTCACCGATCGGGACGATGACCGACACGTCCACCCGGGCGGAGGGTCGTCCCTCAAACTCGAATGGCACCCAATCCAATTGCTGCGCAGTCACATCCGCTCCTAGCCCGTGCTCGGTGTCAAAAGAATCGTGTTGGCCACTTCCGCGACGCCGGTAAAGAACCGCTGCGACTTCACGAATGGGGCTTGCTCGGCCTTGCCGTCACCGATCTGCACCGTCACTTCGGCGTCCTCCAGTCGGGTCTGGCGCAGCATGACCAGCTCGGACGCAATCGATGAGCATGTCGCCCTCGTCATCGACGATCGGCACCAGGCCGCCGACGAAGACGTCACGGCCCACCCAGTACGGGAAGCCGTTGCGGAATGTCGCCTGCGCGGACCGGTAACCGCGTGTGTCCCAGGCGAACGTGATCAGGGTGAAGATCGCGTCGATGTTGTACGGTGCCGCCCCGGTGGCGAGCAGCTTCTCGATACGGGTTGCGTACGGACCCATATCCATGCGCCGGTCGAACAGCTGCAGCATCTGAAATGCGAGTGCCGCGTCATTGAGAAACCCGTCCAGAAGATTGACGGGACGCCCGCCAGGCCCACGATGATCATGAGTGAATCGATCAGCCAGGAGAAAAAGGCGTTCAGGATGTCGTTCAGCCAGTGACAGGCCTGGGGGCTGGTGCCCACCAGCGGTTAAGCCGGTGGGCACCAGCCCATTTGGGCGATCGGCCCCCGATAATTAGCTGGTACGCGCCAGGGTGGTGGTCGACTATTTCGAACGACTCCATGGGGCCGTTCTCGTGGTCGATGAGCACCGGCCACGGTGTCTTCGCCGTCATCCCCATGATGGGCGAGATGAAGACTCCGGAGCGGCCTTGGGGCTGCTGGATCAGCGGCTTGACCGCCTCGCCGAGCGCGGAGCCCAGGACGTTGACCACCTGGAACAGTAGGCCGTCCGCGAGGGTGCCCGTGGGCCCTGTGATGGCGCTTCGGTCGGTGACCCTCACCACGTAGGTGGGGACCTTCAGGTTGGACCAGGCGTCCGGTTGCGGGTCGCCGGGGCGCCACAGCTCTACCTCGACGGTGACGCCGTAGGCGGTGATCAGTTTGTCGATCGCGGCGGCGACGGTGTCCATCCGGAACACCCCGGAGACCCACGGTGATCCGTCCAGGAACGGGTTGTGGTGCACCACGTAGATCGGTGTGGTGAGCATCGACAGGATGTCGCCGTTGGAGGTGAGCCAGCGGCCGAACCAACTGCGCCAGTCCAGGTTCCCGGAGCCGAGATTGTTGAGGATCTCGTGCAGCCCTGATTGCACGCGCAGCGCCTGCTCGGCGATCATCGATTCGATGACGGTGCAGATCGGCCCCACAAACCAGGCCTTGGACGGCACCTGCAGCTGAATTGGCAACAGCCAGTTCGGAAATATCAGCAGGTGCGCCAGAATTTCGTAGATGCCGAAACACCGGATGGTGAGCGTCCGGACGTCGTCTTCCAGCTTGTAGCTGGCGGTGTCGACGATCGCGGCCCACTTCAAGTTGCCGACTTCGACCTCGATGCCGACGACCTCGGTCCGGCACAGCAATACGTAACCGAACGAAGTGGCCACC
>JAXHOA010000052.1:0-9235 GCA_034520035.1 Mycobacterium sp. | reverse complement strand
CGCGCCGACAACAACAGTGACCCACCACCCTTCTGAGGTCAGTTCAACGCGCTCACGTCCGCCAGCTGAGTGAGCCGGACGCTATTGCCCGACGGGTCACGGAACCCGCAATCGATGCCGTACGGCATCTGATGCGGCTCCTCGGTGAATTCCACTCCGCGGGAACGCAGTTCCTCGAACGAAGCCTGGCAGTCGTCGGTGGTGAGAAATACCGTCCCGGCAAAGCCCTTCGCAGTGAGGTTGCGGACCTCCTGCTGGGTGACCGCATCCATGACCGGCGGACCGGGCACCGCCATCAGCACGAGCGAGACATCGTCCTGGCCCCGCGGACCGACCGTCAGCCAGCGGAATGTGTTGTCGAGATCGGGTAGTGAAGCGTCCTGGCGGACCTCGAATCCGACCTTCTCGGTCCAGTAGCGGAGAGCGACGTTCTGGTCGTGCACCCACAGGTGCGCGCTTGCGATTTTGATCATGCGGGTGACGCTACGGCCGCTCGCCGGGTGCCGTCTTCTTCCCGTGTGCTGTCTTGGACCGGCTGGCCGGGGCGCGCCGGGTATCGCGCTTGACGATGCAGTTGGGCACCCGGGCGTACGCGCTCGCGGGCAGCAGGCCGGCCCGATAGGCGGCAGGCGGCCTTCCGTACACCCTGGCGAACGCAGTGGTGAACGAACCGACGCTCGTCAAGCCGACCATCGCGCAGACGTCGGCCACGGATCTGTCGGTGTGGCGTAGTAACGCGGCGGCGCGCTCCAGCCGTCGGCTCTGGAGATACGCTCGCGGCGACTCACCGAACGTCCTGGCGAACATCCGGCTGAAATGCGCTCGGGACAGTCCGGCGGCCGCGGCCAGGTCGTCCACCGTGATCGGCTCGGCGTAGCGAGCGTCGACGAGGTCCTTCGCGCGCAGCAAATATCGGGCTGGGGGCACCTGCGCCATGGCCCTAAGGGTACGGTGATCGGCGCGGACGAGTTGGCCGGGCGACCGCGGAGTTCAGGTTTCACCTGGGCGTCGAGGAAAGTCCGGACTTCACAGAGCAGGGTGATTGTTAACGGCAATCCGGGGAAACCCGCGGGAAAGTGCCACAGAAAGTAGACCGCCTCCGCTGTCCTCGTGACAGCGAAGGTAAGGGTGAAACGGTGCGGTAAGAGCGCACCAGCATCCCGGGTGACCGGGGTGGCTAGGTAAACCCCACCCGAAGCAAGGCCAAGAAGGCCGCAACCTGGTTGTGGCTGCGCAAGCGTCCGAGGGCTGCTCGCCCGAGCTTGCGGGTAGGCCGCTTGAGGCACCCGGCGACGGTGTGTCCAGATGGATGGTCGCCGCCTCGCCGGACACTCCGGAGAGGAACAGAATCCGGCTTACAGGCCAGCTCGTCCGCCCCCTACTTCTTGACGGCCTTCTTCAGGGCCTTCAGGGCGTCGTCGATGCCGTCCTCGGCCTGCAACGCCACCTCGGCCTCCTTCTCGTAGAGCAGCCCGTAGGTGAAGGTGTCCTCACCGGCGGCGTGCGCGGCGTCGGCCTCCTCGAGCAGGTGTGTCCGGCTGACCACGCTGTCCTGGTGATCGCCGAGCAGGCTCTGGATGGTCTTGGCGCCATCGGCCACCGCGGAATCACCGGTGGCCGAGGCGGTGTACCGAAGGCGCTTGGCGCGCTTGCGGATTCGGTGCAGGGACTCGTCGCTGCCGTCCTCTTCGGCCTTCTTCGCAGCCTTGTGAACCTTCTTGTAGGCCGCGGCCACACTCGCCGCCGCGGATTCCTCGCCGGATTTCTCCGCAGTCGCCGACGGTGCGGCCACCAGCTCATCCAGGGCGTCGAGCAGCCGGAAGTAGCGCTCCGAGCGCATCGCCAGCAGCGACCGTCGCCACCCGCCGGCGTAGCGCTGCTTGGCGCCATCGACCAGCCGCTCGCGCACCGGACCGCGCACCAACTCCGGCGCCAGCCCGTCCAGTGCTTCCTCGTACTTCTGGGCCAGCACCTCGGCATCGCGGGCCACCCCGAGAATGCCGGCCAGCAGCTTCAGTTCATCGAGCACCCAGGCGTCGTCGGCGAGACCGAACGACTCGTCGGCGAGCAGGCTGCGGATCTTGCGGGTGGTGACCCGCATCTGGTGCACGGAATCCCAGACATCGGCGCGCACCGCCCGATCCCACGCGACCAGTTCCTCGACGTTCTCGGCGACGGCCCGGCGCACCGGGTCGGATGATTCGACCGCCGGTGCCTCGGGCTCCGCGGTGGCGAGCACCCTGGCCAGTTTGGAGCCGTGCCCGGCCGGCACCGCGCCGGCGTCGAGCAGCCGGTTCGACAGCCGGTCCAGGATGTCGGTGGAGCCGGCGCCCTCGGCCAGTTCCAGCTCCCATTCCCGCCAGGCCTGCGGTTCGCTGTCCGGGCGCAGCGCGGCCGCGGTCACCTGGTCATCGCAGAACTCCGCGACCGGGGAGTCGTCGGCGCCGAACAGCAACGACACGGTGCGCTGCGTGGTGATGCGGGCGACGGCGCCCAGCGGCCGGTCCCGCACGATCGCCGCCACCACATCGCGGATCTCCTCGGGAACCGAGTCGGCCAGCGGTGCGCGCACCTCGGTGCGGGCGTCCGGACCCGCGGGCAGCTTCACATGCCAGCCGGCGTCGCCCCCTCCGGTGCGCCGGCGCAGGGTGATGCGCTTGGCGGCCAGGTCGTAGTTGGGTGTGTCGAAGTACACCGCTTCCAGCGTCTGGGTGGGTGCGTGTTGCACCCTCGACACCACGGCCAGGCCTTCGAAAGACGGCGAGACAGTGGTCTCGACCACGTCGAACTTCCGCTCAACCTCGGTGTGGCGGGACGCTTTTGGCTTATCAGCAGGCATGTTCACCCTTGTTCGGTACCGCATCTGTCAGACGTTGTGAACAGCGTGCCACATCCAGGTGAACAACCTCCGGGCGTACGAGGCGCCCGAATCCGGGGGCGCGTGTTACACCCGATGGCGCCGCCGTAATACGGTGAGCGCCATGACCGCATTCGAGACGCTGAAGTTCACCCGGGCCGGATCCGTCGTCAACATCGTCCTGGACCGGCCCGACGCCGCCAACGGGATGAACGCGGCGATGACGCGCGACCTCGCCGACGCGGCAACCCTGTGCGACACGGCGGAGACGAAGGTGGTCACCCTGACCGGAGCGGGCCGGTTCTTCTGCGCGGGCGGTGACCTCAAGGCGATGGCCGCGGCCGATGACCCGGGCGTCTTCGTCAAGGGCATCGCCAACGATCTGCACCGCGCCATGTCGACCTTCGCCAGGATGGACGCCGTCCTGATCACCGCCGTCAACGGGGTGGCCGCCGGCGCGGGATTCTCCCTCGGCGTCTCGGGTGACCTGGTGCTCGCCGCGGAGTCGGCATCATTCACGATGGCCTACACGAAGGCGGGCCTGAGCCCCGACGGCGGCGCCACCTATGTGCTGCCGCGGCTGGTGGGCCTGCGGCGCACCCAGGAACTGATGATCACCAACCGGGTCCTCAAGGCCCCGCAGGCACTGGAATGGGGCCTGGTGACCATCGTGGTTCCCGACGCCGACCTGCCCGCCAAGCTTGAGCAGCTCGCGGCCGAGGTCGCTGCCGGCGCAAAGGGTTCCCACTCGGCGGTCAAGCAGCTGCTGCTGAACACCTACGGCGCCGACTACGAAGCGCAACTCGAACTGGAAGGCCGGTTCATCGCCCGCAACGCCGCCGGCGCCGACGGCAAGGAAGGCATCGCCGCATTCCTGGGTAAGCGCGCCCCGGAGTTCGGTTAGATCCGGCGGGCAGGAGCGAAGCGACCCGGGGAGGGGGTCAGTAGGAGTGCTCCTCGGCGGGGAAGACCCCGCTGGCCACCTCATCGGCGTACTGCGTTGCGGCGCGCCGCAACTCGGCGCCGACATCGGCGAACCGCTTCACGAACTTCGCGGTCTTGCCCGATGTCAGCCCGGCCATGTCCTGCCACACCAGCACCTGGGCATCGCAGTTCGCGCCGGCGCCGATACCGACGGTCGGGATGGTCAGCTTGCCGGTGATCTGGGTGGCCAGCTCGGCGGGGACCATCTCCAGCACGACGGCGACCGCGCCGGCCTCGGCCACCGCGATTGCATCGTGGATGGTCTGATCGCCGGCGTCGCCACGTCCCTGCACCCGGAATCCACCGAGGCCGTTCACGCTCTGCGGGGTGAAGCCGATGTGCGCGATCACCGGGATACCGGCCTGGGTCAGCGCCGCGATCTGGGCGGCCACCCGCTCGCCGCCCTCCAGCTTGACTGCGTGCGCGCCGGTCTCCTTCATGAAGCGCGTGGCGGTCTCCAGCGCCTGGTCGGCGCTGCGCTCGTAGCTGCCGAACGGCAGATCGGCGACCACCAGGGCATGCTCGGCGCCGCGGACGACGGCCCGGACCAGCGGGATGAGTTCGTCGACGGTGACCTGCACGGTGGTGTCGTAGCCGTACACGACGTTGGCGGCGGAATCGCCGACCAACAGCACCGGGATGCCGGCGTCATCGAAAATTCGGGCGGTGGAGAAGTCGTATGCGGTGAGCATCGACCACTTGTGGCCTTCGGACTTCCACTTCTGCAGGTGGTGGGTGCGTACCTTCACGGGCGCTTTGGTGGCACCATAAACGGACTGCTCAGACATCATTGTCCCTCGATGTGTGGTTGTCGGGTTGATCCTCGTGGCCCATCCGGGTCCCCGGGTCATCTGACGGCTACCAGTCTGCCACCCCGCCGCGTGAAGGTGAACGACCGGTTAAGTGGATTTCCTCACATCGACACCGCGCGGTCCTACCATCGGCACCATGCAACGTCTGAGCGGGCTCGACGCCAGCTTCCTGTATCTCGAAACCGCGGCCCAGCCCCTGCACGTCTGCTCGATCCTGGAGCTGGACACCTCGACGATGCCCGGCGGCTACACCTTCGACCGGCTGCGTGACGAACTGACCATGCGGATCAAGGCGATGCCGGAATTCCGGGAGAAGCTCGCCGACAGCCGGCTGAACCTGGACCACCCGGTCTGGGTGGAGGACACCGACTTCGACGTACAGCGCCATCTGCACCGCATCGGGCTGCCGTCGCCGGGCGGGCGCACCGAACTGTCCGAGATCTGCGGGCACATCGCGTCGCTGCCGCTGGACCGCAGTCGGCCGCTGTGGGAGATGTGGGTCATCGAGAACGTCGCGGGCACCGACGCACACATCGGCGGGCGGCTGGCGTTGCTGACGAAGGTGCACCACGCGGCCGTCGACGGCGTCACCGGCGCCAACCTGATGTCCACGCTGTGTACCACCGAGCCCGACGCTCCGCCTCCGGACGCCGTGGACGGCGTCGGGGGAGCGTCCGAGCTGGAGATCGCGGTGGGCGGCGCGGTCAAGTTCGTCACCCGGCCGCTGAAGCTGGTCAACATGCTGCCCGCGACGGTCTCCACGGTCGTCGACACGGCGCGCCGGGCCACCAAGGGCCTGACCATGGCGGCGCCCTTCGCCGCACCCAAGACGGCGTTCAACGCCAACGTCACCGGGCACCGCAACATCTCCTTCGCCGAGCTCGATCTGGCCGACATCAAGACGGTGAAGGACCACTTCGGAGTCAAGGTCAACGATGTGGTGCTGGCCTTGGTCTCCGGCGTGCTGCGGCGCTTCCTGCTCGACCGCGACGAGCTGCCGGAATCCTCTCTGGTGGCCATGATCCCGGTCTCGGTGCACGACAAGTCCGATCGGCCCGGCCGCAACCAGGTCTCGGGCATGTTCTCCGCGCTGCACACCAACATCGACGATCCCGCCGAGCGGCTGATGGCCATCGCGTCGGCCAACTCGGTTGCCAAACAACACAGTTCGGCCATCGGTGCGACCCTGCTGCAGGACTGGACCCAGTTCGCCGCGCCCGCGGTATTCGGGGTCGCGATGCGGGTCTATGCCCGCAGCAAGCTCTCGGCGGCCGCGCCGGTGCACAACCTGGTGGTCTCCAATGTGCCGGGCCCGCAGGTGCCGCTGTACCTGCTCGGGTGTGAGGTCAAGGCCATGTACCCGCTGGGCCCGATCTTCCACGGCTCCGGGCTCAACATCACCGTCATGTCGCTGACGGGCAAGCTCGACGTCGGGCTCATCTCCTGCCCCGAACTGCTGCCTGACCTGTGGGAGATGGCCGACGACTTCGCTGTCGAACTGGCCGAGCTGGTGGCGGTCAGCGGGTAGCCTCACCTGCTCCGATGTCGGCACATGGCAGCATGGTCAGCCATGAACCTCACGCGCGGGGTCCCCGCGGCCGCCATGGCGCTGCTTCTGGTCGCCGGATGCAGCAACGCAGTCGACGGCCGCGCCGTGATTTCGGCCCCCCGGCCGGGCACCCCGGTGCAGTGGGCGCCGTGTGAGGCCGCGTCGGGGGAGTCACGGCTTCCCTCGGGCGCGGAATGCGGGCTGCTCTCGGTGCCGGTCAACTACGACAACCCCGACGGCGACGTGGCGCAGATCGCGATGATCCGGATCAAGGCGACCGGCGAGAAGATCGGTTCGCTGTTCGTCAACCCCGGCGGCCCCGGCGAATCGGGTGTGGAGGCCGCGGTCAACCTCGTCGGCACCATGCCGCAGTCGGTGCGGGCGCGATTCGACCTGGTCGGTTTCGATCCGCGCGGGGTCGGCCTGTCCAAACCCGCGCTGTGGTGCAACTCGGATGAGGACAACGACAAGTTGCGTGCGGACCCCACGGTGGAATACACCGACGAAGGCGTCGAGCACATCGAGACCCAGACCAAGGAGTTCATCGACCGCTGCGTCGAGAAGATGGGCGAGGAGTTCCTCGCCAATGTCGGAACCCAAAGCGTGGCAAAAGATCTCGATGCCATGCGGGAAGCCGTCGGCGATGAGAAGCTGACCTACCTCGGCTACTCCTACGGCACCCGGATCGGCGCCACCTACGCCGAGCTCTTCGGTGACAAGGTGCGCGCGATGATCCTCGACGGGGCGGTGGATCCCAATGCCGACCCGGTGGAGGCCGATATCCGGCAGGCCGAGGCCTTCCAGACCGCCTTCAACGACTACGCCGCGGACTGCGCGCAGGATCCGAACTGCCCGCTGGGCACCGACCCCGCGAAGGCCACCGAGGTGTATCAGGACCTGGTCTACCCGCTGGTCGACGACCCGGCGCCGACCAACGATCCGCGTGGCCTCGGCTACAGCGATGCGATCGTCGGCACCATCCTGCCGCTGTACTCACCCAACCTGTGGCGCCACCTCACCGACGGCCTGACCGAGCTGCGCGACGGCCGTGGCGACACCATGCTGGCGCTGGCCGATCTGTACATGGGCCGGGATGCCAACGGCCACTACAACAATTCGACCGATGTGCGGGTCGCCGTCAACTGTGTCGACGAGCCACCCATCACCGACCGGGAGACCGTTATCGAACAGGACCGCAGGGCCCGCGAAGTGGCCCCGTTCCTGAGCTACGGCGAGTTCACCGGCAACGCCCCGATGGGCACCTGCTCGTTCTGGCCGGTGCCGCCCACCTCGGAACCACACGAACTGAACGTGCCCGGGCTGCCGCCGACCCTGGTGGTGTCCACCACGAACGACCCGGCCACCCCGTATCAGGCGGGCGTCGACCTGGCCGAACAACTCGGTGGCACCTTGCTGACGTTCGAGGGCACCCAGCACACCGTGGTGTTCCAGGGCAACGCCTGCGTGGACGACATCTCGGCGAAATACGTGATCGACGGTGTCGTTCCGCCCGAGGGCACCCGCTGTAGATAACGGCGCTGTCACCGTCTGGTTCCCGGGTGGTCTCTGCCTCGATCCGCCGGCGAACTCGACTGGGCATGCGTGCAAACATGAGGCCCATGTGGCTGGCGGGCAGGATTTTCGCGGTGCTGCTGGCCCTGCTCACCACGGCCGGCATGCTGTGCGCACCGGTGCAGGCAGCACCGCTGTCCTGGGGTGGCTGCACGCAACTCCTCGGTGATGCCCCGGTGATCACCACCGCGCAGTGCACCACCATCGCGGTTCCGGTCGACCGGGCCAATCCCGAAGGCACACAGGCGCAACTGGCCGTCATCCGGATTCCCGCGGCGGGCAACCGGATCGGGACGCTGATGGTCAATCCCGGCGGCCCCGGCGCGTCGGCGGTGGACACCGTCGCCTCGATGGGCACCGCACTCGCCGCCTCTCCGATCGGGCAGCAGTTCGACCTGGTGGGCTTCGATCCGCGCGGTGTCGGCTACTCGACCCCGCAGCTGCGCTGCCGCACCGACGCCGAATTCGACTCCTACCGCAGCGATCCGATGGCCGACTACAGCCCGGCCGGGGTCGCCCATATCGAAGACAGGTACCGGTCGTTCGCGCAATCCTGCTTGGACAACGTGGGGCGGGAGTTCCTGGCCAGTGTCGGCACCGACTCGGCCGCGCAGGACATGGACGCGGTACGCGCGGCCCTCGGTGAGGAACAGCTGAGCTATCTCGGTTTCTCCTACGGCACCGAACTGGGCACGGCCTACGCGCACCGCTATCCGGAGCGGGTCCGGGCCATGGTGCTCGACGGGGCGCTGGATCCCGGCACGGATCCGATCAGCGAGAGCGTGTGGCAGCTGACCGGCTTCCAGCGGGCGTTCGACGACTACGCCGCGGACTGTGCGCAATCGGCCGACTGCCCGCTGGGCACCGACCCGGCCCAGGCCGTCGCGCGGTACCACCAACTCGTCGACCCGCTGGTGCAGCGGCCCGCGGCGACCCCGGATCCGCGCGGACTCGGCTACGCCGACGCCATCACCGGAACCGCGAACGCGCTCTACAGCCAGCGTTACTGGCCGTACCTGACCAGCGGGCTGCTCGGCTTGCAGCGCGGGACCGATCCCAGCGACCTGTTGCAGCTCGCCGATGACTACTGGCGTCGTGATGCGTCGGGGCACTACCGCACCCAGCAGGACGCGTTCACCGCGATCCGCTGCGTCGACGCGCCGTACCCGACGGACCCGGCGGCCTGGGTGGACGCCGACCGGCGCACCCGCGCGGCCGCGCCGTTCATGGAGTACGGCACCTTCACCGGCTACGCGCCGCGCGACACCTGCGCGCTGTGGCCGGTGCCGTCCACGTCGGCACCGGCGGCCGCCACCTCGCCCGGCCCGGGGAAGGTGATCGTGGTGTCGACCACGCGCGATCCCGCCACACCGTACGAGGCCGGCGTGGAACTGGCCCGCCAGCTCGACGCGCCGCTGGTGACCTTCGAGGGAGCAATACGTAACTGAAATCCGCGCTACT
>JAXHOA010000073.1:0-17297 GCA_034520035.1 Mycobacterium sp. | reverse complement strand
TATTGCCCTCGAAATCCGCTCCGGCGGTGTGGCCCTGGAGATGGCGGGCGTGGATACCCTCCAGGATCACGGCGATCTTGAAATCCGCAAAGACCAGGTACCAGTCCAGCTCGGAGACATCGACGCGACGCGCGAGCGCGTACGCGTCGACGATTTCGTCGCGGGTCGGGAAACCCGCCATCGCGGTGGCGCCCGCGGTGATCGGATTGAAGAACTCACCCTCGTGGTCCCAAAACGAACACAGGATGCCCAGATCGGTCAGCGTGTCGCCGAGCGTGGACATCTCCCAGTCGAGCAATCCGAGGATCGATGTCGGATCGTCACGAGCGACCATCAGATTGTCGATCTTGAAGTCGCCGTGCACGATTCCGTGGAAACGGGTGTCCGGCATCGACGCCCCCAATCGGCCGTACACCTCGTCGACCTCCGGGCGGGGCGACGTCGCCGACGACGCCCACTGACGCTGCCATCTCTTCAGCTGACGGTAGACAGCACCCCGCCGGCCAACACAGGACATGGTGCCGCAGCCGTCGGGCTTGTTCCCAGTCCGCGAGCCCGACTGTGGCCGGATCCACCTCGTGCAGGGCGACCAGGGTCTGCACCGCCGCGTCGGCCAGTGATCTGCGTTGCGCGGGTGTCAACCTGCCGGTGTCCTCCGGCGTACGCAACGATCGCCTTGTCCACCTGGCGATGAACGACGCGCCGATCAGACCGGCGTCCTCACACAGCCCGACAGCCCTGGGGACCGGCACCGCGGTTCCATGAAGCGCTGTCAGCGCCCGATACTCGCGTCCCATATCGTGCGCGGTCGGTAGCACATGGCCCACCGGCGGACGCCGCAGGATCCAGAACCGATTGCCGTCCGTCAATTCATAGGTGGGATTGGACCGCCCACCCGCGATCAATTGGGAACGAAGTCGGTCGCCGACCGGTTGCGGATCATTGTCGATCAGCCACCGTCGGACACGTTCGCCGACCATGTCGTCGAGCGCATGCTCAGTGCCGCTCATGAGGCATTCGCCTGGTAGCGCCGGAACTCGGCGGCATTCCACGGCCCGACCGCCTGACGCGGTGGCACCTCCGCCAGTCCGCCGAGATAGTCGGCGGACTTGGCGTGCCGGCTGACGAGGACGTCGACCACGGCCGGCGCGTTCTCCAGAGCACGCTTGAGGGCGTCTCCCAATTCGCCGGCATGCTCTACCCGCTCGCCATGCGCTCCGAGGCTACGGCCCAGCTGGTCGTACCGGCAGCCGGGGAGTTCGACCCCGACGACATGGCCGCCGAACCGGTCGATCTGGTCGTGTCGTTCGATGTTCCAGGCCTCGTTGTTGACGACAACGAACACCGCCTTGGCGCCGTGCCGAACGGCCGTGTCCACCTCTAGCGCCGTGAACCCGAAACTGCCGTCGCCGATCACGGCGATCACGGGCTCGTCCGGCCGTTGCAGTGCCGCCGCTATGGCGAACGGCACGCCGACCCCGAGGCAGCCCAGTGCCCCGCAGTCGAGGTAGTCGACGGGCTTGAGCCCGACCCTGGCGAAGGACAGGATGTCGCCGCCGTCGGCCACCGCGACTGATCCATCGGTCAGCAGATCGTTGACCGCACCGACGACGTAGTTCGGAGTCATGCGCCCGTCGTCGTCCACATCCGGTGTGGCCAGTTTGGCCGCGAGCGCGCGGGCGCGGGCGGCGTTGGCCGTCCGCAGGTCATCGACCCACGCGCGGTCCAGCGTGCGGGCCTCGCCTCCGGACTTCGCGCCATGACCGCAGGGCGGTGCCTATGTCCGCGTGGATCTCCACGTCTGCCCGCCGGTTCTCACCGAGTTCCTCGAAGCACGTGCCGATCCGCAGGAAGCGGGCGTCCGGAGCGAACACCGCAGGCGAGCCGTAGCCGAGCTGGAAATCCAGACGCCGGCCCAGTGTGATGACGAGATCCGACTCGCTCATCGCGCGGCCCCGCACCGCAGGTATGAAACCGGGGACGTCGTCGCGGATGGCGCCGCGGCTCTCGCCCGAGTCGAGGTACACGGCACCGGTCGCGGACAGGAATTCGCGCACCTCGGTCGCCGCCGCGCGCACCGACCGGCCTCCGATGACCAGGATCCGCGACGAACCGCGGATCAGGGCCGCCGCCTGCGCAACCGACACCGGGTCGGGTGCCGCGACCGTTGGCCACCGCCGTTGCATGGCCAACGCCGGGATGTCCGCTTCGTGCACGATCTCGTCGAGCAGGTCGGTCGGGAAGTCGATATAGGACGGACCGGTCGCGCCCGTTGCCCCGCCGAGGGCCGCCGCGATGACCTTGTCGAGCCGCGGGATGACGTGGTGACGTTCGCAGACCTGTTCTACGAGGCGGGTGATCGGCTTGACGACACTGCCCTGGTCGATGTCCTGCATCGCGGCCATCCCGGCCTGCGGCCTCGGCGCCCGCCCGGAGATGACCAGCACCGGACTGCGGCCGATGAACGCGTTCGAGATCGCCGTGACCGCGTTGGTGAGGCCGGGCCCGGCCGTCACCATGGCGACACCGAGCTCACCGGTGAGCTCGGCGCTGGCGTGTGCCATGTAGACCGCCGCCGCTTCGTGGCGCACGTCCACGATCTGGATGCCGGCCTGCGCCACCGCATCCCATACCGGCTGGATGTGACCGCCGCACAGCCCGAAAACCCGTTTCACACCTTGGCTTTTCAGACGTTTCGCGATCAGCTGGGCAACTGTGGTCGGATTCATGGCCGGCGTGCCACCTCGTCCAGCCTCACGAGGTGGTCCAGGCCGCGCTTGACCGTCCAGCCGGCTTGCTCACGATCCCATTGGGCACCGGAGGGCGCCTCCGCCCGCAGCGTGCGCTTGAGGACCTTGCCGGTCGGGGTCTTCGGCAGTGCAGGGATGAACTCCAGGTAGCGCGGGACCGCGAAGTACGGCAGCCGCTTCACGCAATGTTGCAGCACGGCAAGATGATCCGGCGAGGCCGTCCCGTCAGCTACCACGAGATAGGCCTTGATGTCGTCCTCACCCTCGGTGGCGGGCCTGGCGATCACTGCCGACTCGGCGATCTCCGGCAGCTCGGAGAGTGCCACCTCGATGTCGTAGGCGGTCACGTTCTCGCCCTTGCGACGAATCCGGTCGTTGAGGCGATCCATGAAGTAGTAGTAGCCGTCGGCATCCCGGTATGCGGCATCGCCGGTGTGAAACCACAGATTGCGCCATGCCTCCACGGTCCGGTCCGGCATCGCGTGATACTCCAGGAACGTGGTGAACGGGTAGCGGGGGCGCACCACGATCTCGCCGACTTCCCCGTCCGGCAGGGGTTCATCGGTGTCCGGGTCCACGACGGCCACCTCGAACCAGTCGTCGAGCGCCTTACCGCAACTGCCGGGGCGCAGCGGTTCACCGGCGGGCCGGTAGAGCGGCAGGCAGATCTCGGTCATGCCGTACGCCTCGATACAGGTGGTGCCGAATCGACGTTCGAATTCCTCCGCGATCACCGACGGCAGTGGAATCGTCACCATGCGCCGCACTCCGTGGTGCGCATCGTCGGCACTGGCGGGTCGGTTGAAGATGTACTGCGCCATCACGCCCAGCAGACTCGTCACGGTGGCACCGCAATCACGAAGGTCCTCCAGCCAGCGGCTCGCACTGAACGCGTCGGCGATCACGACCTCGGCCCCGGTCATCAGGCACGGCAGTATCTGCATGAACTGGGCATTGGCGTGGAACAGCGGCAGGCAGACGTAATAGATATCCGAGGAGTCGATGTGCAGTTGATCGACGACATGCGCAGCGAACGTGTGCATGTGGGCGTGCGGCACCACGACGCCCTTGGCGGGGCCGGTCGTTCCGGAGGTGTAGAGGATCGCCGCCGGGTCGCGGTAGGACACCACGACCTCGGGCAGCGTACCGCCCGAGGAATCGAGATCTTTGAGATCTACTGTTTTCCACGGTGTTTCGACTGCAGCGCCACGAACGACAACGGCGCGCAGTGTCGCCAGCTCGCTCGTCACGCCCGCGAGGGCGTCGGCGTAGCCGGCGTCGATGATCGCGACCTGTGCCCCGGAGTTGTTGGCAATGTGCGCCAGGCTGGCCCCCCGGCACGCGGTGTTGGTTCCGACCTGCACGGCACCCAGGAGATTGGCCGCGAACCAACTGACCACCAGGTCGATCGAGTTGTCCATCAGCAACAGCACCCTGTCGCCCTGCGACACGCCGAGCGCGGCCAGACCCGCCGCCCTGCGCTCGGCGAGTTCCAGCAGTTCGGCATAGGTCAGGTGTTCGCCCGACATGGCCCGCAGGGCGACCTTGCCGGGATGGTTCGTCGCAGCCGCCCTCAGGAATGCCGGCAACGTGAAACCCGTCCGCTGTTCGGGGGTGAATCGGGTGGTGGCGTGGGACGCCAGGGTGGAGATCATTGTGCCTTTCCTGCAATGTCATTGGCGGGGATCGACGTGCGCGCCGGCGCGCGGGGACTAGACCTGCGCGGCAGGCTTGTCCTCCATGTCGTTGTTCTTGGTCTCCGGTAGCGCCAGGATCGCGGCGAGGCTCACCGCCGACAGCGCGGCCAGCAGCACGCCGACCCAGATGCTGGAGTAGTTGGCCACGATCTGGGCGGCCAGAATCGGGGGAATCGCACCGCCGATGATGCCGCCGAGGTTGTAGCTCAAACCCGCTCCCGTATAGCGGAATCGGGACTCGAACATTTCCGGCAGCAGCGCTCCCGCCGGCCCGTTCGCCACACCGTAGACCGCAAGCGAGACCGTCACCCCGACCAGGAAGGCCCATGGCGAGCCGGTGTCCAGCAGCGGGAACAACGCCAGTGACCAGACCACGGCGGCGCCGTACGCGACCGCAATGACCTTCCTGCGGCCGACCTTGTCCGAGATGATCGCGGCGGCGGCGGTGACAAAGCCCAGCACCACGGCGGCAATCATGCCGAATCCCAGAATGGACGTCCTGCTCATGTCGAGTGAGCCGATGCCGTAACTCGTCAGGAAGGTGCTTCCGGTGTAGAACATCGAGAAGACGGTGGACATCGCCACGCCGGCCAGCGCAATCTGCTTCCACTGCTTGCGGATCGCATCGCCGAAGGGCAGCTTGACCGGTGTGGCCTCGCGCGCCTGATTGCGCTTCTGGTTCTTGAAGACCGGAGTCTCCTCCACCGACAGCCGGATCCACAGACCCACCATGACGAGCAGCATCGAGGCGATGAACGGCAGTCGCCAGCCGTAGTTGAGGAACGTCTCGCTGTCGGCGCCGATGGTGATCGAGGCAATCCAGAAGGTGCCGCTGGCCAGGAAGAAGGCGCACGCCGGGCCGAGCTGCGGATATACCGCCATTCTGCCGCGCTGTCCCTTCGGGGCGTACTCCGCGGTGAGCAGTGTGGCCCCGGCCCATTCCCCGCCCATGGCCAGACCCTGCAGGAACCTCATCGCCACCAGGACGATCGGTGCCCAGATCCCGATGCCGCCCTCGAAGAGCCCGAAGACCGACTGGTCGTAGCCGGGCAGCAGCCCGATCAACACCGTGGACAACCCCATGATGAGCAGGGTCCAGACCAGCGTGCGCTTGCGTCCGATCCGGTCACCGAAGTGGCCGAACAGGATCGAGCCGACGGGACGTGCGAAGAATGCCACCCCGAACGTGGCGAACGAGGCGATGGTGCCCATCGCCGGACTGCTACTGGGGAAGAACACGGCGGGAAACACCAGGGCGGCGGCCGTGCCGTAGACGAAGAAGTCGTAGTACTCGATGGTCGTGCCGATCAAGCTCGCGGCGCCGACTCTGCGAAGACTTTGCTGTTCAGGGCCGTTCTTCAAAGCGGAAGACCGCGTTGCGCTCTGCTGGGTCATCAATTTTCTCCAGGGGTCGACGGTACTTCTTGGTCCTACCATAGATGTGGTACACGCCACACGCAACGAGCGCAAGTGCTTCCCGCCACATTGCCCCGGACTTGCCACATATCGGGTTAGCAAAGTTCGCAATTCGCAGTTTCAACGCTCTCAACACTTCGCAAGGTGGCCACCTTGCCCACCCACACATGCTGTTGCGAGGGTCAGAACCATGTTCCGAAAAGTGGCGATCGCCAACCGCGGCGAAGCGGCAATGCGATTCATCAACGCCGCCGGCGAGTACCGCATCGAACGCGGTGTGCCACTGGAGACCGTGGCGATCTACACCGATGCCGACGCCGCGTCGTGGTTCGTGCGGGAGGCGGACCACGCCGTGCGGCTCGGCCCGACCATGTCCGTAGATCCCGTCACCGGCGCGCGCCGGCACACCTACCTCGACCTCCCGGCGCTGGAAGAGACGCTTCGCGCCTGCGGCGCCGACGCGGTATGGCCGGGTTGGGGATTTGTCGCCGAGAACCCCGATTTCGTCCGCATGTGCGAGCGGATCGGCGTTCAGTTCATCGGTCCCAGCGCCGCCGCGATGGACCTGCTCGGCAGCAAGATCGCGGCCAAGTCGGTGGCGCAGTCGGTCGACGTTCCCGTCGTCCCGTGGAGTCACGGCCCTGCGGACACCGTCGCGGATGCCCTGGATCACGCACGGCGCATCGGATTTCCGGTGGTGATCAAGGCCGCCGCGGGCGGCGGTGGCCGCGGTATCCGAGTGGTGACCGACGAGTCGGCGATGGACAGCGCGTTCCTCAGCGCGCGCGCCGAGGCGGAGTCGGCCTTCGGCGATCCCACACTCTTCATCGAGGCGCAGATCCTCGGCGGCCGCCACCTCGAAGCCCAGGTGGCCGCGGACCACGCCGGGAACGTATGGACCCTGGGCCTACGCGACTGCAGCGTGCAACGGCGCCGGCAGAAAGTGATGGAGGAGTCCGCCCCGGTCGACGTCGACGACGCACTGAGGGCCCGCATACTCGACGCGGCGCGCAGGCTTTGCCGCGCCGTTGCGTACACCAACGTCGGAACCGTCGAGTTCCTGCTCCGCCCCGACACCGGTGACTTCTATTTTCTTGAGGTCAACACGCGGCTGCAGGTCGAACACACCGTCACCGAGGCGGTCACCGGGGTGGATCTGGTGAAGCTGCAACTCGACATCGCCCGGGGCATTCCGCTCACCGGGGAACCGCCGGCGCCCCGTGGCCACGCAGTCGAGATACGTTTGAACGCAGAGGATCCCCGGCGTGGCTTCGCGCCCGCGCCCGGCCGCGTCGTCGAGTTCCGGACACCACAGGGCCCCTCGATCCGAACCGATGCGGGGGTGGTTGTCGGCGACACCATCGCCGCCGAGTTCGACTCCATGATCGCGAAGGTCATCGCTTGGGGCCGAGACCGGCCCGAGGCGCTGGCCCGGCTCCGGCGATCACTGACCCGGGCGACGGCGGTCATCGAGGGCGGCACCACCAACCGGCGCTTCCTCATGGCACTGCTCGACAACGACGAGATCCGGAACGGAAATGTCGACACGACATGGCTTGACCGCGCGCTGGAGACCGGCGTGCTGCTGGACTCACCAGATGCGCCGGTGGCCATGTTGATCGCGGCAGCCGAGGCACGCCGGCACGACCACGCCGACGCCCTCGACACGTTCGCCGGCAAAGCGGCCCACGGCCGACTCGACCGGATCGACGATGCGGCGGCACCGATCGATCTGGAGTACGAAGGCGGCCGACGGTCATTCCGGGTTCTGCAACACGGCTCGGCCGGACTCTCCGTGATGATCGACGGCGACGGCATCGTCGACGCACGGTTCGACGTCCGTGGTGAGTTCGAGCGGCGCCTCACCATCAGGGGCGAGCGAAGCGACGGGGCGGACCGACGCGAGCTGGAGTGGCCGGCAACTGTCGTGACGAACGGACCGCTCATCACGGTCGAACTCGGGCACAGCGTCTACCGCATCACCCGCGGGTTCGGCGGGCTGATCCGCGCCGAATCCCCAAGCGTGATCGCCAAGATCGCGGTCGCCGTCGGCCAGGAAGTCGCGCAGGGGGATGTTCTGTTCATCTCCGAGGCGATGAAAATGGAGTCGTCCGTCATGGCGCCGTTCCCCGGGCGCGTCACCGAGATCATCACCGACGTCGGCTCCATGGTCGGTTCGGGGGAACCGATCCTGCGGGTCGAAGCGGTAGACGACACCCGGTCGGACGAGACGGGCCAGCTGTCGTTCGCCGCCCTTGTCCGCGGCACGGACGGCGCGTCGGCGGTGGCCGCCGACATCGCGATGCGTCTGGTCCTCGGCCAGGATCTCGCCGAGGTTGCGGTCGACACCGGCCGGCTGTCCTTCGACGACGGCCTACATGTCCTGCGCGCGATCGCCGACCGGATGGCCCTGTTCGTCGAAGCCCCGACGGTCGAGGCCGGCTCGCCGCAGATTTCGATGCGCACGGACCTGTTGCTCGTGGCGTTGCGTTCACCGGACCGGATCCGCGACCTCGCCCCGGCTGACTTCGTGGCACGGCTCGCCACGATGCTGCACCACTACGGGGTCCACGAGATCAGCCAGGGATCGCACCTCACCGACGCGCTCTACCACATCTGGCGCGCCGAGAACCGGCTGGATCACGTGGCGCACCTTGCCGCAACCCTGCTGCAGCGTTGGCTCACAGTGGAACCCGATCCCGCCCGATCACCCGACCTTGTGAGCGTGCTCGACGATCTCATCGCCTCGACGGAGGTGGCCCATCCCGCAGTCGCCGATCTCGGTCGCGCAGTACGCCATCGGTTGGTGGAACATCCTGCCCTGCAGGCCTTGCAGGACGCCGACGAAAGGACGGCCGAAGGCTTGCTGCGGTCCGCCACACCGGAGTCGATGGCCGGCCTGCTGCGATTGCCCGCCCCGCTCGACCGTCATCTCGTCGCGACGGCCGGAACCGGCGAACAGCGCGGCACATTCGCGCTCGAGGCACTGGTGCGGCGCACCCACCGGCACCGCGAACTCGGTGAACTCACCACCCTGACCGGCCCGCCGGGCGTCATCGGCGTGCGGACCACACGATTCGACCACGGTGATCCCGTTGCCATGGTGGCAATTTCGGGACCATCGACACATCTGCAGGATATGCTGGCCCTAGCCGCCGACGCCATCATGCTTTCCGGCCCGGCCGGGGCCGCCGATCTCGAACTGTTCCTGTGCGACGTGCCCGACACCGCCACCATCGATGCCGAAGTCCGCACTGCACTGACCGCGCTGACCCGGACCCGGCCGCTGACGGTGACCGCGACGTGGTGGCAGGCCGGCGACGGGCTCGATGCCCCGTCGCGGCGGGATCGCCGTCTCCTCGGCGCCGCTGGAACGTCGGCGACCGACGGCCAGCTCGCGGGGATGCATCCCGCCATGGCGGACAGGCTGGAACTGTGGCGGCTCGACGAGTTCGACATCACCCTGCTCGACGCTCCCGAGGGCATCCGACTCCTCAAGGCGGTCGCCAAGGAGAACCGCAGCGACGAGCGCTTGATCGCGATGCTGGAGATCTTCGAGCTCGACGGCGATGCCACCTCGTACGCCCATCTGAGGAGCCAACTCTCGCAGGCCGCCATTGCGATCCGGTTGGCCAGGACAGCGTTGCGCGACCCGTCGACGTCGTTGAGCAACCGCATCGTGATCTATGCCGAGCCTGCGTGGCCACTGACCGATACCGAACTGCAGGCGGTGATCGCCGACCTGCTTCCGCTCACGCGCGGTCTGGGCCTGGAGAAGGTGATCGCCAGCGTGCACACTGTGGACGACGTCACCGGTGAGCGCACCGACGAGATCATCCACATCACGACTCCCCCGACGATCGGCGTCATGATCGGGCGAACCACACCCTCGAAGACCCGGATCCGGCCGATGTCGGAGTACCGGCGCAGGGTCGTGGCCATGCAGCGACGCGGGCTGGTGTATCCGTACGAGATTGTCGAACTCCTGGTCGGCACCGGCGCCACCCACACCGAGCTGCCCACCGGCGATTTCGTCGAATATGATTTTGTCGCTGAGCAATTCGAAGAGGTCAGCCGTCCACGTGGGCAGAACACCGCCCGCGTCGTCACGGGCGTCATCGACAGCAGGCCGCACGGAGCGAGCACCTCGATCAGACGGGTGCTGATCCTCAACGAGCCGAGCCGCGACCTGGCGTCGCTGGCGGAGCCCGAGTGCCGGCGCATGATCGCCGCCATGGACCTGGCCGCCGAACTCGGCGTTCCGATCGAGTGGTACGCCGTGTCCTCAGGCGCCCGGATCGCCATGGACAGCGGCACCGAGAACCTCGACTGGACGGCGGCAGTGCTGCGCCGCATCATCGAGTTCACGCAGGCCGGCGGCGAGATCAATATCGTCGTGGTCGGAGTCAACGTCGGCGCGCAGTCCTACTTCGACGCCGAGGCGACCATGCTGATGCACACCTCGGGTGTGTTGATCATGGTGGGCCGAAGTGCCATGGTGCTGACCGGGAAACAGGCATTGGAGTTCTCCGGCGGCATTGCCGCCGAGGACAACACGGGCATCGGCGGGTATCGGCGCATCGCCGGCCCCAACGGGCAGGCCCAATTCTGGGTGCCAGACGTCGAGTCCGCGTGTGCGCTGCTGTTCCGGCACTATGATTCGTCCCTGCCACACGGCACGCACCGGCCGACGACAGACCCCGTCGACCGGGACGTCAGATCCGCACCGCACCTCGACGTCGGCGCCGGCCCCTCCTTCGAGACGGTGGGCGACATCTTCTCCACCGATCACAATGCAGACCGCAAGCGTCCCTTCGATATTCGATCGGTGATGTCCGCAGTTCGCGATCAGGATGCACCACCGCTGGAACGCTGGAGCGGATGGCAGGATGCGGAGAACATCGTTGCCTGGGACACCCGGCTGGGCGGTTTCACCGTGTCGCTGGTCGGCATCGAGTCGCGCAATCTCCGGCGTCGACTGCCCGTCAGCGCCGACGGGCCCGACTCGTGGACCGCCGGAACACTTTTCCCACAGTCGTCGAAAAAGCTGGCCCGCATCATCAACGGCGCGAGCGGTCGGCGCCCGCTGGTCGTGCTGGCGAACCTGTCGGGATTCGACGGATCACCGGAGTCCATGCGCAAGCTGCAGCTGGAGTACGGGGCGGAGATCGGTCGGGCCATCGTCAACTTCCGCGGGCCCATCGTCTTCAGCGTGATCTCCAGGTACCACGGCGGCGCCTATGTGGTTTTCTCCAAGTCCCTCAACCCCAACATGGAGATTTCGGCGATCGAGGGGTCGCGCGCCTCGGTGATCGGTGGTGCGCCGGCCGCGGCCGTGGTCTTCACCCGCGAGGTGCGCGCCCGGGTCCGCCAGGACGCCGGGGTCACCCTCCTGGAGAAACGGATCGCCGACGCCGGCCCGGACGAACGGGCGCTACTCCAGCACGAACTGCACCTGCTGACGGGCAGACTCACCGCCGAGGTGCAGGCCGCCGTCGCCCGCGAGTTCGACGACATCCACACCGTCGAACGGGCCCTGCGGGTCGGGTCGATCGACCACATCGTCACTCCACGCGATCTGCGCCCGTATCTGATCGGGGCGGTGGCCCGTGGACTTCAGCGGACCAGCAGTCAATCACCAGAAGGGACACACCATGCATAAGGTCGTCATCACCGGACGCGGGATCATCGCTCCGATGGGCAATTCCGTCACCGAGTATCTGGATGCGTTGCGCAACAACGTGTCGGGTGTCGGCCGGATCTCCTGGCCGGGCGAACCGGAGAGCTTCTGGTTCGCCCCGGTGCGCGACTTCGAACCCGCGCGGTGGATGAGCGACACCATCGCTGACGGCACCGACCCCTTCGCCCAGTGGGCGCTCGCGGCAGCCGAACAGGCCAAGGCCGACGCGGGCCTTGGCGAGCTGGATCCCGACCGCACCGGGGTGGTGCACGGCACCAGCATGGGCGGGACCCGGTCGCTCAGCGAGGCGCAGCGCGGCTACGAACGCCACGGCGCCAAGGGTGTCGACCGCAAGACGATGATCCGCATCCTGCCCAATATGGCCGCATCGCAACTGTGCATGCGGTACTCCCTGCACGGCCCGCTGCTGACGGTGACCACCGCGTGCGCGTCGTCGAACGACGCAATCGGCAATGCCGCCAGGCTGATCCGCTCCGGTGAGGCCGACGTGGTGCTGACCGGCGGCACCGAGGCGGTGACACTCGGTGACGGCGACTTCGCCCCGGCGTGGTACTTCGCCCAGGCGGCCTACGGGATGATCACCCCGAGCGAGGACCAAAGCCGCACCCTCACACCCTTCGACAGAGACCGCTCCGGCATCGTGATCGGCGATGGCAGCGCGATGTTCGTCATCGAGAGCGAGGAGCACGCGCGCGAACGCGGTGCCCGCATCCTGGCCGAGATCGTGGGATACGCATCGCTTGCCGACGGCCCGCATCCATCCGCCCCGGAACCGAACGGCACCTGGGAAGCCCTGGTCATGCGCAAGGCGCTGGCCAGCGCCGGACTGGAACCCACCGATGTGGACGCCGTCTACGCTCACGCCACCGGTACCGCGAAGGGCGACACCGCCGAGATCCGGGCCATCAATGCCGTACACGGCGGACGCGACCTGCCGGTCACCGGCATCAAAGGCCACACGGGTCACACCGGCGCGGCATCCGGAGCGATGAGCGCCGTCGCGGCATTGGAGACCTTCGAATCGGGCCTGCTGCCGAACGCCTTCGGGACCGACGTGGTCGATCCCGAAGCCGACTTCCGAGTGATCACCGAGAAGCCCGCCCAGGTGGAAGCCGAAGTGATCCAGATCAATTCGTTCGGATTCGGTGGCCAGAACGCCTCACTGATCCTGCGCAAGCCATCCGCCTGACCACCACCCGACGACGCGAGAGGTACTTCTTCATGGGCAACGTACAGTACGACTTCACCGGACGGTCCGTCATCGTCACGGGCGCGGCCCGCGGGATCGGGTTCGAGCTCGGTTCGTTCTTCGCCGGCGCCGGCGCACAGACCTACATGGTCGACGTGGACGCGGACGAACTGCGGGACGCGGCCAAGCGGGCCGGCGGCGTCGCCGTGGTGGCGGACGTCAGCAGCACCGCCGACGTGGACGCCGCGGTGGCCACCGTCATCGAGGACACCGGCAAGGTCGATGTCGTGGTGAACAACGCGGGGGTGCTGCGGGACAGGGTCGTCTGGAAACTCACCGACGACGACTGGCAGGAGGTCCTCGACGTCCACGCGGGCGGCGCCTTCCGCTTCACCCGCGCCTGCGTTCCGCACTTCCGCGAGCGTTCGTTCGGTCGCATCATCAACGTCACGTCCTATACGGGCCTGCGCGGTAACCCCGGGCAGTCCAACTACGGCACCGCCAAGGCCGGAATCATCGGATTCACCAAGACCGCGGCCAAGGAACTGGCCCGGTTCGGCGTCACCGTCAACGCGATCGCCCCCAACGCCGAGACGCGGATGGTCGCGTCCATACCGCCGGACAAGAAGGCCGAGATGGCGGCGGCGATCCCGATGGGCCGCTTCGCGCAGCCAAGCGAGATGTGTCCGGCGATCGGCTTCCTCGCGTCCGAGGAGGCCGGATTCATCACCGGCACAGTGCTCGCCGTCGACGGCGGGATGTCGATGTGAGCGGACTGACCATCGCCTCTCTCATCGCTGCGAACGACCTCGACCTGGGCACGAGCCATTGGATGACGATCGACCAGAAGCGCATCGATGTCTTCGCCGAGATCACCGAGGACCCGCAGTGGATCCACGTGGACCCGGTGCGGGCCGCCGATGGCCCATTCGGCACCACCATCGCGCACGGCTACCTGACGATGTCGCTGATCGCCCCGGTGCTCAACGAACTCTTCATGGTCGACGACGCCGTCGCATCGATCAACTACGGCGCCAACAAGGTCCGCTTCCCGGCGTTCGTCCCGGCGGGCGCACGACTGCGCGGCCACCTCGTTCTCCTGGGCGCCGAACCGGTCGCCGGTGGCGTGCAGGCCTCCCTTCGGGTGACGATGGAGATCGAGGGCGGCGAGAAGCCGGCCTGCGTGGCGGACATCCTGATTCGTCTGCGAGGCGCCGAATGAGGGCGTTCCGGCTCCACTCGTACGACGGTCCGGCAGGTTTGCGCCTGGACGAGATTCCCGAACCCCGCGGCGACGACGCGACGGCGGTGGTCGAGGTCCGGGCCATCGGGATCAACTTTCCGGACCTACTGCTCACCAAGGGCCAGTATCAGCGCAAGCCGGACACCCCGTTCACCCCGGGCTGTGAGGTGGCCGGCGTCATCCGTTGGGCCCCAGAGGGTTCCGGCTGGTCGGCCGGTGACCGGGTGATGGCGTTCATCTGGGACGGCTCCTACGCCGAGTCGGTGGCGATTCCCGTGCGCTCGCTGGTGACGATCCCGGACGACATGGGCTTCGACATCGCGGCCGGCCTGGTGGTCAATCACCACACCGTGCACTTCGCGCTGGCCCGCCGCGGTCAGGTTCAGCCCGGCGAGAACGTATTGGTGATGGGCGCCGGCGGAGGTATCGGCAGCGCGGCAGTGCAAGTCGCCAAGGGCCTGGGGGCCCGGGTGATCGCCGGGGTCGCCGGCGACCATGAGGTACCGGTGGCCAGGGAGTCCGGCGCCGATGACGTCATCATCCTGGAGAGGGGCTTCGCCGCGCAGGTCCGCGGTCTCACCGACGGCGACGGGGTCGATGCGATCCTGGATCCGCTCGGTGACTGGCTGTTCGACGAGGCTGTCCGGGCCCTGGCGTCGGAGGGCCGGATACTGGTCGTCGGTTTCGCGGCGGGGGAGATCCCGTCGCTGCGGACCAATCGGCTGCTGTTGCGTAACGTGTCCGCAGTCGGTGTCGCGTGGGGCGCCACCCTGGACAAGGACCCCGACCTGCTGGCGTGGGGCGCCGCGGCGCTGCACCGGATGTACGCCGACGGGAGCGTCCATCCGCACATCGGAGAGCGCTTCTCGTTCGAGGAGATCCCGGTCGCGTTGCAGCGGCTCGACGCCCACGATATCCGCGGGAAGGCGATCGTCGAGGTGAGCTGACCCCATCTTGCGAAATCTGCGAAGTCCCCGCCTCGCAATCGGGCTACGCTGACATGGTGGACAAGGTGTTCGCCGGCATTCGACTCCGGAGACTGCGCGAGGAGCGCGGTCTGAGCCAGGTCGAACTCGCCAGGATCCTGGCCATCTCATCGAGCTATCTGAACCAGATCGAGCACGACGCTCGGCCGATGACGGTCACCGTGCTGGTGCGCCTGACCGAGGTGTTCGGGATCGACCCCGCGTTCTTCGCACCGCGCGACACCGCCCGTCAGCTCGCCGAGCTGCGGGAGGCGCTGCCCGCCGTCGCGCCGGGAGTGCCGCATCCGACCTCCGACCTGCAGCAGTTGGCGATGTCGATGCCCGAGGTGGCCGACGCGGTGGTCGGGCTGTACCGCAGATACCGCGACGCGATGGTCCAGCTCGAAGCGTTGACCGACTCGCGCTCGGAGGGCCCGTCGTCGATGCCGCACGAGCATGTCCGGGACTTCTTCTACCGTCATCAGAACTACGTCGACGTGATCGACCGGCAAGCCGAAGACCTCGCCGCGGAGATCGGCGGACTGGGCGCTGAACTCACCAGCGGTTTGCGGGCGCACCTCGACCAGCGGCACGGCATCAGAGTCGTCCCGGGCAAGCAGGAGCGCGACGGTGACCTCTACACGTTCGACGCTTCCCGGGGAGTCCTGACGCTGGCCGCGGACCTGAGCAAGGGGCAGCAGGCATTCCGGATGGCCACCCAGATCGCCCTGCTCGATGCCGCGAGCACCCTCGACGAGGTCCTCGACGCGGAGACCTGGCCTGACGAGACGACCCGCGAGTTGGCCCGGCTCGGTCTGGCCCATCATTTCGCCAGCGCGCTGGTCCTTCCCTACACGATGTTCTACAACGCGGCAGAGCGATTCCACTACGACGTGGAACTGCTGTCCGAGCACTTCGACGTCGGCTACGAGACGATCGCCCACCGGCTCAGTACGCTGCAACGTCCGGGACTGCGGGGTGTCCCGTTCATCCTGGTACGGGTCGACAAGGCCGGCAACATCTCGAAACGCCAATCCGCCACAGGATTTCACTTCTCTCATACCGGCGGGACGTGCCCACTCTGGAACGTCTACGACGCCTTCGCCACGCCGGGGAAGGTCGACGTACAAGTTGCGGAGATGCCGGACGGACAGCGCTATCTCTGGGTTGCGCGCACCGTGATCCGGCGCCGCGGCGGCCATGGCACCACGGCGAAGACCTTCGTCGTCGGACTCGGATGTGAACTACGCCAGGCCGGGCGGTTGGTGTACAGCAAGGGACTGGACCTGGTGGACCCGGACGTCGTTCCGATCGGACCGGGGTGCCGCACCTGCGATCGGCAACGATGCCCGCAGCGCGCGGCTCCACCGATCGGCCGACCACTCGCGGTAGACGCCACCCGCGGCCGCTTCGTGCCCTACCCGCTGACGCCCCCCGGAAAGCCCGGCCGGGGCGCCGAAAACCGTTCGGCGACTGCCTAGTTCATCCTGCCGAGGAAGGCGTGCCAAGCCCGAGCACATGATAGAACCCCATGATGTGCTTGGTGACGAGCTCGGCCGCACCGTCACCGTCACCCTCCGCGATCGCATCGAGAATGAGCTGATGCTCGTCGGTGATCGCCTGCATGGTGCCGGCAGGGTCGTCGAGGTTCTCGAACCCCGCCACCATGGCCTGTCGCATCGCCTCGCGCATGGCGGCCATCATCGCCGCCGCAAGGCCATTGCCGGACATCTGCGCTATGCCGACATGGAACGCCGTGTCGAGATCGTTGTACACCGCGACGGCATGCGGCTGTCGCATCTGCGCGACGAGCTTGCGCAATTCGCCGAGCTGTTCCCTGTCGGCCGCCACGGCTGCCTTGTGGCATGTCAACCGTTCCAGCATCAGCCGGGTTTCGATGAGGTCATCCCGAGTGAAGGACGCGAGCTGCAGGTGGATGCGCAGGACCATGGCCATACCCACGGTGCTGTCCTTGACGATCCTCGATCCGGAGGTGGGGCCGGATCCGGTGCCGGCTTCGACAACTCCGATCGCCTCCAGGATCCGCAAAGCCTCCCGCACCGCGCCCCGGCTCACGCCGAGCGCCTCGGCGAACTGCCGCTCGGGCGGTAGCCGATCGCCGGCCTTGAGCTTGCCGGTGTTGAGCCGATTCTCGATCTCGGCGACCACCTGCTCGTGCGTGCGCAGGCGAGGGAGAGGCTGCCACTCGGATGACGTTGTCTCCGACACGTGCCCCTCAACCCCTGTCACGGAAATCGATCGTGAACTCACTGTACCGACCACAGCATGGTTCGCCCCCGATCGGCGACGTCGACATCTCGGCGATCAGGACGAAT
>JAXHOA010000128.1:0-32500 GCA_034520035.1 Mycobacterium sp. | reverse complement strand
CTGATCCTCACCGAACACCGCTGGGCCGGCCGCATCTCGTCGGCGGACTACTCCGGGGCGTCCGCCCGACTGGGGGCGATGACCCTGCCCAAACGGGTCGAGCACCGCCAGCCGCGGGTACGCCGCGACCTGGCGTCGGCCCTGCGGTCCGCGGCCGCCGGCCTGGATGTGCCGTCCCGGCGCCGAGAGCAGGGCGGTGACCGCGATGTGGACCCGGAACTGGCGGGCCTGCGCGACCAACTGCGCCGCCATCGGGCACACGGCGCGGCCGACCGCGAGGCGCAGGTCCGCGCCGCCGAGCGCTATCTGCGCATCGAACGGGACAATGAGCAGATCCGCCAGAAGGTCGCCGCCGCCACCAATTCCTTGGCGCACCTTCGACAAGATTCTGGTACTGCTTACCGAGCGAGGCTTCATCGAAAGCGGGGGCGACACGCCGAAGGTCACCGAGGACGGCCGGCTTCTCGCGCGGATCTACAGCGAGAGTGACCTTTTGGTCGCCGAATGCCTGCGCCAGGGGGTCTGGGAGGGCCTGGCACCGGCCGAGCTGGCGGCCGTCGTCTCGGCGGTGCAGTTCGAATCGCGCGGCGACGGGACCGGCCCGCAGGGCCTGCAGATCCCCACCGGAGGCATCCGGCGCGCACTGGCGGACACCCGCCGGCTGTGGGCCCAGATCCGCAGTGATGAACAGCGGCAACGCATTGCGCACAGCCGCGAACCCGATGACGGCTTCGTCGCCGCCATCCACCAGTGGACCACCACCGGTGACCTGGCGTCCTCGCTGGCGGCATCGGATGTCAGCGGCAGCGGATCCCCGCTGTCGGCGGGAGATTTCGTGCGCTGGTGCCGCCAGGTTCTCGATCTGCTGGACCAGGTCCGCAACGCCGCGCCCACACCTGCCCTGCGGGCAGCCGCGAAACGCGCCATCACCGACATTCGACGAGGCGTCGTAGCAGTTGATGCAGGGTAGTGTGGCGGCGTAGAACGAGCCCGGATCAAGGAGACACGATGAGCGGACCGCAGGGATCTGACCCCACGCAGGCGTGGTCAGGTCAGCCGCCGCAGTCCGGCGGTGCCCCGTCGCCGGGTGAACAGCCCGCCTGGCAGCCGCCGCCCACGCCCGAGCAGCCCGCGGGCGATGCACCCGCCTGGCAGCAACCCGCCTACCAGCAGCCGCAGGCGCCACAGCAGTATCCGCAGTACCAGCAGCCGGCGTACAACCCGCCGCCGCAGGGCGACCAGTACGGCCAACAGCCCACGGCGTACGCGCCGCAGGGGTACCCGCAGTACGGTCAGCAGCAGCCGGGTCAGCCCTACGGGCAACCCCCATACGGCCAGCCCCAACAGCCCTACGGCCAGCCCGGCCAGTACGACCAGCAGCAGTACTCTCCCTACGGACCCACCGGCACCGAAGAGGGTTCGAAGAAGTCGCTGGCGGTCATCGGCACCGTGATCGGTGTGCTGGTCGCGGTGATCGTCGCGGTGGTGCTGGTCCTCGGCTTCTGGAAGCCCGGCTTCTTCGTCACCACCACGCTGGATGTCGACGCCGCGCAGACCGGCGTGCAGCAGATCCTGACCGACGAGGCCAACGGATACGGTGCCACGAACGTCAGGGACGTCCGGTGCAACGACGGCGTCAGCCCCGAGGTGAAGAAGGGCGATACCTTCACCTGCCAGGTCAGCATCGACGGCACCAAGCGTCAGGTCACCGTGACGTTCCAGGACGACAACGGCACCTACGAGGTCGGCCGCCCCAAGTAGCACCCACTTTCCTGCCGAGCAGACGCATAGGGCCCGCGAAACGCCGGTATCGGGGCCCTATCACGCTCGGCCAGCCCTGTAGTCAGGGCAGCGTGTCCAGCGCCTTCTGTAGTCGTCCGATCGAGGACACCACGCCGTACTCCTCGGCCAGCGCCGCAACCCGGGCCGGGTCGGCCGCGGACAGCGGCAGCACGTCGTCTGGCCGCGACAGCGTCACGGGTGCGTCGGTGGCGACCCGGACCACCGGTTTGGCGGCGATGATGTACTCATCGGCGGCCAGCAGCTTCTTGCGCTGAGCGGCAGGCATTTTCGACGACGGGTCGGCGGCAGCCGCGACGATCGCGGCCAACGATCCGTGCTGTCCCATCAGGGTCGTCGCGGTCTTCTCACCGATGCCCGCCACACCGGGCAGACCGTCCGAGGGATCACCGCGCAGCAGCGCCAATTCGGCGTAGGCCGGCCCGGCACGATCCACCGGCACCCCGTAGGTGTCGGCGACCTCGGTGGGCCCGAACAGGGTGGCCTTGCTCAAGCCCCGCCCGATGTAGAACACCCGTACCGCGACCGGGTCGTCGCCGACCAGCTGCAGCAGATCGCGGTCCCCGCTGACCACGATGACGGGGTCGCGCTGCTCGGCGGCGGCCAGCGTGCCCAGCACATCGTCGGCCTCGAACCCGGGAGCGCCGGCGGTGGCGATGCCGAACGCGTCGAGGATCGCCATGATCATGTCGACCTGCGGGGTCAGCTCGTCGGGCACCTCCTCCACATCGGGGGCGCCGTCGGGACGCGTCTCCTCGACGCGGTGGGCCTTGTAGGACGGAATGCGGTCCACCCGCCACTGCGGTCGCCAGTCGTCGTCTCGGCACACCACCAGCCGGGACGGCCGGTGCTGGCCGACCAATGTGGAGATGGCGTCGAGGAAACCGCGCAGCGCGTTGACCGGCCGTCCGTCCGGGGCGGTGATGGAGGATGGCACCCCGAAGAACGAGCGGAACCACATGCTGGCACCGTCGAGCAGCAGCACCGGCGGATTCTCTGTCATGTCGGCTCCCGGATATCGCTGCGCATCGCCTGACAGTAGCGTGGGGTATGACCTTCACCGTGGATCGCATCGATCACGTCGTGCTGAATTGCCGTGACGCGGAAGCCACCATCGACTGGTACGTCCGGGTGCTCAACATGCGTCGTGAGGAGTTCGGCGCCGGCCGCATCGCCCTGTCGTTCGGCGCGCAGAAGCTCAATGTGCGGCCCACCGGAGCTCAGAACTGGGCGACCGCGGACGCCGATGTGCCGGGCTCGCTGGATCTTTGCTTCGTCGTCGACGCCGATGCCGCCGCGGTGGGCGCGCATCTGCGGGCCTGCGGCGTGCGGATCACCGAAGGCCCGGTCGCCAAGACCGGTGCGCTGGGGCCGATGACCTCGCACTACTGTCGCGACCCCGAGGGCAACCTGGTCGAGGTCGCCACCTATCGGGGCGGGCACTAGCCTCGACCCCATGGAGAGCAGTCGTTTCAGCACCGAGGTCTACGCGCAGCGGGTCCGGGCGGCCGCCGAGGGTGCGGCGAGCGCCGGGCTGGCCGGGCTGGTGATCACCCCCGGCTATGACCTGCGCTACCTGGTGGGCTCGCGGGCGCAGACCTTCGAGCGGCTCACCGCGCTGGTACTGCCGGCCGACGGGTCGGCCCCCACCGTGGTGGTCCCGCGCCTGGAGCTGGCCGCGCTGCGTGAGTCCGCGGTGACCGAAATCGGTGTGACGGTTCAGGATTGGGTGGACGGCGAGAATCCCTATGAGCTGGTCGCGCAGGCACTGCGCGGATCGGTCGCGGCACCGGTGCCCGTGGCGGTCACCGATTCGATGACGGCCCTGCACCTGCTGCCGCTGGCCGAGGTGCTGGGCGCGGTGCCGGTGCTGGCCACCGACGTGCTGCGCAGACTGCGGATGATCAAGGACCCGGCCGAGGTCGACGCGCTGCGCAAGGCCGGCGCGGCCATCGACCGGGTGCACGCCAGGGTTCCGGAGTTCCTGGTGCCCGGCCGCACCGAAGCCGATGTCGCCGCTGATATCGCTGAAGCCATTGTCGCCGAAGGCCATTCGGAGGTGGCGTTCATCATTGTCGGGTCCGGACCCAACGGTGCCGACCCGCACCATGAATGCTCGGACCGCGAACTACAGGTCGGCGATATCGTCGTCGTCGACATCGGCGGCCCCTATGCGCCGGGCTACAACTCCGACTCGACCCGCACGTACAGCATTGGCGAGCCCCACCCCGAGGTCGCCCGCCGGTACGCGGTGCTGCAGCGCGCCCAAGCCGAAGCGGTCGGGGCGGTGCGTCCCGGCATCACTGCCGGCTCGGTCGACGCGGTCGCCCGCGACGTGCTGGCCGCCGAGGGGCTGGCCGAGGTGTTCGTGCACCGCACCGGGCACGGAATCGGGCTGTCGGTGCACGAAGAGCCCTACATCGTCGCCGGTAACGAGATCACCCTGGAGCCGGGCATGGCGTTCTCGGTGGAGCCCGGCATCTACTTCCCGGGGCAGTGGGGCGCCCGGATCGAGGACATCGTCATCGTCACCGAGGACGGTGTGGAATCGGTGAACCAGCGCCCGCACGATTTGGTCGTGGTGCCGGTCTGACCGCTCAGACTTCGCTGCGGTCCAACAGTGTCGAGGATCCGAGCACTCGCTCGATTCGCACCTCGATCACCACACGCCGTGGGTTCGCGCGCGGCGTGCGGTAGCGCTGGGCATACCGCAGTTCGGCATCGCGCACGTCATCGGCGTCGCCGCTGACGGTGGCCGCACCTTCCAGCGACAGCCAGCGGGCGCCGTCGACCTGGCTGAGCACCGCGACCCCGCGCTCCTTGGCATTGACGGCCTTCTGCGAACCGCCGGTGGTGATCACCCGGGCGATGTGCGTGGTGGGATCGAAGGTGAAACCCACCGCCACGACGTGCGGCGAATTGTCACCCCGAAGCGTGGTCAGCATCGCCAGATGACGCTCTGTCAGAAATGCCAGCGCGTCGTTGGTGAGTCGGGTTGTTGCCTTGGCCATCGGGGTCCAACCTAGCGCAGGACATAATCACAGCCATGGAGGACACGGGGCTCGTCGTCATTTTCGGCGGGCGCAGCGAGATCGGTGTGGAACTGGCGCGGCGTATCGCCGGTGGACGCGCCGTCGTCCTGGCCGCACGCCGCGCCCATGAACTGACCGAGCACGTCGAGGCGGTCCGGTCCGCGGGCGCGACCGCGGTGCACGTGCACGAGTTCGACGCCGACGACACGGATTCCCACCGAGGCCTGGTACAGGACATCGAAACTGCGCACGGCCCGATCGCCACCGCGGTGCTGAGCTTCGGGGTGCTCGGTGATCAGGCGCGCGCCGAGACCGATGCGGCTCACGCGGTCACCGTCGTGCACACCGACTACGTGGCGCAGGTGAGTCTGCTCACCGTGCTGGCGGACTCGATGCGCCGGGGCGGCGGGGGAGAGCTGGTGACATTCTCCTCGATTGCCGGGGTGCGGGTGCGCCGGGCCAACTACGTCTACGGGTCGGCCAAGGCGGGGCTGGACGGTTTCTGTAACGGGCTCGCCGATGCGCTGCACGGTTGCGGGGTGCGCCTGCTGGTGGTGCGACCCGGTTTCGTGGTCGGCCGGATGACCGAGGGTATGGCGCCTGCGCCGTTCTCCAGCACCCCCGCCCAGGTCGCCGCCGCAGCGGCAGCGGCACTGGCCGCGGGACGGCGTACGGTGTGGGTGCCGTGGCAGGTTGGGGTCATCGCCGCGGTGTTCCGGATCCTGCCCGGCCCGATCTGGCGGAGGCTGCCGCGATGAGCAGAGGACAGATGATCATCGTGATCGGCATCGGAGCCGACGGTATGTCGGGTCTGGGTGCGTCGTCGCGGGCTGAACTCGCCACGGCCACCGTCATTTTCGGCTCGCCCCGGCAGCTCGATCTGCTCGACGACACCGTCGGGGCGCAGCGCCGGACGTGGCCGTCACCGTTGTTGCCCGCACTCGACGAACTCATCGGAACCTGCGGGGGCGATGTGCACGTGGTGGCCAGCGGCGACCCGATGTTGCACGGTATCGGCGCGACGCTGATCCGCCGGTTCGGCGCCGATTCGGTGCGGGTGCTGCCGCACGTGTCCTCGGTGACGCTGGCGTGCGCACGGATGGGTTGGACGGTGCAGGACACGGAGGTCATCAGCCTGGTGACCGCACCGGTGCACACCGCGGTGCGCCGCGGCGGGCGCGCGGTGGTGCTCAGCCGTGACGCGGCCGGCCCGGCTGCCCTGGCCGCGCTGCTGACCGAGACCGGCCGCGGCGCATCCGAGCTGACCGTGCTCGAGCAGCTGGGCGGGCCGGGGGAGCGGCGCCGTGCGGCTCTGGCCAGGGACTGGGCCGCCGCCGGGGCGGACGATGTCGATGACCTGAATGTCGTTGCGGTGCAGTATCTTCCCGATGAGCGCCGCTACCACACGCTGCCCGATGACAGCTTATCTGAACGACGGGCAGATCACCAAGCAGAGCATCCGCGCGGTGACACTGGCCGCGCTGGGGCCACGGCCCGGTGAACTGCTGTGGGATGTGGGCTCGGGCTCGGGGAGCATCGCCATCGAATGGTGCCGCAGCGGACCGGGTTGTACCGCCGTCGCTTTCGAGCGTTCCGGACAACGGCGCTCCCGGATCGCCGCCAACGCCGTGGCGTTCGGGGTGAACGTCGAGGTGCGCGGCCCGGCCCCGACCGACTTCGACGGCGCCGCGGAGCCCGCCGTGATCTTCATCGGCGGCGGTATCACCGAGCCGGGTCTGCTCGAGGCCTGCTTCGACCGGTTACCGGCAGGGGGCCGACTGGTGGCCAATGTGGTCACGGCAGAATCGGAGGCCGCAGTCATCGCCCACTACTCGACGCTAGGAGGCCAATTGCGCCGGTTCCAGCACTACCACGGCGAACCGATCGGTGGATTCACCGGTTTCCGGCCGGCCTACCCCGTCACCCAATGGGTGCTGGGCAAGTCGTGACGGTCTACTTCATCGGCGCGGGCCCCGGTGCGGCCGACCTGATCACCGTGCGCGGTCAGCGCTTGCTGAGCCGCTGCCAGGTATGCCTGTATGCCGGGTCGATCATGCCCGAGGACCTGCTGGAGCACTGCCCGGACGGCGCCAGGATCATCGACACCGGACCGCTGAACCTGGAGCAGATCATCGACGAACTCGCGGCCGCCGACGCCGCCGGCCAGGACGTGGCACGCCTGCACTCCGGGGACCCGTCGATCTACAGCGCGCTGGCCGAACAGTGTCGCAGACTCGACGCCCTGGGCGTCGCCTGGGAGATCGTGCCCGGCGTGCCGGCGTTCGCGGCGGCAGCCGCCGCGGTGGGCCGTGAGCTGACCGTGCCGGGGGTGTCGCAGACCGTGACGCTGAGCCGGGTGGCCACCCTGTCCACCGCGATGCCCGAAAAGGAAACCCTGGCCGCGTTGTCCACGCCCGGGAACACGCTGGTGCTGCATCTGGCGGCGGCACAGATCGACACCATCGTCGAGCAGCTCACCGCCGGCGGCTACACCGCCGACACCCCGTGTGCGGTGGTCGCCTTCGCGAGCTGGCCCAAGGAGCAGGTGCTGCGCTGCTCGCTGGGCGAGATCGCCGGACAGATGCGCGCGGCCGGGATCACCCGCACCGCGGTCATCATCGTCGGCGACGTGCTGGCGGCCGAGGGCTTCACCGACAGCTATCTGTATTCGTCGGGCCGCCGGCGCGGAAGCCGGCACTAGTGCGGGTCCTGCTCCTCGGCGGCACCGGAGAGGCGCGGGCGCTGGCCGCCCGGCTGCACCCCGATGTCCCGGTGATCAGCTCGCTGGCCGGACGGGTGCCCGACCCGGCGCTACCGGTCGGAGAGGTGCGCATCGGCGGGTTCGGCGGCGCAGCGGGCCTGACGGAGTGGTTGCGCGGCAACGACATCAGCGCCGTGGTAGATGCCACCCATCCGTTCGCCGCGACCATCACCGCCAATGCCGCACGGGCTGCCGCGCTGGCCGGGCTGCCGCATCTGGTGCTGGCCCGCCCGGCCTGGCCGGACGGTGAGGCCGTCGTCGTGGGTTCCGACGTCGAGGCCGCCGAGGTCGTCGCACGCCACGGATACCGGCGGGTGTTCCTCACCACCGGGCGTTCGGGCACCGCGGCCTTCAGGAACTCCGATGCATGGTTTCTGATCCGCGCGGTGACCGCACCGGCGGACGAGCTCATGCCCGCGCACCATGAGGTGCTGCTCTCGCGTGGCCCCTACCGCGTCGAGGGTGAACGTGATCTGTTGCGTGAGTTCGGTATCGATGCGCTGGTGACCAAGAACAGCGGTGGCGCCATGACGCACGCGAAGCTCGAGGCGGCCGCCGAAGTGGGGGTGCCCGTCATCATGGTCAGCAGGCCCGCACTACCCGGCGGTGTGCGCATCGTGCACACCGTGGACGCGGCCGTAGATTGGCTGACCGGCCTCAGATGAGCGACAGGGTGTCCAGCTCGCGGATCGCGCGGCACGAACGTTCGGCCATCACGAGCATCATCTCGTCACCACGCTCGGTGGCGTTGGCGAAAGCCACCCCGAACACGATGATCAGCGGCGCCTGCAGCATGCCCAGTCGGTAGTCACGCCAGCAGGCCTGCTCGTCGTAGCCGGTGACACCGAGCGCCACCAGGCCGGCGTGGTACTCGGCCACCAGGTCGCGTTCTGCGGCGGCGCGGGTCACCGGGTCCAGGCTGGTTGCGGTGAAGTACGCGAGATCCCGTGCCGGAAGCCCGGATCCCAGCGTCTGCCAGTCCACGACGGTGACCCGGGTTCGGTCCGGATCGAAGAGCATGTTGTCCAGCCGGTAGTCACCGTGCAGCAGCGCGAACCGGTCGGGCTCGGTCAGCAGCCAGGGTGTCACCACCGCCATCGACGCCGATAGGGTTGCCCGGTCCTCGGCGGTCATCCGGGGGCCGAGTTTCTCCAGGGTGATGTCGGTGGCCATCGTGGCCACATCGCCCATGCCGGAGGCCGTTGCGGCGTCCGGCTTGGGCATGGCAATACCGGGAAAGTCGGTCAGTTTCGGGTCACACCAGCTGGGTGCGTGCAGTCCGGCAAGGGCGCGCACGGCCAGCCGAGCCTCGTCGGCGCTGCACCCGGCGATCTGATCGCCCTGTTCGGCGGGCGCCATATCCGCCAGCAGCAGCACGAATTCGGCTCCCTCGCCGCCGATCTCACAGTGGAAGTTCCGCGGGATGGGAACCTGCACCAGGTCGGCGACATCGCGGTAGAACGCGTGCTCGGACCGGTAGCCGATGGCCACCCGGTCGCGGACCGTGTCGTCCTGAGACGGCAGCTTGATGGCGAAGCTGGCCGGCAGGCCGGTCTCGGTGCCGTACTGCACCGACAGCCGGTAGGTGGCTCCGGTCTGGCCCGTGCCGATGGGCGCGGCCTCGACGCTGCGCACATCGGCGCCGAGCACACCGCCCAGCCAAGCCGGCGTCACGTCCTCGGGGCGGCGCGGGATCGGGTGGCTCATGACGTCTCTCGCATTTCATCTACTCCGATCGCCGTGCCGTAAATGGTGTGCAGCCAGATGGTTTCCGCGCCGATGACGAGTTCATCACGGGATCGGGGTCCACCCAGGGTGAAGCGTTCCAGAATGCGGTCGTTGAGTTCCAGCAGCAGGCCGGCCAGCACCTCGGCGGCGGGACCGGCGGGCGCGCGACCTGCGGTGCGTTCGGCCTCGATCATGGCTGCGATGGCCGGGACGAACGCCTCCCGGGAGCTGTCCCAGATCTCGCGGATCGCACTGCTCGCCGCGCGCGCCTCCAGCATGGCGGTGAACAGGTATCGATGCGCCGCACCGGTTTCCATCAGTGCTTCGAGCATGGCGTGGATCCGCCACCGCGGCGAACCGCTGGACGCGGTCACAATGTCGCTGGCGGCGAAGACGTCGTCGTACATCGACTCCAGCAGGGCTGCCACGGCCGCGGCCTTGTTCTCGAAGTAGAAGTAGAACGCCGACCGGCCGACCCCGGCAGCGGCGGCGACATCGGCGATGTTGACCGCTTCGAAGCCCCGGGCCCGAAGGGCCTCGTCGAAAGCGGCCAGGATGGCGCTGCGACGCTGATCGCTGCGCTGCGGCTGGCGCCGGTCGGTCACCGAGCGCGCAGCCGGCACCGGCGGCTCGACGACATCGTTGCTCCGCTGCACCAGCGGCACGGTATCCCCGCGTCTGACAACTGTCAATGATTCTCGACGGTTGTCAGCCCGGGTAGTTGCGGGGGGTGAACACCGTGTCACCGTGCCATCGGGTCTGCGAGGACCCGATGATCAGCAGGCAACGCATGTCCACCTCGCCGGGATCCAGATCGCCCAGTGCCACCACCCGCACCGTTTCGTTCGGGCCCGCGACATCGCGCCCGATCACGACCGGAGTGGCGGCATCGCGGTGCTCCAGCAGCAGCTTCTGCATCTCGGCGACCTGCCAGGTCCGCGTTTTCGACGCCGGGTTGTACACCGCGATGACCATGTCGGCGGCTGCCGCCGCACTGACCCGGGCGGCGATGATCTCCCATGGCTTGAGGCGGTCCGACAGCGAGATGACGGCATAGTCGTGGCCCAGTGGCGCGCCGACCCTGCTGGCCACCGCCTGCGCCGCGGTCATCGCCGGAATCACCCGAACCTCGACATCGGGCCAGTCGACGGACTCCTCGAGTACGGCGGTGGCCATCGCGAACACGCCGGGGTCACCGGAGGACACCACCACCACCGCACGGCCCTGCCGGGCCAGTTCGCAGGCCAGTCGGGCCCGCGCCGGTTCGTCGGTGTTGTCACTGGCATGCCGGGTCTGTCCAGCGCGGGCCCCGACCCGGTCGAGATACGGGAAGTAGCCGATCAGGTCGGTGGCGGCGGCCAGTTCGCGGCGCGCCTGCGGGGTGATCCAGTCCAGGTCGCCGGGACCGAGTCCGACGACCGCCACGCTGCCGCCGGTGCGCGGCACGGCCGCCTCCCCGGGCACCATCACGATGGAGAAGTAGGGGACCGAGCTCTCGTCGACCTCGCTTGCCGCGAGTACGCGCTGCTGATCGGTGCTGGCCCGCTCCACGTAGAACGCCCGGTCCAGCCGATGGGTTTCCGAAAGTGCCTGCCGCACCTCCGGATACGACTTACCCAGTTTCATGATGACGGCGGCGTCGGTATCGGCGAGGCGGCGGGTCAGCTCGGCGGTGGGCAGCGTGCCGGGCAGGATGGTCAGGACCTCGTCGCCCTGCACCAGCGGGGTGCCGGTGGCCGCCGAGGCGGCACTCACCGATGTCACACCGGGCACGATCACGGCGTCGAACCGCGCGGTGAGCCGGGTGTGCATGTGCATGTAGGAGCTGTAGAACAGCGGATCGCCCTCGGCCAGCAGCGCCACATTGCGCCCGGCCTCCAGGTGTAGGGCGATGCGATCGGCGGATTCGGCATAGAAATCCTCCATCGCACCGGCGTAGCCACCGGGATGCTCGGTGGTCTCGGTGGTGACCGGATAGACCAGATGCTCCTCGATCTGGCCTTCGCGCAGATACTGCGCGGCGATCCGGCGCGCGATGCTGCGGCCGTGCCGCGCGCTGTGATAGGCGACGACATCGGCCTCGCCGATGAGCCGGGCGGCCTTGACCGTCACCAATTCCGGATCTCCGGGGCCGAGGCCGACGCCGTAAAGGGTGCCTTTTGCCGTGAGAGTCATTCGTGTTCGCTCGCAATCGCATTCACGGCGGCGGCGGCCATCGCGCTGCCCCCGCGCCTGCCCTTCACCACCAGATATGACATGCCGCGTGGCCGGGCGATCAGTTCATCCTTGGACTGTGCGGAGCCCACGAAGCCGACCGGCCCGCCCAGCACCGCCGCGGGCACCGGTGCGCCCGCGTCGAGCAGTTCCAGCAGCCGGAACAGCGCGGTGGGTGCGTTGCCGATCGCGAGCACGGCTCCACCCAGCCGGTCGGCCCACAGGTCGACGCCTGCTGCGGAGCGAGTGCTGCCCAATGTGGACGCCAACTCGGCGGCCCGCGGGTCGGCGACCAGCGAGACGACCTCGTTGTCGGCGGGCAGCCGGGAGCGGGTGATGCCGGCGGCGACCATCGACGAATCACAGAGCACCGGTGCGCCCGCGGCCAGCGCCGCATGCGTGCGGGCGACCACATCAGGGGTGAAGGCGACGTGGCCGGTGACGTCGACCTGACCGCAGGTGTGAATGAGCCGCACCACGACGCGCGAGACGTCATCGGGGAACGGGGTCAGGTCCGCTTCATCCCGGATCGTGGCGAAGGATTGCCGGTATATTTCCGCAGCGTCGCGGGTGTATTCGAGCACCCGATCACCCTACGGGTGACGCCTCTGGTAGCCGTGTCCAGTGGCCACCAGCACCTCGGCGCCCAACGGGCTGCCGCAGGCCCGTGGGCAGCCAACAAAATGACGATGGGCCCCCGGGGCGCCCCCGGTCAGCGCGGCGCGTGCGTCGGCGCGCACATCGGAGAGAGATTTGTCACACCCTGGACTTCCTGTGCAGGCACTCACGGTCAGCCACGGGGAGTTCTCGTCGAAGACGAGGCCCAGCGGGGCCAGCACCCGCAGCGAGGTGTCTGCGACCTCCTCGGTGAGATCGCAGATGAGGATCGAACGCCAGGGCGTCACCACGATCGGCGACTCGATGGCCGCGACGAACTCCGCGGTGCGGGCCGGTAGCACGCCCAGCGGTACCGCCGCGCCGAGCGCCACCCGGCCCGGGACCGGGTCACGCGTCTGCGCGATCCAGCCCACCGGCGGCCGGCCGGTGTCGTGCGGGTACCGGCCGGCCGGGTCCGGCACGGTGACGGCGAGATCGCCGATCAGTTCGCTGGGATTGTCGAGTTCGGTCACACGCCAACGGTTCCCGCGTACAGCCTGGAATCGCCTGGCGATCTCGACCATGGTGTCCACCGCGTCATCGGGAGACAGCCTGACCCCGGTGTCCGCGCCGGCGAGCAGCAGGCCGACACCCGAGTCACCGATCTGTACGCCGACGTCGGCGCGCAACCCTGAGACGTCGCCGCGGCCGTCGTCGATGGAGAACCAGAATCGGCCCGGCAGTGCGGCCAGCGCCTCGTCACCCTGCAGCGCCCGGTCCAGGGCACCCACCCAGTCGCGCACGTCGGCCAGTCCGCCGCTGCGGCCCGAGAGCGGCGAGGACACGATGTTGCGGACCCGTTCATGGGTGCGCGACGGCAGCAGGCCCGCGTCGGTGAGTCCGGCGGCCACCCGTTCCGGGTCGGTGATGCCGCGGATCTGCAGGCTGCCGCGCGATGTCAGTTCCAGCGCTCCGCCGCCATGGTCGGCGGCGAGGTGAGCCAGGGTCTCCAGACCGCTGGCCGAGATGACGCCGCCGGGCAGCCGCACCCGCATCAGCGCACCATCGGCCGCCCGGTGGAACTGCAGGGCGCCGGGGCAGGCGTCCTGATCACGGGCGCGGCTCACGTGACCACGGTACTCAGGCCGAGGCCCGATAGGTAAACGGTTCGACCACGCCGGATTCGAATTCCGGAACGCGCAGCTGAAGGGGGCTCGACCGCGGCTTCTATGACGTGCATCACATTTTTCGGCGGCCTGTCTGCTCAGGCACAGAATGCCGCTGCCGGCGCTCATGGGGGCTACGTTTCGATCATCAACCCGGTACCGCCGGTACCCCTTCAGGAAGGAGGCCATGACATGGCCTCACTCATCGCCGTCGCCGCCGGCGTGGCCCTGGTGTTCGCTGCCATCTCCGTCCCATACCAGGACTCGTGGTACGGCCGCTGGAGCCGCTCCGACCGCTGACCGGCAGACCACGCGGCGCGCGTGGTGAGGCAGGATTGAGCGGTGCCGACCGTGCTGCTGCTGTCTACGTCCGATACCGATCTGATCACCGCGCGCGCCAGCGGTGCCGACTATCGATGGGCCAATCCGGCCCGACTCCTACAGGACGAACTCGACCGCGAGCTCGGTGAGCTGGTCGCCGGCGTCGATATCGCCGTCGTCCGCATCCTCGGCGGGTATCGCGCCTGGCAGGACGGCATCGACATACTGGTCGGCCTCGGCGTGCCCACGGTGGTGCTGTCCGGGGAGCAGGCGCCCGACGCGGAACTGATGCGGCATTCGACCGTCCCGGCAGGCGTGGCACTGCAGGCTCACATCTATCTGGCGCAGGGCGGCACCGAGAATCTGCGCGGCCTGCATGCCTTCCTCAGCGACACCCTGCTCATGACCGGCGAAGGTTTCGACCCGCCGGTCTCCATTCCCGGCTGGGGCGTGCTGGAACGCCCGCCGACCGAGGTCACCGGACCCACCGTCGCGGTGCTGTACTACCGGGCTCAGCATCTGGCCGGCAACACCGGCTACATCTCTGCGCTGTGCGACGCCGTCGCCGCGGCCGGTGGTCGACCGCTGCCGGTGTACTGCGCCTCGCTGCGGACCGCCGAACCCGAACTGCTGGAGCTGCTGGGCACCGCGGATGCGCTGATCACCACCGTGCTCGCCGCCGGTGGCGCCACCCCGGCGACCGTGGGCGCCGGCGGAACCGACGACAGCTGGAACGTCGCGCATCTGGCCGCGCTGGACGTCCCGATCCTGCAGGGGCTGTGCCTGACCAGTTCCCGGGCCACCTGGTCGCAGAACGACGACGGCATGTCCCCGCTGGATGTCGCCACCCAGGTGGCGGTGCCGGAGTTCGACGGCCGCATCATCACCGTCCCGTTCTCGTTCAAGGAGATCGACGACGAGGGGCTGATCACCTACAACGCCGACCCGGAACGCTGCGCCCGGGTGGCCGGTCTGGCCGTGCGGCACGCCCGGCTGCGCCACGTCCCGGCTGCCGACAAGCAGGTCGCGCTGGTGTTCTCGGCCTACCCGACCAAACACGCCCGCATCGGCAACGCCGTCGGTCTGGACACCCCGGCCTCCGCGGTGGCCCTGCTGCGGGCCATGCGCGAGCACGGTATCGACATCGGCGAGGTCCCCGGTGTCGACGCCGAGGACGGCGACGCGCTCATCCACGCGCTGATCGAACGCGGGGGACAGGACCCCGACTGGCTCACCGAGGAAACGCTGGCGCGCAACCCGATCCGGGTCTCGGCCGCCGACTACCGGCGCTGGTTCGCCACGGTGCCCACCGAACTGGCCGACGCGGTGGTGCGGCACTGGGGCCCGCCGCCGGGCGAGCTGTTCGTCGACCGCAGCCACGACCCCGACGGCGAGATCGTCATCGCCGGGATGAAGTCCGGCAACGTGGTGATCCTGGTACAGCCGCCGCGCGGGTTCGGCGAGAACCCGGTCGCCATCTATCACGACCCCGATCTGCCGCCGAGCCATCACTATCTGGCCGCCTACCGCTGGCTGGACGGGCAGTTCGGTGAGTCGCGGGCATTCAAGGCCGACGCCGTCATCCATCTGGGCAAGCACGGCAACCTGGAGTGGCTGCCGGGCAAGACGTTGGGCATGAGCGCGGACTGCGGCACCGATGCCGCGCTGGGCGACCTGCCGCTGATCTACCCGTTCCTGGTCAACGATCCGGGCGAGGGCACCCAGGCCAAACGCCGCGCGCACGCGACACTCGTCGACCACCTCATCCCGCCGATGGCCCGCGCCGAGACCTACGGTGACATCGCCCGGCTCGAACAGCTGCTCGACGAGCACTCGAATCTCTCGGCACTCGACCCGTCGAAACTGCCCGCCATCCGTCAGCAGATCTGGACGCTGATGCGCGCGGCGAAGATGGACCACGACCTCGGCCTGGAGGATCGCCCCGACGAGGACGCCTTCGACGACATGCTGCTGCACGTCGACGGGTGGCTCTGCGAGATCAAGGATGTGCAGATCCGCGACGGCCTGCACATCCTGGGACAGGCGCCCGTCGGCGAATCCGAACTGGATCTGGTGCTGGCCATCCTGCGTGCCCGCCAGTTGTTCGGCGGCGAACACACCGTGCCCGGCCTGCGTCAGGCCCTCGGACTCGCCGAGGACGGCGCCGACCAACGCACCGCCGTCGACGCCGCGGAGACGGCCGCCCGCAAGCTGGTGGCCGGCCTGCAGGACAGCGGCTGGGACGCCGGGGCCGTCGACGGACTCACCGATGACCCTGTGATCGCGCAGATCCTGCGCTTCGCCGCCACCGAGGTGGTGCCCAGACTGCGTGGCACCGACGGGGAGATCGAGGCGGTGCTGCGGGCCGTGGACGGGCACTACATCCCGGCGGGCCCGTCCGGTTCCCCGTTGCGCGGTCTGGTCAACGTGCTGCCGACCGGGCGCAACTTCTACTCCGTGGATCCCAAGGCGGTGCCGTCACGGTTGGCCTGGGAAACCGGTGTCGGCCTGGCCGATTCGCTGCTGGCCCGGTACCGCGCAGACCACGGGATCTGGCCGCCGTCGGTCGGGCTCTCGGTGTGGGGCACCTCGGCGATGCGCACCTCCGGCGACGACATCGCCGAAGTGCTGGCGCTGCTCGGTGTCCGCCCGATCTGGGATGACGCGTCGCGCCGGGTGGTGGATCTGGAAGCAATATCGCTGGAAGAACTGGGCCGGCCGCGCATCGACGTGACGGTCCGCATCTCCGGGTTCTTCCGAGACGCTTTCCCGCATGTGGTCACCATGCTCGACGACGCCGTCGCGTTGGTGGCCGGCCTGGAGGAAGGCCCGCAGGACAACTACGTGCGGGCCCACTCGCTGGCCGACCTGGCCGAGCACGGTGACGAACGCCGCAGCACCACAAGAATTTTCGGGTCGAAGCCCGGAACTTACGGCGCGGGTCTGCTGCAGCTCATCGACAGTCGCAACTGGCGCGACGATCAGGACCTGGCCGAGGTGTACACCGCGTGGGGCGGCTTCGCCTACGGGCGTGGCCTCGACGGCGCCCCCGCGACCGACGAGATGAACCGGGCGTACCGGCGAATCGCGGTGGCGGCGAAGAACACCGACACCCGCGAGCACGACATCGCCGACTCCGACGACTATTTCCAGTACCACGGCGGCATGATCGCCACCGTGCGCGCGCTCACCGGCAAGGACCCGGCCGCCTACATCGGCGACAACACCCGCCCCGACGCGGTGCGCACCCGGACCCTCAGTGAGGAGACCACCCGGGTGTTCCGGGCCCGCGTGGTCAACCCGCGCTGGATCAACGCCATGCGCAGGCACGGCTACAAGGGCGCCTTCGAGATGGCGGCCACCGTCGACTACCTGTTCGGCTACGACGCGACCGCCCATGTGATGGCGGACTGGATGTACGAGCAGCTCAGCCAGAGCTACGTGCTGGACGACGCGAACCGCAAGTTCATGAACGAGTCGAATCCCTGGGCGCTGCACGGGATGGCCGAACGGCTGTTGGAGGCGGCCGGGCGGGGGATGTGGGCCGCACCGGACCCCGCCACCCTCGAAGGCCTCAAGCAGGTGATGTTGGAGACCGAGGGAGAACTGGAAGGCTGACTCGCGTTCTGCCCGCGCGGGGGAGGTGCACATAGGATTGCGCCATGGCTCTCACCTTCGCCGACGTCGCCAAGGCCGACTACGTTCTGCTCACCACCTTCACCAAGGACGGCCGACCCAAGCCGACCGCCATCTGGGCCGTCCCCGACGGTGACCGGCTGCTGGCCATCACCCAGGCGAAAGCCTGGAAGGTCAAGCGCATCCGCAACACCCCGCGCGTCACCGTCGCCGTCTGCGATCGCAGCGGGAACCCCAAGAGCGAGGAAGTCGATGCCGTGGCGGCCATCTTGGACCAGTCCGAGGTCGCCCGGGTCTACGACGGGATCGGCAAACGCTACGGCCTGATCGGCAAGGTCTTCAACCTGTTCTCCAAGTTGCGCGGCGGCATGAAGAACAACCTTGCGCTGGAGCTGCGCGCGGCCGCATAGATGAGCCATCCCGCAGGATCCGCGACAGCCGGCCGCCACCAGGACATCGGACGCTTGCTGCTGCGCTGCCCGGACCGCTCCGGGATCGTCGCGGCCGTGTCGACGTTCCTGACCTCTGCCGGCGCCAACATCATCTCCCTGGACCAGCACTCGACCCAGCCAGAAGGTGGAGTTTTCCTGCAGCGCACCGTCTTTCACCTGCCCGGGTTGGCGGCCGCGAACACCGAACTGGAACGAGACTTCGCCGCGCGCGTCGCGCCGCAATTCGAGATCGACTACCGGTTCGCCGACGCCGCCAAGCCCAAGCGCGTCGCGATCCTGGCATCGCGGGCCGACCACTGTCTGCTGGATCTGCTGTGGCGCAACCGCCGTGGCGAACTGGATATGTCGGTGGTCATGGTGATCGCCAACCATCCGGATCTGGCAGACCAGGTGCGCCCGTTCGGCGTTCCCTTTGTGCACATCCCGGCGACCAGGGAGACCCGCGCCGAGGCCGAGGCACGCCAGCTCGAACTGCTGCGCGGCAACGTCGACCTGGTGGTGCTGGCCAGATACATGCAGATCGTCACCCCCGACTTCCTGGCCGCGGTCGGTGCCCCGCTGATCAACATCCACCATTCCTTCCTGCCCGCCTTCATCGGTGCCAACACCTATCGGCGGGCCAGGGAGCGTGGCGTCAAACTGGTCGGGGCGACGGCGCACTACGTCACCGAGAACCTCGACGAGGGCCCGATCATCGAGCAGGACGTGGTGCGCATCGACCACACCCACACCGTCGAGGACCTGGTGCGCCTGGGCGCCGATGTCGAGCGCGCGGTGCTGTCCCGGGCGGTGCTGTGGCACTGCCAGGATCGCGTCGTCCGGCACGACAACGAGGCCGTTGTCTTCTGAGCAGATCGTCTTTCGACGTGGTCAACTGTTGCCATGTCACCGACGTTCGATGATGTCTATCGCGAGAAGTACCTGCTGCTGACCACCTTCACCAAGGACGGGCGGCCCAAGCCGACCCCGGTGTGGGGCGTGCCGCACGAGGGCAAGTTGCTGATCAGCACCGATAACGGTTCCTGGAAGACCAAGCGGATCAACAACACCCCGCGGGTCACCATCCAGAAGTGCGGCGTGTTGGGCAAGGTCAAGGGCGAGCCCGTCGAGGCCGTCGCCCGCAATCTGCCTAAGTCCGAGACCCGGCGAGTCTTCGACATGGTGACCCGGCGCTATTGGTGGCACGCCTGGTGGTGGATCCCGCAGGCCCTGATCCGCGGTGGTGTGGACACGGTGCACGCCGCGATCGAGATCGAGCCGGTCGCGGGCACCTAGGAACCCAATCGGCGCCCCGCGCGTTGTCCTCACATGGTTAAGCGGTTGTTCCTGGTGTACCTGCTCGTCGAGCTGGCGGTGCTGGTCGCCCTGGTGTCGACCATCGGGTTCGGCTGGACCGTGCTGGCGGTGCTGGGAACCTTCCTGGTCGGTCTGGCGCTGGCGGGCCGACAGCTCACACGGCACCTGGGGCGCCTGCAGTCGGCGCTGAATTCGCGTACGTCCTCCGACGAGCTGGCCTCCGACAGCGCCCTGGTGGCACTCGGTGCCGTCCTGGTCTTCATCCCGGGCGTGGCCAGTTCGGTGCTGGGTGCACTGCTGTTGATGCCGCCCACCCGGCGCATCGCCCGCCCCGTCGCGACGGCCGTGATCGGCAGGAGCCTCGCGAAGGCCACCCCGCTGGTGATGACCTATCCGGCCGGTCAGCCCGGGTACCGGCAGCCCCGCCAGACCGACTACGTCGACGGCGAGGTGATCGACGTCGTCGATTTCGGTGCGAGCGAAGCGACGGGGGATAGGTTCGAGACGGGCGGGCACAGCGCAGAACCGACCTCAGTGGAGCACCGCACCATCACCCCCGATTAACCTGTCACCTTCGTGACGACTCTGCTGATCAACGGACGGGTACACAGCCCGGCCGCCCCCGACGCCACGGCCATCGCTTTCAGTGACGGCCCCGACGGTGTGGTGGTGTGGCTGGGTGCCGACGACACCGCCCGTGCGGAGTTCCCCGGTGCCGACACCATCGATCTGGCCGGCGGGTTCGTGGCCCCGGCTTTCGTGGACAGCCACGTGCATCTGACCGCCACCGGGCTCAGCCTCACCGGTCTGGATCTGCGCGACGCGACCTCCCGCGAGCACTGCCTGGCGCTGGTCGCCGAGCATGCCCGGCGTCATCCCACCGGCATCGTGTGGGGGTCGGGCTGGGATGAGTCGGCGTGGCCGGACCGGACTCCGCCGAGCACCGCCGACCTGGACGGGGTGCTGGGCGCCAGAGCCGCCTACCTGAGCCGGATCGACGTGCACTCAGCCGCCGCGTCGAGCGCGCTGCGGGTGGCCGCGGGCGGTATCGCCGACGCCGTCGGGTTCGATCCGCAACGACCGCTGACCGCCGAGGCGCACCATCGGGCCCGTGCGGCCGCGCGCGAGTTGCTGTCGCCGGATCAGCGACGCGCAGCCCAACTCGCCGCGCTCGACGCGGCGGCGGGCCACGGCATTGCCGCGGTGCACGAATGCGGCGGGCCCGATATCGGCGGCCTGGACGACTGGCATGCGCTGCACGCACTGGAGCACGGCGTGCAGGTCACCGGCTACTGGGGCGAGGCCGTCCAGAGCGCGGCGCAGGCCCGCGACCTGGTCGCCGTGACCGGTGCCGCGGGCCTGGCGGGGGACCTGTTCGTCGACGGCGCGCTGGGTTCACGCACCGCCTGGCTGCACGAGCCCTACTCGGATGCCGCCCACACCTGCGGTAACGCCTACCTGGACACCGACGCGATCGCCGCCCATCTGCACGCCTGCACCGAGGCCGGGATCACCGCGGGCTTCCACGTCATCGGGGATGCCGCCGTCACCGCCGTCACCGATGCGTTGCGGCGCGTCGTCGAGCGCTTCGGCGGCCCCGCGGTCGCACGCTGCGGGCATCGCCTGGAGCATCTGGAGATGGTGACCGCCGAACAGGCCGCCAGCCTGGGCAGCTGGGGCGTGCTCGGCAGCGTGCAGCCCAACTTCGACGCCTACTGGGGCGGCCCGGACGGGATGTATGCCCAGCGTCTCGGGGTTTCCCGAGCGGCAACGCTCAATCCGTTTGCGCTGTTAGCATCCCAAGGCGTGCCCCTCGCCTTCGGCTCTGACAGTCCGGTCACCGGGCTGAACCCGTGGGCGACCGTGCGGGCGGCGATCCGGCACCGCACCCCGGGCAGCGGCGTGTCGGCCCGGGCGGCGTTCTCCGCGGCCACCCGCGGCGCCTGGCGGGCCGGCGGCGTGCGTGACGGCGCCACCGGCACCCTGGTGCCCGGTGCACCCGCCTCCTACGCCATCTGGGATGCCGGGGATCTGCAGATCAGCACCCCCGCGTCCGACACCGCGGCGCGCTGGTCCACCGATCCGCGGTCTCGGGTGCCCGCGCTGCCGCAATTGGACGATGAGGTCGATCTCCCGCGCTGCCTGCGAACCGTCCACCGCGGCAAGGTGCTTCATGGCTGACGCCGATACCGCCGATACCGTCGACGACACCCCGGTCGGCGCCGCGGACACCACAGCTCCCGGCCGCGGCGCCCGGATAGCCGGTGCCACCTGGCGTGCATTGAGCGTACGGCTGATCCGGCTGGCCGCCTCGGTGGTCGCGGGCGTCCTGCTGTATCTCAGCTTTCCCCCGGTCGGCTGGTGGTGGGCGGCCTTTCCGTCGCTGGCCCTGCTCGGCTGGGTGCTCACCCGCAGGCAGACCACCCGGGCCGGCGGGTTCGGCTACGGTCTGCTCTTCGGACTGGCCTTCTACCTGCCGTTGATCCCGTGGGTGGGGCTGTTCGTCGGAACCGGGCCATGGCTGGCACTGTCCTTGCTGCAGGCGCTGTTCCCTGCCCTGTTCGGTCTGCTCGCCGTCACCGTGCGCGGGTTGCCGGGCTGGCCGGTCTGGTTCGCCGCGGAATGGGCGGTGCAGGAGTGGCTGAAATCGAGTGTGCCGTTCGGCGGCTTCCCGTGGGGTGTCGTCGCCTTCGGGCAGGCCGAGGGGCCGCTGCTGCCGCTCGCGCAGCTCGGGGGCGCCCCGCTGGTATCGGTCGCGGTGGCGCTGGTCGGATTCAGCCTGACTGCGCTGAGCCTGGAGATCGTGATGTGGTGGCGGCGCAGTCACCCGAGGGTCGAGGGCTCCGATGCGGCCCGGCCGGAGGCGGTGCTGCCGGGTGTGCTCATCTGCGTGGTGCTGCTGGCCACCGCACTGATGTGGCCCGGAGTGCGGCAGGCCGGTGCGGGGGCCGGCGAACACCCGTCGGTGACGGTGGCCGCCGTGCAGGGCAACGTGCCGCGGCTGGGGCTGGACTTCAACGCGCAGCGCCGCGCGGTGCTCGACAATCACGTCGCCCAGACAATGCAGCTGGCCGCGGACGTGCGCGCCGGTCGCGCGCCGCAGCCGATGGTGGTGATCTGGCCGGAGAACTCCTCCGATATCGACCCGCTGCGCAATACCGACGCCGCCGCACAGATCTCGGCGGCCGCACGCGCCATCCGGGCCCCGATCCTGGTCGGCACGGTGCTGGCCGCCCCCGGCTACACCCGCGACTCCCCGGTGGCGACCAACACGGTGCTGGTGTGGGATCCCGAAACCGGCCCGCAGGACCGGCACGACAAGCGGATCATCCAGCCGTTCGGTGAGTACCTGCCCTGGCGGGACTTCTTCCGCAAGTTCTCGTCCTACGCCGACCGGGCCGGCTATTTCCTGCCCGGCGACGGCACCGGCGTCGTGCGGGCCGCCGGCATCCCGATCGGCGTTGCCACCTGCTGGGAGGTGATCTTCGACCGGGCCGTCCGCGACTCCGTCCTCAGTGGCGCCCAGCTGCTCGCGGTCCCGGCCAACAACGCCACCTTCGACGCGGCCATGAGCGCCCAGCAGTTGGCGTTTGCCCGGTTGCGGGCCGTCGAGCACGACCGGTACGTGGTGGTGTCCGGGACCACCGGGATCAGCGCCGTGGTCGCCCCGGACGGCCATGCGTTGGCCACCACGGAGTTCTTCGAACCGGCCTACCTCGACATGGCGGTGCGGCTGAAATCGAACATCACCTTCGCCACCGACTGGGGCCCCATCGTGCAATGGGTGCTGGTCGGACTCGGCATTGCGGCTGTGATCGCCGCCATGCTGCACAATGGGAAGTTCGTGCGCAGACGGCGAGAGGCCGCGCTGGGCACCCCGGTCGGCCCGCAGCACAGGCCCGCCGGACAGGATTCGCCCGATGCGGGCAGTGAGGACGAGAGAACAGCATGAGCGATCTGGTGGCGCCCAGCCGGCGCACGCTGGTGATCATCCCGACCTACAACGAGCGGGAGAATCTCCCGTTGATCGTGGGGCGGGTTCATGCCGCTCAGCCGGACGTCCACATCCTCGTCGTCGACGACGGCAGCCCGGACGGCACCGGCGGGCTGGCCGATGAGCTCTCGCTCGCCGATCCGGACCGGATCCATGTCATGCACCGGGTCAGCAAGGACGGGCTCGGAGCGGCGTATCTGGCCGGTTTCGCCTGGGGTCTGAGCCGCGAGTACACCGTCCTGGTCGAGATGGATGCCGACGGCAGTCACGCCCCGGAGGAACTGGGCCGGCTGCTGTCGGCCGTCGACGGTGGCGCCGATCTGGCGATCGGGTCGCGCTACGTGCCCGGCGGCACGGTGCGGAACTGGCCGTGGCGCCGGCTGGCGCTGTCGCGGACGGCGAACACCTATTCCCGGGTGCTGCTGGGCGTCGGCATCAACGACATCACGGCCGGCTACCGCGCCTACCGCCGCGAGGTGCTGGAGAAGATCGATCTGTCCGCGGTGGATTCGAAGGGTTACTGCTTCCAGATCGATCTGACCTGGCGGGCCATCAACGCCGGTTTCACCGTCGTCGAGGTGCCCATCACGTTCTCCGAACGGGAACTGGGCGTGTCCAAGATGAGCGGGTCGAACATCCGCGAGGCGATGTTCAAGGTCGCCGAGTGGGGGATGCGCGGACGGCTGGATCGCGCCCGCGGCGTCAGCAGCAGGCCGGCTTCCCTCTGACGACCGCGAGCGTGCGTGTCCGCGGCCGGCACAGCGGGTGCCGGTGCGCGATCACGCACGCTCGTATGGTTCGGGTCGGGCGGCGTCAGCCGCGGCGACGGGTCTTGATGATGTCGAGGCGCTCCTTGAGCAGCTCTTCGAGCTCCTCCACCGAACGCCGCTCCAGCAACATGTCCCAGTGCGTCCGCGGCGGCTTGACCTTCTTGGGCTCGGGGACATCGCCGTCGATCAGTGTGCCCTCCATACCGTTGCGGCAGGGCCAGGTACCGGGGATCTCGGCGTCGTCGGCGAACGGAACCTCGAACTCTTCACCGTTGTCGGTGCGGTAGCGCGCCACCTGGCGTGGCGCCAGGTCGTGGTTGCGGTCGGTCTCGTAGCTCACGGCGCCGAGCCGACTGCCCCTCAGAACACGATCAGCCATCGTCCACTCTCCTCAATCACGCGCGATTTCGTCCGGAGCATCAACGCGGCGGACCCGCGCGAAGTTCCCGACTCAATCCACCAGGATACGGCAGAAGCTGGGCACCTCGGGTGCGGCGGTCTACAGTCGGCGCGTGACATCCGCAACGCCTGGTACATCCGCTGCGCGAAGGCGCAATCGGCCCCAGCCGTGCCGCTGGTGCGGCCGCGAAGTTCCCGATGCAGGCATGGGCCGGCGGCGCCAGTACTGCAGGCAATCCTGCCGCCAGCGCGCCTACGAACAGCGCGCGCAGGTCAAGGGCACCTCGGTGGCGCCCGATGCGGTGGTGCTCACTGCCGATGAGGCCGCCGACCTCTCCGATCGCATCTACCAGGTGCGGTGTGCGGCCGAGGACGTCGTGACCGCCGCCGACGAAGGAGTCGTCGGTACCGAGCTGCGTGAGCTGTGTGAGGTGCTGCTACAGGCGGCGAAGGCTGCCGACGGCTGGCGCTGACGCACCACCGTCCGCACTAACAGGACAGCCGGATACCGATGCCGGGCGGTGCCTCCGATGCGGAAAGGCACCCGAACCCGTCGACACCGTCGGCGCTCAGTCGGACCGCGGCGCGCTGGGCGTAGTTGACGCACAGCACCGCGTCGATGTCGGTGCGGCAGCGGAAGTCACCGAATGCGACCGACGACCCGTCCTGAAGGGCGGCGCCATCGCCCTCGACGAAGGGCCCCGGATCGCCGTGCTGGGATCCGATTTCCACGCTGGAGCCGTCGAAGTCGACCCAGTTGCCCTTCCAGACGGTGAACACGTCGGGGGGCCGCGGCGGCGGATCGGTGAGGTCCACCAGGCAGGCCAGCAGCCCGTCCCGGTACTTCGGTGTGCTGATGCAGCTCACCGTGTCGGTGGTGAAGGCGATACCGCCGTGGAGGGTGGTGGTCACCCCGTCGCGGGTGAGCGACCCGAAGTCCCCGGGCACGGCCGGCTCACCGTCCTCGATCCGGGAGATGACCTCACCGATCTCGGCGTCGGGTGCGATGGTTCCGGACGGTTGCGCGGCGCGCGAGGTACTGCCGGGGGCCGCCGAGGTGCTGCTCGTGGCGCTCGATGACGGCACCGACAGCGGGGTGCGGCCGGTGGAACTCTCCGAATCCAGGGTCTGCGAACAGCCTGCCACCAGCGCAGACGTCATCAGCAACAGCACCAAACGCATTCGGCCAGGCTAGCGGGCGCGCCCCGCCACGGCGAACCGCCGGATCTTCGCTAACGTCGGCCCCATGCACGAACACACCGTCCGGGTTCGTATCAACACCGGAACCATCGAGGGGTTCACCCGCAACGGCGTGCACCGCTGGCGGTCGATCCCGTATGCCAAGCCGCCGGTGGGCGCGCTGCGCTACCGCGCACCCGTTGCGGCCGAGCCGTGGCCAGGGGTGCGCTACTGCCACGGGTTCACCTACTGCGCCCCGCAACAGAAGATGTACACCCTGCTCGGCGTGGGCCGATACCAGCCGATGAGCGAGGACTGCCTGACGCTCAACGTGGTCGCACCCGAGGAACCGGACACCGAGGGTCCGCTCCCGGTGATGTTCTTCATCCACGGCGGCGGTTACATCATGGGCAGTTCGGCGACACCGATCTATGACGGGGTCGCGCTGGCCCGGCGCGGATGCGTCTACGTCTCGGTGAACTACCGGTTGGGTGCGCTGGGCTGCCTGGATCTCTCCGCGCTGTCCACACCCGAGCATCCGATCGACGGCAACCTGTACCTGGCCGACCTGGTGCTCGCGCTGCGGTGGGTGCGAGAGAACATCGCGGTGTTCGGCGGCGACCCCGCGAACGTGACGATCTTCGGTGAGAGCGCCGGGGCACATGCGGTTGCCACCCTGATGGCCGTCCCCGACGCCAAAGGGCTCTTTGCGCAAGCGATCTCGGAGAGTCCCGCCAGCGGCATGGTCCGCACCGCCGAGGCCGCCCCGGTGTTCGCCGAGCAGTTCGCCGGCCTGCTGGGGGCGTCGGTGTCCGACGGTGCGGCGGCCGTGATGTCGGCACGTCCCGCCGAGCTGGTCGCCGCCCTGGACAAGCTCATCGCGCGCGGCGGTCGGGATATGCCGGGTGCCTTCCCGGCCGGCCCCACCAGCGGCACCGAACTGCTGCCCGAGGATCCGTTGCACGCCATGCGGACCGGCGCCGCGCACCGGGTGCCGCTCATCGTGGGCACCAACGCCGACGAGGGCAAGTTGTTCACCCGGTTCATGCAGCTGCTGCCGATGACCGAACAGACCATCGAGATGCTGCTGGCAGATTCCGGCACCGGCACCCGGGACCGCATCGTGTCGGCCTACCCGGGCTATCCGAGCAAACAGGCCTGCATCCGACTGGGTGGTGACTTCGCATTCGGCACGGCGGCATGGGATATCGCCGAGGCGCACAAGACGCACGCCCCGACATACTTCTATCGTTACGACTACGCCCCCCGCATCCTGAACTGGTCCGGTATGGGCGCCACCCATGCCACCGAACTGCTCGCGGTGTTCGGCATCTACCGGACCCGGCTCGGCGCGCTGCTCACCGCCGGCGGGGACCGCGCCTCGGCGAAGCGGGTCAGCCGGGAAATACAAGCCAGATGGCGTGATTTCAGCCGCACCGGCAGCCCCGGCGAGAGTTGGCCGCGGTACGACGAGAGCATGCGCGCCGTGCTGGTGTTCGACCGCCGGACCCGGCTTGAGTACGACCCGAACGCGGACCGTCGCCGCGCCTGGGAGGGTTTCACGCTGGCCGCGCGATAGCGGTTAGGGGCAACTGGCTGCGCCGCCGCGCCCGGTGTGGTTGTTTGGTCCGATGATGCACCCGCTGGACCCGCTGGGTCCCGACGAATTCACCGCTGTCGCTGAGATCCTGGGCCGCGAACACGGCGTGGGGGCGGGCTGGCGGTACGCGTCCATCGAGATGGCGGAGCCGGGCAAGGCCGAACTCGCGGTCTTCGAGAACGGCGGGCCGGTCCCGGCGCGCAGGGCCGTTGTCGTGTGCTTCGAGCGGTCCGCCAATGCGACCTACAGGAGTGTGGTGTCGCTGACCGACGGCCGGGTCGAGTCGTTCGCACATGTGCCCGGCGTGCAGCCGAACTTCACCGTCGACGAGTTCCTCGAGTGTGACCAGATGCTGCGCCGCCACCCCGATTTCCTCGCCGCCCTGGCCGGACGCGGTATCACCGACATCGACCTGGTGTTCGTCGACACCTGGACCTACGGGGACGCCGTCATCCCCGATGAGTTCCGCGGCCGGCGGCTGGGTTGGTCGGACACCTGGCTCAAGGACGGGCCAGGGATGAACCCGTACGCGCATCTGGTCAGCGGTCTGCACTGCGTGATCGACCTCAACACCATGGAGTTGCTGCGTGTCGAGGACACGGTCAACATCGAAACCCCGGACGTGATGGGCGAATACACGCCACGGCACATCCCGGAACACATCCGCGCAGGCTCACGCCGGGAACCGCTCAAACCGCTGCACATCACCCAGCCCGAGGGTCCGTCGTTCACCCTGGACGGCAACCTGTTGCGCTGGCAGAACTGGTCGTTGCGGGTGGGTTTCAACTACCGCGAGGGCATGACGCTGCACACCGTGCGGTACCAGGACGGTGACCGGGACCGCTCGATCGCGCACCGGATGTCGTTCGCGGAGATGGTGGTGCCCTACCGCGACTCCTCGGTCGACCACTACCGCCGCACCGCGTTCGACATCGGCGAGTGGGGACTGGGTTTCATGACGCAGTCCCTGGAGCTCGGTTGTGACTGCCTCGGCGAGATCCGCTATCTCGATGCCGTGCTGCACAACAGCAAGGGCGAGCCGTACACCATCACCAACGCGATCTGCATCCACGAGGAAGACGCCGCCGTGCTCTGGAAGCACGTCGACCATGACACCGGCGCCGAGGTGCGCCGGATCCGCAGGCTCACACTGTCGTTCCATGTCACGGTCGCCAACTACGAGTACCTGGTCTACTGGCGCCTCTACCAGGACGGCAACATCGAGTGCGAGGTGCGCGCCACCGGCATCATGGTCACCACACCGCTGGCGGCCGGGCAGCCCAACCCCAACGGCACGCTTGTCGACGAACGCACCTACGCCCCCTTCCACCAGCACTTCCTGGTGGCACGGCTCGACCTCGACGTGGACGGCCCCGACAACACCGTCTACATGTCGGAGTCCTACGCCGAGCCGACCGGACCGGACAATCCGTACGGGCTGTCGCTGGTGACCCGCAATGTCGCGCTGCGCACCGAGGACGAGGGCAAACAGGATGTCGACTTCGCCACCCAGCGCGGGTGGAAGGTGGTCAACACCAACGTCGTCAACGGCCTGGGCACCCACCCGTCCTACAAGCTGGTACCCACCGGGGCCCTGCCCGCGATGTTCGACGCGCAGTCCCCGGTGTTGCGGCGAGCCAACGTCATCGGGCACGCGCTGTGGGTGACACCGAATCACCCCGGCGAACGCTGGCCGGCCGGAGAATTCGTCAACCAATCGGTAGCTGACACCGGGCTCGGCGAATGGACGAAGGCCAACCGTTCGATCGACAACACCGACGTGGTGCTCTGGTATGTCTTCGGCATCCACCACATCACCCGGCCCGAGGACTGGCCGGTGATGCCGGTGGATGTGGTGTCGTTCTGGTTGAAGCCGTTCGGTTTCTTCGATCGCAATCCGGCACTGGATGTGGCGGCAAGCCCCGGGGAATGCCATAAAAGTTGACACCTGTCATGTGTGATCGGGGCCACTGCTAGGTTCACATCCGTGCAGAGTCAACTCATCGAGCGTCCCACCGATCTGACCGACGAATGGCTCACCGAGGTGCTGGGCGCCGGCACGGTGACCGGTCACGAATTCGAACGCATCGGCACCGGGCAGATGAGCGAGTGCTATCGGGTCGCCCTGCGCTACGCCGACGGCGACACCGGCCCAGCGACCGTCGTGCTCAAGGTCGCCGCCGCCGACCCGAACAGCCGCCAGACCGGTCTTGCGCTGGGTCTCTACGAGCGCGAGGTGCGGTTCTACGCCGAGATCGCGGGTGCGCTGGATGGGGGCGAGCGAAGCGACGGGGAATCGACAGCGCCGTTCGCGCCGTGCTTCCATCACGCCTATGACGCCGGGACCGGCGCCTTCGACCTGCTGCTGGGCGACGCGGCGCCCGCGGAGGTGGGTGACGAGATCCGCGGCGCCACAAGTGAACAGGCGATGCTGGCACTGACCCAGCTCGGACGGGTGCACGGCCCCTTGCTCGGCGACGAGGGACTCGCGGAGGCGGCCTGGCTCAACCGCGAGGCCCCGGTCAGCCGGGCCCTGCTGGCAGGCCTGTGGGCCGGGTTCGCCGACCGGTTCGGTGATCGGATCGCCCTGGAGCACCGAATCGTGTGCGAACGCCTGGTGGATTCCTTCGACGCGTATCTGGCGCAGGAGGCCGCCGAGCTGCAGGGGCTCGTCCACGGCGACTACCGGTTGGACAACATGCTGTTCGGCACGGATGGCGCGGAACGGCCCCTGACCGTGGTCGACTGGCAGACCGTCACCCGCGGGCCTGCGTTCACCGACGTCGCGTATTTCATCGGGTGCGCGTTGCCCGACGAGGTGCGGCGCGCCCACTACGACGCGCTGCTGGGCGCCTACCACGCGGCGCTCGGCGAAACATCGTCGCTAACCCTCGACGACGTCAGGGACGGCGTGCGGCGGCAGAGCTTCTTCGGCGTGATGATGGCGATCGTGTCCTCCATGCTCGTCGCCCAGACCGAGCGCGGGGACGAGATGTTCATGACGATGCTGGCGCGCCATTGCGCTCATGTGCTGGACACCGACGCGCTGGCGGTGTTGCCCGCCGCTGTGGCACCAGAACCGTTGACACCCGGCGCCGCCGATGAGGGCCCCCACGTGCCCACCGATGAAGAGCTGTGGAACGAGAGCTGGTACTTCGATTTCATCGATGCCACACAGGGTCTCGGCGGCTGGGTGCGCCTGGGCCTGATACCGAACCAGGACCGCGCGTGGATCAACGCCCTGCTGTGTGGGCCGGGCATGCCGACGGTAGCGGTCAATGACCTGCAGGCCGCGCTGCCCGCGGACCCGGCCCGGGTGCAGACCGCGGGGATCGACCTCGGGTTGTCCGCGACCGTGCCACTGCAGCGCTACCGGGTGACCCTGCGGGCCCGCGGTGAGGCGTACGACGATCCGGCCGGGTTGCTGCGCGGAGAACCGGGGCGGCCGGTCGACGTGGGTCTGGATCTGGAGTTCCACTCGGTCAGCACGCCCTACTTGTATCGCATCACCCCGCGCTACGAGATCGCCTGCACGGTGTCGGGTACCGCCACCGTCGACGGCCGGCAGTACCAGGTGAACAGCGTGCCAGGGCAGCGGGACCATTCCTGGGGTGTGCGGGACTGGTGGAGCATGGAGTGGGTGTGGAGCGCCCTGCACCTGGAGGACGGCACCCACCTGCACGGGGTGGACATCCGCATACCCGGCATGGCGCCGATCGGCATCGGCTACGCCCAGCGCGAGGGCGAACCGCTCGCCGAGCTCGAAACCGTCTCCGCCCAGCACACTTTGGGCCCTGACGATCTGCCGTTGACGACCACGCTGACCCTGCACCCGGGGGATACCGAGGTGACCGTCGACATCAAGGGCCACGCCCCGGTGCTGCTCACCGCCGTCGACGGGCGGGTCAGCCAGTTCCCGCGTGCCTGGGCGACGGTCACCACGGCGGACGGCCGCACGGGTGTCGGCTGGCTGGAGTGGAACCGCAACCTCTGACCCGCTGCGTGCCAGACTGGCACGGGTGATGGTGCTCAAATCGATGGTGCTGTTCGTGCTCGCCGCAGTGCTGGAGATCGGCGGTGCCTGGCTGGTGTGGCAGGGGGTGCGCGAGCACCGCGGCTGGCTGTTCGTCGGCGCCGGTGTGATCGCGCTCGGCGCGTACGGTTTCGTGGCCGCCTTCCAGCCCGATGCGAACTTCGGCCGGGTGCTGGCCGCCTACGGCGGGGTCTTCGTCGCCGGCTCGCTGATCTGGGGCATGGTCGCCGACGGGTTCCGGCCGGACCGCTGGGATATCTCGGGTGCGCTGGTCTGCCTGCTCGGCGTGGGCCTGATCATGTACGCCCCGCGCTGAGTTCGCAGGCGGTCGTTGTCAGAGGTGGTCGTTGCCGAGGTCGCCGCGGTCCAGCCCCATCGGGGTCCCCGCCGGAACATCGCCTGCCGCGACCACCAGCCGGGTCAGCGGCGTGAGCACACCGAACAGAGTGGCCAGCTCCGCATCGTCGAGCACGTCGAACGCAGACAGCGCCAGCCGGTCGGTGGTCTCCTCGATTTGGGCCTTCAGTGCGGCGCCGGCCGGGGTGAGCGCGCCGGCACCGTCGAGCAGGCCACGGTCGGCCAGTTCTGCGACATGGTGTTGCCACTGCTGCTCGTCGTAATCACGGCTGCGCATGATCATCTCGCGGGGCACCCGGTCCGCGGCGGCATGCAGGACATTCGACTGGCGCCCGCTGATCCCGAACACAGTGAGCGCGGCGACGTGGCCGTCACCGCGCTGCTCCCGCAACAGCGTTGTGGCGTGCCACAGCCGGGCCAACGGCTCCTGCGGCCACGGCAACGCCAGATTCGCCGCGAACAGTGGCCGACCCTCCGACGCCGCGTTGCGCGCCGCGGTGGACAGCAGCTCCGCCGCCGTGGCGACCGCATCGGGATCGGTACATCCGTAGCGGCGCAGCGCGGCCACCGCGGCATCCTCGCGGGCCGGCAGCACCGTCGCCGGCGTGGCGATCTCCCAGGCGGCGGGCAGCGCCTTGGCTATCCGCCACGGCGCGGAACTGCCGAACACCGCCGTGACCACCTCGGGTGCCACCCGCGCCCCAGCGGCGCCGACCGGGCAGCGAAATAGCCCATCCAGAATCCGCGGAAACCGAGCCCGTCAAGGCCTGCTCGTGATTCCGGGGCGAAGTACGGTGACGGCGTGGACAGGCTCCAGCCGATCGAACAGGCGCCGCGCGACGGTCGTTGGTCTGCTCCCACCCCGAGCAGTCAATCAAACAGCGACCGTGTGCCTGCAGTGCACTCAGTGAGATCAGCGCTTGACGACCTGGGTGCCGCCGGCCATTTCGTCGTGCTTGCCCTGTTTGGTGGTACTGCTGTTGATGGTGACCGCGATGACGAGGATCGCGATGACACCCAGCAACTGGCCGACGAAGGGTACGACTGGCAGCACCGTCAACGCATTCCGGATCGCCGACTGCGCCAGCGCGTCGGCTTCGCGGCACTGGCCGGGCCCTGCGCGGACACTCAGGGCTCAGCAGCTTCTTCCCCGGTGTCCATCCTG
>JAXHOA010000004.1:0-36712 GCA_034520035.1 Mycobacterium sp. | reverse complement strand
GCTTACGGCCATGCCGTCGTCCAACCTGTCACTGCTCAGCAACAGCTCACCGTCGGGTAGTGGCATCGCCGAGGTGCCCGCGTTGAACACACACACCAGCCCGCCCGGTCGGCGGAACGTCGAACCACCGAGCCATTCGACAGTATCGCCGGCGAATTCTGAACGCCCGGTGCGTAACTCGATGGCGCGCCGGTACAACATCAAGGTCGATGACGGATCGGCTTGCTGCGCCTGCACCGTCAGGGACGCCCACTCGGCAGGCATCGGCAGCCAGGTGTCGGTCGACGAGGAGAACCCGTACGGCGACGCGGACCCGCTCCACGGGATCGGCACCCGGCAGCCGTCGCGGCCACGCTCCAGCCGGCCGGAGCGCTCCCACACCGGATCCTGCAGCGCCGTGTCGGGAAGTTCGACATTCGGCAGTCCCAGTTCCGCACCGTTGTAGACGAAGACGGTGCCCGGCAGCGCCAGCTTCACCAGTGCCATCGCGCGGGCGCGGCGCAGCCCGGCGGTCCCGTCGCCGTAGCGGCTGACCTCGCGCGGCACATCGTGATTGGACAGCGTCCAGGTCGGTGCCGCCCCGGCCAGCGCCGCCGCATCCAGCGAGTTGTCGATGGCCGCCCGGATGCCCGCGGTGTCGTAATCGGTCTGCACCAGCTGGAAGTTGAAGCCCAGGTGCAGTTCGTCGGGACGCAGGTACTTGGCGAACTGCTCGTTGCCGTGCACCCAGATCTCGCCGACGGTGACAGCGTCGGGGTAGTCGTCGAGCACGGTGCGGATGAACCGGTGGATGTCGTGCACGGCCTCGTTGTCGAAGCGTGGGTCGTCGGCCGTGTTGCGCAACAGCTCGTTCTCGGTCAGATCCATATCCGGCAGCGTCGGAGGCTTGGCCATCCCGTGCGCGACATCGATGCGGAACCCGTCCACACCGCGGTCCAGCCAGAACCGCAGCGTCTTCTCGATGTCCTCGAAGACCTCGGGGTGCTCCCAGTTCAGATCGGGCTGGGCGGTGTCGAACAGGTGCAGGTACCACTGCCCGTCGTGCACTCGGGTCCAGGCCGGGCCACCGAAGATCGACACCCAGTTGTTGGGCGGTTCGTCGCCGACCCCGTCGCGGAAGATGAAGCGGTCGCGCCGCGAGGGATCTGCCAGCGCCTCGACGAACCACGGATGCGCCGAGCTGACGTGATTGGGCACCAGGTCCATGGTGACCCGGATGCCGCGGGCATGCGCCGCTTCGAGCAGGCGGTCCAGCGCATTCAGGTCACCGAAGAGCGGATCGATATCGCGGGGGTCCGACACGTCGTAGCCGTGGTCGGCCATCGGGGACACCATGACCGGGTTGAGCCACAGTGCCTGCACGCCCAGCTCGGCGAGGTAGTCCAGCCGCTCGGTGATGCCGTCGAGATCGCCGACGCCGTCACCGTTGCTGTCGGAAAACGAGCGCGGATAGACCTGGTAGAACACGGCCTTCGCCCACCACTCCGGGCGAGCGAAGCGACGGGGGATCGGCGGAGTCATCAGAACGCCGAGTTGACCATCGAATCGGCGGCCATCTGCAGGTAGTCCAGCAGGGCTCGCCGGTGCGCGTCGTCCAGGGTTGCCGAGTCGATCGAGGCCACGGCGGTGTGCATGCACCGCAGCCAGGCGTCACGTTCGAGGTAGCCGATCCGAAACGGTGCGTGGCGCATCCGCAACCGGGGGTGTCCGCGCTGATCGGAATAGGTACGAGGGCCGCCCCAGTACTGCTCCAGGAACAACCGCAGCCGCTCCTCGGCGCCGTCCATGTCGTCCTCGGGGTACAGCGGCAGCAGGATCTCGTCGTCGCGCACCTGCTCGTAGAACCGCGCCACGATCGCGGCGAACGTGGCGTGGCCTCCGACTTCGTCGTAGAACGAGCGTTGCGGCTGAGTCACCGCACCCATTGTTCCCGATCAGCCGCGGCGCCGCGGCGGTGGGAGGGGCCTGGAAGTGTCGGCGATTAGTGCAGCTAACGGAATTTTCACCGGAAGTTCACCGGACTGACCAGCGAACACCGACAAAATTGCCGTGCGATCGGCGTCAAATCGTGGTGAACTGTCTTTCCGGAGGACGAATGTCGCAGCGCAAGAAAAGCCCTGCTCGACGACAGGGCTACCGATTCCCCACGGCCGTGGCCGATTCTGCCGGCGCGCACTCCTTACAAGTCGCCGACGTTCCGCCTGCCGCCCACCAGGGTTCGGTCTGGGGGCGGCGCAGGGTGCTGTTGCTCAACTCCACCTACGAACCGCTCACCGCGCTGCCGATGCGCCGGGCCGTCATCATGCTGATGTGCGGTAAGGCCGACGTCGTCCACGACGACCCGTCGGGGCCCGTCATCCATTCGGCGACCCGCACCATCGTGGTGCCGTCGGTGATCCGGCTGCGCACCTTCGTCCGGGTGCCCTACCGTGCCCGCATCCCGATGACCCGCGCCGCGCTCATGCACCGCGACCGGTTCCGCTGCGCGTACTGCGGGCAGAAGGCCGACACCGTCGACCATGTGGTCCCACGCAGTCGCGGCGGCGAGCACTCCTGGGAGAACTGCGTCGCGGCGTGCTCGTCGTGTAACCACCGCAAGGCCGACCGGACGCTGGCCGAACTGGGCTGGTCGCTGCACTCGGCCCCGATGCCGCCCAAGGGACAGCACTGGCGTCTGCTGTCCTCGGTGAAGGAATTGGACCCGGCATGGGTCAGATATCTGGGCGAGGGCGCGGCGTGATCCGCGCTGCGATACGGTTTGCATCGTGAGTACAGGCTTAGCCCATGCCCTGATGGGTGGGATCCCGATCGTGGTGTTTTTGGTACTGGCTGCGTTGGCCTACCGCCACAAGGGTCCGCACCCCGAGTCCTACAAGCTCGGCGACGAGTGGACCCACGACCCGATCCTGTGGGCGGCCGATGAACCGGCCGATCACGGCCACGGTGGCCACGGGTCGCACGTGACGGTGGGAGGTGGCGCAAGTGGCAAGTGGTAGTCACGAACTCGCAACCACCCGCACGGACGTCGACCTGCCCCACGGCTACGCGCTGACCTCCAGCGGCCGGATCTCGGGAGTCACCGAGCCCGGCGAACTGTCGGTGCACTACCCGTTCTCCACCAAGGACCTGGTCGCGCTCGACAACGCGCTCAAGTACGGCTCGCGGTACGCCAAGGCCCGTTTCGCGGTGTTCATCGGTGACCTCGGCGCCGACACCGCCGCCACCGCGCGCGAAATCCTGGCCAAGGTCCCGACCCCGGACAACGCCGTGCTGTTCGCGGTGTCGCCCAACCAGAAGGCCATCGAGGTCGTCTACGGCGCCGATGTGAAGGGGCGCGGCATCGAGACCGCCGCACCGCTGGGCATCTCGGCCGCGCTCGGCTCGCTGCGCGACGGCAACCTCATCGACGCTCTGGTGAGCGCCATCAACGTCACCTCCGCGGCGGTCTCGCCGCGCTGACCGCTGTGCACATCGGCCCCGGTATCGACGTTCGGTACCGGGGCCGATTGCGCTACAGGACGGCCTGGGTCATCGACGTGCGGATCTCGATGTAGCGCGTCAGGAAGGTGCGCTCGTCGAGCCGCTTGCGCCGCATCCAGTGCGTGACTTCCTCATTGCACTTGCTGGCATTGCAGGCCGCGCACGCGGGCACCACGTTCTCGACCGTGTACCTGCCGCCGCGTGAGATCGCCATCACGCAGTCGCGCTGCATCGGCTTGTCGGTCACCCCGCAGTAGGCGCAGCCACCCCAGGCATCCCGGATCGCCGACCACTGTTCGGGGGTCAGGTCGTTGACGACGGCCTTGACCCGGCGGACGCGCTTGCCCGCCGCCCTGGCCCTACGACTGTTGCTGGCCGCCATCCCCACAGCGTATTGCCGGCGAGCGACCGCGTTTGTGCGCACCGTACGGCGTGTCGGCGCACAGACGCGGTCGCTCGAGCAGAGATCAGCTCACATCGAAGGCGCGGGCCCGCAACGAGCGCTCCACACCCGCACGTCCCTCCAGCACCAGGCGGTGCAACGCGGGCGGCACATCCGGTCCGGACAGGAAGGCATCCGCGGCGTCCAGGCCGCCCTGGCTGATATCCCACGAGGGGTACAGCCCGATCACCACGGTCTGGGCGACCTCGCTGGACCGGCGTTCCCACACGCCCGGGATGGACGCGAAGTACAGGTCCCGGAAGCGCGCGAGCAGGCTGGCCTGCCCGGGCTGCGCGAACCCGCCGACGATCGCGCGGGTGGTGATGTTGGCCAGGGTGTCATCCTCGATCACCCGCTGCCAGGCGGCGTTCTTCACCGTCACCTGGGGGCGGGCCGCGGCCGCGGCGGCCGCGTTGCGCTTCCCGGCTGCCGTCGGGTCGCGCTCGGCCTCGGCGTCGATGAACGGGCTGTCGGTACCGTCGGCGTCGATCACACCGGCGGCCGCCAGCGCGGTCACGATGCGCCAGCGCAGGTCGGTGTCGATGACCAGGCCGGCCAGGTTGACCGCGGCGGGCTCGTTGTCCAGCAGGGTCGACAGCACGGCGATGTGGTTGGGCGCCAGCACCGAGGTGCACAGCGCGTTCACGAACGCCAGCTGGTGATCCGAGCCGGGCGGCGACTCACGGGCCCGGTCGAGCAGGGCGTCACCGAAGGCCGGCCAGCCGAACTCCGCGGCCCACTCCGGATCGGCATACGAGTTCAGCGCGGTCTGGGCCTGCAGCAGCAGCCGCTGTGCCACACCGACTTCGGTCTCGCCGTGAATGCCGCCGATGACCAGCGTCACGAAGTCGCGGGCCTTCATCTCGGCCTCGCGGGTCATCTCCCAGGCCGCCGACCAGGCCAGCGTGCGGGGGAGCGGTTCGGCGATATCGGCGATGCGGGCCAGCACCGTCTGCAGCGACTGGGGGTCCAGCCGTGACGAGCAGTAGGTGAGGTCGTCATCGTTGATCAGGACGAACTGGCCACGCGGAACACCCACCAGCGCAGGCACATCCGTGCGGGCACCCTCGACGTCGAGTTCCTCGCGGTGCACCCGCACCAGTTTGCCGGAGGCATCTTCGTCGTAGACGCCGACGGCAAGTCGGTGCACCCGGGTTTCGCCGGCGCCCGGGGCCGCACCGGACTGCACCAGCGCGAAACGGGTGAACGCCCCGTCGGCGTCGACGTCGAAGTCGGCGCGCAGCGTGTTCAGGCCGGTGGTCTTGAGCCACTGCTGCCCCCAGCCGGACAGGTCGCGGCCCGGAGGACTTCTCCAGTGCGCCAAGCAGATCACCGAAGGTCGCGTTGCCGAACGCGTGGTCGCGGAAGTAGTCGCGCAGGCCGGCCAGGAACGCCTCCAGGCCGACATAGGCCACCAGCTGCTTGAGCACGCTGGCGCCCTTGGCGTAGGTGATGCCGTCGAAGTTCACCTCGACCGCGTGCAGGTCCGGGATGTCGGCGGCCACCGGGTGGGTGGACGGCAGCTGGTCCTGGCGGTAGGCCCAGGACTTCTCCACGTTGGCGAACGTCGTCCAGGCCTGGGTGTACTCGGTGGCCTCGGCCTGGCACAGCACTGAGGCGAAGGTGGCGAAGGACTCGTTGAGCCAGAGGTCATCCCACCACTGCATGGTGACCAGGTCGCCGAACCACATGTGCGCCATCTCGTGCAGGACGGTCTCGGCGCGGCGTTCGTAGCTGTACCTGGTGACCTTGGACCGGAAGACATAGTCCTCCAGGAAGGTCACCGCGCCGGCGTTCTCCATGGCGCCGGCGTTGAACTCCGGCACGAACAGCTGGTCGTACTTGCCGAACGCGTACGGTTCGCCGAAGTTGCGGTGGTAGAAGCCGAAACCCTGCTTGGTCTCGGTGAACAGCCGCTCGGCGTCCATGAACTCCGCCAGCGACGCGCGGCAGAAGATGCCCAGCGGGATGTCGCCGTGGTCGTCGGTGTAGACGTCGTCCCAGCGGGCGTACGGCCCGGCGATGAGCGCGACGAGATAGGTGCTCATCTTGGGAGTGGTGACGAAGGTGTGCATGCCGTCCTGGACGGTTTCGGTTGCGCCGTTGGAGATCACCTGCCAGTGCTCGGGCGCTGTGACGGTGACGTCGAAGGTGGCCTTCAGATCGGGCTGATCGAAGCACGCGAACATCCGCTTGGCGTCCGCGGTTTCGAACTGCGAGTAGAGATAGACCTCGTGGTCGACGGGGTCGACGAAGCGGTGCAGGCCCTCGCCGGTGTTCGAGTACAGGCAGTCGGCGTCGACGACGAGTTCGTTGTGTTCGGCCAGTCCGGTCAGCGCGATGCCGGCGGACTCGTCGTACCCGGAGACATCCAGCGCGCGGCCGTTGAGGGTGGCGCTGCGCACGGTGGCGGCGGCGAGGTCGATATAGGTGTCCGCGCCGGCAAGGGCGCTGAACGTCACGGTCGTGACCGACCGGAACGTTTTCTCACCGCCAGCGCTTCCCGGGTCGCTTCGCTCCTGCCCTCCGCCGGTGAGATCCAGATCGATGCGGTAGTTGTCGACGGTCACCAGCGTTGCGCGTTCGGCCGCCTGGTCGCGAGTCAGATTGGGGAGTGCCACGCCGACAACACTAATCGTCGGGGTCTGGCCTGCGCGCCGCTGGCAGGGATCTAGAACCCGCCCAGCCCCGACCACCAACTGTTTCCGGCGAGACCGCCGAGCCCGGTGAGGCCATCCAGCCCCCCGAGCTGGTCCAGGACCGTGCCGTCGGCGATCGATGCCAGCATCTGCGGGCAGTACGCCTGAATGGCAATGCCTGCGAACAACGACGCCATCTGCGGCGAAACCCCGTTGTTCTGCACCGAGGTGACGGTCGAGGCGAACGACTTGCCCGGCTCGACCATCATGTCGCACACCGACCGACCCAGCGCGCTGGTGTCGGCCGAGTTCGAGTACCCGATGCCGGCATTGCTCAGCAGACCGAGGAAGTCTGTGTTGGTGTCGGCCTGCGCCGGACCGGCGGCGAGGACTGCGGTGGCCGCCAATGCGGCGGAGTAGGCGAGAACGGTCGAAGTGCGAGACATCATGGTGCTCCTGAGCTCTATGGAGAGCGCCGTCGGCACTCTGGCAACTCAGGTAACGGTGGTGTACTTGGGTAACGTCAGCAACACAGTTCGATCAAGGTTTGCACCCTATGCGTTTCATGTGCGCCTGTGGTGAGCTGCTTGTGATCCATCGCAGGCGGGAACACGTCGCGGGTACGCACGGTTGTGCTGAACGATCACCTGATATCGAGAGGACCCCATGGCAGGCAACTCCGCAGGCAAGGACACCGCAGGATTCTGGTTCGACCCACTGTGCCCGTGGTGCTGGATCACCTCGCGCTGGATCCTCGAGGTGGAGAAGGTCCGCGATATCGAGGTCAACTTCCACGTGATGAGCCTGGCGGTGCTCAACGAGGGCCGCGACCTGCCGGAGAACTACCAGGAGATGATGCAGAAGGCCTGGGGTCCGGTGCGGGTGGCGATCGCTGCCGAGCAGGCCCACGGTCCGGAGGTGCTGTCACCGCTGTACACCGCGATGGGCACGATGATCCACAACGAGGGCAACACGGACTTCGACGACGTCATCACCAAGTCGCTGGAGCAGGCCGGCCTGCCCGCCGACCTGGCCCAGGCCGCAACCAGCGACGCTTACGACGACGCATTGCGCAAGAGCCACCACGAGGGCATGGACGCCGTCGGCGATGACGTCGGCACCCCGACCATCCACGTCAACGGCGTCGCGTTCTTCGGCCCGGTCCTCTCGCGGATCCCGCGCGGTGAGGAAGCCGGCAAGCTCTGGGACGCCTCGGTGATCTTCGCGTCCTACCCGCACTTCTTCGAGCTCAAGCGCACCCGGCACGAGCCGCCGGAATTCGACTAGTCACAACCCCTGGAGCTGCGACAGCGTGGCGTGGGCGATCATGAAGTAGATGATCAGGCCGGTGCCGTCGACGATGGTGGCGATCATCGGCGCCGACACCACGGCCGGATCGACGCGCACCTTCTTGAGCACCGGCGGCAGGATCGACGCCACGAACGAGGACCACAGCACGATGGCGGCGACGGTCAGGCACACCGTCAGCGTGATCTCTGGGCCCACACCCAGCATCCAGGACCGGATCAAGGCCGCCAGCGCCATGGTCAGCGCGATCATCATGCCGGTGGACATCTCTTTGGCCAGCACGGCGGGCACATCGCGCAGCCGGACCTGACCGGTGGCCATCGCCCGGACCAGCGTGGTGGTGATCTGGGTGCCGGTGTTGCCTCCGGTGCCGATGAGCAGCGGGATGAAGAAGGCCAGCGCGACGACGGCCTCCATCTCCTCCTCGAAGTGCCGCAGCACCGTCCCGGTGTAGGCCTCGGCGACGAACAGCAGCAGCAACCATCCGATGCGTTTGCGCCACAACAGCCACGGCGAGGCCCGCAGGTAGGGCACCTCCAGCGGCTCCGAGCCGCCCTGGCGTTCGGCGTCCTCGGTGACCTCCTCCTCGGTGATGTCGCCGGCGGTGTTCTCGGTCAGGATCCCGAGTAGCCGGTTGTCGGCATCCACCACCGGAACCGCGACCAGGTTGTGGTCCATCAGCGCCTGCGCGGCGTCCTCGGCGTCGGTCAGCGGGGACACCGACAACACGTCGCTGTTCGTCAGCGCCGACACCATGTCCTGCGGATCGCTCAGCACCAGGTCGCGAAACGCCACCACGCCGAGCAGGCGATTGCCCTCATCTGTGACGTAAACGTAAGCGCCCGTGCGGGAATCGCTGCGTGAGGTCGCGGCATCATCGCGCAGGGCGGCGACCGCTTGGCCCATGGTCATGGCGGGTCGCACCGTCAGTGCCTCGGGCACCATGTGCGCGGCCACCGAATCCTCGGGCCAACTCAGCAGGCCGCGCAGCGCTTCCGCGCGGTCCTGCGGCAGCGCGGACAGCAGTTGCTCCCGCGGGCCGGCCTTGATATCGCGCAGGATGTCGGCGGCGTGGTCGAGGTCCAGCACGTTCACCAGGTCGGCGGCGTCGCGGGCGTGCATCGCTTCGAGGACGTGAGCGGCCAATGCGTCATCGATCGACTCGAACAGGTCGGTGGCGCCGCGCTGATCGAGCAGGGTGCCGAGCGCGCACAGCTCCTCGGCGGGCAGCTTGGCGAGCTGATGGGTGCGCTCGGCGGGATCCTTGACCGATCGCAGCCAGGCGGATAGGTCTTCACCCCCGATGGCCTGCTGTATCGACGCCGCGGTGGCGCTGCCCATTCGAGTCTCCCTCTCTGCAGGTTGCGAAGGACACCCTAGCGTGCCCGCCGACCTGCGGAAGAGCTTGTCGGGCAGAGCATTAACAGGTGAACAACGGTGGACGCACGGGTGTAGTGGGGGAGTACGACGACTGAATCCGAAGGTGTGACATTCGGTCGTTCCGGTTGCAAGCAGGTGCCGCGCGCGTCAAAGTGCTCAGAATGACAGCGGCTGAACCCAGCACCGACGGCACCTACCGGGACCGCCTCGTCGCGGTCGAACCGGGTGGCAACGAGTTCATCGCCGAGGCCGACCGCCACGGTCGCCCGAGCCAGCTGTTGTGGACCTGGGCGTCGCCCAACCTGGAGTTCGCCACCATCTTCCTGGGCGTGCTCGCCGTCTCGTACTTCGGCATGACGTTCTGGCAGGCGGCGGCCGGCATCATCGTGGGCGCGGGCCTGGGCGCCGTGGCGCACTACTTCCTGTCCGCGCGTGGGCCGCAACTCGGTGTCCCGCAGATGGTGGTGGGCCGGCTGTCGTTCGGTTACAAGGGCAATGCCGTGCCCTCGACGCTGATGGCGGTAACCGCCGGGGTCGGCTGGTTCGCGACCAACAGCATCAGCGCCGCGTTCGCGCTCTCCACACTGTTCGGCATCGCGCCGCTGCTGGCCCTGCTGCTGGTGGTCGCGGTGCAGACGGCGCTGGCGTTCTTCGGGCACAACCTGGTGCAGGCCTTCGAGCGCTGGGCCTTCCCGGTGCTGGCGGTGATCTTCGCGATCACCTCGGTGCTGATCATGTCCAAGGCGGATCTGGGCGCGCCGGCCATCGAGGGTGGCGTCGGCGGGCTGGGCGGATTCCTGCTGACGGTGGGTGCCACCTTCGGCTACGTCGCGGGCTGGACGCCGTACGCCGCCGACTTCAGCCGGTACCTGCCCAGCACGGTTTCGCCGGTGCGCACTGGGTTGTTCGCCGCGGCCGGACTGTTCTTCGCCGCCTCGGTGCTGGCGATCGTCGGCGCGGCTTCGGTCACCATCGTCACCGCCGCGGCCTCGGACAACCCGACCGATGTCTTCACCAGCTCGCTGCCCGGCTGGCTGGCCGCGGCGACGCTGTTGGCCATCGCGATCGGGGCCGTGGCGGCCAACGCGATCAACGTCTACTCGGCCGGGATGGCCTTCGTCACCACCGGTGTCACACTGCCCGCCCACGTCGCGCGGGCGACGGCCACCGTGTTCTTCGGGGTGGCCGGGTTCCTGGTCGCCTGGTGGGCACTGGCGGACGCGGCAGCCAGCTACGAGACGTTCCTGCTGCTGATCGCGTACTGGGTCGGACCGTGGCTGGGTGTGGTGTTCGCCGATCAGTACCTACGCCGCGGGCTTCGGGTCGACGGATTTCTCTATGACCGCAACTACTCCAACTGGCCGGGGCTACTGTCGTTCCTGATCGGTCTGGTGGTGTCGGTGCTGCTGTTCTGCAACCAGGAGTTGTTCGTGGGGTTCGTGGTCCGCGCGGTGCCCGAGCTGGGCGATATCGGCTTCTTCGTCGGGTTCGTCCTCGCGGCGGGCAGCTATCTGGTGTTGTGCCGGTCCAAAATCCAAGCGGAACAGGTGGCTTTGTGAGTCCTGAGGACATGCTCGACGTCGCCGTCGGGGAGGCCCGAAAAGGGTTGGCCGAAGGTGGGATTCCGATCGGTGCGGCGCTGTTCACCGCCGACGGTGTGCTGCTGGGCAGCGGGCACAACCGGCGCGTGCAGAACGACGACCCGTCGGTGCACGGCGAGACCGACGCGTTCCGCAACGCCGGCCGTCAGCGGGACTACCGGTCGACGGTGATGGTGACGACACTGTCGCCGTGCTGGTACTGCAGCGGGCTGGTGCGCCAGTTCAACATCGGCGCCGTCGTCATCGGGGAGGCCAAGACGTTCTCCGGTGGGCACGACTGGCTGGCCGAGAACGGGGTGCAGGTCACGCTGCTCGAGGATCAGCGCTGCGTGACGATGATGGAAGAGTTCATCGCCGAGCACCCGGAGCTGTGGAACGAGGATATCGGGGTGGCCGAATGAGTGCCATTGCCACCGTGGACATCTCACGCTGGTACGCCGGTGGCGAGGACGCCGACGCGCTGGCGGCCGAGGTCGACGCGGGTTTGCAGCGGGCCGGGTTCATCGTGGTCACCGGCCACGGCGTCGACGCCGGACTGGCCGCGCGGGTGCGTGCGGCGAGCCGGGAGTTCTTCGCGCTGCCCGACGAGGTGAAGCACCGCTATTCGGTGCCGGTCGGCGGACACGGTTGGATCGGCCCCGGCGCGGAAGCCAACGCCTACGCCGAGGGCACCGAGACCCCGCCCGATCTGAAGGAGAGCTTCAGCCTGGGCGCCGAAACCCGCACCGGTGATCCGGAGGTGGACCGAATCTGGTTCGCGCCCAATGTCTGGCCTGCCGAGGTGGCACACCTGCAGGGCTTGGTCGATGAGTACACCACGGCCATGCGCCGGCTCTCCGATGACCTGCTGGCGCTGTTCGCCCAGGCGCTGGGGCTGTCGGACAACCCGTTCGCGGCGTTGGCGAGCAGGCCCACCTGGACGATGAACATCAATCACTACCCGCCGGTGAGCGTGGTCGGGGAACCCGAGCCGGGTCAGTTCCGGATCGGCCCGCACACCGACTTCGGCACCGTCACCGTGCTGGACCGTGAGCCGGGTGCCGGTGGCCTGCAGGTGTATTCGGAGGCCGAAGGCTGGGAGGACGCGCCGTGGGAGCCCGGTGCGCTGACGGTCAACATCGGTGACCTGCTGGAGTACTGGAGTGGGCGGCGCTGGCCGTCGGGGCGGCACCGGGTGTTGCCGCCGCAGCCGCACGCCCCCGAAGAGGATCTGGTCTCGCTGATCTACTTCTACGAGGCCAACCACGATGCGATCGTCACACCGCTGGAGCCGCCGATCGGCCGGGTGTCCGGGTTGGCACCGGTGACCTCGGCCGATTTCATCAAGGAACGCCTGGACGCCATCACCGTGGGTTAGCCCCAATGCCGCGCAGTTAGGGGTGGCGGCCTGTTGTCAACCGTCGAGGATTTCGATGGTGATGGTGATCGTGTAGTTGGTGCGGTCGATGTTGCCTTTGGCTCGGTGTTTGGAGATGGCGCGTTTGACGACTCGTGGGCATGAACGTGCGCGCCGTGCTGGTAGGGGGTGTTTGAGCGCGGCAGCGCCGATGCGGCCGATCAGGTCAACGGTGGTTTCGGCGATCGTGGCGACGGCGTGGATCACTTGGTCGCGGGCGGTGTGCAGGGCGACGGTGAAGCTCAACCGGTCGGCGCGGATGTCGGTACGGCCCAGGGTGGCATCGGCCATTGCGGTGCGTAGTGCTTGGTAGGTGATCAACAGTGCGTAGACCTCTTGGGCGATACCGGCGGGCGTCGCGGCACGTAACACTCGTCCGCTCAGGATGGTCGATTTCACTTCCAGGTAGCTGGTTTCGATTTCCCATCGCTGATGGTAGAGATCGACGAGTTCGTGTGCAGGGTAATGCTTTTCGTTGGTCAATGTGGTGACCAGGCGGTAGTGGCCGACTCGAGTCGTTGTGGCATTCAAGCGCACGGTGATCGAGGCGTCGATCACCCGCACGGTGACTGACCCCATGCGTGTCAGCCAGCTGCGGTCGCCCAGCGTGGTGATGGCCGGCAGGTTTCGGACATCTTTACAGCGGATCAGTAGGTCCGCTCTGGCGTCGGCGATCTGTTCGATCAGGGCGACCACGGCGAAGTTGCGGTCGGCCAGCAACAGCATGCCTGGCTTCATGCACTGCAGAAGTTTCGGTGCGTAGGTGGTTTCGCCGACACGGTAGAAGCCGAACACGGCATCGATGACGGTGCGGGTGCCGCACGCTACGACGGTGAGCAGACGCAGCATCGGATACCCGGACTCGGCGTCAGGACGCCCGGTTTGGCGGCCGAACTCTGCGGCGTTGGCCGCGCTGTTGGGCACGAACATTGAGGTGCCATCGATTGCGCAGACCAGCAAGCCGCGCCAGCGGATCGCACCGGCGGCCGGGCCGGCCAGCAGGCTGAACAACTCACGTAGCGGGGCCACCCCGACCCGGCGCATCGCTTGGGACAGCGCCGAGGAGCCTGGTGTAGCCACGGTGGCCGAATCCAAGCCCGCGATCAAGTGGGCCCAGACCCCGCGGTAGCCGACCTCGGCGAACAGTGCCCCAGCCAGCAGCAGGTACACCACCACCCGCGAGGGCAGCACTCGAACCCGACGTTGCACGCGGCCGGTGTTCTCCAAGGCGGCATCGACGAGGTCATGGGACACGATCCGGGTCAACTCGCCCAGGTGACCGGGACCGAAAGGGCCCTCCACCGCCGACGCGACAGGACAGATGGCAGACTGGACAGACAGCGGAACTCCCAGTTGAGAAGGATGTCTTGCGAGGACAATCCATCGATACCTGAGAGTTCCGCTGTCCTATCTGCACACACCCGGCGTGTCACAATTGCCACACCAGTCACATCCCTAACTGCGCGGCATTGGGGTTAGCCCTGGACCGTCGGCCGGATCGACAGTTCGCCGACCTCGACTTCCCAGGGCTGATCGATCACGAACTCGACCGCCCTGGCGATCGCGTCCGGGTCGAGCGCGAACGCCTGCATCCCAGCGCCGATTTCGGCGCGGATGGCCGGGTCGGTGATGGAATCGCCGAACTCGGTGCGCACGTAGCCCGGCGAGATCGCCGTGGTTTTCAGTGTCCCGTCGGTGGACTCCTGGCGGAGGCCCTCCAGCAGGGTGCGCACGGCGTTCTTGGTGGCCGCGTACACCGCCATGGTCGGCACGATCTTGATGCCCGCGGTCGAGACGATGGTGACGAAGTGACCGCGTCCCTGCTTCTCGAACACCGGCAGGGCGGCGTCGATGCCGTGCAGCACACCGCGCAGATTGACGTCGATCATCGCGTCCCAGTCGCCGCGGCGGCGCGCGGTCAGCGGCGAGATCGGGCCGATCCCGGCATTGCTGACCAGTACGTCCAGCCGCCCGTACTCGGTGACGGCGGTCTCGACGAGCCGTCGCAGATCCTCGGCGCGCGTCACGTCCACCGTGACCGCGCGGGCCCGGCCCCCGGCCGCGCGGATCTCCGCGGCCAGCGCGTCGAGGCGGTCGGCGCGCCGGGCACCGAGCACGACGGCGGCTCCGCGATTCGCGAGCCGGCGTGCCGTGGCCGCACCGATGCCGCTGCCGGCGCCGGTGATCGCCACCACCTTGCCGGTGAACGGATCCATCGTTAACCTCCAGAGCTCATGCGGACAAACTGTCCGTTTCATCTAATCGGACAACTTGTCCGTTTTCAAGGCGGGAGGTCCATGGCCGAGCGCATCGATGCGGCACGTAGCCGGGCGGCGATCATCGAGGCCGCACGCCAACTCGTCACCGAGCCGGGAGAGCTCAGGCTCAGCGCGGTCGCCCGCCGAGCCGGTGTCGGGCAAGCCACCCTCTACCGTCACTTCGCCACCCGTGACGAGCTCGTGCGCGCGCTCTACGACGGAGAGATCGATGAACTCGTCGGCCTCGCCCACGCGCTGCTCGATGAGCACCCGCCGCGAGAGGCGCTCACGCGGTGGTTCACTCAGCTCGCCGCCTACGCGCGGGTGAAGTTCGGGGTGATGGCCGCGGTCGAGGCCTCGGTGTGGCAGGACATCGGGGCGCAGACGATGGGCAAGCTGGGCGAGGCACTCGATGCCTTGCTGGCGGCCGGCCGCGAGGCCGGCGTGCTGCGCGGCGACGTGGACTCGCGCGATGTGATCCTGCTGTCGTGGTTTCTCGCCCACGTCGAGGACGGCGAGTGGGCCGAGCGAACCCCACGTCTGCTCGAGGTGTTGCTCGACGGTTTGACGGCTCGCTGACCGCTCAGTTTTTATACCTAATTATTTATTCTATTCCTTGGCTTCACCCAGACCCTCCCCCCTTTCCCCCCCACACATCCCTATTCCCCCCTACCCCTCCCCCAATTCCCCCATAACCTCCCCCGCCCCCACCCCGGATCCCCTTTCCCTCCCCTTTCCCTTTTCCCCACTTTTCATATGCCACCTCCCTCACCAAACCTCTTCTTTCCCCCTCCCCTATCCTCCCCCCAATCCCTCCCCAATCACTCTTTTCTTCTCTTGTTGCCCTCCCCCATCAACGTCTTCCTTCCTCACCTATCTCCATTCGGCCCCCATCCACACACCTCCCTCTTGTTTTTGCCTCTTCTTCCCGTTCTTCCCTTCTTACTTTTATTTAAGGTTTGCTTATTTCGGGGCCGTGTCTTCTTTCATTTACGGGTACCGGCGCGCGTCTGCCAGAATGACCGCCATGCGCGTCTACATCGGTGCCGACCACGCCGGATTCGAGTTCAAGAAGACCATCATCGAGCACCTCAAGAGCAACGGCCACGAGCCGATCGACTGCGGTGCCTACGCCTACGACGCCGAGGACGACTACCCGGCGTTCTGCATCGACGCCGCGGTCAGGACCGTCGCCGATCCGGACAGCCTGGGCATCGTGCTCGGCGGATCCGGCAACGGCGAGCAGATCGCCGCGAACAAGGTGCCCGGCGCCCGATGTGCGCTGGCCTGGAGTGTGGAGACCGCGCAGCTGGCACGCCAGCACAACAAGGCGCAGCTGATGGGCCTCGGCGGTCGCATGCACACCGAGGAGGAGGCGCTTGCCATCGTCGACGCCTTCCTGTCCACCCCGTGGTCGGAGGCCGAACGCCACCAGCGCCGCATCGACATCCTGGCTGCCTACGAGGTCGACCACATCGCACCCCCGGTGCCCGGCGCGCCCGCCTAGACGTGCCCGAAGGGCATACCCTGCACCGGCTCGCCCGGCTGCATCAAAAGAGGTTCGGCCGTAAGCCGGTCATCGTGACCAGCCCGCAACAACGTTTCGCCGAGGGCGCGGACGCCGTGAGCGGTCGGGTGCTGCGCCGCGCCGATGCCTGGGGCAAGCACCTGTTCCACCACTACGACGGCGGCCACGTCGTGCACGTGCACCTCGGCCTCTACGGCACCTTCACCGAGGCACCGCTGCCGCTCGACGAGCCCGTCGGGCAGGTCCGGATGCGGATGATCGGCACCGAGTACGGCACGGACCTGCGCGGGCCGACGGTGTGCGAGGTGATCGACGCCGGCGCCGTCGACGACGTGGTGGCGCGGTTGGGCCCCGACCCGCTGCGCCCGGATGCCGACCCGGCGCCGGCGTGGAAGCGAATCACCAAGTCCCGCAGGACCATCGGTGGGCTGCTGATGGACCAGACGGTGATCGCCGGAGTCGGCAACGTGTACCGCAGTGAGTTGCTCTACCGCCACCACATCGACCCGTTCCGGCCCGGCACCGATATCTCCGCCGACGAGTTCGACGCCATGTGGACCGATCTGGTGGCGCTGATGAAGGTCGGTGTGCGCCGCGGCAAGATCGTGGTGGTGCGCCCCGAGCATGACCGCGGCGTGCCGTCCTACCGGCCCGGCCGGCCGCGGACCTACGTCTACCGCCGGGCCGGCGACGCCTGCCGGGTGTGCGGCACGACCGTGCGCACCACAGAACTGGAGGCGCGCAACGTGTTCTGGTGCCCCACCTGCCAGACCTGACGCGAGTCATCGGCTACACCGACGACCAGGGAGAATTGTCGGAGTGGAACTCATTCTCGTGGTCGTCGGCGCCATCATGGTGACCGCCATCGCGCATCGGCGGGGGCTCGAACCCGCGCTGATCATCGTGGTGGTCGGCATCGCGGTCTCGTTCATGCCGGATTTCGAACCGCCGGAACTGGACTCGCACATCCTGCTGACGGTCGTGCTTCCACCACTGCTGTATTCGGCGGCACTGAACTTCTCGTTCCCGACGTTCCTGCGCAACATCCGGCCCATCCTCGGTCTGGGGGTCGGCCTGGTCGTGGTCAGCGCCTTCACCGTGGCGCTGGTGTCGTCCTGGCTGGTGATGGTGCCGTTGACGTTTGCGACCGCACTGGTGCTCGGCGCCATCGTGGCCCCACCGGATGCGGTCACCGCCGTGGCCGTCGGCCGCAAACTGGGGCTGCCCAGGAAGGTGATGGCGATCCTGACGGGGGAGAGCCTGATCAACGATGCCGCCGCGCTGACCCTGTTCTCCATCGCGGTGGCACAGGTGGCCGGCAGTCACACCTTCATCGACAACCCCTTCCTGCTCTTCACCTACAGCGCACTACTCGGGCCGGTGGTCGGCGGCGTGCTCGGCTACATCACGCTGTGGATCCGCAAGCGGCTGGCCAATCCGGGTCTGGAGACGGTGCAGGGCCTCGTGGTGCCGTTCGCGGCGTTCATCCTGGCCGAGGAGATGCACGCCTCGGGTGTGCTGGCGGTGGTGGTCGCCGGATTCGTCGTCGGCAACGGCACCCTGTCGGCGGGATACCAGACCCGGCTGCAGGAGCGCTACGTCTGGAACTCGGTGGACGTGCTGCTGGAGGCGTTCGTGTTCGCCTACATCGGGCTGCACCTGCGCTTCGTGCTCGACGATCTGCACGCCGCCCACGAATCGGTGCTGGAAGTCCTGGTGGCCTCGGCGCTCGTGCTGCTGATCGTGTTGGTGATCCGGCCGCTGTCGGTGCTGCTGATGTTCGGTCGCGGCAAGCTGGCCCGGCATGTCGAGGCCCGCTGGAGCGTGTCGGCTCCCGATGGCGACGCGCGTGACGGGCGGGGACGGGCGGCTCCGCGCAGGGGGCCGGGGAAGTGGCGGTCCAGGATCGACCGCCGCTCACTGACGTGGCAGGAGAACGTGGTGGTCTCGTGGACCGGGATGCGCGGGGTGGTGACGCTGGCCGCCGCGGCCGCCATCCCGGTGACGACGGCGAGCGGGGAGCCCTTCCCGGAGCGGGCCACCATCCAGGCGATGGCGTTCGTGGTGGCCATCGGCACCCTGCTGATCCAGGGCTGGACGCTGCCGCTGCTGATCAAGCGGCTGCAGCTGTCCCGGTTCAACGATGATCACGAGGCCGACCGGGCCGAGGAACTCAAGGCCGAAACGGTGGTACACGGCGCCGCCGACGGGGTGCTGGCCGAGTTCCGGGCCAACCCACCGGCCGGGATCAATCCCGAGATGGTCGCCGAGATCCGCGCCACCATCGCTCGGCACTCCCAGGATGTCGATGAGATGCCCGATCCCGAGGCCCCCACCAAACGTGCCGAGGTGTTCTCCACCGTCTACCGCTCGGTGCTGGCCGCCCAGCGGGCCGCGCTCATCGCCGAACGCGATGAGGGCCGCATCGAGGATGAGGCGGTGCGCGCCATGCTGGAGCGCCTCGATTTGCAGGAGGCCGGGGTCAGCGCCCGGCTGGAGAGCCGGCTCTGATCGGGGAGCGTCAGAACCCGCCGAAATCTCCGCCGAAGTCGCCGCCACCGAAATCGCCGCCGCCGTCCCAGCCGCCGGAATCCCAGCCGCCTTGGTCGCCGCCGCCGTCCCAGCCGGCCTGGTCGGCACCGCCGCCGTCGCCGAGCTGGCCCTGGTCCATGCCGTCCTGACCGCTCTCGAAAGCCTGGGCGTCATAGCCGACACCGGCCATGCCGGTGAACATCGTGCTGAACAGCATCGCCGACCCGATGCCCCAGGCGCCCGCGACGAGCGCGGGCTTCCACCACGGTTCGGAGTACCAGCCCGCGGGGACCGGACGCCCCGCGACGCGCCCGCCGGGGTAGTAGTTCGGGGTGCGCTCCGACGGGGACGGGGAGGCTTCGATCTGGCGACCCTCGAACTCGACGCGCCGATCTTCGGTGACGTTGCCGGCGGTGCGTTGGCCCGCAAGGGATTCCAGCTCCGGTCCGGGATCCATACCCATCGCAACGCGGGCGGCGCGCACATAGTAGAGGCCCTCGACGGCGCTCTCCTTGGCCAGCAGCGCCTGCTTGGCCGTGGTGGCCTGATCGATCTGCGAGGACGCCGCGGTGTAGCGCTCGGAGGCATCGGCCATCGCCTGCTTGGAGGCGTCGTCGTTGCCGTTGAGGTTCAGCACCTGGCCGCCGAGCCGCTCGATCACGCGGCGGGCATCGGCCTGCGCGTCGGCCAGCGACTCGGCCGACTTACGGCCGTTGGCCTGAGAGGAGCTGTAGACGACGAATGCGATCGCCGCGATGACGAGGACGATGAGGATGAGCAAGACGCCGTTCATGGTCCCAGCGTACCGACAGGACACTGCCGCTTCCTGTGCTCGATCACAGCGAACGACGTGTGACCAGTCGATTTTCACGCCGGGAGCTGAATCTCGCCGCTGAGCACGACGTCGGTGTCGAGTCCGCCGTGGAACATCGGTATGTACCCATCGATTTCGCGGTTGAGCAGCTTCTCCTGAAAACCTGAGATGAATAGTGCATGAAGAGCTGAATTGACCCTGTCGCCAATATTGCTGGCATCGCCAAACCTGAACATAATTGGCCCACTCACCTTGGTTCCTCCTCGCAGTTGTGTCTGCTGGAGAAGCATCGTTCGCCTCAGGAGGTCGCTGTGATGCTGTCGCGGTTGATAGCGCTGATGTTTGCTGCAGGGTTGGCTTGGGCGGTGTTCGGCGGGGCTGGGACCGCGGTGGCGGACTCGTCTGAATCGGGGTCGGCTTCGCCGTCGTCAGACTCTTCAGGCGGTTCGTCGGCGCATGGCAGTGATTCTGGAGGTCGTGCGGGTTCCGAGGCGTCGGAATCGCCTGAATCGCCGGCCAGGCCGCCGGCGCCCTCGAACGACACGGTGGCACCACCGACTGATGACGATGCCGAAGGATCGTCCGATGACGGCGGCCGGCCGGCCGGCGACGAGCCCGGCAACGACGAGGTCGAGGTTCCGACCGACGAGTCCGAGCAGTCCGAGCCATCGGAGACGCCGGCTGCCGAGCAGTCCGGAGTTCTGGACCCGAGCGCCGCCGCGGAAACTTCGGCTGACTCGGAGCCGGCCCAGACCCGCGACGCCGAGGCGTCCGAGCCCAAATCCTCCAGTCGGTCCACACTGGTGGTCCAGGTGACCACCGCCGCAACTGAATTGACGACACCGACTGGACGCACCGCCGCGTCACAGCTCGGCGAGGAATCGCGCACTCGGACGGACGCCGCACCATCGGCACTGCCGGCGGTGGCGACGCCCACGGCAACGTTGCCGCTCGCGGCGGGCATTGTGGCCCCGCCCGCTCCGTCGACGGCCGCCCTGCCGCCCGCGAAACCGGCGCCGTTCGTGCGGATCTGGTCAGCACTGGGACATATGGTGTCGCGCACGCTCGGGGTCATCCAGAGTTTGGCCGCGCTTCCCGGGTCGAACGGATCGGGCGAGCCGCCAATCACGTGGTTGGTGGCCGCGTACGTGCGCCGCGAGGTGGGTGCCTTCTTCTTCAATTCGAATCCGACCGCCTCTCCCGTGCAGGTCGTTCAATCGCGCGATGGTGTGATCACCGGTGCGGTCAACGCCGACGACGTTGATGGCGACGGTCTGACGTATCAACTCAGCACCGCCCCCACCCACGGCACCGTGGTGGTCGGCGCCGACGGCTGGTACACGTACACCCCGAGCGCGGCGCTGCGAGCCACCGGCGGCAGCGACACATTCACCGTCACAGTCAGCGATGACGGATTCCACCTGCCCATCGTCGGGACAGCCGGCAGCCTCGCCGTGCCGGTCACGGTGACCGTGGTCGGGCCGAGCGGGCCGACCGTCGACCTCGGCGACGGTCCGATTCGCTTGGCGCTCAGCCCCGACGGCACCCGCGCCTACGTCGTCGGCGCTGATCAGACGGTGTCGGTGATCGACACCGACACCGAGTCGCCCACCGTGAACACGGTCCTCGACACCATCTACGTCGGGTCGGCGATCTTTGTGACCGTCGAGGACGACAGCGGGTCCTCCTCCGTGGCGATCGTCGAGGACGGCGACGACCTGGCCGCGATTGCGACCAGTCCGGACGGCAAGCGCCTCTACGTGGTCAACGCCACCACGGGCACGGTCAAGGTCGTCGACACCGACCCGGCGAGCGTCACTGTGCACACCGTGCTGGACACCGTGGGGGTTGGTGCAGGCCCGACGGCGATCGCAGTCAGCCCCGACGGCGCGCACGCCTACGTGGTCAATGGCGAGGACGGCACAGTCTGGGTGATCGACACCGCATCGAGTGAGCGTGTCAGCACGGTGACGGTGGGCCGGCGCCCCTCGGCGGTGGCGGTCAGTACGGACGGCACTCGGCTCTACGTGACGAACTTTCTCGACAACAGCATCTCGGTGATCGACACCGCCACTGCAACCGTCATCAACACGCTGGCGGTGGGTGGCCGCCCCGTCGATGTGGCGGTCAGCTCCGACGGCCGTTGGGTATACACCGCCAACACTCAGAGCAACAGCGTGTCGATGATCGACGCCACCACCGGCGAAGTGACCAACATCCTGGTCGGTGGTTCGCCATCGTCGGTTGCGCTCAGCCTCGACGGCTCCTACCTCTACGTCGCCGAGTCCTACGCCGATCGGGTAGCCGTCATCGACGTCGCCGCGCGCACTGTGGTCACCCGGGTCGCTGTCGGCGACAGCCCTGAGGACCTGGCGCTCAGCGGCGACGGCAGGTACGCCTACGTCGCCAACCTCAACGACGGCACCGTGTCGCAGATCGCACTGACGCCGTTGCCCCTCGCACCGGCGGTGAACGCACAATTGTTGGGCTCCACCAAGGGTTTCCACATCTACAACGTCACCGGCAAAGCGCTGACGCTGAGTTTCAAGAAGGGCGACTTCGAGAACGGTGGCCCGTCGATCGGCGCAACGATCGCCCCCGGAACCTACGTGGATCTGGAGGTCGTGCAGAACTTCTTCTCGGACAACATCGCCATCGAGAACTGGAAGACCGCCGACGGCGTGACGACATTCCGGGCGGATACGTGGGTCTACGGATTCCTCACCGGAACCCACACCGACTGCAACGCCAGCGGGGGAGGCCGGCAGTGCGAGAAGAACCCGGGCAGACTCGAGGTCTACTTCCTGGATGCGCCCGGCACGGTGATCAAACTCGACGGCCCGGACGGCCAGCAGCAGGCCCAGATACTCAACGAACTGTGCTACGACGGCTCCCTGGCCACGTGCAGCTTCGAGAGCACCGGTGCCGAGGTTTACTACAACAACCCGGTTCCGGCCCCCGGATCGTTGATCAACGACACCAGCGTCGAACAGGTCCGCGGGCCGATCACCGTCAGCCGCAAGGTGACCAACACGATCAGCTGGAAGCTCACCTTCAAGGCCGAAACCGGCGAACTGGTCAAGAAACTCGTCAACTTCAGCTTCCAAACAGAGTTCGGCCATCAGTGGAGCGAGGAACGGACGTTCACCGACGTGACCACGGTCAAAGTGCCGGCCTTCACCGAGGTGCGGGTGTTCTCGTCTGACCCAATCGACCGCGTCAACGGGCGCTTCATGCTGAAGATGTACAACACCACCTGGGACCTGACCAACGTCTATTTCGACAGCGCGGACAAGTCGGATAGCGCCGTGCTCACCTACAAGGAGATTCCGATCGTGCATCAGGCGGCGGCCGCGTAGGCAGTGTCCTGCCTGGGCACCGACCCAGGCGACGAACGGTCCAGAGGGTTTCGAGGTATGGCGCATGTCGGCCTCGCCCCACCGCGGCACGCGGTACAGCGGACGCCTCTAAGGCCTCAGCACCTGCTAGAACGCTGTCTAACAGGTGCTTCGTGGAGCGGGCGACGAGAAACAGCAAAAGCACGCAAACCGGAGTTGACGCGCTGTTAGGTTTGGCACCCCGTCGATTCGACCCCGCGAGAGGGGCGCCCAATGCAAGGCCGGGTACGTGTGGCAAGACGGCTCGCAGTGATCGCCGTGAGTGCCGGGATGTCGATGGCGCTCGTCGGTGGTATCGGCGGTCCCGGCACCGAGTGGTCTGCGAGGGCGGCGAGTCACGCGGTGCTGCCGGTGGCGGCCATCGTGGAATCGCCGAGCACCATCGGCGTCGCGGAGGGGCATGACTTCTACCTGATGTCGGATACCGATATCGAACGGACTCTGGACGCGATGCAGAGCCTCGGCGTCAAGGACGTCCGGATCGGGATCTTCTGGGCGGACGTCGAAGCCGAAGAAGGCGTCTTCAACTGGGATAATGTCGACCGGATGGTCGATGCGGCCGACCGGCGGGGCATGGGCATCCTGGGCACCGTCCTGTACACACCGCCGTGGGCGGGTGCCGCTCAGCCGCCGGAGGAAACGGCGTGGATCAGCCACCCTGACCCGGTGAAGTTCGGGAACTTCGTCAGCGAGGTCGCCGAGAAATACTCGGGCAGGATCTCGGCCTACGAAATCTGGAACGAACCGACCGCCAACCTGTTCTGGGATCCGGTCGACCCCGCTGCCTACACCCGAATGCTGCAAGAGGGCTACGAGGCGATCAAGCTGGCCGACCCGTCCGCGGTGGTGATCGCCGGGTCGGTGGTGGCGGGCCCCACCCGCCCCGACGGTTCGACCATGAGCCCGGTGGACTTCTTGGCGGGAATGTACGACGCGGGCGCCCAGGGTCACTTCGACGCGTTCTCGTACCACCCGTATCTGTATTCCATGCCGTTCTCCGGTGGGCAGGGACAGCCCCATTTCGATTACCCGATCGAACAACTCGATCAACTGCGTGCGCTGATGATCGAAAAAGGCGACGGCGACCTCAAGGTGTGGATCACCGAATATGGGCAACCGACAACCACTTTGGACGGCAATGTGGTCCTCACCCAGGAGCAGCAGGCGGCGTTCATCGAAGATCTTCTGCGCACCTGGCAGAACATCGACGGCGCAGGGCCGGTGTTCATCTACCAGACGCGGGACACCGAAGCCGGCAGCATGGATCCCGACAAGAACCTCGGCCTCTTCGACCACGACTGGCAGCCCAAGCTCGCCGCCGATGTCCTCGCCGACCTGATCAAAGAGCTGCGCCCGACGACGGCGCAGCCGGTGAACCCGCTGGCGGCCTTCTTCCAGCAGATCGTCCGGGCGGTCGGCCAGGCGGTCGCCTTCGTTCCGAAGCTGATCACGCAGGTCATCAAGGCGGTGGCGAACTTCGTCGGGTCGGTACTGGGTGTCGGCGCCGGTAAGAACGCCAGCTCGTCCGCAGTCACCCGGCGTGCGACATCTGAGATCAAAACGTCGATGACGGAACGTGTTTCGCAGATGGATGAGGGTCGGTGGGTGTCCGCCGCGACCACGCACCCGCCCGCTGACGCCGCGCAGCGCGTGCGGCCCTTCGGCGTGCCAGGAGCGCAGCGGCCCGAAGAGCGGCCGGACGCCGAGCCGGTACCAGGCCGCGGCGGTGTGCGCGACGATGTGTCGTTCGACGGCGGCGAGGAGGGTATGAGCGAACAAGGGCCGACGGAGATCGCCGAGACGGCAGACTCGGATGTCGCGGGCGTGAGCGATGAACCCGACCGACCTTCCGCCGAGACGCCCTCGGAGGGTCGGAACGACGAGAAGGGTCTCGACGCTGAGGCAGATCCGCAGGATTCCGCTGCCGAGAGCGAACCCCCGGCAGCTGACAGGCCGGGGTCCCGCCCACGGGTGACCAAGCGGTCGGCGCCACGCTCGCCCGCGTCCCCGGCGAAGGCGCCCGCCTAGAGGTCATGCGAAGCGAATGTCACGGGCCACAAAAAACAGCCCTACCAGCGTTTCCGCCGGTAGGGCCGTTTCTTGCGAGAGCGGGCGACGGGAATCGAACCCGCGTAGCTAGTTTGGAAGACTAGGGCTCTACCATTGAGCTACGCCCGCTTGCGGTGCATCGGAGACTGTACCGGCGAAGGCGCAATCAAATCCAATTGATTGCTCCACGACACGTGCCCGTAGTATCTCGCGTGGTCGGCGTGCGTGCGTGCCGACCAGGCAGGCACGGATTAGGCACGGGGTGTAGCGCAGCTTGGTAGCGCATCCGCTTTGGGAGCGGAAGGCCGCAGGTTCAAATCCTGTCACCCCGACCGCACGACTATCTAGAACCACACATACAAGGAGTAACGCAGTGAAGAGCACCGTCGAGAAGTTGAGCCCGACCAGGGTTCGGATCAACGTGGAGGTGCCCTTCGCCGAGTTGGAGCCCGACTTCGACCGCGCGTTCAAGCAGATGGCCACCCAGGTCCGGCTGCCCGGCTTCCGTCCCGGCAAGGCCCCCCGCAAGCTGCTCGAAGCCCGCATCGGCCGCGGCGCCGTGCTGGAGCAGGTCGTCAACGATGCGCTGCCCAGCCGCTACAGCGAGGCCGTCAGCGCCGCCGAACTGCAGCCCCTCGGCCAGCCCGAGATCGAGGTCACCAAGCTCGAGGACAACGAGGAACTGGTATTCACCGCCGAGGTGGACATCCGTCCCGAGATCGAGCTGCCCGACCTGAGCGCGCTGAAGATCACCGTCGACCCGATCGAGGTCGGCGACGATGAGGTCGATACCGAGCTGCAGAACCTGCGCGCCCGCTTCGGCACCCTGACCGGTGTCGAGCGCCCCGCCGCCGAGGGCGACTTCGTGTCCATCGACCTGTCGGCCACCGTCGACGGCGAGGACGTGCCCGAGGCCGCCACCGAGGGCCTGTCCCACGAGATCGGCTCCGGCCAGCTCATCGAGGGCCTCGATGAGGCGATCGTCGGCCTGAAGGTCGACGAGAGCAAGACCTTCACCACCACCCTGGCCGCCGGCGAGCATGCCGGTAAGGAGGCCGAGGTCACCGTCACCGTGAAGTCGGTCAAGGAGCGCGAGCTGCCCGAGGCCGATGACGAGTTCGCGCAGCTGGCAAGCGAATTCGACACCATCGCCGAGCTGAAGGAAAGCCTCGTCGAGCAGGTCAGCCGGGTCAAGCGCATCCAGCAAGCCGAGCAGATCCGCGACAAGGCGCTCGAGGTGCTCCTCGATGACGTCGAGGTGCCGCTGCCCGAGGCGATCGTCAAGGCTCAGGTCGACGACGCCCTGCACAACGCGATCCACGGCCTCGAGCACGACGAGGACAAGTTCAACGAGCAGCTGACCGAGCAGGGCAGCAGCCGTGAAGAGTTCGACGCCGACAACCAGAGCAATGCCGAGAAGGCCGTCAAGACCCAGCTGTTGATGGACGCCGTCGCCGACAAGCTGGACATCCAGGTCGGCCAGGGCGACCTGACCGAGCGTCTGGTGCTGATGTCGCGTCAGTACGGCATCGAGCCGCAGCAGCTGCTTCAGGTGCTGCAGCAGAACAACCAGCTGCCGGCGATGTTCGCCGATGTGCGCCGCGGCCTGACCATCGCCGCGGTGGTGCACAGCGCGACCGTCACCGACACCGACGGCAATGTCATCGACACCGCCGAGTTCTTCGGACCTGGCGGTGACGCCGAGGCCGACGCGGCCGCCGAGGCCCCGGCCGAGGTCGAAGCCGATGATGCCGACGCCGACGAGGCCGAGAAGAAGGCCAAGAAGGCGGAGAAGAAGGCGAAGAAGAAGGCCGAGAAGAAGGCTGACGCAGAGGAAGCCGACAGCGCGGAGTGACGCCGCGCGCGTGACGCTGTGAGCGAAAGCGCGCGTTTCAGGGAGTGCACGGTCGCGCCGGTTGGTTAGTGTTCGTGTGTACGTAGACGAGAAAGCAGGTATTCAGTCGTGACTGAGATGCGATCGGGCGCGTCGGGGCTCAACCTCATCGACTCGGTGTATGAGCGGTTGCTCGCCGAGCGCATCATCTTCCTGGGAACCCAGGTCGATGACGACATCGCCAACCGGCTGTGCGCGCAGATTCTGCTGCTGGCCGCGGAGGATCCCACCAAGGACATCCACCTGTACATCAACTCGCCGGGTGGGTCGGTGACCGCGGGCATGGCCATTTACGACACCATGGTGTTGGCGCCGTGTGATGTGGCCACCTACGCGATGGGCCTGGCCGCGTCGATGGGCGAATTCCTGCTCGCCGCCGGCACCAAGGGCAAGCGTTACGCCCTGCCGCACGCGCGGATCATGATGCACCAGCCGTCGGCGGGTATCGGCGGTAGCGCAGCTGACATCGCCATCCAGGCCGAGCAGTTCGCCCTGACCAAGAAGGAGATGAACCGGCTCAACGCCGAGTTCACCGGTCAGACCCTGGAGCGGGTGGAAGCCGACGCCGATCGCGACCGTTGGTTCACCGCGCCCGAGGCACTCGAATACGGCTTTGTCGACCACATCATCACGAGCGTCAGCGTCAACGGTGAGGGACCAGGAGCAGGAATCAAATGAACCCGATGCAGTCGCGCTACATCTTGCCGTCGTTCATCGAGCACTCCAGCTTCGGCGTCAAGGAATCCAACCCGTACAACAAGCTGTTCGAGGAACGCATCATCTTCCTCGGTGTGCAGGTCGACGATGCCTCGGCCAACGACATCATGGCCCAGCTGCTGGTCCTTGAGTCCCTGGATCCCGACCGCGACATCACCATGTACATCAACTCGCCCGGTGGTTCGTTCACCTCGCTGATGGCGATCTACGACACCATGCAGTACGTGCGTGCCGACATCCAGACCGTCTGCCTCGGGCAGGCCGCGTCGGCCGCCGCCGTGCTGCTGGCCGCCGGCACCCCGGGCAAGCGCATGGCTCTGCCGAACGCGCGGGTGCTGATCCATCAGCCCGCCGTGGGCGGTGCCATCCAGGGTCAGGTCTCGGATCTGGAGATCCAGGCCGCCGAGATCGAGCGCATGCGCACCCTGATGGACACCACGCTCGCGCGGCACACCAACAAGGAACCCACGCAGATCCGCAAGGACACCGACCGCGACAAGATCCTCACCGCGGCCGAGGCCTTGGATTACGGGATCATCGACACGGTTCTGGCCTACCGGAAGCTTTCGGCACAGAACGCATAGTCACCAGCGCACACACTCGACCCCGGTTCGCCTTCGCGAGCCGGGGTCGAGTGCTGTGTCAGGTCTGGTCGGACGCCGTGGAGTCGTCGCGATCCGCGGGCTTCGGATCCGCAGACGGTGACGTCGGTGCCGGGTCGGCATCCTCGGTTTCGTCCTCGCGCTGTGACGGGGGTTCGGCGGTCGGGTCGTGCTCGTCGGTGACGGTCTCTTCATCGGCGTTGCCGCCGAACTCCTGGGCGTCGCCTCCGAACTCCTCGGACGGGCGCTCGTCGGGTTCGGCGGCCGGGGGCGCGGGCTCGTCCTCGTCGCGCGTCGTGGCCTCCGCGGCCGTGTCGGCGTCCCGCGTGATCTCGTCGACGGGCGCGTCTTCGCCGGCGACGGCGTCGTCCGCCAGCGGGGACGTGGCACCGAGAGGCTCCGTATCCGTATCCAGACGGCCCGCCTCGATGCCAGGCGCCGCGGCGGTCCGCAACGCGGCGGCCGGTGCGGCAGCGGCAGTGGCCCCACTCAGTGCAGCCGCCGGCAGCCGGAAGATCCCGCCCACCGCCGCGCCGATACCCTCGACGACGGTCCATACCGCGCTCTCGATCGCCATGATGACGGTACCGACGAGGCCTGCCAGGCCGGCGGAGACCAACACCGTGGCGAAAAGGACGCCGTTGAGCACGGGGCCGATGACCGGAGCGGTGAGGATCGGCGACAACGCGGGATTCATGATGGCCTTGAAGATCTGCGCCGGCAGCCAGAGCATGGCATTCGCGATTTCGATACCGATGGAGCCGGGCCGCGCGAGTGCCGCTGTAGCCGCCGGCGGCGCGTCGTCCTGACCGGCCACGGGTTCGACGAGCTCGGCGAATTCCGGGATGTGCGCGATCAATTCGGGCACATCGATGTTCAGCGGCTTCGCCGCGGCGGTGAGTTGAACTGTCGGAGGCGTCGACGGTGGTGGGCCGGGCACACCCGGCGCCGCGATCAGGCTCGCCGCCAGGATGCACGTGCACAGCGCCGAGCCGCCGGACGAGGCAAGGGATCTCTTCGGATGAATCATGGCAGCGCCTTTCCCGAAATTGCCGCATGCGTCAAAACTGACCCGTGAAAACGGTACGCGTGCGATTCTTGTTGCGTCGGGAAACTCCGAGGGAGACGACTATGACCACGCACAGACGCCGGGCGATGCTCGGCGCGTTCTTGTTCTCTGCCGGGCTGTGCACTCAGATCGCCGCACCGGCCATCAGTCTGGCCGAGGATCCGGTGTGCCCGTATGGGATGTACTGGAACCCGGTGGTGGTGCAATGCCTGCCGATCGGTGTGAACCCCGTCGTCGGTCCGGCGGGCCCGATCGGTGTCGGCGGCGTGGTCGGACCGGTCGGTGTCGGGCCCGTGGGCCCGGGGCCGGTGGGTCCGGGCCCGATCGGACCAGGGCCGGTTGGCCCCGGGGGACTGGGTCCGCGCTAGCGATTCCGGGTACAGGCCGGGCATCCGGCTGAGAGTCCGGACCGTCACGTACGGATGCCGGCGTACCCGCGCGCGTTTCAGCGCGCCGGGGGAGGACCCGATCTGCATCGACACCCCGAGTGGGCTCGCGTCGTGCGCACGGCTATTGCCGCCGTCAGGGTCCGGGGCCGCCAGGTACTGTGGAAGCCGGTGCACATCGGATCCGACCAGGTGGTCAAGACCGCAATCCCGTCACGACGACGACACGCCAGGGACACGGACCGCGTGCCGCCGGGTGGTAGGCCACCAGGAGAGATATGTTCTCCTGCACGCGAACAAATACCACCGACGCGATTCGGCCCTTCGGTCGCACCGTGACGGAACGAACGGGTAGCGTCGGGTTCATACCCGGGGCAACCCACATTTGAGTGACAGCCAAACAGGAAGTAGGACCCCCCCACATGGCTCGCATCGGAGACGGCGGTGACCTGCTGAAGTGCTCGTTCTGTGGGAAGAGCCAAAAGCAGGTGAAGAAGCTCATCGCGGGGCCGGGCGTCTACATCTGCGATGAGTGCATCGATCTGTGCAACGAGATCATCGAGGAGGAGCTGGCTGACGCCGACGACGTCAAGCTGGACGAACTCCCCAAGCCCGCCGAGATCCGCGAGTTCCTCGAGGGTTACGTGATCGGACAGGACACCGCGAAGAAGACGCTCGCGGTCGCCGTCTACAACCACTACAAGCGCATCCAGGCCCAGGAGAAGAGCCGCGACTCGCGTGTCGAGCCCGTCGAGCTGGCCAAGTCCAACATTCTGATGCTGGGCCCGACCGGCTGCGGCAAGACCTACCTGGCGCAGACGCTGGCCAAGATGCTCAACGTCCCCTTCGCCATCGCCGATGCCACCGCGCTCACCGAGGCCGGCTACGTGGGTGAGGACGTCGAGAACATCCTGCTCAAGCTGATTCAGGCCGCCGACTACGACGTGAAGCGCGCCGAGACCGGCATCATCTACATCGACGAGGTCGACAAGATCGCCCGCAAGAGCGAGAACCCCTCGATCACCCGTGACGTCTCCGGCGAGGGCGTGCAGCAGGCGCTGCTCAAGATCCTGGAAGGTACCCAGGCGTCGGTGCCCCCGCAGGGCGGGCGTAAGCATCCGCACCAGGAGTTCATCCAGATCGACACCACGAACGTGCTGTTCATCGTGGCGGGTGCGTTCGCGGGCCTGGAACGGATCGTGTCGGACCGCGTCGGCAAGCGCGGCCTGGGCTTCGGTGCCGAGGTGAAGTCGAAGGCCGAGATCGACACCCAGGACCATTTCGCCGAGGTCATGCCCGAGGATCTGATCAAGTTCGGTCTGATCCCCGAGTTCATCGGCCGTCTGCCGGTGGTCGCCTCGGTGACCAACCTGGACAAGGAATCGCTGGTTCAGATCCTGTCGACGCCGAAGAACGCACTGGTCAAGCAGTACACCCGGTTGTTCGAGATGGACGGTGTCGAGCTGGAGATGACACCGGAGGCCCTGGATGCGATCGCCGATCAGGCCATCCACCGCGGTACCGGTGCCCGTGGCCTGCGCGCCATCATGGAAGAGGTCCTGCAGCCGGCGATGTACGACATCCCCAGCCGCGACGACGTCGCCAAGGTCGTCGTCACCAGGGAGACCGTGCAGGACAACGTGCTCCCGACGATCGTGCCGCGCAAGCCTCCGCGCAACGAGCGCCGCGACAAGACCGCATAGGTCACGCTTCTCCGATCGACGAAAGGGCTGGTCTTCCTCGCGATGAGTGAGACCGTACCTTTGCTGACACCCCCGGACGCTCACGGCTCAGTGTGGAGAAATTCGTTCGCGACCAACCACATTGGGACTTTCAGGTCATGGCGGTTGTCAGCGGTGGGTTGCTGTGGCCAGCATTTCGACGATGTGGTGTGCGGATTGGTCGTCGGGTGGGGCTTGGGTGGGGTTGAGGATCACGACGCTGGCGCCGAGCAGTTTCGGTGCGGCGAAGGCGATGGTGAGCACGTCTGCGAGTTGGCTGTAGTTCAGTCCGCGGCGGTCGGGGTAGTCGACGGCGGCCATGACATCGCTGGAGAGCACATCGAGGTCAAGGTGCAGCCAGAACCCGTCTGCGCGTGCATCGAGAGCGGCGATGGCGTCGTGGGCGTGGCCGGTGGGATTGGCGAGGAGTTCGTCGCTGGTCACGATGGTGGTATCGGGGGCAAAGATGCGCGGGTTGGGCGCGCCTTCGGCCGCGGCGTCGGATTCATCGAATGGGCCAAGTACGACGACGCGATCATGCGAGAACGCAGGTGTGCGTTCGCCGAACTCGAGCAGGGGTTGAGCTCCGACACCGAGCAAAACGGCGAGCTCCATGTCCGCGCCTTCACCGGTCGCCGAGGTGGTTCCGTCGTAGCAGTCGAGGTGGCCATCGAGAAACAGCAGCCCGGCGTCGGGGTTGGTGTGTATCAGCGCGGCGGCTATCCCGATGAGGATGGTGCAGTCGCCTCCAACGAGCAGGGGCCGGTGGCCGCTGGCGAGCAAGTCTTGGGTGTTGTCACGTACGACCTGGGACTGGTTGAGCAGGTCGTGTAGGCCAATGACTCCGGTGACGGGGTCGCGGCGGGGGTCGGCGATCACCACTTGAAGGTTGCCGAGGTCGTGGGCGCCGAGGGCTTCGATGAGGCCGGCGGCACGTAGTGCGGCGGGCATGAATTGGCATCCAACGAAGCGGCCTGAGCAGTCCGAGGGCACGCCCAACACGACATCGAATACGGCGGCGGGTGCGGGTGTGCTCATGAGGTGAATCCCATTCCGAGGTGGTCGAGCAGCTTCATGAGCAGCATGGGTTGTCCAGTGCGAACGGCCGGTCCCGACGGGTTGCCCACCGCAGCGCGCTGACCGCGGTGGGAGATTCGAGTGTCCGGGCCTGGGACACGACTATCTGGTGACAGCCGCCGCGGTGTCGGAGGTATTGAGTAGCCGAATCAGGGTTTGTCGTCCGGTGGCGACGTGGGTGCGAGTTCCGTCGCGCAGGGTGTAAGCCTGTAGTTCGCAGATGGCGAGCGTGCGTCCGCTCTTGATGACGGTGGCCTGGGCGACAAGCTCGTCGCCGGCTGCGGGTGCGAGGAGGTTGATGCTGAAGTCGACGGTCAGGATGGAGTCGCTGGGCTTGTAGGTTGACAGACCGGCGTATCCGCCGGCGGTGTCGACGAGTGCACTGGTCACTCCGGCGTGAAAGTAGCCGTGTTGTTGGGTGAGGTCGGGCGTGAACGGGGCACGGATTTCGCAGTAGCCGGTGCGCAGTTCGGTGATGGCGGCGCCAAGGTGCCGCATGAGCCCTTGACGAGCGAAGCTGTTGGTGATGTGTTGAGCCAGTTGGTCACTGATCGCATTGCCGCTGTCCATCTTTGGTGTCTTTCGATCGTTGGGCCGTGGTGGGAGCGCTGTGGCGGTGGCTACAGGGTGTGCGGTAGGTGGTGCTGTGAGGTCGGATACGCGAGGGGGTCGAGGGATTCCCAGGTGTCGCGCAAGGTGCGGACGCCTTGTTCGATGAGTTCGGGTTCGGCGGTGAACGGCACACGGATATACCGTTCGTGGGCACCGTCGATGCCGAACTTGGGGCCGGCGGTGATCCGGACGCCGCGCCGTTGGCTGGCCGAGGCCAAGGTCGAGCTCAGCGGTGCTCCCAGTCCTACCCATAGCGAGAGACCGCCGTGTACGAAGGGGGTGTCCCAGTCGGGCAGGTGGGTGCGCAGCTGACTAATGAGCAGGTCGCGGCGGTGGCGTAGTTGGTTGGACCGGTGCGCGAGTAGCACATCGTAGCCGGACAGGATCTCAGCGGCGATCGTCTGCTCGATGGTAGGGGTACCGAGATCTCCGGCGGGGCGGTTGCTGAGTAGCCGGCTGATGAGGGTCGGAGCGGCGCGGATCCAGCCCATGTTGACCGTCATTGAGGATGCGGACGTTGCCGTCATGGTTGGTGCCGATGGTTCTGATCCAACGAAGACCCTGTCCCGCGTAGCGGGCAGGGTCTTCGTCGGTGTGGTGACGGCGTCATCTGCATGGTGACGTCGCATGGTCAGTGATTCAGTCGTGGCCACTTTCGGTGACGGCGATTCGGGCGGATTTCTCATCGACGATCGAGGACTTCACGGCGAACGCGGCGGTCAGGGCGTGCACCGCGAGGTTGTTGACCGCCCGTGGATGTCCGCGGGCGGCGTTGTGGATCAACGTGATCGCGTCGTCGGAGAACAACGGATCGGTTCGTCCGGCGATCTTGGCGTGATGAGCGATGTAGTCGGCGGTGTCGGCTGGTTGCATGCCGGCTATCGCGTAGCGGACCGCGATGCGTTGATCGAGTGCGGCAAGTACCCCGAGGCGCAACCGGTGCCGCAGGGTGGGTTGCCCGACCAACAGCGCGGCGAACGGTGATCCGGAGTCCATGTCGTGGTTGGTCAGCATCCGGATCGCCTCCATCTGCGCGTTATCGAGCAGGTGAGCCTCATCGATGACCACGACCGGGGTGCGACCACGTTCGGAGTGCTCGGCTGCGAGCGCCTCGGCAGCTTGCGGGGCCAACGTCGCGGTATAGAAACTGGGCACCCGTCCCAACGCGCCCACGACGTGATGCAACATGCCCCGCACGCCCACCGAGGGGTTGGGCAGGTAGATGATCACGTGCCGCGCCGGGTCCAGCCCCGAGGTCGCCGCGCGGATCGCGACGGTCTTGCCGGCGCCGACTTCCCCGGTGATCACCCCGATGGCGTGTTGGTCCACACACCACGTGATGCGGGCGACTGCTTCGGCGTGCCCGGGATGGCGGTGCAGCATCGCCGGGGCCAGTCCACGCCCAAACGGCATCCGGGTGAAACCGTAATGTGATTGCAGGCGTTCGATGCTCATGCCGATGCCTCGTTCTGACTGGTGACGTCGGCGATACCATCAATGCTCAACTGCCCGGCAATCTGCTCGCCGTCGCCGTCGCCGTCTGCGTTGCTGAAGAGGGCGTCGTAGCCGATCCTGCGGTCGGCGCGGATCTGCTCGTGATGGGTTTGGGCGGTCAACTCCAGGTAGTCGATGCCCGTTGCGGGCACCGGTAGCTCAGGTATCTCAGCTCTAGCCTTTGGGTGAACATGGCGGGTGATGTTGTACGGCAACGCCTTCCCGAGACCCTTGTTCTGGTATCGAACCTCGACGGTTTCCATGTCGAACGGGGAGAACACCAACTCGACCTTGCGTCCCACCAGCGCGCCGTCGACTTGGTAGGTGTTGCCGTGCAACGAGACTGTCGCGGTCTTGGTGACCGTGCGGTACTCCGACCACAGGAACGCCTCGGTCAGATCGGGTGCCGTCGGCATCGCCGGGGTGCGACCCAGCCTCGACCATCCGGCGTCCCACCGATCCAAGGGTGTTTGACCGGTCTCGGAATGGGTGCGGCGGTGATACTCGGTTTCGATCCAGGCTGTGAGCAGTCGGTTGAGCTCCAGCAGCGCGGTGCGGTGATCGGTGCCGGCGGCAGCCAACTCATCGGCGGTGGTGTCGACGACTTCGACGAGGAACTGCTCGCGCACGGTGCGAAAGAACCGTTCGATCTTCCCCCCGGCCCTGAGGGCGGTGCGGGGTGGAATGCACCAACCGGATTCCCAGTTTCGCGCACGCCCGCAACAACCAGGCATCCACGAACGCCGACCCGTTGTCGACGTAGACACTGGCCGGGACCCCGCGGGCGGCCAACGCCGGCTCCAGGGCCACGCCCAACCGGACGGTGTCCTCACTGAACCCGAACCGGTAACCACAGATCAGCCGGGAATGATCATCGAGGAACGCGAACAGATAGGTCTTGCGGTCGCCAATCCTCGGTCCGTGCAACGCATCCCCGGTCCAGCGGTCATTCGGGTTCTCGGCTTCGAAGCGCCCGAACACCGCCGGGGCGTCCCCGGCGGCCGGGCCGATCAACTCCAGTCGGTGAAAATGGCGCAGCAGCGTCGACTCCGACGGCGCCCACCCTGCCGACACCCGCAGGATGCGGGCCACTTGAGCGGCGGTCCGGGCCGGGTTCTCCCGCTTCAGCGCAGCCGCCAACTCCAACGTCGCGGCATCGGTGCGCGGCGCCGACGACCTCGGTGAGGGAATCAGCTCGACGAACCCGCCGGTGCGGTAGCGGCGGATCCAGCGGTCCAGGGTGTCTCGGGAATAGCGCACCCGCGTCCCGAACGGATCGGTGTGCTCGCGGGCGGCGATCTCGCGGACCAAGCGGCCACGGGCCTTCGTCGAGAGCCCACTGTCAAGTGCCGAGCAGATCAATTGGTAGCGGAACAATCCGACCGCGTGGCTTCGCTCGCGTCGTTTCTCATCTTCGGTTGGCAACGAATGGCTCCCTCATCCTTGGCGATGCCACCCAGATCTGTTGCCGGGCAGCCATCCCCGCGACCCTGACCGATCGTCGCCGTCAATGTCAGGGTCAGTTCGTGTTGCACCGACCGGTCAAAGCGCTGGCGGCCAACCCGGCGACAGCAACCGGGCACCGCTGCCCACGACAGCGACCTGGGCCGCCGTCACCGCACCGATCACCGGCCCATCGCCGAACCGCGCCGCCAGCGACTCGGCGGCACGGCCAACCGCGGCGATCACATCCCCGCACCGTGATCCGGTCGCTTTCGGTATCGACACATCGACCCCCGCGGTGACCGCGATCGAGACGAACCAGTGCCGCACCACCTCGGCTCGCCCGGTAATCACCCGCAGCCACCCACGGACCGTCGATCCAGGAATCCCCAATCGCGCCCCGATCACCCGATGCCCGGCACCTGCCGCCTTGGCCACCACCGCCGTCCAGATCAGGTCCGCGACATAAGCCCTGCGCAGCAACAACGTCGCTGGCAACAACACATGGGTCACCGCGCACCCGCGGCACCGGGAACGGCGCGGCCGTACCGGTTCAGCCATGCCCACCACCGGTCGAGAACGGGCGAAACCCCACCGGACGAGCACCCCTTGCGGGCATGACGGGCACGCCACCTCCCCGGCAGCCAGCCGGGACTCGACGCGCTCGGGATCGACCTCCACCGTGACCATCAGTGCCTTTCGCACTACGCACGGCGCCGCCGACGGTCTCGGCCAAGAAATCAGCGGGGGCGCCGTGCACCCATCAGTTCCTCGACACACTGACGGTGCAGACCACCAAGACCAAACCCACGCCGACCCCGACCACCACATCGGCAGCATCAACGACGGAACAACACCCCGTGGTCGTCATC
>JAXHOA010000077.1:0-176327 GCA_034520035.1 Mycobacterium sp. | reverse complement strand
AAAAAAAAAAAAAAAAAAAAAAAAAAAGAATAAATAAAAAAAAAAAGAAAAGAATAAAAAAAAATGTGTGTGTGTGTGTGTGTGTGTGTGTGTGTGTGTGTGTGTGTGTGTGTGTGTGTGTGTGTGTGTGTGTGTGTGTGTGTGTTTTTTTTTTTTTTTTTTTTTTTTTTTTTTTTTTTTTTTTTTTTTTTTTTTTTTTTTTTTTTTTTTTTTTAGGAGAGTAGGCAGAGCAGCAGGAGAGAGCAGGCAGGCAGTGCGCTGAAGAAGCGGGGTATTTTTTTGGAGAATGGAAAGGGGGGGGGGCAAAAAAAAGAGCTTCCAGAAAAAACGGCAACCACCTGGAGTTTTCCACGCGCCCACAGAAGCTGGGGTGCCGGCAGCCCGGGTTGCCGCCACCAGAGCCGACAGGTCGACCAACGGGACCGGCTCGCCACCGATCGCCGGTTTGTCGCCGAAGTGGCCGCTCGCTGCGGGCCCGGTCACCGTGTCGGGATCTACTTGCAGTTCGACGGCTTCGACGAGCGCACCCACCGGGAGATTCGCGGTCGGGACCTACGGGGGGAGATCAAGCGTCGCGCACTTTAGGTCACACTGCGCCGAAGCGGGCCTCGCCGTCACCCTGGTGGCCGCAGTGGAGCGTGGTCTCAACGATCATAGAACTCGGCGCGATCATCCGCCATGGCATCGAACATCCGGCGGTGCGGTCGGTGGCCTTTCAGCCTGTCACCCATGCAGGCCGACATGTGCAGTTCGATCCTCGATGACGCGGATCACAACTCCGATGTGGTCCACGCCATCGCCGAGCAGCTGCCCGAATGGTTCACCGCATCCGACTTCTTTCCGGTGCCGTGCTGTTTTCCACCTGTCGATCGGTCACCTACCTGCTCACCGACGGGTCCAGCGTGCTGCCCATACCCCGGCTGTTGGATGTCGAGGACTACCTCGACTACGTGAGCAATCGGGTCGTTCCCGATCTGGGCATCCGTGAGGCGCTGGAGAAGCTGTGGAGCGCTTCGGCATTCATGGGAACCGAGACCACCTCCGACCGGCTCGCCCGCATCGCCGAGGCGCTGGATTGCGCAAACAGTTGCGGGATCGATCTGCCCGACGCGTTGGCCAGGCTCGCCGACACCGCTTTCGCCATCGTGATTCAGGACTTCCAGGACCCCTACACGCTCAATGTCAGGCAGCTGATGAAGTGCTGTGTCGAGGAGATCACCCCCGATGGCCGGCTGATCCCGTTCTGCGCCTACAACTCGGCGGGGTACCGCGAACAGGTTCGGGCGTCCATGACCGGTGCGTCAGTCGAAGACGTCGTTCCCAACGCCTATGCGCTACAACCGATTCTGACCACCTCGACGCACGGTTCGAAGGTGGCCGCGAAGGCTGACTCGACTGGCTCGCCGCTCGGTCCGGACGCCACCAACGTGGGCCGGAAAGCGGTGCCGCAGTGAGCACACCGGATCACGTCAAGTCGTGCTGTGCGGCGGCGTACTCGTCGGATGTCGTGGCGTGGGTGCTGGGCGAGTCCTATCATCCCGGCGGGACGGCGTTGACCCGTCGGCTGGCTGACTTGCTGACGTTGCACGAGGGACAGCAGGTTGTCGACGTCGCTGCCGGGCGCGGCACCACCGCCCAGCTGCTGGCCGCCGACTACGGGGTGACCGTCGACGGGGTCGACCTCTCCGGCACGTTGATCGAGGAGGCCCAACAGAGCGTGGATCGCGTTGGTATGAACGCTCAGGTTCGATTTCACTGCGGCGATGCCGAACGACTTCCTCTGCCTGACAAGCCGCTTCCTTCGACGCAGTGATCTCGGAGTGCGCGTTCTGCACGTTCCCCGACAAGCCGACCGCAGCGGACGAATTCGCTCGGGTGCTGCGCACCGGTGGCCGCCTCGGCCTGGCCGACGTCACGGTCGCCGTGGATCGGCTCCCCGACGAGTTGACCTCGCTCACTGCGTGGGTGGCGTGCATCGCCGACGCTCGGCCACTCGCCGACTACATCGCCATCCTCGGGAGTGCGGGATTGGCCACCCGCCACACCGAATCTCACGACGGCGCGCTGCTGCGGATGCTCGACCAGATCGAGGCGCGGGTGAAACTGGCGCGCATGACGCGCGCAGCGATGCTGGACGAGGCCGGCGTCGACACCGAAGCGGTACTCGGCTACCTCGAGCGGGTGCGCTGCGCAGTGACCGACGGTCTCCTCGGATACGCGCTGTTGATCGCCGAGAAGCCTTGACAGACCCTCATGCGAAAGTCCCCAACCAGGTGGTCAGAGCGTAGAGCGCGCCGTAGGTGCCGACGGCGATGGCGAACATCCCCAGCATCCGCCACCGGAGCCGCCGCACGCCCGCGATGCTGCATTGGCCGCGGCGGCGCAGCGCCACCACCGCCAGCCCGGCCAAGGCCGCGAGACCTGCCAGCCGGAACCACCACGCGTGATGGTCATAGAGGTCATTCGCCCAGACGAATGCCGTTCCAGCACTGATGATTCCGAACAGCGCCAGCACGGTCGGGCCGACGCAACAGAGAATGCCGACCAGCCCGCCGGTGATGCCGATCCGCCAGATGGGCAACCGGCGGGAGATATTCTGCTCGCTGCCCTGTTCTGGCTCGCCTTCGACATCGACTCCGTTCCAGAACGCGACGTGACCTTTGATCCGGCGCGCTAGCGGACTCGGCTTGGGGTAGTACCACGCGGCATCGGCGTTGGTCTGGCCCTCGACCACCACCGTGTAATACCGAGCCATGCCCTTCCACGGACACATCGACTTCGTAGAGCTCTCCAGAAAGTGCTGGCGGCGCAACGAGTCGGGCGGGAAGTAGTGATTGCCTTCAAGCTGAACCGTTCGCGACGCTTCGGCGAGCACCACCCCGTTCCACACTGCTCGGATCATGGCGACGACCTCGTATCTCGTTCGGGTACGCCCTCGACGGTACCCACCGATCGCACAGGCCCGTGCATCTCTGTCAGCTGAATGACAGTCGCCGAGCCGAAACTTGAACGACGCGAGGATAGTTGAAGTCGGTGGGTAGGGGGTTTCTGGGGCACGGGATGGAGACAAGGACATGGGCAAGTACCTACGCAGCGCGATCACCGGTTCTGCATTGATGGTCGCGGCGATCGCCGGGGCGGCGACAGTCGCGGGGATGCCGGTTGCCGTCGGATCGGCGCAGGAGACCATCAACCAACTGCAAGACAGCGGCTTTCGTGTCATCGTGAACAAGGTCGGCACAGGGACGCTTGATCAATGCATCGCGACGGCGGTACGCCCAGGACGCGACGTCACCGAGCGGGCCATCGCGCCAGGTAGCGACGGCACCGTCGAGCGCGTGGCCTACACCACCGTCTACGTCGACGTGAAATGCTGAAGCAGCCATGCGAATCGAGTTACTCACCCATCCCGGGTGCCCGAATGCCGAGCAGACACGCCACGTCGTCCGCGACTGCCTGCAAGCTCTGAACATCCACGCCGAGATCACCGAAACCGTCGGGGACCATCCATCCCCGACCGTGCTCATCGACGGCGTGGATGCGATGACGGGCCACATCCCTGTGGAACACGGCAGAGCGTGTCGCCTCGACCTACCGACACGCGTGAGAATCGTTGCGGCGCTGCGCAGCAGTGTTGCCGGGACGCCCTAGTGCGTTGGTGAAGTTCACCGGACTTGTCAACTGGTCCAACCGCTGCGGGGTGGTCCCCTGCGCCTGTGGCCTTTCGTCGGTGCCACGCCTGGTGGGGGCTGCGCGCAGTGGGGCCTGTTGTCAGTCGTGCCGCCACACCTTGACGGCAGAGAGCACCAGCAGCAGCGCCAGCAGGGGAATGAGTACTGCGCTGGGAATGACTCCGAGCAGTAAACCTCCCAGGATCGTTCCGGCGATCGACCCGGCTGTCATCGCCGCCACGAAGCGCATATTGGCGCGCAGCACGCCGAAACTCTGGTCACGGCTGTAGCGGGCGAATGCCACGAGCATGGTGGGTAGCGACACGGCCAGCGACAGGCTGCCGGCGATCTTGATGTCCACGGCGTAGAGCAGCACGATCGTCGGGATGAGTAGTTCGCCGCCGGCTACCCCCATCAACGCAGCGACCACACCGATACCGAATCCGGCGATCACTCCTACTGCGGCACGGGTCAATGATCCCAGTTCAAGGGTGCCAACGTGTCCGAAGTGGCTGAACAACAACGCGATTGCGATCAGAATCAGTAGAGCGGCCAGCGTTTTGTACAGCGTTGCCGAGCGCATCTTCGTCGCCCAACTGGCCCCGATCCACGCACCGAGGAGGCTGCCGATGAGAAGGTTCACGACGATCGCCCAATGCGGTGCGAGATCGGTGTAGGGGACGGAAGCTAGTCGCGCGGGCAGCGCGGTGAACACGACGACCAGGCTCATCGCCTTGTTGAGGATTATGCCTGTAAGGCGATGAAGCCGAACAGCCCGATCAGCAACGGCAGCCGGAATTCCGCGCCGCCGAGCCCGATCATCCCACCCAGCACACCGATGATCGCCCCGAACAGAAATGCCGCCGGCAGCGAATTTCCAAGATCGACCTGCGAACTGTTCGGGCCGGATCGCCGCGTCGCTGGCACGTCGGCTGCGTCATCGCGGGATTCGCTGCTCACGCGCTCACCCTATGATGGCGGGCCCGTTGTGGATGGCCTCCCAGAGGCGTCGATCTGATCGTCGGGAATCTCGCGGGCGCAGCGTTCTGCCGCAGTCGAGTGAAGTCCCGTCCCGTAAGGACAGGGCCGGCGGTCAACTCAATGCGTGTAGTCCGACCACGCCAGCGGTGATCATCGCGACGCAGAGCATTCGCAACGGAGAAGTGGGCTCGCTGAGTGCGACGACGCCGTAAACGACAGTGCCCACGGCGCCTATGCCGACCCAGACCGCGTACGCGGTGCCCAGGGGAATGGTTCGCACCGCGTAGGCGAGGCCACCCATACTCAGGGTGACCCCGACCAGGAAGGTGACGGTAGGTACCAGCCTGGTGAAGGTGTGCGACTTCTCTAACGCAGCTGCGTAGATGACTTCCATGCAACCAGCAAAAATCAGCGCTATCCAGCCCATGTGGAATGTCCTCGTCTAAAGCCCAGCCCAATGAATGAAGTCCCGCGACTGTAGCGTTCCTTAGTCCACGGCCCACCCCGCCAAGGTGCCGGCCGCGGACCGTGGCACTCTTGCCAAACACCCGGGAACCTGAGTGGCGAATGCCGCGTCGCGGCGCTGGGCGTTTGACTGCTGGACCTATCATGCGCGAGTGGATAATCCGGCGGATTCGCGTACCACCATGGTCGACGTCAACCATGCTCTGGTGGTCATTCTCGGACCACTCGCCGTGGCCTGATGTCGGCCGTGGATCCGATCCTCGGAACGCCGGCATCAGCTCGGCTGACACGATCACGGCGCCGCTCGGGTCTGCTCGTGACGGACGACGCCGGGCCGCAGAGTTCAGCGGGCAGCGCATGAAGTCGGCGCGGCGTCACCCGGGTACGGAGCGACCTCAGCTCAGCGCGTGGCGGTTTGTCACCGTGTTCGGAACCATCAGCCTGTTGGCTGACTTCGTCTACGAAGGCGCCCGCTCGATCACCGGACCGCTGTTGGCGTCCCTGGGCGCCACCGGTCTGGTCGTCGGCATCGTCACCGGCATCGGAGAGGCCGCCGCACTGGGTTTACGGCTGGTGTCGGGTCCGCTGACCGACCGCACCCAACGATTCTGGGCCTGGACGGTCGCCGGCTACACGTTGACCGTCGTCACCGTCCCGGTCCTCGGGATCGCCGGCACGCTCTGGGTCGCATGCACGCTGGTGATCGCCGAACGCGTCGGCAAGGCGATCCGCAGCCCCGCCAAAGACACCTTGCTTTCCCACGCCACCGCCGTCACCGGACGCGGCAAAGGGTTCGCAGTCCATGAGGCTCTCGATCAGATCGGAGCCGTCATCGGCCCGTTGACCGTCGCGGGTGTACTTGCAGTCACCGGCAACGACTACGGCCCGGCGATGGGCCTGCTCGCCATCCCCGGCGTGGCCGCGCTCGCACTGCTGACTTGGCTGGCATTGCGGGTCCCTGACCCCGCCAGCTATGAGTCCCATATCGCGGCTGCACCCTCAGCGCCAACCGCTGCCACCGTCGATCCGCGTGCCACTACCCCCCGCGTTCTGGGCATATTGCGCTTTCACCGCGACAACGATGGTCGGGTTCGCGACGTTCGGGGTGCTGTCATTTCACATGGTCACCCGCGGCATCCTCACCCCTGCCGCTGTGCCGCTGATCTACGCAGCCGCAATGGCCGCAGACGCCGCCGCTGCGCTGGGGTCAGGATGGGCCTATGACCGCATAGGGCGAAAACCCTTGCGGCGCTGCCAGTGCTATCGGCGTTGATACCTGCGGTGGCGTTCAGCAACCAGGTATGGCTAGTTGTGGTTGGAGCGCTGCTCTGGGGTGCGGCGGTCGGAATCCAGGAATCCACCCTGCGCGCGGTGGTCGCCGATCTGATCGCCCCGCCCCGTCGCGCCACCGCCTACGGCGTGTTCGCAGCCGGCCTCGGTTCTGCGACCGCGGCCGGCGGGGCACTGACCGGGTGGCTCTACGACACCTCGGTCCCCGCGCTCATCATCACTGTCGCGGTCATCCAGGGCGCCGCCATCGGACTGGCAGCCACCGCTTATGTCCGCCGCAGCCGGTGACACGGCATCGGTGTCCCCACACCCAGCGCTCGGAACAGTCGGAGTGGGAGCGGATCCACCCGGCCGGGGTGTCCGTCCTGCGCGATCCTCCGTCCGCTGCCCTACTCGGTCCGAGAGGCTCACCGAACTTCAGTCAAGGAGACAAGCGATCACGCGAGAGCTGCGATGGGCAGATCGTCATCTCGCCTCGGTGGGCATCAGATCACCGTCCGCAGGTGGGAGCTATCCGGCCTTGGCGACCAGCCCGTCGGCATCGGTGATGTCGATGCCTGCGTAACGGACGGCGATGAGCCCGTCACGTTCAAGCTCCTTGAGGATCTTGTTCAGGGAAGGCCGTTGAACGCCCAGCATGGCGGCCAAAGTGCGCTGGGCCAGCGGAACCGAGCCGTCTAGCGACTCGTCGAGGAGTAATTGCGCGACTTGCGACGTGAGCGGCCGGCCCAGCATCGCGACCAGTCGGCTCTGTCCGGCCGAGACTCGTTGTGCCACCGAGGACAGCCAGCGGCGCGCGATGTTGGGGTGGGTGCCGAGCAAGTGCTCGAAGGCCGGCCGGTCGAGGTACAGGCAGGTGCAGTCGCCGAGCGCGCGGGCGGTGTAGGCCATCGGCATCGCCAGCAGCAGCGCGATGTCCCCGTCGACGTCGCCAGCTTGCAGCACGTCGACAACCACCCGACGCCGCCCCGAGCCGACGGCGAGTTCGATCCGCCCGTTCCGGACGATCCAGACACCCGTGGATGGCTCGCCAGCAGCGAACAGCACCGCACCAGCGTCGAATTGTTTGGCCGCGAGCGTCCCGGCCAGAGCGTTGACGTCGTCACGCTGTAGCGGCGCAGCCGGGCCCCTGCCGACGCATCGGGCGACCCAAGCGGCGTGGCGGACCTGGACGTCGTGTGGGCTCTCGCCGCCGGTGAGAGTTCGCAGTGCGTTGCGAATCGGGCCGCTTTGATCGGGCATGACTTTCCTTCGGTCGTTCTGATGATCCTGTCATCGTGCTGACATTTCGCCGGTTTCACTGTCAGCTTGCTGACAATCATCGCGGCCCCCGGGGCAGCAGCGGGTTCGCTTGAGTCGACATGAGCTGGCTCTAAGCAGGAGGAATACGAAGATGGCTGTCCCAACCTCGGGTGACGCGCGCACCAGCGCGGCGCCAACCAAAATGAGCATCGGCGCGGCCGTACTGTGGGGCGCGGTTGCCGGTGCCGGAGCGTCGCTGGTGATGGCGATGTTCGCGATGATCGCCGCCCTGACATACCAGGGAACCGGCTTCTTCACCCCGCTATATCACATCGCGTCGGTCTTCGCGCCCGGTGACGCGATGATGCAGTCGATGCAGGCAGGGATGGCAGGCTCGTCTTTCACGTTCCTATTCGGGCCCGCCGCATTGGGCGCGCTCATTCACATGATGGTCGGCGCCGGGTACGGGGTGGCGTTCGCGCTCGCAGCAAGGGCTCTACAGCTGCACGGCGCAGTTCTCATCGGAGCGGCGACAGTATGGGGTCTGGCCGTATTCGCGATCAGCGCCTGGATCGGGCTTCCAGCCGCGGCGGCCGCCCTTCGGCGGTGGTGACCCCATCCGCAACATGGCATCGATGGTCGGCTACCCCACCTTCATCTTCGAGCACCTGCTCTATGGCGCGGTCCTCGGAGTCCTTCTGATCGCTGCCGTGCGCCGTCGCCGCTGACCACCGACGATATGGCCGACAACCGGTCGAAGGCAGTGTCGTGGAACAGGCCAGCCGAAGGGCTCGGCCTGTTCCTGCGTGGCCGCACGCTTCGTACCGCGGTGCCGACGGCGCTGGTGGTCGGCACCGTTCTCAGCGCTGTCAACCAAGGCGGCCCGCTGATCGGTGGTCATCAGTCGGCGCAGACCTGGATCTCGATCGTCGTGAACTACCTTGTACCGCTGGTGGTATCGAGCATCGGCTACCTCGCGGCATGCCGCCGCGATCCGTCGCGCACCGGGATCGGATGATCCGCGCCTATTGTCTGGGTGACGCATGCCATTGTGTCAGCGCGCCGACAATCTCGGCTCGACGCGCTTATTGAGCGTGGTTCACTAACGCGATGACAACTCTGGAAGTCGGCGAAACGATCGCACTTCGCCAACTGAGCGCAATAGACGGCGCCATGGTGTCGGTGCCCGATAGCAACCGCGTAACGCACCTTCAGTTTCGGCGCTTTGCGGGATGCCCCATCTGCCACCTTCATCTTCGGTCGATCACCCAGCGACATGACGAGATTCGCGCCGCCGGCATCAGCGAGGTTGTCGTATTCCACTCCACCGCCGAAGCCCTCCGCAAATATCAAGTGGACCTCCCGTTTGCCGTCATCGCAGATCCTTACAGAGACCTCTACACCGAGTTCGGCGTCGAGTCCTCACCAACGGCGATCGCACACCCGCGGGCCTGGCTCGCAGCCGCCCGCGGGGCGATCCGGCAGCGCTCGTTGTCGGCAGGCGTGGGTCGTGGGGAGGATCACCTCGGAAAGCCCGCTGACTTCCTTATCGCTTCCGATGGCCGCCTTCTTGCAGCGAAGTACGGCAGCCACGCCGACGACCAGTGGTCAGTCGACGAGATCCTGAGCCTCGGTGCCCAGCTCAGCCCCCCATAGCCCCGTCCGAACTGCTAATTCGACCCCTCCTAGGATGTCCCCACCTGCCGGTCGTCGCAGTTGCTTGCAACCGGCGCTGACAGCTGCGAGTGGAAGGTGACGGCTTCGATACAGCCGAAGAACACTCATGACTCGACCGACTGCACGCCGATGAAGGCTGCAAGCTCGCCAACGTTCCGGTGTACATCGAAGCCGCGAAGCAGCTCGATGTAGCGCTGCTTGTCGACGTCCCAGTCGTACTGCCATTCGGCACAGTCTTGGGCTGCGATGTATACCAGATCAGCGAAAAGTCTTGTGGTGCGGCCATTTCCGTCGATGAAGGGGTGGATCCGTACCGTTTCGGCGTGCGCTGCGATGCCGAGTGTGCGGGCGGTCCAGTCGTCGGTGTGCTCCCACCGGTATCGGATGGTATCGAGGCAGCTGCGCAGTTCGACGGCGATCTGCTCCGGGGCGATGCCGATGTTGACTTCGTGCTGTCTCCACCGCCCGGCCCAGACCCAGATGTCGCCGTAGAGGCGCGCGTGAAGGTCGCGGACGAAATGATCGCTCAGCAGCTCGTCCAGCAGTAACGAACCCTCAATCGCTGCTGTGAGCAGTTCCTCGGACACTTGGTCCTGTATGCCCTGTTCGAGGTCGTAGACCGCCGCTTTGGTGATGGGCTTGCCCAAGATGGCGACAACGCCCGGGCTCAGCGCGGAGAGTTCGTCGTGCGGAAGCGGTGTTTCGCCGTAGCCCGGCGTGAGCGGCATCAGTGCTTGGATGTCTGCCGCGCGGCGAGGAAGGATTTGACGGCAGCCGACCGAACATAGCCAGCTGGAATCTCTCGATTCTCTAGCTTGGCCGATGCCTTAGTGGCCCGGGCAGCGACCTTCTTGACGACCGCCTTCTTGACGATCGCCTTCTTCTCCGTCCGGCGCTCCGTGGCCACCTCTACTCCAAACATCTACAGACGGCACATGCTACCGACGAAGCGCAAGGCCATGCACCAAGTTTTCGTAGCCGCCCACGTTCACTCCGCTGCCTGCCGAATGTCGCGATGATGACCAGGCGCAAGGCGATCGCCAGGCAACCACTCGAGGAATCCGACACCCTACTGAGAAACGTCGTCCGACAGGTTGTTGGAAAAGCCCAGGCAGCCGGATCGCAGAAGCGCCAGTTCCGGCGACTTCCTACACCAGCCGCGCACCAAAATCGACGTATTGGTTGGCCCGACGCCGCGGAGCAGCCATTACGTCGAACTTCGGCCGCGCGCCGACCTCCTCCGCGAGTTGTTCAGCTCGTCAGCCGGCACACGGGATTCGCTGCAGGGGCTCATCGACACACCGGCGACGTGACCCCGGCGATGCGGGTTGGGGAAAGCGCTACCGAGGATCTCCGGTGTGACCCCCGTACGTGGCGATCTTGTACTCCGTCGCGGCCAGCGAGAGAGTCAGCTCGCGGATCTGACGACGAATGGTGTCGCGGTGTTCCATCAGCATGTCCAGCCGTTCGGGCACCGTGTCAGCACCGGCATCGACCAACCCGACATAGTGCTGGAGATCGCGAATAGCCATGCCGGACAAACGCATTCGAGTCAAAAACACGAGACGGCGGATCGCTGCTGCCGAATAGCGGCGGCGCCCCTCGGCGTCACGGTCGACGACCAGCAATCCGATGCGCTCGTAGTAGCGCAAGGTGTGCGCGGTGATGTCCAGCAGGTCAGCGACTTCGGCGATCGTCCTCGGTTCATCGATCTCGCCGCCGTCGACCATATGGTGCAGCACCTCAACGGATACCGGGCCGACGGCCTCGCCCATGGACGCAAGGGCTTTGGCCATCAGATCGTCGACACTCATCGTCAAACCCTAGACCGGCCGGACCGACGGCGGCGCGTCCACAAAGTCGGTGACGCTGGCGACGCCGGCCCACTTCTCCAGAGCTTCGAGATTGACGCGGTATCCGTTGCCGATGCGCCGGACAGCCTCGGCTCCCAACGGCAGTCGCAACGGCACGTCGTCACCGTGCGCCAGCTCGATGATCACCTCGGCCGCTTTGACCGGATCCCCCTCTTGGATCCCGTCGACCTGCGCCAGGTCCGCGCGCACCGCGCTGAGCGCCTCTCGATAGACCGGACTCGGCTCGGCGAAGGCGATGACATCGGGTCGGTTGAATCCGGTACGAAATCGGCTGGGTTCCACGATCATTACCCGGATTCCGAATGGCGCCACCTCGCCCGCGAGCGCCTCCGACCACCCTTCGAGGGCGAACTTTCCCGCCGAGTAGGCGCCCGCTCCGGGAAAGGAGACACGTCCCCCCTGGCTGCTCATCTGGATGATGGTGCCGCGGCCCTGCGTGCGCATCGTTGGCAGCACCGCCCGCACCAGCGCGGCGGGCACGAACAGGTGCAGGTCCAGCGCCACGCGCAAGTCGGCATCCGGCACCTCCTCGGCCGCGCCGATGATGCCGCGGCCCGCATTGTTGACCAGGACATCGATGCGCCCGAACTGCTGCAGCGCGGCATCGACCACACTTCCTACCTGCGAGGCCTTCGTGGCGTCGAAGGACGTCACGGCAAGCCGGTTGGGATACCTTTCGGCCAGTTCAGCGACCGCACGTGGCTCCCGTACCGCGGCAAGCACGTTATCGCCGGCTTCCAGGGCACGTTCGGCGATGGCCCTTCCAAACCCGCGCGAGGCGCCGGTGATGATCCAGGTGAGGTGGTTGCTCGTGGGTGACATGGTTGCGACGCTAGAGCTTCGAGCGCGCTCGAACGCAAGCCTGATCGAACTCAGTCCCATTGCGTTGAGGGCGATCTGGGCGGTCGCTTTGAGCTGTGCGCGGCCGATGCCGTCACGTTCCGAGGAGGCGATCCCGTCGAGCACCGACATGGTGTAGAGCGCGGAGGTAGTTGAGGACGGGCTTCACGTCAGTTCCGCTCGGCGAGGAAACTACGGACCACGGCGACGAACTCGTCGGGATGGTCATAGGTGACGATGTGACCGGCGTCGGCGACGGTGACGCATCGGGATCCCGGGGTCTGGGCATGGGCGCCGGCGAGTTCCGCCGCACCGACCAACGGATCCCGGTCGCCGCGCATCCACAGGGTGGGGACGCCCAGCGTGTGCAGTGCGGGCGTGAGGTCCAGGCGCATGGCGCGGGGCCCGTACGCCTCGATCTGCCAATCGTCGAGCGCCTTCTCCCCGTGCCGGTTCTTCTCCCGGGCCTCGGTGACGGCCTGCGCGACGATGCGCTCAAATCCCGGGGTGTCGGCCCCGGCCGCCAGGTTGGCGGCCATGGATGACCGGATGTAGCCGGGACACCGGGCCAGGATCCAGCTGCACAGCCTCAGCAGGCCGGGCATACGCATCGCCGCCCAGGTGAGGAATTGGTACGGGCGCTTGGCACCGATACCACCCGGTCCGATGGCCACCAGAGCGCTCACGCGGTCCGGGTGTTCCAGCGCGAACCCGGTCGCCACCCCACCACCCATCGACAACCCGATGAGGCCCACCCGGTCGAGCTCGATCTCGTCGAGCAATTCCATGACGAACCGGCGGTAGAAGACGTCGTCGAGCGTGCCCACCCAGGGCCGGCTCCCGCCGTGCCGGGGCAGGTCGATGACGAGCACGCGGTGGTCGCGCGCCAGCTCGGGGGCCACGTCGTGCCAGACGCCCTGCCCGGTGTCGAGCATGGCGCCGTGCAACAGCAGCAGCGGCGGCCCGGCCTCGCCCGCGCGGTACAGCCGCACGGGACCTCCGCAGACGGTCAGGGCGGTATGGGACTCGAAGACCGCGGACATCAGAGTGCCGCCAGCTGTCGCAGCTGGGCATCGAGGCGTTCGAGCAGGATCAGTTGCGCCTGCCTGGCCTCCTCGGGGTCGACGGGCAGGCCGGTGGCCAGCCCCCGCCCGACCAGATCGGCGAACAGACCGACGGTGTCGCGGAGCTGATCGTCGGCGCCGACGTCCGCGATGCCGGGCGCCTGCAGCAGGCCGATGGTGAAGACGCCGAGCATGCGCACCAGCGGCTCGATCGCGACGCCCGCGTCGATCACCCCGATGCGCTGCAGCGCGACGATGTAGTCGACGAGCCAGTCGAACCGCTGCTGGAATCGTCGTTGGCGCGGGACGATGCTCGCAGGGTGACCTCGTCCCCAATACATGGCGCGCATAAGGGATCTGCGAGTCCAGGGCCTGACACCGAACCGGTAATCATGCGCAGGTCGACGGCGGCGCGGTGACGCGTGATGGACGTCGGCGGTCAGCCTGCGCCTCCTTTTTTACCCCAAAATCCCCCATCTTCCGAATTCAGGTAGAACCCCTTTCATTCGCCCCCCCCGCGATATGAACCGTCGTGGTCTCCTCAGCCACCGCGGTGGTCGACGGTGCCGGGGTCTGGGATGCGGTGACAAGCGCCGCGGCGGCCACCGATCCCAAGTCCGCGCCAAAGCCGCCTCACCCAGCGATTCTCCGAGGCACCGAACACCGGGTACCGCATAAGCCGGTACGGTGCGTTATCCGGTCAAAGCAGACCGCAGAGCCGTTCACCCGTCGCGCACATAGGGGTCGATCACAGGTGTCAGAGCAAAGTCCTCATCACGGCCCGGCCGAGGTCCCTGTCGATGTCCCGCTCGAGGACATCATCGACAGCCCCGCCGAAACCGTCGAAACCCCGGATACCGAAGAACCCGTCGAGGCCACCGTCACCGACCGGACACCGGTCAAGCGCAACGGCTTCAACCGCCGCGGGTTCCGTTTCGCCACCCCCCTCGGCGACATCGCGATCGCCATCCGCACCCCCAAGCAGCAACCGGTGGTGCCGAAATGGTTCGACCCACTGGGCCTCACCGACCGCGCCATCGACGCAGCCAAAACCGGCCTCAAGCTCGCCTCCTGGACCGAGGAGCAGCTGGCCACCCTGGTGAAGAACCGGCTGGAGGCCCTGGATGCGGCGCCGCGCCCGCTGCAGTCCGCCGAGGCCGCACCCGAATCCACGGACTCGCTGCACACCAAGCTGGGCCGGCTGCTGGACCGCGCCCTGGACCAGAGCACCAGCGGCAGCCAGCAGGAGCTCTACCACCGGCTGCTCGACCAGCTCGTCGCCGATGAGGCCCGCATCGTCGGCGCACTGTCGGACGGCACGTCCTCACCGCTGGTCAATGTGCACAGCCGGTCGCGCAACCAGGTCGTACTGCAGAACGCGTGCCTCATCGGACGCACCGCAAATGTCGCACTTCCCCATATGGTCCCGCAGTACGTCGATCATCTGCTATCCCTTGGACTGGTTGAGACCGGTCCGGAGGACCCGTCACGAAAAGCGGATTACGAGGTGTTGATGGCGGAGCCGATGGTGCTGAAGGCGATCAAGAGCGCATCGCGCGGGCCGTTGATCGCCCGCACCGAAAAGTTGTCGCTGAGCCTCTCGGAGCTGGGCAAGGGGCTGTGGGCGGCCGCGGTGCAGCAGGACGGTCCGTGACCGCATGACGGGTGAGGCGATCCTCGCCATCGAGTCGTGGGCTGAGATTCGGGCCGATTTCGGCGTCAACTGGTTCATCTACCTGTCCATGCCGTTCATCGCGGCGTTCGTGGGGTGGAGCACCAAGATCGTCGCGGTGGAAATGCTCTACCGCCCAATGGAATTCAAGGGTATCGGCCCGTTCGGCTGGCAGGGCATCGTGCCGCGCCGGGCCGGCAAGGTGGGATCCAAGACCATCGAGCTGCTCACCCAGAATCTGCTCAAACCCGAAGAACTGCTCGAGCGCGTCGATGCCAAGGAGGCGGTCGAGGCGCTGCGCGAACCGCTCACCGAGGCCATCGACGAGATATCCCGCGAGGTCGCCGAACAGATCCGCCCCGGCCTGTGGGACTCACTGCCCGAAGCGGGACGGCGCGCCATCCAGAAACGGATCCAGGACGAGACACCGCGCGTCGTCGAATCGCTGATGAACGAGATGCGCTCCGATCTGTCGCGATTCGTCGATGTGCAGTACCTGGCCGTGACCACCCTGGTCCGCAACAAGGACAAGCTCAACAAGTTGATGCGCGGTATGGGTGACGACGCGATGGCGTTCGTACGGCGCAGCGGCATCTATTTCGGACTCGTCATCGGCGTCGTGCAGATGTTCGCCTGGGCGCTGTTCCAGAATCCGTGGATCATGCCGGCCTTCGGTTTCGGCGTCGGCTTCATCAGCGACTACATCGCGTTGAACATGCTGTTCCGCCCCATCGAGCCCAAGAAGTACCTCGGCTTCATACCCTTCCAGGGCCTGCTGCACGCCCAGCGGGACAAGGTCACCCGCGATTACGCCAGGATCCTGGCCGAGGACCTGTTCTCGCCCGAGATCCTGTTCGACGGGGTGCTGCGCGGCCCGGGCGCGGACAAACTGTTCGCCCTGGTCGGCAAGGAGGTCAGCGCGGCCATCGATGCCCAGACCGGCATCGCCAAGCCCCTGGTCAAGATGGCCGTCGGCACCCAGCGCTACAACGGGCTGAAGGACAACCTGGTCCAGATGGTGCTGGAGCGGCTGCCGACCACGCTCCTGGAAGCCCAGGACTACGCCATGAACGTGCTCGATCTGGAGAACACGATCATCGACAAGATGGGCCAGCTCACCAACGAGGAGTACGAGTCGATCCTGCGGCCGGTGTTCAAGGACGACGAGCCGACCATGATCGCCGTGGGCGCCATCCTCGGCGGTGTCGTCGGTGAACTCCAGGTGGTGCTCATCGAGAACTTCGGCAACGAACCTCCGGCCGTCAACGCCATCCCGGAACTCGTCCGGATCGTGCTGCACCAGTAACTCAGGCGGCCGAGATGCGAGACCTCACCTCGAAGTCCAGGCCTTTGGCCTCGGCCACGTAGATGTCCTGCGCCATCTGGTTGCCGCGCATCGTGACCTCACCACGAGGGCTGATGTAGGTCAGGCCATCCGCCGCACCGGTGAGGGCATCGATGCCCAGCGATCCGGCCCGCGACACCAGCGCGATCAGCAGGGTGAGGGCTTCGTAGCAGGATTCGCCGATGCTGTTGAGGGCCGGCGCCGACAAGCCGAAGTGACCGTAGTAGCGCGACGCGAAGTCCATGCTGGCCGTGGTGTTGAGTGCTTCGAAATATCCTGCGGCCGCGAACAACCCGTCATTGCTGTCGCTGCCGCTGGCCAGCAGCATGTTCTCTTCGACATGCGGGCTCAGCCGGGGAACCGCTGGGCACAGGCCGGCAGCGGCGAACTGACGATTGAACGCCACCCCGTCGCCGCCGACCAGCAGCAGCAGCACACCCGCCGCGCCGGTCGCCTCGACCTGGCGTATCGCCGCGCCGAAGTCCTGTGTTCCGAGCGGAACGTAGATCTCGTCCAACAGCGGTCGGCCCTGCGAGCGGGCATGCAATCGTGCGGCCGCACCTGTCTGGCGGGGCCATATGTAGTCGTTGCCGATCAGCACCCATTGGTCGATGCCGTATTCGGCGTTCATCCAGTCCATCGCCGGCAGCAGCTGGCGCGAGGGCGTCTCACCGGTGAGAAACAGCCCTGGCGTCCGTTCGCCGCCCTCGTAGAGCGGTCCGTACACGTAGGGCACCCGGTTGGCGGTGACCCGGGCGATGGCCTGCCGGACCGGCGAGATGTGCCATCCGGTGACCGCGTCGATCGCCCCGCGCTGGAGCAGCCGCTGGATCTCCGCCGCGACGACGGACGGCGCGCGGCTACCGTCCACCAACCGGAGGCGAACCTGCTTGCCCATGAGCCCGGAGGTCGCGTTCACATCGGCGATGGCCAGTTCGGCGCAGGCCTCACAGGACGGGCCATAGATGCCGGCCGAGCCACTTCTGGGCACCACCAGGGCGATGTCGACGGTGGATCGGGGCCGGGCCGCACCCGTGGGCATCGATGTCATGTCCATCGTTGCCTCCATCCACCCGGTCGCGCCGAGCCTTTGCGTCATCTTCACGGGGTCCCGTTAACGCGACATTGCGCCGTTGTTCACGAGGTGAAAAAGTTGCGGTCTGGCAGCAACCCGAGGGATCAGCGGCCCGGGAACGGCAGCTCACTGGCGCGGGCAAGCGTCCTGATCAAGTGAACCGCGCCGTCCTCGCCGAACTCCTCGGCGAGGGTGGCTTTCATCGCCGCCTCTTGCCGGGCCAGCCGGCGCACTTTCGACTTGCCCCTCGCCGACAGATAGATGAGCACCCGTCTGCGGTCGGTGGCGTCGACGCGCCGGAGTACGAACCCGCCGTCGACCAGCTTGTCCACGATGCGTGTCAGCGTGGGTGGCGGAATTGCCATGGCCGTTGACATTTCACTCATGGTGAAGCCCTCACCGCCGCGCAGTGCGCCGAGGACCCGCCATCCCTCGATGGTGCCGACCTCGCTGTCGAGCAGACCCTGCGACAGCGATTCGGTCCACCAGCGACCGATCCGGAAGAACACTTCGGAGACACTTTCGACGCTGGTCGAGATCGGCACTACCGCTCCTGACGTGATCGCTTCCATCGCGAACTGTTGTTGGTGTGCAGCTTATCGGGGTGTCGCCGGTCACGCGGGCTGCGCGACCGGTGCCGCGCTCGAACCGAATGCCCTGGCGATCAACGACCCACCCCATTCGGAGGCCACGCCGAAACCCGCGCCGACCACCGCGGTGACGGCCGCCACCAGCGCAGGATGACCGATCCCTGCCGTGGTGATGCCATTTCCGGTCGCGGCGATGGTGCCGACCGTCATCGCGAAGCCGAACACAATCGCCGGCGTCGCCGAGATCCACGGCAGGCGTGAGGCCTGCACCATGGCCAGACTGCCGACTCCGACCGCGACCGACAGCCACAGTGCGCTGCCGGTGGCCTGTACCGAGAGCAGTGTGGCCGTGGCGATCACGATTCCGGTCCAGTTGCAGGCGACGGACTTTGCGAAACCCGTCAACCCGGATCCGACGAAGAAGAACGACGCCCATGCCAGGAACAACACCCAGACCGGCAGCGGCCAGAGGGTCGCCGTCATCAACGTGGAGAGCATGCCGAACACCCCGACGCTCAGCGACAGAGCGGTGAGCTTGGACATCAACGATCCCTTCTCTCAGTGGTGGTGGTCATGGTCGTGGTCGTGATCATGGTCGTTGTGCGACAGACGTTCGGACTCGATCCGGCTGCGCTGCTCGATGAGATCGGCACTGACGTAGTCCTTCTCGGCGACCAGCCGGCTGAATGCCTCCCCGAACTGGCGGTAGTAGATCGACGGATCGCAGACATCGTCCACCCCGGAGGCGTCGATGACCTCGATCAGGTGCTTCTTGAAGTCGTTCCATTCGAAGCGGCCGGACTCGCACATGTGCACCACGAGTCCGAAAAGCCTTCCCTGCCAGGGTGCGTCAAAGATCAGCTCACCGTTGGATCTGGGCAGGGCGACCGGGCCGCCGAGATCGTCGAGGCCGGCGAAGTCCAGCGTGGACGCCGTCATCGCGACCCCGCAGACGAGGTGACCAGCGCGGTGCCCACCATGGAGTCCCGACTGATCAGCGGCACCAGCTCGTCGGCGGTGAGGTCCTCGGTGCCCGCCGGCCGCTGCGGGACCACCAGATAGCGGATCTCCGCGCTGCTGTCCCACACGTCGATCTTGACGTCGTCGGCCAGCGTCACCCCGAACTCGGAGAGCACACTGCGCGGCTCCTTCACCACGCGCGCACGGTATTGCGGGTACTTGAACCAGGCCGGCGGAATGCCCAGCAGCGTCCACGGGTAGCAGGAGCACAGGGTGCACACCACGACGTTGTGCCGCTCCGCGGTGTTCTCGACGGCGACCATGTGCTCGGTCTGCAGTCCGGTGAAGCCCATATCGGCGATCGCCGCGGTGGCATCGGAGAGCAACCACTCGCGGTACTGCGGGTCGGTCCAGGCCCGAGCAACCACCTTGGCCCCGTTGACCGGGCCCATGTCGTTCTCGAACGAGGCGACCACGGCATCGACCGCCTCGTGCTCGGCCAGACCCTTTTCGACCATCAGCGACTCCAGCGCGTTGACCCGCGCCTCGACGTCGGCCATGGAAATCCAATCCATCTCGAAATACTCCTTCGTAGTCAGGCGCCGGCCGGCTCGAGGTATCCCTCGAACAGGTCTGCGTAGAGATCGAACTCTTCGGTCACGGTGTCGCCCCACAGTTCGGTGGCGCTGAAGCGCACCATGTAGAGCTGGTGCGGCTCTTCGACCTGCCGGTGCGCGCTGGCGGCCGGATCGCGATAGGCCCCGTACTGCTTGACCACCTCTCCGGTGGCGCGATTGAGATAACCGGGCAGCCGGTTGTGGGTGGACTCGTGGAGGTTGAGCACCCGAACGGCCGCGCCGATCTCGTACACCGGTGGGGTGGTCGCGGGGAGGTCATGCGGGGTGCCGTTCCAGATGAAATCCATCATGTTCGCGGCGAGCGGCGAGAGCGTCTCGGGCTTGTCCGGGTGCGGCGTCATCGCCGGTGCGCCCAGCTCCTTCATCCGCTGATCAACCTCTTCGTGCGAGATGATCCCCTTGTCGTTGAGCAGTTTCTCCACCGAGAACAGCCAGTGTGAGTAGTAGGTGGAGTCGGTGTAGTCACTCCACTTCATCAACTCGATTCCGTGCCGCTGTTCGTCGAGGTTGAACACGCCCTGCTGCAGGGCCATTGCCGTGACGGCGTGCATCCGTCCCTCGAACGGGTAGCGCCAGTCCGGGATACCCGGTTCCAGGAACTCGGTGGCGACAGGGCCCAGCCCGTCCCGACCACCGACATCGTGTGGACCATGCATTGCCGATCGCACCTCCGTTTCTTTGCTTGGGATCTGTAATACTTCCACCTGGAACTATGAACACCTGAGAGGCGCATCGCAATCCGTCGGCGCAGCTGTTACAAGCACTTAATCTTCGTGCCCCGGCAGGTTAAATATGGGTTTCGAAGCCAGCTCAAGCGCCCATAGGAGTTGACGCGGTCATCCGTTGCTTCGCACACTGTGGTCGTCACGAAATAGTTGTCAATTGGAAGTAATTGGCACCCACGAGAGGAAGATCACAGATGTCGACTGCAGATACCGGAACCAAGTCCATCGGAGTGGCGCTGCCGGACAGCGCCACGACCAGCACCGCACTGTGGCTCACGAGCACCACCGTGCTGGCGCTCATCGCCTACTACTTCCTCGGCTACGACCAGGGGGCGGTCTCGGTGTTCGGATCCGACACCCATGTGCACGAGTTCCTCCACGATGCCCGCCACCTGCTCGGCTTCCCCTGCCACTGATCGGAATCATCATGGAAAAGAAGATCATCGGGCTCGGGCTGCTTGCCGGCGCGTTGGCCGGCAGTGCCTCATTTCTCTACGCCCGCACCCAGATTGCTCCGCTGATCACCGAGGCCATCTCCTATGAGGAGGCACGGTCGCACGCCGCGGCCGGTGGCGAGCACGCCCACGAGCATGAGGTGTTCTCCCGTGCGGTCCAGCAGAACATCGGTGCGGGCGTCGGCACGATCATGTTCGCGATCATCACCGGCGCCCTGTTCGCCGTGGCGGTGAGCATCGCGTTGGCGACGCTGCAGCGGCACCGGATCACGGCGGACCCACGACTGGTGGCGGTCGTGGTAGCGGTGGCGGGGTTCGTCACCGTGGCGGTGGTGCCCTGGGTGGCCTATCCGGCCAATCTTCCCGGTGTGGGACAACCGGAGTCAGCCGGCGAGCGCACCACCGCCTACCTCGCCGTGATCATCGCGTCGGTGGCACTGGCGGCGATCGCGGGTACCGCGGCCGTACGGCTGGCACCGCGGCTGGGCGGCTGGGCAGCAGCGGTCACAGGGTGCGTCGGATACCTGGCAGCGATATCAGCGGTGGTCATCGCGCTGCCCACCTTCCGCGAAACGCCCTCGGCCATCACCGATTCAGACGGCACACTACTGTTCCCCGGGTTCCCCGCCGACCTGCTGGCCGACTTTCGCACCGATGCGCTGATCTGCCAGGCGTTGTTGTGGTTCGTCATCGCGGGCAGCTATGCCGTGCTGCTTCCCAGTGTGGTGTCCGCAGGCCGGGCAACGACCACCGGAGGTGAATTGCATGCGCATCGTTGAGTTCACACCGACCCCCGACCAGTACGTCTGGACGTTCGGCGGCGCCGACCCGGTGATGGAGGTCGAGCCCGGGACCGCGCTGCGGCTGTGGACGGAGGATGCCTTCGCGGGCCGGGTCACCTCCGTCGGCGACAAGCCCAGCGAGGTGCTCAACCCGAAGGAACTCAATCCCCAGACCGGCCCATTTCATGTCACCGGAGCCGAGCCCGGGGACACCCTTGCGGTGCACGTCGTGTCGCTGGAACCCGCGCGCGACTGGGCGGCATCGACCACGATTCCGCTGTTCGGGGCCCTCACCGGCACCGATCGCACCGCCGGTCTGCAGGCCCCGCTGCCGGAGCTGACGTGGATCTACGCGGTCGACCGGGCGGCGTCGTCGGCGACGTTCGTCGCCCACGAAGGCGATTTCTCCTGGGAGCTGCCGCTGGCCCCGATGTTGGGCACGCTCGGCGTGGCGCCGGCCCTACGCGAGGTGCGCACGACGCTGGTCCCCGACTACTTCGGCGGCAATATGGACACCCCCGAACTACGGGCGGGCACCACCGTCTATCTGGGGGTCAACGTCGACGGTGCGGCGTTCTCGGTGGGCGACGGCCACTACCGGCAAGGCGAGGGCGAAACCTGCGGCACCGCTCTCGAAGGAGCCATGAATGTCACGCTGATCGTCGATCTCATCAAAGGCCATGCCCCCGCGTGGCCCCGCATGGAACACGACGACGCCATCCTGACCGTCGGATCGGCCCGTCCGCTGGAGGACGCGTGGCGCTGCAGCCAGGTCGAGATGGTGCGTTGGCTCAGTGAGTTGTACGGCCTGGCAACCATGGACGCGTACCAATTGTGCGCCCAGCTCTGTCTGTCGCCACTGGCAAACGTGGTGGACGTCAACTACAGCGCGGTGACCAAGATCCACAAATCGCTGATTCCACAGTGCAGCCCGTACCAGGCAATGCACCAGCTGATGCGGCGCCGCGGGGCGACATTGATCTGAGGGAAGATCGTCGCGGCACTCGACACCGACGTGCCGTCGCCGATGTCATCGAACGGTATTCGGGGTTCTGCCCGGTAGCCTCGACCTCGTGGCAGGCAGGGCGATACGGGCAGCAGCGTGCATCGGGGCCGGCGCCGTCGCGCTCACCATGGTGCTCGCCGGATGCAGTGACAGTACCGACGGAAACCCGGTCGGTTCGGCACCCTCGGGCACCGAACCGGACTTCCCGACGACGCGACCCAGTCGCACCACCTCGGCGACCCCGGCCCCTCCGCCGTCATCGGCCACACCCCGGCCCCCGGCCACCGAGGCTCTCGCACCGCAGAACGGCTACGTCTACCTCGAGACGAAGTCGGGGTTGACCCGCTGCCAGCTCAACGTCGAGGCGGTGAGCTGCGAGGCCGAGTTCGAGAAGTCGCCGAGCATCGACGGATTCCCGGCCAACGGCGTCAACCTCAACGCCGACGGCGCCGTCACCTGGGTATCCGGCAACCTCGGCGACATCCCGACCGTGCCACTGGACTACCGGACCTACACCGCACTGGGCTGGACCATCGAGGCATCGGAGGCCGGCACGCGTTTCACCAACGACAGCACCGGGCATGGCATGTTCGTCCGAATCGAAGGTGTGGAGACGTACTGATGGACCGTGTCGCGACATGAGCATTGCCCGCAAGGAACGTGCGGCGCTGGTGGACACCCTGCGCGCCACCGGCCCCGACGCGCCCACGCTGTGCGAGGGCTGGAACACCCGTGATCTGGCCGCGCATCTGGTGGTCCGGGAACGCCGCCTCGACGCCGCGCCCGGAATCCTGGTGCCCAAGCTGGCCGGTTACACCGCCCGCGTGCAGGATCAGGTGACGGCATCCACCGACTGGTCCGACCTGCTCGCTCAGGTGGCCGCCGGCCCGCCGCTGTACTCCCCGTTCATCCTGATCGACCGGTTCGCGAACGTCACCGAGATGTTCATTCATCACGAGGATATCCGTCGCGCCGGAACCGACTGGGAACCAAGGGTTCTCGATCAGGAGACCACAGACGCCCTGGCCGGCCGGGTCGGCATGTTCGGACGTATGACGCTGTCCAGGGCACCGGCCCGGGTATCGCTGACCACCCGAGAGGGCAAGGTGCTGACCACCGCAGGCAAGGGTTCGCCGGTGACCGTCAGCGGCGATCCCGGCGAACTGTTGTTGTTCGCCGCGGGCCGCGAGCCGGCCCGGGTCAGCTTCGACGGGGACGCCGACGCCATCGCCGCGGTGCGGGGCAGCCACCGCGGTCTGTGACGGCCGACTCGGCCTCGACCGCCGAGGGTCACTGCGTCACGCTGCTCAGCGGTATCACCCCCGCCGCGCTCATCACCGCGCTCCGGGCGCCGAACCCGATGCGCTCGGTGACCTGCAGGATCTCGGCAGCGACCTGACCGCAGCGGGGTTCACGTTGGCCGAGCGCATCACCGGGGTGAGCTGTTCCCCCGAATTCTTCGAGCGGGCCGCGTTCGCCGTCGCCGTCGCCGCCCTGCCCGGCTGAACCAACTATCGTTGTCGGCATGCCTTCCCTCGACTTCCGTGTCTTCGTCGAACCCCAGCAGGGCGCCACGTACGCCGACCAGCTCGCCGTCGCACAAGCCGCCGAACAACTCGGATACTCCGCCTTCTTCCGGTCCGATCACTACCTGGCCATGGCCGGCGACGGCCTGCCCGGCCCCACCGATTCCTGGGTGACGCTGGCCGGCATCGCGCGGGAAACCAACACCATCCGGTTGGGCACCATGGTCACATCGGCCACCTTCCGCCACCCCGGACCGCTGGCCATCGCCGTCGCGCAGGTGGACGAAATGAGCGGTGGCCGAGTCGAACTCGGCATCGGCGCCGGCTGGTTCGAGTCCGAGCACCTGGCCTACGCCATCCCGTTCCCGCCGCTGGGCGAACGTTTCGACCGTCTCACCGAGCAGTTGCACATCCTGACCGGGCTGTGGGGCACCCCGGTCGGTGACACCTTCGACTACGCCGGAACGCATTACACCGTCAAGGATTCGCCGGCGCTGCCCAAGCCCGCACAGACCCCGCGTCCGCCGATCATCATCGGCGGTGCAGGCCCCAAGCGGACACCGGCGCTCACCGCGCAGTTCGCCGACGAGTTCAACATCCCCTTCGCCTCGCTGGAAGACCTGACGGCGCAATACGACCGGGTGGCGACCGCGGTCGCCGACGCCGGCCGCGCCCCGGATTCGCTGGTCTACTCGGCCTGCTTCGTCCTGTGCGCGGGCAGCGACGAGGCCGAGCTCACCAGGCGGGCCGCGGCGATCGGGCGCGAACTTGACGAGATGCGCGGCAACTCACCGCTCGCGGGCTCCGCCGGCGAGATCGTCGACAAGCTGGGCGCCTTCACCCGGGCCGGAGTCCAGCGGGTCTACCTGCAGGTTCTGGATATGTCCGATCTCGACCACCTGGCGTTCTTCGCCTCGGAGGTCATCCGGCAGCTGGATTGATCCGGGGCTACTATCGGTGGCCGTGACGGGCGATCCCAAGTGGCATGAACGAACGCCCACCCTGTTGGCTGCCAGTGTGGCCGCGCTCGCGGCCATCGGACTGGTCGTGTGGCTGACGATGTTCGTGGTCCGGCAGGCCAGCGGTACCGAGCCGGCACCGCTGGAGTACGTGACGCCGTTCTCGGACAGTTCCAGCAGCGCGACCGTCACGACGACCACGGGTACCACCAGCCCCACCAGGCCGGTGGAGACCACCGATATCAGCGATGTGATCGGCCCGTCGTCCTCCTCGGAGACGTCCTCCTCCGAGCGGCCGACCCGGACCCCACGATCGCGGGCGAACGACGACGATGACGAAGACGACGAGACCACCACCACCCGGCGCCGGGCGCGTCAGAACGAGACACGGACGCTGTACCCGCGGCCCTGAGGACTACCTGCCCCGGGCGTGGAACTCCGCGACCAGCCCCTCGGCGCTGCGCACGGCCGCCCGGCAGGCCCTGGTGGTGAACGGATCGTTGAGCGGATGGTCGGCCCGGCGGCGCCACCGCTGGGTGGCGGCAAACGCGGCGCGCGGGCCGTCGTTGGGCGCGTCGGGGCCCAGGCCGAGCCTGCTGGCCGCGTCGGTTCCCGAGCCGCCGATCAGGCGCCGCAGTGAGGACATCTCATCCTCGGTCAACGTGGTTGGCCGGGAACGTAATTGGCTCAGCAGGCGCAGCTCCTCGAAGGCATGCGCATCGGCGAGCAGCGGGTCGATGTCGGCGAGGATCTGCCGGCCGGCGTAGATCGGGTTGACCTGGACGAAGCGGCGCAGCGACAGCAGCGCCGTGTGCGCCTTGAGCAGATCGGAGCGCTGCGCGAACTGCTGGTCGATGACGTCACGCAGGGCGATCAGGCCGCTGCGCTCCAGGAGTTCGTCGGCCAGCGCCACCGAATCGGCGATCCCGGCGCTGAGGACGGCGATGGAGATCCGGATGCCGAACATCCCGAACCGCTCGAGCAGGGCGGCGCGGGTCGCGGCGTCCACCGGCAGCGCGGCGTCCTCCCGCACGAACCGGTCCACGCTCAACATCGCCTTGGCCAGCTCCGCGGGCGGCACCCCGGCCAGCTTCTCCAGCGCGACGAACTCGCTCTGGCGCAGCGTGCGCGCGGTCAGCGCGAGCAACCCGGACACCGGCACCACCGCCTGACAGATCCCGGTCTTGTCCATCTCGGCGGTGAAGCGGGTGGCGACATCGCGGGCCGAGAGCATGGCGTCGATGCGGCCGGCGCCGATCTCGTCGGCGCGGGACGCCACCCCGATCACGCCGAGCGCTCCCGAGGACCCGCCGACGAGTTCACCGGTCTGTTTGAGCAGCGCGGTATCGGCGGCATTGAGGGTGCGCAGCAGGAACACCACGGCGTCCACCCGGGGCACCCCGTCCTGGGGAATCAGTAGCCGCAGCGTCCGCTGCGACACATCGCGCGAGAGCGAGGAGGTGCCCGGAGTGTCGATGATCGTGGTGTCGATCAGTTCGGCGGCGGGCCATTCCACGTCGAGATCCTCGACGTCCTCGGGGTCCAGCCCGCTGAAGCTGAACGTCAGGCTGCGTTGCTGGTCGCCGGCGGCGCGGGCGATCGGGACGTTCGACCGTCCGCCGTCGCGGTGATTCGCCGTCACCTTCGGGGACGGCCCGTGCCGGAACCGGGTGACGATGCGAGTGGCCTCGGTGGCATCGGTCGGGGCGATGTCCTCCCCGACGAGCGCATTGACCAGCGTGGACTTACCGGCCTTCAGGGTCCCGGCCACCGCGATCCGCATCGGCTCGTTCAGCCGGCGCTCGATCCGTTCGAGTTCGGCGTGCACATCGGGGCGCTGCCGATACATCGGATCGGCCCGGTAGGCCGCAATCGTGCCGCCGAGAATTGCGCGGACGTGTTCGCTGGTGCTCATGAGGGGCCCAGCTTAAAGGGGCGAGCGAAGCGACGGGGAATCCAGCCCAGCGGGCGAGCGAAGCGACGGGGAATCAACCGGCGGCAACGAGTTTGTCGACGTTGTCGACGACCTGCTTGAGGACCTTGAGCTGGCGTTCGAGTTCCTTGATCCGGGTGTTGCGCTGGTCCTCTTCCATCTTCGCCGACGCGAGGGTGGCCTGCAGCGACTCGTTGAGCGAACGACTGGTCTGGTTGGCGATACCGCGGTAGTGATCGCGCAGCTGCCGCTGCACCGCACGCAACCGGTCCCGGGACTCCTTGTTCACGATGAAGGCGATGTCGTCGACGAACCGGCGCGCATTGGTCTTCGCCTCGTTGCGCACGCGCAGCATCCGGTTCTCCATGTCCTCCTTGTAGGCCTTGCGGCCCAACAGGAATCCCGCCCCCAGCGACAACGGATTGAACATGCCCAGCCCGGCGAACGAGGTGAGCATGCCGAACATCAGGATGCCGCCGTAGGAACCGCGCATACCGGTGACCACCTTGTGGCCGGCCTTGATCGGTTTGGCCTCCAGCCGGGACACCGATTTGAACTCCCCGAAACCGGCGCCCATGTCGCGGGCGCTGACCTCGGGCAGCTCGACGACGTCCAGGCCCGCTTCGGTGAACAGCCGGGCGACCTCGGCCGCCAGGGCCTCGGCCCGCTGGTAGGCCCAGACGAAGTTGTCGCCGACGGCGGTGGCGACGGCGGTCTCCAGTTCGGTGCCGATCTCGGCCCAGTGCTGGGTGGGGTCGCAGCCGTCGATCACCTTCTCGGTGTGGGCGGTGATGAGCCGGAACCTGTTGCGGAGATCGTGATCGACATCGGCGGTCAGGTCGGCGATGCCGTCGTTGAGGGTCTGCTGCCACAGCGCGGTCTGCTGCAACGCGTCCTGGGCTTCCTCCTTGCGCCGCTCCAGATCCGCGGTGAGCCGCTCACGGGCGGCCGGGTCGTTGAGCACCGACAGCTCGCTGTGCACGGTGAGTGTCAGATGCTCTGCGGCGGAGCGGATCTCGCCGAGAACGTGGTCACGAGTCCGGTCGTTCTCCCGTGACATCACCTTCTCGGACAAGAACTTGATGATGGCCGGGAAGTTGGACTCCTCGTTGAGCTCTTTGTCGTTGAGGGTGACGGCGTGGCTGCGCAGCACCGAACTCGCCGGGATCACCGGGGTGCCGACGGCGGCGCGGTGCAGGTGCGCCTGATTGGCGGCGACGATATCGCGCCAGTGCGGGTACAGATCGGTCTTGGTGGCCACAATTGTTGCCGTCGGGCAGATTTCGACGGCCTGCCGGATGAAGGTCAGCTCCGGTTCGGTGAATTCCTGACTGGTGTCGCTGACCATCAGCACAGCATCGGCGTCCGGCAACAGTCCCAGCGTCGCCGACAGATGGGGCTGGCCGTGCCCGCCGACGCCGGGGGTGTCCACGAACGCCAGGCCGTTCTTCAGCATCTGGCTGGGCACACCGACCTCGACCCGGAGCACCTCGCGTCCCTGCGCGGCCGGTGCCCGGCGCAGATCGTTCTTCAGTTCCGCCATGTCGATGTCGACGAACTCGGCATCGGCACCGTCGGGAGTCACCACCACCAGGCGCGCGGTCGGTGTCTCGGCGTAGTAGACCACGGTGGCCAGCACGGTGCTCTCGTCGTCACCGACCCGGGCCACCGGGATATTCAGCAGCGAGTTGAGCAGTTGACTCTTGCCCTGTTTGAGCTGACCGGCGATGACCACCCGGATCTGCGGATCGGTGATCCGCTCCTTGACGATGCGCAACCGTTCCGCCAGGTCGGCGCGGTCGTACAGACCGGCGATCCTGGTGGTGTGGTCGATGAGTTCAACGATCACCTTGACCGGTCGTGCCGGCGCATCGGGTCCGGACTTCGGTTGCGTCATCTCGTCCTCTCCTGGCTGTCAACCGTAGGCGCGCCGACTGGCGGGGACCGGGAAGCGGTCCCCGCCAGGCGGGTCTTGCTAGAAGAGTCCGGCGTCGACGTTCGTCTCGATGGTGTTGTCCACGTCGAGGGTGTTGTTGACGGAGTTGTCCACCGAGTTGTCGATATCGGTGTCCACGACGGTGGTGACCGTGCTGTCGTCATCGCTGGCGTCCAGGGAGCCGGAGTTGTCGATGATGGTGATACCGCCGCCGTTACCGGCGTCGCCGCCGCTGGAGTGTCCACCGCCGATGAGTCCGCCACCGGCCACCGAGCCCCCGCCGTTGCCACCGCTGGTGTCGACATCGTTGAGCACGGGGCCGTCGTTGTCGGAGATGATGTCGTCGCCGGCGGTCTGGGAGTTGTCCTCCACCTCGTTCTCGTCGCCGATGATCACCGGCGAGTGGTTGCCGGTTTCGACGTCGACCTTGGTGTTGTCATCGCCGACGACGTTGTCGTCACCGGTGATGTTCTCGTCACCGACCACGATGTCCTCGCCGGTGATGTTCTCGTCACCGACCACGTTGCCGTCACCGGTGGTGACGGTTCCTGCGTTGTCACCGTCGACCACGACCCCGCCGTCGGTGGCGGTGTTGGAGGTCTTGTTGCCGAAGGTGATGTCACCGAAGCCGAGGTTGAATCCGCCGACCTGCGAGTTGGCTCCGGAGCTCTGATCCGGGCTCAGGAACTCGGCGTTGGTCCGGTTGTGGCTGGCGATGTCGGTTTCCGGAGCGAAGGTCCGCTGCGGGGCGTACATCGGCGCGAACGAGTTGGCCAGGCTGTGGTGATCGGCGACCGCGCGCTGCAGGCCGAGGACCGGGTCCCCGCCGCCGAGGGCAACCCCGGCCGGCGCCGCGGTGGCCGCGACGGCCGACAGCTGGGCGGCGGTGACGTTGGGCAGGCCGGCGTCCCGCAGGGCCTGCTCCGGGTTGTTCACGAAGGCACCGGCCAGGTCGGGGCTGCGGAAGAGGTCGAGGATGTAGTCGATGATGGTGGTCATTGGAGTGCCTTTCTCGATTCTGGGGTCAGGATGTTCGTGCGTTCCTGTCGCTGGGTGGTCCGGCGAACTGAGGACAACGTTATGAGCGCGGCGGCCCCCGTGAAACGGGGCCGAATCCCCTCCTCCGCAGACCCCGTACCGGGGTGTGGGGGGTGCCCCCGTTAGGGGATTAGGGGGTCGCCGAGGGCAGGAGCACAGCGCCCGGGAAGTGGTGCTTTGGGGGTTAGGTCGGCGGCGCAAAAAAGCCCGCCCCCGCCGCGATAGAACGCAGCTGGGGCGGGCTCCCGGTCGAGCGTGGTCAGTCGAAGACGTCGAAACCGGACGCGTCCGGGGCGGCGCTCCATTCATGGTCGAGGATGCTGTCGTGCACCGGGATGTCCTCGACCACGGTGTCGACCGGGATGTCGGCGTACTCATCGTCCAGGCCCTGGATCACGCCGAGGCCGTCGTCGGTGCTGGTCGACACCTCGTGGACGGGCAGGTTCATCCAGGCCGGCCACGTCGTCCAGGCCGATCACCGGCACCGCATCGTCGATACCGAACGCATCGAAGGCCGCGGTGGCGGCCCCACTGGTCCAGACGTTGGAGTCGACCGCGGGCAGGGTGCCGGCCCAGTTGGTGGCGTCCAGTCCCGGCGCCGCCGACGAGAGCGATTCGGCGACGACCGGGATCAACTGGTCCACATCGGCACTGGTGACATCGGGCAGGTTGGCATCGGCAATGGCCGCCGCGGGATCAGCGGCGTAGCGTGCCGCAGCGTCGGAGTCCCGCACCAGTGACATCACGAAGTCGAGCAATGAGTTGGCCATGAGTTGGTCCCCGCCCCATCTTTCCTGGAGTTACATCTGAAGCCTGTGCACCGATGTTATCGACGGGGAGCGCCGGTGAGATCGGTGTTGAACCCAGCCGCCGCGGGCACCCATTAGGGGATTGACCGTTAGGGGTTCCGACACGTTAGGGGGAATCCCGCGGGCCGGGTATCCCAGCCGTTAAGGTGAGTGTTTGCCTAAGGAGACTGCATGAGCGACGCTTGCGAGCGAATCATCGGACAGACATGCGGCGTCCGAGCCTGCGAGGAGACCGCATGAGCGACTCGCTCGGATTGTCCGTCGGGATGACCAATCTGGTGGCGGCCCGCGACGGGCGGCCACCGGTCACGCGCCGCGCGGTGCTGACCCTGTTCAGTGATCGCGCACCCGAGGTCGGCGTCCCCAGCGAGAACCCCAACCTGGGTCAGCCCGGCCTGGTGCTCGGCGGTTTCGTGGACCGCGTCGGAGACCCGGTGCCGCTGGTGGCCTCCGACGGCTCCTCGCACCGCGGCGATCAGGTCCTCGCCGAGGCGCTCGATGCCATGGCGCACACCGTCGGTGGCGGCAACCCCATCACCATTGCGTTGCCCGCGCACTGGGCGCCCGCGGTGGTGGCCGCCCTGCAGACCGCGCTGCGCAACAAGCCCGGACTGGCCACCGCGGCGGTGGTGCCGGATTCGGTGGCCGCACTGGCCGGTCTGCGCGCCAGCCTGCCCGCCCAGGGCGTGGTGGCCCTCGTCGATCTCGGCGGCACCGGCACCAGCGTCACGCTGGCCGACGCCGGCGCGCAGCTCGCGCCGATCGGAGCGACCCTGCGGTACGCCGATTTCTCCGGTGAACAGATCGATCAGGCGCTGCTCAACCATGTCATCGCCGGTATCGCCGATGCCGGTGACGCCGACCCGGCGGGTACCGCCGCCGTCGGGTCACTGGGGCGGCTGCGCGATGAGTGCCGCCGGGCCAAGGAACGGCTGTCCGCCGACACCGCCACCGTGATTCCCGCCGAACTGCCCGGCTACAGCTCCGATGTCCGGGTCACCCGCGCCGAACTCGACCAGCTCATCGACCCACCGCTGGGCGGGCTGTTGGCCGCCATCGAAGAACTGTTGCAACGGAGCGGCATTGCGCCCGGCCGGTTGAGCGCGGTCGCGACGGTCGGCGGCGGTGCCGCCATTCCACTTGTCACCCAACGACTTTCCGAGCGCCTCCAGGTTCCGGTGGTCACCGCCCCGCAGTCCGTCACCCTCGCGGCGGCCGGCGCCTCCCTGGTTGCCGACCTCGCCTCCGAGGCCGGCGCGGCGACGGGCCTGGCCCCGGCCGCGACCCCGGATTCCGCACCCACCGGGATGGCGCCGACGATGGGCTGGGCCGGTGGCGCGGCTGCCGCAGGTGCCGGTGCGGAGGCGCCCGGTGGGCTGGCGTGGTCCCAGGATGACGACGCACCAACCGGGGAGCCAGTCCCCTACCAGGGCCCTGATTACGAAACCGGTTATGCCGCAACACCTACCGATGCCCGCCCGCCGATAGCCTTCGCCCCCGGCGAGGATGACTACCCCGCCGAGCCCGAACCGCTGCCCTGGTACAAACGCCCACCGCTGCTGTTCGGTGCCGCCGCGGCGGCCGCTCTGCTGGCGGTCGGCGGTCTCGCCGTCACCCTCACCGGGACCAGCAGCCCGAGCGGTCCGGTCACCGAGACCGCGACAAGCTTCTCCACCGAGCCCGGGCAGCCCGGAGAACCGGCGGTGACCGAGCCCCAGACGGTGACCGTCACCGGTGACGACGGTGTCGTGACGACCTCGGAGGTTCCGCCTCCCCCGCCTCCGACGACGACCACGACCACCACCACGCCGTCGACGACGTCGTCGACCACCACCACGACAACCACCACCACCAGCACCACCACGACGACTCCGCCGACGACGACCACCACGAGGCCGGTCACCACCACGACCCAGCCGCCGGTCACGACCACCACGGTGGCCCCGCCACCCGAGCCCGAACCCGAGCCGGAGCCGGAGCCGATACCGGAACCCGATCCCGTGGAGCCCGTCATCGAAGGCGGATAGTCGTCGTGGGCTCGGACTCCGGCGCGATCGCGGCGTTGCTCGCGGCTCCCTCCGAGCCGGTCAAGGTGCTGGTCTCCGGGGGTATCGGGGCAGGCAAGACGACTCTGCTCAGCGCGGTGCGCACCGCGTTGCGCGACGCCGGTGTGCCGGTGCTGGGCCGGCCCGCCGACGACAGCCCCGGGGCCTTGATCGTCGATGACGCCCATCTGCTCGCCGATGACGAACTCGCGTTGCTCTGCGAGCGGGCCGCCGAGCCGGGCCGCACCATCGTCGTCGCCGCCGAGCCACTGGCCCACCACGGCGCGCTTCGTGCGCTGACGCTGGCGTTGACCCGGGAGAATCCCGCGGTGACCCTGGGCGCCCGGGCGGCCGCCGACCTGACGGGTATCGAGCGGATGGATGAGCTGCTCGGCGCGACAGCGGGGATACCGTTCCTGCTCGCGGCCGCCCAGGGCGCCGCGGCACCAGCCGACGCCGCCCGGTTCGCGCTCGTGGAACGGTTGCGCCGCCTCGATCAACCGGTGCTCGACACCTTGCTGCTGTGCTCACTGGATCCGCGCCTCGGACCCGACGACATTGCCGCCGCGCTGCGAGTGGACGCCGTCACGGCCCAAGCACTGGTGGATCGCGCCCGGGCCAGTGGGCTGCTGGAACCCGGTCAGCATCTGGCGTTCCGGCGCACCCTGCATCAGGCGGTGGCCGAGATCATCGGCACGGCACGCCACCACGACACCGAGCTCGCACTGCTGCATTCACAGCTCGAAATGACCACGCTGTCAGCCGATCTGGCGCTCGGCATGGCCGAACACGGATTGCGGGACGGTCGGCTCGCCGACGCGCTGACCGCCCTGGGGGCACGACACCGCGACGATCCCGCACACGCGGCCCGGCTGTACCGCGCGGCGTCCGAAGCCGGCTCGACCCAGCTGAGCACCGAACTCGGCGACGCGCTGGCGCTGACCGGTGACTGCGCGACGGCGGCGCGCCTGGCCGACGAAATGCTCGGCTCCACCGACCCCGCGCAGCGGGCGGCGGCGGTGCGGATCGCGGCGAGTGTGTCCATGCATGACGGCAGCGCCGCGGCTGCGGCCGACCTGTTCCGCTGGCTCGGCCCGTACCCGGATGCGTTCATCGGTTCGGCAGCGGCCGTGGTGTCGATCGCCACCGGTGACGTCGCCACCGCGCGGGCCGCACTCGATGTGCCGGACACCGGGCCCCCGACCTCGACGGCGCGCGGTGCCCGAAGCCTGGCCGAGGGACTGCTCTACACCCTGGATCGTCCGTTCCCCGCCGCGATCGGCCGGCTGAGCCAGGCGATCACCGCGGAGTGGTCGTCCACCCGGGTCGCGCCGGACAGCCCTGCCGCCCTGATCACCTTGGCCGCGCTGCACGGCGGGGACCCGGTCCGCGCCCGCAGCGTCATCGGACGGGCCGCCGGTGCCGCACCCGGACACGGCGAGGTCTTCACCGCCCACCGCCACCGGTTACTGCTGGGCTGGACCCGGATGCTGGATGGTCAGCTCAACCGGGCCGCCACCGATGCCGCCGCCGTCGACCCGACAACCTTGCACCGCCGCGACGCACTCTGGTCGGCGGCACTGCGCACCGCGATCGCGCGCCGCGCCGGCGACACCGGCGCGATGCAGCAGCACTGGTACGCCGCCATGGAAGTGCTGGCGGAGTATTCGACGGACCTCTTCGCACTGCTGCCGCTGGGCGAGCTGTGGGTCGCGGCGGCCCGTCTGCGTCAGGTGGACCGGCTGCAACATCGGCTCGACGACGCGCTCGGGCTGCTCGACACCTTGGGCCGCCCGCCGCTGTGGTCGGTGCCGCTGCACTGGGCCGGGGTGCACGCCGGGATATTGGCCAATTCACCGGAGGCCGTCGCCCCACACGGTCAGGCGCTCACCGCGGCGGCCCCGGACAGCAGCTATGCGCGGGCGCTGGCGACGGCCGGGCGCTCGTGGTTGCGGGTGCTCGCCCATCAGGTCGATGTCGATGACGTGACGCTGTCAGCGCGCGCGCTCGCGCAGTTCGGGCTGACCTGGGATGCCACCCGGCTGGCCAGTCAGGCCGCATTACAGACGCCCGATCCGCGGGTGTCCGGGGTGATGCTGCAACTGGCCCGGGACCTGAAGTCCACCACCCCCGATGCCCCGGACGGACCGGCGGTCCCCGACGAGGCGGTCCGGTCGCCCGGCGCCCCCGCACGCCCGGTGGCGGCGACGTCGTCGCGACTGTCGGACCGCGAGCGCGAGGTTGCCGAACTGCTGTTGCTCGGGATGCCCTACCGCGATATCGGCAGCCAACTTTTCATCTCGGCCAAGACCGTCGAGCATCACGTCGCACGCATCCGGCGCCGCCTCGGAGCGGAGTCCCGCTCGGAGATGCTGTCCATGTTGCGGGCCGTGCTGGGCACGCCCACCTGATCGCCGGCACCCGTCCGGGCGGGCGACCAACTAGTGAGTTAGGTCAGCCTTGCTAGCGGTACCGCAAACGGTGATGTAACTATGAGCAGGCAAATAGCCTAAGTTACCGATCAGTAACTATACTCAAGTTACCAGCTAGTAACTTAAACCCCGGGGAGGCACGCGGTGCAGCACACGCTCGAAGTGAGCAGGTTGGTCCTCGCAATGCTGATGACCGCTGTCGTCTTGGTGTTCGCCGCCAAGCGCGTGCTGTGGCTGACGAAGCTGATCAGCTCGGGCCAGAAGGTGGGCGACGAGCGCGGCCGCAAGAACGATCTGGTCAAGCGTTTCCTGAACCAGAACAAAGAGGTGTTCGCCCAGTCGAAGCTTCTGAAATGGTCGATCCCGGGTATCGCGCACTTCTTCACCATGTGGGGCTTCTTCGTGCTCGCGACGGTGTACGTCGAGGCGTTCGGTGTGCTGTTCGACCCCGAGTTCCACATCCCGTTCGTCGGACGCTGGGCCGTGCTGGGCTTCCTGCAGGATTTCTTCGCCCTGATGGTGCTGCTCGGCATCCTGACGTTCGCGATCATCCGCCTGACCCGCGAGCCCAAGAAGCTCGGCCGCGAATCCCGCTTCTACGGCTCGCACACCGGCGGCGCCTGGGAGATCCTCTTCATGATCTTCCTGGTCATCGCCACCTACGTGCTGTTCCGCGGCGCCGCGGTCAACGTGCTCGGCGAAGAGTTCCCCTACCAGTCGGGTGCGTTCCTCTCCGATGGCATGGCGTGGCTGCTGGCCCCGCTCGGCGCGACCGCGAACATGTGGATCGAGACCCTCGCCCTGATGGGCCACATCGGCGTCATGCTGGTGTTCCTGCTGATCGTGCTGCACTCCAAGCACCTGCACATCGGTCTGGCACCCATCAACGTCACCTTCAAGCGACTGCCCGACGGGCTGGGCCCCTTGCTGCCCATGGAGCACAAGGGCGAGCCGATCGACTTCGACGATCCCGCCGAGGACGCCGTGTTCGGTCGCGGCAAGATCGAGGACTTCAGCTGGAAGGGCTACCTCGACTTCACCACCTGCACCGAGTGCGGCCGTTGCCAGTCGCAGTGCCCGGCCTGGAACACCGGCAAGCCGCTGTCCCCCAAGCTCGTGATCATGAACCTGCGCGATCACATGTTCGCGAAGGCGCCGTACTTCCTCGACGGCAAGGAGACGCCGCTGGAGAACACCCCCGAGGGTGGCGTCGGCGCAGAAGTGATGGGCGAGAAGCACGACGAGAAGCACTCGCACGACCACGTCCCGGAGTCCGGCTTCGAGCGCATCCCCGCAGATTCCCCGCTGCAGGCGACCCGGCCCCTGGTCGGCACCCTTGAGCAGGGCGGCGTCATCGATCCCGACGTGCTGTGGTCCTGCACCAACTGCGGTGCCTGCGTCGAGCAGTGCCCGGTCGATATCGAGCACATCGACCACATCGTGGACATGCGCCGATACCAGGTCATGGTCGAATCCGAGTTCCCGGGCGAACTCGGCGTGCTGTTCAAGAACCTGGAGAACAAGGGCAACCCCTGGGGCCAGAACGCCAAGGACCGCACCAACTGGATCGACGAGGTCGACTTCGACGTGCCGGTCTACGGCGAAGATGTGGACTCGTTCGACGGTTTCGAGTACCTGTTCTGGGTCGGCTGCGCGGGTGCCTACGAGGACCGTGCCAAGAAGACCACCAAGGCGGTCGCCGAACTGCTCGCCACCGCGGGCGTGAAGTACCTGGTGCTCGGCACCGGGGAGACCTGCACCGGCGACTCCGCCCGGCGTGCCGGCAACGAATTCCTGTTCCAGCAGCTCGCGGCGCAGAACGTCGAGACCATCAACGAGCTGTTCGAGGGCGTCGAGGCCGTCGACCGCAAGGTCGTCGTCACCTGCCCGCACTGCTACAACACCATCAACCGCGAGTACCCGCAGCTCGGCAGCAACTACACCGTGGTGCACCACACCCAGCTGCTGAACCGGCTGGTGCGCGACAAGCGGCTCATCCCGGTGACCTCGGTCGACCAGGAAGTCACCTACCACGATCCGTGCTTCCTGGGCCGGCACAACAAGGAGTACGAGGCCCCGCGTGAGCTGGTCGGCGCGGCCGGCGCCAAGCTCACCGAGATGCCGCGCCACGCCGACCGCGGCCTGTGCTGTGGCGCCGGTGGTGCCCGGATGTGGATGGAAGAGCACATCGGTAAGCGCGTCAACACCGAGCGCACCGAGGAGGCCATCGACACCGGGGCCTCCGCGATCGCGACGGGTTGCCCGTTCTGCCGCGTGATGATCACCGACGGCGTCGACGACGTCTCCGCCACCCGCGACATCGAGAAGGTCGAGGTGCTCGACGTCGCGCAGCTGCTGCTGAGCTCGCTGGACACCAGCCTGTACACGCTGCCCGAAAAGGGCACCGCCGCAGCGGCATCCGCGGAGCGTGCCGAGGCGCGCGCCGCGCTGGAAGCCGAGGCAGGAAGCTGTCGCCGCGGCCGCCCCCGCCGTCGAGGACGATGCCGAGGAGCAGACCGACAAGCCCGCCGCTCCGGCTGCGGCGGCTCCGGTCACCGGCCTGGGCATGGCCGGTGGGGCCAAGCGTCCGGGTGCCAAGAAGGCCGCCGCACCGGCCGCCGAAGCCGCCCCCGCCACCGAGGCCGCAGCGCCGGTCAAGGGACTCGGATTGGCCGGTGGCGCCAAGCGTCCCGGCGCCAAGAAGGCCGCCGCCCCGGCCGCCGAAGCCGCCCCCGCCACCGAGGCCGCCGCCCCCGCGGCACCGGTCAAGGGACTCGGACTGGCCGGCGGCGCCAAGCGTCCCGGCGCCAAGAAGGCCGCTTCGGCGGCTGCCGCACCGGCGCCTGCCGCCGAAGCTCCCGCCGAGGCGGCGCCCGCCACCCCCGAGCCCGAGGTCAAGGGACTCGGGATCGCCACGGGTGCGCGCCGTCCGGGCGCGAAGAAGGCTGCTCCCGCAGCGGCGGCGCCCGCTGCGCCGAAGGCCGAGGAGCCCCCGGTGGCCGAGACCCCCGCGGCCGAGCCTGCCGAAGCGGCCACCCCCGAGCCGCCGGTGGTGGGTCTGGGTATCGCCGCCGGTGCACGCCGCCCGGGAGCGAAGAAGGCGGCCCCCAAGGCTGCTGCTCCGGCACCGACCCCGGAGCCTGTGGCCGAGGCTGAGCCCGAGACCGTCGACGAAGCACCCGAGGCACCGGCCGCCGCACCGTCGTCCAACGGCTCCGGCGGCGGTGATCGCGTGGTCGGCGACGAGGCACCGGTCAAGGGTCTCGGTATCGCCAAGGGCGCCCGCCGACCGGGTAAGCGCTGACGCTCAACTCCGCCCAGTGGCCAGTTATGACACGGTTTCAGCCGGCGACATACGTGTCATAACTGGCCATTCGGCCGCGTTCTAGACCTGTTTCAGCTGGAATGGCGTCGCGCTGGTGATACCGCCCGGGCACGCGCCATTGGAGTCGGCGGACAAAATGCCGCGCAGGGTCGCCGGATCGAGCTCCATCGAAATGATCGCCGGCTGATAGCTGCCGTCCGCACAAATGAATCCGTCGGGCTTGGTGACGGAGAAATACCAGATGCCATTGGTCAGGGTCATCGGGCTCGTCCAGCCCTGATTGCTCGCGACGGTTCCCGCGCAGCCGGCCGGCCCGCAGGTACTGGCGATGTTCCAGACGTTCTCGGGGTCACCCTCCGCGCCGGAAAAGCTGCCATTGAGCAGCGGGGGCTCCGCCTGCGCGGGAACAGCGAATGCCATCCCCACCATCACGGTGATCCCGAATGCCGCGCCCAGCGAACGTGTTATCGACGTCATAATGATCCGGAAAATAGCACCGCGCCACCCAAAAACAGCAGATACGCACCGGATATGCCCGTCAATTTATATGGCGGGTGCCGAATTGTTACTTCGGCCAGAAAATCGGTTTGCGAGCCCGTGGGAGACTTGACCCCGTGAGTACCCACCAGCTGCCCGACAAGACGTGGCATTCCAGCCACCAGCCTCGGCCGCGGACGTTCGCACAGTCCACCAAGCTGCAGGACGTCCTCTACGAGATCCGCGGCCCGGTACACGAGCATGCCTCGCGGCTGGAGGCCGAGGGGCACCGCATCCTCAAGCTCAACATCGGCAACCCGGCGCCGTTCGGCTTCGAGGCCCCCGATGTGATCATGCGCGACATCATCGGTGCGCTGCCGCACGCACAGGGCTACTCCGACTCCAAGGGCATCATCCCGGCCCGCCGCGCGGTCTTCACCCGATACGAGCTCGTCGAGGGCTTCCCGAAGTTCGACGTCGACGACGTCTTCCTCGGCAACGGCGTCTCCGAGCTCATCACCATGACCCTGCAGGCCCTGCTCGACAACGGTGACCAGGTGCTGATCCCGGCGCCGGACTATCCGCTGTGGACGGCGTCGACGGCGCTCGCCGGCGGCACCCCGGTGCACTACATGTGCGACGAAACCCAGGGCTGGAATCCCGATATCGCCGACCTGGAGTCCAAGATCACCGACCGCACCAAGGCGCTGGTCGTGATCAACCCGAACAACCCGACCGGCGCGGTGTACAGCCGCGAAATCCTGGAGCAGATGGTCGAACTCGCGCGCAAGCATCAGCTGCTGCTGCTGGCCGACGAGATCTACGACAAGATCCTCTACGACGACGCCAAGCACATCAGCCTGGCGACGCTGGCGCCCGACATGCTGTGCCTGACGTTCAACGGCCTGTCCAAGGCCTACCGGGTGGCGGGATACCGCTCGGGCTGGCTGGTCATCACCGGCCCCAAGGAGCATGCGAGCAGCTTCCTGGAGGGCATCAACCTGCTCGCCAACATGCGGCTGTGCCCGAATGTGCCCGCCCAGCATGCCATTCAGGTCGCCCTCGGCGGACATCAGAGCATCGACGACCTGGTGCTGCCGGGCGGCCGGCTGCTCGAGCAGCGCGACACCGCCTGGACAAAACTCAACGAGATCCCCGGCGTGTCCTGCGTCAAGCCCGAGGGCGCGCTGTACGCCTTCCCCCGGCTGGACCCCGAGGTCTACGACATCCACGATGACGAGCAACTGGTGCTCGACCTGCTGCTGCAGGAGAAGATCCTGGTCACCCAGGGCACCGGATTCAATTGGCCCACACCCGATCACCTGCGCATCGTGACGCTGCCGTGGTCGCGCGATCTGGCCAATGCCATCGAACGCCTCGGCAACTTCCTGGTGAGCTACCGGCAGTAGTCGTGGCGCCGCCTACGCTGTTGCGGTGGCACACTCGCATTCCCACTCATTGAGCGGTCCGGCACCGCTGGGCCCGTTGGCGGCCCGGGTCGTGGTCGGCCTGCTCATCGCTCTCGGCGTGGCGACGCTCGCCGGCGCGGCCTGGTTGTGGCCGAGCCAGCAGAAGGTCGACATCCCGCTGCCGTTCCAGAGCTCCGCCGGCGGCAGCGTCAGCACCGAAGCCGGGCATGTGCAGTCCCTCAGCGCGGCACAGTGCGGCGGGCCATCGGTCGGGGTGGTGATCACCGCCGCACCGCCGGCGACGGCCGGCGCGGATGCGCACTGCACCCAGGCGCTCATCGCGATCGACTCCGGGCCCAACGCCGGGGCCTACACCCTGCTCGAGTTCAGCGGCGGTCCCGGTCAGCCCCAGCTGGTCGTCGGTGACGACATCCGGATCACCCGCGCGGTCGATCCCACCGGCACCACGGCCTACTCGTTCTACGACTATGAGCGGGCCTGGCCGCTGGCCGCGCTGGCCGCCGCCTTCGCGGTGGTGGTCGTGGCGATCGCCGGCTGGCGCGGGCTTCGGGCGCTGATCGGCATCATCGTCGCCTTCGGGGTGCTGGTGGTGTTCATGCTGCCCGCGCTGCGCGACGGCGCCGATGCCATTCCGGTGGCGCTGGTCGCGTCGTCGCTGATCCTCTACGCCGTGCTCTATCTGGCGCACGGCGTGAGCCTGCGCACCAGCGCCGCCCTGCTCGGCACCCTGACCTCGCTGGTGCTCGCCACCGTGTTGTCCTGGGGGGCAATCGAAATGACCCAACTGACCGGATTGTCCGAAGAGGAGAACAACGCCGTCGCCACCTATCTCGGCGGGGTGTCGATCACCGGTCTGCTGCTGGCCGGCTTCATCATCGGCTCGCTCGGTGTGCTCAACGATGTCACCGTGACGCAGGCCTCGACGGCCTTCGAGCTGGCCGAGCACAGCGATTCCCGGCGTGCGGTCTTCTTCGGCGCCATGCGGGTGGGTCGCGACCATATCGCCAGCACCGTGTACACCCTGGTACTCGCCTACGCCGGCAGCGCGCTGCCGCTGCTGCTGCTGTTCAGCGTGGCCAACCGGTCACTGGGTGATGTGTTGGTCAGCGAGAGCGTGGCCATCGAGATCGCCCGCTCCGCGGTCGGCGGAATCGCGCTGGCGCTCTCGGTGCCGCTGACGACGGCAATCGCCGCGGTGTTGTCGACCCCTACCACCCTAATCACCGCCGCGAGATTCGTTATCAAAAGTGCAGTAGGGTGTCAAATCAATCTCACCATACGCTGCAGCAGCTCCAACAGATAGGCCCCGTAGCCCGACTTGAGCAGACCCTGCGCCCGCGCGGCGAGCTGTTCGTCGTCGATGAAGCCCAGCCGCCACGCCACCTCCTCGGGGGCGCTGATCTTCAGGCCCTGGCGCTGCTCGATGGTCCGCACGAAATCGCTTGCGTCCAGCAGGGAATCGAACGTCCCGGTGTCCAGCCAGGCGGTGCCGCGGGCCAGCGTCTCCACCGACAGCCGGCCCTGGGCCAAATAGATCTGATTGATCTCGGTGATCTCGTACTCCCCGCGGGCGGACTTCTGCAACGACCGGGCGATCTCCACCACATCGTTGTCGTAGAAGTACAGCCCGGGCACCGCGTAATGCGATTTCGGTGTGGCGGGTTTTTCCTCCAGCGACAGCGCCTTGCCGTCGGCATCGAACGTCACGACACCGTAGGCCGACGGGTTGGCCACCCAATACGCGAAAATCGCTCCGCCGCTGACATTCTGGAAGCGCCGCAGCCCGGTACCCAGGCCGGGCCCGTAGAAGATGTTGTCGCCCAACACCAGCGCCACCGGCTCGTTGCCGATGTGGTCGGCGCCGATCACGAAGGCCTGCGCCAGCCCGTCGGGTTCGTCCTGCACGGCGTAGGTCAGGTTGATGCCGAGATCGGCACCGTCGCCGAGCAGGCGGTGGAACGCCGCGGCGTCGTGGCCGGTGGTGATGATCTGGATATCGCGGATGCCCGCCATCATCAGCGTGCTCAGCGGGTAGTAGATCAGCGGCTTGTCGTACACCGGCAGCAGCTGCTTGCTGATCCCCCGGGTGATCGGGTGCAGCCGGGTGCCAGATCCTCCGGCCAGGATGATGCCGCGCATCTAGGTGTCGAGGTCCCGTTCGGTGAGGCCGGTCGCGGCCAGCGCTGCCTCCAGCGTCTCGTGCCGGAACACCGAGGTGACGTGGTCGTGCACAACCCGGAACGCGGAGGCGTCGGCCACTCCGTCGGCGCCGGTGGCGGTCTGTTCGGCGACGACGACGCCGTCGTGCACGTACAGCTTGCCGACCTCGACGACGCCGCGGCCGGAGTTCTGCACCCAGTCGAGCAGGGCCTGGTGGCCCTGGAACGCGCCGTTCGAGTCGCCGACCTCGACATCTTCGCTGCACAGGGCCAGCAGGGTGTCGTTGTCGCCGGCGTTCAGCGCGTCGTGCCAGGCAAGGACGGTGGCGATCTCCGAGGTGCTCATGGGTGCAACCTTAGGGTTCGGCGGGCAGGAGCGAAGCGACCCGGGGATCAAAACGGCGTGCGTTCCAGCCAGCCGTCCCATACCGAGGCGTCGCCCAGGATGTCCAGGCCTGCTTCGGCGGCGGTGCGCCTGCGGGTGATCGCGAGCAGCAGGTCGACGGCCGAACCGCGCACCGCGACGTCGCCCTTGCCGTGCGCGTAGGACCAGGACAGCCCGTCCTCGTCGTGCACGATCATCCACTCACCGGTCGGGCCAAGGCCCGCGTCGGTGGCGTGCAGATGAAGCGTCCGTCCGCGTTCCAGCGGCGCGTGCTGAGCGGTCGCCAGTTCGATCCACTCACTGACACCGTCGGCGGCCAGATCGGCGGGCAGGCTGAACTCCTTGCCCAGCGCCAGTGCGACGTCCGCGCGGTGCACGGCCTGCTCATGCACCCGGCGCCGGATCCACCAGCCCGGGATGTGCGGGCCGACGAAGGTCCACACCTTGACGTGCGGGCCGATGCGCTCCACTGTGTCGATGAGCGCCTGGGCGCTGTCGTTGAGCCAGTCGATCGCCTCGTCGATGTCCTCGGGCGGTTTACCGTCGCGCACCTCGCGCGGGTCCAGTGGTTCGGTGCGACGATCGGCGATTATCTGTGTGCACCAACGGTTCCCGCGTCCAACGTGGCGGAACAGCTGTTTCAATGTCCACTCGCCGCAGGTTGGCACCGGCGTCGACGGGTCGGCGTCGCGAATCAGTTCACCGAAAGTCTTGGTCTGCTCGAGCAGGGCGGCTCGGAAATCCACACCTACGACCGTAGCGCGGTACGGGAGTCGCCGAGGGCGATTGGCAGGCTGGACCACCCGCGCAGCACCCGGGTCTCGCGGCGGGTCCCGGCACCGGCCAGCTGAGCGTTCGGGTAGCGCTCGAAGAACGTCCGCAGCCCCACCTCGCCCTCGGCGCGGGCCAGTGCCGCGCCCAGGCAGAAGTGCCGCCCGCCGGAGAACGACAGGTGCCGGCCGGCGTTGTCGCGTTCGATGTCGAAGCGGTGCGGATCGGTGAAGACGTTCGGGTCGCGGTTGGCGCCGGAGATGTAGACGAGGATCCCGGAGCCCGCGGGCACATGCTTGCCGCCCAGCTCGACGTCCTTGACCGCGATGCGGGCGCTGAGCTGCACCGGGGATTCCAGCCGCAGGATCTCCTCGACGGCGGTCGGCCACAGCTCGGGACGTTCGGCAAGGGTCTGCAGGTGCTCGGGGTGTTCCAGCAGCAGCCGGATCCCGCTGCCCAGCAGGTTGACGGTGGTCTCGAAGCCGGCCGCGAGCACCAGTCCGGCGGTGGCCACCAGTTCGCGCTGCGTCAGCGGCCCTTCCTCCGACGCCTCCGAGGCGCGGATGATCTGGCTCATCAGGTCGTCGCCCGGGTTGCGTCGCAGCTCCTCCAGGTGCGCCGACAGCCAGTCGTTGAAGCCTTGCACGGCGCCGCTGACCACCTTGTACTGCGGCCAGGTCAGCCCGATGTCCAGGCTCGCCGCGCCGTGCTCCCCGAACTGTAGGACGCGCCCCCGGTCCTCGGGAGGCACGCCCAGAATGTCGCCGATGACGGTGACGGGCAGCTGTCCGCAGTAGCGCGCGACGATATCGACGGTGCCGGCCTCGTCGGCGAGATCGTCGAGCAGCCGGTTGGCGGCGTCCTGCACCCGGCCCCGTAGCGCGGCGACGGCCCGGGTGGTGAACACCGAGGACACCAACTTGCGGTAGCGGGTGTGCTCCGGGGCCTCCACCGACAGCATGGACGGCGGCTGCAGGGGGTGCAGCACATCGGGTTTGGTGCGGTCGATGACCCATTGCAGCGGTTTGGGCAGGTTTGATCCGAGTTCGAGGACGCGGAAGTCCTCGGAGCGCAGCACGTCACTGCAGATCTTGTGGTCGACGCTCATATAGACGACGCGGGCCTTGACGAGCGGGCCTTGGGCGCGCAGTTCTTCGGTGAACGGGACCGGGTCGGCCCGGACCGAGAGATCGGCGATCAGCCGGCCCTGGGGATCGCCGCGGCGGGCGAACCTCTTGGAGACGCCACGGATGACGCCGTGCATGGCCAGCCAGTGGAGGCGTTGTGTGATCGGGCCTTGCGTCATGACACTCCCCTGTGTCGATTCCCCGGGTCGATACGTCCCACCCACCGGAACCGAATCGTGGTTCGGTACTGTGATGGCAGCCTACCGAATTACAATTCGGTATGGCAAGGATCCGGATCCCGGCGGCACAGCGGCGTGCCCGCATCCTCGATGCGGCCGTCGAAGCCTTCGCCGAGCACGGGTTCGCCGAGGCAAAGATGCAGGACATCGCGAAGCTCGCGGGGGTGGTGCCCTCGGTGCTCTACGACCATTTCGGTTCCAAACGCGAGCTGCACATCGCCGTCCTGGAACTGCACGCCGAGCAGCTGCGCGAGCGTTCGCTGCGCCGGGTCGAGGGCGCCACCGCCGAGGAACTGGTGCGTGCGAGCATCTCCAACTACTTCGAGTTCGTCGAGGCCGATCCGTTCATGTGGAGGTTCCTGCACCGCGACCCGCCGGCCGATCCCCAGACGGCCGCGGTCGTTCAGGAAATCGCCGACCGCGGCACCGCGGCGATCGCCGATCTGATCCGCTTCGGCGCCGGTGACACCACCTCGGTGCGGGGTATCAGCCTCGATGATTCGGCGTGGATCCTGGCGCGCGCCACCCAGTCGGCCTGCCACGGGGTGGCCACCTGGTGGTACGAGAACCGCGAGGTGCCCCGGGAACGGGTGGTGGAGCTGGTGACGATGCTGCTGTGGCAGGGCTTCGACGGGCTGCTCAAACAGGCATCGCGTTAGGTGTTGCGGCCGCCGTTGACGCCGAGCAGCTGGCCGGTGATGTAGCCGGCCTCCTCGGAGATCAGGAATGAGCACGCCGCGGCGATGTCCTCGGGTCTGCCCATCCGCCGCACCGGTGTCGCGGCGATGGTGTCGTTGATATCGCCCAGCAGTCCCCGACTTTCGGCGCCGCGCAGCATCGGGGTGTCGATGAAGCCCGGCGGCACCGCGTTGACGGTGATGCCGAACTGGCCGTACTCCAGCGCCAACGATTTGGTCAGGCCGTTCACCGCGGACTTGGCCGACACGTAGTGGCTCATGAACGGCACACCGGAATGCGTGCTGGACGACGAGATGTTCACGATGCGGCCCCAGCGCGCCTCGATCATGTCGGGCAGCACGGCCTGCACGGTGTGGAAGACACCGTGCAGGTTCACGTTGATCACCCGCTGCCATTCCTCGAAGGTGATCTCGGTGAACTGTTTGAAGCCGTCGAGGCCGGCCGAGTTCACCAGAATCGCTATGGGGCCCAGCTTTTCGCGGATCTGGTCCAAAGCGGCGTCGACCTGTGCGCGGTCGGTCACGTCGGCGGCGAAGGAGAAGTCATCCTCGGAGGCACTCAGATCGAGGGTGGCCACGCGGTAGCCGTCGGCCCCGAGCCGTTGCGCGATGGCCCGCCCGATGCCGGATCCGCCGCCGGTGACCACTGCTGTCCTCATTTGGTTCCCTTCATGAAATCGGTTGCGGGCGAACGCCGTGGGGCACGCAGGCCCAGGGTGCGTCGCCCGGTCTCGACCAGATGGCCGAGCAGGTCGTCGTCATCGATGGTGATCCAGGCGGGCCCGACGGCGCCGGCGATACCGCCGACCGCGACGGCGGCCTTCACCAGTCCGCCGGGTCCGGGTTCGACGTCGGCGAGCAGACTCATCTGCCGTTCGATGAGCTCGGCCCAGCCGGGTTGGGTGCTGAGCTGGCGGATGACACTGGGGTCACCGCCGAGCACCGAGACCAGGGCACGATGACGCACCGCCATCTCCGCGTAGCCGCACAGCATGGCGTCCGCCCGGGCCGACACGCCGCGCAGGCTCTCGGCGTGCTCGACGACGGTCTCCAGCTGTCGGAAGATCGGCTCGACGACGCCGGTGAGCAGCTGTTCGCGGGTCCGGAAATGGTAGTAGATGGCCGCTTTGGTGAAACCGAGTTCGTCGGCGATCATCTGCAGCGAGGTGCCCGCGAAGCTGTGCCGGCCGAAGAGTTCGATCGCGGCCTCGATCAGCCGCGCGCGGGTGCCCGCTGCGTCCATGGCCACCTCCCGCGTGCCGGTCTACTTGCCGATCGTAAAGCAATGTCCTTGCCGATCGTAAAGTGGGTGCCGCCAAAAATCGGGCCGCGCCGTGCGGCGCGGCCCGATCTGTGGAGAAGGGTCAGTTGCAGAAGATCAGGAAGCAGTTGCCGCCCTGGCCACCGCCGCCCTGACCACCCTGGCCACCGCCGCGACCGCCGGACTCGCCGCGGCCGGAGTCGCCACGCGAACCGGAGTCACCCCGGGAACTCTCGGAATTGCCTCCGCCCGAACCGTTTCCACCGTTGCCACCGGTCGGCCAGGGAAACTGCGGCTGCTGCGGTTGTTGCGGTGTGGGCTGCTGCGGCTGTTGAGGCTGTGGCTGCTGCGGGTAACCCGGGTAGTCATCGTCGTCATAGTCCGGATAGTCGGGCTGCTGCGTCTGGCGCGGCTTCTGCTCCCACGGTGGACGCCAGACCGGCCACTGCGGGCGCGGCAGCACGATCACCGGCGGTGGCAGCACCACGGGCGGTGTCCATACCGGCGGCACCACGGGCGGCGCGACCGGAGCGGGAGCCGGCGGCGGGGCCACGGGTGCCGGGGCCGGAGCCGGCGCCTGCGGTGCGGGGGCCTGCTCGACGAACACCTGTCGGGGCGCCTGTTGCGGGGCCTGCTGCACGACGGGGATGGGCGCCTTGATGGTCTCGGCCGCGGTCGGGGGCGGAGCCGGAGCCGGTTGCACCGGCAGCGCTTCGGGCGCCGGCTTCGGAGCGGGGGCCTGCACGCTCGGTGCGACCGCGGCGCGCGCGGGAGCCGGGCGCTCGTCGGCGGTCGGGCGGATGCTGACGGCCAGCGAGATCGCGAGCGCGACGACGCCGATCACGAAGATCGACGCCATGCTGCCGACCAGCAGGAAGGGCTTGTGGCCCTCCGGCACGGGTTCGGCGTCCAGGTCGGCGAGATCGTCAGGGACGTCGACGTAGTTCGGGACCGACGAGGGCGCCAACTGGGTGTCGGCCGCGGACAGCAGCGACCCCGCGGTGGGACCGTCGGGGTCCAGTGAGTAGGCCAGACCGACGGTGGACGCCTCGAACGCGGGGGCGCTCGCCGAGGCCAGGGCCGCACCGCGCGCCAGCGCGAGCCCGGATTCCTCCGGAGCGCTGACCGGGATGCCGACGAGATGGCTCAGATGTTCCTTCACCGACGCCACGTCGACACCGGAGCCGACGACGAACATGCCTTCTGGGGCGGTGTCCTGCCCGGCGACCGCGGCGGCCATATCGGCCAGCACGGCCATCGCGTCGGTGCTGTGCAGGCTGCGGCTGAGCACCTTGACCACCGAGCCGTCGTCACCGCGCACCACCGACAGGGTGGCGGTGTCGCGGTTGAGGAACAACAGGGCGGTGGAGCCGTAGCCGACGGCCTTACCGGCCGCCTGGGCCAGCGCGCCGGCGGCGTGCAGTTCGGAGACCAACATGACGTCGCTGATGCCGTGAGCATCGAGCGCGTCGCGCAACGCGGAGGCGTCGGCGTGATCGGTCCAGGTGACCCCGATCGATTTCAGATGGTGCCCGCCGGCCTGCGCGCTCTCCTGGGTTCCGAGCACCGCCTGGACGACCTGATCGGCCGCACTGAGCGTTGCTGAGTCACCCGATGCGGAGACCTCGAAGACATCGTGGTCGACGGTTGCGCCGTCGCCCTTCTCGCCCTCCACCAGCACCATGCGCACCGTGGTAGGTGTCATCGATACACCTAATACGATGTCCACTTGCCCCTCCAAAGTGTTTGCTACGTGGCTCGTTTTGTCGACGCCGAGCAGGCGACAGAAACCGGCAACTAGATAGTTCATCGCCGTGAGCAGCGCCGTCGTTACAGCCGGCGGCGTTAGCTAGAGCACGAAATAAACCCTACGCGGGTTCAGGGTTTGACGAAGTTCAGATACGACTTCGACGGGGTCGGCCCGCGCTGCCCCTGGTACTTGGAACCGGCCGCCGAGGAGCCGTAGGGATGCTCGGCCGGGCTGGTCAGCCGCAGCAGGCACAGCTGCCCGATCTTCATGCCCGGCCACAGCGTGATCGGCAGGTTGGCGACGTTGGACAGCTCCAGGGTGATGTGCCCGGTGAAGCCCGGATCGATGAATCCAGCCGTCGAGTGCGTCAGCAGCCCGAGCCGTCCCAGCGACGACTTGCCCTCCAACCGGCCGGCCAGATCGTCGGGCAGCGCACAGCGCTCCAGCGTGGAGCCGAGCACGAACTCGCCGGGGTGCAGCACGAACGGCTCACCCTCCTTGGGCTCGACCAGGGTGGTCAGATCGTCCTGGCGCAGCGCCGGGTCGATGTGGGTGTAGCGGGTGTTGTTGAAGACCCGGAACAGGCTGTCCAGGCGCACGTCGATGCTCGACGGCTGAATGAGGGAGTCATCGTGCGGGTCCAGCGCCAGCCGGCCCGCGGCGATCTCGGCGCGGATATCGCGATCGGAGAGCAGCACGCGACGAGCGTAACCGCCTCAGGTCATGGACATGCCGGTGGCGCGTCGGCGCGCACCGGTGCATCGGCGGGCAACGTGTAGGTGACCACCGCGTTGGCGTCGTGCGGGCTGTCGTTGCGCACGATATGCGGCACTCCCGCCGGGATGAAGATGGCCTGCCCGGCCAGATATGGCGTCGACGCGCACTGCTGCGCGGTCTGGATGGACACCGTGCCACCGGTGATGACGGTGTGTTCCGGGCCGGGGTGGGTGTGCCAGCCGCTGCTCGAGGGCGGGTGCAGCAGAAGTTCCTGGACGTAGAACGTGGTCGGGCCGGTGGTCTCGATCTGGACGGGCTCGGAGCTGGTGCCTTCGGCGAGGTCGGTGCGTTCGACGTCGCCCTCGGCGGGGGTGGCTGCCGCGGTGGGTGCCGTGATGACGGCCAAGGTCGCCAGGACGGCGGCGAGGCGTTTCATCAATCCCCCATCTCATGAACTGGCAAGGCCTGGATGCTAGCCTTCCTGATCGAGCATGCCGATGTAGTTCAATGGCAGAACATCAGCTTCCCAAGCTGAATACGCGGGTTCGATTCCCGTCATCGGCTCCACGAAAGCCCTGCTGAACGCACCGACACCCGGGCTCCATCTCCCCCGACGCGCTGGCCGTGTCCCGCCGGCCGGCTCATTACGCACGTGTTCGATCACCTGAGCTGAGGAAGCACGTCCTTCTCCCAGGCGGCGAAGAAGCCCTCCTTGTCGGGTCCGATCTGCTGCACGTAGACCTCGTCGATATCGGCGTCCAGATACGCACGCGCCTGCGCGACATGCTTGTCCACATCCGGCCCGCAGGTGATGCTCTCGGTCACCGATTCCCGTGGGACCAGCGACATCGCGTCCTCGAAATCCTGTGGACGCGGCAAGGTCTGCGCGAGTTGGCCGGGCAGCATGTCGTTGGCCCACAGGCGGTGCGCGGCGTCGATGCCTGCCTCGGTGTCACGATCCCAACTCACCTTCATGCCGCCCTGCACCGGCTTGTCGCCGCCGCCCGCGGCGCGGAAGGTCTTCACCAGGTCGGCATCGGCCATCGTCAGGCAGTAGCCGTCGCCGATGCGTCCGGCGAGTTCTGCGGACTGGGGGCCGAATCCGGACACGTAGATCGGTACGGGCTGCTCGGGCAGGGTGTAGATCCGGGCCTCCTGGACCTCGTAATGCAGACCATGGTGGCTGATCACTTTCCCGGTATGCAGCAGACGGATGAGCTCCACCGCCTCCTCGAGCATCTCCAGACGCACGCCCGGTGACGGCCACGGGTCACCGAGAATGTGCTCGTTCAGGGCCTCCCCGCTGCCGACGCCGAAGACGAAGCGCCCGTCGAGTTGAACGGCCGCTGTGGCGGCCGCCTGCGCGAGGATCGCCGGGTGGATCCGGATGGTCGGACAGGTCACCGCGGTGGACACCGGCAGCGATGTCACCTCAGACAGCGCACCGATGACACCCCAGACGAACGCGCTCTCGCCCTGCTCGTCGTTCCACGGGTGGAAGTGATCCGAGATCCACAGCCGGTCGAAGCCGGCGGCCTCGGCGCGTCGCGCCTGATCGACCAACTCTTTGGGGCTGTACTGCTCGGCCGACAGGAAGTATCCGATGCTCGTCATGGCCCACGGTTACCCGCTGGCGCAGCGATGAACCAGGCGTTGCGTTTCTACTGACGGCACGCCAGGGTTCGCGACGACCACCGGCACTTCGTCGAGGCGTTTCGCGAGGGGCGGAAGCATCAGTCGACAGCGTTCTGGGTCGTTGCCGCCGAGTCGCTTTCGGTGCGCCGGTACCGTCGCGAAAACTGATCCTCCGGCACCGTCCCCGTCTCGCCTTGCTCGCCCTTGACGATCCAAAGGTCGCCCGACGGGGCACGCCGGGCCAACACTGTTCCCACGCGTCGATAGTGATTCGGCGCATCGTCGTACGACTGGTGGGTCGCCCGGAAGATGCCGTCACGCACCGACCAGCTGTCGCCGCCGGACGGGTCGCGGACCTCCCAGTCGCCCCCATCCGCGGTCCCGCGCTCGGCGATCACGTAGCCGGCCCGATCGAATCGCTCCCAGACCGGGCGCGAACGATAACCGAGTTCCCGCAGGCTCAAAAGCGTGACCGCGACCATCGTCAAAGCTTGTTGATAGAGAAGCGGATCCGCTTCGATCGCCGCCCAGTCCTGCGGCAAGGGTTGGAGTTCGCGCGCGCCGCCACTCGTACCGCGCCTCCATGGGTGCTTGTGGTGATAGTCGAGCGACCGCTCATGCTCGGCCTTGGCCATCCTGACGGCGGCCTCTCGGTCAAAGCCCATCAGCTGCAGCTGCACCAATGGCTCAGCGTCATAGGGAATCGGAACCGGTTCGGGGACAAAACCGTTCCAGGTATTCCACGTGTGCTCGCCGATCTCCTCGACGATGCGCAGCATGTGCGTGACGAGCTGACGGGTCGCGTCCTTATGGACGGTGTCGAGTGTGCTCCACGGTTGGGTTGCCCCCGCAAACCTGCTGTGGATCAGCATTGCCGCGCGCTCCCAGCGGTCGGGGGCCTCATCGTCGGGTAGGTGGAGCGCCAGCCGGAACGTCCGTAGTTGCCCGATCGCGGTTCTCCGGAGACCCGACAGCCGCGCTTCGGGTTCCCACGCGAAGATCGGCGTGGTGCGGAACCGAGCCGCCAACCGGGTAGCGGTCGTGGAATCGAATGCTGCTGGGTCCGGGGCTTGGTCGACGAAGATCATCGCCACCCGCGCCGGATCTGTTGTCGAGCCGTCCGTGATGATCTCGGCCAGCGTCGCCACCGACGGTATGGCCTCGACGACGTCGAAGAGGCCGAGCGTCGGTGGGAACCCAAGCTGGCTGAGGCGGTGCTCATGATCGCGGTGGTACTCGGCGGCGTCCGGCGCGACCGTCGTCATCCGCGGCAGCGGATGCTGGCCCGGCGCGGTGTAGTAATCGCGTTCGGCGTGGCGTTGCGCCAGCTCTGAACAGAGTGCCAGCGTCAACCGCGACGTGCCGCAGACGATCAGCCGTTTGATGTCGGGCCTGGCGAGAACATCGTCGAGCAGTCGGTGCGCTGTCACCTCGTACAGTCCCACCGCGTCAGCCGCCCACTGCCCATCCGGCCGACCGAAGAGTTGCGCGCGCCACGCCTCTGCCTGCCACGGGTCGTCGATGCGCACGACAAGTTGCAGACGTTGATCCTTCGGGGCCGCGGTCTGAGTGCTGATCTGCTCGAGGCGGACCTCGTTGGCCCACGCGTCGGGCGAAAGCAGGTATAGCCGCTCCAGGCGGCGCCACAACGACAGTGCTGTCATCGTTTCCGGACGGTCGAAATCGACCGCGATGATGCGCGCACCGTGGTTACGCGCCTCGAGCACGCAGGAGCGCTCCGGCTGATCTGTGATGAGCACGAGCGGCCCACCGCTCTTGGATGACGCCAGGATCGCGCAGACGATTGACGCCGCGTCACCATCGATCTCGACCACCACGGTCACCGGTGCGCGCGACAGCGCCACCCGTAGGCGGTCGAGCCGCGATTGCAACAGCGCACCGGCAACCCACAACGCGCCGAGAAAAACAGTGGCGAACGCCGACAGCCGTGCCACGTTCAGCGCTGCCGGCGCCACCGTGAAGCAGTTCGCACCATCCGGAATCGACGTGTCACCGGTGAACATCGCGATCGTCCAGATCAGCGGATAAATGACGCGCGGCCGGTCCTCGTCGCTACAGCGCCAGAACGACGCGAGACCCAACACCAGGACCGTCGCCGCCAGCGCTGCGATGATCGCGATCGGCACATTCGTTCCGCGGGTGCTGAACGCCCGGTAGCTCAGGACGCCCGCGATGATCAGCGCGGCGAGAACCACGATGACGGTCCACTCCGAACCAGGCTTCCCGAAGTCACCCATCCATGACGGCGGTGCCCCGCGGAGGGCGACAACGGCGAGGTAGCCCACCAACGCGACAGCGACCACGACCGCCGTTACATGGGCCACCTGCGCGATTCGCGCCGTTGTGCCCTCCCGCCGCATTTGCTGATGATCGCACAGTCCCAGCCCGCTGCAAGGACACTTCGCCACGGCTGGTCGACGACGATCTGGCCGTCGGAGAAACCTTGTTTCGGTGCGACTCGGCTGATCCGCGTCGTCCCTACTCCGTATCCCCCATCAACGTCGCCACGTAGTTGTCGACATACGTCGACAACTCCCGTGGCGGCCGCTGGTAGCTCTCGCTGGGTGCCGCGCGCTTGGGCAGTGTGACCTTAGGCTTCTTCACATCGTGGTAGTCGATGGTCGACAGCAGATGGTTCATCATGTTCAGCCGCGCATGCTTCTTGACATCGGACTCGACCACGTACCACGGGCTCAGCGGGGTGTCGGTGTGCACCATCATCTGGTCCTTGGCACGCGAGTAGTCCTCCCAGCGGTACACCGATTCCATGTCCATCGGCGATAACTTCCATTGCCGCACAGGATCATTCATCCGCGATTTGAATCGGCGCAGCTGCTCGTCATCGGACACCGAGAACCAGTACTTACGCAGCAGGATCCCGTCCTCGATCAACATCTGCTCGAAAACCGGCGTCTGACGCAGAAACAGCTCATGCTCGGCGGGAGTGCAGAAGCCCATCACCGTCTCCACGCCGGCGCGGTTGTACCAGGACCTGTCGAACAGCACGATCTCACCCTTGGCGGGCAGCTGTGCGATGTAGCGCTGGTAGTACCACTGGCCGCGCTCACGGTCACTGGGCGCGGGCAGCGCCTCGATCCTGGCGATGCGGGGGCTCAGATATTCGGTGATCCGTTTGATCGTGCCGCCCTTGCCCGCCGCGTCGCGGCCTTCGAAGACCACGACGACGCGCGCGCCGGTGTGCTTCACCCACTCCTGTAGCTTGACGAATTCGGTCTGGAGGCGGAACAACTCGGCCTCATAGACCTCGTTGGCGATCTTGGGCGACCGCCGCTTCTTCAGCGCCTTCGCCGGTTTACCTTGTGCCGATTCGCTCATCTACGAAGGGTAGTGCGATCAGACGATTCCGGCCCCTTGAGTGGCCGCCTCCATGTTGCGCGGGTGGTGACAGGCCGCCAGGTGCGCCCGCTCCCGCTCGATCATGTCCGGTTCCTCGGCCGAACAGACCTCGGTGGCCCAGCGGCACCGGGTGTGGAACCGGCACCCCGAGGGTGGGTCGATCGGGCTGGGCACGTCACCTTCCAGGATGACGCGCTCGCGGGCGGCGTTGCGCCGCGGATCGGGGATCGGGACCGCAGACAGCAGCGCATTCGAATACGGATGAAACGGCTTGTCGTACAACTCGTTCGCGGCGGCCGTCTCGACGATCTTGCCCAGGTACATCACCGCCACCCGATCCGAGACATGCCGGACCACACCGAGGTCGTGGGCGACGAACAGGTACGACAGCCCGAACTCCTGCTGCAGATCCTCGAACAGGTTGATGATCTGCGCCTGCACCGAGACGTCCAGCGCCGACACCGGCTCGTCGGCGATGATCAGCTTGGGCCGCAACGCCAGCGCCCGGGCGATCCCGATCCGCTGCCGCTGCCCGCCGGAGAACTCGTGCGGGAAGCGGTTGTAGTGCTCAGCCTGCAGGCCCACCCGGTCCAGCAGGTCCTGCACCTGGCGCTTCACCTCACCGCCGCCGGCCAGCCCGTGCAGCTCGATGGGGTCACCGACGATCTGCCCGATCCGCTTGCGCGGGTTGAGCGACGCGTAGGGATCCTGGAACACCATCTGGATGTCGCGGCGGATCGGGCGCAGGTCGCGGCGGGATCTGCCCACCAGCTCCTGGCCCTGGAAGCGCACCGATCCGGACGTGGGCGCCATCAGCTGCAGGATCAGCCGGCACAGCGTCGACTTGCCGCACCCGGACTCGCCGACCAGGCCCAGGGTCTCCCCTTCGTGCAACGTCAGGCTGACCCCGTCCACGGCGCGCACCCGGGCCACCTCGCGTTCGATGAACGCGCCCGCCTTGATCGGGAAATGCTTGACCAGGTCGGTGACCTCCAGCAGCGGCTCGCCGGCGCTCATGAGTTCACCGGCTTGCGCAGCCCGATCCGGCCGTCCACGTCACGCAGTGTCGACTTCTGCACCGGGTCCAGCCAGCACCGGTCCAGATGACCGACCGCTGACCGGGCCTCCAAAGGTGGCATCTGCGTGCAGTTCTCGAACACATGTGGACAGCGCGGCGCGAAACGACACCCCGGTGGCAGTGACAGCAGTGACGGTGGAGCTCCACCGATCTGCGGCAACCGCGAGTGCTGCGGCGCGTCCAGCGGTGTCAGCGACCCGAAAAGACCCCAGGTGTAGGGGTGTTGCGGATCGTAGAAGATGTCGTCGACGCCGGCGTCTTCGACCACCTGCCCCGCGTACATGACCAGCACCCGGTCGGCGACCTCGGCGACCACCCCGAGGTCGTGGGTGATCAGCACCACCGCGAGACCGCGTTGCTCGTTGAGATCGGCCAGTAGTCGCAGGATCTGCGCCTGGATCGTCACGTCCAGGGCGGTGGTCGGCTCATCGGCGATCAGCACCTCGGGTTCCAAAGACAGTGCCATGGCGATCATCACCCGCTGCCGCATACCGCCGGAGAACTCGTGCGGATAGTCGCGCACCCGGCGTTCGGGATTGGGGATGCCCACGGTGCGCAGCAGTTCGACGGCACGGTCGCGGGCCTCGGCCCGGGAGACGTCCCGATGAGCGCGGATCATCTCGGTGATCTGATCGCCCACCCGGTACACCGGATTCAGCGAGGTCATCGGATCCTGGAACACCATGGCGATGTGTTCGCCTCGGATGCTCTGTAATTCGCGGTCATTGAGCTGGGTCAGGTCCTTGCCGCCGAACCGCACCGCGCCGCCGATGGTCGCATTCGGGGCACGGGTCAGGCCGATCACGGTCTGCGCGGTCACGCTCTTACCGGACCCCGACTCGCCGACGATGGCCAGCACCTCCCCGGCCGCCAGGTCGAACGACACGCCGTCGACGGCGCCCACCACCCCGTCCTGGGTGGTGAAACTGACCCGCAGATTGTCGACTTCGAGAATGGGGCTCATACCGGTGCTGCCTCTCCGAGCCGGATCCGTGGATCCAGGAATGCGTACGCCACGTCGACCAGGGTGTTGAACAGCACGATGAAGAACGCGCCGAACATCGTCACCCCGATCAACGGCGGCAGGTCCAGCGAACCGATCGCCTGTCCCGCATACAGACCCACACCGTTGAGGTTGAACACCGTCTCGGTGAGGATCGCCCCGCCGCCCACGACGGCCCCGAAGTCGAGTCCGAACAGGGTGACGATCGGGATCATCGAGTTGCGCAGCACATGTTTGATACGCACCTGCCGTTCACTGATGCCCTTGGCCCGTGCGGTCCGCACGTGGTCGTCGTTCATCACGTCGAGCATGTTGGACCGCAGCACCCGACTGTAGAAACCGACGTAGAGCACCGCCAACGTCAACCAGGGCAGGATCAGGTGATACGCCCAGTCCAGCGGGTCCTTGGTGAGCGGCACGTAACTACTGGTGGGAAACAGCTCAGCCTTGAAACTCAAGTAGTACAACAGGATTGCCGCCAGCCAGAACACCGGCATCGAGATGCCCACCAAGGACAGAATGGTCAGCGCGCGATCGGTGAACTTGCCGGCATGCACGGCGCTGAGATAGCCGAACCAGATGGCCAGCGCCATCCACAGCACGGCGGCGCCGATGCACAGCGACAGGGTGGCGGGCAGGCCCTTCCAGATCTGCTCGACGACGTTCTGCGAGCTGGCATATGACGTCAGCTGACCGGTGAAGATCTGTTTCATCATCGTCAGGTACTGCACATACAGCGGCTGATCGAGCCCCAGATCGGCACTGACCCTGGCGATCAGCTCCGGGTCGGCATTCTTGCCCGCGATGCGCGCCGCTGGGTCGGAGTTGGGTATCACGTTGAAGATCAGGAACACCAGCACCGAGATGGCGAGCAGCACACCGACCATCCCGGCGAGGCGTCGGATGACGAAACGCAGCATGTCAGTGCTCCAACCGGATCTTGGCGCGCGGATCCAGCGCATCTCGCAGGCCGTCCCCGAACACGTTGAGCGACAACACCGTCAGCACGATCATCAGTCCGGGCACGATGGTCAGGTGCGGGGCGGTGTAGATGGTCTGGTAACCGTCGGCGATCATGGTGCCCCACGAGGCGTTCGGGGCCCGTACGCCCGCACCCAGGAAGGACAGCGCCGATTCCAACAGCATGTTGTTGGCGATGTTGAGGGTGAAGAACACGATGATGGTCGACACCACATTGGGTAGCAGCTCGCTGACCATGATCCGCACCGGGCCCTTGCCCTGCGCCACCGCCGCCTCCACGAATTCCTTCTCCCGCAGCGCCAGGATCTCGCCGCGGATGGGACGGGCCATATAGGGCACATAGACAAGCCCGATGATCACGATCGGAATCCACAGCGAGTCGCCGGCCACCTCCAGCGCGCCGATCTTCAACCCGCCCAGGGCAAGTGCGGTGCCCAGCGCGATACCGAGCAGCAGTACCGGAAACGCCCACACCACGTCCATCACGCGCGACAGCGTGGCGTCGATCCACCCGCGGTAGAAGCCGCACAGCAGCCCGACCAGTACCGCCAGCACCGTGGTGATGGCCGCGGCCGCCACGCCGATGTAGATGGACGTCCGCCCGCCGTACATCAGGCGCACCATCACATCTCGGCCGTTCTGGTCCGCACCCAGCAGATAGCGGCCGTGCAGACCCGGGCCGATCGGGGTGCCATCGGGTGAGACGATGTCGACCTGCTGTCCGTCGATCATCATCGTGTCGGTGATGTGGTTCTCGTTGGGCCCGGTGTGCGCCACCTGGCCGGCCCACAGCGGGGCGGCCAGGCAGAACAGCACGATCAGGATGAACAGGCCGCCGAAGGCGAGGCTGACTTTGTTGCGCCGCAGTCGAAGCCACGCCAGATACCAGGGGCTTCGGCCCCGGATCTGCGCCACGGGGACCCCCACCGGAAGTACGGGGTCCCCGGGCGTTTCGACGGCGTCAGTGGGGGTGGCCATCCCTACTTCAGGGCCAGCGCCGACCAGTCCTGGTTGAACAGGAGATGGTGGTAGGCCTTGTCGAAGTCGATCCGGTCGGAAACGAACGTGGTGAACTGCTCGTTGCCGTAGGGCGCCCAGGCCGCCTGCTCCATGTACGCCTTGTCCAGCGCCGCGTACTGCGCCTCGGTGTCGCCCTCGGTGAGCTGCCTGGTCAACAACTCATCCATCTTGGCGTCCAGCTCCGGGTAGGACGCCCGGGAGAAGTTGTTGCCGTTGGTGGGCAGGATCGCGTCGCTGTTGAGCAGCGGTCGGAAGAAGTCGTCCGGGTGCGGGAAATCCTGGAACCAGTTGCCGAAACCGGTGTCCAGATCCGGTGTGGACTGATTGCCGATCGTGGTGAAGTAGACGTCACCGGCGATCACCTTCAGCGTCGCGTTGAAGCCCAACTGGTTGAGCACATCGTGGTAGTACTCGCCGATGCGTTTGCGGTCGGGCTCGTCGTTGGTCCACACCGTGATATCGCGATCGGCCGGATTAGCCTCGGCCAGAAGTGCTTTCGCTTTGTCCATATCGGGTCCGGGATAGAGTTTGTACTCCTCGTAGCCCGGCATGCCCGGTGGCAGGATCTGTTGCGTCGGATGCATGCGCCCGCCGAACACCCGGTTGAGCGCCTCCGGGTCGATGGCGTAGTTCACGGCTTGGCGCACCCGCACATCGTTGAACGGTGCGGTCTGGTTGTTCATCCAGAAGTAGTAGGTGTTGATCGACTCTTCCATCCGGAAACGCTCGCCGAAGCGGGTTTTCACCTCCTGCAGGCGGTCCGCATCCGGTGGGTCGACCATGAAGTCGATGGTGTTCTGCTCGACGCCGGTGACCTGGGCGGTGTTGCTCTTGTTCTGGGTCACGATGATCTTGTCGACGCTCGCGTCGGCAACCTCGGTGGCGCCGGCATCCAGGACACTCTGGAAGTTGGGGTTGCGCTCCATCGTCAGGGTCTGGGGCGCTTCGACACTCGTGATCATGAACGGGCCACTGGCCGCGGGCGGATTGTTGGTCGCGTCATCGGACAACGGGGTGCTCGGCGGAACGGGCGCCGCGAACGGCAGCCCCAGTACGTTCTCGAACGTGCCGTTCGGGCCGTCCAGCGTGATGGTGATATCACCGGTGGCGTCGTCGGTGACGATGCCGGAGATGCTGTCGGCTGTCCCCTCTGCGTATTCGGGCGCGCCGACGATGCCGCTGTAGAACACCGATCCGCCGGAGTCGGCCTTGAACAGCCGCTGGATGGCGTAGGTGAAGTCCGAGGCCTTGATGGGCGTGCCGTCGGAGTACTTCATCCCCTGCCGCAGCTTGAGCTTGTAGGTTTTCCCGTCGGGCGAGATCTCGGGCATCCCCTCGGCCAGGCCCGGCACCACCGCGGTGCCCTCTTCGCCCTTCGCATGCTTGTAGGTCAGCAGCGGGGTGTAGGTGTTGTAGAGCACCTCCCACCCTTCGAGCGTGTACGACAGCTGCGGGTCGATGTAGTCAGGGAACGACGTCATCGTGATGTTGATTTCGCCCCCGCCCGATGCGTCGGAGCCTTCATCGCCGCCACACGCGGCGACGCCGAAGATGGCGACCGCGGAGATACACGACAGGACCGTTGTCTTGCGCAGGGCTGTGCGCAGCTTGCTCATCTGGCTCCCTAGGTTCGCGGCTCGGGCGAGTCCCGTCCACGTTTACGCTTCAAAAGCGATTCGGGTAGCCATCTTGGACGGAAAACTGCGAGCACGCAGCGCAACGGCCGTAAATTTTCTGGTCTCCCAGGCAATTGACAGGAAACATTCCTGAAATTAACGCCTCCGCAAGCGGTAGGCGCGGTCAGGGCGTGACGAGAATTCCGTCGTCCGAGGCCGCTTTCAGCAACTGCTGGATGGTCAGCTCGCCGTACCCGATGTGCACCGTGCCTCGCCGCGTCCCCAGCCACGGCACCACGCCCGGGTCGGGATCGACGTCGAGGTGATACGCCTGCACCCCCATCAGGTGGTACTGGAAGAAGTTGCCGAGGAAGTCGACCGCGAAGACCAGACTGCCGATCAGGCTCTTGCCCCACATCGCCGCGGCGTTGACCATCGGATTCATCGCCTCACGGTCGCCGATCAACACGATCGGACCGTAGTGCGGTTTGGCACCGCCGCCGGGCACATACGCGGGGAAGAATGGTTGCAGCCCAGGCAGATCGGTGGCCATGAACGCGGCGGGGCTGCCGTACTGGGCGATGTTGACGAAGTTCGAATCGGCGCCGTTGCCCTCCACCTTGGTGTTCAGACCGGGTGATTCGAAGCCGATTCCGGCCAGGCCGGTCCGCTGCGCGACGAACTGCGCCTCCCAGCCGCCCAGCGAGTGACCGGTGACGAACACATCGTCGGCCGCGTAGCCCTGCAGGGCCGCCTCCTCCTGCACCCGCCGCGCGAAGCGGAGCGCGTCGTAGAAGGCCAACGGGGTGGTGCCGGTAAGGATGACCTGCATATCTGCGGCCACTTGGGCCAATGTGATCAGCGGGTTGACCAACAGGTTCGTCCCGCCGGAGGTGCCCTGGTAGGCGATGATGACCTGCCCCTGCGGGGTCACCCAGGCCTTGCCCGACATGCCGGAAAAGATGTTGGTCGACTGCATCTGGAATCCGTTGGCGGTCAACGGCACCAGTCCGCCGGGCGTGGTTCCCCAGCCGTACGCAGCCGTCGACGCATTGAGGAACTGCGCCACCGTCGGGGTTGGTCGGTCGGTCGGTCCGGTGTAGGTCATGGTGGGCAGCACCGGCTGCACGGCCGGCGTGCGGTGCAGCCCGACCAGTCGCTCCACTTCGCGGAACGCAGCGAACAGCAGATCGTTGATCGGCGCGATGTTGAACGGGCTGCGGGGGCCGTTCGCGCTCGCGGTGAAGTCGAGGAACTGCAACACGGCGTTGATCACGCGACCGGGCAGCTCGAGCGCCCTGGCGATCGGGGACAGCGGCTTCGGCGGCGTGGGTGTGGTCACCTCGACAGCGGACGAGGCGAGAGCACCGACCACCGTCGGTGCCGCGGTCTGGGCGGTCACGGCGGGCTCGGACGGCCGCAGTGCCGGGGCTTCGATGGTCAGCACGGCAGTGGCCGCGCCGCTGCTCACGGCCCGCGGGGTACGGACCGACCGTTCGACCCGCCGGGTGGTGAGCGGCCGGTCACGGTCCAGCTTGGCCCCGAAGCCCGCGCGCTTGGGCGCTGTCTTCGGTTCGGTGAGCGATATGCCCGGCTTGTCGGCTCCGGTTTCGGGTTTGTCGGTATCCGGTTTGTCCGGCTCGGAGCGATCCTTGGGCTCGTCGGACGGATCCGGTTTGCCGGCAGCATCAGGGCCCGCGGAGGTCGAGGACGTCGACCCGGGGTCATCGGCCCACGCCACGCCGTGCACGGGTGCGACGACAAGTCCCGCGCTCATCAGCACCGCCGCCACGACGTACCGCAACGATCTGACTTTCTTGCGCTCTGCAGCCTGCAACGCCGACCCCCTACGCCCTGACAACATGCGATGTCATGTGGAGGCTAGGCGACCGCGCGCCACGGCAGGGCCGTTTTGGCTATCGGCCTGCGTATCAGGCGTTCAACGCCCGGTCCAGGTTGAGAGCGGCACTGATCAGAGCCAGGTGCGTGAAGGCCTGCGGGAAGTTGCCGACCTGGTCGCCGGTCGCACTGACCTGCTCGGCGTAGAGCCCGACGTGATTGGCGTAGGTGAACATCTTCTCCAGCGCAAGCTGGGCGTCGGCGAGCCGACCCGCCCGGGTGAGCGCTTCGACATACCAGAACGAGCAGATCGAGAAGGTGCCCTCCATTCCGTCGAGGCCGTCGGTGCCCGGCTCGTACCGGAACACCAGACTGTCGGTGACCAGATGCTCTTCGACGGCACGCAACGTCGAGAGGAACCGCGGATCGGCCGGCGACAGAAACTTCACCATGGGCATCAGCAGCAACCCCGCTTCGAGGTCGGTACCACCCTCGACCCGGGTGAACGCCTCCAGGTCCGAGTTCCACGATGTGGTCATGACCCGGTCATAGATTGCGTCGCGGGCCCTGCCCCAGGCCACCAGATCGCCGGGCAGCCCGCGCGCTCGGGCGATTCGGATGGCGCGCTCGATGGCCACCCAGCACATCAATCGTGAGGTCGTGTACGGCATCTCGTTATCGCGGACCTCCCACATGCCCGCATCGGGCCGATCCCAGTGCTCGGCGACCCAGTCGACGATGTCGCAGACATCCATCCATGCGTCGTGGCTGATCCCCGGACCGTACTTGTTGAACAGGTAGACCGAGTCGATGATCTCACCGTAGATGTCGAGCTGCAGCTGCGTGGCCGCCGCATTGCCCACCCGAACCGGCCGCGAGCCACGGTGTCCCGACAGGTGGTCGAGTTCCTGCTCCTCGGGCAGATTGCCGTCGATGTCATAGAGCACCCGCAGCGGCCCCAGCCGCTTGTCGTCGTCGCCATCGCGCTGCCCCATCCGCTCGGACAGCCATCGCGTGAATTCCCTTGCCTCGTTGAGAAATCCGAGGCGCAACAGCGCGTACATGCTGAAGCCAGCGTCACGAATCCACACATAGCGGTAGTCCCAGTTGCGACCACCGCCGATCGGTGCGGGCAGGCTGGTGGTCGGTGCGGCGATGATCGCGCCGCTGGGCTCGTGGGTGAGCAGTTTGAGCGTGATGGCCGAGCGGTGCACCGTCTCCCGCCAGCGTCCGGTGTAGGTCGAGGTCGCGACCCACTCGCGCCAGAACTTCGTGGTCGCGTCGAGTAACGCATCCGTGCGGTTCATCGAGCCGGCAGTGACCTCGTCACCGTCGTCGAGCATCTCCAACACGAACAACGCGGTGTCACCGGTGCTGAGCTCGAAATCGGCGGTCACGATGCTGTTCTCGCCGCTGTCATCGATCGTCATGTCCGTGGAGGCAGACAGCCCCAGCCGCACCCCGTCGCCGGTGACCAGCACGCCGTCCCCGCAACGTTGCGCGGTACATGATTGACGCGCGTAGTCGGGTCGCGCGTCCAGTCGCATCCGCAGCGTCAGGCGGCCGCGCACCCCGCTGATCCGCCGCACCAGCCGCTGCCGGTGTTCAGGTTCGTCGGGCGAGATCACCGGCATGAAGTCATGCACCTCGACGACGCCGTCATCGGTCAGGAATCGGGTGATCAGCACGGCGGTGTCGGGGTAGTAGAACTGCTGGGTGCGGGTGACAGCTGTGGTGGGCGTCAATTGCCAACTGCCACCGCGGTCTTGATCCAGGATCGACCCGAACACGCTGGGCGAGTCGAATCTCGGCGCACAGAACCAATCGATGGTTCCGTCGGTGCCGACCAGCGCGCAGGTGCGCAGATCGCCGATCAGCCCATGCTGGGAGATCGCGAGTGGACACTCACTCATCGGGCAGCCACCAGTCGGTCAGCGCCAGCGCTTCCTTCGGGCCCCAGGACCCTTGCCCATAGGTCTGTGCCGCCGGCGGTGCGTCGAGCACCGGCTGGCACACCTGCCACAGCCGATCCACCTCGTCGGAGCGGGTGAACAGCGTCTGGTCGCCGCGGATGACGTCGAGCAGCAGCCGCTCATAGGCCTCCAGCGGAACCTCGTCGGACACCGTGTCACCGAGATCGAAGCTCAGGTCGACCGGCATCAACTCCAGGTCCGGACCGGGACGCTTGGCAAGCAGCCGCGCACCGATCGCCGGTTCGTCCGTCAGCTCCAGCACAAGCCTGTTCGGGCCGTGCCCGTCGCCGCCGAACGGACCCGCGGCCGGGGCCCGGAACGGCAGCGTGACGGTGCGGCGGGTGTCACCCAGCGTCTTGCCGGTCCGTAGATAGAACGGCACGTCCTGCCAGCGCGGGGTGTCGACGAAGGCCTCCAACGCCACGAACGTCTCCACCGCCGAATCGTCGGCCACATCGTCCTCGTCGCGGTAGCCGTCGTACTGACCGAACACCACCCGGTCCGGATCGAAGGGGCGCAGCGCCTCGAACACCGCCGCTTTCGCATCGCGCAGCGACACCGCATCGGCACGTGCGCCGGCGGCTCCATCGCGACGAAACCGAGCACCTGGCACAGGTGGGTGGTGATCATGTCGCGAAAGCAGCCCGTCGATTCATAGAAACTGCCGCGGCCCTCGACGCTGAGTTCCTCGGGCACGTCGATCTGCACCGACTCCAGATGCTCGCGGTTCCAAGCGGACTCGATCAGACCGTTGGCGAAGCGCAGCGCCAGGATATTCTGCACCGCTTCCTTTCCCAGGAAGTGGTCGATGCGGTACACCCGGTCCTCGTCGGCAACCTGCTTGAGCGCCGCGTCCAGATCACGCGAGGACGCAAGGTCAGTGCCGAAGGGCTTCTCGACCACGATGCGAGCGTCCTGGGCCAGCCCCTCATGGCCGAGCATGTCGATCATGGACTGCATCGCCTCGGGCGGAACCGACAGATAGATCACCACCCGCGCATCGTCACCGAGCCTGTCCCGTGCCTCGCGTACGGCCGCAGCCAGATCGGCGCCGTCATCTGCATCAGATGTCTGAAAACTGATACGGGACAGGAGATCCGTGAGGACATCTTGGTCCAGCGCGTCGGCCGACCCGCGCAGGGCGGTGCCGATGCCGTCGCGGAACTCGTCATCACTGCCCGGTGAGTGCCGGCCCGATCCGATCACGGCGTAGTCGGTGGGCAGCCGTTCGGTCACGGCGAGCCGGTACAGACCGGGAAACAGCTTTCGCCGGGCCAGATCGCCGGTGGCGCCGAACACCACGAAGACATGTGGGTTCAGTTCAGGGCGAGGCATCGGGGGTTCATGCCCGGTGGACGCCCTCGGCTAAACACCCGGGCCGTGATCACCGCATACTCGACAACAACGGTAGATCAGGTCAATGTGGCGCCGGCCGGCTTCCACAACAACGCGCCGATCAGCAGGCCGACGAACGGCACAGCGGCCAGGACCGTGCTGAGCGTGGCGCTGCCACCGGTGACGAGGGTGAAATTGGACAGCACCAGCCACAGGCTGGCGAGCAGACCCAGCACGGCCAGCACGGGAGCGATCCGGGTGTGCCACACCCCGCCGCCGAGATCGCGGTTCTTGAGGAAGAAGACCAACACCGCCACCGACGTGGTCAGCATCAGCAGCACCATACCGACGGTCGCGACACCCGCCATGGAGCCGAAAACACCGACCAGCGGATCGATTCCGAGGAGGGCCAGGATGCCGACGATGACGGCCGCCGTCACGGTCTGCACCACCGACGAGAACGCCGGCGACTCATGGCTGTCGTGCACCGTACCGAGGCGGGCCGGCAGCAGACCCTTGCGCGACAGCACGAACTGGTAGCGCGCGATCACGTTGTGGAAGGAGAGCACACAGGCGAAAAGGCTCGTCAGTAGCAGGATGTTGACGATGTCGCGGCCGACGCGGCCGAGCGCGGCGTCGGTGGTGTCGAGCAGCATGTTGCCCTCCCCGTCGAGGGTCTGCTGCGCGGTGGCCGCCACCAGGTCGGGTCCGATCGCCACCACGAAGGCCCACACGGTCAGCGTGTAGAAGGCCCCGATGAGGATGACCGCGGCGTAGGTGGCGCGCGGGATCGTCCGTTCGGGGTCGCGGGCCTCGTCCCGGAAGACCGCGGTTGCCTCGAATCCGATGAACCCGGTGAGCGCGAAAAGGATGGCGATGCCGATGGCACCCTGGCTGAACACATCCGGGGTGAACGAGGCGAAGGTGATTCCCGCCGGGCCGGGGTCGGCGACGATTGCCAGATCCAGGATCACCACGATGCCGATCTCCAGGGCCAGCGCCACGCCGAGCACCTTGGCGCTCAATCCGATGTGCCGGTAGCCCAGCACCGCGACGACCGCAAGAATGGCGAACGAGTAGACCGGCCACGGAATGACCGGACCGTCGTAGAACGCGACCGTGTCACCGATGGCCCAACCGATGTAGCCGTAGATGCCGACCTGGATCGCGGTGTAGGCGATCAGTGCCACCACCGCGATCCCCTTGCCCATCCGCTCGCCGAGACCGACCGTGACATAGGAGAAAAAGGCGCCGGCCTCCGGAACGTGCGGGGTCATGGTCACAAACCCGACGCTGAAGACCAGCAGCACCAGCGAGGCGGTCAGAAAACCGACCGGGGCACCCGCACCGTTGCCCAGGCCCATCGCCAGCGGCATGTTGCCGCCGATGACGGTCAGCGGGGCCGCCGCCGCGACGACCATGAAGACGATGCCGACGGGGCCGAGACGCCCGTTCAGCCGCTTACTTTCGGTGGTGGTCATGAGTTCTCCTGAAGAGCCGACGTGAGCAGGTCGTGGTCGATGGCGTGCACGGTGTATCCCCGGTGGCCGGTGACCGTTTCGGCGGCCACCATGGCGTTGACGATGGCCTCTTCGGTGGCCTCGATGGTGAGGTCGAACAGCAGGTCCATCAGTTGTGGACCCACCATGCGTAGCGGGATCTCCGCCGGGATTCCGGCGATATCCCCGTTCTCCCCGTAGGACGGGATGCCGCGGTTGCCGGTGGCGAACGCGAGCATCAGATCACCGCTGTACTGTTCGCCGGTGCCGCCGAGTCGGCCGACGGCCAGCGCCGCGCGCTGGGCCAGTCGCCGGCACTGGTGCGGCAGCAGCGGCGCATCGGTGGCGACGATGACGATGATCGACCCCGATCCCGGCGCATACCCGGGCGGGTAGGCCGGCAGCGGGACGCTCGGCTGCGTGACCGCTGTCCCGTTGATCCGAAGCCGTTCGCGGCGACCGTGGTTGGCCTGTACCAGCACACCGACGGTGTGACCGTGCACCCGCGAGGCGGTCCCGATACCGCCCTTGAACTGGTGGCAGATCATCCCGGTGCCACCGCCGACATTGCCCTCGGCGACGGCACCGTCGGTGGCAGACGCAAGTGCCGCGCGGACGTGTTCGGGGCGGACGTGAAAACCGTTGATGTCGTTGAGGAATCCGTCGTAGGTCTCCCCCACCACCGGTAGCGACCAGTAGACCCCGTCACCGCGCACGCGCACCTGTTCGGCCACCAGGCTGTCGCGTACCACGCCGACACTGTGGGTGTTGGTGAGCCCGATCGCGGTGGTGAGCTCTCCGGATTCGCGGATCCACTCCAGGCCGGTCAGCTCACCGCTGCCGTTGAGGACATGCGACCCGGCGAACAGGGGCTCGGTCCAGATGTCGTCGTGCGGGACGACGACGGTCACGCCGGTGTTGATGCCGTCGCCCTGCAGCGTGGTGTGGCCGACCCGCACACCTGGCACGTCGGTGATGGCGTTGTGGGGTCCGGTGGGGTGTTCCCCGATGACCACGCCGAGATCTCTGGCACGCATTGGTTTCTTTTCGTTCAGGAGTTATTTTCCTAATTGGAAAAGAACTATGCGCCCGCGTGGGCCTCCGCGCAACAGGAACGGCAAAATAGGGACGATGGCGCGACCGAACCGGCAAGAAGAGCGACGTGGCGAGATCCTGGATGCCGCCATCGCCGTCATCGAGCGCCACGACCTGGCCTCGCTCAAGCTCGCCGACGTGGCCGCCGAGCTCGGCCTGACCACCAATGCGCTGCGGTACTACTTCAAGGACATGACCGAGCTGCTGTCCGAGCTGGCACTGCGATCCGATGTCCGCTTCTATGACGAGCGCCTGCAGATCAGCGCCCGAACCGCCGATCCGGCCATCCAGCTGGCATTGACCATGGCGGCCGGACTCCCGTCCGGTCCCGAGGACGCCGAATGGCGCGCCATCTGGCGCGCGGTACTGGCCGCCGGTTTCGAACTCGATCAGCGCCGCGACGTGCAGGCCATCTATCACCGCCAGGTCGACCTCTACACCGACCTGCTCACCGCGGGTGCGGAGGCCGGCGCATTCCGGCTGAACTCCCCCGCCCGCGATATCGCCATGACATTGATGTCGATGGAGGACTATCTCGGCTATCGCATCGTGGCCCGCGACCCGGCCATGGATCGCCGGACGGCGTTGCGGCTGATGCGCGAGTACGCCCGGCTGGCCACCGAGGCCGCGCTCCCCGACACGCCGTGATCACACCTCGATACCGACCGCGGGGGTGGTGCTCCACATACGTTGCGCCGGAGCTGCCGTGGTAGGTGCGGGTGTGGGGCACCAGCACGGCTTCACACGCTGCCCTTCGGAACAGGTTTGGCCGCCGCATCGCGCGGTAATGAACACGGTGTCTGCACCAACAGCCGCCGCAACTCTGCTGGGCGTCCAACTGTGGTGCCGCCATGCTGAGGGAGAGACTCGATGACCACCGACAAGCCGACCCTGACGGCCAAGTTGATGTATCGCCCTGTCGGCCTTGCCAGTTCGCTGGCCGGCGGGCTGGTCGCCGGCGCGATCTTCAAGCAGATCTGGAAACGCGCCTCAGACGGCGAACATCCCGACCCGCCGACGCCGCTGGCTCGCGACTATTCCTTCCGGGAAGTAGTGCTCGCCGCCGCGCTTCAGGGACTGATCTTCTCCGTCGTGAAGACGGTGATCGACCGGCAGGGTGCAAAGGCTTTCGCGCGTTGGACGGGTGAATGGCCCGGCGACTGAACGTTTCCGCTCGGTGGGTGCGGGTATACGACACCGCGTGACTCTTGCCTCCATCAGCGTCGAACCCCGACTGCCCGACCCGCGTGGTCCGCTGTCCCAGGTGGTGACCGAACTTCTTGCCGAGCGCGTTCCCGTGAACCGGCTCACCCAGGTCGAGGCATCCATCAGCGACGCCGATCCGTTCGGGCTGGATCTTCAACTGGCGCTGTATATCTGCTATGAGCTGCACTACCGGGGTTTCGAGAAGGTGGACCCGGGCTGGGAGTGGAATGCCGGTCTGCTGCACCTGCGCGGACGACTGGAGACCTCATTCCTCGACGAAGTCCGCGACCGGGTCGGCGAAATAGGTGCCGACGAGACCGCGGCGGCCGAGATGCGGCGGCTTTCGATCGAACCGGCCGATGGTGAGGGCCTGTCCTATCACCTGCGCGACTCGGGCACCTGGTCGCAGATGCGAGAGTACTTCGTGCACCGCTCGCTCTATCACCTCAAGGAGGGCGATCCGCACGCGTGGGCGATCCCGCGGTTGATCGGGCAGGCCAAGGCCGCGTTTGTCGCGGTCGAGTTCGACGAGTTCGGCGCCGGTCGCGGCGCACGCCTGCACCAGCAACTGTTCGCCGACCTGCTGGACGCCGCCGAACTGGACTCGCGCTACCTCGGCTACATCGATCACGTCCCCGCCGAGGCGCTGGCGGCGGTGAACCTGATGTCGCTGTTCGGGCTGCACCGCAGGCTGCGCGGAGCCGCAGTCGGACACTTCGCCTCCACGGAAATCACCTCACCTCCCGGCTCCCAGCGGCTGGTGGACGCGCTGCGCCGGATGAACGCCCCGCAGCCCTGCATCGGCTTCTACGCCGAACACGTCGAGGCCGACGCGGTGCACGAGCAGGTGGTGCGCACCGACGTCGTGGGCGATATGGTTGCCCGCGAACCGCATCTCGATCGAGATGCGGTGTTCGGAATTCGGGCGCACGCCCTCGTCGAGGACCTGCTCGCGGACCACATGATGCGGTGCTGGGCCGAGGACAAGTCCTCCTTGCGCCGCCCAGTTGACTGATCCAGACACTTCGTTGCCTGGATACGCTTGCGTCGTTTGACCTTCCAGTGCCACCGGTAGCGCCGCACGCCCCGACCACCGCTAGTATTCGGTCAATTATCGGGTCGGGCGAGCATGGATATCGGAGGTGACGATGGCGGGCGAACCAGAATCGGTCGTCGGTAACCCCAAGGTGGCCGTCGGCTGCACCATCGAGGACCGCACGATCGGCCACATCACCGTATTGGCAGTTTCCGGCACACTCGATGTGCTCTCCGCCCCGGACCTCGAAACCCGGATCAAGGCGACGGCCGCAACATCCCCCGCTGCCGTGGTCGTCGACCTCGGCGACGTGGACTTCTTGGGATCATCCGGGATGGGGGTGCTGGTGACGGCGCATTCGGATCTGACGCCGGCGACACGGTTTGTTCTGGTGGCCGACGGGCCTGCCACCAGCCGGCCGCTCAAACTGATCGGGATTGCCGACATCATCGACATCTTCCCCACCCTCGACGAGGCGCTTACCGCCCTGTCTGCCGACTGACGCTCATCGAGAACCCCTGCAGCGACAAGGGGCGCACAATACCGGCGCTAAGCGCGGTCTGGACCGGCCGAGACGATCCTTCTGGGCCACATCGATCAGTTTGACGTTCATGTCCTGAGACAGATGCCGTAGTGCGTCGAACGCTGCGACGCCATCGATATTGAACCGTTCCATCAGCATGCCTTTGGCCTGTCCGATCAGGTCACGGCTGCCCAGGGCTGTCTGGAACTGTCTTTCCCGATGCAACGAGTTCCACGCCAGCGTCGTATGGGCCGCAAAGACCCGGGCCAGCTCGGCTGCGTCCTCGTCGAACGATCCGGCGGCTTCTGCCTGGAAGTTCAGCGCGGCGATTCCAGCGGAAGGCGTGTCGAGCTGCACCGACAACACCGACCGAACCGGGGTTCGTTTGGTGACCTCCCTGCAGTACGACGGCCAGCGCTGCTCGGCTTCCAGGTCGTCGATCAGCATGGTGTGGTTCTCCCACGCGGCCGACAGGCATGGCCCTTCACGGAGCTCGCCCTGCAGGTCATCGAGCATCCTTGCGAAATCATGCGTTGCGCCCACCGAAGTGACCTGGCCGTGCTCGTCGACGAGGGTGATACCGGCGTATCGGGCACCGGGGATCGATGCCACTGTCGCTTCGTTCAGCTCGCGCAGAGCCTGTTCGACGTCGGTCTCACCCCGCTGCTGGAAAACTGCGGCGCGTTGCAGGGCGTCGTAGAACCGCCGCCGCTCGCCAGTGGGATCATTGTCAACCAGAGTCACAACTCATCATTGTGGGCAGCGCGCACGGCTTCAGCAACTAAGACCACCCTAACGACGTCGCAGTCCATAAACCGAACTGCCCAGCGGGAACACCGGGCGGCTCAGCAGGAGATAGCGGGCGCCGCGAAGCCGAGCCCGTGCGCGGCTCTTTGTACCGAGGTTCGAGAAAAGGGCAGAATGCCGTCATGACGTTCTTGGAGAAGCGGGACTTGGCCGCGAGGATGGCCGAGTTGGCTCGCACCCTTGCCGGCCCACGCAACCTCAACGAAGTGCTCGCCGGGGTTGCCTCCGCGGCCTTGGAACTCATTCCCGGGGTCGACACCGCGGGGGTTCTGCTCATCGGCAAGGAACACACCTTCGAGACGGTGCCGAAAGACGCGAGCTTGACCAATGAACTGCACCGCCTTCAGATGCAGTTCGACGAGGGCCCCTGTGTGCAGGCGGCGCTGGGCGACCTGATCGTGCGCACCGATGATTTCCGCGAAGAGACGCGCTGGCCCCAGTACGCGCCGGCATGCGTGGAGATCGGCGTCCTCAGCGGCTTGTCATTCAAGCTCTATACCTCCGACCGCACCGCGGGCGCGCTGAATCTGTTCGGATTCCAGCCGAACGTCTGGCGTGGAGAGGCCGAGACCATCGGTGCCATCCTCGCTGCGCACGCGGCCGCGGCAATCCTTGCCAGCCAGGAAGGTCAGCAACTCGAAGCCGCGCTGTCCACCCGTGACCGCATCGGGCAGGCCAAAGGAATCGTCATGGAGCGCTACAAGGTAGACGATGTGCAGGCCTTTGAGATGCTCCGCCAGATATCGCAGGACAGCAACACCAAGCTGGTCGACGTCGCTCAACGGGTGATCGACACCCGCGACTGAGCCGGCTTCGTCACGCCGATTGCGTCGTGGCGCGATCCGCCTTCGCGTCCTTGCTGCGGCGGGCCTGGCGTCGATGGCTGGTATCGCACAACGGGAAGCTCTTGCTGCGCCCGCACGCACAGATCGCCACCATGAAGCGATCGGACTCCACGCAGGTGCCGTCGGGCATCTCGATGCTGACCGGGCCCTCCACCATCACCGGGCCTCGACGCACCACGCGCACCGTCCGGCGCTCGTGGCCGGTCATGGTTTGTCGGCTCGGATCACCAGGAGTTCCTCCTCGCGGCGACCCGGCTGCAGCAGTCCGGTGTCCTCCAGCCACTGCGCGCGCGAGTGCAGCACCGGGCCGAACGGAATCCATTCCCAAGCAACGATATCGGCGTCCAGTCCGCCCGCGGACAGCGATTCCAGCGTCTTGCGCGGGTTGGCGAACTCCGATTGCACCAGCAGCAGGCTGCCGCCGGGGGCCAACAGGCCGGGCGCTGCTTCGCAGAGCGGGTCGAGAATCAGTCGTCCGTCGGAGCCGGCATCCCAGGCACGCGCGGGTCCCAGGCTCGGCGGCAGTGATGCGGCGTCGGGATCATGCGGGACGTACGGGGGGTTGCTGACGACCAGGTCATACGGTCCGAACTCGGCCGCGCGAGCCCATGAACCGAGGTGAACCTCGACGGCGGCCCCATGCATCTGGGCATTGGTCCGGGCACAGCGCACGGCCTTCGGGCAGATGTCGAAGGCCGCGACTCCGCGCCGCGCCCTGCGCGGCGGCGTTGATGGCGACCACGCCACTGCCGGTACACAGGTCGGCGACCTTGGCGCCGAGCGCAAGCGCAGTCTTGTCCATGACGTCGATGAGCAGCTTCGAATCCTCGCGCGGCGCGTAGACGCCGTCCGTGACGGTGCCGAGCAGACGGGAATCGGGTTCATATGGGTACGCGGTGGTCACATCTGCCTCTCAAGGAGTTCAACGGGCCAGCAACTGTTCAACGGGCCACCATTGCCGCATTTGAATGCCCTGGATCGGGGATGATCAAACACCGGCACCGCGTGGACCTCCCTTGATGCTTGACCCCTTCGCCGGTACCATCTCCTCTATCACCAATTCGGCCGCCTTCCCCTCTCGGGGTCTTGATACCGTGCTCCATCACCCCCACTCTACCCACTATCCCACCCCCAGCTCGACACCCCCGCGGCCCCCGCCCTACATCACCCGCCAACCATGCCCTCCACTCACCCGCCGCCCGACGCACCCCCCCCGAACCCTACCATACCCCTCTCCGCCCCATCACCGATGCCCCACCAAACATATTCCCACCATTCGGATCTCCTCTCTGTACCCTGCACAAAAACAACCAAGATAAAAGGCATCCTCACTTGCACCCCTATATCCTCCCGGCACCACGCCCCCACATACACACCGTCATTTCCCTCCACTCAATCACCAGGTCTTGGCCCGGCCGCTCCTTCCATCCGCACGGCCTCTGTCGTTATCCGGCCTCCCGCCCCGCATGCTACTCCCCGCCCGCGCCACCACACACCACCCGCGCAGGCGCGCACCCCCCCGCGACCCCCCACATCACACCGTGCCCCCCACGAACGGAGCCCCCGAGGGGCCCCACACCAGGCGGCCTTTCCCGATGTTCTCCAGGACCTGGGGCAGGGGCGGGCCGGCCCACCCACATATAGCTCACCGGAAACAACCCCCGCCGGCCGGGCCCCGCCCTTAAGACCCCCCGCCCCTTCGCTGCAGGAGAGCACCCTTTTTCCGAAGCCTCAAGAGGCCCTCCCCCCTAACATTAACAACCGAAATCCGCACCCAAATTTAAGGTCGGCAACCTTTTATCGAATTTTCCACACCCCCCTCACTATTTTCTCTTTCCCCCCTCACCGCATGAAACATCCCCATCTCTCCAATAAATTTAACAAAATTAAATTTTCCACACTCCGCTCGCGCGAGGCCAGACCACCAACACCGCGCCCACCACGACGGCGCTGTCGACGCGGACCGCCGCCGAACCCGAGGACGTATCGGCCCGGCAGACCGACCTGACGGAGACCGCCACCGGGGCAGCGGAAGTCTCCGATACCGGCGCTGAAGCCGAGATCGGGGAGCGCACGGCCACAACGGATTCCGCGCTGGAGCGGACGGACTCGCCTCGCGCAGCGCTGGTGGAAGCCACTCAGGCGGAACCCGCATCGGCATCGGGCACCGCGGAGTCGGAGACATCGGAGCCGACCGCGGCTGATGGGACCGACGCCGAAGAGTCCGACACCACCGAGACGGCCGACACCGAGTCGGATAGCACCGAAAGTGATTCGGCAACAGCTGGTTCCACCACCGCGGGCACCGCGTCCGGATCGGCTTCCAAGAGCGGCAGCTTGTCCAGCAGTTCTAGCGCGACGGCTCGTCCAGCAGTTCGGGCGAATGACACGACCCATCAGCCGGGCAAGTCATCCGGCTGCCCCGGCTGGCGCATGTGGTCCGCCAAGTGATTGCGATCGAAGCAGGGCCGAAGTGATCGATCTTCGGCCGTTTCACCACGTCATTGGCCATTTTTCGGCAGCCCGGGCGGGTGGAGCCAGACGTCGTTCAGGCTGACGTCGCCGAGGTTACCGAGCAAGAGACCACCGAGACCGAGTACCGGGGCGTCCAGTGGGGCGAAGTAACCGGGTCAGAACACCCGGATCCAGTCGACCAGCATCTCGGCCGGGTAAGTACCGCCGGCGGGTTCGCGCCCGCCGGATCCACCGACCGCAATGTTGAAGATCGGCGCCATGGTGTATCCGGGATCGTTGAACGGCCACGGATCCAGTGAGTTCGTGGCGGCACCGTGAAGTAGGGCTCCATGTCCCGGCTGGTAGTCCTTCCAGAAGTACAGACCGGTCGGCTGCCACGTCATGCGCCAGGTATGCCACGCGCCGTCGACGGGATGCTGGTCGGTGGCCATCATGGTGCCGTCGGGCTTCGCGTGCACGGTGGTGCCGGACGGCCAGTCACGGTTTCCGTACCACTCCACCAGGTCGATCTCACCGCCGCGGACCGGATCGTCGTTCAGCAGCCGAAGGCCGGCCAGGCGCCATCGGTCAGGCAGTTGAGTTTGATGCGGGCTTCCCACGTGGTGCCGATGGCTCCGCGCCAGTTGCCGATGATCTTGGCGCTGGCGTACTTCTCCTGGATGTTCGCACCCTCACCGCTGGGTGGCGCGGATGACGAGGTTGCCGTTGCCGTCCTGGAAAACGGTGTTCCTGGTCGGTAACCTACCGGCCCATGTTGTAGGGCTTGTCCCATTCGACCGGGTTCCGAATGGTTTCCCGCTGCGGAACGATGAACCAAGCGGCCAGGTCGGGGGGCGAACCCGCGGGGCCGTTGAATTCGTCCTGGAACAGCATTACCGGTGCCGCCGCCTCAGGGACCGGAACTCCGGGACCGGGAACCGGTCCGGGAGGCACATCCCCGGGCACCGGCTCGGCATGGGCCGTCGGGGACGGCAATGCGGCGGCCGCCGCACCGAGTCCCAGCATCAACAGGGCACTGCGTCGATCAAAATCAGGCACAGCCGAACCATAAACGAGGTCACACAGGTTTCGCTCGCAGCCGCGCGAACAGCGAACTCCACGGAGGCGAAAAGGGAGCCCGCCATTTCACCGTGAGCTCGGCTAGCGTTTGCGACGGCCAAACTATCGCAATCGACGCAGGAGTCACTAAAGGCATGGCCAACAAGGTGTTTCGACAGACCCTCACCACGGGCGTTGTTCTTGCCGGTGCCGGCGCCATCGCGCTGAGCACCGTGACCGTGACACCGGAGATTCGTGCCGTCGCCGACACGCCGCGCGTCGTCACCACCGATGTGCTGTAGGCCGGGCTGTTCCAGGACCTGCAACTCATCGGCAACGGCGCCCGCGCCGCGGTCGAACAGAGCATCGACGGCCTGGTGCGAAGGGTCCCCGACATCTGGTGGACCGTCGAGGAGCAGTGTCCCGACGCCGACCTGACCCACTGGAACACGCCATGGTCGCCAGCATTGTCTTCGCGCCGATCTCGCCTCTGCTCATCGGACCCCTCAGCGATCCCGGTCGCGGAGGCCGTGGCCCGCAACTTCCCGGTGCTCGGCGATCAGATTCGCCAGATCCCCGACCTCGTCCAAACCGCCTTCATCCGTCTCGTCGGGCCGCTGCTGAGCGCCATCGGCGGCGCCGGCCGGGCTCACTCCGAGATCTTCTACTCGATGACCACCTGGCGCATCGAGCCGTTCATCCAAGGCGATCGTGAAGGCGCCGTTCCCTGTGATCGACCGCCTGCTCTTCGGCGGCTACGGCGACCTCGGCCCGATCCCTTGCCCGGCAGGGAAGGGCAGTACATCTCGGCGCCTGGGCCTGCTTCACCCCGCGGGGCCAGGCCGCCTCGGGTCCGCGATATCAAGACCCCTGGCGATATCGTCACCGCCACGACCGTCCCCGACGGCCGGCGCGAACTTGATCAGCCTGGTCCACCGGGCGCCACCGATCGTGCTCTAGACCACCCGCGCGCTCCACGACGAGCACCGAGAAGGCCCCGGTTGTGGACGCCGTCCCGGAGGCCCCTGCGGAGGCCGCCATTGTGCCTGCCGTCGAGACCATCGAGGAGACCCAGGTCGCCGACACCACCGGGGCCTGTCGAGACCTTGGACCTGCCGAGGTCGTCGACCCTACCTCGGTGACCGATCCGCCGACCATCCCGGTCACCGTGGCGAAGCTGGCCGCTGGGGACGCGGCCGATAACGCAGCCGAATCCGAGGCGAGCGGGTCCTGACGAGGCGGACACCGACAAGGCCGCCACCAAGCCCGCGAAGAAGGACCCGGCTGCCTGTATTCGGCAGGGCTTCAAGGACTTCCGCGACAACGTCGGCCGCACCGTCAAGAAGCTGACCGGGGGCGGCTCTCATCTTCAGGAACTCCGGTGACAGCGGCGGTGCCGACAAGACCACCAAGTCGAATCCAGCTCCTCGGAGTACGCAGCATCGATCGATGGGCCCTGAGCGCGTCATCGATTCCTGTGCACGCTGCCCTCACCGGTCTCCTGCGACGTGCGTAAAATCGGTGCCGTGCAGCTGGTTTTGGGAGTTCGTGTTCCGTGAAGGCGGTGCGTTCTGCGCGTCCTGGCATCGCAAGAGGGAACCCGGTGAAAATCCGGGACTGTCCCGCAGCGGTAAGCAGGAACGACCGCCGTCACAGGCTACTGGTGCTCAGCGCACGTGCCGGGAAGCGACGGCCAGTAGGAACACCGATGGTGTGCGCCTGTGAGTCCGAAGACCTGCCAACTGTGCTGGGCGCGCCGCGCCCGGCGGCGCATCGCCTCGCGGACTGGGCGTATGGCCGGTGGTAGGTGCGCGCAATAGTCCGACGGCGGTATCATCACTTCGGTCGCACGTCCCAATGGGCGGTAGAGCTTTCCATCGTTGTGGAAGGACTTCGCGTGTCACCACAATCTGCCCCGCCATTCACCGCCACCACTCTGGGGTCGCCGCGAGTCGGCCCCAACCGGGAGCTCAAACGCGCCACCGAGGGCTACTGGTCCGGCCGGATCGATCGCGCCACGCTGGAATCCACCGCCTCGACCTGCGCAGGGCCGCCTGCGGAATCGCGGGCCGCCGCCGGGCCTGGACTCCATCCCGGTCAACACGTTCTCCCTACTACGACCAGGTATTGGACCCGCCGGTCCTGCTCGGGAGCTGCCGCCGCGGGTCGGCCGTATCCCCGATAACCTGGACCGTTACTTCGCCGCCGCGCGAGGCGGCACCGAGGACGGGCCGATATCGCGCCGCTGGAGATGACCAAGTGGTTCGACACCAACTACCACTACATCGTTCCCGAGATTGCCGCGTCGACGACCTTCTCGCTGAATCCGGCCAAGGTACTCGACGACCTCAAAGAGGCCTTGCGCAGTCGGTGCCTGCCCCGCGCCCGGTCATCATCGGACCGATCACCTTCCTGGCGCTGTCCAAGGCGGTCGACGGTGCGGGCGCGCCGATCGAGCGCATCGACGAATTGCTGCCGCTGTACCGGGATCTGCTGGCGCAGCTGGCTGCGGCGGGCGCACAGTGGGTTCAGATCGATGAGCCGGTGCTGGTGACCGATATCGTCGAGGATCCCGCAGTTCTGGCCGAGCGGGTGTATCAGCATCTCGCTGCCGCAGAACAGCGTCCGGCGATCTTCGTGGCCACCTACTTCGGCGCGCTCGACAACGCACTACCTGCGCTGGCCCGCACACCGGTAGAGGCCATCGGTGTCGATCTGGTGGGCGGTGGCGACCAGCCCGTGGCTTCGGTGCCCGACCTCGCGGACAAGCTGCTCGTCGCGGGAATCGTGGACGGCCGCAACATCTGGGCGACCGACCTGGAGGCCGCACTGGGTCGGCTGACCGCCCTGCGGGGCTCGGCTCGTGCGGTTGCGGTATCGACCTCGTGCTCGACGCTGCACGTACCGTACTCGCTGGAACCGGAAACCGAACTCGATGCGGCACTGCGTAGTTGGCTCGCGTTCGGCGCGGAGAAGGTGACCGAGGTCGCGACGCTGGCCACTGCGCTGCGGGACGGCCGGGATGCGGTGGCCGACGTCATCGCCGATTCGACCCGGGCCGCGGCGTCGCGGAAAACCGATCCCCGGCTGCACAACGCGACGGTCCGTGCGCGGTTGGATACCGTATCGGTGTCCGGCACCACACGTGGCCCGGCCGCAGACCGGCGCCGCAGCCAGGATGAGCGGTTGAACCTTCCGACGCTGGCTACCACCACCATCGGTTCCTACCCGCAGACCACCGAGATCCGCAAGGCGCGTGCGGCTTTACGGTCCGGTGAGATCGATCAGGCAGAATACACAGAGCGGATGAAGACCGAGATCGCCGAAGTGGTCCGGTTGCAGGAGGAGATCGGACTGGACGTGCTGGTGCACGGCGAACCCGAGCGCAACGACATGGTGCAGTACTTCGCCGAGCAACTGGACGGCTTCTTCGCCACCCAGAACGGTTGGGTGCAGTCCTACGGCACACGGTGTGTGCGTCCGCCGATCCTGTACGGCGATGTCGCGCGCCCCAGGCCGATGACAGTCGACTGGGCCACCTACGCCCAGTCGCTCACCACCAAGCCGATGAAGGGCATGCTGACCGGTCCCGTCACCATCCTGGCGTGGTCGTTCGTGCGCGATGATCAGCCGTTGTCGGACACCGCGAATCAGATCGCGTTGGCGATCCGCGATGAGACCGTCGATCTACAGTCTGCGGGGATCGCGATCATCCAGGTCGACGAGCCGGCGCTGCGTGAGCTGCTACCGCTGCGGTCCGAGGAGAAGCAGGCCTATCTGGAGTGGGCGGTCGGTGCGTTCCGACTGTCCACCTCCGGTGTCGACGACAGCACCCAGATCCACACGCACCTCTGCTATTCGGAGTTCGGTGAGGTCATCGGCGCCATCGCCGACCTGGATGCCGATGTCACCTCCATCGAGGCGGCCCGCTCACACATGGAGGTACTCGACGATCTCAATGCGATCGGGTTCTCCAGCAGCGTGGGTCCGGGTGTCTACGACATCCACTCCCCCCGGATCCCCGGCACCGATGAGATGGCGGAGTCGTTGCGAGCCGCGCTGCGGGCCGTTCCGGCCGAGCGGTTGTGGGTCAATCCCGACTGCGGTCTGAAAACCCGTAAAACCGATGAGGAAGACGGCATCGCTGCGAAACTTGGTGCACGCCGCCGAATTGGTGCGCGCCGAGCAGGTGAGGGCGGCGGCAAACGCCGGATCGGCGGATCGGGCTCCCTGCACTATTCTTGTCATCCCGCCCCCCCCCCCCCGCCCCCCCCCCCCCCCCCCCCCCCCCGCCCCCCCCACCACGCGCCCCCACACCCGCCTGCCCCCCCCCTCTCCCCACGCCGCCGCCGCCCACGCCGCCCCCCCCCCCACCACCCACCCCCCCCGCCCCCCCACACCCCACACCACACCTTACCCACCCCCCACCCCCCCCCCCGCCCCCCCCCCCCACCCCACCCCCCCCCCCCCCACCCCCCAACCACCCCCCCCCACCTTCCAACGCCCCACAGCTCTCACACACCGCGGCCGTCCATCCGGCGTCGAACTCTGGCGCGGTCCGGCGACGATCCCCCCGCCCCCCCCCCCCCCCCCCCCCCCCCCCCCCCCCGCGCCCCCCCCCCGCCGCTTCCTCCTCCCCCCCCCCCCCTGCGGCCCCCTCCCCCCCCCCCCCCCTCCCCGCCCCTCCCCCTGTCCCGCGCCCCTCCCGCCCCCCCCCCCCTCTTTACCCACAGCGGCCCCGCTCTCGCTCACGCCTCCCCAACGCCGCCCCCACATCTTCCTTCAAGCGCAGCCCACATCGTAGTCGCGCCACCCCAGCACCCACCACACAACTCTCAACCCCATTGGGGGCCACCCAGCAGACCCCGACCGCACCCAGTCGCCAGCACGACTGGTGCGCCCCGGCGTGGTATCGGTGACCCCCAGCCAGACCCTTCACCCCACCTCCCAGTTCGTCCACGCTGCCTCCCCCCTGTGTCCACCGGGGAGCTTCTCACCTCACCTTCCGGCCTCCCTTCACTTACTCCGGTAGTCCATTCTGGTGCCCTCGGCCGGCCCTCCGTACTCGGCGCCGTCATACAGGTGGTGACCTACCGCCCAAATCCGGGTCGTCGTCACCGCCGCACGGATGTTGGTGGTGACGCCACACCCAACCCACATGCCCCGCGCCCGCCAGGCGACGCACCCTTCCCTCTCCAACTGGCAGCCCAGCTCAGCGCGCAGCCCCGCACCCAAATGGGTGCCGCCGTCCGCATACCCCACCACCCCCACCAGCCCATCCCCCGTCCGGCAAACCGCTGCACCCTCCGGCATCCCACTCACGCCCACCCCATCTATCACTCCTCTCACCCCAGATCGCCAGGGTCTCCCCGCCGCGATCCGCAACTGCGAGGACACCAGATCCCATCGGTGATCCCCTCGGACACCGTGTGCTCACCTTGCGCATTGCACCATGAACAATGATGACCACGCTCATCGAGCAAGAACTCACGGCCCGCCAGGCCTGCCAGCCAGCGCCACCGCGTCCCCGCAGACCTTCTCCCGCACCGCCGGGTCTAGATTCGGCGCCGGCGCGAGCTCGATGACCTTCTGTGGCGGGCTGCAGGCTGCAACGCGCTCAACAATGGATCACACACACCGTCGGCCGAATCTGCACCTCGATATGGCGTTTGACCGCCTGCCCAGATAGACGCGTCCGTCACCGAACGCCGACCCGCCTCACGCTGGCCGCCTCGATCGCCTCCGCCAGACCCGATGCCTCCGCGACCCGGCGCATCCCCCGCCCCCCACCACCACCGCCTTACAACAACGATAAGCCATCTCCGCAGAATTTTCGGCCACCGACACCAGCTCATCCACCGAGGCCGACGGCTCCGAGGACGCCAGCACCGGCAACCGGCCTCCCCGCCGCCGCGATCGCGCGGGCCTTGTTGCCGGTCAGCTCCAACACATCCGACCCCACCCACGAATGATGCCCCGGCCGCACACGCCACGCCAATTCCGGTTCTCCGAAAGAACCCATAACCCGGATACACCGCATCCGCACCCGCATGCTTGGCCACCCGGATGATCTCGGCACCGACAGATACGCCCGCACCGGATGACCCTCATCACCGATCTGATAGGACTCGCCGGCCTTGAGCCGCGCAACGAATGCGGTCCTCGAACGGAAACACCGCCACCGTCGAGATACTCATTTCATAGGCCGCCCGGAATGCGCGCACCGCGATCTCGCCGCGGTTGGCCACCAAGCACTTGGAGATCACGTCAACGCGCGCTGCGGATGTCCGCTGTAGTCGCTCAACGGCCGGATCAGCGCGTTGGAGGCGGCCTGTTCGATGATGTGCGCGGTCCATCCAGTGATCCGGCTCATCACGAATATCGGTGTGAAGCTGGGGATGTCGAATCCCATCAGGTGATAGGCCGGCCCGGTCGGAAAGTCCAGATTGGGCCGAATGCCGGTCGCCGCCGCCATGTCCTTCTCCAGCACCTCGTAGATGTCCAGCCACCGACGCTCACCCTTGGCCGCCGCGACGGATTCCAGGGCGGACTTCATGGTGGGCACCCGGGAGTCACCACTGCGGTAGACGCGGTGGCCGAAGCCCATCACCTTCTCCTTGCGGGAAAGCTTGTCGTGCAACCAGGCCGACGCATTGTCGGCGCGCCCGATCTCCATCATGTCGTGCATGACGGCCTCGTTCGCACCGCCGTGCAGTGAACCCTTCAGCGCGCCGATCGCGGCGGTCACCGCACTGTAGATATCGGATTGGGTCGAGGTCACCACGCGGGCGGCGAAGGTGGAGGCGTTGAAGCTGTGCTCGGCATAGAGCACCATCGACTGCTCGAAGGCCTCGACGACGACGGGGTCAGGAACCTCGCCGAAGCACATGGCCAGGAAGTTCTCCGAGTACCCCAGATGACTGTGCGGTGTGATCGGATCGAGTCCGCGCCGGCGACGCATATCGGCGGCCACGATGGTGGGCAATACGGCGAACATCCGCAGTGCCTTGGCGTAATTCGCCGGTGCCGAGCTGTCGTCCTCGTCGGGGTCCTCGGCGCCCAGATAGCTGATGGCGGTGCGCACCACATCCATCGGATGGCAGTTCTCGGGCAGCTTGGTCAGCAGCGCCAGCAGCGACCGGTTCAGCCGCCGCGAGGAGCGTTCACGCTGGTTGAACAGGGCGAGTTCCTGATCACTGGGCAGCTCACCGTGCCACAGCAGGTAGGCGACCTGCTCGAAGCTGCAGCGCGCGGCCAGATCCTGCACCGGGTAGCCGCGGTAGGTGAGCGTGTTGGTCTCGGGGACCACCTTGGAGATCGCGGTGGTGTCCACGACCACTCCGGCCAGACCCTTGTAGATCTTCGGCGTGCCTTCAATGGCGCTGGTCATGTCGTTGCTCCCTGAATGCCGAAGTTGAAGATGTCTGAATCGAATTCGTTGTATTCGGCGTAACGCAGCAGTTCGTAGAGCCTGCTGCGATGTTGCATCTGGTCGAGCAGCCCGGCTTGTGTTCCCGCTGACGCGATCTCATGCAGGCCGAGCTCGACGGCGTGCATCGCCAGTCGCAGCGTGGTCACCGGATAGATGACGACGTTGTAGCCGATATCGGACAGTTGGCCTAGCGGTGAGCAACTCCGACTTGCCGAACTCGGTCATATTGGCCAGCAGCGGGGTGTCCACCCGCATCGCGGAACTGCCCGAAATCTGCTGGAGTGGGCAACGCTTCGGTGGAGATGAGGTCGGCACCCGCATCGGCATAGGCCTTGGCCCTATCGATGGCGGCGGGGATCCCCTCAATACCCGCGGCATCGGTACGTGCGCAGATGATGAAGTCAGGGTCCCGGCGGGCCGCAACGGCCGCCCGCAGCCTCTTGACCATCTCGGAAGTCTCGACCACGGCTTTGCCGTCCAGATGGCCGCAGCGCTTGGGATTCACCTGATCCTCGAGGTGCAGGCCGGCCAGTCCGGCGTCTTCGAGCAGGGTCACCGTGCGGGCCGCGCTCATCGGCTCACCGAATCCGGTGTCGGCGTCGATCAGCGTCGGCAGATCCGATGCCGCGGCGATCTGCGCACCCCGGCCGGTGACCTCGGTCAGCGTCGTCAGCCCGATATCGGGCAGTGCGAGGTCGGCCGAGAGCACCGCACCCGAGACGTACACCCCGTCGAAACCGATCTCGGCGACCAGCTTGGCGACCAGCGGTGAAGAGGCTCCCGGAAAGCGTTGCAGACGACCGGACCTCAGGGCGGCCCGGAACTTCGCCCGCTTGTCGGCCGCCGAGATGGCCGAACCCAGGAGGCCCGTCATCTGAAGAGATCCCAGAAGGAGTCGTGGGGAGCCTTGTCCAGCACGCGCGGATCGACCCGGATGTTGAGCGCGCTGAGTCCGCCGGGCTTGATGCCGGCGACTGTGTCGACGGTACTCAGAAAGCGCTGTTGCTCTTCGGTTTCCACCACGCCGTCGGCGAGTTCGGTGAACTTTCCGACATACTGCGAACGTGCGAACGGGCGCGCACCGAGCGGGTGTGCGTCGGCCACGGCCAGTTCGTCGACGATGGTTTCACCGCTCTTGAGTGTCGATGACGGCCTTGGCTCCGAACGCCTTCTCGGCCGGATCGGTGCTGTGATAGCGCCGGGTCCACTCGGGGTCTTCGACGGTGGAGATCTTGCTCCACAGCTCGATGGTGTCGGGGCGATGCGCACGCTCGGGTGCATAGGACCTTTCGTGGTGCCAGGCACCGTCCTGCAGGGCGACCGCGAAGATGTACATCACCGAGTGGTCCAGCGTCTCGCGGGAGGCGCCCGGATCGAACTTCTGCGGATCGCCTGGAGCCGGTGCCGATCACCACATGGGTGTGATGGCTGGTGTACAGCACCACCGAGGCGATCTGCTCCAGATCGCCGATGCGATCCCGCATCCGGCGGGCCAGGTCGATGGGCGCCTGGCTCTGGTACTCCGCAGAGTGCTCCTTGGTATAGGTGTCCAGGATGGCGCGCTTGGGCTCGCCCGGCACGGGCAGCGGCACCTGGTACAGGCGCTCCGGCCCGCCCAACATCCAGGCGATGACGCCGTCCTCGCCTTCCCAGATCGGCGACGGAGAGCCCTCGCCACGCATGGCACGGTCCACGGCCTCGATGGCGACCTTGCCGGCCCACGCCGGTGCAAACGCCTTCCAACTGGAGATGGACCCCTTACGCGACTGCCGGGTGGCGGTGGTCAGGTGCAGTGCTTGTCCGATCGCGGCATAGATGGTGTCGGTGTCCAGCCGCAGCATGGTGCCCAAACCGGCGGCAATCGACGGCCCCAGGTGCGCGACGTGATCGATCTTGTTCTCGTGCAGGCAGATGCCCTTGACCAGGTCGACCTGGATCTCGTAGGCGGTGGCAATACCGCGGATGAGATCCGACCCGCGCACACCGAGCTGCTGGCCGACCGCGACGAGAGCCGGGACGTTGTCACCCGGATGCGAATACTCGGCGGCCAGAAAGGTGTCGTGGAAATCGAGCTCCCGGACCGCGACGCCGTTCGCCCATGCGGCCCATTCCGCAGACACCTTGCCATCGACCCCGAACACCGAGGCGCCCTGACGGTGGGGGTGCGCCAGCGCCTGCGCCCGGGCCACCGTGACGGGGCGGCGGACCACCGAGGCGGCCGACACCGCAGCGTTGTCGATGATGCGGTTGATGACCATTTCCTCGGTCTCAGGGGCGACCTCGACGGGATCGGCGGCGACCTCGGCGATCTTCCAGGCGAGGTGCTCGGTGCGGGGAAAATCGTCGGCGCTGCGTCGGGTCCGGACATCATGGGTCTGCATGTTCCGCACGGTACGCAGAGAGCGATGACGTGCGAAAGTACCTGTAAGTGCGGAATTATGCGTCCTTGGCCAACCCATTTTGCGAATGTTGTGGAAGCCGCTTGTTGTAGGGTCACACGCGGTGGCGAAGACCTTCGCGGGAGCCCGTCTGCGGCGGCTCAGGGATGAACGAGGCCTGACTCAGGTCGCGCTGGCACGCGTCCTCGGGCTGTCGACCAGCTACGTCAATCAGCTGGAGAACGACCAGCGCCCGATCACGGTGTCCGTGTTGCTGACGCTCTCCGACAGGTTCGATCTGCCGACTCACTACTTTGCACCGGATTCGGATGCCCGGCTGGTTTCGGACCTCCGCGACATCCTCGCCGACGGGCCGGCCACCATCTCACAGATCGAGGAATTAGTGGCCCGCATGCCGGAGATCGGCCAGACCGTGGTCAGTTTGCACCGGCGATTTCATGATGCGACGGCCGAACTCGAAACCGTGCACGGGCGCGCGAATCTGGATGCGCAGTCCGGGACGCAGCAGCCCATGCCCTTCGAGGAGGTCCGCGACTTCTTCTATGACCGGCGCAATTACATCGATGCGCTGGACCGCGCAGCCGAGGAGCTCTTCACCCGGCACCGCCTGCAGCTAGGTGGCGTGGACCGACAGTTGGCGACGCTGCTGGCTGACGACTTCGGTATCACCGTCATCATCGACGACGGAGACAAGCTGGGCACCGACGTGAAGCGGCGCTATCACCCTGACACCCATGCGCTTACGTTGCGCGCTGGCTGTTACCCGGACAGCGGGCTTTCCAACTAGCCACCCAGCTCGCGCTGCTGCTGCACTCGGATCTGATCTCGGCGATCGTCGCCACCGACGAGCAGCTGAGCAACGAGGCACGCGATGTGGCTCGCATCGGGCTGGCCAACTACTTCGCCGGGGCACTGTTGCTGCCCTACCGGATCTTCCTTTCCGCCGCCGAGGAACTGCGCTACGACATCGACCAACTGGCACGGCGCTTCGAGCTGGGCTTCGAAACCATCTGCCATCGGCTGTCGACCCTGCAACGTCCGGACGCCCGCGGGGTGCCGTTCATCTTCGTGCGCACGGACAGCGCGGGCAACATCTCGAAACGTCAGTCCGCCACCGCTTTTCACTTCTCCCGGGTGGGCGGCAACTGCCCGCTGTGGGTGGTGCATCACGCGTTCGCACGCCCCGGTGAGTTCCTCACTCAGGTGGCGCAGATGCCGGACGGCCGCAACTACTTCTGGCTGGCCAAGACCTCGGTGTCCACACCCAGCAGGTATCTCGGCACCCCGAAGAGTTTTGCGATCGGGCTGGGTTGCGATCTGGCGCATGCCGACAAGCTGGTCTACTCGGTGGGCATCGACCTCACCGATGCCGACGCCACCGTGCCGATCGGTGCCGGCTGCCGCATCTGCGACCGGCCGGCTTGCCCACAGCGGGCGTTCCCGTACGTGGGTAGACCGGTTCAGGTCGATCCGCATACCAGCAGCAACCTGCCCTATCCCCCGGCCGGCGGTCGGTAGCGGTGATCGCCGGCGAGGCCCTCAGCGGTCAGCAGTCGTTGCAGGGCCGCCGAAACCCTGCTGAGGTCACCATCGGAGACGGCAATGTCATCGGACATCTCGCCGCGGTCGAGAGCGATGACGCGATCGACCCTGGGCAGCAACGCGCGTAGGTCGTGGCTGCAGACCAGCACGGAGGCACGGTGGGTGCGGCGGTACTGGTCGAGATGGTCGAGGATCGATTCCGCCGTGGCGGGATCAACACCTGTGGTGGGCTCATCGCACAAGAGGACCGCAGGGCGGGCAAGCAACGCGCGGGCGAGCGCAATCCGCCGAAGCTGCCCACCCGACAGATCGTCGGGTGCACGCTGCACCTGATCGAGTGTGAGGCCGAAGGAAAAGAGTAGTTCGATCGCCTCATCGTGAGCCTCGGCTCGTGATGAACCCCGCAGCCGTACAGCCGTTCTCGCAACCTGGCCAAGCACCGGACGGGTACGGTCGAATGACTCGCGAGTCTCCTGCCAGACATATTGGACGCGAGCGAGCTGATGCTTGTTCCGTCCGGCCAGCGCAGGATAGGACTCGCCGTCTACGATTACCCCTCCGGCAGAGAGCCTTTCGAGCCCCGCCACCGCCCGCACGAGCGTCGTCTTGCCCGCGCCGGATGCTCCCACCACGGCCAGGAACTCGCCTGTGCGGACGTGGAACGTCGTTTCCCTGAGCATCGTGGTCGGACCCATCCGCACCGCGGCGCCCACCACCCCAAGCACCGTGTCGCCGATGAGCGGTCGATCACGAAGGGAGGGATGGGGTTTGCCCGGCGTCGGTGCAATGCCGATCCGGCCATCGCGCACCGCCAGCACGCGTTCGGAGAGTTCCGCAGCAACAGCCTCGTCGTGGGTGACCAGCAGAATGGACCGGCCGCGGCGCCGCAAGCCGTCCAACACCGCGATCATCTCGCCTCGGGCCACGGGATCCAGACCAGCGGTGGGCTCATCGAGAACCAGGGCCTGCGGTCCGGTGGCCAGCACCTGGGCGAGCGCCAGCCGCATCCGCTGTCCGCCGGAGAACTGGTCCGGGTAGCGGCGATGTTCGTCCGATTCCACCGGAAAGGCCGACTGGGCGAGCAGCTCGCGCACCCGCAGGCGTATCCATCGTCGCCGGCCTCGCCGAGGCGGATCGCCGTGTAATGCGAGCAGCTCACCCAACGCCGTGCCGATCCGCCGGGCTGGGTTCAACGTCAAGGCCGCGTCCTGCGGGAGGTAGCCGACAGGTACCCGCCTGGTGACGGAACCCCGAAGGCGATGGGTGGCAGGAAGCGCACCGGCAACAGCAGCAGCGATGGTGCTCTTACCTGCGCCTGATGGGCCGACGAGTGTGGTGATCGTCCCCGCGCACAGCTCCAGGGTGACGCCGGCAACCACATCGAACCCGCCGATGTCGACCCCGAGGTCCCTCACCCGGATATCGGTCACGCGGGGGCCACGTTCGACACCCGGCGCATAGCCGCGCGCTCCGGATCCTCGAGCAGGACATCGCAGCAGAGATTGAGGCCGAGAACCAGCGAGATGATCAGCGTCGCCGGCAGGTACACCGACCATGGCGCGATGGTCAATCCGTCCTTGTTGGCGGCGACGGCAACAGCCCAGTCGGTGGACGTCGTGTCGAAGCCGATCCCGATGAAGTTCGCTGCCGCCATCACGTAGATCGCTGCGACCAGCCTGACACCGACATCGGCGGCCACCGGCCGGGCGAGCTGACGCAGCGCGAAACCGCCGTACCGCTCCGCGGCCCCCGCGCCCTGCATGCGTAATGCCTCCATCGCCGGACTCCGCACGGTCCTGCGCGCCGTCATCCGGATGAATCGCGTGATCGGCGCGATCAGGACGAAGCAGACGGCGACGGCGATGGCCGTGCCCGATCCGTCCGATCGCAGTGCGGCAACCATCACGACCAGAAGTGCGGGCAGGCAGAGCAGGACGTCGATCGGGCGCATGATGAGTTCGTCGATCCATGGTCTTCTGGCCGCGGCAGCCGCCACACCCAAGGCGAATCCGATTGTGTACGCGCCAACCACGGTGATGGCGGCGGTCACGATCAGCGGGCGACCGCCGGTGAGCGCGGCAGCCAGGACATCTCGGCCGAGCCGGTCAGTGCCGAACCACGACCAGGTTGACGGTCCGAACGGCGACTGTGGTTCTTGCGGCGCGAACCGGGCGACGTAGGGGCCTATGAGCGCCACCGCCAGCGGCACTGCCACCATCGCCGCGGCCGTAACCCGGGCCAGACGGTTCATGCGGCCGCTCGTACCGGGACCATGCGGGCACCGACCAGATCGATGATGCTGTTGATGATGATCGCCGCCAACCCGGTGAACAGCAGCACTGCCAGGATGACCGGTTGATCGCGATTGCCGACCGCATCCAGCAATGTGGTGGCCACGCCCGGTAGCACGAAGATGGCCTCGACGATCAGAACGCCCGACACCAGTCCGTCGCCGGTTCGCCCAAGCTCCTGCATTGCCGGTGCCAGCGCATTCGGCGCGACGTGCCGCAGCAGCAGGGACCGGACCGGCACACCGTGCCGACGGGCCTGTACGACATAGGGTGCCGCCATCACGTCGATGACACCGGCGCGCACCAGTCGGACCAGCGGCGCGGCCACCCGGGCCACCAGCACTGTCAGAGGTAACAGCAGGTGAGCGGGGTGTGTGAGAGCCACTTTCAGGTCCACGCCGACGAAAGTCGCCGGGAAAAGGCGTAGTTCGATGGCAACATAGGCCACGAGCAGCACGGCGAGAACGAAGTCGGGATGGAGTCCAGCACGATGCTGACAGTGGTGACGATCCGGTCCAAGGCCGATCCAGGCCATAGACCCGCGGCGAAGCCAGCTCCGAATCCCACCGGAACCAGCAGGACTGTGGTGAGCAAGGCCAGCACACCGGATACCAGGAACGGCTCGACGATCACCGAACTGACCGGCTCCCCCGTCGCGTAGGAGGTGCCCAGGTCCCCGGACAGCACGCGGCCGAACCACTGCAGGAAACGCTGTAGCGGTGCGACATCGAGGCCGAGCACTTCCCGGGTTTCGTCACGCTGAGCCGCGCTGGTCAGGTCACTGCTCTGCACATCTGCGGCATCGCCGGGCATCAGCAGGGACAGCCCGAAGACAAGAGCGAGCAGAAAGGTGATCTGCCCGACGCCGATCAGCGCCCGACGGGCCGCAAAGCATCGGAACCCCATGAGTCAGGCAATGCCGGCTATGACCCGGTCGTCTCCCACCTGCCAGAGCACGCCGGCCTCACCGAATCCCGCCTCGCGCAGGAAGATCAGATAGTCGGCGACGGTCGGTTTGTCGTCGACGACATGATCGAACCCGCCGTCGCGGTCACGCACCAGATCGGTCAGCTCGGGGGCCTTCTCGACGGCAGACCACCACTGCTCCCAGTCCTCGCTGTGGCGTGACTGACGCCTTTCGGCTCGGCGTGCGGTCAACGCCCGGGCCAAGAGGTCCAGCGTGGGAGCCGTCGGCCCCTCATAGAGGTGGTCTGCGTTGACGAAGACGCCGCCGGTAGCGATGTTCGCTCCGCACTGGCCCAACAGGTTTCGCAGCGGCTCGCGGTTCATCCAGTGCAGGGCCGTGGAACTGACGTAGGCATCCGGTGCACGGTCAAGACCCATCGCCTCGACCCAACCGGGGTCGCGCAGATCGGTCAAGACGGTCCGGATGCGGTCATCGGGTCGCGCGGCGGCGCCGAGGCCGAGCAGCAACGGATCGGCATCGACACCGACGACGGTCGCCGACGGGATACGGTCGATCAGCCGGTGGGCAAGCGATCCGGGACCGATGCCGAGATCGACCACGAGTGGATTGCGTTGACCGACAGCTTCTTCGACGATGTCGATAACGATGTCGAAACGCTCCTCTCGGTCGGGGATGTAGTACTCCTGCTGGCGATCCCAGCGGTCCAACCAGTACTGCGCCGCGCCGGTGGTCAGTGTCATCACGGTCTCCTCACGTCGCCGATACGTTGTCGAAACGCGCCCAGTCGAGCGAGTTCGGCACACCATCGGGGGTACCGGTCCAAGCCGAGCGATAGGCGGTGCGCCAAGGCGTGGTTGCCCAGAAGATGAAACCCCCACGGTCATGCTGGATTTCGTGCATTCGGTGGTAAAGATCCGCGCGCTGCTCGTCGGATGCGGCGAGCTGGGCTCGCCGATAGAGCTCGTCGAACTCGGGATCGGCCCAGCGCGTGAAGCTCTTCGGGGCATCGCTCAGCAGGCGTGAGCCGAAGTGGTACGGGATCGGCAGCGGACCGGACTGACCCATCGTCATGTCGCCGCGGGTGAGCGCCTCAGTGTAATAGGTGTCTTTGGAACCGACGATGACCCGTACCGTGACACCGGCACGGGCGGCCTGTGTGCGCAGCAGTTCTGCGGCCTCGAGGAAGCCGTGCGCGACCGGCGCGACGTACATCTCGAAGCTGAGATCTCGCGCTCCTGCGCGGGTCAGCAGCTCGCGGGCCTGGTCGGGATCGTGCCGATGCGGTTCGAGATCATTTGCATAGTAACGGTACCCACGACCATAGATGTCATCTGAAACCTCGCCGACACCCTCCAACGCCACATTGACGAGCTGCTCACGATCAACCAGCAGCATCATGGCGCGCCGCACGTCGGCGTTGTCGAACGGGGGCCGATCCGTCTTCATGGCGAAGTAGAGGATTCCGGAGTCCGGCGCGGAATGCACACTGAGGTCGCCGACTCCGTCAAGCGTTCGGACCGCAGCGGGCGGCAGATTATCGGCGAAGTCCGCCTGCCCGCTGCGCAGCGCTGCAAGGCGCGCCTCGGAGCCCGCACTGAGGACGCGAAGTTCGTCGATGGCCGCCGCCTCACCCCAGTAATCGTCGAACCGGGTCGCCACGAACTCACGCCCCGGCGCGAAATTCTGAAAACGGAAGGCGCCGGTGCCCAACGGTCGGCTGTAGTCCGTCGTTCCGGCCTTCACGATGCGCGTTCCATAGGAGGAGAGCAGCGTGGGCAGATCGAATGATGGAGACGACAGCGCAATTTCGGCGGTGCGGGTATCGATGGCCCTGGATGCCCCGAGATCGATCTGGCCGAGCGTCGAGGCGGCGACAAACGGGCTTGCGCCGCTCTGTGGACCGAGAATCCGGCTCAGCGTGAACAGCACGTCGTCGGCTGTCAGTGGGGTGCCATCGTGCCAGCTCGCGTCTCGGAGTGCGATACGCCATCTAGTCCCGTCACGGTTGGGTTCCGCGTTGGCCGCCAACCGCGGCACGGGGGTCATGGTGGAGTCCACCTCGAACAGGCCGTCGTAGAGGTGTTTCATCCGTGCTTCGTCGATGAACATCGTCCCGACGCCGGGGTCGATGACCTCTGAGGATCCCGCGCCCTCGTAGAGTGCGGTGAACGTGCCGGACGCACCACCGGAAGTCGTTGATCCGCATGCACTCAGCCCAACAGCGCCACCGGCAACTGCGGCTACGCGCAGGAACTGCCGACGACTCCAGTCCGTCCGCTGGGCAGCAGCAGGCATCATGTGTCTCCAAACCCTCGTGGAACATCGCGCGCCGTGGCCGGTCTCCTGGCTTCCGTGTCACCGCACGGCGCCCAAACCTTCCCAGGTGTGACCCCAGTGGTCCACAGCTTTCGCTGCGATCGGGCACCGTACTCGACGGCTACAGTGGCGAGGGCCGCGTCGGCATCAAACCGACTTCCCGAACTCCACGGCATCCGCAATCTAACAGACGGCAACCAATCACCGACCCCTCATCCTTCCTTTAATGAAAATGGTTATCATTAGCCTACCTGTTGACGAAGGAGGGTGTGGCAGCAGCGTCGCTGCCGAACAATCACTGACATCCCGGGATCGGACCCCTTGCGCGGGTGTGGCGACAGGCGTAGTATCGAACACAAGTTCGAATGCGACGTTGCTCCCATCGTCATCCGGTGAGCACAGACCGCGACTCCGGTCGCCGCGAGGTTCGATGGTTCTACGGGACTGGTTGAACCGTATTGCCTGATCGTGCCCGCTTGGGGTGCCTTCTGTGAAAGCCGGTATCCACATGGACGCCACCCATCTCAATACGTTTGTTGATGCGCTCATCGATGACCTCACCCCGGCACCCGATGACGACGTCGACCGCACGCTGTTCCATCTGCTCGATAGTCCCCGCCGGATCGTCGATGAACAGCGGTTGCTCGCGGTGCTGGCCGCTGCGGTGACCGTGCGCAACCTGGTCGATCATGTGATCGCCCAGGCGGTCGCGGCCGCCGAGCGTGCCGGGATCCCGGCGCGAAAACACCTGCGCACGGGAGCTGATTTGCTCACCAGTTGCGGCATGGCCCCGGGTGCGGCGCACCGGGCTGCACGGGTGGGCCGGGCCGCGCACACCCTGCCGGCCCTGACCCGGGCCCAGCGCCTCGGTGGGATCGGTATCGAGTTCGCCGACGCGGTCGGCAAAGGAGTCACCCACATCAATGCCAGGGTGCCGTTGTCCGACGAGGACCGGGCCGCCGTGGTGACGACGCTGATGATCCAGACCACCCCCTCCGGGGTGGCCAAGAAGGCCCGCGAGATCGCCATCGACAAAGCCGCCGCCCAGCCGCATGACGACGGGGCGGTGCCGGTCGCGGAAAACGCCGACCTCAATGACATGACGCTGGTGCAGACCGAGGACGGGCGGGTCAGTGCCGCCCTGGATCTTGACGCGCTGACCGGGGAAGAACTGTTGGCCGCGCTGGACCCGTTGTGCCGGCCCGTCCCGCTGCCCGACGGATCCCCGGACCCGCGCCCGGTGGGTAAGCGTCGCGCCGACGCGTTCGGTCAGGTGATGCGTACCTATCTGTCGGGGTCGCAGCGCCCGATGTCCGGTGGTGTGCTGCCGCACGTCACCTTGATCCGGCCCGCCGCACGAGGTTTCGTCGACTCCCTGGGGTTCGGCGGGCCCATCACCGCCGCCACCGCAGAGCTCGTCTCCTGTGACAGCACCCTCACGACGGTGACTGTCGACAACGCCGGCGCCCCACTGGACGTCGGGCGCAGCGAAAGATTATTCACACCCGCGATCCGGAAAGGGTTGGCGGTCCGCGATGGTGGGTGCGCGCACCCGGGCTGCGGCAGGCCGGTGTCCTGGTGCGACGCCCACCACATCCAACCCTGGAGCAGCGGGGGCCACACCTGCATCGACAACGGGGTGCTGCTGTGCCGACTGCACCACACCGCGATCCACCACGGCGGCTGGCAGGTCTACCTCGGCGCTGACCGCCACCCCTGGTTCATCCCACCCCATGACCCGGCAGAACCCCAACCGGCGCACCTGAGATCCCACGCCCGACGCACCATGACCGACCTACCCACCGCCGCATAACCAAACCCGCACCGCACCTTGATAACTGAACAGAGAACACCGCCCACGCAGGCGGGTCCGGCGACAGAACGCGCCGCCGGGCCCGCCACACCGAAACCTCGGTGTGATCGTCGAGTTGGATTCACTAGCGAAAGCTGCTTTCCGCAAACGTGATTCGACGGAACGCCACGCCACGATCGATTCGAACGGGTAACTTCGAACCGTGACCACGTCGTTGCGGGCCGTTGTGGTCGGCTCCGGGATCAGCGGGCTGACCGCGGCCATCTCCCTGCTGGAGGCCGGCCACGACGTACGGATGGTGGCCGCCGCAGGCGCCATGTCCACAACGTCGGCCGTGGCGGCGGCGGTCTGGTTCCCTACCCATGTCGCACCGTGGGAACGCGTATCGGGCTGGGGTGCACACACTTTCGATGTACTCACCGAGCAGGCGGCGGCGCGCGTACCGGGGGTGGTCATGCGCGAGTCGATGAGCCTCTATCGGGAGCCCCCGGGCGAGCCCGCGTGGACGGCCGCCGTCGGCAAGGTCCGGCCCACCGGGACGCACGAGCTCCCGCCGGGCTACCCGTACGGTTTGCGCTACACGGTGCCATTGGCGGAGATGCCCCGCTACCTGCCGTGGCTGGAGGCGCGGTTCCGCGCCCTCGGCGGCCAGGTCACCCGCCGGCAGCTGCGGTCACTGGACGAGGTCGGCGACGGCGCCGACGTGGTGATCAACTGTGCGGGCCTCGGCGCGGGCCAACTGGTCGACGATCCCTCGGTGTACCCGGTGCGGGGTCAGATCCTCCGGGTCAGCAATCCCGGCCTGACGATGTCGGTCCGCGACGAGGAGCATCCGGGCGGCCGCGCCTACGTGCATCCGCGCAGCGAGGACTGCATTTTGGGCGGCACCCTGGACGAGGGGCAATGGGACACCAAGGTCGACCCGGCCGTCGGCGCGGCGATCCTGGCGCGGTGCGCCGACCTGGTGCCCGCGCTACGGGACGCCCGAGTGCTCGGGCAGGTCGTCGGGCTGCGACCCGGGCGTCCGACCGTCCGGCTCGAGGAAAGTGGGAGGTTGAGATCCGGCGCACGAGTGGTGCACAACTACGGACACGGCGGTTCGGGGATCACCTTGTGCTGGGGCTGCGCCCGCGAGGTCACCGCGCTCGTCGGCTGACCCTGCCTGACCAGATCAGCGGAAGTACTGCTCGCCACCGGACGGGTAGCCGCCGCCGGTGGTGGTGACGTGCACGTGGTCATAGTGGCCGTAGCCGCCGGAACCCGCCGCACCACTCGGGGTGTAGTACGTGCCACGCCAGATGGCGTCCTGCATGCCGAATCGGGCAGCGTTCTTCATGACGTACGCGACGATCTGGTTGCCCAGCGCGACACCTTGTGCAGTACCGGGGTTCGGGATCATCACGTCGAGCGCCAGGCCGTTGGGATGCCAGCGCAGCGCGTCCGGGCGCACGCCGCCGATGCTGCGGATCTCCGGGAACACCGCGCTGATGGCGCGAGCGGCCAAAATGGTCCTGACCTGCAGACCGTGCTCGGGGGCCACGCCCTTGGGCAGCAGCAGCGACCGGGTGTCCGCGCGCCACCTCGATGCGGAGACGAGCTGCGCGGAGGCGACCTCGGGGGCTTCCGCCACCAGGGCCGTCGGGTTCCAGCCGAAGGATGCCGGGGCGGCAATGACCTCGACGCCCAGCGGGGCGGCCTCGGCGGCGGCCACCACGGCGGGAGCCGCGACCCTGACCCCCTGCTCAGGGGCAGTACCTGACTGGATATCGCCACCGATGGAGAAGAGTACTGCGGCCGGTGCCACGATCGCGGCGAGCGCGGCGGACGACCGCAGTCGGCCGTGAGCCATTCCTTGACGCCGCATTCACCACACCTTCGAGCTCGCCGAGCTGACGTTCAGCAACCGCCGAGACCCGGCCGTTTGCTTGCCGTTACCTATCCGTGACTTAACCCGGGTGACTATAACCCGGGGTGTCGCAGCAGCTCAACTCTTTGCGAGATTGGTATGCACTGGCGAAACGGTAGCTGTCTGGTTACGGGGCGGCCGGCGCCGCCGGGTTGGGCACCTGGATCGGTATCGGCGGCAGCAAAGGCACGTTGATGTACGTCGTCGTCATCGCCGGTGCCTGAGACACCGTGGTGACCTCCGCGGTGGTGGTCGGCAACGTGCTCGGCGGCGTCGTGGTGGTGGTGGACGGCGTCGTGGTCGTGGTCGTGGTCGTCGTGGTGGACGGCGTCGTTGTCGTGGTCGTGGTCGTGGTGGTGGTCGTCGTCGTGGTCGTGGTCGTGGTGGTCGTCGTCGTCGGTGTCGTCGTGGTTGTGGTCGTCGGCGCCACCGGCTGCGGAGCGACGGGCTCGGGCGGCGGAGGCGGTGCCGGCGGCGCCTCGGTCACCGTGACGATGGGCGGCGGCGTCTCGATCGCGGGCGGCTGCTCGGCAGGCGGTGGGGTGTACGCCCCGGACACCGGCGCGGTCGACGGGGTCGGGGTGTCCGTTTCCGAGGCGCTGGTCAGCGCGATCGCCACACCACCGAGCGCGACGACGGCCAGGATGCCCGCGGCCGCGAACACCGCGATCGGCAGCCGTGGCATGCCGCGGGGCTCGTCATCGTATTGGGCCGGAACATGTTGGGAGACAATGCGGGTGGACTCATCACCGAGGTAAGGGTTCGCCGCACTGACCTCGGGATAGTCGTCGGGGCCGGTGTAGGGCACCGGTTCGCCGCCGCCATCGTCATCCTGCGACCACGCCAGCGCCCGAAACGTCGAGGAACCGGACTGGTCCGGAATGACGATCGGCGGTGCCAAGCTGGTCGGGGCGTCCGCGCCCAGCGCCGGTGCCATCCCGGTCTGCGCCCCAGCCTCGGCGGCATTGGCCGCGAACAACGCCGCTCCGACGGCCGCGTCCAGTGCGGGCTGCGGGGTGCTCACCACCGGTCTCTGGGTGTGCGCGGACAACTGCCGGGTGACCAGCGGAATGCTGGCACCGCCGCCTGCGGTGGCGATCACCGATACGTCTTCCCAGCTGATCCTGTTGCGCTGCAACAGATTATCCAGCTCGCCGAGAACCTGCTGCAGCGGCTCGGCCAGCAGCGTTCTCCAACTCGGCGCGGGTCACCCGCACCACCGACCGGTACCCGGGCAGTGCCACCGGGATCTCGGTGGCCGTGGCCGCCGACAACCGCTCCTTGGCCTGCCGGCACTCTTCACGCAGCGCGCCGAGCAGCCCGACTGCGGCGGTGGCTCCCGCGTCGGCGTCCTCGATACCGGACAACACGTGGGTCAGTAACGCCTGGTCGATCAGGTCCCCGGAGAACTCGGCCACCCTGGTCGTCTCGTCGAGCGGTTCGAAGGCAGCGCCGGAATCGGCGAGCGTGACGCTGGTCCCGCCGCCGCCCAGGTCCACCAGCACCACCGGACCACCGGTGCTCAGCCCCGGGTTGGCGTGCAGCGAGGTGAGCGCCGCGACAGCATCGGACACCAACCTCGGCGGCGTCCCGTTCGGGGAGAGCACCGGGTTCGATCGCAGGGTCGCGCGCAATGCCCGCAGCGTCGCAGCGTTCCAGTGCGCGGGAACGGCCACCGCGGCCTGGGCCGGTACGGCACCGCCCACGACGCCGACCATCGCCTCCAGCGCCTCGACCAACAGGTCATCAGCGGGATAGGACGATCCATCCGAGGCCACCAAGGGCACCGGATCCCCCACCCGGTCGACGAATCCGGTGAGCACCTGCCCCGGCCGACCGGACGGCACGCCGACTTCCGGCGCGCCCTGCACCGGAAGTGTCAGCACAGCGCGCCGCACCACGGGAAGGTCGCCGACACGTGCCGCGACCAGATTGGTCGTCCCAATGGACAACCCCAACGGGCCGGTCATTGGGCCAACCATATCGGTCGGCGAACCGTTCCGGCGAACGGACACTCCGCGAACGCATCGTCGGCTCGAATCATGTTCGGCCAACGTCATTTTGGATCAACTGTCGACTCTGCCCAACCTTCGCATGACCGCGGAACCCACCCCGCCCATGACGATCAGGACGATCCCCACCGCCGTGGACAGCGATTCCGATACCAAGCCCGAAATGCCGGTCACCAGTACGAACACCGGCAACCAGTCCACAGCGCCGAGCGCCGACGGCGCCGTCTCGCCCGCCTCGGGGGCGAACTTCGCGGTCGCGTAATCGGGATAGAACTCGGTGAACGACACCGCGAAGATGATCGCCCCGATCGGCACGATCCAGGCCGTCCAGAAGTTGTCGGAATCGTGCAGCACCGCGCCACCGATCGCACCCGAGATCGCCGACACCGTGAACGCCAGCGCCCACACCGCAGAGATCACGTAGTTGATCCGGGCGAACAGTGGAGAATCCCAATGTTCGGCCGGGGTGCTGTCCTTGGCGTACGCCAGCGTGAACGGCCGCCTGATCAGCAGTGTGCCCACCGCGAAGACGGCCAGCGCGACATTGCTCAGCTCCCCGGCCCACCGCTGGAGCCAATCGAGAGTGCTGTCCGGGGCAAACAGACCGACGGCCGCAAGGATGCCGAAGAACACCGCGGCGAAGGCTTCCAGCAGATGCACCTTCACCCCGCGGCGCCAGCCCACCCACATCGTCAGCAACGTCAGCCCGAGCGCAGCGGACGCGGCTTCCTCGAACCTGCCGGGACCGGCGACCAACGCAAACAGAATCCACGGCGCGATACCGGCGAACGGGGATCTGACGAAGCCATCCAGAAAGCGCATGGCTGGACCCTAAGACAGCCGACGGCGACGCTGTGTTCTGATGTCGGGCATGGTTGACAACCTCGCCGATATCGAAGCAATCAAACAGGTCAAGTACCGCTACATGCGTGCGCTGGACACCAAGCACTGGGACGATTTCGCCGACACCCTCACCGAGGACGTGGTCGGCGACTACGGCGAGTCCCTCGGCGAGGAGCATCACTTCACCGATCGCGCGACCCTCGTCGAGTTCATGCGAACCTCGATGCCGGCCGGCATCATCACCGAGCACAAGGTGACGCATCCGGAGATCGCCATCGACGGTGACCAGGCCACTGGGATCTGGTACCTGCAGGACAAGGTGATCGCCCCCGAGTTCCACTTCATGCTCCTCGGTGCCGGCTTTTATCACGACACCTACCGGCGCACGCCCGACGGCTGGAAGATCAGCAAGACCGGCTACGACCGGACCTATGATGCCTCGCTGTCCACCGAGACCTTGGGGTTCAAGGTGAAAGCCGGTCGCGCCGTTAATATCTGACTATTTGGACACGGCGATCAAGGCACCGGGGCGCAGCCACCGGATGATCTTCACCAGGGCGGCGTCATCGATGGCGACGCATCCGGCGGTCGCGCCGCCGTCGGTGCTGTGCAGGAAGAACGCACTGCCGGCACCGGGTACCCGGGCCTTGTTCACCCCCATCACCACCGCGTGCGCGTACTGCGGGATCTGCAGATTCTCGGTGCCACTGCCCTCCGTGGAGAACGGACACTGCGCCTTCTCACACACCTGCATCGTGTTGTAGGTCGGGCTGTTCACATCGCCGTCCCACCAGTGATCGGGCCCGACCTGCACGTAGGGCAGACCACCGCCGGGGTTGGCCTCGGTGCCGAACGCGAAGTCCAGGGTGAACACCCCCATCGGCGTCTTCATCGAACCCTCGCGGATCTCCTGGGCCATACCGCTCGAACCAATGTGCGCGGGTATGCCCACCCCGATCGGGTTCCAGCCCGCGGCGGTGCGTTCCCACACATCGATCTTCGCTGTCGTGGGACCCACGCCCACAACGGAAATGACCTGAGTGGCGTTGCCGACGGAGTTGACGAACCAGGGTGTCTCGGCGGCGTCGGCGACCGGTGCCGACGCGAACGTCAGCCAGAGCGCGCTCAACACCGCGAGTAGTCGGCGCATCCGCCCATCGTCTGCACCACAGGTGGCCCAGGTCAAGTCAAGGTTTGGACACGGCGCTTTGTGCGTACTTTGTAGCCATGGGACTTGGAACGGTCGACCGGCGGGTTTTCCTGGCCGTTGCAGAATCCGACAGCAAGGTGCTCGACACCATGATGCCGCGGCTCACCGCGGTCGCCGACCACTCCAAATTGTGGTTCGCGATCGGCGCAGGACTGCTCGCGGCGGGCAGCCCGTCGATGCGCCGCGGCGCGGCGCGCGGGCTGCTCACGCTGTCGGTGACCAGCCTGGTGACCAACCAGGGCGCCAAGCGCATCTGGAGGAGGGACCGGCCGGACTTCGCGACGGTGCCCTTCGTTCGGCGGTCCCGGCGGATGCCGACGTCCAACTCGCTGCCGTCGGGGCATTCGGCCAGCGCGGCCGCCTTCGCCGTCGGCGTCGGCCTGGAGAACCGCGCCCTGGGTGTCGGCCTCGGTGCGCTCGCCGGACTGGTCGGCCTGTCCCGGGTGGCCACCGGAGCGCACTATCCCGGCGATGTGCTGGCCGGATTCGGCATCGGCACGGCGATCGCGCTGGCGGGCGCAAGTGTCGTGCCCACCATCGTCGAACCCCCGATCACCTCCGGCGAACCGCACCGCCACGACACCAAGCCCAGGCCCGAAGGCGAAGGCGTGATCCTCGTGGTCAATCCGAACTCCGGCAGTGGCACCGGCGGCCGCATCATCGACGAGGTCCGCGAGGCGCTTCCCCAGGTCGAGATCGTCGAGGTCGGCGATGACGAGGACATCGAAGAGAAACTGCGGGAGGCCGCCGATCGGGCCGAGGTGCTGGCCGTCGGCGGCGGTGACGGCACCGTGTCCTGTGCAGCCGGCATCGCCATGGAGGCCGGGGTGCCGCTGGCGGTGTTCCCGGGCGGCACCTTCAACCATTTCGCCAAGGACATCGGCTGCGACACCGTGGCCGCCACCGTCGAGGCGCTACGCAGCGGATCTGCCGCCTACGCCGACACCATCGCGTTCAACGACACCGGCACCGTGGTCAACACCGCGAGCATCGGCGCCTACCCCAAATTCGTCCGCATCCGGGAAAAGCTCGAACACAAGATGGGCAAACCCCTGGCCGGCGCCTACGCGCTGTACCGCACCCTGAGCAGCGATGCCACGGTGCGCATCCGGTACGACAACAAGACGGTGCAGACATCGCTGTTCTTCTTGGGCAATTCGCTGTACTCGCCATCGGGTTTCGCCCCGTCGCGCCGGGTCCGGATGGATGACGGACTCATCGACGTCCGGATCCTGGAGACGGGCCGCAAATTCGCCACGGTGCGCATCCTCACCGCGCTGGCGACGGGCAGGCTCGTGCACAGCCCGCTCTACCACGAGCTGCGGGTACCCGAGTTCAGCTTCACCGCGGTGGACGGCCCCACCCAGATCGCCCACGACGGCGAGGTGGAAATCGTCTGCCAGGAAGCGACTTTCAGGAACCGGTATCGGTCGTTGCCGGTGTTTCGTCCGCTGCCCTGAGCCGCCGGTTGGTGAGTACCGGCAGGCACACGAGCGCCCACAGGTAGCCCAGCGCCCAGCCGGCCAGCACATCGGAGGGGTGGTGCACATTGAGCACCACCCGTCCGGCGCCGACCGCGACGACGATCGCCACACCGATCACGATGGACACGGTGCGCCATCGGCCGCGCAGCCAGGGTGAGGCGGCGAACACCATCGCCGTCACCGCCACCGCGGTCCCCAGTGCATGACCTGACGGGAAGGCCGAGGAATGTTCGGCCACCAGCGCGGTGTCCGGACGTGGCCGTGACACAACCGCTTTCGTGAACATCACGATCAGCGCGGAAAACTCCACGGTCGACGCCAGGTACAACACCACCTGGTACCTGTCGGTGCGACGTCCCATCAACAGATACACGATCCAGATCAGCGCGACGAGCCGGAACACCGCCGGGTGGAACACCGTGCACAGCACATCCCACGCGGTCACCCAGCCCGGATGCGCGACACCGTAGCGGTACAGCGGCTCCAGCACCGCCCAGTCGGCGTCCTCCATCCACTCCCAGCGGGCCAGCACCCCGACCATGGCGAACAGGAACACCGCGGCGGCCAGTATCGCACCGGCCAGCAGGGCCGGGTGGCGCAGCGACATTCTGGATGGCAACGGTGCTCCCTACGACGGTGATCGACCTGCGGCCGAGCATAGGTGTCTCACCGGCCCGCACGGTTGCCGGTATCGTGCGGAACATGGCGGTGTTCCTGCGCAAACTGCTGCGCATCGGCAAACTACCCAGCGAGCTGCGCGAGGTTGTCGAGTCCGAGGGTGTCATCCACCTCGCCGAGTACGTCCCGGTCACCCGGCGCTTCACCGGCAAGGTGCCCGGAAAACGTTCCGTCGGCAGCGTCACCAGTTTCTCCGGATCGCTGGTGTTCACCTCCCAGCGTGTTCTCGGCACGCTGTCCACCGTCCCCAAGCTCGCCGGACGCGCCATCGACCTGCGATGGGACGCACCGCAATCGGGTCCGGTGATCGCCGACATCTCCTCGGCCGGCCTGGTCATCAACCTCGATGTCGCACAGGTCGACCCGCGGTGCTCGGGTCAGCTTTCCCTGCACTACAAAGAGCCGTTGAGCGACGATGTGCTGGCACGCCTGCCGCGCCGGACGCTGTCCTACGACGTGCCGCCGGAGTTCATCTTCCGCGCCGTCGGGGTGCCGTACCACCCGTGACCATCAGCTACGACGAACATCTGCGGGAACGGATCCGGGCCAACCTCGCCGGCCATGACCGCCGCACGTTCACCGACACCGCCAAGCGGCGCGCCGCCGTCGCGGTGACACTGGTGGACTCCCACCTCGGCGAGGACCGGGTGGATCCGGCGCCGGTCGAGGACTGGATCGCCGGGCGGCCGATGCCCGACGCCCTGGACGGCCGGATGGTCGACGTCTCCGGTGGTGCGGCTTTCCTGTTGTGCCGCAGGGCGTCCCGGCTGACCTCGCACGCCGCACAGTGGGCGCTGCCGGGCGGGCGACTCGATCCCGGCGAGTCCTCCGTCGACGCCGCGCTGCGCGAACTGCACGAAGAGGTCGGCATCGATCTGCCGGGCAGCTCGGTACTGGGCATGCTCGACGACTACTCCACCCGCTCCGGCTACGTCATCACACCGGTGGTGCTGTGGGGCGGCGGCCGGCTGGATCTGCACCCATCCCCCGATGAGGTGGTCGCCGTTTACCGGGTGGGCCTGCATCAGTTGCAGCGCGAGGATTCCCCGCGCTTCATCACCATCCCGGAGAGCCCGCGGCCGGTGGTGCAGATCCCGTTGGGCAATGACCTGATCCACGCGCCGACGGGCGCGGTTCTGCTCCAATTACGCTGGCTCGGGTTGGAGGGCAGCGGCGAGGCCGTCGACGAACTCGAGCAGCCGGTGTTCGCCTGGAAGTGACGCGTCACCGAACCTGGGCGACCACAAAGATGCGCCGAAACGGGAAGAAGGTGCGCCCGTCGGCACGCGCCGGGTAGGCCCGCGCCAGTTCCGGGATGATCGCCTGCCGGTACTGCTGCCACGCCTGCTCGGTCAGCCGTTCCTTCACCTGCGTCAGCGCGGTCCCGGTGATCCAGTCCAGAACCGGAGTCTGCCCCTGTAGCTCGTGCACGTAGGTGGTCTCCCAGGCATCCACGACGCAGCCGGCCTCGGTCAGCAATCCGGCGTACTCCGACGGCGTACCGACCACATCGGCATCCCGCCAGGGCATCTCGTGCAGCGCTTGGGCGAACGGCTCGCGGCGGGCCACCGCGCGCACCGCCACGTGCGAGGGCGCGTCGAAGTTGCCCGGCACCTGGAATGCGATCCACGCTCCGGGGGCCAGCTGGCCGGCCCAGCGCACCACCAGCTCACGGTGTTCGGGCACCCACTGCAGCGCCGCGTTGGAGATGACGACATCGGTATCGGGCTCCGGTGACCACTCGGCGATCCCGCCCAGCCGCACGTCCAGACCGCGCCCGGCGGCCGCGGCAACCATCTCCGGAGAGGAATCCCAGCCCTGCACCACGGCGTCGGACCAACGCCCGCTCAACGTCTCGGTGAGGTTGCCGGGTCCGCAGCCCAGATCGGCCACCCGGCGGGGCTGCCGGGCCGCCACCCGGTTCACCAGATCGAAGAACGGCCGGCCCCGGTGGTCGGCGAAGGCCAGGTAGGTGTCGGGACTCCACATGCTGTCATCATCGACGGTGATGGATGAGGCAACAACGGTTCGGCGCATCTGGGAGTCCCTGGGGCTGCCCGGGATCATCGACGTACACACCCACTTCATGCCGAAGAACGTGATGGACAAGGTGTGGCTGTATTTCGACAGCGCCGGGCCACTGGTAGGCCGGGAATGGCCGATCACCTACCGCGCCGACGAGGACGATCGGCTGCGCACCCTGCGGGCATTCGGTGTGCAGGCGTTCACGTCGCTGGTGTATCCGCACAAACCGCAGATGGCGGTCTGGCTCAACCAGTGGGCGGCGCAATTCGCCGCTGCGACCCCGGATTGCCTGTCCACCGCGACCTTCTACCCCGAGCCCGGCGCCGCCCGCTATGTCGGCGAGGCCGTCGAGGCAGGCGCCCGGGTCTTCAAGGCCCATGTCCAGGTCGGTGCGTACGACCCGACCGACCCACTGCTCGACGAAGTCTGGGGCGTGCTCGCGGACGCCGGAACCCCGGTGGTCATCCACTGTGGTTCGGGACCGGCACCCGGCACGTTCACCGGTCCCGGCCCGATCGAGGCCGTGCTGGCCCGCCATCCGCGGCTGCGGCTGATCGTCGCGCACATGGGTATGCCGGAGTATGAGCCCTTCCTGGACATCTGCGAGCGCCATGCCGGCGTACATCTGGACACCACCATGGCCTTCACCGATTTCGCCGAGGAGACCATGCCGTTCCCGCCCGGCGCCTACCCGAGGTTGCGTGATCTGGGCGACCGCATCCTGTTCGGCAGCGACTTCCCGAACATCCCGTACCGCTACACCCACGCGATGACGGTGCTCACCGACCTTCCCGGCGTCGACGACGACTGGCTGCGCGGGGTGTTCCAGCGTAATGCGGCCGAACTGTTCGGTTTACAGATAGCCGACTGACTGACACGTGTCGATCAGCCGGGCTACCATCGGCGGGCCGTAGCGAGAAGGGTTACCGCGTGACCGAAACCGATTCTGCACCCGTCGATCCCCCGATCCCGGTTCCCGACGTTCCCGGTGCCGACGCCACCGCGCGGGGCCTGCCGCGACGCGGCGATCTCACGGTGGCTCAGCGGATGGTCGTGGACGCCTCGGCCATCGCCGATCTGGGCCTGCGCACCGCCGTCGCCGGCATCGTCGGCGCGGCGATGCTGCCGCGGCTCGCCGGCGCCGCACTGCGCCCGAACCGGGTCCACGATGCGGACGCCGCACTCGATTTCTACATCGACCTTGCCGCGCAGAAGGATCCGCTGCTCTCGTTCCCCGCGCCGACCGCTCCGCCGCGGGTATCGACGCGACCGGCCAACCAGCTCGCGTCCTGGATCGCGCACGGATCGGTGTTCAACATCGAGTTCGCCAGCAGCTTCCAGGCCGTCAATCCCGCGCTGCGCGCACAACGCGGCGCCTACGCCCGCAACAACGTCGTGCACGCCCAGCACTGGGTGCACGGTGACGGGCCGCGTCCGACGCTGTGCCTGATCCACGGGTTCATGGGGTCGGCGTACCTGTTCAACGGGTTGTTCTTCTCGCTGCCGTGGTTCTTCAAGTCCGGCTACGACGTGCTGCTCTACACCCTGCCGTTCCACGGACGGCGTGCCGAGGCGAACTCGCCCTACAGCGGCTACGGCTACTTCGCCGACGGGATGACCGGGTTCGCCGAGGCGATGGCCCAGGCGGTGCACGACTTCCGTTCGGTGGTCGACTATCTGGAGTCCACCGGGGTGGATCGCATCGCGCTGACCGGGATGTCGCTGGGCGGATACACCGCCGCGCTGATCGCCGGGGTCGACGACCGGATCCAGGCCGTCATCCCGAACGTGCCGGTGGTGACGCCGGAAGCGGCGTTCGACGACTGGTTCCCGGCCAATATTCTGGTGCGCCTGGGGAACCGGCTGACGGGCGTGGACAAGGCGAAGTCCGACGCCGCGACACTGTTCCACTCACCGCTGAACTACCCACCGCTGGTGCCCAAGGACCGTCGGCTGATCATCGCCGGGCTCGGCGACAAGCTGGCGCCGCCGCAGCAGGCCGAGCTCCTGTGGCGGCACTGGGATCGGTGTGCGTTCCACTGGTTCCCGGGCAACCATGTGCTGCACGTCAGCCAGCCGGACTATCTGCGGCGGATGACGCGATTCCTGCGACCGTTCATGTTCTGACGCCCGCGCCCGTCGGCCAGCGGATCTCGGCGACCAGTGCAGGGCCGGCGGGCCGGTGCTCGCCGATGCGCCGAGCCGACAGCGGGTCCAGCGCGTCGAGCACCGTGCGCTGGCGGCCGCCGAGGGTGCCCAGCCCGGAAATCGGCGCACCAGACCCGGGCCGCTCGGCGGTGCGCACCGCGCAGACCGCGGCCACCGTGCCGGGACCGAATTCCACTGCGGTCCAGATCTCCTCCGACGGATACGCCCAGACCGCGGCCAGCACCTCCGGCAACGAGGCCCCCGGTATGCGGTAGGCGGTCAGGAATCCGGTGCCGTCGGTCATGGCACGCCAGGTTTCCTTGGCCTCGCCGGAGACCGGACGCGGGGCGACCTCCAGGACCGATACCGTCCATCCGTTCTCGCGGAGGTGGTCGGCCAGTCGCCGGCCGAGCACGTCGGCGGTGTCCTGCAACGGGATCCGCGCCGAACGGGCCTGCAGCGCGGACAGATTCTGCGCGGCATCGAGGGTGACGGTGATCCAGGTCCGGCGCTCCCCGGCCCGGTCGCGGCTGGTGATCCGGACCTTGTCACAGCGCAACCCGTACCGGTCGGTGTAGCCGGCGATCAGCGCCACTGGAAGCTCATCGGATGCCGGTTCGTCGAGACGCAGCAGCACCGTGGCGGTGCCTGCGTCCTCGCCGGTGGCACCCTCGGAATGGTTACCACGCCAGATGGACCACCGGCGCGCCAACTTGCTGGTCGCGAAATCGCCACGCCACCAGGCGAACAGCAGGACCACGACGGCAACAGCGACACCGAGAATCCAGCGCTGGGTCAGCGTCTCGTACGGGTATGCCAGGGCGGCGGGCACGATGAACAGCAGCGCCAGGGCGAGTCGGGCCGTCATGCGGCTTTGTCCTTCCGTCGGTGTGCGGCGATCGCGGCGGTCACGATGGCGGCCAATGCGAGCACCCCGGTGCCGATGTACGCGACGGTCCGTGGTGTGGAGTCCTGTTGTGCCGGTTCCGGCGGCGCCGCAACGGGTCTGGTGGGCTCGGCCGGGCTGCCCGGCCCGGGCACATCCCAGGTCAGGGCGGCGACCGGGTCGATGGTGCCCGCGCCCACCAGTGAGGACGGTGAGCGGTCCGCGCCGCGCGCGGTGCTGGTGAGCCTGCGCACCACCTGCTCGGCGCTCAGTTCGGGAAAACGACTGCGCACCAGGGCCGCGACCCCGGACACGTAGGCCGCCGCATAGCTGGTGCCGCTGACCGGCGCCAGCTCGCCCTTCTCGTTGGGCTGTCCGTTGGCCAGTCCGCCGTCGGAGCTGTTGCTCACCGAGGTGATGTTCTCCCCGGGCGCTGCCAGGCCGAGCCACGGCCCGGACATGCTGAACGGCGCGGGCTGGCCGCCCGGGTTCAGGGCCCCGACCGACAGCACGTAGGGCTGCCACCACGACGGCGTCGACACCGAGGTGACCCCGGCCCAGTTGCGCGGATCATCGGGCCGGGCCGGATCAGTCAAAGGGTTTGCTGCACAGGCAGTTCCGCCGGATATACCGCCACCGGTGTTGCCGGCCGCGGCAATGATCACCACGTCCTTCTCGACGGCGGCATAGCGCAGTGCGGCGCCGAGCGCGCTCTGATCGATCGGGGTGTTCGCCGGGACGCACGCCACCGACGAGATGTTGATGATGCGGGCGCCGAGGTCGGCGGCGCGTACCACGGCCCGCGCCAGCGTGGCGATATCGTTGTTGGCCTCCACGATCACCGGGTCCTGGCCCGGCTGGTTCGGCGAGCCCGCCGGGGAATATCGAGCCGAAGTCTGCCGGATGGCCAGCAGCTGTGCCCCCGGCGCGACACCGGAGAAGCCGTCCGCACCCGGCTGGCCGGCGATGAGTCCGGCGACCATGGTCCCGTGTCCGTCGCAGTCGGTCAGTCCGTCGGTGCCGGCCACGAAATCGCCGCCGGGCTCGACGTTGGGCAGCCGCGGCCCCGGTTGCACACCGGTGTCGATCACGGCGACGGTCTGGCCGTCACCGCGACTGTGCCGCCAGGCCTCCGTGAGGTCCAGCGTCAGCTGATTCGGGCTGACGGCAGCGGGATCGGTGCCCGGGATGACCCCGGTGACCGTGCAGGCCCCGCGCTGCGTCATGGTCTGCACGGGTCCGGCGGCACCAGACGGGGGTGCGGTGTCGGGGTCCACCTCGGGCGGGGTGATGGCGCCCGCGGCCGGGCAGCCCACGGCCGCGACCGCGAGAACCGCTGCCAGCATGGCAGTTCCCCGGCGCAGCAGCTGAGCTGTCACCTGTTCAGCACCCACTCGAACAGGCCGACCAGATAGGCGGCCACCGGGATGACCGAGGCGTCGACCGCGGAACTGGCGAAGCCGAACAGCCGGCGCGCGGGCAGCGAGTAGGTGTCCGGGGAGGCGATCCGCGGGTTCAGCGCGACCACGATCCAGACGACGGTCACGGCCACCAGCGCAGCCAGCGCCCACCAGGCCGCCGCGTAACGGCCGGTGAGCGCGAACGTCACCAGCAGCGCGGCGGGCAGCAGGAAGGACTGGCTCAGCAGCCAGGCCTTGCACGGGGTCGAATCCCACACCCGGGCACGCAAAGTGGTGCCCAGCGCCGCGGCGATCACCAACACCCAGGCCCACGGGGAGGCGCCCGCGGAGCCGACGAGGATCAGCGAGCCGGCCACCGACAGCAGGACACCGGCAGCCAAGAATCCGGTCTGGTGCGCGTCGGTGACGCGGATGCGGCGCGGCAGATCTTCGAGGACACGCAGCGGCTGCGCCGACGGGGTCGGATCGCCGGGGGCCGGAATGGTCGGGACGGGCAACCGTGCCCACAGCGCCGACAGCCGCGCAGCCTGCACGGTCACCAGCAGGGCGAAGACGATGAGACCGGATCCGGTGCGGATATTGGTCATGTCCCAGACGGTGGCCAGGACGGCGAACAGGAGCACGCCCAGTCCGAGCACCGTCGACGCGGTGAAGGTGGCGATGGCGCGTTCGAAGACGACGATGCTGATCACCGACCACGCGGCCACACCGGCGGCGGCCAAGAGCAGCTGCGCGGCACCGAAATCGCCGGGCACGGCGAGCGCGAAGGCCGCAGCGACCGGGGCCAGGGCGGTGAGAGCCAGCGCGGTGCCCAGACCCGGGAACCGGGCGCGGGTGGCGAACGAGGCGATCACGGTGACCGCGGCGATTCCGGCCACGGCGAACAGACCGGCCGAGTGCCCGGTGACGACCCGAGCGGCCGTCGCGAGCGCGGTGCCCAGCATGATCACGGCCAGCACGGCGAGCGCGGCGGCACGCTGGATCTGCGCCGGGCCCCAGGGCCGTTCGCGCGCGGCGGAGAAGATGACGGCGGCATCGGCGATGTCCTCGATGATGCGCGGGGCGGCCGGGCCGTTCGGGATTGCCTGCAGCGCCAGCAGGTCGCCGTCGACGACGCCGACGGTGTCCAATGTCGCGTCCAGGCTGAACGGTGCGCCACCGATCGGGGCCAGGCTCAGCCGCGCCGGGGCGCCCTCAGGGGCGTCTGCGGCCGGCAGCACGGTGCGCTGCACGGCCGGGATGATCTCGCGCAGCGGCAGTTCGGCGGGCAGCGCCATCTCGGTGAGCCGCCCGGCGCCGTCGGCGCCGTCCCCGGCGGCCAGCACGGCCACCCGCACGATCGGCATCACAGTGTTGTCGGGCATCGGTCTTCCGTTCTCTGGTCGAAATCTCGGTTCTGAAGCGCGCCGGGAAACCACGATCCGTGCGGCAGTGTTGCGATGAGTCTGTCGACCGCGGCGGCGATGGTCGCCGCGGTTCCGGGTGCGAACGTGGACACCCATTCGCCGTCGAAGGCCTTCGAGGGGCTGACCAGGATGCGGCCGGCCTCGGAGTCGACGACGCTGACGCCGACCTCGGTGCTCACCCGGTGACCGTCGCGGTGTTCGCCCGCGACGATCTCCACGTAGCTTCGCCTGCCGGTGAACACCGCCTCCACCACCGGCCGCGCCGAGGCCGGAATGGCCAGGTATTCAAGCACTTCGGTCAGATCGGCCCCGTCGCGCAGCTTCTCGTCGGCACGGGCCCCGGCGCGGACGGGTACGGTGAAATCATCGAAGGACGCCGCGCGCCGCCCGGCCAGGCCGGCCACCAGCACCGGCACCAGGTCGTTCGGGTGCAGTAGTTCCATTGCGGTGAAGGTCACCAGCCCGCCGCTGCGCAGCACGACCACCGAAGTCTCGTCGTGTCGCGCGATCAGGCCTCGCAGCATATCGCCGCGGGTCCCCACGATTCTCAACTCGAGCCACTGTCGCGACCGGCAGGTCCGCTGAATCCACTGGGCGACAGCCGGGTTGATGATGCCGCTGCCGGACATCACTCCCAGCCCGGTCAGCTCGGCGGCACGGTCGGCCGCGAACTGCCCGGCGGCCGCCGGCTCGCTGTAGGGCGGTGTGATCGCCAACACCCACGGGAACGAGCCGCAGCCCAACTCTTCGGCAATGAACCACGCCTGCTCGACGGTCAGCTCGACCGCATTAGCAGCCATCTATCCCCATTTGGCGCCCTCTGCCCGGTCCCGGGCATTCATCGACATGGTGTTGGTCTCATGGGTGCTCGCCATCGCCTGGTACGCACGCACCAGCTCGGTCATGCTGGCGTTCCACTGTGCCTGCCAGGCCTGGTAGGTCATACCGGTGTCGCCCTGCCAGGCGCCCGACAGCGCGGCCTGCTCGGCGGCGATATCCGCACCGACGGCGTTCAGAGCGCCGGCGAAACCGTTCATCTCGGCCGACAGCGCGAGCATGGCCGGGTAGTTGTACATGATCTGCGACATGTGGATTCTCCTGGTCGGCGTGCGTTATCAGATGGAGGTGTAGGTGCTTGCGGCCGCCGCGTCCTGCGCGACGTAGGTGCCCGCGGCATCGGCCAGGTTGGCCTGGGCGATATCGAGCAGGGCGTTCACCCGGGCCGAGACCTCGATGAAGCGGGCATGTGCGGCCTGGAAGGCGGCCGAGGACTCGCCCATGTGGAAGGCCTGCGAGGCCTGGGCGGCCTGCTCGGCCTGGGCGATGGTGCTGCGCATCAGCGCGGCCTTGGCGCCGAACGCCGACTCGGAGGCGACCAGCTGGGGGATGTGCGCGTCGAGCATGCTCATGGCATTTCCTTTCGGGTGAATCTGTGGGCGATCGATGGGATCTGGGGTGTCCGGGGTGCGTTCAGGTGTGCTGTCCCCCTCCCGGCGCCGCGGGGTCGTCGGGACTCCAGGAACCCGGCAACATGGGGTCGGTCGGCCCGTTGCCGAACGAGTCCCCGGTCAGCTCCGTCATTCCGGCGGCGTCGCCGACGCCGTCCTTGGTGAGTGCCCCGGTGAAGCCGATCGGTCCGGCACTCGTCGCGGAGGCCGCCACCCGAGGCTCCGGGCGAGGTTCGCGCGGTGCCGGATCCTCGTCGTAGTCCATGTATTCGTCGGCATAGGCACGGTCCTTGATCTCGCCGCCCTTCGTGCGACGGCGTTTCCGGCGCTCGGCCGCCGACAGTGCCGCAGCCGAGGCGACGGCCGCCGACGAACCCGACGCGGGTGCCTTGGCGGACGTGCTGTCGCGCACGGTCGGGCTGAAACCACCGCCCGGGTGCCCACCGTAGACGGCGTAGGCCATCGCCGGTGCGGCGGCCGCGGGTGCGGCGGCCGGTGCGGTCGCGGGTGCCGATGCGGGGGTGCCCGCCGCGGGCGCCGCCGCGGTCGGAGTGCCCGCCGGGGCGACACCGGCCAGCGGCAGATTGGCGTCGGGGCGCTGCGCGGCCGGGGTCTCACCGAGATCCAGTGGCGGCAGGTCGTCGAACTTGGGGATCAGCGCCAGGAAAGCCAGCGCGACCAACCCGAGGGACAACAGCGGCAGCAGGAATGGCGCCAGCGCCGCGCCGATCCAGGTGCCCCAGCCGACCGGCTGCAGGATGGCCTGATAGGCGAGCGCGAACAGCATCGGCCCCCAGGTGACCAGTGCCGCTGAGGGATTCGTCGCGAAGTCGATCAGCATCTGACGCAGGATGCCGAGTGGGTTCTGGAAGAACTCCAGGATGAGGTCACCCCCGGGCAGTGACTTGATGTACTGCTCCAGAAACTGCACGATGAAGTTCGAATCATTGAGCGCAGCAGCGGAGTTGACGGCCTGAGCCTGCGCCAGCAGCTGTGTGGACGCCGCACCGGCGCTGCCCGCCTCACCGACGCCCGGGGTCAGCAGCATGGGCGCGGGCTCCAGCACCGGCGTCGCGGCGACGGTGGCCGCGGACACCGCCTGATACGTGCTCATCGTGGTGGCGGCCTGGATCCACATCCGGATGTAGTCGGCTTCGGTGACCGCAATCGGGATGGTGTTGATACCGAAGAAGTTCGTCGCCAGCAGCGCACCGTGCAGGGCGTGGTTGGCGGCCAGCTCGGCGAGTGTCGGCATGGTGACCAGGGCGGTGGTGTACGCGGCTGCCGCCGTCTCGTGCTGGGCCGCGGCGACCGCGCTCTTGGCGCTGGCCTGCGCCAGCCAGATCAGGTACGGCTGATGGGCAGCGACGTACTGCTCGGAGCTCGGGCCCTCCCAGGCGCCGGCGGCCACACCACCCAGGGTGGCGACCAGTTCGGCTGCCGCGGAGGCATACTCGGTGCTCAGCGACTGCCAGGCTCCCGCGGCGGCCAGCAGCGACCCGGGGCCCGGACCGCTGCTGAGCAGCGCCGAATGAACCTCGGGTGGCAGCGCCATCCAGACGGGAGCGGTCATCTCAGCCGCCGCGCGCGATCAGGTACGTCGAAGCGGCCTGCGCGTCACCGGTGGCGTAGCTGGTGCCGGACTGTGCGACACCCATCCCGGCGCGGCCCAGCTCCTCCACGGCCAGCGCGGCGACCGCGCTGTGCTCGTTGCCGGCGGCACTGAACCCGGCGGCCGTCTGCAAGGACACCGGGTCGGCGGCCGGCGGCACCACGACGTTCACCAGCGCCGCCGCGGCGGCGTGCGCGGCGGCCAGCCGCGCGGTCAGCGCTTCCACCGCCGCACCGGCGGCGGCCAATCCTTCGGGGACGACACGCAGAGTCATCAGCTGTATTCCTTTCCATTCGTACTGGCAGGTGAAACTCCCTCGGGAACGAGCGGATTCACGAGTTGGACGTAGGTCGCCTCTTCGCTGTCACCGAGCAGCATCGCCCGGCCCGCCGGCAGCCTGCTGAAGCGCATGCCGCGGAGTTTGCCTCCGTCGGCCGGACTGCCCGACAACATCACGGTGGTCGCCTGCAGGTCGTTGAGGCGGCGCAACAACGGCGCGGTCATCACCGCGTGCGCCGATCCACTGGCCCTGGCGGTGACGATCACGCGCAGACCGAGGTCCCCGGCCTCGGCCAGCAGCCCCAGCAACGGGCTCCACGGCCGCTGTCCCGCATACGGTCCGCTGACCGCGGGTCCATCCGGGATCTGGTCGACGTCATCGATGATCAGATAGTGGGCCTGGCCTTCCCCGTCGGCACGGTAGCTCCAGCCCTTCAGCTGTTCCGAGGACAGCCCGGCCGGCGGGCGGCGCTTCTCGATGAGGGCGGACAGGCCCAGCATCGCCGGGGTGACCCGGTCGATGTTCGGCGTGTACTCGTTGTCGGGGAACAGCGGCTCCTCCACCAGGTGCAGCCGCCGGTCGATGACCGTGAACGCGACCTGATCCGCCGTCGAGTTGTCCCGGATGCTGCGGATCAGATGCCGCAGCAGGGTGGTCTTGCCCGACCTGCTGTCGCCGAACACCATCATCAGCGGATTGCGCGCGAAGTCGATCGCGACCGGGCGCAGATCTTCCTCACGCTGCCCGATGACCACCTGTTCCGGGCCCAGGTAGATCCTGCCGACGGCGGCCGGGCTGAGCTGGGTGGGCAGCAACCGGATCGCCGGGGCGCGCTCGCCGGGGTGGCGGGCGTTGATGACGGCGATATCGCGCAGGTCCGGTGCCGCGAACAGGAAGTGCTCGGCGGCCATCGTCAGGCCGCGTCCCGGTTGATCGACGGGCACACTGTCGGCCGGCCGGGTCAGCGCGCCGACCACCCGGACATTGCTGTCGTGGGAGTCGTTGAGCTTGAGCTCAAGTCGCAGCCCGAGACCGTCGCGCATGGCCAGCGGCACCTCGAGCCAGTTCGGGGTGGTGATCACGACATGGATGCCATAGGACAGTCCGGCGTTGACAAGCTCGGTGATCCTGGCCAGCAGCGGGTTACGGGTGTTGAAGGTGTCGATGTTGTCTCGGCTGAACGCATAGAGGTTGTCGATCAGCAGGAAGACTTCGCCGTAGCCGTCCTGGTAGCCACCCGAGCCCGGTCGCGCACCAGACTCCTGGCGGGTGCGCAGCAGCTGCTCCAGTTCGGCGAAGGTACGCCGGATCAGTTCTGGTTCCAGCGGTGTCGCGACGGCGCCCACATGGGCCAGGTCGGCGGCCGCGCGCAGTTGGCCGCCGCCGTAGTCCAGGCAGTAGAAGCTGACCTCCCCGGGCGCGTGCAGCGCCGCGGCCGACAGCATGAACGTCTGCAGAGCAGTCGACTTTCCCGATTTCGGCCCGCCGTGGATCAACAGGTTGCCCGCCGCGGTGCCGGCGTCGAACACCAGCGCATCGCGGCGCATCTCGAAGGGTTTGTCGATCTCGCCGAGCGGCCAGCGCCATTGCCGTTCACCGATCCCGGTGCGCGCCAGCAGGTCGGCGAGCGGGATGGCCTCTTCCAGCGGGGGCAGCCACAGCTGCGGGGCGCGCGGACCGTAGTTGGCGAGCTGGTCGCCGATGGTGGCGATCAGCTTGCGCGGCGGCGGGACGTCTTCATCCGCACCGGTGAGGATGACGGTGTCCGGTGCCGGTTCCACCCAGCCCGCGGTGAACAGCTGCGGTTCGGGCACCGAATGCACGACCACGGAGTGACCGGTGCGCGGCGGGTCGTAGATCCCGTCGACGTAGGTGCTGCGGAACTTGATGGGGTTCGCGCCGGGCGCGGGCACCAGGAAACCCTCACCCTTGTGCTCGCGACCCGACTCGATCTGGAAGGCGTCCTCGGTGCCGATGATCTGACGGCTGATCGACGGACTGGCCACCTTGAGGCCGATGCGGTACGAGGTGTTCTTGTCGATGTCCTTGATACGGCCCACATCCAGCGTCTGCGACGCGAACAGGATGTGGATGCGGAACGAGCGTCCCTTACGGGCGACGTAGTCGAACAATTCCGCGTACTCGGGGTGTTCGGCCAGCATCAGGGTGAATTCGTCGGCCACCACGAACAGCGTCGGGATCGGCGCCAGGTCGTGGCCCGCTGCGATGGCGGCTTCGTACTCGGTGACCGAGTTGAAGGCGCTGCCCTGCACGCTGCGGCCCGCCTCCTTGAGCAGGTGCTCACGCCGGGCGACCTCACCGCGCAGCGTGTCTGCGAAACGGTCTGCCAGCGAACGCTTCTCGGCCATGTTCGAGATGACGGCCACGACCTGAGGGAAGTGCCGGAAGATATCGGCGCCGGCCTCACCTTTGAAGTCGGCGTAGATGACGATCAGCCGCTCCGCGGAGTGCGTGCTGAGCAGCGACAGCAGGATCGACATCAGGGTCTGGGACTTTCCGGAACCGGTCATACCGATCATCAGGCCGTGCGGGCCCATCCCGCCCTCCGCCTCATCCTTGAGGTCGAAGATCAGCGGTTCGCCGGTCGCGGTGACCCCGATGGGGACCCGCAACTCCTCGTCGCGGTGCCGCGGGGCCCACAGCGCGGCGACGTCGAGCGCGGAGGCGTCCTGGATACCGAACAACGTGGTGAAGGTCGTCGCGCCGGTGGCTGCCGTGCGGGCCTGCTCCGGGTTGGTGTCCCAGCGAGCCAGCCGGCGGGCCAGATGCGCGGCCTGCGCATCGGAGAACGCGTCCGCGGTGTCGACGTAGGGCTGCCAGCCCCCGGTCTGCCAGCGCTGGATCGTGCCGTCGGCGATCCTCAGGATGGGCCGCTCCGGGTCCGAGTACTGCTCGCGGTGCGGCTCCTTGGCCGACCGATGGATCAGGGTGACGCCCGCTGCGCCGGTGCGTCCGACGACGGCGTCGGGATCGGCGTCGGGATCGTCGAGCACCACCAGCAGGTGCTTGCCCGAGGCCAGTGCGGCACCGCTGAACGCGTCGCGCTCGTCCAGCACCGGGGCCAGCAGGCCGTGCAGGGCGTCTGCGGTGGTGGCCAGGTAGCGGGCCGGGCCGACGCCGTCGACCTTGCCGGGGACATCGGTGTGCGGCAGCCACTTCAGCCAGGACCAGTCCGGTGCCTCCAGGTCCGGGGTGCCCAGCGCCACGCCGAGCACGGCCGGGTCATGCCAGGTGACGGCCTGGGCGACCCAGGCGCGCAGGGCGTCCCGGACCTCGTCGGGCTCACCGAGCACGGTGATGCGGGAAACCTTGGCCAGATCGATCCCGGTCGGCGCGTTGCGTACCGTGCGGTGCACATCGAGCAGGCCGCGCAGGGTGGTGTGCGCCACCGGTTCCAGGTCGATCTCGTCGGCGGCGTCCTTGACCCGCAGCGCCGTGTTCAACGGCACGTCGGTCAGGCCGGTCCGCACCACCAGGAAATCACCGTCGCGGGGGTCGCGCTCCCACTGCCTGCGGGTGCCGGGCACCGCGGCGAGCAGGTCGGGCTCGGGGTGCGACCACTCCAGCGCCGCCCGCTGATCGGCGGCCTGCGCGCGGACGTTGTCGCGGACCACCGACAGGTAGCGCAGGTAGTCGGCGCGTTCGGCGTCGACCTCCTCGGTGCGCAGCTTGTTGTCGGAGCCGCGGTAGAGCGCCGTCGCGGCGAGCAGCAGCACGAACGGGAAGAACAGCATCGTCGGTGAGATCATCCGCATACCGGTCGCGAACAGCGCCACGATCATGCCCACGATCAGGATGACGATCAGGTAGGGCAGCACCCGGCGCAGCAGCGACGGCGGCACCAGCCGGGGCAGCGACGGCGGCGCCTCGATGGTGATGGTGCCCTTGCGCGCCTCCGGGGCGGGCAGGCGGCGGCGAGCCTCGAAGATCAAGCGACTCATCAGTTTTCTCCCTCGCGGCCGGACGCGACCGCGGACGACACGGCATCGTGCGCGACGAGCGCATCAGCCCTGGAAAGGGTGGGACCAGCCGCGAACTGGGCCAGCATCGACCACGGCACCGCCAGGGGCGGCGGCGTCAAGCCCAGCGCGGCAACCGTTTTGGCGTCACCGGAGGTGTCCACGCCGTACCGCACGCCGGTGTCGCTGACCCAGAAGGCCGATCCGGCCGGTGGCGCGCCGGCGTCGGAGCCGGTTGCCTGCACGAAATAGCCGCTGCCGGGCGCCAACGCCACCCGGTTGGCGGTCGATCCGCCGCCGGCGCCGACCAGGTCCACGGTCCGCAACCCGTCGGGCAGCGGGAGCGCGGCACCGGTGAGCAGGCTCAGCGAGCTCTCGGTCGCATCGGCGGGTTTGGACCAGTGGGCGCAGGTGACCGGGGCCGGACCGGGCTCGACCAGGCTGACCTCGTCAACCGGGTAGGCGTCGGTGTCGATACCCCCGACGACGGGCAGCTTCGCCACATCGTCGGCGCCCAGGCGCGGAGGCTGCTGCAGCCCATAGGAATTGGAGTTGCGCAGGATCGCGGCCAGCACCGGTGACACCTGCTGCAGGCCGTCGGCGTGCACCGCGAAGTAGCGGATGGTGTTGTCGGCTTCGTAGGCGGCGACGACGGCGCCGACCGGGGCCGGGACGGGCAGCGCGAAGCGTGGCGGCTCACCGGCGCCGGGCAGTGCCGGGGCGACCAGCGGTGCGGACTCCGGGATCGCGTTGAACAACCCGGGCGCGATCACCCGTGGCGTGGGGATGTCGGCGCCGAGCCCGAGGGCATCGGTGACGGCACGGTTGCCGAGGTCGATCGGGCTGCGCCTGCCGTTCCACAGCAGCCAGGTGCCCGCATGCACGCCGCCGACGTTCTGCACGAGTACCGCGCGGTCGCCGGGCAGCGTGGCGGCCCGCTCCCCCTGCTGATCCGGCGTACCGGCGATCAGGGTGACCCCCGTGGCACTACCGGAGACGGCATCGCACACCGTCCAGTTGGCGTCGCGGGAGGTGTTCTGCACCATGCGTTCCGGGGCGCCGGGGATACCGATGAGGTTGCCGCGGGAGAACTTGTCGATCTCGCTGCTCTTGACCGTGGTCGGGTTGTCGGCCTGGTCGGCGATCAGCCGGGCCGAGGTGAGGTTGAGCGCAGGGTGCACCACGTCACCGATGCGCACATACAGCGCGGAGGTGTCGCGGTCGGCCAGGATGGTCGAGCTTCCCGCGTCACCGCCGGGGCGGATCAGGGAGAACACGAAGCAACCCGCGACGACCGTGACCGAGACCAGGGCGCCGACGAGCACAGCGCGGTTCTGGGTGCGCAGCGGGTCGACGAGCATCCGGGTGTCGTGCAGTGCGACGCCGGAGGCGATGCGGCGCATGACGAATCGCCAACCCGACACCTGGTGGCGGGTGACGAAGCCGCGCCGGTGGACGACGCGTTCGGGGTTCTCGTTGACCGGTGTGCGCGAGGTGAACTCGCGGCGGTCCTCGGGCGTCTCACTCATTTCTGCGGCACCGACAGTCCGAGACCACGCAGCAGCGGGGCCGCCGAGCGGCTCACGTCTTCAGCGGTGATCGCCATCAGTTCTTCGTCGGTGAAGTCGTCGGAATCTGAGTGGTCCAATCGGTATTCGCGTTCCTCTTCGGAACGTTCGACGAGGTTTCGGACGAATCGGCCGTTACCGGCGATGTCGAGGCTGCGCCGCGCGGTGCCGGTGGCATCCGGGGTGGTGCTGGCGGCCAGATGGGCGAACAGTGTCTCCATCTCGTCGTGGGCGACCTGTTCGAAGATGCTGTCGCGCTTCTCGGCCATCCGGGTCGCCATCTCGACGAGTTCCGGTGCGCTGTAGGACGGGAAGTCGATGCTGCGGGTGAAGCGGGACCGCAGACCTTCGTTGGTGTCCAGGAAGCGGTCGAGGTCGGCGCGATAGCCGGCGACGATGACGACCAACCGGTCGCGGTCGTTCTCCATCCTGGCCAGCAGGGTGTCGATGGCGACGAGGCCGAAATCGTTCTTGGCGCCGGTGGACACCAGGGCGTACGCCTCGTCGAGGAACAGCACGCCGTCCAGCGCGCTGTCGATGATGGCGTTCGTCTTGGCTTCGGTCTCGCCGATGTGCTGGCCGATGAGGTCGGCGCGGTGCACCTCGCGCACCGTCTCCTTCTTCAGCAGGCCGAGCCCGCAGTAGATCTTGGCAACCACCCGGGCAATGGTGGTCTTGCCGGTTCCCGGCGGGCCGGCGAAGACCAGATGGTTGGTGCGCTGAGCCACGGCCAGCCCGCGTTCCTGACGCCGGATCGACATCGCCACCGAGCTTTTCAGACGTGCCACCTGATACTTGACCTCTTCGAGGCCGATGAACTCGGCCAGTTCGGCCTCGGCTTCGATCAGCAGGTGCGCCTTGCGTTCCTTGGCACCTGGGTCGACGAAATCGGACTCGCCCGGTTCGGTCGCGGGATCCCACGGATTGCTGCGTGCCTCGATCCGCGCGGCGGTGGTGGTGTCCAGCCCGAACGACTTGTCCGACAACGCCTCTTGGACCCCGATGTGCTCCGGGTTGGCGGCGTACAGTTCGGCCAGCACGTCAGCGGCCTCGTCTTCTTCACCCTGCGCCCGAAGGCACAGCCCCTTCACCAGACCACCGTCGACCGCGGCGACCGCGACCGGACCTTCCGGATTCTCCAGGTGCGACAGCGCGGGAGCGAACATTGCGAGGTTGGCCAGCGCGATGGCAAGGCTGACCCTGGCCGCGTGGGCGTAGTGCTCGTCGAGTTGGGGATCGTTGACAACCGGGGTGAGCGTGCGCACCACATCCGACCACCGCCGGCTGCGGTGATAGAGCGCGACCCGGACCCAGCGCGCCTGCAGCCAGGAGGGACGGCGTGAGATCAGTTCTTCGACAAGCTGGTCGGCGTCGGCGAAGTCGCCGGCCTCGCCGAGCGTGGCCGCATACGCCAGCGCGATATCGTCGCGGCTGGTCGCCCGGAACTGCAGGTAAAGGCCGGTGTCGTAGGTGAACCCGAGATCTTCGGCGCCCAGCTCGATTTCGCGGGTGAGCGCGCCGAAGGTGCCCAGGGTGCGCCAGATGGTGGCGACGACACGTGCGGAGTTGTCGCCGGCACCGGCGGCCGCCAGGCCGATCCAGGCGTCGCACTGTTCGCGGGCGATTCGGGTCAGCTCGGTGAATCCCGACCGCGCCGCGGCCAGGTCCGCGGGCCGCTGCCGGTCGTTGACCGACAGGCCCAGCGATCGACAACAGGTCGCAAACCTGTTCACGACGTCGCGATCGACGCGTGTTCCCCCTACGCTCGAGGTGAGCGTGTCACTGACCGTATCCATATGTCATTCGCAAAGAAGCGCACGCCCCCCTGCCGTCTCCTTAAGTATGCCTAGGCTAACTCCGCAGAAGTTAGCATTGCATTAACTAACCTGTCGAGACGTTCAGGGGGTCCCGCCGCGGTGACGCAAGTCACCATCAAGGGCCGGTAGGCCCCCATATCTGGCAAAACTTGACCAGTGTTGCTGAACTGGCCTGATGCTCCGTCCAGCAAAAAAACATGCGGCGCGCTCAGACCAGTGGACGACCGGTGCGGATACGCCAGTCCAGATCCTTGAGCAGCACGTTGAACGGGAACTGCCGTAGCGCGCCGGGGATCACGTTGTTGACCACCCGCAGCGCACCCATCAGCCGGTCGAAGCGACGCTGACGCTGGGGATCCCAGGGCAGCCGCATCTCGTCGCGGAACCGTTGGGGCAGGAAGCCGGTGGTGATCAGCCCGGCGGTGTCCTCGTGCAGTCGTTGCAGGGGGCCGGGTAACCGCAGCCCACGCAGCCGGCCCACCGCGATCGGGAAAAGATATTCGCGAATGGTGTCATCGATGTGCACCTTGTCCAGCTGTTCGGTCCAGTACGCGTCGAAGGCGGCGCGGTCGGCCGGCCACATCTCGGCGGGCACCTGCAGCGTGGTGCCCAGCGTCATCCCGTCCAGGTAGTGGCGGTCCGCAGTTTCCTGGTCCATTTCCCCGACGAACATCCGCTGGATGTCGACCGAACCCTTGTACAGGCAGGCGGCCACCCACATCTGCAGGTCCCTGTCGAAGGCGTTGTATTGCACCGGACTCTCCGGCGTGGATCGCACCTGGGCATGGGCGGTGTTCACCGCACGCCGGAACGCGGCCTTCTGCTGGTCGGTGCCCCGGCCCGCGACGGCCAGGTAGGTGAAGGTGGTGCGGGCGCGCTTGACGGGATGCCGGTCGACGCGGCCGCTCTCGACCTTGCTCTCCTGCACGCCGTAGCCGACACCGGGTCGGGCGAGTTGCATGACCACGTTCGCCGGGCCGGCCAGCAGCGCAACACCCATCAGTCCGTCGTCGACGGTGGCGCCCCAGCGTCGCCGGCGGGCCGGCACCCGGACGGTCTGGCTGATGGGACGTTCGGTGATCGTCATCGACACCTCTGCGAATGAAAGTGAGAACGAATGTTTCCTGATATTGCCCAATGCGGTGGACGGGTGTCAAGATGGGTCTCGTGACCCAGGTCCGGCCCTACCGTGGCGTTGCGGCGCCGCAGCGATTGGCCGAGCGGCGCCGTCGCTTTCTGGACGCCGGGCTGGACCTGCTCGGCGAGACATACGACGAGCTCACGGTCCGTGCCATCTGCCGACAGTCCGGTATTGCCACCCGGCACTTCTATGAGGCGTTCGCCGACAAGGACGAGTTCGTCGCGGCGGTTTTCGATTCGGTGGTCGGCGAGATCGCCGGCACCACCCAGGCGGCGGTCGCGGCCGTGCCGCCACCGGAGCAGAACCGGGCGGGCATCACCAATCTGGTGCGGATCATCGGCGATGACGCGCGGATCGGACGGCTGCTGTTCGACCCACAACTGTCCAACGCCATTCTGGTCCGCAAACGGGCCGAGTTGGGTGGGTTCTTCGCCGTGCTGGCCGGCCAGCATGCACAGACCGTGCTGGGCCAGCAAGACAGCAACGAGATCAAGGCGATCGCGCACTTCATCGTCGGCGGAGTCAACCAGACCATCCACGGGTGGCTCACGGGCGCCATCGCGCTGAGCCGTGACGAGTTGATCGAGCTGCTGGCCGCGTTGCTGAACACGTTCCCCGCCCCTCGGCGGGCAGGAGCGTAGCGACCCGGGGAATCGGCCGGCGGGCAGGAGCGTAGCGACCCGGGAAATGGGCCGGCGGGTCTAGATGTCGGCGCGCGGCCGCCGGTCGGCGGCGGTCTTGGGCACGGTGCTGATGTCGGCCTCGGTGAATTCCTTGATCCAGCAGGCGAACTCCAGGGTGATGCCATCCGGATCCTGGAAATAGAAGGAACGGACATACACACCCGGATGCAGGGTCCGCGAGGCCTGCCATTCGCTCTCGTCATGGTTGAGCACCGGCCCGACGCGCACGCCCTTGGCCTTCAACTTCTCCCGGTACTCGTCGAATTTCTCGGCGGGCACGTGGAAGGCGAGATGATTCATGGTGGTCACCGCGCTGGTGATCTCCCCGAGGCCGGGCAGCGCGACCGGTGCGGAGATGCCGGGAATGCCGTCCGGGGCGTCGGTGAACCAGAAGAAGGCGACGCAATCGCCATTGCCGGCGTCGAAGAAGAAATGCTGCCCCATCCCGCCCGGTAGATCGAGCGATTTGATCAGCGGCATACCGAGCACGCCGGAGTAGAAGTCGACGGTCCGCTGCATGTCCGAGCACACCAGTGCAACGTGGTTGATGCCTCCGAGGGCGAACTCGGAGTTGGGGTTGTCGGGCTTGATCATGATGAGTACTCCCACCGCTGGCGCAAATCTAAATCTGAATCTAACATCAGATTCAGATTTGATCAACGAACTCCGGGGAAAGGGTTCCGTGACCGCACGGGTAGAGCTGCCCACCGCACGCGGGCGCCAGACACAGGCAGCAATCGATGCCGCGGCGCGAACTGTGATCGCGCGCAAGGGAATTCTGGCCACCACCATTGCCGATATCGCCGCGGAGGCGGGCCGGTCCACCGCGTCGTACTACAACTACTACGACTCCAAGGAGGCGATGGTCCGCGAGTGGGCCGTCCGTTTCCGCGACGAGGCGCGCGAACGCGCCATGGCCGCCGCCGAACCCGGCCTGACCGACGCCGAGCGCGCGCATGCCGCCGCCGCGGCCCATTGGAACACCTACCGGCACCGGCTCGCCGAGATCATCGCGGTCTCGCAACTGGCCACGGTCAGCGACGATTTCGCGCAGTACTGGACCGATATCTGCGCCCTGCCGATCGCCCTGATCACCAGGATGGTCCAGCAGGCCCAGCGCAACGGCTGTTGCGCCGGCGATGACGCGCACCTGATCGCCGTCGCCCTGGTGTCCATGCTGAACCAGTTCTGCTACACCCAACTCTCGGGCACCGGAGCACAGACCGCCGACGACGACGCCTGCGTCGCCACCCTGGCCGCGATCTTTCACCGCACGATCTACCACAAGGAGACAGCGCAGCCATGACGACGAAGGGCCCGACGCCGGGGGTGACCCGGGAATTCGTCGGCATGGACTCCCCGACCGCGCGCCGCGCCGGCGCCGGCGGACACCCGTGCCAGGGTCTCTACCATCGCGGGGTCGGCCGCAAACCGAAGGTCGCGGTGATCGCGACGCACTATCAGATCGATTTCTCCGAGCACTATCTCGCCGATTACCTGGCGACCCGCGGGATCGGATTCCTGGGCTGGAACACCCGATTCCGGGGTTTCGAGAGCACCTTCCTACTGGACCACGCACTCGTCGACATCGGCGTCGGGGTCCGTTGGTTGCGCGAGGTCCAGGGCATCGAAACCGTGGTGCTGCTGGGCAATTCCGGGGGCGGCTCGCTGATGGCGGCGTACCAGGCCCAGGCCGTGCACCACCACGTCACCCCGCTCGACGGGATGCGGCCGGCCGCCGGTCTCACCGACCTGCCCCCGGCCGACGGCTACGTCGCCAGCGCCGCCCACCCCGGCAGACCAGATGTCCTCACCGCGTGGATGGACGCGTCGGTCACCGACGAGAACGACGCGCTGGCCACCGATCCGGACCTCGACCTCTTCAGCGAGCGCAACGGCCCGCCCTACTCTGCCGACTTCATCGCCCGCTACCGCGCCGCGCAGATCGCCCGCAACGAGGCCATCACCGACTGGGCGGAGGCCGAACTCAAACGCGGGAAAGCCGCTGGGTTCTCGGACCGACCGTTCACCGTGCTGCGCACCTGGGCGGATCCGCGGATGGTCGATCCCACCCTGGAACCGACCAAACGCCAGCCCAACATGTGTTATGCCGGACCGCCGGTCAAGGCCAACCGGTCGGCATACGGCATCGCGGCCGCGTGCACGTTGCGCAACTGGATCGGGATGTGGAGCCTGCGCCACGCCCAGACCCGCGCCGAACCGCACCTGGCGCTCATCGACTGTCCGGCACTGGTCATCAACGCCGATCAGGACACCGGCGTCTACCCTTCGGACGCCCGGCGCATCCACGACGCCCTGGGCAGTGCGGACAAGTCACGGTTGTCGATCGACACCGACCACTATTTCACCACCCCGGGCGCCCGCAGTGAGCAGGCCGATACCATCGCCAAGTGGATCGCGAAACGGTGGCGCTGAAAGTCCTCGCACATTTCACCCCGGGTCGGCGGGTACTCGATTTCGTTGCCGCAGAATCGGATTGGCTGGATGTCCGGTGGTGCGCAGAGGACGATGACGCCACCCTGCGCCGCGAGCTGCCCGATGCCCACGTGATCTGGCATGTGCTACGCCCATTGTCGGCCGCCGATCTGGAACTTGCCGCGAACTGCCGGCTGGTGCACAAGCTGGGCGCCGGGGTGAACACCATCGATGTCGACGCGGCGACACGCTGTGGCATCGCGGTCGCGAACATGCCCGGCGCGAATGCCCCGTCGGTCACCGAGGGCACCCTGCTGCTGATGCTCGCCGCGCTGCGCCGGTTGCCCGTCCTGGACCGCGCCACCCGCGAGGGCCGGGGCTGGCCGTCGGATCCCGTTCTCGGTGAGACGGTCCGCGATATCGGCGGGTGCACCGTCGGGCTGGTCGGCTACGGCAACATCGCCACACAGGTCGAGGCGGTGCTGAAGACGCTGGGCGCGCGGGTACTGCACACCAGCACCCGCGACGACGGCCACCCCGACTGGCGGCCGTTGCCTGCCCTGCTCACCGAGAGCGACATCGTCTCGCTGCATCTGCCGTTGACATCGGCGACCCGGCACCTGATCGACGCGGACGCGCTGGCGCTGATGAAACCCGACGCCGTGCTCGTCAACACCGCGCGCGGTCCGATCGTGGACGAAGAAGCACTGGCCGCCGCCCTGCGGGAGGGCCGACTGGCCGCCGCCGGGCTGGACGTCTTCGCCGCCGAACCCGTCGAGCCCGGCAATCCGCTGCTCGGCCTGGACAACGTGGTGCTGACGCCGCACGTCACCTGGTACACGGTCGACACCATGCGCCGCTATCTGGAGGTCGCGGTGGACAACTGTCGCCGACTCCGGGACGGCCGGGAGTTGGCCAACGTGGTGAACCAAGTCAGCTAAAGCGTGTCGAACAACTCAGTGAATGTTCGCCACCGCCCTTCTCGGGCGTTGTCAGTTCAGGCCGCGGGTGGTCTGAACGTCGGTTCCCGCGTCGTCCAGGCTGGTTTCACCGGCACACGCAGGGTGCTGGTCAGCGCCGTCCTGTCGGCGGGCGTTGATGACCCGGCCTCCTGCTTGGGGGTCCGGGGATCGATGAGAGTTGTGATGGCTTTGGCCCCACCTGGCCAGATTGACCGCGGCGTTGGCGTCACGATCGAGGCGATGGCCGCCTGTGCAGACGAACACCCGATCGGCCAAGCTCAGATCGTAGCGCCGATCACCGCAGGTCGAGCAGAGCTGGCTGGAGGGATACCACCGGTCGGCGACAGCGATGTAGCCGCTGCGCCAGCGCTGTTTGTAGTGCAGTTGGCGAGCGAACTCTGCCCAGCTGGCATCCGAGATCGCGCGGGCCAGCCGGTGATTGGCCAGCAGCCCCGCGATGTTCAGGTCTTCGATGACGAGCCGGTCGTGAGTCTTGACAAGCGCATTGGAGACCTGATGGCAGAAATGGCGGCGCGCATTGGCGACGTGTTGGTGATGACGGGCCAACTTGGCGGCGGCATCACGGCGGTTACGTGATCCTTTCTTCTTGCGGGACAACGATTTCGCCAACCGGCGTTGGGTGGCCATACCGATGGCGAGCGCTTTGGGCGCGTCGATGATCCGGGCGACCTCAGTGCCGTCGGTGGTGGCAGCGACCGCGAACGCCACAAGTCCCCGATCCACCCCGACCCAACCGTCGCTGTCCGCGGTATCTCGGGGCCGGTGGTGGTGGGCAGGGTGCAAATCAGTGGCTTCAACATTGAGTGCCACCCACCAACGCCCGCCACGATGAGTAATGGTGGCGAACAGAATCTTGGCCTGATTCTTGGCTAGCATGCGGCGCAACCGGCGGGTGTCGTCGTGCACCGCGATCACACCGATACCGGGCAACCTCACCGAGCGAGGGCGATCCCCGTCACCGACGCGGATCGCCGGTAGACCGGCCCTAGGGTGCTTGTTACGCAATCGGAACGACGCCACCGCACCGGTTTTCTTCTTGAACTTGGGAAAGCCCACCGGTTTGCCTTTGCGTGTGCCCGATCGCGACTGCGACCACGCGGCGAGTCCGCGACCGCAATCCACGGCAGCTTCCTCGAACACCTGTTGACACACCTCGGCCCGCCACCACAACCCCGTCACGCCCAACTCGATGCCGCCGGCGGTGTCTACGGTGAACACCCTCCCGGCATCCTCGGTTTTCTTCCAGGCGTTGAAAGTGTTGACCAGATCAAACCCCGACCACGGGACCTCGGTGTCGGGATCGGCGCGCCGCGCACTCAGGGCGGTTTTGACAAAGCGCAGACACTGGTTGAACGCGAACCGGGACGCACCCGTATGCCGCGCCAGGACCTCACACTGCTCGACCGTCGGGTCGAGACAGAACTTGAACGTGGTGTGCCAGCTCATCACTGAGGATCATCCCACCGCCCACCGACATCACCCTGAAATGCGATGCGCCTCGACCGCAGCCAGTCGTTCCACCGCTTCGGGCCACTGGTGTGGCCCCTGTCACCGCGGGGTACCCTCGGTACCCAACCGACCGGTTAATAGGGAAGTTGCCCCATGGAGGTTAAGCGTGCCCATCGCGATCAACTCTGAACACAATGACCTGGCCGATTCGGTCCGGTCACTGGTAGCCAAAGTCGCCCCGTCAGATGTCCTGCACGAGGCCCTGGAGACGCCGATCTCCAATCCCCCGCCGTACTGGAAGGCCGCCGCCGAGCAGGGCCTGCAGGGCGTGCACCTGTCCGAGACCGTCGGCGGGCAAGGTTTCGGCATTCTGGAACTGGCCATCACGCTGGCCGAGTTCGGCTACGGCGCGGTGCCGGGACCCTTCGTCCCGTCGGCCATCGCCGGCGCGCTCATCTCCGCGCACGACGCCGAATCACCACTGCTGGGCGGCCTCGCGTCCGGTGACACCATCGCCGCCTACGCGATCGACTCCGGCCTGACCGCGACCCGCCAGGGCGACAAGCTCGTCATCCGCGGCGAGGTGCGGGCCGTACCGGCCGCCGCACAGGCATCGATGTTGGTGCTGCCGGTGTCGATCGAGAGCAGCGAGGAATGGGTGGCGTTGGACGCCGACGCGCTCGAGGTCGAAGACGTCAAGAGTCTCGATCCGCTGCGCCCGCTCGCGCATGTGCGGGCCAACGCGGTCGAGGTCGCCACCGACCGGGTGCTGTCCAACCTCAGCCGCGACCATGCCAAGGCGCTCATCAGCACGCTGCTGTCGGCCGAATGCGTCGGCGTCGCCCGCTGGGCCACCGACACCGCGACCGAGTACGCCAAGATCCGTGAGCAGTTCGGCCGACCCATCGGGCAGTTCCAGGCCATCAAGCACAAGTGCGCCGGCATGATCGCCGAGACCGAGCGGGCCACCGCCGCGGTCTGGGATGCCAGCCGCGCGATCGACGAATTCCACGGCGGCAATCAGGATTCCAAGTACGCATTCGCCGCCGCGGTGGCCGGCACGCTGGCCCCGGTCGCCGCTCAGCACACCGCCCAGGAATGCATCCAGGTACACGGCGGCATCGGCTTCACCTGGGAGCACGACACGAACGTCTACTACCGGCGGGCCCTGGTGCTGGCCGCCTCGTTCGGGCGGGCCGCCGATTACCCGCAGCGGGTCGTCGACACCTCGACCGCCAACGGTCTGCGCAAGCTGGACATCGACCTGGACCCCGACACCGAGAAGGTCCGCGAAGAGATCCGCGCCGAGGTGGCCGGCCTGAAAGCGATTGCGCGCGAAGAGCGCAACGCGGCCATCGCCGAGGGCGGCTGGGTGCAACCGCACCTGCCCAAGCCATGGGGCCGCAATGCCGCACCGATCGAGCAGATCATCATCTCGCAGGAGTTCTCCAGCGGGCGGGTGGCCCGGCCGCAGATGGGTATCGCGGCCTGGATCATCCCGTCCATCGTCGCCTACGGCACCGATGAGCAGCAGCAGCAGTTCCTGCCGCCGACCTTCCGCGGCGAGATGATCTGGTGCCAGCTGTTTTCCGAGCCCGGCGCCGGCTCCGACCTGGCCAGCCTGACCACCAAGGCCACCAAGGTCGACGGCGGATGGAGCATCACCGGCCAGAAGATCTGGACCACCGGCGCGCAGTTCTCCCAGTGGGGTGCGCTGCTGGCCCGGACGGACCCGTCCGCACCGAAACACAATGGCATCACCTATTTTCTGATCGACATGACATCGCCCGGCGTCGAGGTGAAGCCGCTGCGCGAGCTCACCGGTGACGCCATGTTCAACACGGTGTTCATCGACGATGTCTTCGTGCCGGACTCGATGGTGCTCGGCGAGGTGGACCGTGGCTGGGAGGTCAGCCGCAACACCCTGACCAACGAGCGGGTGTCGATCGGTAGCGCCGAGCCGCCGTTCCTGGCGAGCCTGGACCAGTTCGTGGAGTTCGTGCGCGACGGTCAGTTCGACCAGATCGAGCAAAACCATGCGGGCAAGCTGATCGCCGAGGGATACGCGGCCAAGGTGCTCAACCTGCGCTCGACGCTGCTCACGCTGGCCGGTGGCGATCCGATGCCTGCCGCGGCGATCTCCAAGCTGCTGTCCATGAAGACCGGCCAGGGCTACGCCGAATTCGGGGTTTCCTCGTTCGGCACCGACGGCACTATCGGCGACAAGGAGCAGGATCCGGGCAAGTGGGCGGAGCGGCTGCTGTTCAGCCGGGCCACCACGATCTACGGCGGCACCACCGAGGTGCAGCTCAACATCATCGCCGAGCGTCTGCTGGGCCTGCCCCGCGACCCGTAAACCGTTTACCGCCAATGGCCGCCACATCGCGTGATTTGGCGGCTATTTGTGTCTTCTCGGCGAACGAACGTCAGGGCAGGATGGCGTCGACGTAGCCGCCGTCGACGCGTAGCGCCCCACCGGTGGTCGCCGAAGCCAGCGGCGAGGCCAGGTAGGTGACCATGTTGGCGATCTCCGCCGGCTCGATCAGCCGCTGGATCAGCGACTGGGGCCGGTGCTTGATCATGAACTCGCGCTGGGCCTGCTCCCATGGCAGATCCTTGTCCACCAGTTGGTAGACGAAGTCCTCGACGCCCGCGGTGTGGGTGGGCCCGGCGATCACCGAGTTGACCGTCACGCCGGTACCGGCGGCATCCTTGGCGAACCCGCGCGTCACCGCGAGCAGTGCGGTCTTGGACACGCCGTAGTGGATCATCTCGGCCGGGGTGACGATCGCCGAATCGCTGGCGATCTGAATGGCTCTGCCCCAACCCTTTTCGGTCATCGAAGGCAGGTAGGCGCGGATCAACCGGACCGCCGAGAGCACGTTGACGTCGAAGTAGCGCCGCCACTGCTCGTCGCTGACCTCGTGGGCCGGGACCGCCTCGAAGATGCCGAGGTTGTTCACCAGCACATCGACGTCCGGGAACTTCTCGACGACGAAGTCCGCGCCGGCGGCGTCGGCCACGTCCGCGGCAATCCCGACGGCGTCGCCACCGACGGTGGCCACCGCCTCCTCGACCCGGGCCTGGGTGCGGCCGTTGACGATGACCCGCGCACCGGCCGAAGCCAGCCCGTGTGCGATGGCCAGGCCGATGCCCTGGGTGGAGCCGGTGACGAGCGCGGTCTTGCCGGAGAGATCGATGTTCACGACGTAGTACTACCCCTACGGCGCCACCGCTATTCCCGGCTACTCCTCGGCCGCGTTGGTCTCGATGTCGCGCAACTCGCGCTTGAGGATCTTGCCGGTCGGGTTGCGCGGCAGCTCATCGAGGAAGATGACCTCCCGCGGCACCTTGTAGCGGGCCAGATTCTCCTTCACGTAGGCCTTGATGACGTCCTCGTCGACGCTGGCGCCCTCCGCCTTGACGACGAAGGCGCGCAACCGATGACCCCACTCCTTGTCCTCGACCCCCAACGCGGTGGCCTCGATGACCTCCGGGTGGCCGCTGATGAGGTCCTCGACCTCGGCGGGGAAGACGTTCTCGCCGCCGCAGACGATCATCTCGTCATCGCGGCCGGACACGTAGAGCAGCCCGTGCTCGTCGAAGTAGCCCACGTCGCCGGAGGACAGCATCCCGTCGATGATCTGCTTGCCGCCGCCGCCGGTGTAGCCCTGGAAGGGGAACGTGTTGCGCACGAAGATGCGCCCGACGTCACCCTGCGGGACTTCGCCGCCGTTGTCGTCGAGGATCTTCACCGTGATGCCCTTGACCGGCGGGCCGACGGTCGCCGGATTGATGGACAGATCCTTGGGCCGGGCGATGGTCGCGAACGCGATCTCGGTGGAGCCGTAGAGGTTGTAGATGATCGGCCCCAGCTCGCGCAGGGCCCGTCCGGCGAGTTCGGCGCCCAGCTGCGACCCGGAGACGAAGACGATCCGCAGGCTCGACAGGTTCGGCTTGGGCGCCATCTTGTCGAGCTCGTCGAGCATGCGCGACAACATCACCGGGACCACCACGATGGCGGTCACCTTGTGCTTCTCGATATCGGCGAACACGGTGGCCGGTTTGAACCGTCGGCGCAGGACCAGTGTGGTCCCCAGCATCATCGCGATGGTGGCGTGCAGAAACCCCAGTGCATGGAACATCGGCGCGGGCAGGGAGGTGACCTCACCGCCCTTGAACGGGACGTGCGACAGCACGCCGCCGATGGGCGCGAGCGACGGCGGCGTGCTGCGGTTGGCGCCCTTGGGGGTGCCGGTGGTGCCGCTGGTCAGGATGATGACCGACGAATGCTTGGTCACCTTCGGGGCGGGCTGCTTGCTGCTGCGCGCGATCAGGTCGGCCAGGGTGTCGTCGGTGGAACCCGAGGGCTGCTCGGAGTCCGGGTTGGTCGCCAGCGCCCGGAACTTGCCCAGCGCCGGCTCGGCCTGGGACACCGCGGCGGTGTACTCGTCGTCGTAGATGATGACCTGCGCGCCCTCGCGCTCGGAGACCTCTTTGATCTGCGGCCCGGAGAACTCGCTGTTGAGCAGGATGATGCGGGCGCCCACGCGGGCGGCGCCGTACACGCCGACCAGGAACCAGCGGTGGTTGCGGATCAACAGCGCGACACCGTCACCGCCCTTGACGCCCTTGGCGCGCAGCCCGTTGGCCACCGCGTGCGCCGCGCGGTCCAGCTCCCCGAACGTCATCTCGCCGTCGTCATCGATGATGGCGACGCGGTCGGGATGGCGGCGGGCGTTGAGCGCCGGGATCATCCCGAACTCGCCCCAGCGGCGGATATCGGCGAGCATGGCGGCCATCGCCTGCGGCGACTCGAGCCGCAGGGCTCCCGCCTCGAACATCTTGCGCGCGTAATGCAACTCTGCGGCGCCGCGGCTGAAGTATTGCTGGGCCTTGGCCGCTGCCTGAGCGGGCAGGTCTGTGAGACTGGGCATGAACGCCACAATATGTGACGCGTGTCGAGTCGCGGCAGATAACTACCATGGCCGTATGGGCGCTTCGGCCGGCAGTCGCAGGACGCTGGAGGTCGGTGGGCGCGAGATCTCCGTCAGTAATCCCGGCAAGGTGATCTTTCCCGGCGCCGGCGGGCGGGCCGATATCACCAAGAGCGACCTCGTCGACTATTACCTGGCCGTTGCCGACGGCGCGCTGCGCGGCGTGCACAACCGGCCGATGATCCTGAAACGTTTCGTCAAGGGCATCGACGCAGAGGCGATCTTCCAGAAGCGGGCACCCGAGAAGCGCCCGGACTTCATCGATGTGGCCGAGTTGAGGTACGCGTCCGGGACATCGGCCAAGGAAGCGGTGATCACCGAGGCCGCCGGCCTGGTCTGGGCGGTCGGCCTCGGCTGCATCGACTTCAACCCGCACCCGGTGCAGGCAGAGGATCTGGAGCATCCGGACGAGTTACGGGTCGATCTGGACCCGATGCCCGGGGTCGAGTGGGCGCAGATCCTGGCGGTCGCCGCGGTGGCACGCGATGTGCTGCAGGAGCACGGCCTGACCCCGTGGCCCAAGACCTCCGGCTCCCGCGGGTTCCACATCTATGCGCGCATCCATCCGAACTGGCCGTTCAAGCAGGTCCGACTGGCCGCCGAGGCGGTGGCCCGCGAGGTAGAACGGCGGGCCCCCGAGTTGGCCACGGCCAGGTGGTGGAAGGAAGAACGCGGCGCGCGGGTGTTCGTCGACTTCAACCAGAACGCCAAGGACCGCACCGTCGCCTCGGCCTACTCGGTCCGCGCCAAGGCCGACGCCCGGGTGTCCACGCCGCTGTATTGGGAGGAGGTCGCCGATTGCCGGCCCGAGGTGTTCACCGTGGCCACCGTGCCGGCCCGCTTCGCCGAGATCGGCGATCCCTGGGCGGAGATGGACGCTCACCCGGGGGATCTGACCGAACTGCTGGAACTCGCCGATCGGCTGGGGCCTGCGGAGAAACCGCCCGGCAAGAAGGGTGCGGACGGGCGCCGGGTCTCGCAGATGCCACTGATCGAGGTCGCCCGGACCAAGACCCACGATGAGGCGATGGCGGCTCTGGAGGTGTGGCGGGACCGCCACACCGAGGCGGCCGCGCGGTTGGAGCCGGTCGACGTTCTCGTCGACGGGATGCGAGGTCCGAGTTCGATCTGGTACCGCGTGCGGATCAATTTGCAGCACGTGCCGGAGGAGATCCGGCCACCCCAGGAGCCGTTGATCGCGGACTATTCGCCATGGGACGGCTATTCGGGGAAACAGTTCACCCGCTGACCCCGAAATTTAGGCTACCCGGCGGTAAGGTCTACCCAACATTTTGGGTAATCAAACTCGTCCACGAAATGTATTGCAGCACAACAGCTTACATTTCGCTCAGCGAACCCTTACCCGGCTCTCAGACTATCTTCTTAGCAAAGTCTCAATCACTACTCCCCGGTACCTTAAATTCCGCCGATAACTTCGGAGATATCGAGAACGACAGGTCAGAACCAGAAGGGAGGCAGAACATGACGATCGCATTCCGTTACGGGAACCCGGCGGTCAAGTGTGACGGCGCCGAAATGCGAGCGCAGTGCCGCCACCTCGCGATGGTGGTGACCGTCTCAGGTGTCATCGATGACGACAACGTCGATCGACTCACCCACAAGGTCCGCCGACTGGTCCTCGCAGAAAAGCCGTTCGCACTCGACCTGAGTGACGTGACGTTCCTTTCCGCGCGCGGTGTGTCTCTCCTCTACGCCCTCGATGATGAGTGCGACCTCGCCGGAGTCGAGTGGGCGCTCATCGCAAGCCCCGCCGTTCTGGACGTCCTGCGGATGCTCGACGACGCATTCCCCATCACGGTCTCCGTCCCGGAGGCGCTGCACCACTTCGCCGAGGGCACGCTCGCTCGGCGCCGGTTGCTCCCACTCCTGCACAAGACCGCATAACCAGAAAGGCGGAACACACGTGTTGATCGATGTTCGCTGGCTGACCGCTCTGATGGGCCGTCACCGCAAGCCTGCCCGCTAGGCTCCCTACTTCTCCAGTTGTGCCCTCCCACCGCCAGGTGGGAGGGCACATCTCGTTCAGGACTGCGCCTGCCACCGCCGCTCTCTGCGCTGCTCGAGTTCCTGCGCGTCGACCAATTCCAGCATCGGCCGGCCGGGCACGCACATCATCGTCACGGTGAACGTGCTCGGGATATCGGCCCGGTTGTTGCCGTCGCTGTAGTGGATGACATCACCGCCCGGTTCCCAGAACGCCTCGCCGGCCCGGACCACCCGCGGTGGCTGACCCTCCAGTTCGAAGAGCATCTCGCCCGCTATGACGTATCCGAAAGCGGGTCCGGGGTGCCGGTGCGGCGGGGTTCCGGGATCTCCGGGCGGGAACTCGATGACAACGGTCATCACATGCGCTCCCGGCGGGATGTCGGGTGTTGCCTCCTGCAGGACGGTCAGCGCCGTCTTCCATGCGTCGGACATCTCAGGTCTCCTGATCTCTAGGCTGCGGCCCCGCCGCCATCTGCGTGCAGGGTCAGTCCGGTGACGAAGCTCGATGCGCCGGAGGCCAGGAACAGCACGGCCTGCGCGATCTCGGTGGGTTCCGCGGTGCGCCCCAGTGGCAGGGCCCGCCCCAGTTCGTCATTGGTATCGCCCCATTCGGCGACCACACCTTCGGTGTTCGTCGGGCCGGGTGCCACGGTGTTGACCCGCACACCGCGCGGGCCGAACTCGGCAGCCCAGGTGCGGGTCAGTGACTCGACCGCGGCCTTCGAGGCGCTGTACACCGACGCACCGGGCACCCCCTTGGACGCCACCATGGAGGTGACGTTGATGATGCTGCCGTGGCCGCGGTCCAACATCCCCGGAACCAGCCCGGCCACCAGGAAGTACGTTCCCCGGACGTTGGTGTCGAAGGTCGACTCGAAGGACGCCACGTCCTGCTCCACGGTCAGGGCGCCGGGGAAGGTGGCGGCGTTGTTCACCAGGATCTCGACCGGCGAGCTCTGTTCGATCAGTGCCGCAACGGACTCGAGGTCGGACATGTCGGCCTGGATGAAGCGCACATCGCCACCGATGGCGACCGCCGCGGACTCCCCCCGCTCGCGATTGCGCCCGGTGATCAGCACCGTGGCGCCCGCGTCGGCCAGCAGTCGCGCGCTGGCCATCCCGATTCCGGCGGTGCCACCGGTCACCAAGGCGGTCGCTCCGGTCAGTGTCTTTGTCATGTAATACATCTCCTTGTCCTCAGGCGGAAACCTGTTCGAGCTGAACGCGGCCCATACCGCGTTCGCGGGCGACGTCGGCCAGGGTGTCGCGCAGTTGGGCGCGCCCGCGGAACACCCGTGACATGACGGTGCCGACGGGCGTGCCCATCACCCGGGCTGTCTCGGCGTAGGTCAGTCCCTGCACGTCGGCGTAGTAGAGCGCGATCCGGAAGCCCTCCGGAAGCTGTTCCAGCGCAGCCTTGATGTCGGCGTCCGGGAGGACGTCCATCGCCGTGGCTTCCGCCGACGGGGCGCTGCGCATCATCGCGGTGGGCAGGTCCAGATCGGCGACCGACTCGACCGCGTACTCCGCCGGGCGTCGCTGCCTCATCCGGTGGCCGCTGATCCAGCGGTTGTGCATGATGCGGAACAGCCATGCGCTGAGGTTGGTGCCGGGCTCGAACCGGCGGAAACCCATGAAAGCGTGCATGAGGGCGTCCTGCAACAGGTCCTCTGCGTCGGCTTCGTTGCGGGTCAGCCGGCGCGCACCCCGCATCAACACGGGCCGCAGGGGCGCGGTGTCACGTGCGAAACGCGCAGCCAGTTCGGCCTCGGACTCGGTGACGGTGCTGATGAGTTTCACGAGTCCCAGACTTGCCCTTTCCGTGCGCCGGCGGACCCTTGAAAACCCGTAGTCAACGGTCCGTAGGTCAGGTCCGCGCTCAGTCCGGATGACTCCGGGACATTTCCGCCGTTCTGGTCGTCGGGCGTCACGCCCTGCCCGCAAGCGACTGGAGGTTTCGCCATGAGAATCGTTGTGATCGGGGGCACCGGGCTGATCGGCTCCCAGCTGGTGCAGGGGCTGACCGAGCACGGCCACGACGCGGTGGCCGCCGCGCCGTCCACCGGGGTGGACACCATCAGCGGCAATGGCCTCGGCGAGGCGCTCGCCGGTGCCGACGCCGTCGTCGACGTCTCCAACTCGCCGTCCTTGCACGGCGGGCCGGCCATGGAGTTCTTCCGCACCGCGACCACGAACCTGCTGGCGGCCGAGACCGCCGCCGGTGTCGGCCACCATGTGGCGCTATCGGTGGTGGGCACCGAGAAACTGGCGCCGCAGAGCGGTTACTTCCGGGCCAAACTGGCGCAGGAAGCACTCATCGCGGCATCCGGAGTCCCGTTCACCATCGTGCGCGCCACGCAGTTCTTCGAATTCGTCGCCGGCATCGCCGACGCCGCGACCGAGACCGGCACCGCGCGGCTGGCACCGGTTTCCTTCCAGCCGATGGCATCCGCCGATGTGGCCGAGGCGGTCGGCATCGCCGCCGTCGGAGATCCGGTGAGCGGCATCACCGAGGTCGCGGGCCCGCGGCGTTACCGACTCGACGAGCTGATCCGCACCGCGCTCACCGCGCATGGCGACCGGCGCTCCGTGGTCGCCGACCCGAGTGCCCGGTACTGGGGCGCCGAACTGCAGGACGACACCCTGGTTCCCGGTGCCGGCGCGACCCTGTTCGGAATCCGGTTCGAGGACTGGCTACTGCAGTCCAGCGCTCATCCCTTGAAGTAGACGATCTGGTGGCTGGTGGCCAGCAGCCTGCCACCGGTCCCCCAGATCTGGGCGGCCTGGTCGAAATGACCGGACGAATACTGTTGTGCACGTGCGGTTGCCAGCACGTGGCTATCGCCCTGGGCAGCCAAGGTGTCGTTGTCGGCGTGGAAATACACGGTGATCGACACGGTGCCCGCGGGCAGCGGACGTCCGAGCCGCAGGTAGATACGCGGGTAGAAGATATCGCAGACAGCGGTCAGCGCGGCGAAATCCCATGGCCGAGGCGGGTTGTCGCGAACCCACAGGGTGGTCTCCGAGGACCCCGATTCGCCGTCCCCGGCATCCGGGATGGCGCCGGTGACATAGCGCATCTCGTAGTTGCGCATCCAGGTCGGCCCCTTGTCCGGACCGACAGGCACCTCGGCGGGTGCCGGCACGGACGGCCTGGCCGGTTCGGTGTCACTCCAGGTGTCCCGCCGGACCCCGAAAACCGCGGTGGCGGTGGTCTTCAGCTCACCGCCCTGGCTGAGCTCGACGAGCCAATGCTGATTGGACCGGTTGGTGCGCACCGCACGGGCCCTGATCTCGAAGTCACCGTCGACGATCGGGGCCAGGTAATTCACCGTCAGCGCCACCGGATGGCCGTGCACATCGGGTTGCAGTTCGATGGCCCGCAGCAGCGCCGCGGCGGTGATGCCACCGAACGGGCCGACCATGTTCGCCCATTCGGGCACGGTGCGACCGCGCAGCAGTCGTTCACCGGCGGGTTGCAGGGCGATGCCATTGTCGAAGGCCGTCATCGGGTTTCCTTCACTGTCGTTCGGCTCTGCTGGTCGATGGCGCCGTCGACGAGCGTGCGGAGCACGTCGTCGGGACTGACATCGCTGAGCCACATGGCTGGGACGTCGGTGCGGTTGAGCATCGCCACACCGTGCAAGGCGGTGGACAACGCCGCGGCAATGCGGATCGCCTCCGGGTGCGGTCCCGGCCGCTGCTGGCACGTAGCGAGGGCGTGGGTGAGAACTCCCAGCGCCTCCTTGGCCGCCGGAGACGGACCCGCAGTTCGGGTCATCAACTCATAACGCATCGGGTACCGCTGCGCGTACGCCACATAGACCTGGCACCCCAGAAAGAGGCGGTCGCGGGGCTCTGTCAGCGAGTCGGCCGCAGCACGGATGTCGGCGACCACCTGTTGCCAACTCTGTTCCACGATGGCAGCCAGAATGGCGTCCCGATGGCGGAAGTGCGAATAGATCGCGGGCGCGGAAATACCTGCGGCAGCAGCGATCTTGCGCAGGGTGAGGTCAGCTTCATGGTCGGCGTCGTCCAGTAGTCGACGAGCCGCAGCCAGGATCTCGTCGCGCAACAACGCGCCGGAACCCCGGGCGTTGCGTTTGCGGACCTGCGTCGACACCCGTCGCACTTTACGCACGTAAATAAACGAATGTAAAGTTACACGACCGGCTCACCCGTCGATGGTGGTTCGAATCCGCGTTACTTGAACCGCCCGGCAAAACCTCGCAAGGGCAGATCCGCACTGGTGAGCAGGCCGGGGGCCGCCGCAACCACCGATCCGATGGCATTGAGCGCGGGCAGCCCGGTCACGGTCATCCCGATCGACGCGAAGCTGGTCGGGTCGGAGAGGTCGACGCCCGGCTTGGGGAAGATCATGTGCTTGTTGTAGACGCAGGGATCGCCCATGATCTGAGTGATGTAGCAGCCCTTGATATCCCAGCTCGGATCGGTGTGCGGGGTCATCTGCCATTCCAGATGGGTCTCGATCTTCGGCACGCCGGCGACCATGCCCTGATACTTGATGTAGTTGCCACCCAGCGAACCCTTCGGCAACTGGTACCAGCCCAGATCGACATCCTTGGTGGCGGCTCCGAGTTCGTAGCTGAACTTCACCTCGTCGAGTTGCACGTCGAAGCAGTCGGCCATCAGCAGCACGCTGTCGGCGAAGACGCGGGTGTACTTCTCCAGCATGCCGGGCAGTCGCGGATCGTCGACCGGAAGTCCGTAGCCGACCTCTTTCCAGGTATCGGCGGAATGGTGGCACGACACATCCACGGATTCGATGGTGGTCACGTTCTCGATCTCGGCGACATCGGCCGAACACACCACGCCCAGAATCTGATTGAGACCGGGATTCATCCCGGTGCCGTAGAACGTCGCCCCGCCCTTGGTGGCGGCCGCGGCCAGCACCTCGCTGACCGGGCGCCCGGACGGATGCGGATGGTTGGTGTCCCGATGCCATCCGGTGATCCAGTCGGCGGTGGTCACGATGTTGATCCCGGCTTCGAGCACCTGCACGTACAGGTCTTCGTCGGGGAACACCCCGTGGAAGGTCACCACATCGGGTTTGGCGGCGATGATCTCCTCGACCGAGCCGGTGGCGATCACGCCGTTGGGCGCCAGGCCGGCGATCTCACCGGCGTCGCGGCCGACCTTCTCCGGTGTGTAGCAGTGCAGACCGATGAGCGACAGATCGGGGTGCGCGGCAATCCGTTTGATCATCTCGGTGCCCACATTGCCGGTGGCGACCTGGAAGACGCGGATCTGCTCGGTCATAGTGTGTCTACTTTCCGTACGCGAGCGAGGTCTGCGGCGGATCCGCCGAGACCGTCTGGATAGAACTGCATGGCCCACTTGCGAATTGCGGTGAAGCCCTCGTACTCGGCGGTGGCCAGCGCGGGCGGATCCGAATAGCGCTGGTGCGACCAGATGTGGATGTCCTGGGTGAACTGGCGGATGACTTCCTCGCCGAAGGCGCGGGCCTTGTCCTCGGCGCGTTGATCGTCACGCCCCGGCGTGCGCCCGATGTAGACCATGAAACGGACATCGGAGGTGCGCTCATCGACCGGGGTGACCGCCGAGATGGTCCGGTTGTCGACCATCCCCCAGCTCTTGGTGACGGCGATTCCGAGCCCACCGTTGATGGCCTCGACGCCGCTGTCGACGTCCTCGATCCGCTGTCCGTCGTCGCCTTCGAAGGTGATGGTGAAATCGACGTAGGACACCGGCTCGGCGAAGTCATGGCGGGTGAACACCGGCACGATGGGCGTCTGGTGCACGTACTTGAAATGGGCGAAGTCCACCCCGTTCTCCAGGACGTACTGCGGGTGCAGTTCCAGACCCTGCCGGAACAGCCGCTGCTGCCGGTAGTAGTCGCCCTCGGTGCGATCACCGAAGTCGGCGAAGATGTCCGGCGCATCGAAGAACGGTTCCCGGCCCTCGACGTCATGCCAGATGTAGACCGACGCGTTGCGCTCGACCACCGGATAGGTCCGGATCCGTCTGCCCCGGTTGGGCCGCTCCTGGTAGGGGATGCAGACGTTGCGGCCCTCGTCGTTCCACTGCCAGCCGTGGAAAGGACATTGCAGCACTTCGCCTTTCACCTGCCCGCCGTAGCCCAGGTGGGCGCCGAGGTGCTCACAGTAGGCATCCATCACCGTCAGCCGGCCGGACTCCGCGCGCCAGGCGATCATCTCCTGGCCGAAGTAGGTCATCCGGTGCACGTCACCGATGCCGATCTCGTCCGACCAGGCCACCTGGAACCAACCCGTCGGCCGCATCGACAGTGGTGGTTTTGCCATGCGGCCAAGAATCACAGAGGGTTCTATTAAAGTCAAGGTTCGCGTAGCATCCATCCGGTGACCGAAGCCGCCGAGCGCCGCACCAACCGGCGGGGGCAGGCCAGTCGAGAGAGCATGCTCGATGCCGCGCTGGAGGCGCTGGCGTCCGGGGCTCCCGGCTCGGTGTCGGGAAATCGCATCGCCAAGGACGCCGGCGCCACCTGGGGCACGGTCAAGTACCAGTTCGGCGATATCGACGGGCTCTGGGCCGCGGTGCTGCGCCACACCGCCGAACGCCGCGGCACCATCCCGGCACACGCGGCGCCGCATGGTTCGCTGGCCCAGCGCGTCACCGGCATCCTGGACATCCTCTACGACGGGCTCAGCGCCACCGATTCCCGGGCCATCGAGAACCTGCGCGCCGCGCTCCCGCGCGACCGGGCCGAGCTGGAACACCACTATCCGCAGACCGCGGCCGAGCTGGCCTCGTGGCAGAAGACCTGGATCACCGACTGCCAGCACGCTTTCTCCGATCTGGATGTGGATCCGGCGCGGGTGCGGGAGGTCGCGCTGTTCATCCCCGGAGCGATGCGTGGCATCACCTCCGAGCGTCAACTCGGTTCCTATATCGATCTCGACGAGGCCCGGCGCGGCCTGTCCAAGGCGATCGTCGCCTACCTCAAGGGTTAGGGACTTCCGGCCCTACCCGCGGGCACCGCAGCGCCGCAGACTTGGTCCATGGCAACGACATCCCCGCCACTTGGCACTGTGAAAATCATCGAGGACGCCATCCACCTCGCGTGCCGCGCGCCCTCGTATCACAACAGCCAGCCCTGGCAATGGGTCATCTCGGCCGAGGGCGTGCAGCTGTTCGTCGACACCGACCGGTTGGTGGCCACCGATAGCAGCGGCCGGCAGGCCGTGATCAGTTGTGGCGCAGCCCTTGACCACTTCCGGGTCGCGACGGCTGCGGCCGGACTGGACGCCCACGTCGAGCGCTACCCCAATCCGAACGATCACCATCACCTGGCCACCATCACGTTCGGCAAGCTGCCCACCGTCACCGACGGGCATCGACGCCGTGCCGATGCCATCCTGCGGCGGCGCACCGACCGACTGCCCATGGCGGCACCCACCGATTGGGAGTCCTTCGAGCTGCTGTTGCGCGAGTCCGCCGGTGCCGAGGTGGCCCTGGACGTCATTGCACCCGCCGATCGGCCCGCCGTCGCGGACGCCTCACAACTCACCGACGCACTTCGGCTTTACGATTCGGCATATCACCACGAGATCGACTGGTGGACATCGCCTTTCGAGGTGAACGACGGTATCCCGCACAGCTCGCTGGTGTCGGCCGCCGAGGCCGATCGCGTCGATGTCGGGCGATCCTTTCCTGTCACACACAACCGCGAACGCCGCCGGAACGTCGCCGAGGACACCGCCCAACTGGTGGTGATCTCCGCGCTCGACGACACCCGAGCCGACCTGCTGCGCTGCGGCGAGGCGCTGTCCGCTCTGCTGCTCGACGCCACCCTGGCGGGGCTCGCCTCGTGCACCCTGAGTCATCTGACCGAGGTGCCGGTCAGCCGCGACATCCTCAGCGCGCTGGTCGGTCGGCCATACCCGCAAGTGGTGGTGCGGCTCGGACGGATACCCGAACTCGACGAGGTGCCACCGCCCACACCGAGGCGACCGCTTCAGGATGTACTGCGGGTCAAGATCTGAGCGCTGCCAGCATCGCGTGCAACCGGCGGCCGACCGCGGCCAGCGGGTCGATGCTGCGTTCGGCGCGGCTCATGGCCACCGCCCCCTCGACGGCGGCCACGATCAGGGTCGCCGCATCGGCGGCCTCCGGGTGGGTCACACCCGCGTCGCGCAATGACCTGACCAAGATGGTCGTCCAATTGCTGAACGCGAATACCGCCGCATCCCGCGGGGCGGCGTCATCGTCATCAGTCGAGTTCGCCACCGCGACCGCGAGCACGGTGCAACCGCGCTGAAAGTCGCTCTCCACCAGAGACTCCCGCCATGATCGCAGCAACGCATCCAGCATCGCGGTCGGGCCGGCTGCTGCGGCGCGTCGCAGTTCGGCCGCCGTGTGCGCATCGGCCCAGCGGACCGCTTCGGCGGCCAGTTGCGCCTTGCCGCCGGGAAAATAGTGGTAGGTCGACCCCAGCGGTGCGCCGGCATGCCGGGCCAGTTCCCGCACGGTCATCGCGCTCAGACCGCGCCGTCCCAGCATGTCGGCGGCACCGCCCACCATGCGGTTGCGCGCATCGTGCTCGGATCCCATCACGACGACCACCCTCTCTATAACATGCGTCATAGTACACCCTGGAACAGCAATTATTACGGTCGACATAGCCCGAATAGCGACGTTCGGAGAGTCGGGAAGGAGACCTGGGCCACATACCCCGGGATTTCCGTGTCAAGCGCCGAAGGTCCGGGTAGCCCCCATGCACAGGGCGCATCCGCGCCGCACGGTCGACAAGGCCGATGACAACCAACTCGTTCAGGGGGCCACGTCATGACAGACACCACCACTCTCATCACAAACTTGCGTACCGTGCTGGAACTGACCAGCACCGAGATCCAGATCGCCGAGTTCCGCACCAGCCAGGCACGCACCGATGCGGTACACCAGGAACTGTCCAAGAACGCCGAGAATGCCCGCACCCGCGCCGCCCTGATCGAGGCGACCATCCGCGAACTCGGGGGTTCGCCCACCTTCTTCGGCCCCTTCCTCGGGCGCGCCGCCGCTCTGGTGAAGGCGCTGACCGAGCAGGCCGAACCGTTCGCCGAGGCGCTGCTGGGCGATCTCGCACTGGAGCACCTGCTCGTGGACCGCGCGCGCTACCTCAAGTCGCTGGCCGTCGCGGCGGGTAACACGCAGGTGCAGGACCTCGCCGATTCGCTGATCGAGGCGCACAGTGCGACCGTCATCTGGCTCAGCACCGTTCTCGCCGAGGACGCCCTCGGCGGCCCGGCGGCATTGCGCCGCACCCCGACTCAGGCCGCGGCCGGCGCTGCGGTCAAGCTGGCCAACCTGCCGGGGCAGCTGGCCACCCGCGCGTTCGATCGGGTGCTGAGCACTGTCCGTTCCGCCCGCCCGGCCGTCGACGAGGCCCTTGCCCGCGGCAGCCACGCCGGCGAGATCGCGGCCAAGACGCTGTCCGCGTCGCGGGACGCCGCCCTGTCGGCGGCCGAGAAGGTGAGCCGGCGCGAGGGCGCCGACGAAGTGGCCGATGCGCTGCACACCGTGCGCGGCAACACCGGCGTCCTGGAGGCGGCGGAGCTTCCCATCACCGGCTATGACGAGCTCAACGTCAACGACGCCGTCGCGGCGGTCAAGGAACTGGACACGCCCGCGGACATCCGCGTGGTCATCGCCTACGAGGAATTCCACAAGAACCGCCAGCGGGTCGTGTCGGCCGCCCAGTCGCGACTGAGCGCCATCGCCCAGGAGATTGTCGGCATCAGCTAGCAGAACCGGATCTTGTGATCCATTTCACTCGACGACGACCTACGGTACCGTAAGTTACGGTACCGTAGGTTTCGTCGTATGGAGGGAACGGAGTCGGCCATGATGGATCAGACCAGCGTCTTGCACGAGTTGGAACCGATCGTCGAGCAGAACCTCGAGCGCCACCTCAGCACGGTCAAGCCGTGGGACCCACACGACTACGTCCCGTGGAGCCGGGGACGCGACTTCGCCTTTCTCGGCGGCGAGGACTGGGCACCCGAGGACTCCCCGCTGGACCCGGTGGCCAAGGCGGCGCTGACGGTCAACCTGCTGACCGAGGACAACCTGCCGTCATATCACCGCGAGATCGCCACCCGGTTCGGGCGCGACGGCGCCTGGGGGACCTGGGTCGGTCAGTGGACCGCCGAGGAGGGACGCCACAGCATCGCGCTGCGCGACTATCTGGTGGTGACCCGCGGCGTGGACCCCGCCAAACTCGAGGCACTCCGCATGGAACACACCATCGCCGGATACGACTCGGGCGACAAGACACCGTTGGCGGCGCTGGCCTACGTGTCATTCCAGGAACTCGCCACCCGCGTGTCGCACCGCAACACGGGGCGGGCCTCCGGCTGCCCGATCGCCGATCAGCTGCTCGCCCGGATCGCGGCCGACGAGAACCTGCACATGGTCTTCTACCGCAACCTGATGGCGGCCGCCCTCGACATCGCACCGGACGCCGCCATGGCCGCCATCCGCGATGAGGTCGTCGGGTTCACCATGCCCGGTGCCGGCATGACCGACTTCCACGAGAACTCCATCCTCATCGCCAAGGCCGGCATCTACGACCTGCGCATCCACCACGACGAGGTGCTGCAGCCGGTGTTGCGCTTCTGGCGAGTCTTCGAGCGCAGCGATTTCGGCCCGGCCGGTGAACAGGCCCGCACCGAACTCGCCCAGTTCCTGGACGCCGTCGAGGAACGGGCCCGCCATTACGAAGAGAAGGCCGCCCGCCGCAAGGTCGGCGCGTCGGCCTAGCCGGCACGCTGCCGGAGCGCAGCGGCCGCGCTCAGCACGGCAGCGCCGACGGTGCCGACCAGCACGCTGTCCATCTTCCAGCTCTGCCAGTACAGCGGCACGTCCAGGTGCACGTCGGCGATCTGGACGAAGTCCGTGTTGACGAGCTGCTCGGGGTACATGCCCCACCCCAGTCCGGCCCGCACCGCCGCCCCGAAACCCTCGGCGGTCGGCACCAGGTGCACCGGGCGGCCGATCGGCTTGCGGAAGACCTTGCGAATCAGATTGTCCTGCAGAGCATCGTCTCGATTCCATGCCAGTGACGGTGCCGCGGCAGCCGCGGCGGCGGTGAATCCACCGGGCAGGTACTCGCGGACATACTCCTCGACCGCCACCGGCACGTAGCGCATCACACCGAGCGACTGCACCCGGCACCCCGGCACGGCGGCGCGTTCGGTGGTCACCGCACCCATCACCGCGCCCTCCCGCAGCAGCTTCGCCGAGTGGTCCTGATCCTCGATCCGGATATCGAACAGCACGCCGGGCAGTCGGGCGAACACCGCGCTGAACCAGGTAGCCATGGAATCGGCGTTGACCGCGAGCGCGATCCGGGTACGTTCGGTGGAACCACCCGCGGTCTCGGCCAGCGCCTCGGCCTCCAGGATCGCAGTCTGCGCGGCCAGCCGCAGCAGTGGGGCTCCGGCCGCGGTTGCCCGACAGGGTTTTTCGCGGACCACCAGAACCTGGCCGACCCGCTGCTCGAGGCCCTTGATCCGCTGGCTGACGGCGGACGGGGTGACATGCAGCCGCTCGGCGGCGGCATCGAAGCTGCCGAGCTCGATCACCGCGGCGAACGCGGCCAGCTGCTGTCCGTCCAGCTTCATGTGCTCAGGCTAATCGAGTCGGAAAATCTTCAGAGAGATTCAGCACCGCACCCTCAGTTAGATAGCCTCCTAACCATTAGGGTAGTATCTAAAAGGCCGCCGACACAGCGGTGGCCGCAGGACCTCGGCGATTTCCGCCCGGGTCCTAATTTTGTTTCTGCACAACACTATTCAATGTTTCACAGGCGTTTCCGGTGTGAGCCGCACGCAACGCAGACGTATTCCATCCCTAACCACCCGGCAATGGACAGCGCCTGTAATGGAACCAGCCGGCCTCCCCGGCATCCGGCACCGTCGCCGACCGACAGACACGTGAAACACGGAGACCCCCATGTCTTTTGATTCGTCCATTGCCGAGAACATCGCCGCCTCGCTGGCCGAGATCCCGCACCCGTCCCTGCCCAAGGGATCCAACATCTACGGCAGCACCAAGATCTTCCCCGACTACCAGGCCGAGGCGGGGGAGAGCTACTTCACGCTGGTGCACGGCATCGCCCACGAATCCTCCGTCGCCTTCGTGGCGGTGCTGCAGGCCACCAGGGCGTTGCGCAAGGGCTTCGAGTCGGCGCTGTACTTCTACGGACCCGGGGCCATCAACTGCCTGGCCACCCGCGGTTTCCCGAAGACGGGCGACTCCGGTTTCCCCGGCGAACAGAACATCAACGACGCCCTGGGCACCTTCATCAAGGAGGGCGGCACCGTGTTCTGCTGCCGATTCGGCCTGGGCCTGCACGGTGGACGCGAAGAGGACCTCATCGAGGGAGTCATCCCGGCGCACCCCCTCGACGTGCAGGACGCACTGATCTACTACGCCCGCAAGGGTGCGATCATCAACTCCACCTATATGGTCTAGGGCAGCCAGCCGTGACCACACTCGCCGCCGTCTCGGCCAACTTCACCCGAGATCTGGAACAGAACTACGCGCTCATCGCCGCGCTGACCGCGCAGGCTCGCGAACGGGGCGTCGACTTCATGGTGCTGCCGGAGGCCGCTGTGGGCGGCTACCTGTCCTCGCTCGGCAATCACGGTGACACCGTCAAGACCACCCAACGCTCACTGCCCCCGGCCATCCGGCTCGACGGGCCCGAAATCACGCGGATTCAGCAGATCATCGGGGACCTCGTCATCGCGATCGGGTTCTGCGAACTCGCCGAGGACGGACAGACCCGCTACAACACCGCAGCCGTACTGGACGGCGAGCAGATCTACGGCACCTACCGGAAGGTGCACCAACCCCTCGGGGAGGGCATGTCCTACTCGGCGGGCTCCGGCTACGGCGTTTTCGATACACCGATCGGCCGTGTCGGATTGCAGATCTGCTACGACAAAGCCTTTCCGGAGGCGGCCCGCATGATGGCGCTCGACGGCGCACAGATCATCGCCAGCCTGTCGGCATGGCCGGCGGCCCGCACCGCGACCGCGGAGAATCTGCAGGACGACCGCTGGACCTACCGGTTCAACCTGTTCGACATGGCACGCGCCCTGGACAACCAGGTGTTCTGGATCGCGTCGAATCAGAGCGGCACCTTCGGGTCGCTGCGCTACGTGGGCAACGCCAAGGTCGTCGACCCGGGTGGAAACATCCTCGCCACAACGCTTCTGGACAGCGGTATGGCGGTCGCCGAAGTCGACCTCGACACCACGTTCCGCACGATGCGCGCCGGCATGTTCCACCTGCGCGACCGCAGGCCCGATGTGTACGGCCCGCTGACCGCCACCGACGCCACGCACACCGCGAAGTGGCAGGAACTCGCCCATGCCTGAGATGACCTTCGAGGTCCGCTGGCCGGACGGCAGCACCCAGCGTTGCTACTCCCCCAGCCTCGTCATCCACGACTACCTCAACACCGGCGGGCGCTACACCGTGGGCGAGTTCGTCGACCTGTCCGGACGGGCACTGACCGAGGCCAGTGACCGGGTCCGCGCCAAGTTCGGCTTCGCCTGCACCTCGGCGGCCGAGACCAACGACCGGATCACCAGCGCAGCAGCTGGATTCCCGACCGACGCACTCATCGAGATCACCGCCATGCATCCCCCGCTGGAGCGATCATGACCACCACCCACGTCCCCGTCGCCGTCATCGGCGCCGGACAGGCCGGACTGTCGGTCAGCTGGTATCTGGGCCGGGCCGGGATCGAACACCTCGTGCTGGAGGCCGCCACCCCGGTACACGCCTGGGCCGATACCCGCTGGGACAACTTCACTCTGGTCACCCCCAACTGGCACTGCCGGCTGCCCGGCTACCACTACGACGGGCCTGACCCGGACGGCTTCATGACCCGCGAACAGGTCGTCACCTGGCTCTCGGGTTGGCTGGACACATTCGACCCGCCGGTGCGCACGCACACCCGGGTGACCAGACTGGCCAACGCTGCCGGCGGTGGATTCGAACTGACGATCCGTTCCGGCAGTGGTGCGGAGACCATCACCTGCGACCACGCCGTCGTCGCGACGGGTGGATACCCGCTGCCGGTCATCCCGTCGTACGCGGATTCGCTGGAAGACTCGGTGCTCCAGCTACATTCGGAGCAGTACCGCAATGCCGGACAGCTGCCCGAGGGCGCGGTGCTGGTGGTCGGCACCGGACAGTCCGGTGCCCAGATCGCCGAGGATCTGCACCTGGCCGGGCGGCAGGTCCACCTCGCGGTGGGCAGCGCACCCCGGGTCGCCCGGACATACCGCGGACGCGACTGCATGACATGGCTGTCGGATATGGGGCTCTATGACAGGCCCGCCGCCCAGTATCCCGGCGGTAAGGCTGCCATCGAGAAGACCAACCACTACGTCACCGGCCGCGATGGCGGCCGCGATGTGGACCTGCGACAGTTCGCCGCCGAGGGCATGAAGCTTTACGGCGCGCTGGCCGACGGCGCCGGCGCCGTCCTGCGCTTCGACCCGACCCTCACGGCTGCCCTTGACCATGCCGATGCGGTCTACAACTCGATCTGTGCCGATATCGACCGCCACATCGACACGCACGGCATCGACGCACCCCCGGCCACCCGGTACGAGCCGGTCTGGGTCCCCGAAACTGAAACCACCACCTTGGATCTCGGCACCGAGAAGGTGGCGGCCATCATTTGGGCCATCGGCTACCGGCCCGACTACCGGTGGATCGAGGCCAGCGCCTTCGACGGTGGTGGCCGCCCCATGCAGACCCGCGGCGTCACCGGCGTACCCGGGTTGAGCTTCGTGGGCCTGCCGTGGATGCACACCTGGGGATCGGGCCGCTTTCTCGGCATCGACCGCGACGCCCAGCACATCGCCGCCACCATCATCAGCACCTACCACGAGTCGGTGCTGCGGCTCGCGGTCGGGCACTGAGGCCGGCACCGATGCAGGGACGACAGTCGTTCGGCCGGGTCGTCGCGGCACGCGCGGCCTCCGACCCCGATCAGATCGTGGTCATCAGTGACCACGAAGGGCGCAGCCTCTCCGCGGCCGAGCTCGATGCCTCGAGCAACCAGTTGGCCCGAGAGTATCTGGCCCACGGCGTGTCCCGCGACGACCTGGTCACCGTGGCCCTGCCGAACAGCATCGAGTTCATCGTGGCGTGCGTCGCGATCTGGAAGGTCGGCGCCACCCCGAGCCCACGGGCACCGGCACTCGGTGCACACGAACGCCGCCACCTGGAGACGCTGGCCCGACCGGCACTCGCGGTGGGTTCGGCGCCGCAAGATCCCTCGATCCCCTGGCTGGCGGGCGGTCATCGCAGCGCTCGCGCAGCCGGGCCGCTACCGGACACCTGGGCCTCCAGCTGGAAGGCGCCCGCGACCTCCGGAAGCACCGGTCGGCCGAAGCTCGTCCTGGCAGCCGCGCCGGCACTGATCGATCCGGATCGCGAGGTGGCGCCGTTCCTGCCGCGCGCGTCCACTCAGCTGGTGACCGCTCCGCTGTGGCACTCCGCCCAGTTCACCTACGCGTTCCGGGGCCTGCTCACCGGGCATCGGCTGGTCCTCACCGACACGTTCGACGAGCACCGGTTCTGCACGCTGATCGAGCGGCACGCCGTCACCTGGACATTGCTCTCTCCCCACGATATTCACCAGTTGGTGCGCCTGCGCCCGTCGGCGGATCTCCCGTCGTTGGCATCGGTGCTGCACCTCGGCGCACCGTGCGCACCCGCGGACAAGCACGCCCTCATCGACTGGCTCGGCGCCGACCGCGTCATCGAGGTCTACGCGGGCAGCGAATCCAACGGGCTGACCATGATCACCGGATCCGAATGGCTGCAGCGACCGGGAAGCGCCGGAAAACCCATCGGCGGCACCGAGATTCGCATCTCGGCCACCGACGGAACACCGGTCCCCACCGGTGGGGTCGGCCATATCTGGATGCGCCGGGGCGCTGAACCCACCTACCGCTACCTGGGCGGGCAGTCCCGACGCACCCCCGACGGCTGGGACAGCCTCGGTGATCTCGGTTGCCTGGACGCCGACGGCTACCTGACCGTCGTCGAACGCGCCTCCGACGTCATCGACGCCGGGGGCACCCCGGTGTACCCGACCCGTGTCGAACACGCACTCACCCAGCATCCTGCAGTCCGGGAGGCGGTGGTGACCGGGGACGCCGCAGCCGGGCTCACCGCGACCGTCGACATCGGTGCCGCAGAGGTCGAGTCCTCGGCACTCATCGAGTTCAGCCGGAGCCGACTCTCCGCGCCCGAGGTTCCCGCCGTCGTCCACATCAGGCGCAGTCGACTGCGCAATCAGGCAGGCAAGGTGCGCCGGAGCACCTTTCAATCCACCGCAGCACCCGTCACCCAGGAGTCACCTATGTCGGTTTCCACCAGAGTCGACCTGGCCCTGCTCGGCTTCCGTGGCCGGCCACCCGTCAGCCGCTCCGCCGGGGCCGGCCCGAGCGCCGACGGACACCTCGTCATCGACGGTCTCAATGCCGCGATCCCCCGCAATGCGGACAGCCCGTTCGTGTTCGACGGCACCCGAGTGCTGCTGGACGGTCAGGACACCGGACTCGACATCGAGGTCATCGAACGACCCAGGTTCTACGACCTGCGAACCGCCGACGGTGTGCCATACGAGAAGCTGGCCCGCCTGCACGGTCGAAACGTGCTCGCCACCACGGTGGTTCAGACCTGTATCCGGTACACCGAGGATCAGCGCTGCCGGTTCTGCACCATCGAGGAGTCGTTGCGCGCGGGCGCCACCACGGCGGTCAAGCGGCCGGCCGAACTCGCCGAGGTCGCCGAGGCGGCGGTGCGTCTGGACGGCATCACGCAGATGGTGATGACCACCGGGACCTCGGCCGGCACCGACCGCGGTGCCCGCCATCTGGCCCGGTGCGTGCGGGCAGTGAAGGCCGCGGTGCCTGCGCTGCCGATCCAGGTGCAGTGCGAGCCTCCTGCCGACCTCGCCGTCCTCACCGAACTGCGGGATGCCGGTGCCGACGCCATCGGCATCCACATCGAATCCCTCGATGAGGAGGTCCGTAGGCGCTGGATGCCGGGCAAGGCGACAGTGCCGGTCCAGCAGTACCACCAGGCCTGGCGCGAGGCCGTGCGCGTGTTCGGACGCAATCAGGTCTCGACCTATCTGCTGGTCGGTCTCGGCGAGGATCCCGACGAACTCATCGACGGCGCAGCCGAACTCATCGAGATGGGCGTGTACCCGTTCGTGGTGCCGTTCCGTCCGCAGCCGGGCTCGCTGGCCGTCGATATCGACCGGGCCGGCGCACCCGACGCCGCCGTCGTCGAGAAGGTGTCCCGCGAGGTCGCCGCGCTGCTCACCCTTGCCGGGATGGCGGGTGCCGACCAGCGCGCCGGGTGCGCGGCCTGCGGGGCCTGCTCGGTGCTGCAGGGGCTGGGCGCCTGATGATCCAGTTCGACAGCAGTGCACACGGATTCCCGGCAGACCTGTCCATCCTGGCCGGATCACGGCGGCCCGCAGCCTTTCTCATCCGACGCGCCGAGAGCGTCACCGACCTGGACGGCTACCGACGGCTGCGCAAGGAGGAGTTCGTCGACGGACAGGGGTTGTTCACCGCCAGCGACCGCGATGACACCGACGACGATCCCCGCACCGTGGTGCTGGTGGCCACCGACACCGAGGGCACGGTGCTGGGCGGGGTGCGGCTGGCACCGGTCGGCTCGGTCGATCTGGGCTGGTGGACCGGCAGCCGGTTGGTCACCACTGTCGAGATCCGTTCCGCCGGGGTGGGACCCGCACTGATCAGGGCCGCGTGCGCCTACGTCGAGTCGGCCGGAGTCCTACGGTTCGAGGCCACCGTGCAACGACGGTACCGGTCCCGATTCACCGCCCTGGGCTGGGAAAGTCTGGGCCGCACCGTGGTCGCCGGACAGCCACATGAGCGGATGCGCTGGCCGCTCAATCCCTTTCACGTCCTGGCCCGGGCCACGAAATCGTTCCTCGGCGCCACGCTGGCCCCGCTGCGGGCCGTGCGCGGCGGACTCGGCCCGGCTGGGTTCGTCGGCGACGACGGTGCGCCGGTTCCCGGGACCGACCTCGTCGCCGCCTGCGATGCCATCATTCCGTCGATGGTGGAACGCGACCCGGAGTGGGCCGGCTGGTGCGCGGTCCTGGTGAACATCAACGACCTGTCCGCGATGGGTGCCGGCCCGACCGGTCTGCTCGACGCCGTCGGTGCGCCGACCCGTTCGGTACTGGACCGGGTGATTCGCGGTATCACCGCGGCGTCGGTGGCCTGGCAGGTTCCGGTGCTCGGCGGGCACACCCAACTCGGGGTACCCGCGGCGCTGGCGGTGACGGCGCTGGGACGCACGACCGATCCGGTGCCGGCCGGCGGTGCGACCGCCGGTGACCGTATCCGACTCACCGCCGACCTGACCGGCGGATGGCGACCGGGCTACACCGGCAAACAATGGGATTCGACCAGCTCGCGCAGCTCCGCCGACCTGGCCGCGATGGCCGGTCTGGTGGCGGCGACGCGGCCCCGCGCCGCCAAGGACGTGAGCATGGCCGGCGTCGTCGGCACGCTGGGCATGCTGGCCGAGGCCGGCGGCACCGGCGCCGAGCTCGACATGTCCGCGGTGCCGCGGCCGGCTGCCGCCGACATGGGCCCCTGGCTCACCTGCTTTCCGGGTTTCGCCATGCTGACCGCGGGCGAGCACCGCAGCCCGGCCGAACCGCCCGACGGAGTGGTGGCAGCGGACTGCGGGTCGCTGACCGCAGCGCCAGGTGTACGCCTACGCTGGCCGGACGGGGTGACGACGACCGCTTTGGCATCGCCGGTCACCGGCATCGGCCCGGCCTGAGGGGAGCGCATGGCACCGGTGACCCTGGGCGCGGTGGCGGCACATTTCGGCCGCGACGTGGACCGTGGTGTGTCCAAGGTGGTCGGCATCGTGGAATCCGCGGCCCGTGAGGGCGTCGACTTCCTGGTCCTGCCCGACGCCAGCCTGGGCGGGTACATCGGGGACTTCCGGGCGCCCGACCCCAACGATCCGCCGCCCGCGCTCGACCCGGACGGCCCCGAGATCAGCGCGGTCATCGCCGCGGCGGGGCCGATGACGGTGTGTGTCGGGTACGCGGAGGCCGCGGCCGGTGGCAGCCGGTACAACGCCGCGATCTGTGTGTCCGGCGACGGTGTTCTCGGTAGTTACCGCAAGGTGCACCAGCCCGCCGGTGAGGCATTGACGTATCTGGCCGGTGACCGGTTCAGCACGTTCGACACCCCGGTCGGGCCCGTCGGCATGCTGATCGATTACGACAAGACCTTCCCCGAGTCCGCCCGTGCGCTGGCCCTGGACGGTGCGCACATCATCGCGGCGTTGTCCGCCTGGCCCGCGAGCATCACCGACCGCGCATCCCGGCTGCCCGCCGACCGCCAGGCGCGGCTGTTCGATCTGTACGACTGTGCGCGCGCCGCCGAGAACCAAGTGGTGCTGGTGTCGTCGAACCAGACCGGCGTGATGGGGAACCTGCGGTTCCTCGGCCAGGCGAAGATCGTCGGGCCCGGTGGGGACATTCTGGCCAACACCCGCTCCAAGGGCGGGCTGGCCAAGGCCGAGATCGATGTGGAGGCCGAAATCAGCCGGGCCCGAAGGGTGTTGAATCACCTTTCCGAGCTGCGCCCGGACATCTATCACGCCGGATCGCAGGGCTGAGATGCGGATCGCGCTGCTGACCTACTCGACCAGGCCCCGCGGCGGTGTGGTGCACACCGTGAACCTGGCCGAGGCGCTGGCCCGCCGGGGTGCCGATGTCACGGTGTGGTCGCTGGCCCGGGCCGGCGATCGGGGCTTCTTCCGGGCCGTGGACCCCGCGGTCGGCATCCGGCTGGTCGAGTTCGCCGATCTGCCCGGGGACACCGTCACCGACCGGATCGTGCGCTCGATCGAGGTGCTGGCCAGGGCCTTCACCCCGGAGGACTATGACATCGTGCACGCGCAGGACTGCATCAGCGCCAACGCCGTCGGCGACTGCATCCGCACCATCCACCATCTCGACGAGTTCACCACCCCGATTCTGGCCGAGTGCCACGAGAAGGCGATCGTGGCACCGTTTGCCCGCATCTGCGTGTCGGCCGCGGTGGCGGCCGAGGTGCGGTCCGGGTGGGGCCTCGATCCCCAGGTGATTCCCAATGGTGTTGATGCGCAACGGTTCATCGATGCCGCCTCGGACACGCACGGCCGTCGGCGCTGGCGCAACGAGCTGGGTCGCTATGTGCTGACCGTCGGCGGTATCGAGCCCCGCAAGGGCACCGTGGATCTCGTCGAGGCCTTTCACCTGCTCCGCCGGGACCACCCGGATCTGCAGCTGGTCATCGCCGGGGGCGAGACGCTCTTCGACTACCGCGACTACCGCGCCGAATTCGATTCTCGCTGTGCGGCCCTGGATATCACTCCGGTGATCCTCGGTGCCATCGCCGACGATGCGTTGCCCAGCCTGGTCGCGGCCTGCGATGTGTTCGCGTTCCCGTCGACGAAGGAGGGATTCGGCCTGGCCGCGCTGGAGGCACTGGCGGCGGGCCGCCCGGTGGTCGCCCGGAATCTCCCGGTGCTGCGTGAGGTGTTCGGCGACACCGTGCGGTACGCCGATGATCCCGCGGGGTTCGCCACCGTGATGGGCCAACTGCTCGCCGACCCTGGGCGATACCCACCCTGGGCGCGCCCTCGCCCGCACCCTGACCTGGGATGACGCCGCCCGTGCGCACCTCGACTTCTACCGCACCGCGATCAGCAATTCCGGTGCCGACCCGAAGGGCAGGTACCGGCGGCCCAACTAGCGTGGTGGCGGGAAGCCGCCGGTGGCCACCGGGCCCCAGCGCCGAGGTGTGATGCGCAGCAGGCATTTTCCCTGATCGACCATGGCCTGCCGATACTCCTCCCAGTCCGAGTGCTCCCCGGCGACCGCACGGAAGTAGTCCACCAGTGGCTCCACCGCCTCCGGCAGGTCCACTCGTTCGGCGTCACCGTCGATCTGGACGTAGGGGCCGTGGAACTCCTCGGACAGCACGGTCACGCTGGCCCGCGGGGTGCGCCCGATGTTCACCGATTTGGCGCGCTGCGGATAGCTGGCGACGACGATGCGTCCCTGCTCATCCACCCCGCCGGTGACCGGGGAACTCTGCAGCGAGCCGTCGGCGCGGAACGTGGTCAGCACCATCGCGTGACGGGGACGGACGAACGCCAGCAGTTCTTCGAGTGAGACCTGGTCAGCGGTTGCGTAGTTGCGGGCCATACCCGGCAGTCTAGGCGCCGCAGTCTCTCTGACCCACAATATTATTCAGGACGAAACTGTTCCGATCGGGTCGGCTTCCCAGATGCCGACGGTGCGACCGGTTCAGTAGGCGGGCACCGGCACCGCACACGAGGACACGAATCCGTTCAGCAGCCGGTGTGAGAGCTCGTCGGTGCGCCAGCTGATCTCGGGGTGCCACTGGACCGCGGAGAAGGGCTGGGTGACCGATTCGTAAGCTTCGACCAGGCCGTCGGTGGCACGCGCAGTCACGGCGAATCCACTGGCTAGAGTGCGAATACCCTGGTGGTGCTGACTGTTCACGCTGATCGTGCCGGACTCGCCCGCCCATTCGGCCAGCCTGCTGCCCGCGGTGATCTCGATCTGATGGGCGCTGCTCGCAAGAGCCGCCTCGCCGAGCCGGTGGTTGATGTCAGACGGGAAATCCCTGGCCAGATCTGCATGCAGGGTGCCACCTCGCACAGCGTTGACCAGCTGAGCACCGCGGCAGATCGCCAACGTAGGAAGTTGCCTCGACCACGCTGCCTCGAAGGCGGTGATCTCGTTCGCATCCCGGACCGGATTGACCCCGCTGAGGGTGGGATCGTCCGGGTCACCTCCGTACCGGCGAGGGTCGATATCAGCGCCGCCGCTGATCAGCAGACCGTCGACGTGGTCCAGAAGGCCGGCAACGTCGATCGACGTGTTGCCGCAGTCGATGGCCATCGGGATGGCCCCGCATTCCAGAAGACCCGCGAACATCGATCGCCAGTGCACCATCGCCGGTAGCTCCCGGCTGGCGAGGGTGACGGCGATGACGGGTTTGGATGCCAAGTCGTACTCCTTACTAGCGTGTGGGTTGTATCGGCGGGTCAGGACAGCCTGACCGCGATCCGTCGCAGAAGTTTGGTCCCGAGGATGTAAGGGGTGGCGCCGAAGGGCCACTGGGAAACAATTTTTCCGGTTCCGGACTGGAAGTAGTTCCGAGTGGTTGCCCACACTGTCTTGGCGAGTTGGGCCTGGATCAGGTCGTTGTAGATGACAAAGGCCGAGCGGCGCACGTCGATTACCGTCTTGCCCTTCTTGGCGGCCCGCGAGATGAGACCTGCGGCGAACCCGGCCTGCGCCTCGTAGAACGAGACGAGCGGTACAGAGTTCGTGTTGGGCCCGTACATGATGAAGAAGTTCGGAAAGCCGGGAACCATCATGCCCAGGAACGCCTCCGGCTCACCTTGCCACGCGCTGTGCAGTTCGGCGCCCCGCTGACCGTGCACCTGATAGTTGCCCAGATAGTTGGCCGCATCGAAACCCGTTGCCAGCACGACGACATCGAGTTCGTGCTCGTCGCCGTTGGCGTCCACGGCTCCGTTCTTGGTGAGGCCCTTGACCCCGTGCGGTACGAGAGTGACCTTCGGGTTGCGCAGTGCCGCGTAGTAGGTGTCACTGAGGACCGTGCGCCGGGCCTCGAACGCGAACTGCGGTGTGGCCATCTCCATGAGATCGGGTCGTGATCCTAGCTCTCGTCGCAGGAACGCCAGGGACTTCTCCCGGCGGGCCAGGTTGGCCTTCCCGCCCACGCGGGCGTGCCCGGATGTCAACTGGCGGATGTCGTATTCGTAGTAGAGCTTGTAGCGTCGCCACGCGTACACCAACGGATTGCGGTTGAGGCGGCGCTCCTTCGGCGTGAAATCGCGGCTGTCCTTTGGCAGAACCCAGTTCGGTTCCAACTGGAAGACCTTCACGTCTGTAGCGACCTTCTCAGCCTCGGTGACGATCTGAACGGCCGATGAGCCGGTACCGACGACGCCGACCTTCTTCCCGGTCATGTCCAGCCCGTCGATCCACCGGGAAGTGTGGCACATCGCGCCCTTGAAGTCCTGATCGTCGCGAGCGAACGGCGGCGTCAACGGGATGTTGAGGAAACCGACAGCACTGATCACAGCGGTGAAGGTGCCGTGGTCTTCACCGGAGGACGTGGTGACGGCGTAGGTGTGACTGAGGTCCGACCAGGAGACATCCTGCACCGTCTCGTTGAACCGGATCCTGCGTGGCAGGTCCCATTTCCGCGCGACCCCCTGCAGGTAGCTCTGCAGTTCACGCCAGTCCGCGTGCGTCCGACTCCAGTCGTGCCGTTCGAACGAGAACGAGTAGATGTGGGATTCGAGGTCGACCTCGGCGCCCGGATAGCGGTTATGCCACCACGTCCCACCCAGTCCGGGCGCCTGTTCGAAGATCACGAAGTCCGCGATGCCCTTCCGCTGCAGCGCAACAGCCGCGGCTATTCCACTAAATCCGGCACCGATGATCGCCACCCGGGGGGTGATGCGGTCGGATGCGTCCATCGGCGTTCTCCTCGTGAAATGCGTGTCGGTGTCAGTGACCAGAGCCAGGCGGTTAAATCTCTATAGGCTCATTATTTAGACCTTAAATGGAGTTGTCAATATGCCGGCCAAGCCCCGGAGCCGGCTATCTGATCTGAGCGGTCCAGCCTCCGTCGATCACCAAATCGGTTGCGGTGATGAAGGATGCCTGATCAGAGAGCAGGAACGCGATGGCGTTGGCGATGTCCATGGGCAGACCTAGGCGACGCAACGGAGTGCGCTGTTCCATATCCGCCCTGCGGTCCGGGCTCTCGATGTAGAGCGGTTCGATCATGGGCGTGAGAATCGCTCCTGGGCAGACCGTATTACAGCGAATATTCTCAGGTCCCAGTTGCAGGGCAAGGCTCTGGGAGAGCGAGACCACGGCGGCCTTGCTGACCTGATAGGCATCCAGCGGCGAGTCCATCCCGCGTAGGCCTGCGGTGCTGGCCACATTCACGATGCTGCGTCCACGACCGTCGCGCAGCAGAGGCACTGCCGCGACGGTGAGATGACGCAGGGCATGCAGGTTCACCCCGAGGGTGGCGGTCCAGACCGCTTCGTCGGTGTCGAGTACCGATCCGTCCCTGTCGAACAGCGCCAGACCTGCCGCATTCACCAGATAGTCCAGTGGCGCACCGTCGAGATGTTCCAAGAGCGACTCGGGCTGTCCGTCGAGCAGGTCGAACGGCACGTACCGCACACCGGCGGGCAGTTCCGGCGACTGCGGTTTGACGTCGGTGGCGATGACATCGACACCGTCGGCGGCCAGCCGGATGACGGTCGCCAGGCCGATGCCGCCACCGGCTCCGGTGACGAGCGCGGTCATGGTCACTGTCCGGAACCCGTCGCAAGTGCGGCCGCCAGCCGCTCACCGGCGAACGCCATCGCGCCGCCGGCGGTCGGAAACACCTCGTCGAGACCGAAGAAACCGTGCACCAGGCCTGGCGTCTCATGAATTTCCAGCGCAACCCCGGCCTCGGCGAGCGCCTTGGCATACAGCTCACCCTGTGGCCGGATGGGATCGCATTCGGCGAGGATCACCGTCGCCGGTGGCAGTCCGGTCAGGTCGGTGTCCAGCACATTGACCAGTGGGTCAGCCGCAGCGGAGGGGTCGGCCAGGTAGTTGTCCTGATGCCACTGCAGTTCATCGCGCTCCAGCATGACCCCGTCGTACTCGGGATCCATCCCTCGATCCAGGTCGGTGGTGGTGACCGGATAGACCAGCAGCTGATGGCGCAGTTGAGGTCCGCCCTTGTAGCGGACATACAATGCGACCGCGGCCGCGAGGTTCCCGCCGGCGCTGTCACCGGCGACCGCAACTCTGCCGACATCCACCGGCAGAACGGAATCCGCGGACACCGCCCAGTTCAGCGCGTCCACAGCATCGTGAACCGCCGTCGGGAAACGCGACTCCGGTCCACGTCGGTAGCCGACGGACAACACCGCGGCACCGGAGGCGGCGGCGAGCAAGCGGGTGGCGACGTCATGCGAGTCGATGCTGCCCAGTAACCAGCCACCGCCGTGGTAGTAGACCACCAACGCCAGGTCGGCAGATTCCCCGGTCGGCAGATACAGCCGGCCGGGGATACCGACACCGTCGCGGGTGGGGATCTCGACATCGATGACCTGATGTATGTCGGGTTTGACCAGTTCCCCGAAGGTGTCCTCGAAGTTCTGCCGCGCCACCGGCACCGGCAGCAGGTGTGCATTGGGCCGCCCGGAGGCCTTGGCATCATCGAGCATCTTCTGGGCGATCGGATCAATGGGCATTGGGCACTTCCTTGTTCGTGTCGGGGCGAACGAGACCGGCTTCAGACTCGCTCGTAGTAGCGGCGGGTCTCCCAGTCGGTGACGGCATGAGAATCGAAGGCCACGAGTTCGGCCTGGGCCGAGGCCAGCAGGTGGCTGAAAACCTCGTCACCAAAGGCTGTGCGCACCATCTTGGATTCGGCGAACAGATCCAGTGCGCGGTGCAGTGAGGTAGGCACCACCGCGATCCCGTCCTGGGTCCAGGCGTTGCCGTCCAGGATCGTGGGCCTCGGCAGTTGCGCCTCGACACCGGAAAGACCGGCCGCCAGAGTCGCGGCGTAGGCGTAGTACGGGTTGACGTCCGCACCGGGGATCCGATTCTCGACCCGATAGGACGGGCCGTGGCCCACGAGCCGGAAGGCACACGACCTGTTGTCGTTACCCAATGCGATGGCCGTACCGGCGAACTGATCCGGCTGGAAACGCTTGTAGGAGTTCACCGTCGGAGCGAACATCAACGTCATATCAGCGGCGTGGCGTAGTTGAGCGGCAACGAACGCACCGAACTGGGCAGACATCGGACCGTCCGGATCATCGGTCCAGCAGAGACTTTCGTTCTCCGACCACATACTGACGTGCAAGTGGCAGGAGGAGCCGACCTCGTCGATTCTCGGCTTGGCCATGAATGTCACCGTCAAATCGGCTTGGGCAGCGAGTTGCTTGACGCCGTACTTGAACAACACATGTCGGTCGGCCATCTCCATCGTGCCGCAGTAGTCCAGGGTGACCTCCTGCTGCCCTAAACCCCATTCCGGTTTCGACGATTCGACAGGCACCCCGAAGGCGGGCATCTGGTTTCGTATCCGGGAGATGAACCAGTCGTCACGGCCGGATTGGATCATCTGGTAGTCCGAGCGGTAGTCGGACAGCATCTTCAGGTTCTGGTACCCCCAGCTCCCAGGCCTCCCTAGGCGGGGTGGCGGCCAGAAAGAACTCCAGTTCCGAGGCGAACTGAAAATGCAGTCCGTGCTGCGCGGCGCGTTCTATCTGACGGCGCAAGATGGTCCGGGGCGCCACCGCCAGCAGTTCGTCGTGCCCTGCCTCGTAGGCATCGCAGATCACCAGAACCACATTCGGCTCCCATGGAACCCTGCGCATCGTGGGCAGATCCGGGACCAGCCGGATATCCGCCCAGCCGTTGGCAGCATTGGACACCGGCAGATCCAGCGGTTTCATCTCCAGGTCCACAGCGAAGATGAAACTGCTCGCGTTGATACCGTCTCCGTCCACACCGAGCGACCGAAACGCCGGCACCGTCAACCGTTTACCGACCAGACGGCCGTAAGGATCAGGAGCCGCGCAGACGACGGTGTCGATCTCGCCACGGCGGACGAGATCGTCGAATTCGGCGAGCTCGAGGCGGGCGGTGTTACTACTCATTGGTGCTCCAGATGTCGTGCGGTTTCCCACTCCGTGATGGTTGCCTTCAACCAGGTTTCATAGCGATTCAGTTCAGCGCGTCGGGTGGCGGAGAACGCGGTGCAGAAGTCCTTACCCAGCATGCCCCCGAGCCACAGCGCATTGTCGAAATGTTGCAGCGCGCTGCGGAGATCCCCGGGTAGCGGCACCGGTTCGGAGTCCGCCGCGGGGAGCGTCAGCCGGTCGTCTATCCCACGTAGCCCGCCGGCGAGCACCGCAGCCGCCACAAGGTGCGGGTTGGCATCGGCGCCCGGGCGACGGTGCTCGACCCGGGATGACTGCGGATCGCCGAGGATCAGTCGACAGGCGGCCGAACGGTCGTCATCACCCCAGGTGGCGGCACATGGAGTGAACATGTCCGGATCGATCCGCTTGTAGGAGTTGATGTATGGGTTGAGAAGTAGCGTCACGTCAGCCATGGTGGTGACCAGACCTGCCAGGTAGTGCTCGGCCTGGATGCTGAGCCCGCGGCCTTCATCGGCGAAGATGTTCACCCCACCACGGACAAGGCTGGAATGAATGTGCCCACCCGCGCCCGACTTGTCACCGTAGGGCTTGGCCATAAAACTTGCGTGTAGACCGCGTTCGGCACACAGATCACGCAGGTACTGCCGCGCACGCACCGCACTGTCACAGGCCCGCACCGCCGGCAGCGGCGCCAGGGTGAACTCGAAGAAGCCTGGCCCCAGCTCACCGTGCACCATCTCGACCTCGATGCCGACCTGATCCATCCTGGATACGAACTCCATTGTCAGCTCGTGAATTTCGGCACTCCGAGTGAGACTGTAGGCATTCTCGGTTCGGCCCAGCGGAGTCCGGCCCTCCGGTCCGGTCCCGAAACAGCCACAGCTCGTATTCGAATCCGATGACGGGTTCGAGGTCCATCTCGGCGTAGCGAGCCGCCAACGATTGGACGACAACTCGCGGCGACATCTCCAGCGGTATGCCGTCAGGATCGGCGAGTTCGGCGATCACCGCGTCGACACCGGGACGCCACGGCAACGGGATTCGAGTGGACTCGTCGATGATCAGCGGCGCGTCCGGATAGCCGTTGGCGGCATTACTGAACAGAGTGTCGGCGACCTCATCGACTAGCGACAGCCCGTAGACGATGGTGCAGAATGCCAGACCCGGTTTATGGGACTTCCCGGCGCGCATCACCTTCCCCCGCAGCCCGAGGTCGTAGTCGGCGACCTCGACCTGTGTCATCGCAATCAATTCAGCCATCGTGATCACCCCTCGTCCCGTTCGACTGCGGTCGTTCGCGGCCCACCCGGCGGTACACCTCGTCGGGAACAGCGGCGGGATCGCGGTACACCCACCATGTACACGAGGTCACCGGTTGATCCTGCTTCCAGATTGGCGTCGATGACGCGGGTGGGAAAGCCCAGCCGGTCGATCGGCATGACCTCGTTGAGCTGACAACAGTGCACGCAGTAGGAGCAGATGCCAACGGTGTTCCGTGCCCAGTCGTGCCGCTCGGTGGTCACGGCGAAGTTGAACGGGCCGGCCGCGCGCGGGTTCCCATCGGAAACCCGGGCATCCACTGATCGGCCTCCGGAACCACAAGGGGCAAAACGAAATCCGATGCGGTCGACCTCCTCGATGATTTCGATATCACCCTGCCTACCGACACCGGTCAGGTGTGCGTGAAACCGTCGACGATCGCCATCATCAGCTGGTCGGCCGAGGTGGACCACGGCTGGTTGTCCGGCGCGTAGCTACGGGCATGGATGTCGTACCAGTCGCCCATCAGGAAATCCCACAGCTCGCCGAGCGCGTGCTCGCCCACCAGCCGCACCGCAATGTCGATCACACCGGATACCCGGTCCACGGCGCGATCATGGATGCCCTGCCAGACCTGCCGGGCCGCCTCGATGGCCTCGACGGCACCTGGTGGACCGGACCGGCAGGCTTCCGCGGCGGCGCTCACCCCGGCTACGAACTGGGGCCATTCGGCTTGGATTCCGGCCATCGCTCGATCTCCGATCAGATCGCCCAATCGGCTGGTGGCGCGGTCCAGGTCGGCGGCGTCGACGCCACGGTCGAGAATCCAGCCCGCGGTGGCCTCCGGCCACCGTTGATAGATGTCACGGAGTTCGTCAGCTTCCAGGATCGAGATCTCAACAAGTTGCGCGGCCGCCTCGAGGTCGCCGAGCCCCAGTTGCTCGGCGGCGCTGTAGAACGTGCCCTTGGCCAGTTCGGACCACGATCCCACGCGTGCCGCCCGGCCAAGCGACGGCACATGTTCGACAGCAACGGATTTCATGTGAGCCCGAACCCTCCGTCGACGCGCAGGTCTGCGCCGGTGACGTAGGACGCCTGGTCGCTGAGCAGGTAGGCGACCGCATGTGCGATATCGGCGGGATCGGCGAACCGACCCGCGGGGCGCCGCGACTCCAGCGCCGTCGGCAACTGGTCGGTGCTGCCGTGCGCAGCGGCCATCGCGGTCGCCACGAAGCCAGGCGACACACTATTGACCCGGACATTGTCTCCGGCCAGCGCGCGCGCCGCGCTCTGGGTGAGCATGTGTAGGCCTGCCTTGGACGCCGCGTAGTGCGGTGTCGGGTCAGGATTGGACAGCGCGATCACCCGGTGCGCTTCGATAGAGGTGATATTCACGACCGCGGCCGGCGACGCCTGGCGCAACGCAGGGGTCAACACCTCCAGCACGTTGTAGGCACCGACCAGATCCACCTCGAAGGCATCGGAGCCACGCCTGCAGGGTGGACGCCGGCGAACCCGGTGTTCTCCAGAATTCCCGCGCAATTGACCAGGTAGGCGGTCGTGTCGAGGCGCACTCCCTGGCCTGCCAACGTGTTCGCGAGGTCGACGTCGCAGACGTCGGCGGCCACGCAGCGTTGCAGCTCGGTGCCGAAGCGCGGATCCGGTTCAGGCAGAATGACATCCAGCCGGACAGTGGGGATTCCGGCCGCCATCAACGTCGTCGCGATCGCAGCGCCGATGCCCGCGGCGGCCCCGGTCACCACGGCATCACCACCGCTGAAGGTCAGCGGTAGCGACGGCGGACGGGCCTGGCTCATCATCGGGTGAACCGACGTTCGAATTCGGCCATCGCATCGGCGAAACACTCTCGGGGTGCGCGGATCACTCCGGCGCCGATCTGGCCGCCATCACGGCCTGCGAGACCTACATCCATGACCGGGAGCACCCCTGTCGCCAGGACCTTGCGGGCGTCTATGCCGGTCGGTGTGCCACGGAAGGAGAACTGTGGGATGCGGTAGCTGCTGTTCTCGCCGTAGGTGATCGTGTACATCTCGCGATTGCGTTCGATCATCACTTCGGGTGATCCGCCCTGGTACTCCTGCAAGGACAGCGCGCATGCCTGCGCGAACCCACCGAGCCCGACGGTCTCGGTGATCGGCGACTCGCCACCCATCCAGGTGATCTCGTCGTCGGTGTGGCCGGCGAACAGCTTACCCTCGTGGATCGGTGGGGGCCCTTCGAACCAGATGTCGCCGAGGCCAGCCAGTTTGATCGCGAAACCACGGCAGGAGAACGCCATGGCCGAGACGAGCGTGGAACCGGGCAGCACCATCGCATCCGCTGAGGCTTTCGCCGCCGCCATGGACAAGCGGAGGAAGAAGTAGTCGTTCTCGGCCAAGTGCACCATCGTCTCCCGTACCCCGGGGACTTTATCGTCCACCATGTCCAGCACCGATGGCAGGATTTCGCGGTTGAACAGGATGGATGCCGCGGCGTTGCGGCTGTGCACTTCGTCGCCCATCCGCAGTGCGCGGGCGATCAGCGGCTTGAGGGCGATACCGCCGCGGCGCCGCAGCGCCTCGCCGACCACGGGGGCCAGAACCGTATTCACATGCAGTAAACGTTGGTGGACTCCTTCGTCGTAGCAGCCGTAGTTCAGCCGGCGCGGTTCCTTGCCCTCGTAGAAATTGCAGAAGCCGACATTTCCGCCGGCTCGGTTCTCGACCACGAAGACCGGCATCGATGCCGTATAGATGCCGGCCAGGGAGCCGACCGCGGAGTAGTCGTGACAGGCGCCGATCTCGATGCGGCCGGCCGCGAACCCGTCGATCGCATCATCGCGATCGCGGGCGAGGCCTTCGAACAATGCACCGCCGATCAGTGCCTCGCGCTGCCCGCCGGTGTAGTCCGGCCACGCCATCGGGGCGCCGGAGGTGAGTACGAGGTTATCCCGGTACCCAGGTAGCACCTCCCGGGCAGGCCGAACGTCGACCACCCAGGGGTCGGCGTTGTCCAGTCGCATAAAGGATTCGGCATTGGCCTCGTCGACGGTCAGTTCTGCCCGGTACGGCAGTCCCACTTCGGTGCTCACCAGGCCACCACGCCGCCGTCGACCAATAGGGTCTGAGCGGTGATGAAGGAAGCCCGCGGTGAAAGGAGGAACTCGACGGCCTCCGCGACCTCCTCGGGTTCACCGATCCGCTTGAGCATCGCATAGCTCGCGCTGAGCTCTTCGCCACCGGAAACCCGGGCCATCGACGGGCTCATCGGGGCACGGATGACACCGGGCGCGACATTGTTGACCCGGATACCGCGCGGAGCGAGCTCCTCGGCGACGTAGCGGGTGTAGGTAGCAATGCCGGCTTTGGTGGCGCCGTAAACCGATGCGCCGCGGAACCGCCCGAAATGGCCGGTGAGGCTGCCGACATTGACGATGGCACTCCCCTTGGTCAGCAGCGGTGCGGCCGCATCGGTGACCCGGGCCATCCCGGCGATGTTCACCTGGAACATCAGTTCCAGCTTCGATTCGTCGAGTTCGCCGAGGAACGAATCCCGCAGGATGCCAGCGCAGTTGACCAGACCGAACAGGGTTTCCCCGTCTGCAACCAATGAGGACACCACCGCGCGCACGTTCTCGCCATCGGTGACATCCATATCGACCGCGAGCGCACCCTCCAGACCAGCCTGGGACAGATCCAGGGTGTCGACGGCCGATTTGAGGTCCGCAGCGACCGGAACGTAGCCGCTCTGAAGCAGCCGGCGGCAAATCGCCCGCCCTATGACGCCGGCCCCTCCGGTCACAATTACCTTGTCTCCCACAGAAATAACCCTTTCATTGACGCGCCTCTTCTCGCGTTTCTCAAGTCTGTTGCACAAATATCTATTGGTCAAGTTTTTAGTTCTTTAACGCGGACTACCTACCCGCGAGCAGAGACACTGTTATGGTTCAATGGCCGGGACATACCCGGTTTTCCGGCAAGTTGCGCTACCCTTCGAGCAAGGGAAGGGAGAGCGCATTGGCGGCTGCCAATTCCGGCGGGCTGAGCCCGGTCCGGCAGATACCGGCACACGAGCTGGTGGTCGATCAGATGCGGCGCGCTCTTGAGCTGGGCCAGTTCCGCCCCGGAGACCGGCTTCCCACCGAGCGCGAACTCTCCGAGATGCTCGACGTCTCGCGGACCACGGTGCGTACCGCGGTTGCTGTGCTGGAACGCGAGGGACTCATCGCCGTGCGTCGAGGACGCGGTGGCGGGTTCACCGTGCAAGCGCCGGTGTACGACGCCGCCGCGATGCGGCGCGAGATGCGCCAGGAACAAGCGCGCCATCCGGGATGCCTTCGATTACCGCACGATCGTGGAGACCGGGGCCACCCGACTCGCCGCCGAGAGACGTCGCACCGTCGACATCTCCGCGCTGCACAAACTGCTCGCCGGTATGGGCGACGCGCTCGATACCGCACTCACCGAGCAGTCCGCGCAGCACACCACCGACTTCCAGACCCTCGACACGGCCTTTCACATGGGTATCGCCCAAGCCGCGCAGAACGACCGGCTGCTCGACGCGGTGGCCGATGCCCGTCGACGGATGTGGCTGCCGGTGGGCGCCATATTCGGTCGTCTGGAGCCCAATGCCAACGACTACCACGAGGCGATCCTCGAGGCCATCGAGAACCGGGAGCCCGAACTGGCCGCGGCACGGATGGAAGCCCATATCACCGACACCCGGCACACCATCGAGGCCTGGCTCAAGCGCTGAGACGACACGGTCTTCACGACAGATCAGGTAGCTCGGGCAACGTCTGTCCACCGTCGACCACCAGTGTCTGACCGGTGATGAACGACGCCTGCTCACTGGCCAAGAACTGCACAGCCGCGGCAATGTCTGCCGGCGATCCCAGGCGCCGCTGTGGAATGCAGGCCAGCATCTTGGCCATCGCGTCGGCACCGAGACCGTCGAGGCCTTCGGTCCGGATACTGCCGGGCAGCACGGCATTGATGGTGATCCGATCTGCTGCCAACTCCAGCGCGGCGCTACGGACGAAAACCCAGCTGCGCCGCCTTGCTGGCCCCGTAATGGCTCAGTCCGCGATAGCCGGTCAGCGGCCCGGTGATCGACGAGGTCACCACAACCCGGCCGCGGCCAGGACGCCTTCAGCGCGGGCCGGCAGGCTTTCACGCTGAAAATTGTGCCGCCGACATTGGTGGCCATGATGAAGTCGCAACATCCGTCGCGGGTGAGCTTCATCGAGGTCCCGCCTCCGGATAGATTCCGGCGTTGGTGCACAACACAACTCAAGCCGCCCAGGGCCGCTGCCGCCGCCGCGGCCATCTGCGCACAAGATGCGGGATCCGCCACGTCGGCGGCGATCGTGGTGACTCTCTACCCTGCACCGCCGAGCTGTCGGCGGCCGCGGCCAGCGCCTCTGGCCGCCGACCGCTGATCGCGACTCTTGCTCCCTCCGCCACGAAGCTCCCCGGCGATACCCAGCCCGATGCCCTGGCTTCCACCGGTAATCAGCACCCGCACACCCGACCAGTCGGTCATGCCCGGTCCACGGCGAGCAGATCTTCGGGTCGATCGTCGAACACCGTGCTACCGATGCGCGCGTAGCGCCGCGGATCGATCTTGCGCAACACCAGCGCCAGAGCCATCGACCCGAACCACAACCCACCGACGATCCACGGGATCATCTTGAAGAACAGGCTTCCTGACGCGGTGCCCGCTGCAGCCTCGATATTGGATCCCATCAGGTAGATGACATAAAGCATGCCGAGCCTCGCCGACGATCGGTGCCAGCAGTAATCCGCCACCAGTTCGCGGTTTCCGGATGCTGCTTCTTGATGTGGAAGTACACGACCGTCGATATCGACGACATGATCTGAACGATCAGAAGCAAAAGCGTCGCCATGATGGCCACCAGCACGAACAGGTCCGCGTACGGATCACTGTCGGTAACTGAGCAGATCACCAGAAGTACCGCAGCGAATGCACTCTGGGCCAGCGATGCGATCCACGGCGACGCGTGGCGGTGATGCGCACCGCCGAGCCGGTGCCACAAGAGCCGGTCCCGGCCGAAGGCAAACAGGTAGCGCGCCGCCGAGTTGTGGATGGCCAGCGCGCAGGCGAAGGAACCGCCCAGAACCAGCCATTTTCTGCGAAACGAAGCGACCGCCCAGGGCCCCAGGTACTCGCGCGCCGGGGTGTAGATGAGTTGGAACGGCTCGCTGCCGGAGGCCAAGGCGACCGCCGCGTCGGGTCCGTTGCCCACGATGACGCCCCAAGACACAAAGGTATAGAAGACGCCGATGCCGATGACGGCGATGAGCGTGGCCTTAGGCACGATCCGCTTGGGGTCTTTCGACTCCTCACCGTAGATCGCCGTCGACTCGAATCCGACCCACGACCAGAACGCCATCAGCAGGCCGAGTCCCACCACACCACCTGCGACGCCGTTGGTGGACAGCGCGGACACCGGGCTCAACGCGTCGAAGTGCATGCCGTCCGGTGCGTTGATGAGCGAGGCGACCGCGCTCAGGCCCAGCATGAGGACCTCGGCAACGAGCACCACACCGAGCACCTTGGCCGCCACCGAGATGTCGAAATGCGAGAGCAGGGCGATCACCAGCAGACACGCGACCGCGTACAGCTCCCACGGCAGGTTGATGCCGAATTGAGAACTCATCGCCTGGTCGGTGAAGGCCGCGAAGATGCCGATCAGACCGGCTTCCATGGTCATGTAGGTGACCATGGACATCACGCCTGCCGCCAGTCCTGGGACCTTGGACCAGCCGCGGGAGACGAACGTATAGAAAGCGCCCGCCGCCGTGATGTGACGCGCCAGTGCGATGAACCCGATACTGAAGATGGTGAGTACGACCGTGGCTATGAGGAAGCCACCGGGGGCACCCAAGCCGTTTCCGAAGCCCACCGCCACCGGGAGGTTACCTGTCATCGCGGTGATCGGCGCCGAGAACGCCACCACCATGAAGACGACGCCGGCGAGCCCTATGGCACCGCGCTTCAACGTCGAATGACCCTCGTGCGCACCACCCTCCGCGCCGGCAACCGTACTTGTGTCAACCGCCATCGATTCTCACCTTTCTTACGAGTGCAGTGAGCGTATGGCACTTAAAGAACTAAAAACAAGACCTATAGACCAAATTATGTGATCTGTGACATGCTGTTTACAGTAGAGGTCTAAAGGTTCATTCATCAGGTATTTAAACGGATATGCCTGGTGCGATGGCCGCTGTGGGCTACCGTGTCAGCCATGTCGAACCCGCGGATCGCGCCGCTGGAGTACGCACTGGCGTACCTGGCTCAGCAGGCCGCTCCGCTGGTGTTCCGGCCACCCAACATTCCCCGGCCGGCGCACCGCCTCGATCCGCCCGCCGTGGTGCGGGTGCCCACCCGACACGGCCCGGTCCGCTGCTTCGTCTACCGGCCGCATCCGGCGTCGCCGCTGAGCGGCACCGCCACCCGCCGTCCGCCGCTGCACATCGACATCCACGGTGGCGGCTTCGTGCTGCGCAACACCCATGAGGACGCCCATATCTGCCGCTTCCTGGCCTCCGATATCGGCTGTGTGGTGCTGGCGATCGACTATCACGCCGCGCCGCAGGTGACTTTCCCTGTGGCAGAGGAGGAATGCATCGATGTGCTGCAATGGGCACTCGACCATGCCGACCAGCAGGGCTGGGATGCCGAACGGGTCAGCGTCGGCGGGGCCAGCGCCGGCGCCAAGCTCAGCATGAACCTCGCGCAGTACGCGCACGACGCCGCGATCGCGCTGCGGGCGGCGGTGCTGTCCTATGCCGTCGCCGACTGCACGCGCACCGACCGCACCTCCCCCAAGGCCAACGCGGCAATTTCGCCGACGCTGCAGAAGCTTTCGGCCCGTCTCTATTTCGTGGATCCGGCCAGTCACGACAGCCCGGTCGCATCGCCGTATCACGACACCGAGCTGCCGAAGAAGATGCCGCCCACCCTGATCCAGACGGGTGATCTCGACACGCTGGGGCCCGAGATGGTGGAAATCGCCGCCCGCCTGCGGGACGCCGGCGTCGATGTCACGCACACCGCCTACCCGGTCGATCATGCCTTCAATACCCAGGGAAATCGCGAGATCATGGACACCTCGATCCGAGAGATCGGCACCTTCCTGCTGGAGCGGCTGACATGAAGCCAACCGAGGTGCAGGACGGCCCGGGCGTCGAACATGTGGTCGCCGCATTGCGGGAGCGTATGTACGGCGCCATCTCGTGTCTGGCCACCCTCGCGGCGCTGGCCCGCTATACGAGCGTGGACACGAACGCGTGGTTCCGGGTGGTCGACGTGGCGGTCGCCGCGGGCGGCCTGTGGGCGGCGGCGCTGCTGGCCGAGTTCATCGCCCGGCTCAGTGTGCAGGGAAAGGCCCCACGCGGCCGTGCGGCCTGGGCGATGCTCGCATCCTCCGGCCAGATTCTGCAGGCCGCGGCGGCACCCGCGTTGATCTTGGCGCTGGCCGGTTTTGGCGTGCTGGACACTCCCACCGCGGTGTGGATCGCCATGTGGTTCCTGGTCGCGGAGATGGGCCTCATCGCCTTCGCCGCGGTGCACCGGGCCGGGCTGGTGTGGTGGCAGCAGGTGGTGGCGGTGCTACTACTGGCCGGCGCCGGGGCCGCGGTCGTGGCGGTCAAGATGATTGCCCATCACTGATCACCGGTCTGAACCGGCCGCTCCTGCGCACTCCACTGCGACCACGACCCGGGGAACAGCGCCGCGTCCACGCCGGCGGCCGACAACGCGGCCACCAGCACCGCGGCGGTGACACCCGACCCGCAGTACACCCCGACCTGCTCGGAACCACCGAAAGACCAGGCCAGGGCCGACAGCTCGTCCTCGGACAGCAGGGTCCCGTCGGCGGTCAGCACCGAGGTGCTGGGCAGGTTCTTGGCGCCGGGGATGTGGCCGGCCACCGGATCGACAGGCTCGACCTCGCCGCGAAACCGTCCGGGGGCGCGGGCATCGAGCAGGTTCGGGTGTTCGGCGGCTTCCTCGGCGGTCAGTGTCGGCAGAGCGCCGGCGTAGAGATCGTGCTGTTCGACGACGATGTCGCCGGGAGGTGGCGTCACCGCTCCGGTCTGCACCGCGCCCCCGGCGGCCCGCCACGCGGACAGCCCGCCGTCGAGGATGCGCACATCGGTGATGCCCGCGGCGCGCAGCACCCACCAGGCGCGGGCGGACCCGGCTCGGTTCCAGTCGTCGTAGACCACCACCGGCACGCCGCGGCGAACACCCCAGCCCCGGGCGGCCTCCTGCAGATGCGTACCGGATGGCAGCGGATGCCGGCCGCGATCGGGCACATCGTGGTCGCTGAGCTCATCCTCCAGCGCGACGTACACCGCTGCCGGCAGGTGCCCGGCTTCGTGCGCGTCACGCCCGTCGGGCGCACCCAGCTGCCACCGCACATCGAGGATGGTCGTCGGGTCGCCGGCATCGAGGCGCTGGACGAGCTCGGTCACCGATATGAAGACATCACCGCGTGCAGTCACCCGGCGAGGGTCTCAGATCCGGTCAAGATGCGGAATAGCCGGCGCCGGCCGTGCTGTTATTGGCCCTATGACTGACAACCCCGAGCTGAGCCCCACCGACTGGGTACGCGAGCAGACCGAACGCATCCTCGCGAGCGGCACCACCGACGGCGTGGAGGTGTTGGACCGCCCGATCGTGCTGTTCACCACCCTCGGCGCCAAGTCCGGCAAGAAGCGTTATGTGCCGCTGATGCGGGTCGAAGAGAACGGCAAGTACGCCATGGTCGCCTCCAAGGGCGGCGATCCGCAGCACCCGTCCTGGTACCACAACGTGAAGGCGCATCCGCAGGTCACCGCGCAGGACGGCGACAAGGTCGTCGAGCTGACCGCCCGCGAGATCGAGGGCGCCGAGCGCGAACACTGGTGGAAGCTCGCTGTTGAGGCCTACCCGCCGTACGCGGAGTACCAGACCAAGACCGACCGGCTGATCCCGGTTTTCGTGCTGGAGTAACCGGCGCCTAATTCACCGTTGTCGGCGGTGGCGGCGCGAACGGTGTGTACCACCACCATTGGGCGCGTTCGCCCTTTGGTCCGGGGCATGGTGGTACATCGGGCGGCGGTGTGGTGGGTGGGCGGGCCAGCGAGGCGTCGGTGAGGGTTTTACCGTCGCTGTCGGTGACGTTCAGGGTTGTCGGCGGGCCCGGTGAGGGTGATGACGCCTTTGTGGTGCATGCGGTGGTGGAACGGGCACAGCAGCACCAGGTTGGACAGTTCGGTGGGGCCGCCGTTCTCCCAGTAGGCGTCGGCGGCGGGCGTAGTGGCCGGGCTTGTCGCCCGGGCTATTTCCCGCCGCCGCGCCCCCGAACCGGACGTGCGACTTTCACCGCATCCGGCTCTCCGTAGGTCAGGCTGGGACGACGATTGATGTTGTTGCCCATGGTGTCGGGATCTTTTGGGTTAAATGATCTGCAATCCATAATTCTTGTTTGGGTACACCCAGTGCAACAAACAGCCCATCTGGATGCCAGCGTTCCATCTCGGCCAACATTGTAGTCTGCTCAATTTCATTGATAAAACCATGGCCTAACACCCGTACATCCTTTCCGGATTGAGCTTTAAAAGGCCTCAGCGGCTTTGATCACAACGTCAGGCGCCGCCCCATAAAGACCAACTTTGACGGGCTTTTTAGCCGATTGAAGAAGCGCCGGAATGAAATCAGTACCATTTAAATTTGCTTTAAATTTGCGACTTGCAGCAGCTTGGCCGCGATATCGACGCCAACGCCATCGGGAAAAAGTGTAAATTTTTCAAGTGCCGAGCGAAAACCTGCGTCGGTTTTTGCCACATTGGCATTATGCGCATTGAGAAAACTGATTTTCGTATGCACAGCATTTTCAATCCGCGCGTTCACAAATGTTAAGGCCTCATCGAGTGTAAGATTAGCGACATCAATGATGCTGCGGCTGGCGGCAGAGCGCGAGCGCCTGACAGTGGTGGACGACCAGTTCGGCGCGCCAACGGGTGCTGAGCTGCTGGCCGATGTGACGGCCTTGGCGTTGCGCCAGGCGGGGGCCTCAGGTGGCGATGCGTTGGCCGGCCTGTACCACCTCGTGGCAGCGGGCGAGACGCCTCCTGGCATGGCTATGCGCGCTTTGTGATCGACTTTGCACAGCGCCGCGGACTGTCGCTCAAGGCCGTGGGCGACGCGGTGCAAGCCGTCCCGTCGAGCGCATTCCAAGTGGCGGCACCGCGCCCTGGCAACAGTCGCTTGGACACGCACAAGCTGCGCGAAACCTTCGGGCTGGTGCTGCCGCACTGGCAGACCGGCGTCGCGCGCGCATGCTCACGGAAACTTTGGAACGCACTGCATGACGACGACACGCAAAAGGCATCATCCTGGCCGGCGGCTCTGGCACCCGGCTGCACCCGGCGACGTTGGCCATCAGCAAGCAGCTTCTGCCGGTTTATGACAAACCAATGATCTATTACCCACTCAGCACGCTGATGCTGGCGGGCATACGCGAAATTCTCGTGATCAGCACACCGCAGGACACGCCGCGGTTTCAGCAGCTGCTGGGGGACGGACGCCAGTGGGGACTGAGTCTTCAGTATGCGGTGCAGCCGAGTCCGGATGGGCTGGCGCAGGCGTTCTTGATCGGAGAGGCATTCTTGGCGGGCGCGCCAAGCGCCCTGGTTTTGGGTGACAACATTTTCCACGGGCATGATTTTCAGGAGCTGCTCGCGAATGCCGAGGCCCGCAGCAGTGGCGCAAGCATTTTTGCGTACCACGTCCAGGACCACTGAAAGGTATGGCGTTGCGGAATTCGATGCCCAAGGTCGAGTCTTGTCTCTTGAGGAAAAACCGATCACATCGCGATCCAACTACGCGGTGACCGGCCTCTACATCTACGACGAGCATGTCCATCGAGTTTGCGAAAGGCATGAAGCCATCCGCTCCGGGGGCGAACTGGAAATTACGGACCTCAATCGACTGTATCTTGAAGAAGGCCGCCTCCACGTCCGAGGATCATGGGGCGAGGATATGCTTGGCTGGATACGGGAACGCATGAAAGCCTTTTGGAGGCCGGTCAGTTCATCTCAACACTTGAGCATCGGCAGGGCCTGAAGGTGGCCTGTCCGGAAGAGATTGCATTTCGACTGAAATGGATCGATTCGTCTCAGCTTGAGCGGTTGGCGTCTCCGCTGACCAAGAGCGGGTACGGCCAATACCTGATGAGAATCTTGAAGGAAAAGGTTTTTTAATGAAAGTGCTTCGCCTGGAAATTCCCGACATCTGCCTTCTCGAGCCACGTGTTTTTGCGCAGCCAGGAGTTCGCCTTCCACCTGCGCAGCCGGTTTGCCGAGCTGGGGCGCGACAGCGCCAACCACGAATCGTTTTGGCGCGGCGCGCTCCAGCACATGCCGCTGGCCCGGGCCATGGCCGTGCTGGACCGTGAGCTGAGCGTCCCATGATGCACACGGCCTGAGGCGCCGCAGGACGGCTTGGCCCCCGCCCGGGCGGGGACCCCACACAGTTTGGCCCCTGCCCTGCGCAGCGGATCGCGATTCTCATGGGCACCTCCACAACCACCCCGAGGTGCATGCGATGAGTGAGATCGATCCGAAGGCCTTGTTCCGCCTGTCGGTACTGGGCCCGCTGGTCAGCCGCGAGCAATTGGCGCGCGGCGAACTGCAGGAGCAGCTGCGCGAACTAAGGGTAGCGCTTTGAGTACGCCATCCCCGGCAGCACACGCAGCCGCGTGGCCGAGAAGACCATCCAGGCGTGGTACTACGCCTGGCAGCGTGAGGGCATCGCCGGTCTGGCGCCCAAGCCACGCACCGACCGCGGCCAGTCGCGCCTGAAGCCCGATATCCAGGCGGCGGTGCTGGCGGCCAAGCGCGAGAACCCGCGCCGCTCGATCCGCCAGATCCGCCGCCTGCTGGAGGCCGCCGGCATCGCCCCCAGCCAGAGCCTGTCGCGCTCGGCGATCCATCGCCTGCTGCAGCAGCACGGCCTGTCGCGGCTGGCCGAGCGCCAAGGCCAACCTGCCGCAAGAAAAGCGCAGCTTCAGCGCCGAAAGCACCAAGGCATCAAATGAAATAACCTCCTCGCTTGTTTCCGGGTGTGCCGGTTATTAAAAATGTAAGCGTAGGGACCACCGATCAGCTTAATGGTTCCATTTTATTTCATGGATGAAGCCATCGCAGCTTGACACAATCCCTGCTAATGGACCCTTTGAATATCTCCTGTTCAGAGCCACCGGAACAAGCAATACGTAACTT
>JAXHOA010000064.1:0-15032 GCA_034520035.1 Mycobacterium sp. | reverse complement strand
TTACGAACGAGGCATCGCAGCTCGCACTGCTGCCCATGCTGATCTCGGCTCGCTCACCTCGGTCCTCGACGATGAACACCTCGCGGATCACGATCACTGTTGACGTAGCCAGGTCACCACTCGGCGGGCATTAGGGGCGAGGGTGATCCGTGAGGCACGTGGAGCGCAAAGTCTGGTCTGATCGTCCTGACACACCACGTCCACGCGAAACGAAATCGTCCCAGTGTCCGCCGGATCGACTCGACACACGTGTGCCGGATCTGGCGGCATGGAGATCGAGATGCTCACCGACCTCTTGCGGTCAGGGTGCTTCCCAAGGGAGAGGACGCCCTTGGGGCGACCTGGCTACCGGTGACGGAAGGGTGCTATCCAACGGAAGGCGCGCAGGGCTGGGATGCGGCACCAGCAGGCCGATGAACAGTGACATCGATGCAGCCCAGCAGCTTCCGCTCCCCAGGTTGCCAGTGCCGCGCAGAGGTAGAGCGTGACGGCGATGCCGAGTCCTCTCTTCACAGTAGGCAGGTTACTCCCGGAGCGCTTCGGTCATCGCGGTCAACAGGTGTGGGGCGCGATGATGTGGCAGATCTCGGCGTCGGTGCAGTCGGCTGGATCGAGTCGACGACTACGACCGATGAGGCCTTCCAGTTCTGTTTCGAGGGCGGAGAGCTCACGCTGTCGCGCCTTGACGTCGTGCAGCTTGGTCGAGAGCAGCCCGAGGACGTGGGTGCAGGGCTTGGCACCTTCGCCGCGCAGTTCCAGGATGGTGGCGATCTCGACAAGGGTGAGCCCGGCCCCTTGTCCGCTCCGGATGAACCGGAGCCGGGTGAGAGTCGGGGCGTCATAGACCCGGTAGCCGTTGGTACCGCGTCGAGGTTGGGGAAGCAAACCCTTGCGCTCGTAGAAGCGGATGGTCTGGGTGGGCAGGCCCGCGGCGGCGGCAACTTCTCCGATGCGCATGACCTCAACCTACGCCTTGACCTTGTACCTTGGATCAAGGTTTATGGTCCCTGGCATGGACATCACGTTGCTTTACTTCGAGGACTGCCCGAACTGGAAGTCCGCTGACGAGCGACTGGCCCTGCTCGCGACCGAGCGCCCTGACATCGTGGTGGGTCATCAGCTGGTCGAGACCCTGGAGCAGGCCGAACGCGTCGGGTTCCTGGGTTCGCCGAGCATCCAGGTCGACGGCGTGGACGTGTTCGCCGAGCCGGGCTCGCGGGTGGGGCTGACCTGCCGCCGGTACCCGACTCCGGAGGGGTACGCAGGGGCACCCACGCTCGAGCAGCTGCGTGTGGCGCTCGCGGATGTGTAACCGCGCCACCATCGCGCCGCTCGCTGCCGTCGCCGCTGCCGTCGCCGGCGTGCTCGGATTCTGTTGCGGCCTTCCGGTGTTGCTGTCGCTGGGGGTGCTGGGGGCGGGCGCAGGCCTGTCGATGCAGAACCGGGCACTGATCGGGCTCGGACTGGTGCTGGCCGCCTTCGGATGGTCCCGGCGGGCACAACGCCGACGGAGTGCAGATGATATGTGCGGTGTCAGCGGGCCGCGCACACCTCGGGACCCCGATACCGATAAGACACCGGACACCTTCACGAAAGGACACGACGCATGAGCCGGACATACGACCTGATCGTCATCGGGGCGGGCATGGCCGGCGTCGCGGCTGCCGACAAGTGCGCCGCCCAGGGCTGGCGAACAGTCATCGTCGACTCCCTTCCCTACGGCGGCACATGCGCATTGCGGGGCTGCGACCCCAAGAAGATCCTGCGCCGCGGAGCGGAGATCATCGACAGCGCTCGCCTGATGCGCGGAAAAGGTATCGACGCCACGGGGCTCACGATCAACTGGCCCGATCTGATGAAGCACAAGCACGGTTTCACCGACCCCGTGCCCCAGAATATGGAGAATAGTCTCGCTGGCAGCGGCGTCGACACTCTCCACGGTCACGCGAGATTTGTCGGTGCTCGTCAGATCGAGATCGACGGCGCCCCCTACGACGCAGACCGCTTCCTCATCGCGACCGGAGCGCGACCTCGCCCCCTGGACTTCCCCGGCCACGAGCACCTGATCGACAGCACCGACTTTCTCGACCTCGCCGCCCTCCCCGCGCGAATCCTGTTCGTTGGCGGCGGCTTCGTCTCCTTCGAATTCGCCCACATCGCCGCCCGTGCCGGTAGCACCGCAGTCATCGTCGACCGCGGGGAACGCCCGCTGAAGAACTTCGACCCCGACCTCGTCGAACTCCTGGTCGGCCGCGGCCGGGAGGTCGGCGTCGACCTGCGCCGCACCACCACCATCGCAGCCGTCGAGCGGGGCGACAGGGGGTACCAGGTCACCCTCGAACGCGCTGGCACCTTCGAGACGATCGAAACGGACCTCGTCGTCCACGGCGCGGGACGGATTGCGGAGCTGGCCGACCTGGCCCTCGACGCCGCCGGAGTCGAGTGGGACGAGCGCGGCATCACAGTTACCGGCTACCTCCAGAGCACGACCAACCCGGCCGTCTGGGCCGCAGGTGATTCCGCCGACACCGCCGGGATGCCCCTGACCCCGGTAGCGGTCTCGGAGGCCAAGGTCGCCGCATCCAACATGATCAATGCCACCACGACCATTCCGGACTACGCCGGAGTCCCCACCGCCGTCTTCACCATCCCCGAACTCGTCCGGGTAGGCATGCTCGAAGCCGAGGCCAGAGAGCACGGGATCGACCTGGCCGTCCACTACTCGAATACCAGCGGCTGGTACTCCAACTACCGGATCGGCGAGACGACTGCGGCAGCGAAGATCCTCATCGACCGGTCGAACGACCAGATCGTCGGCGCCCACCTTCTTGGACCTGAGTACGGTGAGCTGGTCAACACCCTCGGCCTGGCCATCAAGCTCGGACTCACCACCCGCCAACTCAAGGCGGCCACGGCCGCCTACCCCACCGTCGGCTCCGACCTCGGTTCCATGCTCTAACCACCGAGGGCCGACCGACCCCGTGGCGCGGCAGCGGGCCACATCAAGCACAAGGACCCAGCCAGCGGTGGACAGATCCCGGCTGGAGTGGCGATGTCTCTGCTGGCACTGGCACTGGCTCAACGGCCGCCCACGGCCCTCTGCCGCGAAGCACAGACCCGAGTCCAGGCGTGGTCGCGCGCGATAACCCCGCGGGGTCGATACAACATCCGCCGCGAGAGTTCCACTGGCTATGACAGGTTGAGCCGGTCCCAGTTGAGCCGGTCCTGACAAGTTTGATTGGCCCCACCTCGACGCGCCGGGCGTGTTGTGTCGGATTCGAGTGGCCCAACCCCATCGTTGGCTGCGACGCCAACGATGGGGTTGGCATGAGATGGGGTCGAGGGTGCAGCTGTACGAGCAGATCCGCCGTGAATCTCGTATCGAGGGGCTCTCGGTTCGTGGGCTCGCGAAACGTCATCGCGTTCACCGCAGAACAGTGCGGCAAGCGCCGGCATCGGCGATACCGCCGGAACCGGCACCAAGAGCGTGGCAGTCCCGAAAGATCGATCCGTATGCGGTGGCGATTGACGCGATGCTGACGAAGGATATCGAGGCCCCATACAAGCAACGTCACACGGCCCGGCGAATTCTCGCCAGGTCGGCTGACGAGCATGATGCGTAGAAGTTTCTTTTCCCGCAGCATCTGACGTTGAAACGCCAGCTCAGCATAGTTTTCGAGCCAGAGAAGTCAGGACAGCGGAGACCATCTCGTGGGGTCGGTCATCGTTCACGGCCTGCCACCAACCACCGACCGTGTCGATCTCCGGGAAGCGATCGTCGCGGCCGGCGGGTTTCCAGATGGAGTACCTCGAAGAATCTTCATCCGAGTCCGCGAATGCACAGGAGCTGCACATGCCGTCGAGCCCATCTTTCGATCCGACAGAGCCGCTGTCCGCGCTCGAATTCACCGGACTGCGTGCCGTGTTCGTGAACTGCACCCTCAAACGCTCACCGGAGCAGAGTCACACCCAAGGGCTCGCGGACATCAGCAGCGCGCTGATGCAGAGCCACGGGGTGGAGGTCGACCACATCAGAGCGGTCGATCACGACATCGCCACCGGGGTGTACCCGGACATGACCGAGCACGGCTGGTCCACCGACGAGTGGCCGGCACTCCACGAGCGCGTCATGGCGGCCGACATTCTGGTGCTCGTCGGCCCCATCTGGCTCGGAGACAACAGTTCGGTCATGAAGAAGGTCATCGAACGTCTCTATGCAGGCTCGGCGGAGCTCAACGACGCAGGCCAGTACGCGTACTACGGACGCGTCGGTGGCTGCCTGATCACCGGGAACGAGGACGGTGTCAAGCATTGCGCCATGAACATCCTCTACAGTCTGCAACACCTCGGGTACCTGATCCCGCCGCAGGCAGACGCCGGATGGGTCGGAGCGGCAGGCCCAGGACCGTCGTATCTCGACGCAGGATCGGGCGGGCCGGAGAACGATTTCACCACGCGCAACACCACATTCATGACCTACAACGTGCTTCACGCTGCCGCTATGCTCCGTCGCGCCGGAGGCTTCCCCGCCTACGGCAACCAGCGGTCGAAATGGGACGCCGGGTCCCGATTCGGAGTGTCCAACCCGGAATACCGATGAGCACATACCGCGGTAATTCCGGTGATGGTCGACTGCACCGCACCTGCTTCGAGCGAGACTGCGGGCGACGAACCGTGGACACCCGACACATCGAAACGAGGATGGCATGAAGCAGCTCACCGCGGTCGGTGATCGCATCGCCCCGATCACCCTGCAGAACGTCGACGGTGAGCGGGTCGATCTCGACGCGCTACTCGCCACGCCGATCGTCGTACCGCTGGTTCGGTACTACGGATGTATGCCGTGTCGAGCATTCCTGCAGGAACTCGAGGGCCTGCGAGGTGACATCGAGGCCGCCGGTGCCCACGTCGTCGGTGTGGGCGGTGCCGCGGACTACCAGGCCCGAGACTTGATGGACCACGGAATCGGGTTTCCGCTGCTCCTCGATCCGCAGCATGTCCTCTACCAGGCAGTGGACATCCATCGAATTCACTGGGCGATGATGCTCGACCCCCGTACCTGGTGGAAATATCTGTCGGCGATCCGCCATGCGCGGCAGGGCCGTATCACCGACCACCCACTGCAGGCACCGGGGCTGGTGATCATCGATACCGGCCGCACAGTGCGGATGCTGTATCGAGGCCGCACCCTCGGCGACTACCCGCATCCGGCAGATGTGTTGACCGAGGTGCAGCGTCTGACCCGGCGACGCAGTTGAGGCGGCCAGTGACCGGTAGTGGCTGGCACGCAGTGGAATGGTCGTGGCGACTCGGCGGGTTTCCAGCAATACAGCAACAAGATCAGGAGTCTGTATGAATTCATCGACGTTCGTCGACGGTATCGAGGTCATGTGGCGACCGGGGTGCCCGTTCTGCATGAAATTGCGCGGGGCACTGCGCAGACGCGGCATCGACACCACCGAAATCGACATCTGGTCCGAACCCGAGGGCGCGGCGCGCGTGCGTGCAGCGACGGGCGGCGACGAAACCGTTCCGACGGTATTCATCGGATCCCGCGCCCTCGTCAATCCGAGCGTGAAGCAGGTCGTCGCCGCGGTCGAGAGTGAACTTCCGGGGCGTGAGGCGGATCTGATCCCGGACACGCAGAACATGGGGACGCGGAGCGCGCCGTCCGGGCTGTGGAAGCGGGTGCGATCGTGAGCAGCATGTCGGCGTGGGTGGGGGAACACAAGATCGCGGAATCCGGCGACATCGTGATAGTCGAGGGAAACGCGTACTTTCCGCTGTCCGCGGTACGCAAGGGCGTTCTGACGTCGACGGCGTCGAAATCTCTGTGCTTGTGGAAGGGGATGGCGAGCTACTACGACGTAGAGGTGGAGGGCTCGGTGCTGAAGAACGCGGCCTTCGAGTACCGGCGTCCGTCACCGCTGGCGCGGCGGATCAAGGACCGCGTCGCGTTCTGGAACGGCGTCACCGTCCGAGCCGACTGACCCGATGCGAATCTGAATGTGGCCACCGCGCACGGACGCCGATCTCACTCGGGCCAGTCGCTGCGACATATCCGACCATGGATGTGCGTCGATGTCGGATCTGCCGAGCCTGCAGGCCAGGCGAGCGAGTGGGGTCCACACCGCCGCGGCACCGGTGGGTGTGCGCATGTCCACGACGGCGATCTGTCCGCCGGGCTGCGTCGCCGCGATCATCGTCGACAACGCCTTCTGCCAGGTCGGCATCAGAGACAGGGCGTAGGTGGCGATCGCGGCGTCGAATTGCTGGTGAGTTGTCAGTGCGGCAGGGTTGACGACTGTGGCGTCGGCCTCGATCAGTGTCACGTTGGACCAGCCTGCGGAGTCGGCTCGGTGCCGGGCGCGGGCGAGCATTTGTGCGCTGGTGTCGAGTCCGGTGATACTGCCCCGCGGTCCGATCTGTCGTTGCAGGAGAAGGAAATTGAGTCCTGTACCGCAGCCGATGTCGAGGATGTGGCTGCCCGGGGCGAGGTCGAGCAGTGAGATCGCCGTCGATCGCCCGGCTCCGTAGACGGGCCACTCGAAGGAAATCAGGTCGTACAGGCGCGCCGAGACGGTGTACGGGGTCGGGGTCTTCATCGGTAATGTCCGTTCCGGGTCGGGGTGTGGCGGCCGCTACGGTCGAACCAGCACAGTCGTGCAGTCGGAGAAGAATTGGTTCCCACCGTGGGAACACTGTGGGCTAGTCGAAGGGTTCCCGTCAGCGTGCACGAATCAGAACCAGTCGATGTGACCGAGGCGCAGGCGCGTGGCTTCCGTCGGTACGTCGAGCCGGAGATCGAGGTTCTCCTTCGGGTGGCGTCGACTCTGACTGGGCCCTCTGATGCGGAGGACCTGGTTCAGGAAACGTTGGTGCGCGCCTGGCGCAGCGTCGAGCGGTTCGACGGTCGACACCCGCGGGCGTGGCTGCTGACCATTCTGCGCAACACGAACATGAACATGCATCGCCGCCGTCGACCGGGCACCGTCGCCGACATCGCCGAGTTGGGCGCGGTCCGGCCTGCTTTCGGGGCCGATCCCCCAGGAACCGAGGAGGAGGTGATGACTTCGTTCCTCTCCGATGATCTGGAGCGGGCCGTGCAGTCGCTGGATCCGAAATTTCGGACCGTGCTGTTGCTGATCGACGTCGACCAACTCACCTACGGCGAAGCCTCGAAGGTTCTCGGTGTCCCCGTCGGCACCGTCATGTCACGGCTGAGCCGCGCACGAGCGCGTGTGCGACGCCACCTCCGGCCGACGTTCGTCGCCGCCAGCAGGAAGGGAACCTCATGATCAGGGCAATACGGATGATGGTGACGTGCCATTGGTCGGCGCGCCGGATACAACGCTATCTCGACGCCGATCCGGCGGCTCCGCTCGGACCGGACGACATCGCGCGACTCGAAGCGCACCTGGCCGTGTGCGAGAAATGCCGCGGTGCCGAGCTCGAGCTTCGCCAGATCAGTGCTGCGCTGTCTCGGTGGACCGTGCAGACGATGCCCGACCGCAACAGTGTCGAGCACGTTCGAGATTTCCTCGACCGACTCACCGGAGGAGCCCCACATGACGGCACGTGAATTCGACGGCAACGACATTCCCGCGAGCGCCGATCTCGTCGTGGTGGGCGGCGGCACCGCCGGCATCGTCGCAGCGAAGACCGCAGCACGATTCGGCGTCAGCGTCGTGCTGATCGAACGCGAACGTACCGGCGGCGATTGCCTGTGGACGGGGTGCGTCCCGTCGAAAGCGCTGATCGCCGCCGCATCGGCGGCTGCAACTGCCAGATCCGCGTACCGCTTCGGTGTCGACGTCGAACCTCCGCGAATCGACTTCGCACGAGTAATGGCCCACGTCCATCACTCGATCGAGCACATCGCACCTGTCGATTCGCCCGAAGCCCTCACAGCGGCCGGGGTCACTGTCGTGCACGGCGACGCGGTGTTCACCTCACCGAACACCCTGACCATCGGCGCGCGTCCTCTGCACTTCACGCAGGCGATCCTCGCGACCGGGGCCAGCCCCACCATGCCGCCCATCTCCGAGCTCGGAGCGGTCGACTACCTCACCAGCGACACCCTGTGGAACCTGACCGCGCTGCCCGAGCGTCTGCTCGTCATCGGTGCCGGCACGATCGGGACCGAAATGGCCCAGGCGTTCGCTCGCCTCGGCTCGAAGGTGACACTGGTCGGTCGCGCACCGACGATCCTCCCGAAGGAGGACGAGTCCGCATCAGCGGTGGCCGCGGCCGCACTCGTCCGCGACGGGGTGACCATCATGACCTCGACGTCGGTCACCGCGATCGACGCCGATTCCGCATCGACCGATTCCGGGCACAGCATCGAGTTCGACCAGATTCTGCTCGCGGTCGGACGCACCCCCCGCACCGAATCCCTGGGGCTCGACGCCGCAGGCGTCGCCGTCAACGACCGCGGATACGTCCAGGTCGACGATCATCTCGCCACCAGTAATCCGCGCATCTGGGCCGCCGGGGATCTCACCGGACACCCGCAGTTCACCCACACTGCCGGGATGCACGGCAGCCTGGCGGCGAGCAACGCAGTCCTCGGGCTGCCCCGCCGCATCGACAAGACCGGCACCCCGCGGGTGACGTTCACCGATCCCGAAATCGCCTGCGCTGGAATCGATATCCGCACCGCACGCCGCATCCCGGGACTGCGATTGCAGACACTGCAGCACGAGGATCTCGACCGCGCCGTCACCGAAGACAACACGGCAGGATTCACCACGCTGGTGCTCGACGGCAAGCACCGCATCGTCGGCGCCTGCTTGGTGAGCCCGAGAGCAGGCGAAACCATCGGCGAACTCGTGCTCGCCGTCAAACACGGTCTGCGCAGCCGCGACATCGCGTCGGCCGCGCATCCATACCCGACATACAACGACGGGCCGTGGAACGCCGCCATCGCCGACGTTCGCGCGCAACTGAATGCACCCATCGCCGCCCGAGTCCTCAGCACCGCTGCGAAGATCCGAAACACCTGGGTGCGAAAACGATTTTCCTGAGTTTGTCGGCGAGTGGACTCTTTGCCGGACAGTGCGGAAGAAGTGGGATCGGCCGGCGGGTTTCCTTAGCAGAGGGTGCGCGTCGCCCTCGGTCACCCGCCACCGAACAGGAAGTGGATCTCATGTCCTCGAAATCAGTACACACCACCACCTCGTTGCCCAAAACGATCGCTGTCGGTGCCGTTGCCGGTCTGATCGGATCGCTGGTCATGGCGATGTTTGCGATGATCGCTGCACTGACATATCAGAACTCGGGCTTCTTCACGCCGCTGTACCACATCGGGTCGGTATTCATCGATCCCTCGACCATGATGACGTCCATGCAGCAGGCCATGGGCGGTGAATCCTTCACCTTCTCGTTCGGACCTGCGGTCGTCGGCGCTGCGATTCACATGATGGTCGGTGTGATGTACGGGATCGTCTTCGCGCTCATCGTGCACATGACCAAACTGCGTGGACCGATTCTCCTTCTCGCCGGTGCGATGTACGGCGTAGTCGTGTTCGCTGTCAGCGCGTGGGTTGCACTGCCGATCGCAGCCTCGATCTTCTCGAGCGGCGACCAGATCGCCGACATGGCCTCTATGGTCGGATACGGCACCTTCGCTGCCGAGCATGTCCTGTTCGGGCTGGTCGCAGCCGCCGTCCTCGTCGGTGCCGGATCCCGCGCCGCAGCGCGCCACTGACACCGATCCTGGCCGCGCCTTGTCGCGAAGCGCCACGCGCTGTCACGACAAGGCGCGGTAGCCGGCGATGATCCGCTGACCCGCGCTGACCGCCACCAGAGCAGCCCACACCACGGCGATCTGCCACGAGATTGCCGGCAGCAGCAGCCACAGGCTGTGCACCGCAATGGTTTCCGCACCCTCGGCCAGTCCGCCGAGGAAGCTCAATGATCGGCCGTCGTCGATCTGTCGGCCGTTGCGCTCGGCGATCGAGGAGAACGCGAGAAACGCGGTGCCGTTGATGTAGTAGGTCAACAGCACCAGCAGGAACGGCCACCACGGGGCGTCGTATCCAGCTGTGGCACCTACCGCAACACCCACCACCGTGGTGCCGTAGACCACGAAATCGGCGGTGATATCGAAGAATCCGCCGGCCCCACTGTCGCTGCCGGTGGCCCGTCTGCGCGCCAGTGGCCCGTCGAGACCGTCGGCGATACGCGAGGCAAGCCACAACACCAACGCGAGCCACCACAATTGCAGTCCGGCAGCCACCGCGCTGCCGAGTCCGAGCACCAAACCGGCGGCGGTGATGCGGTCCGGGGTGATGGCAGGGCGGTCGAGCGCGGAGGCGCAGCGATCGAGGGGGGCTTCGAGTTTCGCGCGCAGATAGTTGTCGATCATCGCGCCGACACAGTACCGGCGGTGCCCGAGTCGGTGTCGGGATCGGTTGATGCCGTGTCGGTGGTCAGGCCCAGACGCCGAGCCAACAGCCATGAACCCAGGCTGACCGCGAGCACCGTCACCAGCGCGGCAGCGAACGGCCACGACAGCGGCGAGGTGCCGTACGCCCCGAGTGCGGTGAACCCGATAGTGCCCGGCACGATCCCGACCACTGTGCCCAGCACGTAGTCACGCTGACCTACCGCACTGACACCCGCCGCGTAGTTGACGAGCGAGAACGGAAACAGCGGAATCAGACGAACGATCAACACCGACATCAATCCGCGGCGTCCGAGCATGGCGTCGAGCTTGCGCAACTTGCCCCACTCCGATCCCGCCACGTGGCCGCGGCCCACAGCGCGGGCCATCCAGTAGGCCAGATACGCGCCGACCGTGGCGGCGAACACCACTACCGTCGCACCGACCGCCAGGCCGAACAGTAGTCCCGAGGCGATGGTGAGGGTGCTGGCAGGGAACGGGGTCGCCGACAGGACGGCGTAGACCACGACGAACCCGGCGATGCCCCACCAGCCCGCTTCGGAGACTCGCGAGCGGATCGACTCAGGATCGGGCAGATCGAAAGTATTGGCCACCAGCACGACCGCGATGACCACTACGGCGATCGCGACCACCTTGACCACGGACCTACCTCCACCTGAGTTACTGCCAGTGCCAGTGCCAGTTCGGGATCTGGACCGATCGATACCTGGATCGTCGGTCTCGTTCTCGGCTGTGGAATCCGGGTCCTGCTGCACCATCGATACCTCTCGAAACATCGGTCGCGATTCTTTCTACTCGGAACGGGAAGTCTTCGGCTGCCCCGGTGTGTTCCCGTAGCGCCGGATTCGACCGCTATCGGTCGCGCCGAACAGCGACAATGATGTCTGTATATCCGAACCAGGAGGCCAACGGTGTTCCCACGATCCTTCGTCAGTCCAGCACGACGGCGGCGTTCGTTACCGGCCCTGACGCTGGCCGCCAGCGCAGCGCTGGTGCTCACCTCCTGCGCGGCCCCCGATTCCGCAGCCCCGATCGCCGAGGCTCTGCCGTGGAGCGAGATCGAAGCACAGGCGCAGGGGCAGACGGTGTCGCTGTGGATGTACGGCGGAGACGAGCAGGGCAACGCATACGTCGACAACGTCCTCACCCCTGCAGCCGCCGAGGAAGGCGTCACCCTGCGCCGCGTCCCGGTGGAGTCGACCTCTGATGCCGTCAACCGGATCCTGTCCGAACGCCAGGCCGACGTCACCGACGGCGAAGTGGACCTGGTGTGGGTCAACGGCGCGAACTTCGGCACCGGCAAGCAGGCCGGTGCGTGGTTGTGCGGGTGGACGCAGAATCTGCCGAACATGGACTTCACCGATCCCGAGGATCCACTGCTGAGCAGTGATTTCGGGGTCCCCGTGGACGATTGCGAATCGCCTTGGCACAAGGCCCAATTCACCCTTGTCTACAACGCGGCGACGGTACCGAACCCGCCGACGACATTCGAGGGCGTACTCGACTGGGCGCAGGCGAACCCGGGCCGCTTCACCTACCCCGCTCCCCCGGACTTCACCGGCTCGGTGTTCGTCCGTGAAGCCCTCGTGAGCACCGCCGGTGGCGTCGACGAGGTTCCTGCCGCCTTCGATCAGGACACCTACGGCCGCCTCACCCCGGCCCTGTTCGACCGGTTGAACGAACTCGCGCCATCACTGTGGCGGGAAGGTACGACGTATCCGCAGTCCTCCTCCGAGCTCGACGCCCTCTACGCCGGCGGACAAGTGGACATGACGATGACCTACGGCCCCGCGACACTGACGCAGCTCGTTGCCGACGGCACCTACCCACCGCAGACCCGCGTACTGACGCTCGACGACGGAACCGTCGGGAATGCGAGCTTCTTGGCCATCCCGTCGACCTCGGGGAAATCTGCGGCCGCGCAAGTGGTTGCGAATCTCGCGCTCTCGCCGGAGCAGCAACTCGCGAAAGCGATGCCGGACGTGTGGGGTCAATTCACCGTGCTCGATGTCGATCGGCTGACCGCCGGCGATCGCACGCAATTCGACGCATTGCCGGCATCGACGGTTCTGCCGTCCTACCAGGAACTCTCGGCCAACGCGCATCCCGAGCTTTCCGCCGATTGGGTGTCGCCGCTCGACGAGGGATGGCGCCGAAGCGTGCTCACCGGACAGTGACAGTCCTCTCGAAGAAGAGTTGGCGCTCCACGCTCGAGGTGCTGCCTGCTGTCCTGCTGGTCGCGGTGGTCGTCGGCGGCGGTCTGGTGACGGTCGTGCTGCAAAGCCTGGGCCTGATGCCGTTGGTCGGCACCCCGGAGTTGTCGGTCGACGCGTATTCCGCTCTGGGCGATGACCTGTGGCGCTCCGTCGCTCTGACGCTCTCGATCGCCGTAGCCTCGACCGCTCTGGCCGCGGTGATCGGCCTCGCGGTCGCATTGACAGCATTGTCCGGGCGGCGGCCGGCTTTGGTTGCCGCAGGGTTGACGGTGACGGTGCCGCACCTCATCGGCGCGGCCGCAATGGCGTTGCTGCTCGCCGATTCGGGAATGCTCGCGCGGGTTTTCGGGGCAACCGACGGCGGCTGGCCCGAGTTCGTCGGCGGACCCTGGTGGATCGCGGTGGTGGCCGAATACGCCTGGAAGGAATCGGCATTCGTCGCCGTGGTCGTGGCCGGGACCCTCGCCACCCGGGTCGCGGCCTACGACGAGACCGCCGCGACGCTCGGCGCCGGCCGGTGGGCGCGGCTGCGCCTGATCACCCTGCCGCTGGCGCGGCCGGCACTGATCGCGTCGGCGGCCATCGCGTTCGCCTACACCGTCGGATCATACGAGGTGGGACGAATACTCGGCCGCCCATATCCGGAACCATTGTCGGTCATGGCCATCCGCATGTTCACCTCCATCGACCTCGCGACGCGTCCACAAGCAGCCGCGGCCGCGACGATCGCGGTCGCGCTCACCATTGCTGTGGCAGGCGTTGCGCTGCACTTCCTGCGTCGATCGGCGGTGTGGAAGTGACGCGGATTCTCCCTGCTGCTGGCCGGGCGTTGCTGACTCTCTGGTTCCTGTTGCCGCTGATCCCCGTCGCGCTGTGGGCCGTCAGCAATCAGTGGTCGTTTCCCGCCTCGTTGCCCCAGGAATGGGGCTTCGACGGGGCCCGCAGCGCGGTGGACGCCGGAGGAGCCTACGCGTTCGTGCGTTCGACGTTCCTGGCTCTCGCTGTCTCGGCCATTGCCACTCCGCTGGGCGCGTTGGCCGCTCGCGCTCTGGTACGCGGTGACGTGCGGTTTCCGGGGGTGGTGGCCGCGATCCTGTTCGCGCCGCTGGCGTTGCCGCCGTTCGCGGTGGCCCTGGGTCTCGATGTTCTGGTGCTGCGCTCCCGTGTTCCCAGCACGGTGGCGGTGATCGCCCTGCTGACGGTCGCAGCCATTCCGTACACCACCTATCTGATGCGGGTGGCGTTCGGCGCGTACGACATCGGCTACGAAGAGGAGGCACGCACCCTCGGTGCATCGCGCTCGATGATTCTGAGGCATATCCGCATTCCGTTGCTGGCTCCGGCGCTGGCGGGAGCGGCGCTGCTGGCCTTCCTGGTGGCGTGGAGCGACTACGTGATCACTCTGCTGATCGGCGGCGGCAGATTGGTGACCGTACCCATTCTCGTCGCCTCCTTCGCAGCCGGGACCGGAAACGACTCGGTGGTCGCTGCACTGTCCGTCGCCGCCGTCCTACCACCGTTGATGCTGGTGATTCTGCTGGCCCGCTTGCGCAGAAGGAGTACCCGATGAGTGTCGAACTGTCGGTACGTGGCTTGAGCAAAGTGCATGCGGGACAATCGGTCGCCGCACTCGATTCGTTGGATCTCACGGTGCCACCGGGGTCCTGCACGGCGATCCTCGGGCCATCGGGCTCGGGCAAGAGCACAGCTTTGCGGCTCATTGCTGGTCTCGATACACCGTCGTCCGGTTCGGTGCACATCGACGGGGTGGACGTCACCGGCACGGCTGCGGAGGATCGGGGCGTGGGGATGGTGTTCCAGCGTCCGATGCTGTTCCCGCACATGTCCGTTCTCGACAACATCGGCTTCTCCTATCGGGCGGCGGGAGAGAGTCGGAAGCGTTCGCGTGAGCGGGCCCGCGAGTACCTCGATCTGGTGCATCTGGGTGACATGAGCGATCGCTCGGTGTCCGAGGTGTCGGGCGGGCAGGCCCAACGGGTCGCACTTGCCCGTTCGCTGGCCGGGTCACCGCGAGCGCTGTTGTTGGACGAGCCGTTCAGCGCTCTGGACCCGGTGCTGCGCAACGAGATGCACGATCTCGTGCGGGAACTACGGACGTCGCTGGACCAGACCCTACTGCTCGTCACGCACGACCAACAGGAAGCGGCCGTGCTGGCCGATTCAGTGGCCGTACTCATCGACGGTCGGCTCGAGCATCACTCCGACATCGCGACCGCGTACACACGTCCGAGTTCCCTCGCGGTCTCGCGCCTGATGGGCGGGGTCAACGAAATCGAAGGGCAATGGGACGGCGTCAGGATCCATCGCTCCGCGCTCGGGGAGTTGGAGGTCGACGGGGTTGTCGGGGTTCCGGCCGGAACTGCGGTGTTGCTGGTGCGACACGAACT
>JAXHOA010000011.1:0-4076 GCA_034520035.1 Mycobacterium sp. | reverse complement strand
GACGGGCTGAACCCGGTGGCCGGAGGCACAGGTGCTGCCGTAGCCTCGTCAGGATCGGATGTCAGGCAGTGATCTGCATTTCGGCGACCTTGTCGTCGGCCACCCGGAATCTGAAGGTGCTGGGGCCGTTGAAGCCGTTGCCGCCGACTTCGGCGATGACGGTGGACTTCGGTGTCCGCGGTGGAGTAGAGGTGAATCACGCCGGCGTCACCTCTTTTCCGATGAACTCGGCATCACTCCAACTCCGGATGTTCGGGCTCCGTGGAACTTTTGCGCCCAGTCGTCGACGACACTCAGATGCAGGGTGAAGGCAGCGAGGAAGACGTCGGTGTCGCCGAGGTTGACGGCGTCGATAAGGGCGCGTACTTCCGGGCGCGAGCGGGAGGCCATGGTCGTTCCTCGTGGGGTTGTCGGGTGTCGTACTGGCTCACACGATCTTCTACGGCATCGCCGCATCGCACGTTTGTGTCGTGCGCGGTCACGACCTGAACGTCCTGACCGGGTTCGGGGATATCGTCACCGGTACCGCCTGCGTCAGCCTGTTCGGGGTCGGGGCCTGCGCCGTGATCGGGGTTGGTGCAGATCGTTCCCCGCACGGCACACAGGAGCCGTCGCCGTTGGGGTTGGGGATGGCGTCAGGACCAACATAGGTTCCCACCGGGCACCCGGGGTCTTCATTCTGTGCGCAATATTGCGGCGAAAGGTCGTTGCCGGTAGACCCGTCGGCTCCTTGCGCACCCGGCGCTGTCGGGGTTGCCGATATGCCCGGGGTGGGGCTCGGCGGCGGCGCCGGCTCGGTGACGGGGGCTCTAGTCGTTGAGGTGACTGCGGTGTTGGGTGGCGGTTCCGGCGTCTGGCTGCAGGCGGTGGCCAGGGCGCAGATGCCGGCGATAAACACAATGGCGATGGATCTTTTCACGATTTCTCCTGTTCAGCGCGTCGATGGGGGCATATCGGAATCATTGATGCTCAGGGTGAGGCCGGTAGAGGGTCGTACCGGGCCCTGGTGACTGCTTTTGGGTGCCCGAGTCGGTGGGACTGCGGTGATGGCTTCGCATCAGCGTCTGCGCCACGGCAACGGTGGCAAGGACGGCCAGGGTCAGGCCGGCGATCATCAAGCGGTCGGTCAGCGGCGCGAGGACAGCGAGTGCCGCGAGGGCGACCAGGCCGCCGACATGGCTGTACGCAATCTCCTGGTAGACCACGTGGTGGTAGGTCAGACTGCCCAGCAGGTAGATCGCGGGCACCGCCGACCAGGACTGCGATGGCCTGCACCGTCAGTTCGGCGGCCGGGTCGGCCAAGACAGGCGCGTTGGCCACGGCGCACACGATGATGCCGCCGACCAGCACGACGTGGGTGTAGTGGAACTTGGCCGACGCGCCTGGGATCGTCGGATCCGGTGATGAAGGGCACTGCCGTCGGCGCTGCTGTACCGAGTAGATCCACCACGCTGCGACCACGCCACCGAACGCCACCGCGGCCGCAATGAGGATCGGGGCGCTCCACTGCGGCTGGTCAGAGAGCTGCGCGCCGGTGCTCAGGATCGTTTCACCGAACGCGACGATGACGAACAGCCGGCACCGCTCTGCCAGATGCCCGCCGTCGATGGTCCACTCTCGAGTCGACGATCGCCCCAGCAAGGGAAAAGCGAAGCCGATCATCGGGGCCAGGTATTCCACCAGTACCGCCGCGCCCCAGAGTGATAGCCGAACCCAGTCTTCGGTGAATGCGCCGCTCACCCACAGGGCGGCCGATACCAGTAGCCAGGCCAGCATGCGAGTGAAGTTCGGGGACAGCTCGTGATCTCGACCCACCGTGAGCAGAACGAACACCGTCCGACCGACCTGCAGCGAGACGAAGGCCCCGGCAAAGATCACCGCACGATGGTCGAACGCGTGCGGGATCGCCGCCGCCATCACGAGCACGACACCCATCAGGGCGAACAGCATGGACCGGATCGCCGGTGTATCGGGACCGAACCAGTTCGTCACCCAGCACGTGTACTGCCAACCCAGCCACACCGCGAACCAAAGCACCACCGTGTGCAACGCATTGAGCGTCGAAAGATCCTGCAACAGCGCATGACTGAGTTGAATGACGGCGAAGACGTAGACCAGGTCGAAGAACAACTCGACCACGCTGACCTCCGCGCGCTCACCACGATCACGCAAAGTGTCACTACCGCGCCGCGCCATCATCACCATCCCCCTCGTGATGCTGATGACACACGACTCGGCCCACAACCATTTCATCGGTTGCAATACTCGTGCTGGGTCATTGTCAGCGGGTGGTGTAGCCGCCGTTGGCGAAGATGGTCTGGCCGGTGATCCACCATCCGTCGCTGACCAGGAATCGAACCAGCGGCACAATATCTTTCGGGTCGGTCAACCCGGTGTCGGTGAACTTCGACAGGTCAGCGGCGTTCTGGTTGTACTCCGCGGACTCCGTGTGACTCCTGGCCGTAGAAGAACGGCGTCTCCATCGGCCCGGGCGCCACCGCGGTGACCGAGATGCCGCGCTCGCCGAACTCCTTGGCCGCCGCGCGGGTGAAGTGCTCCACCGGCGCCTTGGATCCCGCGTAGATCGAATACAGGCCGGTGTAGGCCGACAGCAGCGAGGTCGACCAGCGTGACCAGCTTCCCGCGCGTCGGACAGATGCTCGCCGGCCTGCTGGATGAAGAACAGCGCGGTCTTGGCGTTGATCGCGAAGATCTTGTCGTAGTCCTCTTCGGTGATCTCGGCGATGGGCTTCTTGATCACCATCCCGGTCGTGTTGATGGCGATGTCGATCGAACCCATCGCGCCGATAGCGTCTGCAAACAGCGTCTTCACCGCTGCAGCGCTGGTCAGATCGGCTTGCAACAGATGTGCGCTGGCGCCGGACTCTTCGATCGCGGCGGCAGTGCTCCTCGGCGGCCGCGCGACTGGAATCACTGTTGTAGTGCACCGCAACAGCTCGCGCGCCGTGTGCTGCAACGTCCCGAGAGATCAATCCACCGAGGTTCTTCGCCCCGCCGGCTATCAGGATGTTTTTGCTGGTGATGGTGTTATCGGTCATCGACGCTCCTCCTTTGATTTGCGGTCGGCACGATATCGTGGCGCAATTGCTGGATACCTTCGAAGAATCAGCGACTTTCAAAAAAGGGCACAGCAGGGGGTCGGATGCAGGTATGGGACGGACAACGCGAACGCACCCGTCGAGATGTCGTCGCTGCACGAGGCATGCAGTTGCAGAGCCTGGACTTCCGCTTCGTTGCCGAAGCGGTGAACACTCCCACCGATTGGTGCTTCCAAGAGCCCCATCACGTGTTCGTGATCCACCGACGCGGAGAACTCAGCTCTTTGGAGATCGAGTTCCAGAACGGCCCGTCAGGGCGTGCACTTCCCCGCGTCGGTGATGTGGCGGGGTCATCCCCGCCGAGCACCGCTACGCCGCCCTCGCCCAGGGCGAAATGGTCGGATTCTGCGAAATCACCGTGCCTGTATCGGTATTCGGCGACCGCGGCTTGATGCCCCGAGTGGGTTATCAAGACCCACTGCTGCACCGACTCGTCGAGCGACTCGCCGGCCAAATCCACCAAGACGGAGCCGCAGCTACGCTGTTTCGCCAGTCATTGGCGCAGGCGCTCCAACTGCACATTGCTGATCACTACCCCGCCCAGCCACGACCTGCCCACCGCCCGCAGCGCGGTCGTGGTCTCGATCGACGTGACCAGCAGATCGTCATCGACTACCTGCACTCGGAATTGGACAACCGCATCGATCTCGACGCGCTGGCCGCCACTGTGGGCATGACGGCCACCAATTTCCTGCCCGCCTTCTCGGCGGCCTTCGGGACCACCCCGCACCAGTACCTGATCGAGCAACGCATCGAGCGGGCCAAAATGCTGCTGTCTGCGACGCCGGACAGCGTCACCGATATCAGCGCGACCCTCGGCTTCTCCTCCCCGAGCCATTTCGCCACCACCTTCAAACAGCGCATCGGTGTCACCCCGACCGCGTATCGAACGCATGGCTGACCGCCGCTCTGCGCGGGACGTGAAACCCGCCGCCAAGCCGACGGCGACCATCGGAC
>JAXHOA010000083.1:0-18728 GCA_034520035.1 Mycobacterium sp. | reverse complement strand
CGTCTCATCCGATGGACCGGCGCGAGGGTCGCGCAGTGAGCGCATTTCATCATGTTCAGCGCTGCGCGGCTTCGCCGGGACATCACCCCTCGAACTCACACCCGTTCTCACAGAAAGGATTCCGATACCCGATGTGGCTTTTCCAGCAGCCTTGGTTTCTGGTCGGTGGTCTTCGGCTGGCTCTGAGCCTCTAGCACGTGATGGGTGCGTGCGACTGGCCCACAACCTATGGATCGCACGCACCCATCCGCCTTCTCTACTCACTTCATTTAGAACCAATTGTCGCCAGAACGGTTGCTCCGCAATCACGCATTCACCAGAACGACCCGACCATCAGGTCGCACCAGAAAGGAATCGACACACAATGCCAGCAACACCGGGCACCGGACACCACCGCTCATCCGGCAAGAGAGAGCGGGTGATCAAATCGCTGCCCGCCATGGCTGCGGTGACGATCGCAGGCCTGACCATGCAGGCCGCTCCCGCGCAGGCCGCACCCTCGCAGCCAAGGCGTCATCAGCCCCCACAGGAATCGCAGCCGGGCGTCACCGGCACACCGCAAACGGCTCCGGCCACCCCGCCGCCGGCCGCCACCCGGAAGAACGCCAGTACCTAACCCGGCTACCAGCCCTCACCACAGGTCCAGCAAACCCCGTCGCGTAGCTATGACGACTACCTGGCCGCTCGCCAGCAGTCCTCGTACTACCAGAACACCTACTACGAAGCCCCTCAAGCTCCGCAGGCCGCCCCGAGCGAAGCACCCCCGGCATTGCAGGCGACTCCGCCGCCCCCGCCGCCGGTCCCGACGGTGCAGCGCAAGGTCATCGCCCCGATCGACGCACCTGACGGTTACTTCCTCGTCGGCGGTGAACTCGTTCCGTACGACCCGAACATCGTAGACCGCAATTTTGTGAAGAAGTTCAACAACACCACGCCGCGCTCCAGGCCGACGGCGGAAACTGGCTGGTGGACAACGGTTTCGCCGATACACCTCGTGCTGACCGCATCGCGGCCGGTACCGCCACCGGTGTCATCACCGGTGGCGCGGTCGAGTCTCGCAGCGTCGGTCGCCCGGCGGCAGTGATCACCAGCACCGCTGCCGCCATCGGTGGCGGCCTCGGTGTCGCAGCCACCACAGGCACCGGCGCGGTCGTCTGGGGCGGCCCTGTCGGGTGGGTCTTCATCCCCGGAGCCGCAGCACTCGCGGGAGCAGGCGTCGGTGCAGCCCTGTCGACACCGATCGTGCTGGGCCTGACCGGCGCAGGCGCTGTCATCGGCGGCATCCTCGGTGCCTCCGTGCTCGGCGGCGAGCAGCAGATCATCGAAGAGCTGGCCCCCGCGCCTGCGGTGGTTCCCCCGGCGGCCGACAGCGTCCCGGCGATCCCGCCTGCCGCGACAGTAGATCTCCCCGGCCCTGTCGGGCAGGTTCGCGACACTCTCGCTGCTGACCCGAACGGCCGTCAGGTGCTCGCGGGGGCCGACACCGCCGCCGCGAACGCGGCTCCGATCGTCGACAAAGCCGTCAGCGATGCGTCGGTGTGGACCGCACCGGCGGCCTCGGCAGTGCAGGGCTTCACCTCGAAGGCCCTCGAACTGCCTCAGGTGGCTCAGACCGTCGAGACGGTGCAGGCGGCTGCAGCTCCTCTGGTCGATCAGGCCACTGCCGCTCTCGGTGGCTTGCAGGCGGCGTTCGCACCCGCCTGATTCGCCTTACAGCCAGCTAGTTGAACCAGCCAGGAAGGGACAAATTCCAGATGATCCGCCGTTCGACGACATCTCCGATTGCCAGTGCCACCGGCCCCGCCCGATCAGGGGTGCAGTCGAGCTCGCCCCGTGTGCCGCGATCGCGCCGACGCGCGGTCGCGGCAGCCGGGGCTGCTGTCGTGTTCGTGTTCGTGGCCGTCGCCGCTGCTGTGGTGTTCAGCGTTGGCGACTCCGAGCCGGACACGACAGCCACCGACACGACCGCCGCCTCCTCCGCAGCGCCGACAACCGTTGCCGCCGGGCCGGATTGCTCGATGCCGGCCGGTGATCAGAACAGCGGCCCCGGGGTCATCGCCGCGTTCGAGCACGCCTACTACGTCCAGCGATCGGGTGCGGCCGCGCACGCGCTGGTCTCGCCGAATGCCCCGGCGAGTGCCCCGTTCACCGTCGAAGCCAACCTCGACGCAGGTATCGCCACCGTTCCCGCCGACATCACCTACTGCCTCGACATCGACCCGATGCGCACCGGTTCCTACACCCTCACCCTCACCGAGAGCGGCCCCAACGGGCCTGGGACGCAGTACCGCCAACGGATCACCACCGACCAGGTCGACGGTCGCTACGTCATCGCCGCCATCGAGCAAGCGTGATCACCCGCCGCCGCCACCCCGCGCGATCGCCGCAACCGCGCGGCGCAGCGCCACGACGAAAGGAACGCCAGGACATGAGCGATGCAGCGAGCGAATGGACCGAGGCCGCCACCGCAGTGCGACAGGCACACGAGACACTCCGCGCGTCGAGCGCACGCGAGATCCGCGCATGGGCAGAGCAAGCGGGCCTGTCTGGCTGGTCGATGTGGCAGAAAATCAAACGCGAGCTCTACAAGCAGCTCGACCTCGACTACGACGCCCTACGGGCCGCCGAAGCCGAACAGGTCACCGACGCCGTCGCATCTGCGGCCACCGAAGCACCGGTGGTCGAGCTCTACGCCGCAGGCGACGAGCGCGGCAGCTTCGCCGTGGTCGGTGACGGCGACGAAACCGCCTGGTACGGAACATTTCACAGCAAGGACGCGGTGTTCCGTCAGGGCGATCAGACTTCGGCCGACGACTCTGCGGCCGGCAAGGCAGCCTTTCTCGCCGGAAAACTACGCGAAGAGCTCGACGCTCCCGCTATCCGGCTGATTCTGCACATCTCCAACCCCCACCTCGACGGCACCCGGCTCGCAGCTCTCGCCGCGCGCTACGGGGTGCACCTCGAACGCCTCGACATCGACGACGACAACCCGGCGACGGTGTGGTGCGAAGTTCCCGGGCACCGTCCGTGGCAGGCGATCCGGCTCTCCGATCTGCTCGTCGACGATCAAGCGGAGGTCGGCTGATGGCCGAGCAGCAACGCCGCCCGGACGAGTCGGCCGAGAACCCGGTTGCCGGGTACGACGCCGAGGACACCGTCAATCTGCGCGCCCAGCGCCTTCGCCGCCCCGAGACCGAACCCGGCGAACAGAACGTCGACGAGACGATCGACGAGCCGGCACCGGACCCGTACGGCGTCGGACAGGACGCACTCGCGGCCGTCGATGCACCCGCGGTGGACGCCCAGGCCCTCTACCGTGCGCGGTTGTTCGACCGTCAGGAAGAAGACCTCACGGCCGAACCAGCCGAGGCCGGCCTGCGGGGAAGGCTCAACGCCGCCCTGGGAACTCACCTGCGACCCAAATCGACATCGACCGAAGTCCGACTGCGGCAGTCGATTCGCGTCGTGCAGCAGCCTCTTCCGGGGTGCTCGGTGGTCTCGGTGATCAACCCCAAGGGCGGAGCGGGAAAGACTCCGACGTCGGTGATGCTCGGCTCGACGTTCGGCAAGCACCGCGGTCACGGGGTGACGGTCTTCGACGCTAGCGAATCACTCGGCAGTCTCGGCGATCGGGCCGCCCGGACCACCGATCCGGAACTGACGGTGTGGGATCTGCTCGACCATGCACACGAGCTGGCGTCCTCGGCTGCGGTGTCGGGATCGCTCAGCGCGTTCCTGCGGCGTCAACCGACGTTGGAAGACATTCTCGCTGCAGACAATTCGGCCAACCGTGAGCGCAACCTGGGGTGGGACGAGTGCGCGGCGGTGATGGCGGTGCTGCGTCGGCACCGGGAGTTGATCGTCATCGACACCGCGGCCAATCCGTTGGCCGAGAGCTGGCAGTGGGCCGTGCAGCATTCCGATGCCTTGGTCGTGCCGCTCCCGTTGCGGCTGGACATCGCCCGGCAGGTGTATCAGATGCTCGAGGGCATCGTTGCCCGCGGCTACGGGCATCTGTTGTCGTCGACGATCGTCGTGACCTGTGCGACACCGGATTCCAACCCGCAGTTGGCGACGGCAGTGTTCGAGGATCTGCGCAATCTCGGTGTCCAGGACGGCAATTTCATTCAGGCCCCGTACGAGCCTGCGCTCGCACGCGGCGATCGGATCGTCCACAAGGATCTTCCGCCCGCCACGATCGAGGCCTACACCAACGTCACCGCTCTGGTCGCCGACAACCTCGCGGCCGTAAGGCGTGAAGCCGCCTACCAGTTCACCGATCCGTATTCCCCGCAGCCGGTGTACCGCCAGCCCGACACCGCACCCCCACAGCTCTCGCAGTGGGAGCGGCGCAGCCGCGACCGTCGCGGAGCTTGACCTCCGTCCCACACCCCCGCTCGACGCACACGAGGAGACAACCATGATCGGCCAGAGAACGCGCACCACCGCGCTACGACGACCGCGCTGGACGCATTCCGTTTTGGCAGCCGCCGCCGCAGTGCTGGTCCTGGCTTCGAGTGCCGTCCCCGCGCAGGCGGCACCGGCAGCGACGTCGGCGACCTCGTGCGCGAAGTACGTCGCGATCATGACCCCGGGAACGTGGGAGACCAACGCTGCGGCGAATCCGACCGCTCCTGTCGGGATGCTCGCCACCGTCGGCAACGCACTGAAACAGAAGTACGGCAACGACATCGAGGTCTACTACCCGGCCTATGCCGCGTCGGCGTTCGACAAGGGCCGCACCTACGCCGACAGCAAAGAAACCGGCAAGAGCGCCATCAACAACATCCTCACCTCCGCGTGCGCGAGCGCAAAGTTCCTGCTCTCGGGCTACTCCCAAGGTGCGGACGCCGCCGGCGACGTCGCCGCCGAGATCGGCAACGGTCGCGGTGTCGTTCCCGCGGCCCGGATTCTCGGTGTCGGTCTGGTGGCCGATCCGCACCAGGGCACCGCCGGCGGGACCGTGGTCGGGCCGAAGGTCGACGGTCAGGGCATCGGCGGGGTCCGGCCGGAAGGTTTCGGTTCCCTGGCCCCGGTGGTCAAGCAGCTGTGCAATCCCACGGACCTGTACTGCTCGACGAACGCCGGCAAGGACGGTCTGCTCGCGGGCCTGGGCAAGGTGCTGGCGAACAAGCCTGTCGACCCGGCCACCACCGGCGGACAGGCCGGAACCGGGTCAACCCCGGCAGCGTCGAGTGCCGCAGTGACGCCGACGACCGCGCAGGGCGGTGTCACCGGTGCCGGAACTCAGCCGGGAACGACGCCGACACAGGCCGGAGCGGTCAGCGATTTCTCGTCGTCGCTGGTCTCGGACTTCTCCCGCGTCGATCTGGCCGGTGCCGCGAACACCGCCTCGACTCTCGGCGAGCGGGTGGCCACCCTTCCCGAATCGGTGGGGACCAACCGCACTCAATCGCAGGTCGCCAGTGTCGGGGCCTCGGCGACATCGTTGCTCAACACCCTCGAACCGGTCGCTGATGTGCAGTCGGCGATCGCCGCGAACCCCGGCATTCGTTCGACTCTCGACACCGCACCGGAAGGATCCCCGGAGGCGAAAACCTCCACGGTGCTCGACGCACTCGACCAGATCGACATTCCCGCAGTCCTGAGCACGGCGACCTCGATCGCCGACACCGCGTCGTCGGTACTCGGCGGCACCGGAACCACCGCCGGACTCGCCGGCCCCGCGTCGACCCTGAGCGGACAGGTCGCACCGTTGCAGTCCGTGTCCCCGGATGCGCTGACCTCGGCCACGCAGGTTCTCTCGCTACTCAAGCCGAAGACGGTCGTCAACCAGGTCGTCAACGTCGCGACCGGCTTCACGAGCCTGGACTACCAGGGCATCATCGACAACCTGATCGCCTTGCCGCAAAAGGTCGCGGCTCTCGACGTCGCGGGATCACACAAGATCGCCGGGGACCTGAACAACCAGTTCGCGCCGATCGTGAAGATGGCGGCGGGGGTGGACCTGCACACCCTCGCGGCGTTGGTGGCGATGATCCCGGACCCGTCGGGTTCGGCGCAGATCGCCTCCCTGGTGCTGAGCTTGCTCGGCAACGTCGACGTGATCCGGTTGGCCAACGACGTCGGCGCGATTCAGGAAGTTGCGTGGAAGATCCTCGAAACCGGAAACCTCGCGGCCGCAGCCGAGCTGCTCCCGATCGGGCTCGACCTCGCCTCGGTCGCGGTCGGGGTTCTCACCGGATCCTCCAAAACCAGCCCCGACCAACTCGGCGCACAGACCCAGGTCACCGGCCAGTCCGCCGCGATCGGCCAGCAAGCCTCCACCGGCGACTTCGCCGGTCTGGCAGGAAGTCTCGTCTCACTGGCCTCCTCGCCGGGTGCAGCAGACGCGGCCGAACTGGTCGGTGCGGGTATCGACGCGGCGACGTTCTTCGCCTCCGGTGCACACCAGTCCTACGGGGACTTCACGGTCGACTCCACCGGCCGCAGCGCCCTGCAATGGCTCATCGACTTCTTCACCCAGAAGGTCGGGGGCTGACCGACCAGCCGCCGAGCAGGCTCTGCAGCCGGGCGGGCACCACGCAGAGCAACCGAAACCCACAGCACCACAACCGAACTACGCGTACCACCACAGGTGTCCGGGCGGGCACTGATCAGAACTCGATTCGTGAGGACATGCACCGATGGCAGCATCACAGCAGGGCAGCAAAGGCAGTGCCGGCGCACTGGCGTTGCTGCTGATCGGTGCCGTCGCTGCCATCGGCATGTTCGGAGTCCTCTCGGGCGATCGCACACCGCCGGCCGACGAGGGCACCTGCCTGCCGGCCGGATCGGCCGTGGTTGCCCCACACTCGGGCACGGTGGTGATGCCGCTACGTGAAGGCACGTATCAGGCGACGAGCAGTTTCGGTCCCCGCACCAACCCGGTCACCGGCGAAGCCGAAGGACACCAGGGCCAGGACTATTCCGCCCCGATCGGAACCCCGATCTACGCGGCCACCGACGGCACGGTCGTCAAAGCCGAACACGCCAGCGGATTCGGCAACTGGATCATCATCGACACCACCGTCGACGGACAGTCGCTCTCGACGGTCTACGGACACATGAACGACGACGGGGTCGGGGTGACCGCGGGCCAGAGCGTCAAGGCCGGTGACCCGATCGGCGGCGTCGGCAACGCCGGTCAATCGACCGGCCCGCACCTGCATTTCGAGGTCTGGCCCGGTACTCGCCTCGCGTCCGGATCGAGCCCGGTCGATCCCGTGGCCTGGCTCGCCGCCGCCGGTGCCACCGCACCGACCTCCACCGCGGACGTGCTCGCGGCGGGTCCGTCCGGCCCCTGCCGCCGCAACCACAACCGCTACCGGCGGCGCGGCGCAGGGCGCATCGAGCCGAGCGGTCAAGCTCGCGGCCGCGATCAAACCCGGATGCGGTGTCCCCGCCGGGTCGACCGGACTGCGGCCGGGATCGGTGCCGGCGGACTTCGAGCCGTGGATCGTCAAGGCCGGCACCGTCTGCGCCGAGGTCACCGCCCCGGTGGTCGCCGCGCAGCTCGAACAAGAAGGCGGCTTCAACGTCAACGCCCACAACAACGGATCGGGCGCGGACGGGCCGGCCCAGTTCATGCCCGCCACGTGGGCCGCGAAAGGCGTCGACGGAGACGGAGACGGCCGCAAGGACACCCGCAGCATCGCGGACGCGGTGATGAGCCAAGCCGCCTACGACTGCGAGCTGGCGGGCATCGCCAAGGACTCACTCGCCGCCGGCAAGGTCACCGGCGACCTGACCGAGCTGTACCTGTCGATGTACAACTGCGGTCCCGGTGCGACCCTCTCGCAGGGCCGGGTGTGCCAGAACGCCGAAACCCTCGACTACGCCGCGAAGATTCCCCGCCGGGCCGCAGAAGCGTTCTCCGTCGCCGTCCCGCAGGCCACACCGGGCATCGTGCCCGGTGGCCCGTTCGGACAGAACGTCGTCGCGGCGGCAATGCGCTGGCTCGGCACCACCTACGCCTGGGGCGGCGGCGACCGCAACGGCCCCACCAAGGGAGTGAGCGACGGCGGCGGTCGCGCGGACATGATCGGCGACTTCGACAAGGTCGGCTTCGACTGCTCCGGGCTGGTCCTCTACGCCGTCGCGCAAGTCTCCGGCGGCGCGATCGTGCTCCCCCACCAGGACTCGGCGCAGATCTCCGACAGCCGCGGCCGCGTGATCGCCACCCCCGGCGAGCTCGCTCCCGGCGACATCATCCAACCCCACTCGGGCCACATCTTCATCTGGCTCGGCGGAAACAAAGTCGTCGAGGCACCGCAGTCCGGCGACGTGGTGAAGGTATCGGACTGGACCCCGCCCGCGAGCGGCCTGACAGCACGGAGATTCGGATGAGAACCACCCGCACAACCGCCCTGACCGGATTGCTCGTCGCCGCCACGGTTCTCACCGCCTGCGGTGGCCAGGACACCGGCAGCGGCAGCAGCGATGCCCCGTCGATCCCGGCGCAGCAGTGGACGCCGGGTACGCCCCCGCCCAGTGGCAGCGATCCCACCCGTACCCCGCCGCCTCCGGCGACCGAGCTGCCCGACGTCGCGGCCGGGGTGGACCGGCAGGACCCTGACTCGGTGGCCACCGCCGCGTTGACGGTCTGGTTCACCTGGAACACCACCGTCGACGCCGGCCCCAACGATGCCGCGGCCCGCACCGCGCCGCTGCTGACCTCCGACTACGCGCGCGAGATCACCTCCAGCACAGCGCAGTCGAGCCCCGGTGCGCAGTGGCTGGACTGGGCCGCCGACGGTGCGGTTCTGACCCCCGATCTCGTCGCCGACGACGAACCCGTTCCCCCCCAGACAGATTCTGTGGCCTACCGCGCCTACCGCGTCACACAGCGCATCGACGGATCGCCGGTGAGCGAACGGGGCGTCGCGCTGATCCTGCGGCGCGGCCCGAACGACTGGGAGGTGAGCCGCATTCAAGACAAATAGCCACCGACCTCGTTCACTTGCTTTCGTTGCAGAACAACACGTTTCGGAAAGGAACCCCGATGGACACAGAATCCGTCACCACACCCGCCACCCGCACACCGCACCGAGCACGCCGCATACTCGGTGTCCTCGCTCTCACCGCGGCATTCACCGTCCTGGCCGGTGGGGTCGCCGCCGCCCAGTCGGTCAACCCGTACGACGGCGTCAGCCCGGACATCACCTTGTTCGGACCCGCCCTGAACCAGACATGGAAGCGCCTGCTCGCAGCGATCTGGGGTGCCTCGTTGGCCCTCGCCGGTCTGTGGGTGCTGACCTCGTTCCTCAGCTCCAGGAAAGCCCGCAAGCGCGGCATGTCCAGCGATCTGAGCGAAGCGGGCGAGGATCTCAAGCTCTCGCTCATCATTCTCGGCGGTGTGGCCGCGGTCTCGCCGATCGTCGGCGCAGTCCTGCTCCTGGTCCAGCCCGGCTCCGCGTAATCTGCCCCGGCTCCTCGTCCACTTCTGTTCACCCCGACGCGGCACCGTCCGCAGAAACGAGCACCCATCATGGCCATCGACTACCGCAACGTCGGTTCCGAACCCCCCAGCTCCCCCAACACCGCCGCCGTCACCGGTGACCACCACACCGACAGCAAGCCCGGACCGAAGCGCTGGTTGATCATCGGTGCCATCGTCCTCGCGGTCCTGGCCGTCGTCTCGGTGATCGTGGTCGCCTTCTCCGGCACCGACAACTCCGGTGCCGGCGGCTCCGACGCCATCCGCGCAGTACACGGACCGACGACGGTGAACAACGGTGTCCCCAGCGGCTACACCCGCGACACCCAAGGCGCATCGACGGCCGCGGTGAACGTGCTCCAAGCGTTCGATCAGGCCAGCCAGGGCCGTATCGACATGAACGATGTCCGCTCGACGATGATCGCGGCCGATCCCGGTGCCGAACTGGCCCGCGAGATCGAACTCGGCAGCAACCGCGACGAGAGCAGCGACGTGATGAACACCCTGCCGGCCGCGGTGCACGTGTCCTCGTTCAGTACCGACGCCGCGCAGATCTCGGTGTGGTCGATGACCACCACCCAATCCGACATCAACAACACCGGCACCGTCGCTGTGAGCACTCTGTGGGCGACCACCGACATCTCGTTGGTCTGGCAGGACGGGGACTGGAAGGCCAAGGACTGGTCCTACCGCCAGGGCCCACGCCCCGAAGACGCGTCCTACCCGGCCGCTGACTCCGCGCTCGGTGGTCAGCTGACCGCCGGGTACTACACCTTCTACATCGACTAGGAGAGAACATGATTCGCCGTCTCGTTCTCATCGCGGTCACCGCCGCACTGGTGGCTCTGTTCGGATCGCCCGCTCTCGCGCTCGCCCAGCCCTCCGCCGTTCCCGCCCCCGAGCCGGGGGCGGTCACCGCCCAACAACCGGCCTCGAGGCTGCCCGCGCACTTCCCGGACGATCTCAAGAAATTCATCGGCGGCACCGACGAATTTCGTAACGGACCCTGGTTCACGGGGAACTGCGCAGACCACGGCGGCGACCTGGGAACCTATATCTCCCAAGCACTCACGAACGAGAACCGGCTCTTGTACTGGACCGCATCGGACGAGAACAAGGCCGCGATGCTCGGCGGGGCGAACGCGGTCGGCAGCGATGCGCAGGCTCTGGCCACGGCCGAAATCACCAGCACGGCCGTCGCCGACGGGGCCGAACCGCCTGCCGACGCTCTGCCGACGGTGTTTCCGGCCGGGGACACCAGCTTTCACCCGCCGACCGGAACCTGCGCCGGTGACCTCGCCCGCTGGGGAACCAAGGAATGGGGCACGTGGGGCTTCGCCTGGGCGCAGAGCCCGGACGCGGACTCGCTGACCGCGATCAAGGCACTGCCCGGTGCCGACGAGGTGCCCGGCGCGGCCTGGTCCGACCCGTGCTCGCAGGGCTCGGGCGACCAGTACTGCATGCACGCCTTCTTCGTCGACTGCTCGAAAGCCGAACGGGCAGATGCCAGCCGCTGCCAGGACTGGAATCTGGCGATCGGGCGATTGTTCGTGGGCACCGCAAACTGGATCGACAAGAACACCTCGTTCACCGAACGCCTCACCGACACCCTCGGCAAGGTCATCGCCGCCACTCCGCAGTACAAGCTCGGCAAGGCCTACCTGCAGGCGTTCTCCTGGATCTCGGGAGCAGCGAACGACGTCGTCGACTTCGTCACCGACCCGACCACCGTCATCGACGACTGGGTCAACGCCACCAAGAGCGGAGCGCTCTCGCTCACCGACGCCGTGCTGCGCGGGTTGACCTCGACCGGCGACTTCGACCCCACCCAGCAGTGGTTCGTGACCTGGTACGCCGGATCGACGGGCCTGGGAATCATGGTCATGTCGCTGGCGGTACTGCTGGCGATCATCCGATCGCGGCACAAGGGATCACCGTCGGAGCTGGTGGCCAACGTCTTCGGCTACATGCCCGCCGGGGTGGTGATGATGCTGTTCTCCCTGGCCCTGGCACAACTGTTGATCGAGTTCGCGAAGGTTCTCACCGAAGGCATCGCCAGTTTCAGCGGCTCCACGATTACCGAGATGGTGGAGAACATCTACGCCACGATGGGCACGCTGAACAAGGACACCGTCGTCGGCGGCTCGATCGTCGGCCTGGTCTTCTTCGGGATCCTGCTGCTCGGGGCGATGTCGGTCTATCTGGGTCTGCTGATGCACCAGATCGGACTTCCGCTGACCGCGTGCGTCGCCGGAATCGGCTACGGCATGTGGGTGCACCCGACGTGGCGGACCAAGGCGCTCCGGCCGCTGTTCACGTTCGTCGGGATCGTGCTCAGCAAGCCGATGCTGTTCCTGCTCATCGCGATCGTGCTCGCCGGGGCCAACAACGCGCTGCTCTCGGGCGGCGGGGGGTCGGGTGATCTGACCTCGCTCGGCGCTCTCGTGCTCGTGGGGGCCTCGATGGTCGTCGTCGGACTGGCACCGTGGGCGATGCTCAAGTGGGCACCGATCCTGCCGACCAAGGCCGACTCCGAAGGGTTCGGCGGCGGTGGCGGGTCCGTTGCCGGTGGTGTCATCGGAGGCGTGGGCAGCTCGGCCCTGTTCCGCAACCGTAGCGGCGGAGGTGGAGGCGGCGGAGGGTCGACCGTGACACCGCGCTCGACTCGCTCCGGCGACGGCGTCGACAAGGCCACCCGATCCGCGCATTCGGCCCCGTCGAGCAATTCCACCCCCGGCCACACCACCGGGGCCGCCCACAGCGGCGGCAGCGACAAGGGCGGGGCATCGACGCCGAAGCGCTCGGCCATGGGGATGGCCGGCCGACTCGGCGGCAAGCTCGCGACGGGATCGGCCGCGACGGTCGCCTCGGCCGGGGCAGCGGCAATACCGATCGCCGCGCAGTCCGCAGCCGCGGCGATGAACAAAGCCAAGTCCAGTGCCGAGTCCGCACCGTCCGAAGCCGAAGGCAGGTAACGCGATGTCGACCGAGACCGTCGAGCACGACAGCGAGCAGAGAACCTCGATCCTGGGCGGTGAGATCGCGCGCCGCGGCATGACCGGGATCTCAGCACCGGTACTCATCACCTGGACAGCGGCCCTGATCATCGGCGTCGTGTACTACTTCGCCGCCGGCGGAGGCGCGGTCACCGTCGGGCTCGTGGCCGTGTTCTACGTCGGAGTGTTCGCCTCGACGTACGAATTCGGGGACACCTCACTGGCGGCGCGGCAACTACACCGGCTGCGGACCTGGGCGCGGATGCGCCGCGGGGAGCACGTCTACCGCAACGTCGACGACCCTGCCTTCGGGATCGCCGATCTCGACCCCGGCTGGGAGTACCCGGTGCCGCTCGGGCGGACCGCACCACTCGACGTCGCCGGCACCGGCCTGGACGAGATGTTCATCGTCCGCACCGCCAACCCCGGCGAGCGGGCGTACTACACGGTCGTGCTGTCCGTGCAGGGCCTGGCCGGCGGGCTGCGCACCGACGCGGCCTGGGCGACGACGTCGGAGAAGTTCGGGCTGTTCAGCGCCTCGATGGCCCGCAAGTCCTCGCTGATCCGCGGAGTGCAGCTGATCCACCGCTCCATTCCCGCGGATCTGACCATGCACGAGGACTGGGTCGAGCGGGAGGTCGAAAAGCTCGGCGACATGCGTCTGCGGGCACCGGTGGAGTCCTACGGCGACCTCATCGACACCATCCGGCCACACTCGGAGGAGCACCGGGCGTACGTGGTGCTCAAGTTCCCCCAGACCGACCACTTCGAGGACGAGGCCGCCCGGGCAGCAGGCGGGAAGGGTGCCCGCTTCGAGGGCGGTGTCGCCCAGGTGATCCGCGACGAGACGATGCGCGCGGTGAGCAAACTCGTCGCCGCGGGCCTGGGCCGAGTCCAGGTCCTCGGCGAGCAACGCACCTGCGCGCTGATCCGGGCGTTCGTCGACCCGTCGAACCCGCTCGACCGCCACCAAGGGGCACGGTGGTCGAACTGCTGGCCCTCCTACGTCGGTGGCCACGACTCGGTGGTGGTGTCCGGGCGCTGGCACACCCGTGTCGGGTTCCTCCCGCCGGCGAGCATCGAACCCGTTCCTCTGGGCCCGCTGTGGCTCGCGCCGCTGCTGACCGGGGTCGCACCCGACACCGGCGACGACGAGACACCGCCGTCGCCGACGATCCGAACCGTCAGTGTCCGTATCGATTTCGTACCCGACGCCGTGGCCCGGGAAGCGGCGAGCCAGGACTTCACCCAGGACCAGGCCTCGCAGGAAAGCGCCCGCCGCAAAGGCATCACCGGCGACGGCTCAGCCGAAGTGATGGCCACCGCGTCCGGGCGTCGACGCCTCGATCTGATGCCCGGCTCGGGCCATCACGGCACCATCTACTCCCTCGCCGTCGCGGTCACCGGCCGCGACGAAGACGACCTCGAGCGGGCCTGCATGCGGGTGAGCGAAGCCGCCGACGAATCAGCGATCAAAACCATCACCTGGCAGGACGACACGCACGACGTCGCTCTGTTCACCACCCTGCCCTTCGCTCGCGGCCTCGCCGTGACGCGCTACACCAAGTAGCCCAGGAGATTTCGATGCCGCAACGCACCACCCATCGCCCCTCCACCCGACCGATCGCGCCCCAGGAACCGAGCCGCTCGGCACGTCGACGGCGGCTCGGCGACGCCGCCGCCGTCCTCGAGGCCGCGGAGGCGATCCCCGCTAAGAATGCCCGCAGTAAGCCGCCTCGGCGGTTCACGCTCCTCGACCGCTACGGCTGGTACGAACCCCGACCCGAAGGCGCGTGGAGTACGACCAGGCAGTCCGAAGCGCTGAACCTGGCCATCAGCCGCCGCAGTGCCCGCCACCAGGGAGCGGTGACCGGTCTGAACCGGATCTCCCAGGATCTGGTGATCACCGACCCGTTCGAGCTCTATGGCACCGACATCTCCAACATCAACGTCTGCGTCGTCGGGGACATCGGCAAGGGCAAGTCCTCGATGATCAAGACGGCGTTTCTGTGGCGGCAGATCATCTTCGGTCGCCAGGTGGTGGTCATCGACAAGAAACGCCAGGGCAGCGAGGGCGAGTACTCCATCTTCGCCCGCACCCTCGGGGTCGAATCGGTCCGATTCAAGACCGGCGGCGGCGGTGCCAGACTGAACCTGCTCGACCCGGCGATCACCACCGGCGGTGAACACGCCGGCGGCCTCGACGGTGTCACCCCGGCCGGTCAGGAAGCCCTCGTGCTCGCCGTCCTCGCCGACACCATGGAACGCCCCCTGATCACACCGGAGAAGAGCGCCGTCGGCCGAGCGTTGGAGCTGGTCAACGCCGACGCCGCCGCCACCGGTCGCGCACCGGTGCTCAAAGATCTCGCCCGCCGCCTCGTCGAACCCTCCACCGACGACGGCACATATTTCGGTGACCGCTGGTCCGAGCGCTCCCTCGAATGGGGCTACGAACCGGGGCTGGCCCTGCTGCGTCTGGTCGACCGGGACCTCAAGGGCCTCGTCGATGCAGAGACCTCCCCGGAGGTCCGGGCCGCGCTCGAGCACCCGTTCGCGCACTTCGACGTCTCCGCGCTGCCGACCGAAGGGCCTGCGTTGCGGGTGGTGATGACGGTGATCAACACCTGGTTGGCGAACCTGCTCGCGGCCCGCTCGTCGGTGTCCAAGCAGACCATCCTCATCGTCGAGGAAGGCTGGCACGTCGCCGAAGGATCGACCGGCGCGGTGTTCCGGTCGAACATGAAACTCTCACGCGGACTGGGCTTGTCGACCGTCTCGGCCTTCCATCACCCCTCGGACATGTCCCACGACTCCCCCGCCCGGGCGCTCATGCAGGAAGCGGGAATCGTGTTCCTGTTCGCGCAGGAACGCTTCGACGACGCCCGCGAGACCGCGGAGATGTATCACCTCCCGCCCGGGTCCATCGACATCATCATGGGCCTGGGCCAGGGCGAATGCCTGGTCAAGATCGGCTCGTCCGATCCGATCCTGATGGAACACGTCCGCTCACCGCAGGAAATCGCCCTCACCGACACCGACGCCGCCGTCAAAGGAGTCAAGCCAGCATGACCACCTCATCGCCATCCTCGTCAGCGGCCAGGCGTCACGGCACCGCCCGCACCATCGACGTGCGCGTGAGCTCCGCGGCCCCGATCGGGTACGCCGACACATGCTTGAGCAAAAGGGGCAGGTTCGCATCACCCTCCGCCGCAGCACGATTCGCCGTCACCCACGCCGCCGCACTCGACTTCGACAGCACCGACATCACCGTCACTGTCACCGTCGACGGTGCCGGCGACGTCTGCGTGTCCGGTACCCCCGGCGAGATCGCCTGCGCACTCTCCGCCATCCCGGCCTACAGCGCCGGCGTCCGCACAGCGCGGATGCCGGCACCGGGCTACCTGCGTGCCGCCCTCGACGAGGTCGCCCTGCCGATCCAGTGGCAGGGCGGCGTCGGCCCCGATGGCCGTGTGAGTGCGGAAGTCGGCGTGGATGTGCGTGTGCTCTCGACTCGGCCCGACCCGCTGCCGAACTCGACACTGCTGCTCGGGCAGTGGGCACCGGACCTCGCGCACCGCCTCGCGCACGACCTCGCCCGCTCGATCACCGAGCGCAGTGGTCAGCGCACCCCGGCCACCGTGACGCACCTCCCCGACCAGGGGCGGTACGAAATCACCCATCCCGTCCCGATCTCCGGTACCGACGCCGCCGCGGTGGCCCGGTACATCCGGATCACGCAGCTACGAGCCAACCTCGCCGCCCTCGACCCGGTCGCCGACGCGGACTGCGCTGTCGGTGCCGCCGCCGAGCTGCACGTGCTCGAAAGCTATTCCCGCCATGTCTCTTCCACCGACGACAGGACAGTTCGATGAGTGCGATGCAATCCCCTCCCCGTAGGCCGAGCGAGCCGTTCGTTCCGTCCGAGGTCTGGGTCGGTGCCGCTCTGATCGTGGGTCTGGTGTTCGCTGTCGCCGGCGGCGGCATGGTCTCCTCGCTGGTCTCGGGCAAAGTGATCGCGATGCCCACCAGCTTCGGTGAGTTGTTCTCGATCTTCCGTGGGTTGGTCACGAACCCGTCGGACCCCGCGGCCGCGTGGCCGGCGACCGCGCAGCCGGGTCCGGCGTGGGTGACGTGGGTGTGCATTCTGGTGCTCGGTGCGCTGTATACCGCTGTCGCACTGTGGATCAGTTCCGAGATCGACGACTGGCAGCACCACCGCGGTCAGGCCCAACGCGGGTTCGCCGGCCGACGCGAGCTCGCCCGCGCGGGTATCGACGAGAAGAGTGTCCGCAGCGCGGCCGTCGCCACCCGCTCATCGCTGAAGGGCATGCGGGCCTCGAAGCTGGACGCGAGCGAGGTCGCGATCGCGTTGGGCCGCAACATGGTCGACCCCGACCGGGTGGTCTACATCAAGCAGAACGACTGCATGATCGTCGAGGGCGTCACCGGCTCGGGTAAGACCTGGCGCGTGGCGTATCAGCGCTGCATGGACGCACCCGGCACGCTGCTCGTGACGTCGACGAAAGTGGACCTGATCTCGGCGACGTACGAGCACCGCACCGCGCTCGGGCGGGTGTCGATCTTCGATCCGGACAACATCACCGGATGGCCCGACCCGATCCGCTGGTCGATCCTCTCCGGCTGCCAGGACCCGGACGTGGCGATCCGACGCGCACAGAGCCTGGTGTCGGCAATGCCGATGGGAGACACCAAGAACGGCGGCTACTGGGAAGACAAAGCAGTGGTGCTGCTGCGCTGCTACCTGCACGCGGCCGCGATCAGCGGCGCGAACCTGGCCACGCTGCGCGTGTGGGTGAACTCCCGCAAAGGCCGCGAACCACGCGAGATCCTCATGCGGACGATGCCCGGCTGGGAAGCCGAACTCGGCCAGATCCTCGACTCCGGATCGGACTCCTCCGACGACATGATCGGCGCTGCCAGCCGACTTCTCGCCCCGCTCGCCTCCCCCGCACTGCTCGAGGCCGTCGACGTGCCGATGAGCGAGTCCTTCGACATCGACGAGTTCATTCGATCCGGCACAGACACCCTGTATCTGGTGTCGAAGGGCAAGGACAATTCTGCGGCACCGTTCATCGCGGCCCTGGCCAGCGAAGTGCACTACCTCGCCGATCGCCACTCACAGACCCTGCCCGGTGGCCGATTCGATCCCCCGATCCGATTCGAGCTCGACGAAGTCAACAACGTCGCCCCAATCCCCGGCCTGCCGGATCTGATGTCGGACTCGGGCGGCCGAGGCATCACCATCCACGCCTACGCCCACAACGAAGAGCAGAACAAGCTCCGCTGGGGCGCGGTCGCCGGCAAGATGTTCGCCGACAACTCCCCAGCCCGCCTGATCCTTCCCGGCCTCAAAGGCGACGAGCTGCACGCGATCTCGAAGATGCTCGGCGACCGATACGAGTGGCAGCCCTCCGGCAACGCCCAGTCCGGACCGACGCTACGAGAGGTACCGGTGATGTCGCCGGCACAGATCCGCCAGATGGACCCCGACCAAGGGCTGCTGATCTACCGCACCGCCCCGCCGATCCTCGTGCATCTGCCGACAGTCTGGGACGAGAAACCATCACGCGAGGCTGTGCTGCGCTCGCAGCAGGTGTTCGACGACATCGTGGCATCGGACACTGCGCCCCGTACCGAGGTCCGGTCCGGTGCGGTGGTGCTCGACAAAGTCAGTGACGGGACGACGCAGTCGTGACCGCACCCGGCGGCGAGCAGGAAGAGTTGGTGCCGTCACGCTTCACCTGGCGCTACCTCGACGCCGAGCAGGCACGCGCCCTGTGGTCGGAGCTGATCGACTGGACCACGTGGCTGCGCGAGCGCTACGAGCTCGGCACGAAGATCCCGCCGTGCTGGTATCGCCACGATCCCGTCGTCGAGGAACTGAGCGCCCTGATGGCGGCGTGGACCGATGCCTACTACCGCGGTGACGAGTACCGGGACGATCTCACCGCCTGGCACACCCAGTGGTTCCGGCCGCTCATGGCGCGTATCCGTGATATCTCCGATTTCGACAGTTGCACCCACGATCGGTGCGCACACCGGCCGTTGCCGTCGGCCACGCTCGCCGGCATCGAGGAGTTCGTAGACGCCGACGTCGACGCCCGGCCCGAACCGACACCGGCCCCGCTCATACCGGTCGTCGACGTCACCGCGGCCGAGGAAGTGCGCACCATCCCGGCCGACGACATGGACATGGCCATCGACTCCGGCCTCGCCGAACCGATCGACCCCGCCGACCCCGACAGCCCCGAGCTTCGAGGGCATCGAATGGA
>JAXHOA010000106.1:0-255320 GCA_034520035.1 Mycobacterium sp. | reverse complement strand
ACATCGACATAATGAATTTCTGTTGTGTAAACATGGTTGCGTAGTTCAGCACCTTTGTCGACACCTTCTTTTTCCAGTGTTAGCGGTGAAATAACTGCTGCGCCGGTTTCGTCGCCTGTCTGAATTAAATAGGGTAACCAGCCTTCTGTGGTACGTGTATCGTTGTCGAGCAACACCACGTATGGCGTAATAATTTTTTTCGCGAAAACACGAATGGCTTCCATAGGTGTAATGCGCCCGAGGCTGATTACTTGTGTCTGGTTGCTATAATTCAGTAATTGTTTTTGTACTGATTCAATAATCGATCGTGGATAGCCCAAATCAGTACGATGAGATTAAAATAAAGGCAGGATCAGTTGTCCTATACGAATTGCTAATACATTCATCGACACCACTGTAGCGATCGCGCGGTGAAATAAATAATCGTAACTTGTGTCATGGCTATTCCGTTAAATTGCTATCTATTACTATCTATTCGCTGTTCACTAGCACGATTTAAGCGATGCTCAACCAATTGTGTAACAACGCCTGGATCTGCAAGTGTAGACGTGTCGCCAAGGTTATCGAGTTCACGTTGGCAGCGATTTTGCGCAGGATACGGCGCATAATTTTGCCCGAGCGGGTTTTCGGCAGGCCTGGCGCCCACTGGATAATATCCGGCTTGGCGATGGGGCCGATCTCTTCTTCACAAACCAATCGCCAGCAACTCAAATTCTTCAGTTCATCACTGGGTTGCCTTGCCGACCATCAAGGTCACATAAGCATAAATGCCCTGACCCTTAATGTCGTGCGGGTAGCCCACCACCGCGGCTTCGGCAACCATGCGTTGCAACACCAATGCACTTTCTATTTCGGCGAGTGCCATGACGGTGGCCGGAGACGTTGATTACATCGTCCACGCGGCCGGTAATCCAGTAGTAGCCGTCGGCATCGCGTCGGGCGCCGTCGCCGGTAAAGTAGTAACCGGGGAAGGCGCTGAAGTAGGTATCGATCATGCGCTGGTGATCGCCATACACGGTGCGGATCTGGCTCGGGCCAACTGACGCCTTAATGACCAGATTACCCTCGCCTGCACCGCTGAGATCTTTAGCTTCGCCATCCAGCAAACACCGGCTGCAACGCCAAAGAATGGCAGCGTAGCTGAGCCGGGTTTGATATCAATCGCGCCGGGCAGTGGTGTGATCATGATGCCGCCGGTTTCGGTTTGCCACCAGGTATCGACAATCGGGCAGCGGCTGTCGCCCACCACGCGGTAATACCACTCCCACGCTTCAGGGTTAATCGGTTCGCCCACCGTGCCGAGCAACCTCAGGCTCGCGCGCGCGAAGTGTTCGTGATTCGGACAAAACGTCGCCATGCACCATCAACGCACGAATCGCCGTGGGTGCGGTGTAGAAAAATCTTCACCTTATGCTTATCGACCACCTTGCCAGCAGCGCGACTGCCGTCAGGGTAAGTGGGTACACCTTCAAACATCAGCCTGGTGGCGCCGTTAGCGAGTGGGCCGTAGAGCAATATAGGAGTGGCCCGTAATCCAGCCCACAGTCGGCGGTACACCAGTAAATATCGCCTTCTTGCATAATCGAAAACGTATTTGTAAGCGTCATTGGCGGCTTGCAACAAGATAACCGCCGGTGGTGTGCAACACGCCCTTGGGTTTGCCGGTGGAGCCCGAGGTGTACAGGATAAACAGCGGATCTTCGGCATCCATGATCTGCCGGGTACGCAGTTCATTTAACCGCTTGGCGATTGCGATCATGCATACCCAGATATCGCGCTCTCCACACCAAGGCAATATTGGCCACCGGTACGCTTCACCACGAATACACGTGTTGCACACTCGGGGCCAATGCGCCAAAGAGCAGCATCAGCATTAACTTTTAGTGGGACAGTTTGCCGCCGCGCACACCTTCATCAGCGGTAATCACCACCTATGCAATCGCAATCCAGAATGCGATCTTTCAGCGCCTCGGGCGAGAAGCCGCCAAACACGATTGAATGAACAGCACCTATGCGTGCGCAGGCCAACATGGCGTAAGCCGCTTGCGGAATCATCGGCATATAAATGCAGACGCGATCGCCTTTTTTCACACCGCGATGTTTCCGTGAATAACCGGTACGTCGAGTTCGCGTGCTGCGGCGTGGAATGCGTTGTGTTCCCCGATCCGGTCGCGCGCGCGTGGAGCGGGGCAGGGCAGCTCGTCTTCGGGTCCGACGTGGCCGCGGTGCATGTCGATCGATATCACGGCGCTGCGCCGGGGATCCAGCCATCGTTCGAAGGCCTCGTCAGCGGGCAGCTCCCGTGCGGAGCCGTCCGGAAGGCGGCATGTCACTTGGGTTCTCACGACCGGTACCTCCGATGGAGTGTTTCGCTCACATTGTAGCTGAATTCAGTTTCATTGAACTGTTGTTGGGAAATGTATGGCACCACTGGTCGCTGCCAATGGCCGACCGCTGCCTCCCCACCGGGTGGCGATGATCTCGGCGGCGATGCTGATCGCTGTCTCCTCCGGAGTGCGGGCACCGAGGTCCAGTCCGATCGGGCTGGACAGCTTGTCGATCTCGCGGTCCGACAGGCCGATCTCACGCAACCGCTCAAGACGGTCCTCGTGGGTGCGTCGTGACCCCATCGCGCCGATGTACTGCACGCCGGGAAGTCGCAGGGCGATCTCGAGCAGCGGCACATCGAACTTGGGGTCATGCGTGAGGACGGCGATCACCGTTCGCGTATCAATGCGTCCTGCTTGGTGTTCTGCAGACAGGTAGCGGTGGGGCCAGTCCACCACCACGTCGTGCACGCCGGGAAAGCGGGCCTTGGTCGCGAACACGGGCCGGGCATCGCACACCGTGACGCGATAGCCGAGGAAGGTGCCGACCCGTGCCATCGCTGCGGCGAAATCGATGGCACCGAAGATGAGTAGTCGGGGCTTTGGCGCGAAAGCCCAGACGAAAACCCGCATTCCTTCGCCCCGGCGCTCGCCGTCGGGGCCATAGGTCAGCGTGGCATTCGTGCCCGAAGCCAGGATCCCGACCGCATCGTCGCGCACGGCCTCATCGGCGTGCAGCGAACCCAGGGACCCGCTCGCGTCACCGCTGCCCGGCACGATCAGCCGGCGGCCGATTCGCGCGGGATCCGGATGCTCGACCACCGTCGCGAGCGCGACCGGGGTTTCCGATCGGATCAGCTCTGCCAAGAAGCCGAATTCGGGAAAGGCGGTGCGGTCGACTTTCTCGATGAACACATCGAGGATGCCACCGCAGGTGAGCCCCACGGCGAAGGCGCCATCATCGGAGACGCCGTAGCGCTCCAAGGTGGGTCGGCCGGTTTCGACCACCGACTGGGCGACGTCGTATACCGCAGCCTCGACGCAACCGCCGGACACCGACCCGACCGCGGTGCCGTCGGGCCCGACGAGCATTGATGCGCCGGGCGGTCGTGGCGCGGATCGGAACGTGGCCACCACGGTCCCCAGCGCTACCGCCTGGCCGGCCTCCCACCAGGTCAGCAGATCGTGCAGGACTTCACGCATCGGTCGCGGTCAGTCAGCTCTTGGAGAGTCCACTTGGGGTGGGAAGTGAAGTGCCAGGTGGCAATTCGATATTTTCGACATCGACCCCCGCCGCGCGCAGCATATCGACGTCGGCGGGGCATGGCCCGCCGACGCTCACCACGCGCTCACCGAGATCGGCGGCGACGGCATGCCAGTAGCCGATTTCGATATGAATGGTGTCGCCGGGGCCGAATCGGAACTTCTCACCGGAGGTGACGTTCTCGGCCGTACCGTGTCCCTCCAGGATGTGGATGGTGTCCTCGGAGTAGGCGTGGACGTGTTCCCTGTTGCGCTCACCAGGCTGGAGGACGACGTAGTTCATGTTGGCGGCCACGGCGCCGATGCCGAGCCACACCACCATCCGGGCGTCCTGGGAGATGAAGGGCACGAGCAGTCCGGGGGAATTCGCGATGGATTACGAAAGCGACACCGCAGGCCAGAGGTCGGTTGCAGCGGCAGGATGCACCGGTGCGCCGGTGATCGACGATGTCGCAGGACAAGGCCCGCCGACGAGACGTGTACCGGCAGCGCCGGTCAGCCGGTACGGAGTGCCTGGCCGAACGTGAACCATCGAACCATCGGTCAGTTCGTGCGACTGCTCGCCATCAGCGTGCTCGACGGTGCCTGTGCCCGCCACGACATAATAGGCCGCCTCCGAGTCGTGAGTGAGGATCACGGACCGGCCCTCCTGGGCGAACTGCAGGTCGTATAGACCGCGACACTCGGAACCGATTCCGGGTCCGACGATTTCGCGCCATGTTCCGCCCCCGAGGAGGCCCTGATCGACCCCCCAGTCGGCGGGTGAGATGACCCGCATCCCCGCCGTCGCCTGCTGTTCTTCCGCCACGACGTGAGAATAACATCAATTTCAACACCGTCAAACATTTTTCTGACCTACTGAACCGACTGGGGTTGCTCGATGCGCGCGCACGCTCGGTCGGGCGGGGGACTGCGAAAACCTCGGTCCGCGTTGGTCAGAGCGTTTCGTAGGCCCGTGCCGGGGCTGCGGGTGGGTGCGGCCAATCCGGAGCTTCCGGTAAGTCGCCACTTCATTTACATTGAAGCTCATGGACCCGTCCACCACCCCACGCCCGGAGCCTGCGATCCTCTGGCGGCCGGCACCCGAATCGCTGCACGACACCGCAATCGTCAGATTCGCCCGCTGGGCAGGCATGTGTCGTGATACCGGGGTCGGTGACGAGCTGGACTATCAAGCGCTGCACGCCTGGTCGGTGCGTGACCCGGCAGGATTCTGGTCGGCAGCAGCGGGATTCTTGGAGGTCATCTTCCACGATCCACCGCGTACCACCCTGGATTCGGCCGAAATGCCGGGTGCGCATTGGTTTCCGGGCGGGACGCTGAACTATGCCGAACATGCCCTGATCGATGCTCCGGGCCGGCACGACGGCGATACGGCCATCGAGTTCAGGCGTGAGGACGGGCTGGAACGCACGGTCAGCTATGGCGAACTGCGCGATATGGTCGCCAGGGCGCGCACCGGTTTGGCGGCCGTAGGGGTAGTGCGGGGTGACCGGGTGGTGGCACTGGCGCCCAACTGTGTCGAGACGCTGGTGATGTTCCTGGCCGCTGCTTCGCTGGGTGCGATCTGGTCGTCGTGCTCACCCGACTTCGGAACGCGGGCGGTGCTCGACCGGTTCGCGCAAGTCGAGCCGAAGGTGCTGCTGGTTGTCGACGGCTACTGTTACGGCGGAAAGCGATTCGACATCAGGGATCGACTCGCTGCACTGGGCGATCATCTGCCCACTGTGCACACGACGGTCCTCGTGCCCTACCTGGATCGCACCGCGGAGATGTCCGGTGTGACGAACTGGTCTGAGTTCACCGCGGCCAGAGGTCCGTTGGAGTTCGATCCGGTGCCCTTTGATCATCCGCTCTGGGTGCTCTACTCCTCGGGCACCACCGGCCTACCCAAGGGCATCGTGCACGGACACGGCGGTATCGTGTTGGAGCACCTGAAGGCCTTACGTCTGCAGAGCGACCTAGGGCCCGGCGACCGCTTTTTCTGGTTCACCACCACCGGCTGGATGATGTGGAACTTCCTTGTCGGCGGGTTGTTGGTGGGTGCCACGGTGGTGCTCTACGACGGCAACCCCGGCCATCCAGACATGGGCGTGCTGTGGGAGCTGGTCGAAAGACACCGGGTCCGGCTCTTCGGGGTATCGGCCCCATTCATCCACGCGTGCATGGATGCCGGGGTCGAACCCGGCGAGCAGTACGACCTTTCGACGATGCGAGCTCTGGGTTCCACCGGGTCGCCGCTATCGATCAACGGTTTTCGTTGGATCGGCGAACATGTGGGTGCACACGTGCAGATCTGTTCGATCTCCGGGGGCACCGACGTGTGCACGGCGTTCCTGGGCGCGGCACCGACGGTCCCGGTGTGGCTCGGTGAGTTGTCCTGTGCCGCGCTGGGTGCCGACGTGCATTCGTTCGACGAGCACGGGGCCGATCTGTCCGGGGAGGTGGGCGAGCTTGTGTTGACCCAACCAATGCCTTCGATGCCGGTGATGTTCTGGAACGACCCGGATGGGTCGCGGCTGCGGGCTGCCTATTTCGAGGACTACCCCGGGGCGTGGCGGCACGGTGACTGGGTCGAGGCGACCCCGCGTGGATCCTTCGTCATCCAGGGCAGGTCCGATTCCACGCTCAACCGCGGCGGGGTGCGCATGGGCACCGCCGATTTCTATGCCGTGGTCGAAGGCTTCCCCGAGGTCGCCGATTCACTGGTGATCGACACGACGGAACTGAACGCGGACACCGAGGGCGAACTCCTGTGTTTTGTCGTCCTCAGGCCTGCGGCCGATCTCGATGCGCTTGAGCCCGCGCTGCGTGCGGCCCTGCGCACGGAACTCTCGCCGCGACACGTACCGGACCGGTTCATTCGGATCGATGCCGTGCCGAAAACGCTGAGCGGCAAGAAGTGTGAAGTCCCGGTGAAGAAGATCCTGGCCGGCGCCGACCCCGACACCGCGATCAGCCGGGAGTCGCTGCAGGACCCCGCGGCGATTGCGCCATTTCTGACGCTGGCCTCCCGGGCATGAATCCGGAGATCACGCGGTGTTCGGCAGTGTTGTTCGACCTGGACGACACGTTGCTCGACCACCGCGGTGCGGCCAAGGATGCGTTGCGGGGTTGGGCTGTACACGCCGGGCTGAGCATCGATGCCGACGAGTTGGTCGCCACCTGGCAACTCCTCGAACGGCGGTACTACGACCGGTATCAGAGCGGCGAACTCACCAAGATCGAGCAGCGCCGCGCACGGGTGCGCGAGATATTGCGGCCCCGCATGATCACCGACGACGAGGCCGACGGGTTGTTCGTGGCGTACTGGGAGCTGTACCGCTCGGCGTGGCGGCCGTTCCCCGACGCGGCAGGTGCCGTGCGTCGGGCTCTGGGCAGTGGGCTGCGGGTGGGGGTGCTGACCAACGGCGACGCCAGTGATCAGCGGCGTAAGATCGAGGCCACCGTCCTCGGCGAGTTCGAGTTGCCGATGTTCGCCTCCTCCGAGCTACCCGCGGCCAAGCCGGATCGCCGGGCGTTCGAGTTCGCCTGTACCGCAATGACGGTCACCCCCGAGCTATGCCTGATGGTCGGGGACTCGTTGCGCAATGACATCCACGGTGCGGTGGACGCGGGACTACCCGCGGTTTTGCTGGACCGTTACGGGCCGGCAGAGCCGGCCTCCGAGGGCTTCGGGGTTGTCCGCTCGCTCGACGAACTGCGGTTTCACTGAATTGTTGCGATGTGCATCACACTCGCTTAATGTTCAGGCATATTGAAGCGAGTTGGAATCAAGCCTCGTGACAGCACGCTGGATGTAATCACACTGAAACTAGACACTGTTAGCTTCGTGTCCTCCGGAGAACGTTCAGGGAGGTGAGCAGAGATGCGGGTGGTTCCCGGGTTCGCGCTGTTCCGCCGCGGCTTGATCGATGGCGGGGACTGGCGGTTGTTGCTCGGTGATCTTCGCGGCGCAGGCCGCGACGTGACTCATCGAACCCCTCATCCGTACACCTCCGAACGGAGCCCCTCAGCATGCCCCGAACCACGATGGACCAACCCGCACTCGCCGGCTTCTGGCATCCCATCGCCGCTGTAGCCGACATCAACGAACAACCGCAACGCTTCAACCTGCTCGATGACCACGTCGTCGCATTCCGCGACGATAACGGCATCGCCGCGTTTCGTGACCTCTGTATCCACCGAGGCGCGGCACTGTCGCTCGGATGGGTTCGCGATGGTGCCCTCGTATGCCCGTACCACGGCTGGCAATATGACCGCACCGGGGCGTGCATCCGGATTCCCTCCCGCCCGGCCGACGCGCCCATCCCGTCCGCCGCGCGAGCTCAGGCGTATCAGGTGCGCGAGAAGTACGGCCTTGTGTGGGTGGCGATGGCGGACCCTCGCGACGAAATCCCGCTCTTCCCCGACGACATCTACGATCTGCCCGGATGGAAGTCTTTCCTCGCTTACCGCAAGGTGTGGAACGCCTCGGCGGCTCGCGCAGTGGAGAACTTCATGGACTTCTCCCACTTCCCGTACGTGCACAATGGACTGCTCGGTACCGAGGAGACCGCTGAGATCGCACCGTACACGGTCGAGAAACGCGAAAATGGGCTGCACTACTGGTTGGAGCAGGAGGAGCCGAGCGACCTGTACGGCGCGGGGGGCAGCCAGAAGGTCCGCTTCGAGTACACGCTGTTGGTGCCCTTCACCATTCATCTGAAGAAGATCGAGATCGGCACCGGCCGCGAGACCATCATCACGCAGTTCACCCTGCCGATGACGGAATCCACCACCGAACTCTTCGTGATCATTGCGCGTAACCACTCTCATGACGAGCCCGACTGCACGTTCGGCGACTTCACCACCACGATCATGGAGCAGGATCGTCCGATCGTGGAAAGCCAACGGCCCGAGAAACTGCCGGACTCGCTCCGTGAGGAACTCCATATCAAGGTGCCCGATGCTGCCAGCCTGCTCTACCGGCAGCGGCTGGCATCGTTGACCAATGTCGAGGCGTTCGGTCCGTACGGCTCGTAGGCGGCGGACATGACTGCAGAGATGCACCTGGTGAAAGTCGCCCGACGCATACCCCGCGCGGACGGTGTGGTCGGCCTGACGCTGACCAGCGTGGACGGAGAGCTGCCGGCGTGGGCACCCGGCGCCCATATCGACATCGTGCTGCCGTCGGGACTCTGCCGGCAGTACTCGTTGTGCGGTCCGCTCTCCTCGTCCCACTACGAGATCGCCGTGCTCCACGAGCTCGACGGGCGCGGCGGATCGCGCGAGCTGCACGAGAAGCTGTCGACCGGCGTGGTCGTCAAGATCGGCGCGCCGCGCAACAGGTTTCCGCTGACCCGGGCCGGCGCATACCTGTTTGTCGCGGGAGGAATCGGCATCACACCGCTGCTTCCGATGGTCGAGGCGGTCGATGCCGCCAGACTGCCGTGGCGTCTCCTCTACGGAGGGCGTACCCGCTCCTCGATGGCGTTTCTCGACGAACTTGCGCTCTACGACGAGCACGTCGAAGTCTTCGCGCGCGATCAAGCGGGACGCATCGACATCGCGGGCGCCGTCAAGCGCTCGATGGCGGAGCACCCGGATGTCGTCGTCTACGCGTGTGGGCCCGCGGGGCTGATCAGCGAGCTCGAAGATGCCGTGGCGGCCGCAGGCGCCGGGCCGGTGCGCAGCGAGCGGTTCGTGCCGGTCTCGTGTGACGAACTGGCCGACAGGGGGCGGGCTGCGGCATTCGAGGTCCAGCTGGGGGCTGACGGGCCGGTGGTTCCGGTACGCGAGGACCAGTCGATATTGGATGCGGTGCTCGACGCCGGGGCGGATGTCCTGTACTCCTGTGCGGAAGGGACGTGTGGCAGTTGCCAGTCCACGGTGCTGGCCGGCGAGGTGGATCACCGCGACGACCTGCTCACCGAGCAGGAACGCGCCGACAGGCAGATACTCATCTGCGTATCGAGGTGCCAGGGGAGGCGGCTGGTCTTGGACATCGCGGGTCCCTGACGCGATGGATCGGGACAGAATGGGGGCGGGTGATTCGCATGAAAGTCAAGGCGCTTCACGTACGCTGAAACCGTTTTCCAGCCGAACAATCCCGACGGAGCCCCATGACGCCATCTCGAACCGCAGCGCCGGCCGGAAAGCGCAGGGCGGGTGCGGCCTCAGGCGCGAAGAAACAGGCGAAGCCCCGCACTTCCGAGGTGTCCGCGACGACCAACGGAGTCGATCGTGACCCGGATGCTGCCGAGCAGACGATGCTCATCGTCGGCGCCCGGATCCGTGCTATGCGCCTGCGGCAGCAGCTGACCCTGCGCGACGTGGCCGAGCGGACGGGGGTCAGTGTCTCGATGTTGAGCATGCTCGAGCGTGGCGTGTCCACAGCCTCGGTGGGCACGCTGGTGGCCGTCGCGTCCGCATTGGGCGTGCACATGTACGACCTGTTCGCTCACAAAGACGGCGCCGATGGATCGCCGGTGACCCGGTTGTCGCAGCAGACCGTGGTGACGATGGGGGAGGGCACCACCCGTCGAGTTGCACACAACGACAACGTGGCTGGACTGGAACTCGCTGTCAACGAATACGACCTGGGGGGATCGAGCGGGCAGTCCGCGACTCATCACGATGGCCGCGAGTTCGGTGTTCTGATCACCGGAGAGCTGACGATCGAGCTGGATGGGCAGAGTCACGTTCTCGCACCCGGGGATGTGATCGCGTACTCCTCGGAGCGTCCGCACCGCATCGTCAACACCGGCAATGAGCGCGCGGTGGCGGTGTGGGTGAACCTCGACGAGGGTTGAGCAGTTTTCAACTCCACTTAATGCTTTTGACTCCATTGAATGTTACGCTCGTCGTGTGACAGACGGACGGGCTCATTCCGAAGTTCTCACCGTCGCCCTGGAGCAGATCGATGTCCGGGTCGGAGCAATCGGAGAGAATCGCAGCACCGCCCTGTTCAGATCGCGGTCCGCGCTGCTCGCAGGGGCCCGCTTGGTCGTCCTGCCCGAGCTCGCGATCAGCGGATATGTTGTCGAGAGCGGCCTTGCTCATGAGGTCGCAGAACCACTCGACGGGCCGACATCGGCGGCGTTCGTCGAACTCGCGGGCGAATTCGATGCGCTCATTGCCTACGGATTCTGTGAGCGTGCCGGTGGCGATCTGTTCAACACGGTTGTAGTGGTGGGCGGCTCCGGGCCGATACTGCATTACCGCAAGTTGCATCTCTTCGACCTGGAAAAGAAGGTCTACACGCCGGGGAATCTCGGACTTCCGCTGGCCGACACGGATTTTGGTCGAATCGGCGTGTGCATTTGCTATGACCTCCGCTTCGTCGAGGTGCTGCGCGCGATGTCATTACGAGGTGCCGAGCTGGTACTCGCACCTGCGGCCTGGGTGGGCGGGTTCGATCGCACCGTGCCCCAGACCGGTGGCACCCGGCATGTGGATTCAGTTCTTGCGCAGGCAAATCTGGACCAGGTTGCGGTCGTCGCGGTCTCCCAGGTGGCCGGCGCGGCTCGCGGTGGACCGTCGACGCTCGGCGGGTCGGTGGCCTGCGATGCCTACGGCGAGGTCCTGGTCGGGCCATTGTCGCGCACGACAGCAGATTCTGCGACAGTCGATGTGGACTTCGCGGCTGTGCGGACAGCTCGGGTACGCGGCGAGCGGATCCGGCCTCGAGACGACCGGCGCACCGACGTGTACAACCTGACCTACGGAGGGGATGTCTGGTGAAACCCCGGTCCTTCGAATACCACGCGCCGTCGAGTCTCCCCGAGGCGCTGGACATTCTGGCCGCCGATCCCGACGGCAGCAAGGTGCTGGCCGGCGGGCAGAGCCTGGTACCGATGATGAATTTCCGACTGGCCAGTCCCGCCCGACTGGTTGACATCAACCGGGTGCCGGGACTGAGCGGTATCGAGACGGTCGGTGCCCGCGTCGTCATCTCCACCCGCACGCGCCATATCCAGGTTCAGAACAATGCTCTTGCGGGACCTCTGGGTTCGCTGCTGCGCAGGGCCGCCGCGTATGTGGGGCATCTGCCGATCCGCACCCGCGGCACGTTCGGCGGCTCGATCGCCCATTGTGATGCGGCATCCGAGTGGTGCCTGGTTGCATCGCTGCTGGATGCCGAGATGACCGCCGTCAGTGCGGCGCGCGGGGAGCGCACCATCGCTGCGGCCGACTTCTTCCAGTCGATCTTCACCACGGCGCTGGAACCCGATGAGGTCCTGACCAAGGTTTCACTACCTGCGCTCGATGACACTTGGCGTACCGGGATCTCGGAATTCGCCCGCCGTGCCGGCGATTTCGGGATCGTGACCACTACGGCGGCGATTCGGGTTGTCGACGATGTGGTTCGTGAAGCGCGCGTCAGCATCGGTGGCGTGAGTGAGGTCCCCTTCCGGAGCTCGGCAGCTGAACAGGCTCTGGTCGGGCGTCCCGTGACCGACGAGTCGCTCACCGCGGCAGCCGAGGCCGCGGCCGTCGAGGTGGACCCGCACAGCGACACGCACGGCGACGCGGAGTACCGCCGAGATCTGGTGCGGGCCCTGCTGCCACGCGCACTGAACAGGGCCACGACGGTCGGAGCATGATGCCGACCGCACAGACAGAACCGACGACCTGGACGGGGCGGGCGCTACCACGTCTGGAAGACCCGGCCATCGTGCGGGGCTGGGGAAACTACGTCGCCGATATCGCATCGCGCAACGTCGGTTGCTCCCATGTGCGTTTCATCCGCAGCACGGTCGCCTCCGGGCGCATCGTCTCGGTGACTGCGCCGCCGGGCGTCACCGTTTTCACCGCGCGTGACATGGCAGATGTGCAGCCGATCCGCGCCGCCCTGCACCGACCCGACTTCGTCGAGGTGGCAACGCCGATCTTGGCGACCGATGTGGTGCGGTTCGTCGGTGACCCCATAGCGTTCGTGGTCGCCGCGACCGAGGCCGATGCCGAGGACGCCGCGGAACTCGTGGAAGTCGAGATCGAACCACTACCTGCGGTGTTGTCGGCGGTCGCGGCGCTGACCGACGGTTCACCCCTGGTGCACGACACAATTCCCGCGGACCACCAGAACGCACCGAACACCGTGGTCGACGGCCGCATCACCACCCCGGGGGCGGCGGCCGCGTTTGCCACCGCGGATGTCATCGTCCCGATCCGGGTCAGCTCTGGCCGGCAGAGCGCGATGCCGTTGGAGGCCAGGGCGGCCCACGCTGCGTACGATCGTTCCACTGGGCGGACCACCCTGCACGCTACGTTGCAGATGCCGCATGTGACGCGGACGGGAATCGCCGACTGCATCGGCATGTCCGAGGACGACCTGCGGGTCGTAAGCCCGGACGTGGGCGGCGGGTTCGGTGCGAAGATGACGCTGGCCCGTGAGGATGTCGCGCTGGTGTGGGCATCTCGCAAGCTACGCCGCGATTTGGCCTGGATCGAGACCAGGGAAGAGAACTTCATGGCGGCCTGGCACAGCCGCGAGCAGGTCTACGCTATCGAGGGTGCGTTCACCGCCGACGGTGAATTGATCGCCCTGCGTGGCGATCTGATCTGCGATGTCGGGGCGTACTGCTGCTACCCGGTGACGTGGGCGGTCGAGCCGTTGATGGCGCTCGCGGAACTGCCGGGACCCTACAAGGTCGGTGAGTACGATGTCCGCTCCCGCGCGGTGACGACCAACAAGTGCCCCATCGCGCCCTACCGGGGTGTGTCGAGGCCCATGCAGGTGCTCGCCATGGAGCGATTGATGGACTCCGCCGCAGCACGTCTGGGCATCAGCAGGGTCGAGATTCGCGACAGGAACCTCATCGCTGAGTTCCCGCACCGCGCACCGACCGGGCTGGTGCTGGACTTGGCGTCGCATCGCGAAACCCTTGCAGTGGCAGCAGAGCTGGCCGGGCTCGACGATTTTGCTTCCCGGCAGGCCGAGGCGCTGGCCGAGGGCCGCTATCTGGGGATCGGGATCTCCTGTTTCGCCGAGCGCACCGGCTATGGAACTCCGGCCTTCGCCGCGCGCTCACGCCCCTTCGAACTGGATCCGGTCACGCAGGCACCGGTCATCACACCCGGCTTCGAGCGGGTCATCCTCACCATGGACCCGTCAGGTGGACTGACCCTGCGTATCGGTGCGTCACCGCACGGGCAGGGGCTGAAGACCACCCTCGCACAGGTGGTCTGCGACGAGCTGGGACTGCGTCCGGACCAGGTCCGCGTGATTGCCAGCGATACCGATGCCACCCCGTACGGGTGGGGAAGTTTCGCCAGCCGGGCCATGGTGATCGCCGGGGGCGCATCGCTGACCGCCGCCAGGGACCTCGCCGACCGCATTCGTGGACTCGCCGCCGCCCGGCTCGGTGGACTCCCTGACGATATTGTCCTCGAAGGTGGAAAGGCTCGGCTGCGGGGCGGGGCCGAGTCCGTCGATCTGTCCGTGATCGCCCGGGACACCTACCATTCCAGCCATCTGATTCCAGACAAGGGCGAGCCGGCGCTGGAAAGCGTCGGCACCTACGATCCGTCGGGAACTTTCGCCAACGCGTGCCACGTCGCGGAGGTGGAGGTGGATCCCATGACCGGGCAGGTCGAGATCACCCGCTTCCTGGTAGCCGAGGACGCAGGCAGGTTGATCAACCCGGCGATCGTGGACGGGCAGATCCACGGCGGTGTCGTGCAGGGAATCGCGAACGCACTGTTCGAGGAACTCATCTATGACGACCGTGGGGTCCTGGTGACGACGTCGTTGATGGACTTCTTGCCGCCGACCGTGGCCGAGGTCCCCGACATCGAGATCGCGCATGTCTGCACACTCTCGCCGGCGTCGCTGACTGGTGCCAAAGGGGTTGGCGAGGGCGGAACCATCGGTGCCCCCGCCGCGATCGCGAACGCCATCAGTGACGCACTCAGACCACTCGGTGTCGGGGTGTTCCATCTGCCCGCAACGCCGCACCGGATCCGCTCTGCGATCCGGGAGGGTCGCGATATCCGGGCCGCACAACACCCCACCGACGCTGAGGAGAGCCCAGCATGAGTTCACTTCGCCTGTACGTCAACGGTGATCGCTACGACATCGATGTGGAGCCACGTCGGACCCTGGCAGATGCGCTACGCGACGACTGCGGCCTGACCGGCACCCACCTGGGTTGCGAGCACGGAGTCTGCGGCGCCTGCACGGTGCTGATGGACGGACAGCCGATCCGGGCCTGCCTGATGTTCGCGGTGCAGGCCGAGGGGGCGTCGATCCGCACAGTGGAAGGGCTGGCACCCGATGACCACACCCTGCACCCGGTTCAGCAGGCCTTCTGGGACAACCACGGTCTGCAGTGCGGGTTCTGTACGCCGGGCTTCCTGACCTTGATCACCGGCTACCTCGAAGAGCGCCCCGACGCCGACGAGGAAGAGCTGCGGGAGATGCTGTCGTCGAACCTGTGCCGCTGCACGGGATACCAGAACATCCTCAAATCCACGCTGTGCGCCCAGCGCGCGCTGCGCGGCGATGAACCCGCCGAGGCCGAGGGCCCGGCATGATCGGTGCCCGCGCCAGACGTATCGAGGACCCGGTCCTGCTCCGCGGTGCTGGACGATTCGCCGCGGACACGACCAACGCCGGTGAGTTGCACATGCGGGTGATCCGCTCGCCGTTTGCCCACGGGCGCATCAACTCGGTTGACGTCTCGGCAGCGCTGCTGATCGACGGTGTGGTCGCGGCCTGGTCGTACGCTGATATCGCCACGCTGCCCGCGATCGGCTTCCGGCTCACCCCGCGCGATGAGTTGCTGCCCTACCGGCAGCCGGTGCTGGCCCGCCGATTCGTGCGTTATGTCGGTGAACCGGTCGCGGTCGTGTTCGCGACATCGGCCTACCTGGCCGAGGACGCGGCCGAACTCGTCGAGTTGGACATCGAGCCGCTGCCACCGCGTATCGATGCCGATCTGGATCCGGTGACCTGGGTGGATTGCGAGCAGGCCAGCTGGGCGGCCGGGACGGGCGCCGAACTGCCGGAACAGGATTCCGAGGCGACGTGCTTCGTCGAGGAGTACGGAGACGTCGAGGCCGTCTTCGCAGGAGCGCCTGCGATGATCGCGGCGGGCACGCACCGGATCTTCGAGATGGACGCCCGGATCGGACGCCACACCGGGGTGCCGATGGAATGTCGCGGTCTGGTCGCCCGATTCGACGAGACCGAACAGCTGTTGGTGGTCGACGGCGCGGCCAAGGTGCCGTTCTGGAACAGAGAGGCCATCGCGGACATCACGGGCCTACCGCCGCATCAGGTTCTGGTGCGTGAGACCCATGTCGGCGGCGGGTTCGGCCCGCGCGGCGAGCTCTACCCCGAGGACGTCCTGGTGGCGACCGCTGCAATGCGCCTGCACCGGCCGATCAAGTGGATCGAGGACCGGCAAGAGCACCTTGTCGCCACCAATCACTCCAGGGGGCAACATCATCGGTTACGTGCTCTGGTCCGGGTCTCGGACGGGTGGATCGAGGCTCTCGACGCCGACTTCATCCTCGACCAGGGTGCCTACGTGCGCACCCACGGTGCGACGGTGGCATCGCTCACGGCATCCATGTTGCCGGGGCCCTATGTGATTCCGAACTTCCGCGCCACCGCCCACGTGCGGCTTACGCACAAGACCCCGGCCGGGACCTACCGATCGCCCGGGCGTTACGAGGGCACCTTCGCGCGTGAACGTCTGGTGGACAAGATCGCCAGGGAACTGGATCTCGACCCGGCACGGCTGCGCATCACGAATTTCATCGCGGTCGCCGAGATGCCCTATGAGCGACCGATTCAGGCGATGGGCACCCACCTGGTCCACGACTCGGGGGACTACCGGCTTCTGCTCGAGAAGGTGTCCGCTCGATACGATTTTGCCGGTATCCGGGCTGAGGTCGAACGACGGCGAGCGGCCGGCGAGCTCATCGGATTCGGTTTCGGGTTCTTCGTCGAGAAGAGCGGTATCGGACCGTTCGAGGGTGCCCGCGTGTCGTGCGACATCAGCGGCAAGGTCACGATCAGCTGCGGCGCGTCCTCCGTCGGCCAGGGCGTGGACACCGTGCTGGCGCAGGTGGTGGCCGAGCGGCTGCAGATCCCGCACGACTCGATACGCGTGGTACGGGGCCGCACCGATCAGTTCGAGTACGGCCGCGGAGCCTTCGCGACCCGGTTGGCCGTGATGGCCGGTTCGGCGGCCAAGAACGCCACAGATGCGCTGGCGGACAAGGCGATCCGGGTGGCAGCACACCATTTCAAGGTCAGCACCGAGGAGGTCGCCATCGAGGAGGGGGCCGTTGCTGTCGTCGGCGATCCGTCCCGCACGCTGACCCTCGGCGATATCGCACGCCTGCTGGAACCGGTCGGCGCCGGTGAGATGAAGGAGGATCCGGGGCTGTCTGCGGACGGCTGGTTCCGGTCCGACCACATGACCTACCCGTACGGCCTGCACGCGGCCGTCGTGGCGGTCGATCCGGGAACCGGGAAGCTGACCATCGAGCGGTTCATCGTCGGCTACGACGTGGGCCGGGCGCTGAATCCGATGCTCGTGGAAGGGCAGATCGCCGGCGGTGTCGCGCAGGGCATCGGCGGTGCGGTCTACGAGGAGTTCCTCTACGGCGAGGACGGAACACCGCAGTGCACGACGTTCATGGATTACCTGATCCCGACGTTGCTCGAGGTACCGGACGTCGAGACGCTGGTGACCGAGGATGCGCCGAGTCCGATCAATCCGCTGGGTGTCAAGGGCGCGGGGGAGGGCGGAACCACGGCTGTGGCCGCGGCGATCGCATCGGCTGTCGACGATGCACTGCGCATCCCCGATTCCATTGTGTCCGTGCCGATCAGGCCCGATCTGGTCCGGCGCCTGGCCAAATCAATTTCAATGACATAGAATCTGATTCAATCCAGTTGATTAGTGTCGGAGCGGAGAAGTCATCATGCGCATTGTCGATCTCACCCACCCGTGGGGCATCCACACACCGGGATGGGTCGGGTACCCGGGTGGCAAGATGTACTACACCCAGAACCTTCAGACGAATCAGATTGTCTCGCAGCGCATCGAGAGCTCGCTGCACTCCGGAACTCACCTCGACGGTCCGATGCACGGCACCGACGGCGGGCTGGACATGGCGTCGCTGCCGCTGACCAAGCTGATCCACCCCGGTGCGATCGTCGACGTGTCGGATGTGGTGAAGGATTGGGAGCTCATCGAACCCGAGCACATCACCTCCAAGGTCGAGGTGCGCAAGGGCGACATCCTGATCATCCACACCGGATTCATCGATTACTACCAGGGCATGTCGAAGCAGGACCTGGTGCGGTACTTCACCATGCATCCCGGTGGCAGCATCCGTCTCGCGCGATGGATGGCCGAGATGGAGATCGCCTGGTGGGGGATCGACGCAGGCTCCGGTGACCACCCGATGAACACCACGATCCGCAACATGCGCCCGGATTTGCTCGCAAAGTTCGAGGAGCATGTCGGCATGAGTTACAAGGAATACCTGGGTGAGTACACCTACACCCACCACATGTCGGGTCGTGAGATCACGTCGGACATCTTCCCCATGCACCACCTGGCGTTCCAGGACGGCTGTATCCATGCCGAGAACGTCGGCGGCGACCTGAAGACCGTGCTGAACCGGCGCGCGATCATCGGTGCGTTCCCGTGGAAGATCGAGGGCGGAGAGGCCTGCCCGTGCCGGATCATGGCGTTCTTCGACTGTGGCGAGGACGAGGTCATCGAAGGTCTCAAGGGCTTCGCGGGCTGATATGGCAATGCAGCTGAAGAACCAGTTCGAGATCGATGCCGATCTGCAGCAGACCTGGAATCTGCTGACCGATCTGGAACGGATCATGCCCTGCATGCCGGGAGCTGCACTGGATGGGATCGAGGGGGACGACTACCTCGGCAACGTCAAGATCAAGGTCGGCCCGATCGGCGCCCATTTCCGCGGCACGGCGCGCTTCACACAGAAGGACGACGCGACCTACAACGCCGTCATCTCGGCCTCGGGCAAGGATCCCAAGGGGCAGGCTGCGGCGAACGCGCAGATCCACGCCTGGCTCGAGCCGGTCAGCGACACCCGGACCCGGGTGCTCATCGACACCGATCTGGACATCAGCGGCCGCATGGCGCAGTTCGGTCGCGGCGCGATCGCCGATGTGAGCAACCGTCTGATCGGGCAGTTCGTCGCCAATATCTCGGGACTGCTCACCCAACCTTCCGGTGGCACCAATGGTGTTGGCACCGGACCGGTCTCGGTCAGTGCTGCGGCACCTGCGGCCGCTTCCGCGCCGGCACAGCCCGCCGGTGAGGTCAGTATGAACCCGATGGAGTTCGTGCTGCCGATGATCAAGGAGCGGTACGGACAGGCTCTCATCGGTGGTCTGCTCGGCTTCGGGCTGAGCTGGCTCGTCTTCGGTCGGCGCGTCAAGAGTCAACCGCGCTACCCCTACCCGCCCTTCCCGTATCCGCAAGGCCCTCAGTGAGTGGACGCCTCGAATCGCTGACACCCGACGACCTGACGGAAGCGCAGCGCGTCGTCTATGACGGCATCACCGGCGGTGACCGGCTCATGGGTACTCAGCATTTTCCCGTCGTGGCGCCGGACGGATCGCTGACCGGGCCGTTCGGCATCATGTTGCACGCGCCAGGAGTCGGCGACATCCTGCAGCAGCTGGGCGCCGCGATCCGGTACCGCACGGGACTCACCGGCAGGGTCCGCGAGATCGGGATTCTGCTGGTGGGCTCTGCGTTGCAGTCGGAGTACGAGTGCTGGGCACACGAGCGGGTGGCCCGCGCGATGGGCTTCACCGATGACGAGTTGGACCAGTTGTCGCGCAGTACTTTTCAGTCATCCGATCCCGCTGAACAAGCAGCGGCCGATCTGTGCGGCACGTTGCTGTCCGGCGGCTCCGTATCCGATGACGAATATGCCCGCCACGTCGATGTGCTGGGTGTCGAGGCGATCATCGAGCTGACCACGCTGGTCGGTTACTACCGAACCTTGGCGCAGCTCATGGCGGTGTTCGGCACCGGCATTCCCGAGTAACCGAGCGTCGGCCCTGCGGGACCCGCACGGGTCACCCGAATGATTGGAGCACGTACATGGAAACCTGGGATGCGATCACCTCCAGGAGGAACGTCCGCACCTACACCGAGGACCCGGTCCACGAGGCCGACCTGTTGCGAATCGTCGAGGCCGGCTGGCGATCGCCCTCGGCCAGGAACACCCAGCCCTGGGATTTCGTGATCGTCACCGATCCAGCTCAGCTGCAAGAGCTTTCCACGGTGTGGCAGGGCGCCAAGCACATTGCCGGAGCCCGGGCGGCCATCGCGCTCGTCGCGCCGTTGCCGGCCGATGAGCACCGGAAGGTCGTCGATTCCTACGATCTCGGACAGGCGACGATGGCGATCACGATCGCGGCGGCCGACCTCGGGATCGGGACCGCCCATTCTTCGGTCGGCGACCAGGAGACGGCACGGGCGATCCTCGGGGTTCCCGAAGACCGGTTCGTCGCCTATCTGCTCGGCGTCGGCTATCCGGCGGACCGGCCACTGGCGCCGATCCGTAAGCCCGACCGCCGCCCCTTCGATGAGGTCGTGCACCGCGGCCGTTGGTGAACAACCGCCCGCTTCTCGTCGCGCTGTCGATCTTCGGGCTGGCGGCCTGCCTACGCCCGGCCATCACCGCGGTCGGACCGCTGGTTCCCGATATCGCCGGATCGACCGGGCTCAGCTACAGCAGTCTGGGATTGCTCGGATCGTTGCCGCTGCTGTTGTTCGCAGGCGTCGCGCCCTTCGCGGCGGTGGCGTTGCGCTTCGGCGGGCCAGCAGTGGTGGCCCGCTGGGTCGCACTCATCCTCATGCTGGGGATCGTGGTGCGCTCGGTCGCCGGGGTGCCCGGCCTGTGGGTCGGCACGATGCTACTGGCCGGCGCCGTCGCGGTCGGAAATGTTCTCGTACCGGTCCTGGTCCGGCGTGACTACCGGGACCACGCCGCGCTGGCCTCGGGTGCGAATGCGGTGGTCATCAGTGCTTTTGCCGCACTCGGGTCCGGGCTGGCGATCGTGCTCACCGACTGGACCGGGGACTGGCGTCGCACGCTGTTGGTGTGGGCGATCCCCGCCGCACTCGTGGCTGCGATGTGGTTCGCACGCCGCGATGAGCCCGCCGGTATGTTCCTCGAGCAGCCGACGGAGCGCGCCAACCACCTGCGATCGCCGGTCGCTTGGGCGGTGACGGCCTTCATGGGTCTGCAGTCGCTGACGTTCTACCTCATCATCAACTGGATGCCGAGCATCGAACTCGACCGCGGGATCGGGACGGAGTCCGCGGCATTGCATCTTCTCGTCTATCAACTGGTCGGAGCGCCGTTCGGCCTCGTCGTCAGCTGGGCGCTGCACCGCACCGGCCGGTACCGCTTGTTGACGGTCCTGACGAGTGCACCGATGTTCATCGGGGCCATCGGGCTACTGCTCACCGATGGCAGCGCGCTGCCCTGGTTGCTGATCGCGGCGCCGGGTAGCGCGGGGGCGCTCGCGGTGGCGCTTCTGCTGATGGCTCACCACGGCGCCGATGCCCGCGGCGCCGCGGGGCTGTCGGCGATGGCCAACTGTGGCGGTTATCTGCTCGCTGCCTCGGGTCCTTTTGCGGCCGGGCTGCTGCACGAATGGACGACATCGTGGACGCCTGCTCTCGTCATCCTGGTCGTCGCGGCGGTCCTGCAGTTGCTGGTCGCCGTGCCCGCCACGGGTAGGAGGGCGCAGTGAACCTGCCGGAACAGCGCTGGCGCCGCGGCCGCTACGCGGTGCGGCGCCGCTCCTGCAGCAGGATCGCGATGAAGCACAGCAGCGCGAGGAAGCCGACCACCACGGCGAAGACCTCGCCGGCGACCTGAAGACCCCAGTGCTGTGCGGCTGCGCCCATCCCGATCACCGGCAGGGACAACGCGACGTAGGCGACCAGGAAGTATGCGGAGCTGACCTCGGCGCGGCGGTCCGGTGGGGTGACCTCGGACACCGCGGCCAGGCCACGGCCGAAACTCAGTCCTTGGCCGATTCCGGCCACCACGGCAGCGACGATCAATCCCCAGAGCGACGAGAACGTCAGCGCCACAACCAACATTGCCATGGCGAAGACCAAGACTGCGCTGCCGACGGCGACGGCGCGGGGCGGAGCGACCCGGATGGCTGCGGGTTGGACCAGCGCGGCCGTCAGAACCATGAGGCCCGCGACGCCGCCCGCCAGCGCGTGGTTGTCGACACCCATCAGGGTGGATACGAATGTCGGTGCGACAGAAGCGAACATGGCATTCACCGCGAACCCGGCGAAGGCAGCCGTTGCCGCCACCGCGAATACGGCGCGGGTCTCTGCCGGCACCGAGAGTCGCTGGACGCCGAGGCGCCCGTGCCGGTCCGCGGTCTCCGGCGTGACGAGGATGGCCGCCACCGCGATCAGCACCAGGCCGGCGTGCAGGATGAAGCTCAGATGCAGCGGGGACGGACCGTACTGGATCAGCACGCCCGCCACCATCGGCCCGAGGCCCAGCGCGCCAAGATTGGCCAGGGTGGCCACGCCGGCCGCTCGACCGCGCCAGCGCGGCGGTGCCGATTCCAGGATCGCCGCTGTCGCGGTCCCGGTCACGATGCCCACCGACAGACCGGACAGCACCCGCCCCGCCAGCAGCGCCGGCACCGAATCCGCCACCAGGAACACGACCGAACTGGCGATCGCCATACCGGCGCCGGCCAGCAGCATCGGCTTGCGACCCACGACATCGGACCACCGGCCGAACAACAGCAGCGCGGTCAGGACCGCGCCGGCGTATGTCGCGAAAATGATGGTCGTGGTCAGTACCGAGAAATGCATTCGCTCGCCGTACAACTCGTACATCGGTGTCGGCAGGGTGGCGCCGAGCATGATCGCGGCCAGCGCATAGGTCAGCAGCCCGAAAGAGTATCGGCGCGACGACGATCTCACCGGAGGGTCGAGCGCGAGAGTGGGCACGGTTGGCTCAACGCCCGACGAAGAAGTGGCATTCCAGCAGAGTCTGCCTGCTGGAATGCCACTTCGGTGCATCGGGGACTAGTGCGCAACCGCCTTCTCGGCGCCCACCCCGGTCAGCGACCGCACCTCCATCTCCGCGTTGACCGCGGGGTCGCCGGAGTCCTTGGAGGCGAGGGTGCCGATGATGCCGAGCGCGAATGCCAGCGGGATGGACACGATGCCCGGGTTGGCCAGCGGGAACCAGGCGAAGTCCGCACCCGGGATCATCGAGGTCTTTCCACCCGACACGGCGGGGGAGAAGACGATCAGGATCAGCGTCGAGATCAGACCGCCGTACATGCTCCACAGTGCACCGCGGGTGTTGAACCGCTTCCAGTAGAGCGAGTACACGATGGTCGGCAGGTTGGCCGCCGCGGCGATGGCGAAGGCCAGCGCCACCAGGAAGGCGACATTCTGTCCGTTGGCCAGGATGCCGAGGCCGATCGCGACGATGCCCAGCACCACCGCGGTGATGCGCGAGACCCGCACCTGCTCATCCTCGGTGACCTTGTGCTTCTTCCACACGCCGGCGTAGATGTCGTGGGCGAAGGACGCCGACGCGGTGATGGTCAGACCGGCGACGACCGCCAGGATGGTCGCGAAGGCCACCGCGGAGATGATGCCGAGCAGAACGACACCGCCGAGTTCCAGCGCCAGCAGCGGTGCCGCCGAGTTCACGCCTCCGGCAGCCCCCAGGATGCGATCCGGGCCCACCAGCGCCGCGGCTCCGTAGCCGAGCACCAGGGTGAACAGGTAGAACGCGCCGATCAGGGCGATGGCCCACACGACGGACTTGCGGGCTTCCTTGGCGGTGGGGACGGTGTAGAACCTCATCAGCACGTGCGGCAGGCCGGCGGTGCCGAGCACCAGTGCCAGGGCGAGGGAGATGAAGTTGATCTGCGAGGTCAGCGATCCGCCGTACTGGGCGCCCGGGGCCAGTACGTCGCGGCCGGCGACACCGTCGGTGGTGGCCCCGGAGATGGCGGCCTGCGCCGAGCCGAGGATCTCGGAGAAGTTCATCCCGAACTTGGCCAGCACCATGAAGGTCATGATGGCGGCCCCGGCAATCAGCAGCACGGCCTTGATGATCTGCACCCAGGTGGTGCCCTTCATGCCGCCGACCAGTACGTAGACGATCATCAGCAGACCGACGACGGCGATCACGATCGACTGTCCGGTGCGGCTGTTGATGTTCATCAGCAAGGCCACCAGGCCGCCCGCGCCGGCCATCTGGGCCAGCAGGTAGAACAGCGAGACCGTCAGCGTCGAGGTGGCGGCCGCGACCCGGACCTTGCGCTGATTCAACCGGAAGCTCAGGACGTCGGCCATGGTGAATCGGCCTGTGTTGCGGAGCAATTCGGCGACCAGCAGCAGGGCGACCAGCCAGGCGACCAGGAAGCCGATGGAATAGAGGAAGCCGTCGTAACCGTAGACGGCGATGGCGCCGGAGATGCCGAGGAAGCTCGCGGCCGACAGGTAGTCACCGGCGATCGCGATGCCGTTCTGCGGGCCGGAGAAGGCGCGGCCGCCGGTGAAGAACTCGTCGGCGGTGGCGTTCTTCTTGCTGGCGCGGATCACCACGACCATGGTGACGACGACGAACAGGCCGAAGATGGCCATGTTGGCGACGGGGTTGCCCACCGTCTCGGTTGCTGCGAGCAGGTTCATCGCAGGGGTCCTTCCAGCTCGTCGCGGATGGCCGCCGAACGCGGGTCCAACTCGCGGTTGGCGAAGCGGACGTAGAGACCGGTGATGACGAACGTGGTCAGGAATTGGCCGAGCCCGATGAGCAGGCCGACGTTGACGTTGCCGAACACCCTGATGGCCATGAAGTCATCGGCGAACGCACCGAGCAGGACATAGATCCCGTACCAGATCAGGAAGAACGCGGTCATCGGGAAGACGAATTTGCGTAGCCTGCTGCGCAAATCCTGGAACTCGGGGCTGGCCTGCATGGCGAGGAACTCCTCGCCGGTGGGCGCAGGCCGCGCGGGTAGATCGATCTCGGACACCGGTGACTCCTGACGTCGACTGTGACTGTGCGATCTGCTCTTCGCGCGAGCGCTCATCGCTGTTGGTGCCCCGAACCTAATTGAGATGTGAGTCACAAAACGAGGCGATACGACGAAGCCGGGAAGGGGTGCGGTGAGCGGTCGATCGATGGCGATGAGCGGTGCGTGAAAACGCGGGCACTTGGAATTTCGATCGGTCTGCGGGGTGGCCGGTCGGTACTGTTCGCGCGTGGAGTTTGTCGCGCTCGTCGTCGTGGGATTCGCGCTTGCCGGGTGCCTCCTGGTCCTTCGTGCGCGGGCGCGGAAGAGGGCGGCGGTGCAGCGTCTCCTGGACGAACATGGTTGGGCCGTTCACCGTGACGGCGAGATCACCACGCTGACACCCGCCACAGGTGACTGGGCGGTCCGGTCGCGCCGTGCCTTCGCCGTACAACAGTCCGTTCCCGGCACGCACATCGTCACCAGCACCTGGTCGGCGCCGACGCCCCGAATGGGGAGTGGCGCACTGCTGGTGGGTCCCAGCCCGCCCGGTCCGGCTCGAGCGATCGCCGTTGCACTGATCGACTCGCTGGATCCAAAGCTTGCCGGTTGGATCGGGATGGGCCGGGTTGGCGGCGGGCAGCCGCTGCAGCACGTGCTGCCGGCCGATCCTCGTCTCTTGGTGCTCGGCACGGCTGAGGCCGCTGCGCCCGGGACGTTGGTTGCCGTCGCCGACGCCGTCGAAGAATGGTGTGCCCGCTACGACTCAGAGCGCGAGCAGCCGGCGTTGTCGCTCTCCGGTGATGGACTCGAGGTCCGCGTGCGGGTCGACGTGATGTCTTCGGCGGCGCGGCTCGCCCACTTCGTGGCCCTGTGCGAAAAGTGCCGTGCGGCGGTTGCGGGCTCGTGTCGCTAGTTACCGCGTGGTCGGTGGTAGCGATCGCGACCGCGGTACTGCTGCATCGCTGGCGACGATCCTGGTGGCGATCGAGCGTGGTGATCGGGGTTGCCGCGGTTGCGCTGGCGGCAGGCTTCCTGGTCACCGGCGACAGCGTCCCGTACCTGTTCGAGAGGGCCGCGGCTACCTTCGGCGGTACCGTCATCGCATCGGTGTTCACCGTGCTGGTGGTGATCAAGGTGTTACCTCGGCTGGAGTTGCGCACGGCCGGCTCTGCCGCGGCACTGTTGTGTGCCTGCCTCGCAGTGATGTTCGCGGCGGTGGGGCTGATGCTGTGGCGGATCGCCGACGACGGGCTGCAACTGGCTGAGGTTCCGATTGTCGGGTCCGCGGAGGAGGTGCTGGCCTGGCGTCACGCTGAACCGCACCAGCGGATCTACGGGGTCCTGCTGGACGGCCGGCTGGAACGTGAGGCGCACGGCGAGGCCCGTGAGGTCGAGACCATCCGTACGCTGCTGGCGCGAATCGACTGCGGGAGATCATGGTCCGGGCTGTCGTCGCTGGCTGAGACTTGGCTCCCCTCAGGGTTTGTCGTCAAGTTGGCGGATGGATCACGAGCCTGGGTGCAGGGCATCAGTTCGGTGCGGCAGGCGTGGAACTGGCCGCGGGGCGAAGGTCGGATCAACGAGTGCGCGTTGTATTCGGACGATCCGGTGGTGGTCTGGGGTGATCCCGGGTCGATGCGTGCGCTGGGCAGCGACGAGGAACTGCCGGCGGTGAACGCGGTGCGGGTGCTCGCCTACGGCGACGCCGCAGCTTTCCGCGAAGGGTTCATTCCGGCCGCTCAGCGGACGGGTCGGGCGAGCCTGGCCCTGGGCATCCTCAATGCTGCGCTGGCATTGTGGTTGAGCGTAATCGGTTGGCGGACATATCGGCGACTCGCTCGAGACGGCGGCGGCGGCCCGTCGAGCGCCCAACCTGGATCCTGAAACGGCACCCGCGGGCTCGATTAGCGGCCTTCCGGTAGACGTTCGACACCCATGCCGAGCCGTTCCGGCACGTGCATCCGGGCGAAGATCTGCGCGACGTTCGGAGTCGCGCGGGTGAACCGACTGACCATGATCATGGTCGCGAACGCCACCGGAACGCTCACCGCGGCGGGATAGCCGACCATCACCGCGGGCCAACCGCCCAGCACGTTCTCGTCGATCCCGCCGGTGATCTCCACCAATACCGCGCTACCACAGGCGAGTCCGCCGACGATCAACCCGCAGGCCGCACCGGTGGCGGTCAGCCCGCGCCACCAGATGCCGAGCACCAGCAGCGGGCACAGGGTGGAGGCCGCGACGGCGAACGCCAGGCCGACGGTGCGGGACAGTTCCAGATCGGCCACCAACAGGGACAGCGGAATCGGGATGACGCCGCCGATCACCGCCGCGATGCGGAAGTCGCGGACCCGGCCGCGCATCACGTCGGTGGCCAGCGCACCGGCGATGCTGACCAGCAACCCGGACGAGGTCGCCAGGAACGCCGCGATGGCGCCCGCTGCGACCAGTGCGGCCAGCATTTGACCGAGTGCCCCGCCGATGGCCGAGCCCGGCGCCAACAGCACTGCGGCATCGGCGGTTCCGGTGATCAGCAGTTGCGGCACGTACAGCCGGGAGAACACCCCCAGCAGGATGGGGAAGAGATAGAAGAACGACAGCAGCGCGATGACGGCCAGCGCGGTCCGCCGCGCCGCCCGCCCGTCGCGGTTGGTGTAGAAACGCACCAGCACATGTGGCAGGCCCATCGTGCCGAGAAAGGTCGCCACGATGATCGAGATCACCTGGTACAGCGGATGACCGCCGCCCAGGCCGCCGCCGGAGACGATCCATTCGCTGCCGGTGCTCGGCGTGCCGGCCACCACCGGGGTGGCGGCGCCGGCGGCCAGGGTGAGGCTGGTCCCGGCGCCGACGGTGTGTTCGCCCGGAGCGCCGAAGGTGGCGTCGCGCACCGTCTTCCCGTCGAGCAGGCCGGTCATCGTGATCCCGGACGGGTCGACCACCTGGACCACCACGTCGGTCTCGACCTGCACGGTCGTCTCGCGGTCCACGCTCGGCGGCAGCGGACCGCCCAGTTCGCCCCGGTCGGTCAGGAAAAGGCCGAGCAGCGCCAGTGCCGGGATGGCGATCGCGGTGAGTTTCAGCCAGTACTGGAAGGCCTGCACGAAGGTGATGGAGCGCATGCCGCCGCCCACCACATTGGTGATGACGATCGCGCCGACCAGTACGGGGCCGGTCCACACCGGCATGCCGAGAAGCGTCTTCAGCGCCAGACCGGCTCCCTGGTACTGCGGCGCCAGGTAGAACACGCAGATGATCACCACGACGAGCATGGCCACCTTGCGCAGTCGCGCCGAGCCCAGCCGGAACTCGGCGAAGTCGGGCACCGTGTAGGCACCCGAGCGGCGCAGCGGAGCGGCGACGAACAACAGCAGACCGAGGTAGCCGGCGGTGAATCCGACGGGATACCACAGTGCGTCGGCGCCGTACTTCGCGATCAGCCCGGCGACTCCGAGAAATGATGCGGCGGAAAGATATTCACCGGATATCGCGGCAGCGTTCCAGCGCGGTCCGACGCTTCGGGAGGCCACCAGGAAATCCGACGTGGTGCGCGACAGCCGAACTCCCCAGCTGCCGATGACCACGGTGGCGATCGCCGCCATCAGCAGCGCGGCTGCCGTCAGCGGTGAACCGGTCACGGTTCGCTGTCGACGACCCGGACGAAGTCCTTCTCGCCCTGTTCGGCCAGCCGCACGTAGAGCCGTCCCACACCGTAGAGCAGGGGGTAGGCCAACACCGCCAGCAGCAGCCAGTTCAGCCGCATCCCGAACACCGTCAGGTCCGGTGCCGCCCTGTTCAACACCACGATGCCCGCCACGGCGAACACCACGACGGCTCCCAACCGCAGCGCCAGCCCGAGCTGTGCGCGCACCAGACCGCGTACCAGCGCATCGCCCACCTGAGTCTGCTCCTGGACCTCGACCCGGGTCCGCACCATCCGCGCGCCGCGGCGGTGCGCGAGCACCACCCGTTGACGTTCCGGTCGTTCAGTCATCGGAGCCCGCGGGCTTGAGGTTGCGCATCGGATCCCGAACCAGCCGGTCGCGAAGCTCGCGGGCCTGGCGCCGGCTCACCGGGAGTTCCACCGCGGGGGAGGCGCCGTTGGCCCGTAGCCGCACCAGCACCGCGCCCTCTGCGGTGCGCAGCCCGGTCACCATCCGCAAGGAGACGAGGTAGGACCGGTGTATGCGTTGGAAGCCGTGATCGCGCCAGCGGGTTTCCAAGACACTCAACGGAATTCGGACCAGATGGGCTCCAGTGGCCGAGTGTAGCCGGGCGTAGTCGCCTTCGGCCTCCACCCAGCCGATGGTCTCCCGCGGCACCAGATGGGTGATACCGCCGAGCTCGGCCGGAATGACATCGGAGTCGGGTGCTTCGGGATCGTCGGGCGGTTCGGGTTCATTGTTGCGCGCGATCGTCACCCGGCGCACAGCCTCGTCGAGCCGATTCTGCCGGATCGGCTTGAGCAGGTAGTCCACGGCGCCGACATCGAAAGCGGCGACCGCTTTGTCGTCGTGCGCGGTCACGAACACCACCGCCGGCCGGTTCGCGAAGTTGCGCAACACACCGGCGAGTTCGATGCCGGACAGGCCGGGCATGTTGATGTCCAGGAACACGGCGTCGATCAGACGGGCGTTGAGTTCGCGCAGGGCCGAGGTGGCGTCCCCCGCGGTGTGCACCGCGGCGATATCGGGGTGCTGGCCCAACAGATAGGCCAGCTCGTCGAGCGCCGGCGCCTCATCGTCGACGGCAAGGACCACCAGACCCCTCACGCTGCGGCCTCGCAGGCTCGGCCGCCGCGTGGGCAGATCCATGGTTCGCTCGCACGCTCGCTCGTCAGCCATGGTTCGCTCGCAAGCTCGCTCACGCAACACCTCCGCTGGCCCGCACACCGGAGCGGAACTTCGGCACCCGCATGATGACCTTGGTCCCCGCCCCGACAGCCGTTTCGACCACCAGACCGTAATCGTTGCCGAACGCCGCGCGCAGCCGATGGTCGACATTGGTCAGGCCGACGTGCGCGGACTGGTCGGCGCTGCGGTCGGCCAGCGCGTCGCCCTGGCCGGCCCGCAGGGTGTCGGGATCCATGCCGGCGCCGTCGTCCTCGACGGTGATGACGCAGTCCGAGCCGGCATCGTTGGCGACGATTTCCACCGATCCGCCGCCGCGGCCGGCCAGTCCGTGCCGGACCGCGTTCTCCACCAACGGTTGGAGCGCCAGGAACGGCACCACCACGTTGAGTACCTCGGGGGCGACCTGGAGGCGGACCGTCAGCGCGGCGCCGAAGCGGGCCCGCTCCAGGGTGAGGTAGCGGTCGATATTGCGCAGTTCCTCGGCCAGGGTGGTGTATTGGCCTGCGGCCCGGAACGAGTAGCGGGTGAAATCGGCGAACTCCAAGATGAGTTCGCGGGCGCGGGCCGGATCGGTGCGCACGAACGAGGCGATGGTGTTGAGCGCGTTGTAGATGAAGTGCGGGCTGATCTGCGCGCGCAGTGCCAGTACCTCGGCCTTGTCCAGCCGGGCCCGGGACGCATCGAGTTCGGCCAGTTCGATCTGGCTGGCGGCGTAGCGCGCGACCTCGCCGATCGCGCCGAGCATCCCAGGGCCCGGGCTGCCTGCGGTGACGACCACCAGCACGCCCAGCACGTCACCGTTCTCGGCCAACAGCGGCTGGGCCACCACCGTGGAGGCGCGCACACCGTTGAGTACGCGGCGTTCGCCGGCGATCGACTCCGCGGCAGTGGACGCACAGGTTTCGGCGATATCGGGCTGCCAGATCAGTTCGTCGTCGGGGTCGGCGGCCAGCAGCTCGCCGTGGCCGTTGAACAAGGCGACGCCGTCGGTGCCGGTGAGTCCGCGCAGGAAGGGCGCGGCGGTCGCCGCGGATCCGGAGTCCAGGCCCTGACGTAGCGCTCGCGCCGCCAGCGAGGCGGTGTGCAGGGCGGCGTGCACTGCGCGTTCGGTGGGGGTGGCCACGACCCGGCGGGTGCGCACCACGAGGACGGCGGCCACCGCCGCCAGCAGCAGCGCGACCGCCAGCGTCAGCGCGATCTGAACCGACATCGTGCGGCCACCTTAAACCGCGGCCGTGCCCGTGGGGGCCCACTACTGAACTGGGCAGGCGTACTTTCTGGCGACGTCGAACACCCGCTCCTGGGCGCCGGGACCGATCACGCCCTGAGCGGCCAATTCCAGACCGATGTATCCGGGCAGGCCGCCCACACACGCCTGATGCATGGCGCGCCACGCAGTGTCCGGATTCAGGTTGTAGCCATTGCGCTGAAGTCCGCCCAGGTATTCGTCGAACGCCGGGGTGCCCTGCTCGGGTATCGCGTGCGCCGCGGCAGCCAGCGCGATCGAGGCGGCGATGGCCGCAACCAGAGGTGCCATCACACGTCTCATGACTGTCTCCTACGAGGTCCTGTGGGCTCTCAGCCACCGGTTATCGCATACACGTTGGCACACTGCACCGACACAGTCCGCTGAATCGGCTGGACAGAGGCTCAGGTGCTGGTTCCCAGAAAGGCTTGGATCACGACCGCCACAGGTCGAGCGACTGCCAACTGTCTGGAACTCCCATCGAGCCTGGAGACAGCGCATGCGAGTCCGGGAAATCCTGCAACAGCTCGATGAGTCGGATGCTCCATTCCGTCTCGGCCTCAATCGAAGGAAGCAGGTAGGCGATTACCGCGAGTGCGTTGTATGTGCCGAAGACGCCCTTGGCGGTCTGCTCGTCCCTGAGGTGGTCGAGGAGGGGCACCTGTCCTATTTTGGGTCGCGCTGGGGCGTGCTGGAGCTTCCGGTTGAACAGCCTGGCGTGATGCGCCGACACATTGCGTACGTAGTTGAGGCTGGCGAGCCAGCTGGTCATGATTTTCTTCGTCGGGACCCCGAACACCACCGCGATCTCCTCGGCGTCCTGCTGGCGCAGCCCTCGGTAAAGGACAGAGAGCTGTCCCAGCTCCAGCAGCTCGGTGAGCGCCCAGACCGGCATACGGTTTTCGTACTTCTCCCGGAAGTGGGTGACGAACTGCTCGTCGGATTTGGCCCGTCGTTCATCGACCCGCTGCAGCCATATCGCGTGCGCGCTCGGAGTCGGCTTCCCGCTGTCAGGGTCGACTCCCGCGGCGGTGAACGTGTCGGTGAAGCAGGCCGCGTCCTCGTGCGCGAACGCAGATGATCGGCCGAGCACGTACCCGATCTGCATCCGTACTGCGACCTCGGTGCGTTCGACGCCGTCCATGACGAGCATGCGCAGCCGCCGATCGAAGTCGATGACTGATTCGGCATGGTCCAGCCTTGTACCTTTCCGGTACACACTGAGTACGCGGGTACGGCTGCGGCCGTCGTCGTCGACCTACTGCTCGGACTCCCGGAACGGGTAGAGGTACCCGGTGAGCCGGTAGTAACCGACAGCCTTGAGAAGTGCGGCTGCACTATCGCGGTCGCCGACGTTCACTCCGCGGCTTGCCAGCTGCTCGAGAGGCAGCCAGGGCTTCAAATACTCCGTCATAAAGTTCCCGGAAAGAAAATCAGCCCGCGCCTTACGGCAACGGGCTGATCATGATGTATCCAAATTAGCACGAGAACCCGTCAGCCGGTGTCACCGCTAGCGCGAGGTGTGGAGGTCGCCGCCAATACGTTCACACACTGCACCGACATACGTGCGGACCTGTCCCGGTCTCGGGGTCTGGCGCCCGCATGGCGGAGTCCTAGACTGGCGACGTGCGAAATCTGCAGCTAGTCCAAGATCCGGCGGCCGACGAATTGCTCGCCGATAACCCGTTCGCATTGCTGGTCGGGATGCTGCTCGATCAGCAGATCCCGATGGAGACGGCCTTCGCGGGCCCGAAGAAGATCGCCGACCGTATCGGTGCGGTCGACGCCCGCCAGATCGCCGACTACAACCCCGACGAGTTCGTCGCGCTGTGTTCGGAAACCCCTGCCATTCATCGTTTTCCGGGCTCGATGTCCAAGCGGGTGCAGGCCCTGGCCCAGGCGATCGTCGACGACTACGACGGTGATGTCACCGCACTGTGGACCGGCGGTGAGCCCGACGGCGCCGAGGTGCTGCGACGGCTCAAGCGGCTGCCGGGCTTCGGCGAGCAGAAGGCCAAGATCTTCCTGGCGCTGCTGGGCAAGCAGTACGGGGTGACACCGAAGGGCTGGCGGGCCGCGGCGGGGGACTACGGCAAGGCCGGCACGCACATGTCGGTGGCCGATGTCGTCGACCCCGGATCGCTGCAGGAGGTCCGGGCCTACAAAAAGAAGATGAAAGCGGCCGCGAAGGCTGCGAAGCAGGCCTGAGCCATCGGCGCCGCCAAGGCCGCGAAAGCCTAGAACGCCGGCCCGTCGAACCGCTCCCGGGTGACGAACTCGGCCACCGGTTTGCGGGTCAGCTTGGTGAACTGCTTGACCGGCTTGCCCAGCGGCAGCACCGCGGCGATCGCGTGGTCCGCCGGGATGCCGAGCAGTTCTTTCACCTTGGGCTCCTCGGGCACCACCATCGTGGTGAGCACGCCACCGAAGCCCTCGTTGCGGGCCGCCAGCAGGATGTTCCACACCAGCGGGTAGACCGACGCGCCCGCCACCAGGCCGATGCGATCGAGGTCCTGATCGAAGGCCGCCACCACCCCGAGGTCGACACAGATCACCAGCGCCACATCGGCGTCCAGCAACTGGGCCGCACGCGGGACGCGCACGGCGGCCAGATCCTCGGCCGACACACCCATCGGGTGCAGCGGGTTCCACGGGCTCTCCCCGTGGCGTTGCTGGGCGATGTAGCGCCGGAACCCGGTATCGGTGAGATCGGCGAGGGCTTGCATGGTGGCGGGATCGCGAACCACCACGACATGGGTGCCCTGCCGGTTGCCGCCGCTCGGCGCGAAGCGGGCGTTGTCGAGGATCCGGGTCAGCGTTTCGTCGGGCAGCGGTTCACCGGTGAAGACACGGACCGCCCCAGTTGTGCGCATAACGTGGTAGATGTCCATGCTCACCATCATGCGTATGCGATTGTGGACATATGGCTAAGACACATCTGAACTGCCCGTGCGGCGAGGCGATTCAAGGTGAGAACGAAGACGATCTCGTCGAGAAGGCGCAGACCCACCTCTCGGAGTCTCATCCCGGCCGTGAATACGACCGCGAGATGATCCTCTTCATGGCGTACTAGCGCGCCGCCACGACGGTGCGCTCAGGTCGCGAATCCGAACAGAATCGCGATCTGAGAGCACGCTCGCGCTCTCCGGCGAGCGACACACGGATTACGGCACCACCGTCGAACCGATGGTGGGCATGAACTGGCACTGCTTCTCGGTCGTGGAGACCTGACCGAAGATCGTCGACATGATGCTGCCCGAGCCGGTCTCGGCGATGGCGGTCAGCGTGGTCGGTCCTGCGGGGTTGATATCGGCCTGCGGCTTGAGCGTCGCGGTACCTGACTTGCCGGTGGTGAGGTTCACCCATGTCACGTTCAGCGGCAGCTTCTGCTCGGCCGCGGGGCCGGGCGTGCCGACCGCGGTGAACACGTAGGCGGTCTGTCCGGCGACCGGGCCGGGGGCGGGGATCTTCGCGGGGCCGGCGACCGAGATCGCCGTGGCCAGCACGTTGCCGCCGTCCACGCCGCAGCCGTTGCTGATCGACGGGTACATGAAGTCCTGGGTGGTCGGCGCGTCGGGGCCGAAGTCGGGCATGGTGCCGGCCGCGGGGGCGGGTGCCGGCGCGGGACCGGGTGCGGGGGCGGCCGCCGGGGCGGGTACCGCCAGCGGCACGGCCTCGGGAGCAGGAGCTGGGGCCGCTTCGGGTGCCGGTGCCGGTGCATCCACCGGCGGGACGACGGCCTCGGGTGCGGTGGGCACCGCCATGGGGATGGGCCCGACGGAGAAGGCTGGGTCCACCCCTGCGGGCAGATGGGCCTCCGCGCCCGCGCCGGCCGCAGGCACATGTGCCTGCGGCTCGGACACGAACTGGTTCACGGCGGACGCGACATTCAGCGAGTCGGACGGCGCCGCCGCGTTTCCGGCGAATGCCGCGGCGGCGGCCATGAGCATCGATGCCGCATTGCCCGGATCAGCAGCGGCCTGCTGGATGGCCGGGCCGAGAGTCTCCATCGCCGGTAGCCCCGGGGCCTGCAGGCCGTTGATCGGCAGCGGCATGGGCGCGGCCGGTTCGGCGTTGGCAGGGATCGCGACTCCGCTGCCCAGCGCCACGAGCGCGCAGGCCGTGGTGCTGGTCAGCATTGTCCGGATCGATGGCATGACTTCCCCCTGGTGAGTTGTTCGGTGACGGGTACGGCCGGCGGTCAGGGCAGCGCGGAGACCGGCAGGAACATCGGCACCAGTGACTGGGCCGCTGCATCGGCCGGAGACGAGGCAGGCACGCCCGGTGCGGCCGGGACGCCCGGTGTCGCGGCAGGCGCGGCAGCACCGGTCTGCGGCAGCAGACCCGCGAGCGGGGTGCCGGCCGGGATCAGGGACGCCAGGCCCTCGGGGACCATGTTCTGCACACCGGCGACCGCCGGCGCGGCAGCCGCCGCTGCGGGCAGCGCGGTGGCCATGCCCGGGGTCGGCGGCAGGTTCAGCGATGCGCTGGCGACCGGAGCGGATGGCGTGATCGGATCGACCGGCAGGGTCGACTGCCCGCCGCCCCCGGTGAACGCCGAGGCGAGGCCCTGGATCAGGCCCGGCGCGGCGGCAGGCAGGCCGGCGAGCTGGTTCATGAACGGAATGTTCGGCATGGCGGGTGCCGGTGCAGGTGCGGGCGGCAGCGGGGCCGGTTCGGCGACCGCGGTCGGGCTGAGCATCAGGGCGGTGGCGACGGCGCCTGCTCCGGCAATCATGCTGGCGGCAAACGCTTTTCTGGCTGGTGACACGAGTCTCCCCATTTCGTTGACGGCACGTCTCAAACCGAAGGTACGGAGTTACTGGTGTTACTCAAGTGACAAGAGTGGCATTTATCCAACCGTTACGGAGGTGTACGCCGATGGTGACCGGGCGGGCGAGAAACCGGCGGGTCATTAGAGTCGGACCCGTAGACACCATCCGCGCCACCGGTCCGAGGGCACAGCTGTATCGCTGGGCGCCGCTGTTGCTGGCGATCAGCATCGCCGCCCGCCTCGCCTGGACCTACCTGGTACCCAACGGCGCCAACTTCGTCGACCTGCACGTCTACGTCGGCGGCGCCGAGACCCTCGAGCACCCCGGCGCGCTCTACGACTACGTCTACGCGGAGCAGACGCCGGACTTCCCGCTGCCGTTCACCTACCCGCCGTTCGCGGCGGTGGTCTTCTATCCGCTGAGCCTGCTGCCGTTCGGCGTGGTGGCCCTCATCTGGCAGCTCGGCATCTTCGCCGCGCTCTACGGCGTGGTGCGGATCAGTCTGCGGCTGCTCGGGCGCACCGATCTGCGCCCGGCGATGTTGTGGACCGCGGTCGGCATCTGGACCGAACCGCTGCGCAGCACCTTCGACTACGGCCAGATCAACGTGCTGCTGGTGCTCGCCGTGCTGTGCGCGGTGCAGAGCACCCGATGGTGGTGGTCGGGCCTGCTGGTGGGGCTGGCTGCCGGTGTCAAGCTCACCCCGGCCGTCGCGGGTCTGTACTTCGTCGGTGTGCGCCGGTGGGGTGTGGCGGTGTTCTCCGCGGTGGTCTTCCTGGCCACCATCGGCGTATCGGCTCTGGTGGTCGGCGACCAGGCTCGCTACTACTTCACCGATCTGCTGGGTGATGCACGCCGTGTCGGCCCGATCGGCACCTCGTTCAACCAGTCCTGGCGCGGCGCGATCTCACGGATTCTCGGCTACGACGCCGGCTACGGGCCCATCGTGCTCGCCGCGCTGGTGCTGACCGCGTTGCTGGCGTTGCTGGCGTGGCGGGCCATCGGCACCGCAGACCGACTCGGCGGCATCGTCACGGTCCAGCTGTTCGGGCTGCTGCTCTCCCCGATCTCGTGGACGCATCACTGGGTCTGGCTGATCCCGTTGATGATCTGGCTGCTGCACGGGCCGCTGCGAGAACGGCTCGGTGCCCGCGTGCTGGGCTGGGGGTGGCTGGCGCTGACCCTGATCGGGGTGCCATGGCTGCTGAGTTTCGCGCAGCCGACGATCTGGGAGATCGAACGCCCGTGGCACCTTGCCTGGGCGGGCATGGTGTACCCGGTGGCCACACTGGCCACCTTGGGGTGGGTCGCCGTTGGTGGCAGATCAGCTACTGTCCGAGCAGCTGATCGATCGCCTTCGCCATCTCCAGATCCTGATCGGTGATACCGCCGGCGGAATGCGTGACGAGCGCGAAAGTCACCGTCCGCCAGCGGATATCGATATCGGGGTGATGGTCCTTCTGTTCGGCCAGCTCGGCGACGCGGCCGACGGCGTCGACCCCTTCGAGGAACGCCGGGAACTCGATCGAGCGGCGCAGTGCCCCGTCGGATCGCTCCCAGCCGTTCAGATCGGGCAGTGCGGCGTCGACTTGGTCGTTGGTTAACACAGCCATGTCCTCGACGGTATACCGTCAACCGCGATGGCCGGGCAGATCGTCGTTGCGGGAGCGCTCATTTCACAGGGTGCGTTGCTGGTCGCGCAGCGAAAACGGCCGCCCGAGCTGGCCGGTCTGTGGGAGTTGCCCGGCGGCAAGGTCGCCGAGGGGGAGAGCGACGCCGACGGGTTGGTTCGTGAGCTCCGCGAAGAACTCGGCATCGCGGTCGCCGTCGGCGCGCGCGTCGGTGCGGACGTGGCACTGCCGAACGCGATGACGTTGCGCGCCTACCTGGTCACCTGCGCCTCCGGCAGCCCGCTGCCACACGACCATCGTGCGTTGCGTTGGGTCCGCGCCCACGAATTGGACGACCTGGCATGGGTGCCGGCCGACCGCGGTTGGGTGCCGGATCTGGCTGCGGCACTGGCGGTCTGACTCCGTTTACCAGGCGCCGATGGGCGCGCCCTGGCGGAACTCCCCGTTGGCGCGGACCCCGAACGGGGCCGACGAGGTGCCCGGCACCGCGATCACGCTGTCGCGGACCTCGCCCTGGGCCATGACCCCACCGCTGCCGGCGCGCCGGTTCTCGGCCCCGGCGCCGCGGGCGACACCCTGACCGGACCGGCGAAGTGCGTTCTTGTCGACGACGACCGCCTGCCGACTGGTGACGTACGGACCGGGTGCGACCTCGGTGACCTCGGCGCCGGCGGTCGCCGCGCCGACGGTCACGAACGCCGCGGCGACGGCGGCGGCCCCGATGCCGACGACGGTCAGCCTGGTGGCGAGACGCACAAGGCTTCGGCGGGCAGGAGCGCAGCGACCTGGGGAATGGTTTCGGGTGGTCACAGGCATCGGCACAAACCCTTCGTCACAGCGGACCGCTCTGGTCGCTCGGTACATCGCGCAGGAGTCGCGAACGTTACCAATTGATTTCGGCCGCAAGCGCTTTGGCGGTGTCGCGGGGGCTGTGGACGTGCCGAGAAGTATTGACGTACAAGTTAATTGAACGAAGCTGAGAGTTTTCGAAGACTTTGCGGGCATGCGTGTCGACAGCGATCGGCGCGGTCCCACCCGTGCTGGTGACGGGTGGGGCTCCACGGATTGCGCTAGTACCGCAGGCGGTCGCCGACCACGCGCACCGGCTGACCGCGGTGGCCCGCCGTGTAGATCGGGTGCAACAGCGCCGGATGCCGGCAATGTGGGCAGGACGCCTGCGGGTCCTTGGCCGAAGACAGCGTCAGATGGTGACATGCGGCACACCGCACCACGTACGCGGCGCCGAACCAGTTCAGCAATCCGAGATAGATCGCCGCTGTCGCAGCCAGCGCCAGCGCCACGATCACCGCCACCGTGAGTACCTGATAAACCGTCATGATCGATACCTCCAAGAACGTCCGACGGGTAGCTCAACGGTACGCCTGCCGCGGCGTCAGGGACAGGTATCGACCCAGGTCATTACGTCTTTCGGGCGAGTTTGTACACCTTCTCCAAGTCCTTGCCCCGCATTCCGTTGTGCGCGGCCTTCTGCACCTTGTGCAACACCAGCGGGCACTTCTTGCAGCGCGGCTTGCTGCGGCAACACTTCTTCTTCGGCTTGGCCGACAGCAGCTTCTTCACTCACGCCTTCCGCAGAAATCGGTCGTTTTCGTGATCGGGTGCCCACACTGCGACAATGCCCTACGTGGATTCTCGCCCGAACTTTCGCAACGTAGCCATCGTCGCGCACGTCGATCACGGTAAGACAACCCTGGTCGATGCAATGCTGCGGCAGTCCGGTGCGTTGTCGCACCGCGGTGATGATGCCATCGAACGCCTGATGGACTCCGGTGACCTTGAGAAGGAAAAGGGCATCACCATCCTGGCCAAGAACACCGCGGTGCACCGCCAGAACCCCGACGGGTCCATGACGGTCATCAACGTCATCGACACCCCCGGCCACGCCGACTTCGGTGGCGAGGTGGAGCGCGGCCTGTCCATGGTCGACGGCGTCGTGCTGCTGGTCGACGCCTCCGAGGGCCCGCTGCCGCAGACCCGCTTCGTGCTGCGCAAGGCGCTGGCCGCGCACCTGCCGGTGATCGTGGTCGTCAACAAGACCGATCGTCCGGACGCGCGGATCGCCGAGGTCGTCTCCGAGAGCCATGACCTGCTGCTCGATGTTGCCTCCGACCTCGACGACGAAGCCCAGAACGCCGCCGAATTCGCGCTCGGACTGCCGGTGCTGTACGCCTCGGGGCGTGCGGGCATCGCCAGCACCACCGAGCCCGCCAACGGCGAGAACCCCGACGGGGAAAACCTCGACCCGCTGTTCGACGTCCTGCTGGAGCACATCCCGCCGCCGCAGGGCGATCCGGAGGCACCCCTGCAGGCGCTGGTGACCAACCTCGACGCGTCGGCGTTCCTGGGCCGTCTCGCGCTGGTCCGTATCTACAAGGGCAAGCTGAAGAAGGGCCAGCAGGTGGCCTGGATGCGTGAAGTGGACGGTCATCCCGTCATCACCAATGCCAAGATCACCGAACTGCTCGTCACCGTCGGCGTGGAGCGGACCAGCACCGACGAAGCCGTCGCCGGTGACATCGTGGCCGTCGCGGGCATGCCCGAGATCATGATCGGCGACACGCTGGCCGACATCGAGCACGCCCACGCACTCCCGCGCATCACCGTCGACGAGCCCGCCATCTCGGTCACCATCGGCACCAACACCTCGCCGCTGGCCGGCAAGGTGTCCGGGCACAAGCTGACCGCGCGGATGGTCAAGAGTCGCTTGGACGCCGAACTGGTCGGCAACGTGTCGATCAAGGTGGTCGACATCGGTCGTCCGGACGCCTGGGAAGTCCAGGGCCGCGGCGAGCTCGCGCTGGCCATCCTGGTCGAGCAGATGCGCCGCGAAGGCTTCGAGCTGACCGTCGGCAAGCCGCAGGTGGTCACCCAGACCATCGACGGCAAGCTGCACGAGCCGTTCGAGGCGATGACCATCGACACCCCGGAAGAGTTCGTCGGCGCCATCACCCAGCTGATGGCCGCCCGCAAGGGCCGCATGGAGGACATGACCAACCATGCCGCCGGGTGGGTCCGGATGGATTTCATCGTGCCCAGCCGTGGCCTGATCGGTTTCCGCACCGACTTCCTGACGATCACCCGCGGCACCGGCATCGCCAACGCGGTGTTCGAGGGGTACCGCCCCTGGGCGGGCGAGATCCGGGCCCGCCACACCGGCTCGCTGGTCTCCGACCGCACCGGCAAGATCACGCCGTTCGCCATGACCCAGCTCGCCGATCGTGGGCAGTTCTTCGTCGAGCCCGGCCAGGACACCTACGAGGGTCAGGTCGTGGGCATCAACCCGCGTGCCGAGGACCTCGACATCAACGCCACCAAGGAAAAGAAGCTGACCAACATGCGGTCCTCGACCGCCGACGTCTTCGAGACGCTGGCCCGTCCGCTGGAGCTCGGCCTGGAGCAGGCCATGGAGTTCTGCGCCGAGGACGAGTGCGTCGAGGTCACCCCGGAGATCGTGCGGGTGCGCAAACTCGAGCTCACCGCCAGCCTGCGGGCCCGGGCGAAGTCGCGCGCCAAGCAGCAGAACTCCTGAGATTGCGCCGGCCCGATACCCTGAATCTCGTGCCGTCAGCCCGACACCGCTTCTTCGTGCTCGTGGCAGCGCTGTCGGCGCTGGTGCTGGCCGGGTGCACGGTCAGCCCGCCGCCTGCGCCGCAGAGCACCGAGACGGTGTCGACGCCGCCGCCCGCACCGGCCAAGGCCATGCAGATCATCATGGCCATCGACGCGATCGGTGCCGGGTTCAATCCGCATCTGCTGTCCGATCAGTCCTCGGTGAACGCCGCGATCTCATCTCTGGTGCTGCCGAGCTCGTTCCGCCCGATCGCCGATGCGGCGACGCTGACCGGATCGCGCTGGGAGATGGACCCCACCCTGCTGGTATCGGCGGAGGTGACCAACGAGAACCCGTTCACCGTCACCTACAAGATCCGGCCGGAGGCGGCATGGACCGACAACGCGCCGATCGGCGCCGACGACTACTGGTACCTGTGGCGCCAGATGGTCAGTCACCCCGGGGTGGTCGACCCCGCCGGCTATGACCTCATCACCGGCGTGCAGTCGGTGGAGGGCGGTAAGACCGCGGTGGTCACCTTCTCTCAGCCCTACCCGGCGTGGCGGGAACTGTTCAACGACATCCTGCCCGCCCATATCGTCAAGGACGTACCCGGCGGCTTCGGCGCCGGGCTGGCCCGGGCGCTGCCGGTCACCGGTGGCCAGTTCCGGGTGGACAACATCGACCCGCAGCGCGATGAGATCCTGCTCGCCCGCAACGACCGCTACTGGGGCGAGCCGGCCAGGCCGGACCAGATCTTGTTCCGCCGCGCGGGATCGCCTGCTGCGCTGGCTGATTCGATTCGCAACGGGGACACCCAGGTGGCCCAGGTGCACGGTGGGCAGGCGGCCTTCGCGCAACTGTCGGCCATCCCGGACGTGCGCACCGACCGCATCGTCGGGCCGCGCGTCATGCAGCTGACGCTGCGCGCCCAGCAGCCGGCGCTGACCGATCTGCGGGTCCGCAAGGCGCTGTTCGGACTGCTCGACGTCGATCTGCTGGCCGCCGTCGGCGCCGGATCCGACAACACGGTGACCCTGGCGCAGGCGCAGGTGCGCTCGCCGTCGGATCCCGGTTACGTTCCGACCGCGCCGCCGGCCATCACCTCGGAGGCGGCGCTCGGTCTGCTCGCCGATGCCGGCTACCAGGTGCAGCCGGTCCAGACACCGCAGACGACGACACCCGGAACCCCCGGGCCGGACGAGGCGCGTGGCCAGATCATCAAAGACGGTGAGCCGCTGAAAATCGTCATCGGGGTGGCCGCCAACGATCCGACGTCGATCGCGGTGGCCAACACCGCTGCCGACCAGTTGCGCAACGTGGGCATCGCCGCATCGGTGTCCGCACTGGATCCGGTGACCCTGTACGGCGAGGCCATGATCGACAACTCCATCGACGCGGTGGTCGGATGGCACAGCGCCGGAGGCGATCTGGCGACCGCGCTGGCATCGCGCTACGGCTGTCCCGCGTTGGAGGCAACCCCGGTGTCCACCGTGACACCCGCGCCCAGTGTCAGTGCCACCACCTCGGCGCCGCGGACGTCGAGCACCGTCACATCCGCGCCGCCGGCGTCGACTCCGACCACCACGGGCACCGACGCCCCCGAATCCCCGGAGAGCACCGGGGAATTGGTGCAGGCGCCCAGTAACCTCACCGGGACCTGTGATCGGAGCATCCAGCCGAGAATCGATGCGGCGCTGCGCGGCACCGAGGAGATCGACAAGGTGATCGAGGCCGTCGAGCCCCGGTTGTGGGGTCTGTCCACGGTGCTGCCGATCCTGCAGGACACCACGATCGTGGCCGCCGCCCCGCGGGTGGCCGGGGTCAGCCTGACCGGTCCGGTACCGGTCGGGATCGTCGGCGATGCCGGGGCCTGGGTCAAGCAGCCGTGACGGCTCTACGCCAGATCTCGTGGGCGGCGTAGGCCGCGATCGCGAACACCGCGAGTAGCCACACCGGGGGATGTGCGAGTTCCCAGACGAACAGCGCCGCGAACGCCGGAGCGCGCTGGGTGATCGCGAGAACCCCTGCGGCACAAGTGAGTGCGACCGCAGCGACGTTGACGTGCAGGTCGGTGAACTCGTTGAGTGCCAGTGCGGCAACCGATCCCGCCGCGGCGCCGGTCGCCAGTGCCGGGGTGAGCAGCCCGCCCACCGCGCCGGCCCGCAGGAAGAGTGCGGTCAGTACCGGCTTGAGGGCCAGGATCGCCAGCGCGGCCGTGATGGTCAGGTCGCTGTCGACGCTGACCACCAGGATGCTGTGGCCGTTGCCGGGCAACTCCGGCCACCAGATGGAGCAGATCCCGGTGAGCAGGCCGGCGGCGGCGATCCCGGGGATCAGCACCCAGGACGCGGACGGGGCTCGTCGTCATCGCGGTGATCCGGTTGAACGCGATGCCGACGCCGACCGCAAGTGGCGCGATGACCACAGCGAGTCCGACGAACAGGTAGGACAGGCTCGCGTCCGGCCAGCGCAGCGAGTGCTCCAGATGCGTGACCGGAGACGCCACGGCGACACCGAGACTCGAGGTGATCAGGGCGGTGCCGACGACCCGCGGATGCCAGCTGTGCAGCAGGATGGTGATGCTGAACAGGGCGCCGCCCAGCGGCACGCCGTACACCGCGCCGAGCCCGGCGCCGGCCGCGCAGGACAGCAGGATCTCCCGGTCGCGTGCCGTCAGTGCCCACCGCGCTATCGCGGCATCGCCGAAGACCGCGGCCAGCTGACGCGGTGCGCCCTCGCGCCCCAACGATGCGCCGGCGCCGACGACGAGGACCTGAAGGGCGGCGTCGATCGCCATCGACACCCGGGGCAGCGGTCGGTGTGCGGCGATGGTGGTCGACAGTTTCGGAACGGCCGCCTGCCTGCGCAACAGCCACCAGCCCAGACCGGCCAGCGCGCCGCCGACCATCGGGCCGACGGCGCGACGGATGTGGCCGCTGTCATCGACGCCGTCCAGCAGACTGCCGAAACTGTAGTGATAGGTCAGGTGCTCGATGCCGTGCAGCAGCAGTGTCGTCGCGATACCGGCGATCCCGGCGAGCAGACCGATCGCGATGACGGCGCAGCCGAATTCCAGCGCTCGACGCCCGTTTCTCGCGTCCGCTGGCGACACACGGTAAACCTAGGGGAGTGGAGACACCGCGGCTACTTTTTGTCCATGCTCATCCCGACGACGAATCGCTGACCACCGGCGCGACCATCGCGCACTATGCCGCTCAGGGCGCCGAGGTACGGGTGATCACCTGCACCATGGGCGAGGAGGGCGAGGTGATCGGCGAGCGCTGGGCCGGCCTGGCGGTCGACGCGGCCGACCAGCTCGGCGGGTACCGGGTCACCGAGCTCACCGCGGCGCTGTCCGCGCTCGGTGCGGGGGAACCGCACTATCTGGGCGGGGCCGGACGCTGGCGCGATTCCGGCATGCCCGGGACCCCGGCCCGGCACCGCCGGCGTTTCGTGGACGCGCCGCTGGACGAACCCGTCGCCGAACTGGTGACCGTCATCCAGGAGTTCCGGCCGCACGTGGTGGTCGGCTACGACCCCAACGGCGGGTACGGCCATCCCGACCACATCCGGGTCCACGAGCTCAGCACCGCCGCGGTGGCGGCCTGCGAAGAACTGTCCTGGCCGGTGCCGAAGTTCTACTGGACGGTGATGGCGGCGTCCGGGTTCGTCGATGGCTTCCGCAATATCGGCGAGCCCCCGCAGGACTGGGTCGTGATCAAGGCCGAGGACTTCTCGTTCGCGTTCCCCGATGACCGCGTCGACGCGGTCATCGACGCGTCGGCGCAGCTGCCGGCGAAGGCCGCCGCGCTGAGGGCACACGCCACTCAGGTCACGGTGGCGCCGGACGGCCGTTCGATGGCGCTGTCCAACAAGATCGCGTTACCGCTGTGGGGTGTCGAGCACTACGTGCTGGCCGCCGGGGAACGAGGCGGCGACGGTATCGAGACCGACCTGTTGGCTGGGCTGAATCTGCGATAGCGGGGCGCGGACGCGGTAGGGTCTGCGACATGGACCCGGATTTGGATCCCAACCTGCAGCATCAACAGGACCGCGCCGACAACCTTCAGTGGGTGATCGGCTCGCTGGTCGCGTTGCTCGACAGCATCCCGACCTGACAGCGGAACACCTCGACGGGCCGGCCTGGCTGCCGCCCGTCGTCCTTTCCGTGCTCGCCGTCGATGGCGTGTTGTCCGCTCTGGCAGCGGCCTTTCTGCTGCCGCTCCGGCTCGGTGCGGTTCCTTTTCCCATCAGCATGCTCATCAGCGGTGCGGTGAACGCCGCTCTGGTGTGGGCGGCATTGCACTGGACCACCTCGAGGCGGGTCGCCGCGCTGCCGTTGTGGACCTGGTTGATCACCGTTCTGGCGCTGACCTTCGGGGGCCCGGGCAGTGATCTGGTGTTCGGCGGTGTCGGCGTGATGGCCTACGCGGTCCTGCTGCTCATCGCGGTCGGGGCGCTGCCCGCCGCCGCGGTGCTGCGGTCCGCGCGAGCAGTGCGCGATCGGTAACGCGCGTCATCGCTACCGATCTCGCACCGATCGCGGTTCTTTCTTGGCGCTGGGCTTGGTGTCGGGTTTTGTCTCGGGCTTGTCGTCCGGGCCGCTGTCGGCCTCCGGATCGGGCTTGAGGTCGCCCGTCTCGGTCTCCGGCTTCTCGATACCGGCCTCGGCGTCGACATCGGCTTTGTCCTCGACGCCGGTCTTGTCCTCGACGTCCACGTCCAGCTGGAGGTCCTGTTCGACGTCCTCGTCCTTGAGGTCTTCCTCGTCCTTCGGGTCGGTGTCGGCGGCCGGCGTCTCGACGGGCTGGGCAGGCTCGACGTCCTCGGGTGCGGTGTCGATCGGGGTCTGTACGGGTTCCTCGGCCGGCGGCTCGACAGCAGGGGTCTCGGACCCGGTCTGCGGTGAGGTCTCCTCGGTGTCCTCGGCCGGAGGCGTCGAGGACTCTTCGTCGGTGACCTCATCGGCGAGCGCGGTGCCGACACCCGCCGGGACCTGTACCGCGGTGCGCGCCCCCATCACCTCCATCGTCGACTGGGCGGCGAACGAGGAGAAGAACGGCGGGAACGGCGGGAACGGCGGCAGGAAGCTCAGCAGCCAGTCGATCTCGGCGTTGACGAAGCCGACGCCCGCGTTGACGGTGTCGTTGAAGAAGTTCGTCAGACCCTGCCCGAAGCTGACGGTGCCACCGACCCAGAAGGCGAAGTTGAAGACGGCGCTGGTGATGATCGGGCGGATCAACGAGTAGTAGAAGATGCTGATCTGCGGGGTCAGCAGGTTGACGAACGGGGATCCACTCGGTCGCGTAGATGCCGAGGTTCACACCCCAGTCCACCCACGGCATGATCACGTCGTACGCGGTGATGATCGCGCTCTCGAGGCCGGGCAGTGCCAGCGCGCTCACCTGAGCCGATGCCACGTCCAGGGTTTCGGTCATCGCCTCGGCGGAGCTGAAGGAGGCCGCGGGCAGCAGTGCCGTCGCGGCCTGCGCGGTCGCATACTCGGGCGGCGGCTGCTTCAGTAGCGGGTTCACCGGCTGGGTCTGTGCGGCCAGCGCCACGTGCTCGTGCCGCGGTGCGTGGCTCGGCGGCGCCACCGATTGCGGAATGGCGATGGTGCCCGCGGCGACGATGCCGACTCCCGCCATCAGATATGGACGCACGCTGAACCGCATCATTGCTCCGTTTCGCTCAGTCCCGACCCGGGTGAATTTACGCCAGAGTCAACGTTCTGGACGGCATTCGGAGGACGGCTCGCGCCACCGTCGACCGGCGGCAGCTATCGTGACCCCTATGCCACGTGCATCTGTTTCAGATAGTGAGACGCGCGGATGATCCGCGTCCACGCCGGGGTTACACGGGAGTGGCTCTGAACCCCCAGCACGGCTCCGATCTGCCCAGCCCGGTGGTCCCGCCGAAGTCCAACCCGTCCGCACTGCGGCGCGTCCTGCGCCGCGCGCGTGACGGCGTCGCGCTCAATGTGGACGAGGCCGCCCTTGCGATGACCGCGCGCGGCGAGGATCTGGCCGACCTGTGTACCAGCGCGGCCCGGGTGCGTGACGCCGGTCTGGAATCCGCCGGCCGCCGCGGCGCCACCGGCCGGCTGCCGGTCAGCTATTCACGCAAGGTCTTCATCCCGGTGACTCACCTGTGCCGGGACACCTGCCATTACTGCACGTTCGTGACGGTGCCCGGCAAGTTGCGCGCCGAGGGCAAGGGCATGTTCATGGAGCCCGACGAGATCCTCGAGGTGGCCCGCCAGGGCGCCGAGCTGGGCTGCAAGGAAGCGCTTTTCACCCTCGGTGATCGTCCCGAGGCGCGCTGGCCGGAAGCCAAGCAGTGGCTCGATGAACGCGGTTACGATTCCACCCTCGACTACGTGCGCGCGATGGCCATCCGGGTGCTCGAGGAGACCGGGCTGCTGCCGCACCTCAACCCCGGCGTCATGAGCTGGACCGAGCTGTCGCGGCTGAAACCCGTTGCGCCCTCGATGGGCATGATGCTGGAGACGACATCGCGGCGGCTGTTCGAGACCAAGGGTCTGGCCCACTACGGCAGCCCGGACAAGGATCCGGAAGTACGGCTGCGCACGCTGGACGACGCGGGCCGGCTGTCGGTCCCGTTCACCACCGGCCTCCTGGTCGGTATCGGTGAGACGCTGGCCGAGCGCGCCGAGACCATGCACGCGATCCGCAAGTCGCACAAGGCGTTCGGTCATGTGCAGGAAGTCATCGTGCAGAACTTCCGGGCCAAGGATCACACCGCGATGGCGGCGGTGCCCGACGCCGGGATCGACGACTTCCTGGCCACCATCGCGGTGACCCGGCTGGTGCTGGGTCCCAAGATGTGCATCCAGGCGCCGCCGAATCTGGTGTCACGCGAGGAATGCCTCGCGCTGATCGGTGCCGGTGTGGACGACTGGGGTGGCGTGTCCCCGCTGACCCCCGACCACGTCAACCCGGAGCGACCGTGGCCGAACCTGGACGACCTGGCCTCGGTGACCGCGGACGCGGGATACGACCTGGTGCAGCGGCTCACCGCGCAACCCCAGTACGTCCAGGCCGGGGCGGCCTGGATCGATCCCCGGGTCCGGGGGCATGTCGACGCGCTGGCCGACCCCGACACCGGGTTGGCGCTGGACGTCAATCCGCAGGGCCGGGCGTGGCAGGAGCCCGACGAGGCATCCGAGTCCCTGGGCCGGACCGATCTGCATGAGGCGATCGATTCCGAGGGCCGGCTCACCGAGACCCGCAGCGATCTCGACAGCGCATTCGGTGACTGGGAGTCCATCCGGGAGAAGGTGTCCGAGCTTGCGGCCCGTGCCCCCGAGCGGATCGACACCGATGTGCTGGCCGCCTTGCGCGCGGCCGAACGCAATCCCGGCGGGTGCAGCGACGACGAGTACCTGGCGCTGGCCACTGCCGACGGTCCCGCGCTGGATGCCGTTGCCGCACTGGCCGACTCGCTGCGCCGCGACGCCGTGGGCGAGGACGTCACCTACGTGGTGAACCGCAACATCAACTTCACCAACATCTGCTACACCGGCTGCCGGTTCTGCGCGTTCGCGCAGCGCAAGGGCGATGCCGACGCGTTCTCCCTGTCCACCGAAGAGGTCGCCGAGCGGGCCTGGCAGGCCCATGTCGTCGGCGCCACCGAGGTCTGCATGCAGGGTGGGATCGATCCCGAGCTGCCGGTCACCGGTTACGCCGACCTGGTGCGCGCGGTGAAGGCCCGGGTGCCCTCGATGCATGTGCACGCGTTCTCCCCGATGGAGATCTCCAACGGCGTCACCCGCAGCGGATTGTCGTTGCGGGAGTGGCTGACCAGCCTTCGTGAAGCCGGGCTGGGCTCGATCCCGGGCACCGCGGCGGAGATCCTCGATGACGAGGTGCGCTGGGTGCTCACCAAGGGCAAGTTGCCCACCTCGGAATGGATCGATGTGATCAGCACCGCCCACGAGGTCGGGCTGCGATCGTCGTCGACGATGATGTACGGGCACGTCGACACCCCCAAGCACTGGGTGGGGCATATCAATGTGCTGCGCGGCATCCAGGACCGCACCGGTGGATTCACCGAGTTCGTACCGCTGCCGTTCGTGCACCAGTCCAGCCCGCTGTACCTGGCCGGTGGCGCGCGTCCGGGCCCGACCCACCGAGACAACCGCGCGGTGCATGCGCTGGCGCGGATCATGCTGCACGGCAGGATCTCCCACATCCAGACCAGCTGGGTGAAGCTGGGAATCGAGCGCACCCGGGTGATGCTCAACGGTGGTGCCAACGATCTGGGGGGAACGCTGATGGAGGAGACCATCTCGCGGATGGCGGGCTCGGAGAACGGGTCATCGAAGTCGGTCGAGGAATTGACGGCGATCGCCGAGGGCATCGGCCGTCCGGCCCGTCAGCGCACCACCACCTACACGCCGCTGGCCGCCTGAGCTCGTCGGCCATGTCGACCGGGCTGCGCGGCCGAGACCGCGATCGTGCAGTCCTGGACAATCTGACCGCGCAAGCGCGTGCAGGCAGCGGCCAGGTGCTGGTCCTGCGTGGTGAAGCCGGTGTCGGCAAAACCGCACTCCTGGAGTATGTTTCGGAGCAGGCGACCGGCTTCAGTGCGATGAGGGTGGCCGGCATCCAGGAAGACATGGAACTGGCCTACGCCGGACTGCAGCAGCTGTGTCTACCTCTGACAGGTCACCTCGACGTATTGCCGCCACCGCAGCGCGAGGCGCTGGACGTCGCGTTCGGCTACGGCACCGGCCCGGCCCCCGATCGGTTCCTGGTGGGCCTGGCGGTGCTGAGCCTGATGGCCGCGGCCTCCGCGGAACATCCGCTGCTGTGCATCGTCGACGACGCCCAGTGGCTGGACCAGGTGTCGATGCAGACGCTGGCCTTCGTGGCGCGCCGACTGCTGGCCGAGAAGGTCGCCATGGTGTTCGCCGTGCGGGACGGCTATCCGGATGTGCTGGCCGGTCTGCCCGACCACAGCGTGGGTGTGCTGTCCGACCCAGCAGCGCGCGAGCTCCTGGAATCGGTGCTGATCGGCGGGATCGATCCGCTGGTCCGCGATCGCATCGTCGCGGAGACCCGCGGGCTGCCACTGGCGATCCTGGATGTGCCGCGCAGCGTCTCTGCGGCCGAGTTGGCCGGTGGATTCTGGATCTCCGGCCGACGCTCCTCGACCACCGCGATCGAGGACGGTTTCGTCGCGCGGATACAGGCGCTGCCGCCGGATACCCGGCAACTGCTGCTGATTGCCGCCGCCGAGCCGGTGGGCGACGCTGCGCTGTTTCTGCGCGCCGCCGCCCAACTGGATGTGCCCATCGACGCGCTGGCCCAGGCCGAGGCCGCCGGCCTCATCGAATTCGGGCCCCGCATGCGATTTCAGCATCCGCTGATGCGCTCGGCTGCCTACCGCGCAGCCGACCTCGCCCAGCGCCGGGCCGTCCATCGAGCGCTGGCGGCGGCGACGGACGCGCACGCCGATCCCGACCGGCGGGCCTGGCATGCCGCCAACGCGGCGACGGGCCCCGATGACGCGGTGGCCGCCGAGCTGGAGGTCTCCGCGGACCGGGCGCAGAATCGGGGCGGCATGGCCGCCGCGGCAGCATTTCTGGAGCGCGCAACCGTGCTCACGATGGATCCGCAACTACGCGGATCGCGGGCCATCGCGGCCGCGCAGGCCAAACGTGAGGCGGCCTCGCCGGACGCGGCCTATGCGCTGCTTACGATCGCGGAGTCCGCGCCGCTCACCGCGCTGCAGCAGGCTCTGGTGGCCCAGATGCGGGCGCAGATGGACTTCGTGCGCAGCAGGGCAGGAGCAGCGGGTGCCCCCACGGTCGGCGAGGCCAGTGCTCAGTTGCTCGGCGCGGCGCGGCGACTTGAGAACCTCGACGACGAGCTGGCCAGGGAGACTTACCTCGAGGCGTTGACGGCCGCGATGTACGCGGGACGCCTCGGTGCGCCGAGCCTGCTGGGGGAGGTGGCCTCGGCGGGTGCCGGCGCGGTCGGGCGGGTCACCGATCTGCAGCGGCCGATCGATTATCTGCTCCGGGGTATGGCGGCGCGCATCATCGACGGTCCCGGCGCCGGAGCCGGCGATCTGCGTGCGGCGCTGGAACTGTGGAATGCCGCAGCGCAACAGAATCCGGGCGGATGGCTGTACTGGCCGTTCCCGATCGCGCAGGAATCCGCCGCCCACGAGATGTGGGACGACCAGGTACTGGAACGCATCGCCGCCGGCATCCTGCGCCGGGTACGAGATGCCGGGGCGCTGGCCGCGCTGCCACCGGCACTCGGCTATCGGGCCGGCGTTCACTTCTACCGCGGTGAATTCGCTTCCGCGGCAAGACTGATCGATGAGTCGGCGTCCATCACGGCGGCCATGGGCAGCGCGCCGGTGCGCTATCACTCGTTGACGCTGGCGGCCTGGAGCGGCGTGCCCGAGGTGGCGGTCGCCATCATCGAGGCGGCCGAAGCCGATGGTGCGGCACGAGGTGAAGGGCGGCTGCTCGGTCTGGCCGCGTTCTGCAGCGCCGTCCTCTACAACGGGCTGGGTCGTTACGAGGAGGCGCTGTCGGCGGCGCGCCGCGGTTGTGACTACGAGGATCTCGGCTTTCACAGCTGGTGCCTGTATGAACTGATCGAAGCCGCCGCCCACACCGGTGACCGCGACAGCGCCGCCGATGCGCTACCGAGGCTGCAGGAACGTGCGGGTGCCAGCGGGACGGACTGGGGGCTGGGAGCGGTGGCGGCGGCGCAGGCCCTGTTGGCTGATGACGCCGAGGCTGAGGCCAAGTTCGTGGAGGCGATCGAGCGGCTCGAACGGGCCGATATCGCGCTGCACCTGTCCCGGGCCCGGCTGTCCTACGGGGAGTGGCTGCGCCGGGCGAACCGCCGCAACGACGCCCGCACCCAACTCGGTGCCGCCCACGACACCTTCACCAACATGGGCGCGCAGGGATTCGCCGAACGGGCGCGCCGCGAACTGGTGGCCACGGGGGAAAAGGTGCGTAAGCACCCCCTGAAGTCCGGTGATGGGCTGACGGCCCAGGAAGCACAGATCGCCGGCCTGGCCCGCGACGGCCTGACCAATTCCGAGATCGGCGCGCAGTTGTTCATCAGCGCCCACACCGTGGAGTGGCACCTGCGCAAGGTGTTCGTGAAGCTGGGCATCACCTCGCGCCGGCAGCTGCGCACCCTGTCCTGGGCGCAGTGACCCAGGGATCGTCGGATTCGCCGGTGTGGGCAAAGAGTGTAGGCTGTCCTAACTCGACGGGCGCGAAATTTGTTGTGCCCTTTTGCCTTTCGCATGACTCCCGCAATCGGTATCTTGGGTTGTCGCCGAGCCCGGGAGTGTCATGAACACCATTGCAGGAATTCCTGCCCATCCCCTGTTGGTGCACGGGGTGGTGGCGCTGGCGCCGTTGACGGCGCTGCTGCTGATCCTGTGTGCGTTCTGGGCGGCTGCGCGCCGACGGCTGGTGTGGCTGGTGTTGGCGCTGGCGTGTGCGGTCGCGGTGCTCACGCCGATCACGGCCTCGGCTGGGCAGTGGCTGTACGACCGTGAAAGCGAGCACCGTCCGATCCTTGAGCTGCATCAGGAGCGCGGCGAATGGATGATCTACTTCGCGGTCGGACTGCTCGTCGTGGCGATCCTGCAGGTTGTCCAGCACCTGGTGGAGTCGCGGACCGAGAAACCGGGCAGAGCGCTCCCGGTGGTCGCGGCGGTTCTCGCCGTGCTCGTCGGCGTGTCGTCGATCGTCGGTGTGGTGCTGATCGGCCACTCGGGAGCGGAAGCGAAGTGGGGCACCATTGCGGAATGAAATCGGACCATAGTCCGTTTACTCCTGGTGAGGGTGTCGGGAAGGCCGCGCCCGCCGACCAAGGAGATGTCATGACCGCAGCAGTAGCCACCGACCTGACCGCAGGCACCTGGGCGCTGGACCCAGTGCATTCCTCGGTCAACTTCTCGGTCCGCCACCTGGTGGTGAGCAAGGTCCGCGGCACGTTCGACAGTTTTGAAGGCGCCATCACGGTGGCCGAGGACGGCACCCCGTCGGTGACCGCCACCATCGACATCCACTCGGTCAACACCCGCAACGAGCAGCGCGACGCCCACCTGAAGGCCGCCGACTTCTTCGACGCCGGGCAGTTCCCGACCGCGTCCTTCGTGTCCACCGCGGTGCGAGCCGACGGTGACGACTACGTGCTCGACGGTGAGTTCACCCTCAAGGGTGTCACCAAGCCGGTGTCGCTGAAGCTGGAGTTCCACGGCGTCAACCCCGGCATGGGCCATGGCGAAGTTGCCGGGTTTGAAGCCTCGGTGGTGTTGAACCGCAAGGACTTCGGCATCGACATCGACATGCCGCTGGAGACCGGAGGCGCCGTGGTCGGCGACAAGGTCACCATCACCCTGGAGGTCGAGGCGCTCAAGCAGGCCTGAGCTACAGCGTGGCGGCCAGCTCGGTGCCCTGGCGGATCGCGCGCTTGGCATCGAGTTCGGCCGCCACGGCCGCCCCGCCGATGACGTGCGCGGTGATCCCGCGCGCCCGCAACTCGTCATCGAGCCCGCGCACCGACTCCTGGCCCGCGCAGATGACAACATTGTCGACGGCCAGCAGGCGCGCCCCGGTCCGGTCGGATCCGAAGCTGATATGCAGGCCGTCGTCATCGATGCGCTCGTAGTTCACCCCGGAGAGTTGCTGCACACCTTTGGCTTTCAGTGACGCCCGATGCACCCAGCCGGAGGTCTTGCCGAGCCCGCGGCCCTGCGCGCCCTTGGTCCGCTGCAGCAGGAACACCTCGCGGGCCGGCGGCAGTGGGATCGGTGTCGTCAGTGCACCGCGGACCGTCGGCGCATCCTGGGGGTCCAGCGCGCCCCATTCGGCCTGCCATTCCTTGCGGTTCAGTGTGGGGGACTGGCCGGTGACCAGGAACTCGCTGACATCGAACCCGATACCGCCCGCACCGATGACGGCCACCGAATCGCCGACGGCGGCACCGGAAAGTACCTGGGCGTAGGACAGCACCTTGGGATGGTCGATACCGGGGATGGCCGGTATGCGTGGTGTCACACCGGTGGCGAGCACGACATCGTCGTAGCCGGCGAGGTCGTCCACCGTGGCCCGGGTGCTCAGGCGTACGTTGACGCGGTTCACCTCCAGCATGCGCGTGTAGTAGCGGACCGTCTCGTTGAATTCCTCTTTGCCGGGAACCCGTCGGGCCAGGTCGAATTGGCCACCGATGGTGGCGCCCGCCTCGAAGAGGGTGACACGGTGCCCGCGCTGGGCGGCGGCCACCGCGGCCGACAGCCCGGCCGGGCCGGCGCCCACGACGGCCACCGATCGTGCGTGCCGGGTCGGGCCGAGCACCAGGGTGGTCTCGTGTCCCGCGCGTGGGTTGAGCAGACACGACACCGTCTTGTGCACGAAGGCATGGTCCAGGCAGGCCTGGTTGCAGGCGATGCAGGTGTTGATCTGATCGGCGGCGTCCTCGGAGGCCTTGCGCACCCAGTCCGGGTCGCTCAGCAGCGGCCGGGCCATCGAGATCAGCTGCACGCCGGTGTCGGTGAGGATCTGCTCGGCAGCTTCGGGCATGTTGATCCGGTTGGAGGCCACCACCGGAACGCCGACATGTTCGGCGAGTGCACCGCTGATATCGACGAAGGCGCTGTTGGGCACCGAAGTGACGATGGTCGGCACCCGGGCCTCGTGCCAACCGATGCCGGTGTTGAGAATGGTGGCGCCGGCGGCCTCGATTTCTTTTGCCAGAGAAACGATTTCGTCCCAGGTCTGGCCGTCCTCGACATAGTCGGCCAGTGATATCCGGTAGACGATGATGAAATCCGCCCCGACGGCCTCGCGTACCCGTCGCACGATCTCGACGGGGAAGCGCCGCCGCTTCTGCGGCGTGCCGCCCCAGCCGTCCGTGCGCTTGTTGGTGCGCGGCGCCAGGAACTGGTTGATCAGATACCCTTCGCTGCCCATGATCTCCACGCCGTCATATCCGGCGGCGCGGGCCAGCAGCGCGGCACGCACGAAATCGTCGATGGTGCCCGCGACATCGCGCAGTGCGCGCGGCCGGAACGGGTTGATCGGCGCCTTGATCGAGGATGCGCTGACCGAAAGCGGATGGTAGGCATAGCGTCCGGCGTGCAGGATCTGCAGCGCGATCTTGCCGCCCTCATCGTGGACGGCGGCGGTGATACGGCGATGCCGGCGCGCATCGGCCGCGGAGAGCATCTCGGCGGCGAACGGCAGCAGCCAACCGGTCCGGTTCGGGGCGTACCCGCCGGTGATGATGAGGCCAACGCCGCCGCGGGCCCGCTCGGCGAAGTAGGCGGCCAGCTTGTCGGTATCGCGCGCGCGATCCTCCAGGCCGGTGTGCATCGAGCCCATGATCACCCGATTGCGCAGGGTGGTGAAACCGAGATCCAACGGGGACAACAGATTCGGGTAGTTCACAAGACCTCCAAGACCTACCGGGCTTCCAGAACTCACAGGGCCTCCAGTACTTCAGAAAGCCACTCGATGGCGCCCTCTTCGGCGCGGATACCGCCGCGAAGCACCAGGTACTGATGCAGCTCGGAGCCGGCCAGGCCGGCGGGGTTGGGGAACTGCTCCTTCTCGAATCCGCGATAGGCGTCCAGCAGCGCGGCTCGTTCGGCCCGCAACTGAAGGGCCTGCACCCGGATGGCGGCGGCATCGCCGTAGCCGGCGGCCCGGATCTTGACGGCCAGGTCGCGGGTGCGGTTGTCGGCCGTCGAACCAGGAGCGGCGCTGCCTCTGCTCTTGAGTGGTTCGGCGATCCAGCGGGCGAGTTCGGCCCGCCCGGCCGGTGTCGCGGAGTACACCTTCTTGTCCGGGCGACCGTGCTGTTCGACCTCACGGACGCGCACCCAGCCGTCGTCCTCCATGGCGCGCAGCGTGCGGTAGATCTGCTGATGGGTGGCGGACCAGAAGTAGCCGATGGACCGGTCGAACCGGCGCGCGAGGTCATAGCCCGAACTCGTCTGTTCGCACAGTGACACCAGGATGGCGTGTGGGAGTGCCATCAACGCAGCGTATGCGGAACCGATGGTTCTATGCAACAAGTTGCAGTGCAGCTAGGTGCATAGTGCGTGGCTACTAGGCGGGTTGTATCTGCAACGGCTAGTATCAGCAAACGCGCCACCCTGCGAGGGCGGCGCGCGAAGTTAGGGCACACTGAGACGCACGTCCAGCTACGGGCCATTCATACTGGCCCGCGGGACGCTCGCTCACGACTCCCGACCCAGAACTGAAAACCCGACCAGCAGCCCACTGGACAGGAGAGACATCAGTGACGTACACGATTGCCGAACCCTGCGTCGACGTGAAAGACAAGGCATGCATCGAGGAATGCCCTGTCGATTGCATCTACGAGGGTGCACGCATGCTGTACATCCACCCGGATGAATGCGTCGACTGCGGCGCATGCGAACCGGTGTGCCCGGTCGAGGCCATCTACTACGAAGATGACGTCCCCGATCAGTGGAGCAACTACACGCAGATCAATGCGGACTTCTTCAGTGAGCTCGGCTCCCCGGGCGGCGCGTCGAAGGTCGGCCAGACCGACAACGATCCGCAGGCCATCAAGGATCTCGAACCCAAGGGCGAGTGAACTCACCTAAATCGACGTCCCTGCCGGTGTTCCCCTGGGACACCCTGGCAGACGTCACCACCACCGCGCGCGCTCATCCCGAGGGCATCGTCGACCTGTCGGTCGGCACCCCCGTGGATGATGTCGCCCCGGTGATACGTGCGGCGCTGGCCGACGCGAGCGCCGCCCCGGGGTACCCGACCACCGCGGGCACACCCGAACTGCGCGCATCGATCCATGCCGCGCTGGAACGCCGATTCGGTATCACCGATGTGGCTGCGGCCGCGGTGCTGCCGGTCATCGGCACCAAGGAGCTCATCGCCTGGCTGCCGACGCTGCTGGGTCTGGGATCCGAGGACACCGTGGTGATCCCGGAGTTGGCGTACCCCACCTATGACGTGGGTGCCCGGTTGGCCGGGGCCCGGGTGCTCGCCGCGGATTCGCTGACCCAGATCGGCCCGCAGACACCGGCGCTGGTGTTCCTGAACTCGCCGAGCAATCCCTCGGGCAAGGTGCTCGGTCTCGACCACCTGCGCAAGGTGGTGGGCTGGGCCCGCGAGCGTGGCGTACTGATCGCCTCCGACGAGTGCTATCTCGGGTTGGCCTGGGATGCCCAGCCGCTGTCGGTGCTGCATCCGTCGGTGTGCGACGGCGACCACACCGGTCTGCTGGCCATTCACTCGTTGTCCAAGACATCCTCGCTGGCGGGTTACCGGGCCGGCTTCGTGGCGGGTGATCCCGCCGTGGTGGCCGAACTGCTGGCAGTGCGCAAGCACGCCGGGATGATGGTGCCCGGGCCCATCCAGGCGGCCATGGTCGCGGCGCTGGACGATGACGACCACATCGCGGTGCAACGCGAGCGTTACGCCCGGCGGCGCGCGGTGCTGCTGCCCGCACTGCGCGGCGCAGGCTTCACCGTCGACCACTCCGAGGCGGGGCTGTACCTGTGGGCCACCCGCGGCGAGCCCTGCCGCGACACCCTGGCCTGGCTGGCGCAGCGCGGAATCCTGGTGGCGCCCGGCGAGTTCTACGGCCCGGCCGGCGCCCAGCACGTGCGGGTGGCGCTCACGGCGACCGACGAACGGATCGCCGCCGCGGCGGCGCGGCTCTGAGCCCGCGCCGAGCGGCCGGCTATGACGCGTGCAGCGGCCGGTAGGCGTGTGACAACTGGCCACCGGGCAGTGAGCCGAGGCCGTTGACATCCCGCGGCCGGACTGGTTAGTTCTCGAAAGACCGTAATTCCGGTCAGCTCTGCCCACTTCGGTTCGATGAGGAGCCAGCTGCCGACATGTCTGCCAGCGCGCGCCAGATCGAGAACCTGCTGTACACCTACGCCGAGCGCATCGACGCCGGCGACCTGGATGGTGTGGCCGAACTTTTCGCGCACGGCCGGATCTGCGGAGTGCAGGACGGCCCGCCCGAGACGGTGTTCAGCGGAACCGAACGCGTCCGGCAGATGTATGACATGGCGACCCGGCTGTACGAGGACGGCACCCCGAAAACCAAGCATCTGACCAGCAATGCGCGCATCGAGGTCGACGAGGTGGCGGGAACCGCGCGGAGTCGGTCCAATTACCTGGTCACCCAGGCGACACCGGACCTGCCGCTGCAGGTCATCGTGACCGGCCATTACCGCGACACCTTCCACCGGGTCGACGGTCAATGGTGGTTCGACACCCGGACCATGTTCATCGATCAGGTCGGCGATGTCAGCCACCACCTGAAGTTCTGACCGCCGTGCCCCGAGGTTCACCGTTCGACGCGGCAGACCTCATGGCGGCCGCCCGGGGCAAGGAACGGCTGGACGATTGGGGGCCGCTGGCGTTCGAGACGCCGCTCGCGGTGCTGGCCGACAGCTACGCCGAGGCGGACCTCAACCAGATCGGGGAACACCTGCTGCGGTCGGGGCTGGTGCACGGCCTGCGGATGCGATTGCGCGCCCAGGAATGGATCCGGCGACATCCCGAGATTCTGCAGGAGACGATCCTCGCTCCGATCGTGGTGGTCGGGATGATGCGCAGCGGAACAACGCTGCTGCAACGATTGCTGGCCGCCGATCCGCGCTTTCATTGCGCCTACGGCTGGGAGGTGGTGGAGGTCGCCCCGCAGCTGGACCATCGGTGGTCGGGGCCCGAGGATCCCCGCATCCTGATCAGTGCGGCGCGCGAGGCGAAATCGCGGGAGATGGCACCGGAACTGTTCGCGATCCACCCCATGTATGCCCGCGAGCCCGAAGAGGAGATCGTCTTCCTGTCGGATGCCTTCCTGTCGCATGTACCGGAGTCGGGTGCCCAGGTGCCCACCTACCGGTCCTGGATCGACGGGCAGGACTTCACTCCCGCCTATGACCACCTGCACCGGATGCTGCAGTTCCTGCAGTGGCAGAAGCGCCAGGCCGGCCGGGCGGATTCGGGCACCGCCCGGCGGTGGGTGCTGAAGACACCTGCGCACCTGGGCTATCTCGACACGCTGCGGGCTCGGTTCCCCGACCTGCATCTGGTGCACATGCACCGCGATCCGCGCGACACCATCCCCTCGGGTGCGAGCCTGAACGCCACATTGCATGCCATGCACGCCGACCGCGTCGATCCGGCGCGGGTCGGAGCCCAGTGGCTGGCCCGGATGGGCTGGACCAACGATCGCGCCATGGCGGTCCGGGACGGCTGGGTCGACGAGGACGTGCGGGTCACCGATATCGACTTCGGCACCGCGGTGGCCGACCCGATCGGCCAGGTGTCCCGGGTGTACGACGCGATCGGTGTACCGCTGACCGACGACGCCGAGGCGGCGATGCGGCGCTGGTTGGCCGAACGCCCCCGCGAGACGGCGCGACCGCCGTACACGGCCGCCACCTACGGACTCAGCGACGCCGAGATCGACGAGCGGTTCACGGCCTACAACAGGCGCTACCGCGGCGCCGTCCCGTCCATCCGAGGAGACTGAATGCCCGAACACCCGGTGGCCACCGCGGCCCAACACGAACAGGAGCTCGCCGCGCTGAACCTGCTGGAGCATCCGACGGTGCAAGCCGCCTACCGCAGTGTCGCCGAGACCTGGCTCGGGCGGGCCAAGGCCTCCGATGCCATGCGGGCACGCTTCGACGACGCGTTCGCCGAGGTGATGTTCTCGGCGGCGGTATGGTCGTCCAACCAGGACAAGCTGCGACCGAAGGTCAGCTGCATCACCCGACTGGCGCACCCCGTGCAGGGTCGTACGATACCCGGGTCCCGTTGGGGCATCGACAATCCCGACAGCGTGTACCGGGTGATCCCGATCTCCGGCGACGAACGCTACGAGATCCGCGGGCGCGTCGGGCACAACCGGATGACGGAGAACTACTTCACGCTGTGGGACGCGAACATGGGCACCGTCGCGGTGCTCAACGGCCGAACCATGGAGGTCGACCCCGACGGGTCGTTCACCATCACCGTCGACGCCGATCCTGCGGGCGGCCGGCCCAATCACGTGCAATCCACCCCCGAGGCGCACGAGTTCTACATCCGTGACGTCCTGCTGAACTGGGACCGCGACGACCCGAATCACCTTTCGGTGCACCGGCTCGGCGGCCCACCGTCACGACCGGCCCGCACGCTCGACGAGCAGGCCGACGCCACCGCCGACATGATGGCGTACTTCGCCAACTTCACCGGCAAGCTCAGCCACGGGATCTACAAGATGGCGCCCAACGAGTTCAACCTCGCCTGGTCGGCCGACAAGGTCGGCGCGATGCGCAATCAGGTGTACGTGATGGGTCGCTTCGACCTCGGCCCCGGTGAGGCGTTCGTCGTCGACGTCGGCGACGGTGGCGCCGAGTACTTCACCGTTCCGCTGAGCAACATCTGGGGGACCACGCTCGAACTCGCCGACCGCACGGGAAGCCTGAACAAGGCGCAGTCGACGCCCAACGAGGACGGCTCCTACACCTACGTCATCGCCCCGACCGATCCCGGCGTCGCCAACTGGATCGACTCCGACGGCCTGAACGAGGGCATCCTCACGCTGCGGATGGCCGAATTCGGCGGCGACGGACCCAAAGAGGACCTCGGTGCGCGCGGGCGGGTGGTGACACTCGACCATCTCGAACGCGAGGTTCCGACGCTGCGCCGGGTGAGTGCGCAGGAACGGGCCACCGAACTCGCCGAGCGCCGTGCGGCGTATCTGCGCCGTCTACCCGAGGGGACCGCCTGATGGCCCGTTGGCTGATCACCGGATGCTCCACCGGCATCGGTCGCGAGATCGCCCGCGCCGCACTGGAGGCCGGGCACTACGTGGTCGTCACCGCACGGCGCGCGGAGGCCGTTGCCGACCTGGTCGGCACGTTCGGTGATCGCGCCCTGGCCGTCGCCCTGGATGTCACCGACAAGGATCAGATCGCCGCGGCGGTCGCGGCGGCCGACGACGCATTCGGCGGTCTCGATGTCCTGGTCAACAATGCAGGCTACGGCTACATGTCGGCGGTCGAAGAGGGCGACGACGCCGAGGTACGGAAACTGTTCGACACCAACTACTTCGGAGTGGTGGACACCGTCAAGGCGGTGCTGCCGGCCATGCGGGCACGCAAATCCGGCCACATCGTCAACATCTCGTCGATGACCGGTCTGGTGGCCAACCCGCCCAACGCGTATTACTCCTCGACCAAGTTCGCCCTGGAGGCGCTCACCGAGGCACTCGCACAGGAGGTCGCGCCGCTGGGGATCAAGGTCACCGCCATCGAACCCGGTGCCTTCCGTACCGACTGGGCCCGGCGCTCCATGCAGGAATCCGGCACTCCGATCGGTGATTACGAAGAGGGCGTGGGAACACGCAAGACACTGATCAAGGAGTTCGCCGACCACCTGCCGGGTGACCCGCGCAAAGTCGCCGAGGCGGTGCTGACGGTGACGACGCTGGAGGAACCGCCGCTACGCCTGCTGCTCGGGCGCGATGTGCTCAAGGCGGTGCGGCACAAGATCGCTGCGCTGTCCGCGTCCATCGACGAGTGGGAAGCCGTCACCAAGGACGTCGACTTCCCGAAGGGCACCTAGTGACCCGGCACGCGGGCAAGGTGGCTTTCATCACCGGCGCGGCCCGGGGGATGGGCCGTGCGCACGCCGTGAAGCTCGCAGGGGAAGGGGCTGACATCATCGCGCTGGATGTCTGCGGGTCCTTCGAGTCGACCGATTACCCGGGATCCTCAGCCGATGACCTGGCGACCACGGCGCACCTCGTCGAGAACCAGGGGCGCCGGATCATCGCTCGCCAAGCCGACGTCCGCGATCCCGACGCGGTGGCCCAGGTGGTCGCCGCGGGCGTCGCGGAGTTCGGGCGCATCGACATCGTCATCGCGAATGCCGGCATCATCCGGCTGACGGAGTCGGACAACCGCGCGCAGGTCTTCAAGGACGTCGTCGATGTGAACCTGACCGGCGCGTGGAACACGGTCGAGGCTGCGCTCCCGACGATGATCGCCGGTGAGCGGGGCGGGGCGATTGTGCTGGCGAGTTCGACAGCCGGTATCCGAGCCTCCGGTACCGACCGCCCCGGGCTGCAGGCCTACGCGGCATCCAAACGCGGGCTGGTGGCCCTGATGCAGGGCTGGGCCAGTGACCTTGCGCGGCATTCGATCCGGGTGAACACCATCCACCCGTCGGGTGTGGCGACCGACATGATCATCAACGAGACCACCATCGGGTTGGCGCAGGACGCCGACCCGTGGTTGGGCACCCAACGCAACGCGCTGCCCATAGCGTTGTTGCAGCCCGAGCAGATCGCCAACGCGGTGGCGTGGTTGGTGTCCGAGGAGGCCGAGTTCATCACCGGTGTGGCGTGGCCGCTGGACGCGGGGTTCGGTATCCGGACGTACTAGCCGGTGGCGCGCAGGCTCAGCGTAAGCAGCAGGCGCAGTTCGGCATCGTCCAACGACGCGGCGATGAGCTTCTCCAGGCGGCGCACCCGGTAGCGCACCGTGTTCGGATGGACGTGTAGGTGCTCGGCGACCGCAGCGATGTCGCCGAAGCAGTCCAGGTACGCCGCCAGCGTGTCCGCCAGCATCGGCTGGGTGTCACGCAGTTGCCGTATGCGGGGGTCCACCAGGCGCCCGTCGGCCTGGATCAACGACACGATCTCGTCGAGCAGAACGGTGGTGCGGGCGTCATCGAGTGAGGAGACCTGGGCGATGGCCCCCGGGTGGCGCTGTGCGCTGTGAAACACCCTGTCCACCTGGGTGCGGGCGGGCGCGATATCGGCGAGTCCGGTCAGTGGCGCCGCGATCACGGCATGCACGGTCAGCCCCATCTCGCGGTGCAGCGCGGCCACCACGCCCCGCACCCAGGATGTCACCGATCCCGGCGCGCCGATCTTCGGGAACACCACATAGACCCGGCCGTCGTCGGACGTCACCTGGGCGTCGGCGCGAAAAGCGCCGGCGCTCAGTGCCAGCACATCGGGCGGGGCGCCCGCGAAGGCCACCAATGCGGCGCGGGCGTCTGCGGCGATGCCCAGGCCCCCGGCGACGGCCGCCACGTCGACCTCGGTGCCGGCCATGCCGAGGAGTTCGCGCACCAGGACCGTGTGGGTGGAGGGTGTCGCCGCCAGCCGGGACATGATCCGGGCCGCCAGCACGGCTGCGCCGCGCAGCACGTCCTCGACGTCATCGGCCAACGGTTGCGAACCTTGTTGTAGCCAAATGGTTCCGGCGAACTCGGCCGCCCGCCGGCCATCCGGTGACCGACGATGCACGCCGACGGCGAGTCGGGGGCGCAGGCCGAGTTCGGGCCGCGCGTCGACGCGGACGACATCGGTGGACGCGCGTAGCGAGTCGAATACCCCCCACTGCCCGAGCCATTCGAGGTGCGCGGCGGGCCCGGCCCGGCCCATGATGGACAGTCGGCGCAATTCGTCGGCCTCGTCATTGGAGGCCGAGTAGGCCAGCACGTGGGATGCCGTGTCCTCGATGCTCACCATGCCGCGGGTGCGTTCGGCGATCGACTGGGCGAGCCCGAACAGGTCGGTGCCCGAATCCGACAGTGGATCGGCGCGGTCCCCGTGGTGTTCGAAGACGTGATTGACCAATCGGAACAGCCGTTCCCAGCGGGCGCGGGGTTCGACGGCCACCACGGCGACCCCGGTTGCGGTGGCACGGGCGACGACCGACGGGTGCGGTTCCTTGACGAAGATCGCGACCGGTTGACGCGCCTGCCCGGCGAGCCAGTGGATCGCATCCGCCGGGCTGATGCCGAGCAGGAAGAACACATCCGCCGCGCCGGCCGCGGCCGCCAAGCCCAGGCGCACGTCGTCGGCGTCGAGCAATGCCGCCGAGGCCACCGGCAGGTCCAGCCCACGCGGGGCCTCGACGAGGTTGACCAGGGTGGTGTCCAACGCCAGCAGGAGCCGGCCGAGGCCGACGCCGATTTCCACCATATTGTCGGATCGTACTAGTTCGGGCTGTGCTGCCTGGCGAATCTCACAAGCTATGCGGCGGTGGGATCGGTCATCGTTGCGGGTATGGACGCCATCACCGCGATCACCGACGTACCGCTGCCACAGAACGAGCCCATCCACGACTACGCGCCCGCCAGCCCCGAACGGGCCCGCCTCGCCACCGCGCTCAGCGATCTCGCGAGCGCACCCATCGACCTGCCGCACGTGATCGGCGGCAAGCACACCATGGGGGCGGGCGACCGCGTCGACGTCGTCCAGCCGCACCGGCACCAATCGGTGCTCGGCACGCTGACCAACGCCGGCCACGGTGAAGCCACCGCCGCCGTCGACGCCGCCATCGCCGCCAAGGACGCCTGGGCGGACACCCCGTTCGACGAGCGGGCGGCGGTGTTCCTGCGCGCCGCGGACCTGATGTCGGGTCCGTGGCGCGAGAGGATCGCCGCGGCCACCATGCTCGGCCAGTCCAAGACCGCCTACCAGGCCGAGATCGACTCGCCCTGTGAGCTCGTCGACTTCTGGCGCTTCAACGTGGCGTTCGCCCGTCAGATCCTCGCGCAGCAACCGATCAGCAGCCGCGGCGTGTGGAACCGCACCGACTACCGCCCGCTCGAGGGCTTCGTCTACGCGATCACGCCGTTCAATTTCACCGCCATCGCGGGCAACCTGCCGACCGCGCCGGCGCTGATGGGCAACACCGTCGTGTGGAAACCGTCCATCACCCAGACGTTTTCGGCCTACCTGACCATGCAGCTGCTCGAAGCCGCCGGCCTGCCGCCGGGGGTCATCAACCTGGTCACCGGTGACGGTTACGCGGTGTCCGATGTGGTGCTGGCCGATCCGCGGCTGGCCGGTATCCACTTCACCGGGTCCACCGCGACGTTCCAACACCTGTGGCGCGAGGTCGGCACCAACATCGACCGCTACCGCACCTATCCGCGGCTGGTGGGGGAGACCGGCGGCAAGGACTTCGTCGTCGCCCACCCGTCGGCGCGACCGGATGTGCTGCGCACCGCGCTGATTCGCGGCGCCTTCGACTATCAGGGGCAGAAATGTTCGGCGGCATCGCGGGCATTCATCCCGCGCTCGGTGTGGTCGCAGATGGGCGACGACTTCCTGGACGCCACCGAGGCGCTGACGCTACGGCGACGTCACCGACCTGTCGAACTACGGCGGCGCCGTCATCGACGAGCGCGCCTACGCCAAGAGCGCGCGCGCCATCGACCGGGCCAAGGGCGCCCCCGGTGTCACGATCGCCGTCGGCGGTGAATGCGAGGACAGCGAGGGCTATTTCGTGCGGCCCACGGTGCTGCTGTCCGACGATCCGACCGATGAGGCGTTCCGCGACGAGTACTTCGGGCCGATCCTGGCCGTGCATGTCTACGACGACGACAAGTGGGATGACGTGCTCGGCGTCGTCGACGGCGGGGCGAAGTACGCGTTGACCGGCGCGGTGATCGCCGACGACCGCGCCGCCGTCCTGCAGTCCCAACACCGGCTGCGCAATGCGGCGGGCAACTTCTATGTCAACGACAAGCCCACCGGCGCCGTGGTGGGGCAACAGCCCTTCGGCGGGTCACGGGCCTCGGGGACCAACGACAAGGCGGGGTCGTCGCTGAACCTGCTGCGGTGGACCTCGGCGCGCTCCATCAAGGAGACCTTCGTCCCGCCGACCGACCACCACTATCCGCATATGGAGGCCTGACGATGAGCGTCTTCCAGAAGCTGGCACGGCCCGCGATCCTCGCGGCCAGCAGGTCCGACACGCTGCGGCGCACCGCGGAGCGGATGCCCGTGACCCGCGATGTCGTGCACCGCTTCGTGCCCGGCGAGACGATTGACGATGTCATGGGTTCTGTCGCCGTGCTGCGGGATTCACGGCGCTTCGTCAGCATCGACTATCTGGGCGAGGATGTCACCGATGTCGAGGCCGCCACCGCGACCGTGCAGGCCTACCTCGACCTGCTGGACGCGCTGGAGCGAAGGGGCGAGGCGGGGCCGGGGAGCCGCCCCGGCGGCGACATCCAGCAGATGCCACGGTCCCTGGAGGTATCGCTGAAGCTGTCGGCGCTGGGCCAGGCGCTGCCGCGCGACGGTGAGAAGATCGCCATGGAGAACGCGCACACCATCTGCGCCAGGGCCCGCGACGTCGGTGCCTGGGTGACGGTGGACGCCGAGGACCACACGACGACCGATTCGACGCTGTCCATCGTGCGGGACCTGCGCACGGAGTTCGACTGGCTCGGCACGGTGTTGCAGGCATACCTCAAGCGCTCCGAGGGCGATTGCCGGGAGTTCGCGGAGTCCGGGGCGCGTATCCGGTTGTGCAAGGGCGCCTACGACGAGCCGGCGTCGGTGGCGTTCCGCGAGCGCGCCGAGGTCACCGACTCCTACCTGCGGTGCCTGCGCATCCTGATGGCCGGTAGCGGTTACCCGATGGTGGCATCGCACGACCCGGAGATCATCGACGCGGTGCCCGCGATGGTGCGCGAATTCGGCCGCGGCATCGCCGATTACGAGTACCAGATGCTCTACGGCATCCGCGATGCGGAGCAACGCCGACTGGTCGACAGCAGCCACGTCCGGGTGTACGTACCCTTCGGCACGCAGTGGTACGGCTACTTCGTGCGCCGCCTCGCCGAGCGTCCGGCCAACCTCGCATTCTTCGTGCGGGCACTGGTGGACTGACCGCGGCCGTGTCCGGAAACGAGTGGTGTTCGAGGGCGGTCAGCCGCCGCGGGTGGAGAACCTGCCCTCGGTGACCTCGTCCCATTTCTGGCACACCGTGGCCACCTGCTCGTCGCCCTGATCGCGGATCCACGCACACGTCTGGCGGTCCGTGGACGGGTTGGTGACGATGATGGTGCGTAGCTCGGGTCGGTCCTCGGCGAGTTGGCGAAGGCGCTGCGGCGGTGTCGACGGGTCCGCGGCGCGCAGGGCGTCCAACGGATCGGGCAGCGCACCCCGGGGAGCGTCGTGCGCGGACAGTTCATCGGAGTCGGTGTCGGCGCCGCGGCTGTTCAGCAGCAGGTTCAGCAGGATCGCGGCGAGCGCGCCCGCCGATATCCCGGAATGGAAGATCGTCTGGAACCAGTCCGGGAACTGGTGGTAGAGGTCCAGCGAGACGTTCACCGGGGTGTCTCCCAGCGTGCGGTCGGTGTAGTACAGCTTGGCCTCGGTCAGCATCGCCACCCCGACGGAGATCGCCACCACCAGGATGTTGGTGTTGGTGAACGTCACCTTGGTCAACGTCCGGACGCCGCTGGCGGCCACCATGCCGAACAGGGCCACCCCGGCGCCACCGAGCACCGGCAGCGGGATGCCCTCGACGACGGCGGCCATCTTTGGTAGCAGTCCGAGCAGGATCAAGATGATCCCGGCGACCGTCGCCACGTGCCGGGTCCGCACGCCGGTGATGGCCACCAGCCCGACGTTCTGGGCGAACGCGGTGTACGGGAACGTGTTGAAGATGCCGCCGATGACGGTGCCGAGGCCGTCGGCGCGCAGACCGTCGGCGAGCTTGCGCGGGGTGATCTTCTCCTCGACGATCTCACCCACCGCGACGATATCGCCGGTGGTCTCGGTCATGATCACGATGCCCACGATGAGCAGCGCGATGATCGAGCTGATCTCGAACGTCGGGGTACCGAACTGGAACGGGGTGACAAAGCCGACCCAGTTGTAGTCACCCATGTGCTCCCAGTTGGCGAGGCCGAACGGGACCGCCACGATCGTGCCGATGAGCAGACCGAGCAGGATCGACACCCGGCGCATCGCCTCGGGCGCGAACCGCTCGATGACGATGATCGTCGCCAGGGTGAAGAATCCCAGCCCGATCGCCGTCGGCGAGCCGAAGTCCGGGCCGGCGGCGTTGCCGCCGCCGAACCAGCCCGCAGCCACCCGCATCAGCGAGACGCCGATGATCAAGATGATGGTGCCGGTCACCAGGGGCGGGAAGAACCGGATCAGTTTCCCGAACACCGGGGCGAGCAGCATCATGAAGAGACCGCACGCGATCACCGATCCGTAGATGGTGGTGATGCCGTGATTGATGCCGATGGTGATCATCGGGCCCACCGCGGCGAACGTGACGCCCTGCATCAGCGGCAACCGAACACCGAAGCGCCAGAAGCCCACTGACTGGATGATCGTCGCGATCCCGGCCACGAACAGGTCGGCCATGATCAGGTGCACGATGTCGGACTGCTCGAGTTGGCCGGCGCCGACCATCGCCCCACCGACGATCAGCGGTACCGCGACCGCGCCGGCATACATCGCCAGCACGTGCTGGATACCAAGTGGCAGCAGTCGTTTCAGCGGCGGGACTTCGTCGACCGGGCGGACCGTGGGCGTGGGCGCTGCCATCCCGTCATCCTGGGAGAGCGACGTTTCGCAGGGTTTCCCCCGAGATGACCGACGTATTACGGCCCTATGGCGCGGGGAACGCCGCGGCCGGCATCAGCACGTTGCCACGGCAGGGCCCGCTGAGGATGTCGGTGTACCAGCTGCCCTGCAGGGTCCCGTCGGCCTGGGGTGTGTAGCTGACCCAGGACTGCGCCGGGCTGAACACCCGCGGAGTGCTGTCCCCGAGATAGCACTCCCACTGCCAGTTGTAGGCGAAGGTCCACTTCTCGCCGGTCCACTTGTAGCGCTGCGGCTGCGGAATCGTCGGGTTCGACGGCGCGGGCCCGTCCAGCACGGTGGCGACACAGGCGCTGCCGGCGCAGGCCGTGGAGAACGTGTAGACGGCGCTGAGATCGCCCTCGGCCTGGCGGGCGGCGACGCTGGTGCCGTTCTTCTGCGATGCATAGGTCACGACGTTGTACCGGCCGTTCCACCCCTGGCCGACCGCGGCGGCAGAGGGCATGGGTGCGAGGCCGGCCACCAGGACGGCTGCCAACGCAGTGCACAGTCGACGGACCAACATCCCTTTCCCTATTCAGTCAAAAAGATCAGCTGACCTCAAGGTAGCGGGGGGTGATGACAAAACCGCTGATCGTCATGTCTGCTGCGTCAATTAGAGACCACATTGTGACGGTGAACGAGTTTCAGCCGCGTCCGGCCAGCGTCACCATCGTCCACGCGGCGATCGTCTGCGCATCCGTGATGTCGCCGTCACGGATCATCTGTTCGATCTGCGCGCCGGTGAACCAGGCGCTGTGCATGTCCTGCTCTTCGTGCTCGCGCTCGTGCTCGCCCTGGGTCAGCCCGGTCGCCAGGAACACCCACCCGCGCTGGCTGCTCATCCCCGGCGCGACATCGAGTTGCCCGAGCCGGACCAGCGAGTCCGCCCGCAGCCCCGTCTCCTCGCGGAGTTCGCGGGCCGCCAGTTCGAGCGGTTCCAGATCGGCCCGGTCCGGGGCGGTACCTTGCGGGAACTCCCAGCGCCGCAACCCGATCGGGTAGCGGTACTGCTCGACGAGATGGAACAGATCACCGTCGCGCGCGACCACCAGCGCGTAGGTGGGCTTGTCGATCACGCCGTAGATGCCGTGGCTGCCGTCGGGACGCCGGATCGCGTCCTCGCGCACCGTCATCCAGCTGTTGCGGTAGACCTCACGACTGGACATCCGCTCGATCGGTGACATGGCGCAAGGGTAGCCTCGCAAGAATGTCTACGGTGTTGCTGACCTCGCTGGACCCGGCCGCCGTGGCCGCCGGGCACGACCTGGCCGACGCGGTGCGTATCGACGGTGTGTCGCTGAGCCGCAGTGACCTGGTGGGGGCGGGCACGTCGGTGGCCGAACGTGTCGCGCGGGCGCAGCGGGTCGCGATCCTGGCCACACCCACCGCGACGACGGTGCTGGCGGTCATCGGATGCCTGATCGCCGGTGTGCCGTTCGTGCCGGTGCCCGCCGATGTCGGGGCCACCGAGCGGGCGCACCTGCTCAACGATTCCGGCGTACAGGCCTGGCTCGGCGAGCTACCCGCCGAAAGCCAAGGGCTACCGCATATTCCGGTGCGGATGCACGCCCGGTCCTGGCACCGCTACGCCGAGCCGCGCCCCGAAGCGACGGCCATGATCATGTACACCTCCGGCACCACCGGGCTGCCCAAGGGCGTCACGATCAGTCGGCGCGCCATCGCCGCCGATATCGACGCGTTGGCCCAGGCCTGGGACTGGACGGCCGCCGACACCCTGGTGCACGGTCTGCCGTTGTTCCATGTGCACGGGCTGGTGCTCGGATTGCTGGGTTCGCTGCGCATCGGAAACCGGTTCGTACACACCGGGAAGCCGACACCGCAGGCCTATGCCGAGGCGGCAGGCACGCTGTATTTCGGGGTGCCGACGGTGTGGTCACGCATCGCCGCCGACCCCGATGCCGCCCGAGCGCTGGCCTCGGCGCGGCTGCTGGTGTCGGGCAGTGCGGCGCTGCCGACGCCCGTATTCGAGGATCTGGTGAAGCTGACCGGGCACGCGCCGGTCGAGAGATACGGCAGCACAGAATCTCTGATCACCATCAGCACCCGGGCCGACGGGGAACGCCGGCCGGGCTGGGTGGGTCTGCCGGTGGCCGGCGTGCAGACCCGGCTGGTCGACGACGAGGGTCAGCCCGTCCCGCACGACGGGGAATCCATCGGGCAGCTCCAGGTGAAGAGCCCGACGAACTTCAGCGGATACCTCAACCGGCCCGACGCGACGGCCGAGGCCTTCGACGCCGAAGGCTGGTACCGCACAGGTGATGTCGCGGTGATCGACGCCGACGGTATGCACCGCATCGTCGGGCGCGCATCGGTCGACCTGATCAAATCGGGTGGGTTCCGGATCGGCGCCGGCGAGATCGAAACCGTGCTGCTGGGGCATCCCGGGGTGGACGAGGCGGCAGTGGTCGGCGTGCCCGATGACGACCTGGGGCAGCGGATCGTGGCCTTCGTCGTCGGCGACGCGGATCCCGATCTGCTGATCCAGTTTGTCGCCGAACAACTTTCGGTGCACAAGAGGCCCAGGGAGGTGCGCATCGTGGAAAGCCTGCCGCGCAACGCGATGGGCAAGGTGCTCAAGAAGGAACTGGTGACACGGGGAGTCGACCCATGTTGAGGCTGACCCAGATCTGCGTCGACGCCCACGATCCCGAGGCGCTCGGAGCGTGGTGGGCCGAGGTGCTCGGATGGCCGCACCACACCGATGCCGACGGCGATGTGGTGCTGACCCCGCCGCCGGGGCACGGCCCCGAATGGTTGTTCCTCGCCGTCCCCGACGACAAGGTGGTCAAGAACCGGCTGCACCTGGACTTCACGCCGCAGGACCAGCAGGCCGAGGTCGACCGGGTGCTCGCCCGGGGCGCGCGCCGGGTGGACATCGGTCAGGGCGAGCAGAGCTGGGTGGTGCTGGCCGATCCCGAGGGCAACGAGTTCTGCATCCTCGCCCCGGAGTAGCTTTCGCCGTCAGTTGGCGTGCAGCGCGTCGTTCAGTGTGATGCCGGTGCCGTCACGGTTGACCACCTCGACCGCCCCGGACAGCGAGTTGCGGCGGAACAGCAGATTGTTCGAACCGGACAGATCCTTGGCCTTCACGGTCTGCCCGTCGGCGGTGCTGACCTTGGTGCCGCCGGTGACATACAGGCCCGCTTCGATGACGCAGTCGTCGCCCAGCGAGATGCCCAGCCCGGCGTTGGCGCCCAGCAGGCAGCGCTTGCCCACCGAGATGACCTCCTTGCCGCCACCGGACAAGGTGCCCATGATCGACGCGCCGCCCCCGACGTCGGAGCCGTCACCGACCACCACACCGGCCGAGATGCGGCCCTCCACCATGGAGGTGCCCAGCGTCCCGGCGTTGAAGTTGACGAAGCCCTCGTGCATGACGGTGGTGCCCGGCGCCAGGTGCGCGCCCAGACGGACACGGTCGGCGTCGGCGATGCGCACGCCGGTCGGGGTCACGTAGTCGACCATCCGCGGGAACTTGTCGATGCCGTACACCGTGACGGCCCCACGGCGGCGCAGCTTGGCGCGTACCAGCTCGAAGCCCTCGACCGCGGCGGGACCGAAGTTGGTCCACACCACGTTGGCCAGCAGCCCGAAGATGCCGTCCAGATTGGCCTCGTGGGGGACGGTCAGCCGATGCGACAGCAGATGCAGTCGCAGGTAGGCGTCGAAGGTGTCGACGGGTTTGTCGTCCAGCGAGGCGATGGTGGTGCGCACCGCGACGACCTCGACATCGCGGTCGGTGTCCGGGCCGGTGAGGTCGGCCAGGTTGTCCGTCAGCTCGGTGACCGACAGTCTCGTGGTCCCGGAGACCCCGCCGCCGGTCAGCTCGGGAGCGGGGAACCAGGTGTCCAGGACAGTTCCGTCGGCGGCGATGGTGGCCAGGCCGAAGCCAGATGCAGCAGTCACGTTGGGCAAGGTTACTGCACCAAATCCCCCGGTCGCTTCGCTCCTGCCCACCGGACTAGCCTCGATGACCATGGGGCTAGACCTGCGCGCCGATCCGATCGCACTGACCGCCGCGTTGGTGGACATCCCCAGTGAGTCGCGCCACGAGCAGCGCATCGCCGCCGAGATCGAGGCGGCGCTGCGCGAGCAGGCGCCGCATTTCGAGGTCATCCGCAACGGTGACGCGGTGCTGGCCCGCACCCACCTGGGCCGGGGATCGCGGGTCCTGCTGGCCGGGCACACCGACACCGTGCCCGCCGCCGACAACCTGCCCAGCCGCGTCGAAGACGGCCGGATGTACGGGTGCGGCACCTCGGACATGAAGTCCGGCGATGCGGTGTTCCTGCACCTCGCCGCCACCATCGCCGAGCCCGCCCACGACCTGACCCTGGTCATGTACGACTGTGAGGAGATCGAGGCCAGCGCCAACGGGTTGGGCCGTATCGAGCGCGAGCTGCCGGACTGGCTGGCCGCCGACGTCGCGATCCTGGGCGAGCCGTCCGGCGGGTTCATCGAGGCGGGCTGCCAGGGCACCATCCGGATCGTCGCGAGCGCGGCCGGCACCCGGGCTCACTCTGCGCGATCCTGGCTGGGCGACAATGCCATTCACAAGCTGGGCGCCGTGCTCGATCGGCTGTCGCGGTACCAGGCCCGCAGCGTGGACATCGACGGGTGCGTGTACCGCGAGGGACTCTCGGCGGTGCGCATCGACGGCGGTATCGCCGGCAACGTCATCCCGGATGCGGCGACGGTGACGGTCAACTTCCGGTTCGCGCCCGACCGCAGCGTCGAGCAGGCGGTCGCGCACGTGCACGAGGTGTTGGCCGGGCTGGACGTGTCCCTGCAGGTCACCGATGCCGCCGCGGGAGCGCTGCCCGGCCTGGCCAACCCCGCGGCCGCCGCGCTGGTGGCCGCGGCCGGGGGACAGGTGCGCGCCAAGTACGGCTGGACCGATGTGTCGCGGTTCGCCGCACTGGGCATCGCCGCGGTCAACTACGGGCCGGGGGATCCGAACCTGGCGCACAAGGTCGACGAGCACGTCGACATTGCGGCGATCACCGCGACCACCGCGACGTTGCGGGCCTACTTAACCGCTTGACCGGATTCGGTAGCATGGTGCACGTGCTGGGAATCGACGACATCTCCGGGTAAGTCCCGAGATCTCCTCTGTCGTCCTGGAAAACCTCTCCTCACTGTGGAGTTCCCGCATGTCTGTTGTCTGTTCCCATCTTTCGTTCCAGTGGCCCGATGACACCCCGGTGTTCACGGATCTGTCCTGCTCCTTCGGGCGTGGCAGGCACGGGCTGGTGGCCCCCAACGGCGCCGGCAAGAGCACGCTGCTGCGGCTGATCGCCGGCGAACTCACACCTTCGGCCGGTGCGGTGGTGGTCGACGGGGTGCTCGGCTACCTGCCGCAGAATCTGCCTTTCCTGGGCGAGCACGCCGTGTCCGATGTGCTCGGGGTGGCTCCCGTGGTCGCCGCGCTGGACGCGCTGGCGGCCGGGGACGCCAGTGACGCCGTGTTCGCCGCCATCGGTGAGGACTGGGACATCCAGGAACGCTCCCGCGCAGAGCTGGATCGGCTCGGTTTGGATCTGGAGCTGGACCGCCCGTTGTCGACGCTCTCGGGTGGGCAGGTGGTGTCGCTGGGGCTGACGGCACAGCTGTTGCGCCGCCCCGACGTGCTACTGCTCGACGAGCCCACCAACAATCTGGATACCGTTGCTCGACAACGGCTTTACGGTGCACTGGAGGACTTTTCAGGATGCCTGCTGGTGGTCAGCCACGACCGGGTACTGCTCGACCGGATGGACGCGATCGCCGAGTTGCGGGCCGGCGAGGTGTCGCTTTATGGCGGCGGATTCAGCGATTACCAGGTGGCGGTGCAGGCCGCCCAGGAAGTCGCCGAGAGCAATATCCGCAACGCCGAGCAGGAACTCAAACGGCACAAGCAGCAGATGCAGCAGGCGCGTGAGCGAGCCGACAAGCGGGCGTCGACCGCCAAGCGCAATCTCAAGGACGCAGGCCTGCCGAAAATCGTTGCCGGCAAGCTGAAACGGGACGCTCAGCAGTCGGCCGCCAAGGCCGACGATGTGCACGCCCGGCGGGTCGGTGACGCCCGCGACCGGCTCGCTGATGCCGAGCGGGCGCTGCGCGATGACGATGTGCTGGCCCTGGATCTGCCCGGTACAGAGGTGCCTGCCGGCCGGGTGGTGTTCACCGGATCTGGGTTGGGGTCAAGGGTGTTCACCGGTCTCGATATCGACATTCGCGGTCCGGAGCGGCTCGCGCTGACAGGTGCAAACGGGGTGGGCAAGTCGACGTTGCTCCGGATCATCTCCGGTGACCTGCAGCCCGACGCCGGTGCGGCTGCAGCGCGGTGGCGGTCGCATCGCGTATCTGTCCCAGCGGCTGGATCTGCTCGACGAACAGGCGTCGGTCGCCGATTGCCTGGCGGCCTACGCGCCCGGGTTGTCGGTGACCCGGCGCCGGCATCTGTTGGCGCAGTTCCTGTTCCGAGGTGAGCGGGTCGACCTCCCGATCGGTGCGCTCTCGGGTGGCGAACGTCTGCGCGCCACACTGGCCTGTGTGCTGTTCGCCGAGCCGGCGCCCCAACTGCTGCTGCTGGATGAGCCGACCAACAACCTGGACCTGTCCAGCGTCGCCCAGCTGGAGTCGGCCCTGAACGCCTACCGCGGTGCGTTCGTGGTGGTCAGCCACGATGAGAGCTTCCTGGCCGATATCGGTGTCCAGCGCAGTCTGCTGCTGGCCGGCGGAGCGTTGGCGGCGACCTAGTCGACCTGCGGGCGGGTCGGCGCCGGCCGGGCCGGCGGGGTCGTCTCGATGGGCGCGGGACCCGCCGGGGAGCTCTGGGCTGCCGGTGCCTGCTGGACCGAGGCCGGTTCGGCCTTCTCGCGCTTGTCGGGTTTGTCGTCGTGCTCGGACTCGGCGTCGCGTTCGCCCTCGGGCTTCTCGCTCTCCTCGGGCTCGGTCGCCTGCGCCGCCTGCGCGCCCTGGGCAATGCCCTGCATGAGTTGTTGTGGCACCTGCTGCAGGCCCTGGGCCAGGCCGGCCAGCGGGGCGGTGAGGGACTGGACCAACTGGGCGACCTGTTGGCCGACCTGACCCATGATCTGGCCCATCTGCCCCGTCATGTCGGCGGCGCCACCGGCAGCGGGGACGCTCGGTCCGGCGGCGCCGGCTATCCCGGGGGCTGCGCCGCCCGGCCCGCGCTGGCCTTCCAGCGCCGCGGCCGCCGCCTGCAGGCGGGAGCCGCCATCCTCGTCGCCCGCGGCGTACGCGCGGGCCGCCTTCTGCAGCAGATCGGCGATGGTGGCGGCGGAGGTCGATGTGACACTCAGGGTGCTGCCGCGCCCGCCGAGGACATCGGTCAGCGCGCCGCTCACGGACGAGGCGATGGCGCCGTGACTGTTCTGCACGCCGGTGCCCTCGGTGCCGGTCAGCCCGGAGAGCCCGGAGACCACCTGGGAGTGCAGTGCTGAGTGGTTCCGCACGCCATCGGTCTGGACGAAGAGTGGATCGGTCATGTGTCGGCCCCTGTCGTTCGCAGCCAATTCTATGGCCGGCGTGTGGGCGTGTCGGGCGGAACTTTCGGCGCACGGGGCAACGGCCCGGGTGGCGGCCGCGCCGGGCCGCGCGGAAGACTTTGGCCCCGCGGTGTCGCCGCAGCACACTCCCTGCGTGTGCGCAGCTTCAGGAACTCGAACGGGGCCCGTGATATTCGCGGGCACTCGGATCCCACGCGTAGCGGCGGGAGGCCCAGTCCTTCGGCCGATACGGTGTGACGAGTATGAGCGCGCCGATGGCGGTCACGACGGCCCCCGTCGTCATGGTTTTTCTCTTCAACGCCTGCCCCCAGGTCCACGTGGCTACCGTGCGCGTCGCCCCAGCCGTCCCCTCGACCGTGATGACCGCCTTCATGGCATTGCTGCCAGTTGTCAACCGTCACAACCGTACCGCAACGCGCTCGACGCGTCGGGCGAACAGGTCGCCTACCCGCTGCCCGGGCGGTGCGCGTGCCGCACGCTGTGCGTCATGCCTCGGGGCGCCATGTGCGGGTCACGGTCCAGGTAGTGCAACTGGAACCGGTGGTGAATCACCTTGGTGCTGGACGTCTCCGACGTGGTGTCCGGTTCGTCGGCCTGGGCAGGTGCCGCGGTGAAGAGCACACCGGCTGTCACGGCGATCGTTGCTGCGGCCACTGCAATGCGTCTCATCGCCTGCTCCTTCTGCCAACGTTCACAGTAGGGCGGCAAACTTGTGGCTCACTGTGGCCTGACGCCGGGTTGGCTGAACACTTCAGACATGTTGGGCGCGAGCGAATTACCTCAGTTGACGCCCACCGGCCGAAGCGGCGCGGGCCTGGTGCCCTTGAACATGGTGAGGATGTCCTGGCGCGGCGGCGTCGGGCCCGTCGCGGGCGGGCGCAGGTAGCTTTCCGCCGCGGCGATGAACGCGCCCGAGAGCACCCGACTCATCTCCGTCGTGATGTGGCTGCCGTCCCGGTACACCAGTGTGTCGCCAATGACGCTGGGGCACATGGTGGCATTGCAGAACAATTCGGTGAAGTCGAGATAGGACACGTTGTCGTATTTCTCCGCGACGGCGCGTTCCACGGCCCGCAGCTCGGAGTCCAGCGCCTCGGTCCTGTCGAGCCCGCAGTAGTCGGCGTCATCGGTGAAGCGGGCCAGGCAGATCGAGGGTGTCGTTCCGGTGGACGGGGTATCGGCGAGCAGGACCAGATGCGACCGGGCGGGCAGCCGTTCGATCGCCGCGGTCAGTGCTTCCCGCCAGCGCTGTCCGCGGTTCTCCTCGTCGGTGACGTAGAGCTTGCCGAAATTGCCGAGTACCACCAGTGCCGGCGGGTCTGCGGTGAGCCGGTCGGCCACGTTCTCGACCCAGGTCGGGCAGCTGGTCGAGGCGATATCGGGTGGCGGCGCGGCCGGGCAGCCGCTCTTGGTGTGCGCCTCCAGCCGCACCTCGCCGCTTTCGGCGAGCGGTCGCAGCGCCGGATACCACTGCGCGGCGTGGGAATCGCCGAACAACACCACGCGTGGCGCGGCCGGGTTGGGCCCGATGACGCAGTCGGCGAGGTCGGTCTGGCTCAGATTGCGGTGACATCCGTTGTCGTAGAGGACGGGATGGTCGTTGTCCGCCTCGGCCAGCGTGGGGACCAGATTGGCCGGAACGTACCCGGTGCCCGCCGGACTGGCGCTGAGCACGATCGGCTCGGCGGGCCGGCCGTTGTCCAGCCTGGACTGGACGACCACACCGGCGGTCACGGCTGTCACGACGACGGTCGCCATCGCGGCGGCTGCCACACCGAGCGTGCGGCGCGGCCGCGATGTGGTGAGCCAACCGATGCGCTGACCGGGTATCTCCACGTAGGTGTAGAGCAGCCACGCCAGCGGCACGCAGCCCATGGCGAGCGCGATGCGCGCCCACATCGGCAGGTGTTCCATGTAGGCGCCGGCGGCGACCGGCAGCATCAGTACCGGCCAGTGCACGAGGTACAGGGAGTAGGAGATGTCGCCGATCCAGGTGACCGGTCGCACGCTCAGCATGGCCGCCGGTCCGCCCGGCGCGGTGCCCGCCGCGATCAGCAGGGCGGCACCCAGAACGGGGATCGCCACCGCCGAGCCCGGGTAGACGGTCTTGGTGGTGAACACCACGGCGGCGCCGATGATCGCGATCAGTCCGACCCACCCCAGTGCAGCTGCGATGCGGGGTGCGAACAGCTTTCGTCCGTCGAGCAGGGCGAGTGCCACCAGTGCGCCGAGCCCGAACTCCCACACGCGAGCGGGTAGCAGGAAGAACGCGTCGGGTTGGGCGTAGGTGGTGGAGTACCGGCAGACCGCGAAGGACACGACGACGAGCGCCGACATCGCGATCGCCAGCGTCCAGCGCGCCGTGAAGAACCGGAACAGGATCGCCAGCAGCACCGGCCACAGCAGATAGAACTGTTCCTCGACCCCCAGGGACCAGTAGTGCAGGAACAGCGACGGTGTCTTCTCGGCGAGGTAGTCGGTGGCGTTGTAGGCGAACCAGAGATTGGGGATGTAGAAGGTCGCGGCGATCGCGTCCTTGATCACGTAGCCGAACTGGATCGGTGACACCAGCAGTCGGGCGGCCAGCACGGTGGCGATGATGACGACGAAAGCGGCAGGAAGCAGGCGGCGGGCGCGGCGGGCGTAGAACTCGCCGAACCCGACCCGGCCGTCATCACGCAGGGATTTGAGCAGATGTGTGCTGATGAGGAAGCCGGAGATGACGAAGAAGACGTCGACGCCGACATAGCCGCCACCGAACCCGGGGATCTCGGCATGAAAGAGCACGACGAGCAGCACCGCGACGGCCCGCATGCCCTGGATGTCGAGGCGTTTCTCGTTGATGCCGACAACCTCTCTCTGTGACCCTGCACACTGGGGGACAGTCACTGTGACCGCCGACACATAATTGACGTCGCCGTCACAATAGCGTTGCCCCGGGGCGATCGGCACGCCGAGGTGCCGACGCGCGCTCGGCGGCCGGCAGGCCGATGTGCGACGTGGCGCGTCCAACGGGGCCGGCTTGCGGTCCGGCCCGGGGTCTGCGGTTGTCGCAGGCGAGCAGTTCGCAGGCCCGATCGGGCGGTTTGCGGTGCCCCGGGGCTCAGCGCCTGACGAACCCTCGACCTTGCCGTCGGCAAACGATCACGCGCGCCCATCTGACCCCCGGTCGCCATCCTTGCTGCGTTGATCCTAAGCGAGCAGGCGTACCGGTGCGTGAGTTGGCCCGGCGCCAATCACTATGTGAGCGGCGGCAATTGGGATTCTGTGCGGGATGTCGTTCTCGAATAACCGCGCTCGGCGTAACTTTTGGCAACCGAGGCGAGCCCGGCCTCATCGCCGGCTGTCAGTGCTTGCGCATGCTCGAGTGTCAAACGAGCGAACACGCAATCCAATTCGAGTGCGGCGAGGGTATCGGCCGCGCGGGCATCGCCCAGGCGAACCGCGTCGTGCAGTGCGCGCACCGCCACCGCGGATTGACCGCCACGCGATGCGGCACGGGCCGCTTCGCGCGCCGCCGCGACCGCTCCCACCGGATCCCGTCGCGCCGCGCAGGTCCAGGCCCGGGCCAGCGCCAACTCCGGGGCGAAGAGCATCGACTTCAATCCGTGGCGGGACTCCGCGCGCGACAGCGCCTTGGCCGCATCGACCGCCAGCCCCTGCTGACCGAGTGCCTGAGCCAGCAGCATCCACGCCAGCGGCCCCCACGAGTATCCGGTCACCGCCAGCGCAGCCGCAGACTCCCGCAACAACGACACCGCCTCGTCGAGGGCACCACGGATCAGCAGCACGTCGGCCACCAGCAGCTGCCCGATCGCCCGCGACGGTGGCGCACCGGCCACGAGGTCACGGGCCAGCGCCTCGGCGCGCTCCGGTTCGCCGCGCAGGACCAGCGCCGTGGTCTGCCCGAAGGCGGAGGTGAACCGCAGCAGCCCGGGATTGCCGGACTCGATGGCCTGCGCGGCCAGGGCGTCCACCGCGGAGAACGCACCCATCCGGGCCGATGACAGCGCTGCCGCCGACGCCGCCCAGCCGATCGCCCGATGGTCGGCGTCCGGTGTCGAGAGCACGGAGCCGGCGAGGTCCAGCGCGCGCTGCAGGCTGCCGGCGTTCATGGCGAAGGTGCTCAGCAACGCGTCGACGGTCGTCGCGGAACGCAGCCGGGCGCGGGTCGCGCGCAGGAAGGCGGTGGCCTGCTCGGGCTCGTCGAGCATCCAGAACTGATTGGCCGCCCGGGGCAGCGCCCACGCGATCAGGTCGGCCTCGTCCAGCGAGCCGGGGTCGACCTCGGCGAGCACCGTGTCGGCCTCGTGGCCGCGGCCCTGCCAGGCCAGGGCCTGTGCCAACGTCAGCCGGGCGGACAGCGATCCGCTCTCGGCCAATGCCGCCCGGGCCAGCGTCTCGGCGGCGCCGAGATCCGCGCGGCCCAGCGCGTCCGCAGCAGCGTCGCTCGACGGCTCAGGCACAGCCGCAGTGTATGGCGGGCGGCCATCCGGCCACGGCGAAACCGGCGGTACGTTCTCCACTGTGTCCGAAACCAGCCCATGGGCGGTCTGCGTGTACTGCGCGTCCGGCCCGACGCACTCTGAACTGCTCGAACTCGCCACCGACGTGGGCCGCGCGATCGCCGACCGCGGCTGGACGCTGGTCTCCGGAGGCGGCAACGTCTCGGCGATGGGCGCGGTGGCCGACGGGGCCCGGCAGCGCAACGGACGCACCGTCGGCGTCATCCCCAAAGCCCTCGTGCACCGTGAACTCGCCGACATCGCCGCCGACGAACTGGTGGTCACCGACACCATGCGGGAACGCAAGCAGGTGATGGAGGATCGCGCCGACGCGTTCATTGCCCTGCCCGGGGGGATCGGCACCCTGGAGGAATTCTTCGAAGCCTGGACCGCGGGCTACCTCGGCATGCATGACAAACCGATCGTCATGCTGGACCCGTTCGGGCACTACGACGGGCTGCTGAGCTGGTTGCGGGGCCTGGTCGACACCGGCTACGTCGGCGAACGTGCGCTGGACCGGCTGGTGCTCGTCACCGATGTTGAGACGGCTCTCAGCGCCTGTAGCCCCAGTCACTAGGCTTGACGGCCATGAGTGACGACACAACGCGTACCAGCGTCGGCCTGCTCGATATCGCCACCAAGATCCCGGGGCTGCTGATGGACGCGCCGGCGATCGTGCGGGGTGTGGTCACCGGGATGGGTGCCCGGCCCACGGCCAAGACATCGATCGGCAAGGTCTTCCAGGACCGTGCCGCGCAGTACGGCGACCGGGTATTCCTCAAGTTCGAGGACCAGACGATCACCTACCGGCAGGCAAACGAGACCGTCAACCGCTACGCCGCGGTGCTGGCCGCCAGGGGCGTGGGCCATGCCGACGTCGTCGGCATCATGTTGCGCAACTCCCCGGACTCGGTGTTGCTGATGCTGGCCACCGTCAAATGCGGGGCCACCGCCGGCATGCTCAACTACCACCAGCGGGGCAACGTGCTGGCCCACAGCATCGGCCTGCTGAACGCCAAGGCCGTCGTCGCCGAAGCCGACCTGGTCGAACCGATCACCGAGAGCGGCGTGGAAACCGAAGGCCTGGTCACCCTGGACGAATTGCGCCAGGCCGCCACCACCGCGCCCACCACCAACCCGGCCGCCACGGCGGCGGTGCTGGCCAAGGACAAGGCGTTCTACATCTTCACCTCGGGCACCACCGGAATGCCCAAGGCCAGTGTGATGACCCACTACCGCTGGCTGCGCGCGCTGGCCGGATTCGGCGGTCTCGGCCTGCGCCTGAACAGCAACGACACCCTCTACTGCTGCCTGCCGCTCTATCACAACAACGCGCTGACGGTGTCGGTCGGTTCGGCGCTGAACGCGGGAGCGTCACTCGCCCTGGGCAAGTCGTTCTCCGCGTCGCGGTTCTGGGACGAGGTGATCGGCCACGAGGCCACCGCGTTCGTCTACATCGGCGAGATCTGCGGATACCTGCTCAACCAGCCGCCCAAGCCGAACGACCGCGCCCACAAGGTGCGGGTCATCGTCGGCAACGGGCTGCGCCCGGCCATCTGGGACCAGTTCACCAAACGCTTCGGCATCGGCCGGGTCTGCGAGTTTTACGCAGCCAGCGAGGGAAACACGGCTTTCGTCAACGTATTCAATGTTTCCAAGTCGACCGGCATCTGCCCCAGCCCGGTGGCATACGTCGAATACGACCTCGACACCGGGGAACCCGCACGCGCTGCGGACGGCCGGCTGCGCAAGGTCAAGCGCGGCCAGCCCGGCCTGCTGCTGTCCAAGGTCAGCAGCTTCCAGCCGTTCGACGGTTACACCGACAAGTCGGCGTCCGAGAAGAAGCTCGTGCGGGACGCCTTCAAGGACGGCGACGTCTGGTTCAACACCGGGGACCTGATGCGGTCCCAGGGTTTCGGGCACGCCGCCTTCGCCGACCGGCTCGGCGACACCTTCCGGTGGAAGGGCGAGAACGTCGCGACCACCGAGGTGGAGGCCGGCCTGTCCGGCGATGCGCAGGTGGAGGAGGCCACCGTGTTCGGCGTCGAGGTGCCCGGTGCCGGTGGCCGCGCGGGCATGGTGGCGCTGCAGCTCAAGTCCGGCGCCGAGTTCGACGGGGCCGGCCTGGCACGGACCGCCTACGCGCACCTGCCGCCCTATGCGGTGCCGCTGTTCGTGCGGATCGTGCCGGAGCTGGCGCACACCTCCACGTTCAAGAGCCAGAAGGTCGAACTGCGCAAGCAGGGATACGGCGAGGACATCGAGGACCCCCTCTACGTGCTGGCCGGCCGCCAGGAGGGTTACGTGCCCTTCTATCCGGAGTACGCCGACGAGGTCAAGGACGGCAAGCGCCCCGAGTCCTGAGCGGCTTCGGCGTGATCCGCTGCGGTCAGCGCAACAAATCACGCCGAAACCGCTGAGCGCTAGCCTGGACAGCGTGCAGTCGACGGGCCGGGGCGAGCGAAGCGACGGGAAATCGACGTGGCTGGGCCGCCCCGTGGCCGGCGATCGTGCGCTGATCATGGCGATCGTCAACCGCACGCCGGATTCCTTCTATGACCGCGGGGCCACATTCACCGACGAGGCCGCCATGGAGGCCGCCCACCGCAAGATCGCCGACGGTGCCGACGTCATCGACATCGGCGGGGTGAAGGCGGGCCCCGGCAACACCGTGGACGCCGACGAGGAGATCGCGCGGGTGGTGCCGTTCATCGAATGGCTGCGCGGCGCCTACCCCGATCAGCTGATCAGCGTGGACACCTGGCGCGCGACGGTGGCCAAGCAGGCCTGTGCGGCGGGCGCGGACCTCATCAACGACACCTGGGCGGGCGCGGATCCCGGTCTGCCGGAGGTCGCCGCGGAGTTCGGCGCCGGACTGGTCTGCTCACACACCGGCGGGGCGGTCCCGCGGACCCGGCCGTTCCGGGTCAATTACGGCATCAGCGAACGCGGTGTGGTCGACGATGTGATCGCCGAAGTGACCGCTGCCGCCGAACATGCCGTGTCGGTGGGGGTGGCGCGGGACGCGATCTTGATCGATCCGACCCATGATTTCGGGAAGAACACTTACCACGGTCTTAGTTTGTTGCGCCACGTGAAAGATCTTGTAAACACGGGATGGCCTGTCCTGATGGCCCTGAGTAACAAGGATTTTGTCGGGGAGACTCTGGGTGTGGGACTGACCGAACGCCTGGAGGGCACGCTGGCGGCGACGGCTCTGGCCGCCGCCGACGGAGCCGCCATGTTCCGGGTGCATGAGGTCGGACCCACTCGACGCGTACTGGAGATGGTCGCGTCGATCCACGGATCGCGTCCGCCGACGCGCACGGTGAGGGGACTGGCATGACGGTGCTATCTGAGCTGACACCAGAACTGACCGCAATGAACGACACTGACGCTGTGTCAGGGCACCGCTGGATGGCAGACCACAGCTTTGGTCGGCCGTCCTGGACCGTGGAGGAGCTGATCGCCGCCAAGGCGGGCCGCACCATCTCGGTGGTGCTGCCGGCGCTCAACGAGGAGGAAACCGTCGCCTCGGTGGTGGAGACCATCACCCCACTGCTGGGCGGGCTGGTCGACGAGCTGATCGTGCTGGACTCCGGCTCGACCGATGACACCGAGATCCGGGCGGTCGCCGCGGGCGCCCGCGTGGTGACCCGCGAGCAGGCCCTGCCCGAGGTGCCGCCCCACCCCGGCAAGGGCGAGGTGCTGTGGCGCTCGCTCGCCGCCACCACCGGCGACCTTGTCGTCTTCGTCGATTCGGACCTGATCGACCCCGATCCGATGTTCGTGCCCAAGCTGCTCGGCCCGCTGCTGACCACCGATGGCGTGCACCTGGTCAAGGGGTTCTACCGGCGGCCGCTCAAGGTCAGCGGCAGCGAGGACAAGAACGGCGGCGGGCGGGTCACCGAACTCGTCGCGCGGCCGCTGTTGGCGGCACTGCGACCGGAGCTGACCTGTCTGCTGCAGCCGCTGGGCGGCGAGTACGCGGGCACCCGTGAGCTGCTGACCTCGGTGCCGTTCGCCCCCGCCTACGGTGTCGAGATCGGTCTGCTGATCGACACCTACGACCGGCTGGGCCTGGACGGTATCGCTCAGGTCAACCTGGGCGTGCGCGAACATCGCAATCGTCCGCTGACCGAGCTGGCGGCGATGAGCCGGCAGGTGATCGCCACCCTGCTGAGCCGCTGCGGCATCCCCGACTCGGGCGTGGGCCTGACGCAGTTCTTCGCCGACGGTGACGACTACACCCCGCGCACCTCCACGGTGTCGCTGGCCGATCGGCCGCCGATGAACACCTTGCGGCCGCGCTAGGCGGTTTCCGTGTCACACCGGTAGGGCAGTATCGAGGCGTGACGCTGATATTGATGTACCTGGTGGTGCTGATCCTGGTCGGCACGGTGTTGTTTGCCCTGGGCAGTGTGCTGTTCGGCCGCGGTGAGCAGTTGCCCCCGCTCCCGCGCGCCACCACAGCGACCGTGCTGCCGGCGTCGGGAGTGACCGGAGCCGACGTCGACGACGTCAAATTCACCCAGACGCTGCGCGGGTACAAGACCAGCGAGGTGGACTGGGTGCTCGACCGCCTCGGCGCCGAACTCGATTCGCTGCGTGGTGAGTTGGCCGCGGTGCGGGCCGCCCGCGGGCTCGACGGCAGCGAGGACCGGCCGGCGGTCCACGAGGCCGCGCACGCCGGACCGGACGAGTCATGAGCGTGCCGGTCGCCGATGACGGACAGGTCCGATGTGGCTGGGTGCCAACCGATTCCAGCCCCAACGGGGTGCTCTACCGGCAGTATCACGACACCGAGTGGGGCAAGCGGCTACGCGGGACGGTGCCGCTGTTCGAGCGGGTCAGTCTGGAGGCCTTCCAGAGCGGTCTGTCCTGGCTGACGATCCTGCGCAAGCGCGACGGTTTTCGGCACGCGTTCGCGGGGTTCGACATCGAGAAGGTCGCGCGGTTCACCGACCGCGATATCGCCCGTCTGATGGAGGATGCCGCCATCGTGCGCAACCGCGCGAAGATCGAGGCGACCATCAACAACGCCCGCGCGATCGCGGAGCTCGATATCGACCTGTCCGATTTGCTGTGGTCGTTCGCGCCGCCGGCAAGGGCCCGCCCTGCGGAACTGTCCGAGGTGCCCGCGGTCACGCCGGAATCCACGGCCATGGCCAAGGAACTCAAGCGCCGGGGCTTTCGTTTCGTGGGCCCGACAACGGCCTATGCCCTGATGCAGGCGACCGGGATGGTCGACGATCACATCGCCTCGTGTTGGGTGCCCGCGGCGGCGTGAGCGTTATCTTTCCGGTCACGGTCCGCGCGTTTCGCCGGGTCTTTTCACATCGCAGCGGCGCTATAGGGAACAATAGGATCAGTTCAGTACCAATTCTGTGCCGGTTGACGCCGGCTTGATCGGGTCCGTTCAGTGCGGGCCGGCTCATGCGGAGGGAGCACACGATGGCGGCGATGAAGCCCCGGACCGGTGACGGTCCATTGGAAGCGACCAAAGAGGGGCGCGGCATCGTGATGCGGGTACCACTGGAAGGCGGAGGCCGGCTCGTCGTCGAGCTCACCCCCGATGAGGCCGCCGCGCTCGGCGACGAACTCAAGAACGTGACGAGCAGCTAGCTCGTCACCAGGTTGTAGATCTGAAGGGTCTCCTCGGCGATACGCGCCCAGGAGAACTCTTCGATGCAGCGCTGCCGCCCGGCCTCGCCGTAGCGGCGTGCGCGGTCCGGTTCGGCGACCAGCGCGTTGACCGCATCGGCCAGCCGCGTCTCGAAGGACACCGTGTCGGTGGCGTCGTAATGCACCAGCAGTCCGGTTTCGTCATCGGCGACCACCTCGGGAATGCCGCCCACATCGGAGGCGACGACGGCCGTCGAACAGGCCATCGCCTCGAGGTTCACGATGCCCAGCGGTTCATACACCGAAGGGCAGACGAAAACCGTTGACGCCGACAATATTTCGCGAATCTTGCCGACCGGCAGCATCTCTCGCACCCAGAACACGCCCGAACGTGCGGCCGCCAGCTCCTGGACCGCTGAGCCGATCTCCGCGGCGATTTCGGGGGTGTCGGGGGCGCCGGCGCACAGCACCAGCTGGATGTCGGGGTCGAACCGGTGCGCCGCGGCGACCAGATGCGCCACCCCCTTCTGCCGGGTGATCCGGCCCACGAACGCGACGATCGGGCGGCTGGGGTCGACACCCAGCTCGGCCAGCACCGAACCCTCGGCTTCGGGCGGGCTCGGGAACCAGACCGTGGTGTCGATCCCATTGCGCACCACATGCACCCGGGCCGGATCGAGGGCGGGGTAGGTGGCCAGCACGTCGTTGCGCATCCCGGAGCTGACGGCGATCACCGCATCGGCGGCTTCCACGGCCGTGCGTTCCACCCAGGACGACACCCGGTACCCACCGCCGAGCTGCTCGGCCTTCCACGGCCGCATCGGTTCCAGCGAATGCGCGGTCAGTACGTGCGGGATGCCGTGCAGCAGCGCGGCCAGATGCCCGGCCATCCCGGTGTACCAGGTGTGCGAGTGCGCGACGGTCGCCCCGGCCGCGGCATTGGCCATCACCAGGTCGGCCGACAGCGTGGACAGCGCCGGATTGGCGGCCGCCAATGCCGGGTCGGGTGCGGCGACGATCGCGGTGTCGCGCGGTGCACCCATGCAGTGCACGTCCACCTCGCACAGTTTTCGCAGCTGGGCGACGAGCTCCGTCACGTGCACCCCTGCTCCGCCGTAGACCTCCGGCGGATACTCCCGAGACATCATCGCCACCCGCATGGTGTGCACCGTAACCGGCGAGACTTCGCCGCGCACCCCTCATCCAGTTCCCGAATCATGATCATCGCTCGAACGTCTGCACGAGTGCCCAAACTCCTTGACTTGCAGCACTTCGATCGGGCGATTGGCTAGCCGCACTGCCGCAGGCCAGATAGGTTGGCAGCATGAGGGAAGCGCCACATGTGCTGGGAATCGTCCTGGCTGGGGGGGAGGGTAAGCGCCTTTACCCATTGACGGCGGATCGCGCGAAGCCGGCGGTGCCCTTCGGCGGCGGTTACCGGTTGATCGATTTCGTGCTGTCCAATCTCGTCAACGCGCGATTTCTGCGGATCTGTGTTCTGACGCAATACAAATCGCATTCGCTGGACCGGCACATCTCGCAGAACTGGCGGCTGTCGGGTTTGGCGGGTGAGTACATCACCCCCGTCCCGGCGCAGCAGCGACTCGGTCCGCGTTGGTATACCGGCTCCGCCGATGCGATCTACCAGTCGATGAACCTGATCTACGACGAGGACCCGGACTACATCGTGATCTTCGGTGCCGATCACGTGTACCGGATGGATCCCGAGCAGATGCTGCAGCACCACATCGAGAGCGGCGCCGGTGCGACGGTGGCCGGCATCCGGGTGCCGCGGGCGGAGGCCTCGGCCTTCGGCTGCATCGACGCCGACGAGTCGGGCCGGATCCGTGGCTGGGTGGAGAAGCCCTCCGACCCGCCCGGCACCCCCGATGATCCCGAGTCGACGTTCGCCTCGATGGGCAACTACATCTTCACCACCAAGGTGCTCATCGACGCCATCAAGGCCGACGCCGACGAGGACACCTCCGATCACGATATGGGCGGCGACATCATCCCGCGGCTGGTGGCCGACGGGATGGCCTCGGTCTACGACTTCAAGGACAACGAGGTGCCCGGCGCCACCGAGCGTGACCACGGGTACTGGCGCGATGTCGGCACCCTGGACGCGTTCTACGACGCGCACATGGACCTGGTGTCGGTGCACCCGGTGTTCAACCTCTACAACAAGCGCTGGCCGATCCGCGGCGGCTCGGAGAACCTGGCACCCGCCAAGTTCGTCAACGGCGGCTCCGCGCAGGAGTCCGTGGTGGGCGCGGGCAGCATCATCTCGGCGGCGTCGGTCCGTAATTCGGTGCTGTCGTCCAACGTGGCCATCGACGACGGAGCGATCGTCGAGGGCAGCGTGTTGATGCCCGGGGTCCGCATCGGCCGCGGTGCGGTGGTGCGCCGGGCGATCCTGGACAAGAACGTCGTCGTCGGCCCCGGGGAAATGGTCGGTGTCGACCTGGACAAGGATCGCGAACGCTTCTCCATCAGCGCCGGGGGCGTGGTCGCCGTCGGCAAGGGTGTCTGGATCTGACGGCCCACGCCGCACCGTTCTTCGACGCGCTGTGCCGCCGGGTGCGTGCGGCCGTGCCGTGCCGGCACGCGATGGTGTGCGTCGATGACACCGTGATCCCCCGTGCGCTCTGGCCCGCATCGGAGCTGTTCGTCGAAGACGCACCGCAGATCGCGCACCCGGTACCGCCGGCCCTTGCCGGTGCCCGATTCGTGGCGGCGGTACCGCTGCAGCGCGGTGCCGAGATCGCCGGGGCGCTATGGGCCGCCGACAGCGGGTCCCGCGCCATCACCACCGATCTGCGGGAACAACTCGCCGATTTCGGCCGGCTGGCAGCGTTGTACCTGCAGCAGGAGACCGACGCCGCCTTGTACCGGCTGGTGGCGGAGAACTCCGCCGACACGCTCATCCGGGGCACCCTGGACGGCGTCCGCCGCTACGTCTCGCCCTCGATCCGCACCCTGCTCGGCTATGAGGCCCATGAGCTGGTGGGCAAGCGCGCCAGCGAGAACATGCATCCCGATGACGTCGGAGATTTCGTCCCGCAGATGCTCGCCCTGCGCGACGGTCACGTCGACAGCTTCGTCACCGAGCACCGGCAGCGCCACAAGGACGGGTCCTGGGTGTGGATGGAGGCATTCGTCAGGGTCACCGAAGACCCGCGCAGCGGTCACCGGGACGGCTACGTGGTGTCGGTGCGCGATACCTCGCGGCGCAAGGAATTCGAAACGGAGTTGGTGCACAACGCATCCCACGATGTGCTGACCGGACTGCCGAACCGGGCGCTGCTCTACGAACGGCTGGGAGCCGCGATCGAGCACGGCGGTGAGTTCGCGGTGCTCTGCGTCGACCTCGACGGGTTCAAACGGGTCAACGACGAGCTGGGCCATCATGTCGGCGATCTGGTGCTGGCAGCGGTAGGGGACCGGCTGGTGTCGTGTGTGGGTGCCCAGGACACGGTGGCCAGACGTGGCGGCGACGAGTTCGTCATCATCCACGTCACCGACGCGCCGCAGCTGGAATCGGCAGTGGCTTTGGCGCAGTGCGTGATCGAGGCCGCATCCGCCCCGATGGCCGTGGCCGAATGGTCCGGAAGTATCGGCCTGAGTATCGGGATCGCCCTCGCGGCGGGTTCGACCGCCCACGGCGAGGACATCCTGCGCGCTGCGGACAGGGCGATGTACGAGGCGAAGGCCTCCGGGCACAACGCCTACCGCATCGCCGGATCCCGGTGACGACGCCTTCGCCACCGCCACACTCCGAACGCCGCGAACGCGACGGCCGCCAGCGCGACGAGGACCAGCAGCGGCAGCAGCAGTGACACGAAGACCAGGCCCACACTGGTGATGTCCTCGGCGGTGCTCAACACCGGGGCCGCCATCCCCGCCGACCCGATGTTGGCGACGGGGCGCACCGCCGATTTGGTCAACGAGACGATCAGCGCGGTGACGATGCCGATGACGACGCCGATCCACTGACCCGATGAGGCGAATGCGCCCGGGTCGGCGACCGCGGCGGTCTGCGCGGCGGTGCCGGACCCGAACACGATGCCACCGGCGGTCGGCCGCACGAACGTCTGGATGGCGTCGTTCACCGAGTCCAGCGCCGGAATCTTGTCGGCAACGATCTCGACGGCCAGCAGTACTCCGACGATGAGCATCACCCAGCCGTTCTCCAGCCAGGCCCAGCCCACGGGCAGCGACACCAACTCGGTGTATCGCGACAACAGTCCCAGCGCCAGCAGCGGAATGTAGGCGTTCAGCCCCGCCGCGGTGGCCAGCCCGAAACCGGTCAGCAACTCCATGGTTTCAGTATGTGGCCGACGCGGCCGGATCGGATCAGTTCGGGCGGCGGTTGTTCCTGGTGGTGGCCCGGGACGGCTTCTCGTGCCGGGGCACCGCCGGCAGATCCTTGATCTTGCGGCCCTTTCCCGCCACGGTGGCCAGCGAGCGGCGGCATCGGGGGCAGATCGGTTTGCCCTCGATATCGACCGTCCAACTCTTCCCGCTGCCCGGGCATGCTTTGTCGGTCATGACCAGCACTGTATCCAGGGCAACGGGGTCACCTCAATCGGCGGTCGGTGCTCGAGCCACACCGGCACCTGCGGCACAGTCGAAGGTGCCGGCCGGTCAGAACACGGCGATGAAGAAGACGAGCCCCAGGACGGTCTGCACGATCAGCTTCATACCGCGTCCCGCGTTCGATAGATCGAACCGGCGAGCAGCGTCCCGGCGGTCGCGACGGCCAGCATCGTCACCAGCGCGGTGATCGGGAAATCGGTGGGTGCCGTGGTCTGCCCGACGGGCGAGGCGTCCAACAGCCACTGCGGCAGTCGCAGCAGCGCACCGAGGTACAGGCTCACCACGACGAATGCCACAGCCAGCCAGCCGATCCAGGGCTTGCGCAGCGCGACGGCAAGCGCAGCGACCGCGGCAAGGACCGCCATGGCCGGAAGGAAGGTCAGACCGGCGAGAGTCAGCCGCCAGACGGCGGCCGGCTCGCCGACGGACAGGCCGGCGCCCAGACCATTGCCCAGACCCGCGCAGAACAGCAGTGCAGCCGCACCGGTCAGCGCCGCGGCCACCGATGTCAGCAGCCACTGCCAACGCGACACCGCGGCGGCCAGCACCGGCTCGGACAGACCGGATTGCTCGTCGCTGAACGTGCGCAACACGGCGGACACCACGTAGGCGCCGACCACGGCGGCCAGGAACTGCGACATGGTGGTGTGCACGCCGTCGGTGCCCGACACTGCGAGCATCCGCGCCAGCAACTCGTTCTGCTGCGCGGCATTCAGCAGTGATTTCGTCATCGAGCCGAATGCCAGGCCGGCCAGGAACAACCCGGTGCCCCAGCCGATCAACTGGCCGCGCTGCAGGGTCAGATGCAGGACGAAGACGTTCGGGATCGGGTGCGCGTCCGGACGTTCTCCGCTGGAGGCGATGATGCCGTCGTCGTACTGACGCCGGGATTCCAGCACCGCGGCGGTGATCACCAGCGTTGCGGTGAGCCCGATCAGCAGCAGCAGCGGCCACCAGCGCAGGTCCACGAAGGACCGCATCTGCTGAGCCCATGCGATGGGGGAGAACCAGCTCAGCACGCTGCCCGAGTTGTCGATGACATCACCGATGCCGCGCACCAGTGCGGCCAGCGCGAGGGCGCCCATCGCCGCACCCATCGCGGTGCGAGCCTGCCGCCACAGCTGGGCGGTGACGGCCGCTAGTGCGCCGAAAACCGTTGCCACACCGGTGATACCGAGGCTCATCGCGGCACTGTCGGTGGCACTGAAGCCGTTGCCGGCAAGCGCCACGGTCAGGGTGACGGTGAGAACGGCATTGACGGCGCCCACCAGAATCAGCGCGGCGCCCGTGCGGGCGTGGCGGCCGACCACCGAGGACAGCACGAGCTCGGCGGCACCGTTTTCCTCGTCGCGGCGGGTGTGCCTGATGATGGTGAGGATGGCCAGGATCGAGGTGGCAACGATCATGGTCAGCATCAGTTCATTGGCGATCATGGCACCCAGCGCGGTCTCGTTGCCGCCGAACATCGGGCCGCTCATCATGATCCCGGCCGGGGTCTGCATCAGGCTGATGCGGGCCAGGCGCTGTTCCTCGGCCGGGTAGGCCATCTCGAGTGCACCTGGGGTGTACGCCATCAGCAGGGTGAGCAACCCGAGCCATATCGTGAGCCGGACACGGTCACGGCGCAGCGCCAACCGCAGCAGTGGGGCAGTGCCGGTCAGTGGTGACTCCGCCGCGCCGGCCCGGTGGCTGGTCCGCGGTGCGGCGGTGCTCACCTAGCTCACCCCCTGGTACTCGCGCAGGAACAGGTCTTCCAGTGAGGCCGGTGCCACCGCGAGTTCGTCGATGCCGAGTCCGGCGAGGCGGTCCATGGTGGTGTCGAGATCGGCACGGTCCACCGAGAAGCTGATCTGCCCGTCGTGTGCGGCGAAGTCGTGGACGAAGGGCAGCCGGTGCAACTGGGCGCCGTCGCCTCGGGTGCGGGCGGTGACGGTGGTGCGCATCAGATGGCGCAGTTCGGTGAGGGTCCCGGAACGCACGGTGCGCCCGGCCCGGATGATGGTGACGTTGTCGCAGAGCTTCTCGACCTCGGCGAGGATGTGACTGGACAACAGCACCGCCGCGCCGCGGTCGGCCACCTCGGCGACGCACTGTTGAAAGATCTTCTCCATCAGGGGATCCAGGCCCGAGGTCGGCTCGTCGAGGATGTACAACTCGGCATCGGTGCTGAAGGCGGCGACGATGGCGACCTTCTGCCGGTTGCCCTTGGAGTAGGTGCGGGCGGACTTGTGCGGGTCCAGTTCGAAACGCCGGATCAGTTCATCGCGACGCCGGGTGTCGACACTGCCGCCGCGCAGCCGCGCCAGGAAGTCGATGGCCTGTGCGCCGGTGAGATTCGGCCACAGCGTGACATCGCCCGGCACGTAGGCGATCCGGCGGTGCAGCGCGACCGCGTCGCGCCAGGGATCGCCGCCCAGCAGGCGCACCGTGCCCAGCGTCGGCGCGCAGCAGGCCGAGCAGGATCCGGATGGTCGTCGACTTTCCGGCGCCGTTGGGTCCGAGGAATCCGGTGACATCGCCGGGGGCGACGGTCAGGTCCAGACCGTCGAGTGCCGTACTGCGGCCGAATCTCTTGGTGAGCCCGCTGATCTCGACTGCGTTGGTCATCACTGCTCTCCTTGTTCGGGTGCACTGAATGCGACGCCCTCCTCGCGCTGGGCCACGAAGGCGTCGTACATCGTGGAGTCGGTCATCAGGCCGTTGGTGTAGACCTCAAGGGCCGGCAGCACCATGTCCTCGGCGTAGTCACGCAGGACCGCCCGCACATCGGTCGGGTTGTCGTGCAGCTGCAGATAGAGCAGGAACGCTCCGCCGCCCATCATCCCGAGGAACCTGGCCCGCGCCTTGGGGTCTCGGCTCGGCTTGAGCGTCCCGGCTTGCACACCCGCCTCGAGGTATTGCTCGGTGTTCTCGATCATCTTGTGCCAGAGCGACTTTGCAAGATCATTGCCGGACTGCATGCTGCGCACCAGGTAGGCCATCATCGGCGCGTAGTCCTCGATCTCGGCCATCTGGGCGAACCATGTTGCCGGATCCGAGGACTGGATGGATTCGGATTTTGCGCTGCGGATCTGCTCGGCGATGTGGTCGTCACAGGCCTTGCGCAGGCCGTCCTTGGAGCCGAAGTGGTGGATGACCAACCCGGCGCTGACCCCGGCGGCGGCGGCAATCGCGCGGACGCCGGTGCCGAACCCGTGTTCGCCGAACTGCCGGATCGCTGCGTCGCGAATACGTGCGGTGGTCGTCAGATCATCGGCTGAACGCATGTTCAATAGGCTAAACGCGCGTTCAGTGAAGCGTCAAGGGTTTTCCTGCAAGCAGACGCAGAACTGCCGAGGCCTCGCCTTTTCGGCAGCTTTATGTCTGCTCGCTGTGCATGCCTGCGCTTACCGGGCCCTCTGGCGATGACGCGATGGGACACGGCCTGCAGGAGTTGCCGGGTGGTGGCCAAGCCACTGCCGGAGACAGCGCTTCGTCGATGCCCATTGCCGAATGGTGTGCGAGCGGCCGCAGCCAAGGAACTGGCGGCCAAGCCTGTGCATAACCACACCGAGCAGACGGAGAACTGCCAAAACCCGCCTGTTGACGGCAGTTTTGTGTCTGCCCGCGGAAAGTGAGGGCTAGTCGCGAGCGGCGGCGAGCAGACCGTCGCCCAGCGGGATCAGCACCGGAATGAAGCGCTCGTCCTCGGCGATCAGTCGGGCGGCCTCGCGCACCGCGGCGACCTCCGCATCGTTGGCCGACGCATCACCGGCGCGCCCGCCGAGCGCGGCGCGGTGCACCACGATCGCCCCGCCGGGGCGCAGCAACCGCACACCCTCGGCGACATACTGCGGCTGATCGGCCGGGGCGGCGTCGACGAACACCAGGTCGTAGGACTCATCGGCCAGCCGGGTCAGGACGTCCTGGGCGCGTCCGCTGATCAGCCGGGTGCGCGACGCGCCGACGCCGGCCTCGGTGAACGCCTGCTTGGCCAGTCGCTGGTGCTCGGGTTCGACGTCGATCGTGGTCAGTACACCGTCCTCGCGCATGCCGGCCAGCAGCCACAGCCCGCTGACACCGGCCCCGGTGCCCACCTCGACCACGGCTTTCGCTCCGGTCAGCCGGGCCAGCACGCTCAGTAGCGCGCCGACGGCCGGCGTCACCGCACCCGCGCCGCTGTCCACCGCGCGTTCCCGTGCCGCGGCGGTCACCGCGTCCTCGGTGATCGACGCCTCCGCGTGCGAGACGATCGACTGGGCGGCGTCGTCGGTGCTGGCCATGCCCGCAGCGTAGAGCGAACAACGACCGGCGCGACCCCGACACGCCCGCTCCTGATACGAGAATCACACCGGATCTCACCTGGTTTTACCTGGTCGAACCGTGGGTAATCCGCATTCTCAGGAATTGTTCAGTTTGCTCATATGCCAGGCACACCCCGGTCGGAGACGGTACATCCCATGGAACACGGCGAAAGCTTGCGATCACGGAATACGGACGGCCTCGGCCACGTTTCCAACGACAACGCGCAGACGCCGACCAAAACGGCCTGCCACCTTGATACGGAGGATCCGACGATCGCCAACGCTGCAGCTTCCGCAAGCGCCGGGAGCCCTGTTGCCAGCCCCGTCTCCATGCCCCATCTTGAGCAGTACACCGACGGCGATTGGGTCGAACCCTCCGACGAACTGACCGGCACCGCGGTCTTCGATGCCACCGGCGACAAGGCCGCCATGCCGTCCTGGGACGAGCTGGTCCGCCAGCACGCCGACCGGGTGTACCGGCTGGCCTATCGTCTCTCGGGCAACCCACAGGACGCCGAGGACCTGACCCAGGAGACCTTCATCCGGGTCTTCCGCTCCGTGCAGAACTACCAGCCGGGCACCTTCGAGGGCTGGTTGCACCGCATCACCACGAACCTGTTCCTCGACATGGTGCGGCGCCGGACCCGGATCCGCATGGAGGCGCTGCCCGAGGACTACGACCGGGTGCCGGCCGAGGATCCCAACCCCGAGCAGATCTATCACGATTCGCGCCTGGGCCCGGACCTGCAGGCCGCCCTGGACTCGCTGCCGCCGGAGTTCCGCGCGGCTGTCGTCCTCTGCGACATCGAGGGTTTGTCCTACGAGGAGATCGGCGCCACCCTCGGTGTGAAGCTCGGCACCGTCCGCAGCCGCATCCACCGTGGTCGGCAGGCGCTGCGTGAGCATCTGGCCAAGCATTCGGATCAGCTCACCGCCTCCGCCTGAGCGTCATGGGTGTGAGGCGCGGGTTACCGCGCTACATTCAGATGAGCAGTGTGTGTTCAAAGGCGCGGCGTTCCGAGAGGAGTCGGGTGATGGCTGACCCGGGCGATGTGTTCCGTCGCGCTTTCTCATGGCTGCCTGCCCAGTTCGCCTCGCAGAGCAGCGAGCCGGTGGGGCCGCGCCGTTTCGGCTCCACCGAGCACCTCTCCACCGAGGCCATCGCGGCCTTCGTCGACGGAGAACTGCGGATGACCGCCCATCTGCGCGCCGGACACCACCTCTCGCTGTGCCCACTGTGCGCAGGCGAGGTCGATGCCCAGCGCCAGGCGCGCTCGGCGCTGCGCGACGCTTGTCCGATCGCGATGCCCAATTCTCTGCTGGGTCTGTTGTCTCAGATTCCGGACCGCAATCCCGAGACACCAGTCCCCGAGGAAGCCACCCAGCAGGTGGCCGAAGGCGCAGGTCGCGCCCGGCGCAAGCGCCGGTAGGCTTGGTCCGAGAGATTCAGTCGCGGGTGCCGTCGGTGGCACGCGCTTGAGCGGGGAGTGATGCACGGGTGACCAATCAGGACCAATCGGGCACCAACCCGCGTCTGGCGCCTCGTCCGGTTTCACGTCCGCCCGTCGACCCGGCGTCACAGCGCGCCTTCGGCCGGCCCGACGGTGTGTCCGGCTCGTTCCTCGGCGCGGACAAGCATCGCGATCAGGGCGACTACACCCCGAAGAACCAGTCGCCGGACCCCGTGCTGGCCGAGGCCTTCGGGCGGCCCTACGCGGGCGGAGACTCCCTTCAGCGCCACCCCGCCGACGCCGGCGCGCTGGAAGCGGAACGCGATATCGACGCCGAAGACGTCGACGATCCCTGGCGCGACCCGTCCGCCGCCGCGGCACTCGGAGCGCCGGCGGCCGCACCCAGCGCCCCCGTGGTGGTGCAGGCACCCCAAGGCAAGCTGGGCGTGCGCGACGTGCTCTTCGGCCGCAAGGTGTCGATCACCGCGCTGGCGATCCTGGCCATCATGGCGCTGGTCATCGGCGCTCTCGGCGGCGTCGTCGGCCGCAGGACCGCCGAGGTGGTCGAGGCCTTCACCACCTCCAAGGTCACCCTGGAGACCAGCGACCGCCCCGCTGAGCCGGCCGGGCAGTTCGCCGACGTTGCCGCCGCCGTTGCCGATTCGGTGGTCACCATCGAGGCGACCAGCGACCAGGAGGGCTCGCAGGGGTCCGGTGTCGTGATCGACGGGCGCGGCTACATCGTGACCAACAACCACGTCATCTCCGAGGCCGCGATCAACCCCAGCAAGTACAAGATGACCGTCGTGTTCAACGACGGCAAGGAGGTCCCGGCCAACCTCGTCGGCCGCGACCCCAAGACCGACCTCGCGGTGATCAAGGTCGACAACGTCGACAACCTCAGCGTCGCGAAGCTGGGCGACTCGGAGAAGCTTCAGGTCGGCGAGCAGGTGATCGCGGCGGGCGCCCCGTTGGGGCTGCGCAGCACCGTCACCCACGGCATCATCAGCGCGCTGCACCGCCCGCTGCCGCTGTCCGGCGACGGCTCCGACACCGACACCGTCATCGACGGTGTGCAGACCGACGCCTCGATCAACCACGGCAACTCCGGCGGCCCGCTGATCAACATGGCCGCCGAGGTCATCGGCATCAACACCGCAGGCAAGTCACTGTCCGACAGCGCCAGCGGTCTGGGCTTCGCCATCCCGGTCAACGAGGTCAAGGATGTGGCGCAGAAGCTCATCGAGGCCGGCAAGATCTCACACCCCACCTTGGGTCTGACCGCCCGTTCGGCCAGCAACGACCTGGCCTCCGGCGCGCAGATCGCCGATGTCAAGGTCGGCGGTCCCGCGGAGCGGGGCGGGATCCTGGAGAACGACGTGGTCGTCAAGGTCGGGGACCGCGACGTCGCCGACGCCGACGAGTTCGTCGTCGCGGTGCGTCAGCTCAAGATCGGCGAGCCCGCTCCGATCGAGGTCGTCCGCGACGGTCGCCGCGTCACCCTGACCGTCACTCCGATCGGTGACGGCGCCGCCTGAGATGTTCGCGAATGTCGGCTGGGGCGAGATGCTGCTGTTGGTGGTGGCCGGTCTGGTCATCCTCGGCCCCGAACGACTGCCCGGAGCCATCCGCTGGACCTCCGGCGCGGTTCGCCAGGCCCGCGAGTACCTGAGCGGGGCGACCAGCCAGCTGCGACAGGACCTCGGCCCGGAGTTCGAGGATCTGCGTGAACCGCTGAGCGAGCTGCAGAAGCTGCGCGGCATGACACCGCGTGCGGCGCTGACCAAGCATCTGCTCGACGGGGACGACTCGTTCCTGACCGGCAACTTCGACAAGCCGGTCAAGCCGGTGTCCCCGGACGCACCCCAACCCGCGCCGGACCCGACGCCGCCGGTTGAGAGCCGGCCGGTCACCGGTGCCAGCTTCGACAGCGACGCGACCTAACGTCCGGCGGGGTCCAGTCCCAACGACATCCCGGCCAGGCCCCGCTTGCGTGCCCCGAGCGCGTCGGCGACCTTGCGCAGTTCCTTGGCGGCCGGCGAGTCGGGGGTCGACAAGACCAGCGGAACGCCGGAGTCTCCGGCGGTCACCAGGCTCGGTTCGAGCGGAATCTGGCCCAGCAGCGGCACATCGGCGCCGACCGAGCGGGTCAGTGACGCCGACACCTGCGCGCCGCCGCCGGACCCGAAGATGTCCATCACGGTGCCGTCCGGCAGGGTCAGCCCCGCCATGTTCTCCACCACGCCGACGATGCGCTGACGGGTTTGCAGGGCGATCGCACCGGCGCGTTCGGCGACCTCGGCCGCGGCCGACTGCGGGGTGGTGACCACCAGGATCTCCGCGCCCGGGATGAGCTGCGACACCGAGATGGCGATATCGCCGGTACCCGGCGGCAGGTCGAGCAGCAGCACGTCCAGATCGCCCCAGTAGACATCGGCCAGGAACTGCTGCAGTGCCCGGTGCAGCATGGGGCCGCGCCACACCACCGGGGTGTTGCCCTGGGTGAACATCGCGATCGAAATGACCTTCACCTCATGCGCGATCGGCGGCAGGATCATCGAATCGACCTGGGTGGGCCGGTCCACCACGCCCATCATCCGCGGCACCGAGTGGCCGTAGATGTCGGCATCGAGCACGCCGACCGACAGGCCGCGGGCGGCCATCGCCGCCGCCAGATTGACGGTGACACTGGACTTTCCGACGCCGCCCTTGCCGGAGGCCACCGCGTAGACGCGGGTCAGCGAGTTGGGCTGGGCGAACGGGATCACCGGCTCACGCGAGTCGCCGCGCAGCAGCTTGCGCAGCTCGGCGCGCTGCTCGTCGTTCATCACGTCCAGGCTGACCTTGACCGCACCGGTGCCCGGGACGTCGGTGACGGCGGCGGTCACCTTGTCGGTGATCTCGGACTTCTTCGGGCAGGCCGAGGTGGTCAGGTAGATCTCGACGTGCACGCCGGCGTCGGCGTCGACGGTGACGCCTTTGACCATGCCCACTTCGGTGATCGGGCGCCGCAGTTCGGGATCGACGACCTTGCTCAGCGCAGCACGAACCGCGGCTTCCAGGTCGGTATGTGTCGATGACATCACCCGCGAGTCTAGGCCGCGACGACGGACCTTCGGTCCGCCGGGCCGACTACGCGGCGGGGCCGGGGGCGGGACCGAGCGCGGCGGGCACCGCGGGAGGCACCGGACCCGCGGGGGGAGGCGGGGCAAAGGGGTTGAACGGCGCCGGCGGCGCGGCGGCCGGGGGTGGCGGTGCGAACGGGTTGAACGGCGCAGGCGGAGCCGCCGGGGGCGGTGGCATGAACGGGTTGAACGGCGCGGCGGCCGGGGGTGGCGGTGCGAACGGGTTGAACGGCGCGGCGGCCGGGGGTGGCGGTGCGAACGGGTTGAACGGCGCCGCCGGAGCGGGCGTGTTCTCACCGAGACAGAACACCGCACAGTTCGGGACGGCCGCAGGCTCACCAGGCCCCGGCGGCACCGGCAGGCGGTCGGCCACATCGGCGCGGCCCAGGTCGAAGAACGGCATGACGGCCATCGGGTCGTTCGACGGCAACCCCAGCGCGTTCAGCGGCAACCCGGGTCCGAGGCCCTCGGCATTGGTATCCAGGTGCACGTTGCCCATGCCCAGCGCGGGAACCGGGCCGGTGATGGGCGGCAGGTTCACCGGCACCACGCCGGTGGCGTACGCGGCGGCCCAGCCCAGCACGTTGCGCGCGTAGGCAACCGAGTTGTTGTAGCGCAGGATCGACGTCATGACCTGACTCTGATCGCGCATGTTCAGGCCACCGCTGCACAGGTAGCGGGCCGCGGCCAGCGTCGCGTCGTACAGGTTCTGCACTTCGGCCTTGCCGTCACCGTTGCCGTCGGAGGCGTACCGCGACCAGGTGCCCGGCAGGAACTGCATCGGGCCCATCGCCCGGGCGTAGGTGACCCGGTCGTTGTTGCGGCTCTGCACGATGATCTCGTTGCCGGGCAGGGTTCCGTCCAGGGCGGGCCCGAGAATGGGTTTGACCGCGGTGCCGTTGACATCGGTGGCGCCACCATTGGCGTGCATGGACTCGATACGGCCGATGCCGGCGAGCAGGTTCCAGCTCATCCCGCAGGTCGGCGCCGCAGAGGCCATCATCCGCTCGGCGTTGCGGTAGGCGTTCAGGGCGACCGTCGGAATGCGGAGGTTGCCGGGGGCACTCACCACGGCGGCCGGTGGCGGCGCGGACAGCGCGGTGCCCGCGGTCTGGAACGGGCGCGGTGTCTTCATGGCGGCCACCACGCTGACACCGGAATCGCTTTCGGGGGTGGTGACGACGGCCGCGAGCGGGGTCACGGTGGTCTCCAGCACGGGCTTGAGCACGGGAGCCGAAGCGCCCACGCCCAGCGTCAGGACCAGTGGGGTGAGGATGGCGATACCCAGCAACCCGCGGGTGGACGGCGCCGAATCAGCCACCGTGCGCATCAGTCGCCCTGCTCCGTGCCGCGCTGCAGCGAGGGCGGAGGCTCCCCCTTTGACCACTCAACCGTCCTAGATTTGCGGTACCCGACCGTTTGTGAACCAGGTCACCATACCCAGTCGCAGGTCTTCGTGGTGCGGCAATGGGTGGCAAGGATTTTCATGCGCCCGCACTCGGCTCGGAATCCGCTTCCGGCTGATCGCTCGGTGCGACCGGTTCGGCCGCGCGTTTGCCCTTGTTCTTCTTCGGTTTGGGCGGCACCAACTCGACCAGCATCTCGCGCAGCTCCTCGAGTTCGCGGCGCAGATAGTCGCGCGTGGCCATCTCGCCCACCGCCAGCCGCAGCGCGGCCAGTTCGCGGGCCAGGTATTCGGTGTCCGCCTTGGTCTGCTCGGCGCGCCGGCGGTCTTCTTCCAGCGAGACCCGGTCGCGGTTCTCCTGGCGGTTCTGCGCCAGCAGAATCAGCGGCGCGGCGTAGGCGGCCTGCGTCGAGAAGGCCAGGTTGAGCAGGATGAACGGGTACGGGTCCCACTGCAGGGTGAGCGCCGAGACAGGTTCAGCAGGATCCAGATGATGACGAACACGGTCTGCATCGCCAGATAGCGACCGGTGCCCAGGAACCGCGCGAAGGATTCACCGAAACGGCCGGCCGCCTCGACGTCGAAGCGCGGGGTGAACCGCCGGCGGGAGGAGCGCGGGGTGTCGATCCTGTCGCTCACGGGAGCGCCTCACACGTTCGGCGTTCCCATGACGGCTCGATGGTTCGCTCGCACGCGTCGCTCACGTGGAGCGCCTCACACGTTCGGCGTTCCCATGACGGCTCGATGGTTCGCTCGCACGCGTCGCTCACGTGGAGCGCCTCACACGTTCGGCGTTCCCATGACGGCTCGATGGTTCGCTCGCACGCGTCGCTCACGTGGCCTTCTCCGTGGTGACGATCAGTGACTCGGCCTCACGTGCGCGCCAATCGTCGGGCAGCAGGTGGTCGAGCACATCGTCGACCGACACCGCGCCGAGCAGATGGTTCTCCTCATCGACCACCGGCCCGCAGACCAGGTTGTAGGCGGCGAAATAGCGGGTCAGCGCGCCGAGGGTCTCCTCGGGGCGCAGGCTGGGCAGATCCTTGTCCACGATGCCGCTGACCAGCTCGGCCGGCGGCTCCCGCAGCAACCGCTGCAGGTGCACACAGCCCAGGTAGCGCCCGGTCGGTGTCGCGGTCGGCGGCCGCACCACGAACACCAGCGACGCCAGTGCCGGTGTCAGGTCGGGGTCGCGGACCCGGGCCAGCGCCTCGGCCACCGTGGTGTCCGGTGCCAGCACCACCGGCTCGGAGGTCATCAGGCCGCCGGCGGTGTTGGGGGAGTGGCTGAGCAGGCGCCGCACATCCTCGGAGTCCTCCGGGTCCATCCGGCGCAGGAACTGTTCGGCGTCGGCCGGCGCCATCGACCCCAGCAGGTCCGCGGCGTCGTCGGGATCCATCGCCTCCAGCACGTCGGCCGCGCGTTCGGTCTTGAGCTGACGCAGCACCGCAGCCTGCTCGTCCTCGGGCAGCTCCTGCAGCACATCGGCGAGGCGTTCGTCATCGAGGGCGTTGACCACTTCGAAGCGCCGTTTGGCGGGCAGCTCCCGGATTGCGTCGGCGACCTCGATCGGACGCTGGCCCTGGAACTGCTCGAGCAGCTGCGCGACACCCTGGTCGGGCATGGCCAATCCGGACGGCGTCAGCCCGTGCACATGCTTCCAGTCGACGGGATAGACATTGCTGCGGCGCCCCAGCCGGCGCTGCGGGCGGACCGCCACCTTGGTGACCACCCAGTCCCGGGTGCGGGTCTGCTCGATACCGAGATCCACCACGACCACATCGAGACCGGCGAGCTGGTCGAGGTCGGGGTCGTCGACCCGCACGCGCGTCTCCAGCACCTGCCCCAGGGCGAGCACCTCACCGGGGCGCTGCGAGAACCGGCGCAGCGATACGTTGCCGGTGGTCAAGGTGACGGCGCTGGGTTCGATCGCCGTCACCCGCAGGATCGGCACGAAAATCCTTCTGCGGGTGAGCAGTTCGACGACCAGTCCGAGAACGCGCGGTTGTTGGCGGACGATGCTGATGCTGACCACCACATCGCGGACACGCCCGATCGACTCGCCGTCCGGGCCGAGGACGACCATGCCCGCCAGGCGGGCCGCATATACCCGGGTAACCGCCGCCATGGGTCAAAGCGTAGAGACTAGGGGCGTGGACAACGTGTATCGCCCCCGCCGAACGTGTCTTTCGGTTCCGGGCAGCAGCGACAAGATGATTGAGAAGGCCAAGACGCTGGCCGCCGATCAGGTGTTCCTCGACCTGGAGGACGCGGTGGCCGCCGACGCGAAGGCCGAGGCCCGGACCCGGGTCGCCGCGGCGCTGGCCGGACCGGGCTGGGCCACCGGATCGCTGCGCGGGGTGCGGGTCAACGATTGGACGACACCGTGGACCCATGCCGATGTCATCGAGGTGGTGGCCGGCGCCGGGGCGCATCTCGACATCATCGTGCTGCCCAAGGTGTCCGATGCCACCCATGTGCACGCACTGGACATGCTGCTCACCCAGTTGGAGAAGACCCACGGTCTGCCGTTGGGCCGCATCGGGATCGAGGCGCAGATCGAAGATGCGCAGGGCCTGACGAATATCGACGCCATCGCCGCCGCGCCGCGGGTGCAGGCATTGGTGCTGGGCCCCGGTGACATGGCGGCCAGCCTCAACATGCGCACGCTGGAGGTCGGCGGGCAGCCCGAGGGGTACGACATCGGCGACGCCCACCATCATGTGCTGATGCGGATCCTGGTGGCCGCCCGGGCCCGCGGCCTGAATGCGATCGACGGGCCCTATGTGAAGGTGCGCGATGTCGACGGGTTCCGGCGGGTGGCGGGCCGGTCGGCCGCGCTCGGGTATGACGGTAAGTGGGTGCTGCACCCGGACCAGATCACCGCAGGCAACGAACTGTTCAGCCCGCGGCAGGCCGATTACGATCGCGCCGAACTGATCCTGGAGGCCTACGAGTGGCACACCTCGGCGGCCGGTGGCGCGCGCGGAGCGGTGATGCTCGGCGACGAGATGATCGACGAGGCCAGCCGCAAGATGGCGCTGGTGGTCGCGGGTAAGGGACGCGCGGCAGGGATGACGCGTTGCAGCGCGCCCTATCGGCCGCCCGCCTAGACCAGGCTGAAGCCGCTGGCGAAAACACCGATCCACAACAGGACCATCAGCACCAGGCCGGCGGTGACCAGACCACCGATGATGGCCGCGGCCAGGGCAAGACCGTATCCGTCCTGGCCGGTGCGCTTGGTCTCGCGCATGGCGATGACGCCGAGCACCAGGCCCGCGACCGACGGGACACCACAGAACAGCAGGCCGATCAGGGCGGCGATCAGCGCGCCGACCGCCTTGCCGTTGGTACCGAGCGGCTTCGCCGGCCGGTACGGGTCGTAGCCGGGGTACGCGGGGTAACCGGGCGGCGGGTAGCCGGGCGCGCCCGGATAACCCAGCGCGCCGGGGAAACCGGCGTGCGGTCCGGGGTAGATCGGTGGCGGCAGACCCGGATCGGCCGGGTAGTCCCACGCCGCGTTCGGCTCGCCGGCAGGCGGCTGTGCAGGGCCCTCGCTCACAGCACCGCGACGGCGATGATGAAGCTGAACACCAGCGTCAGCGCGCCGACCGCGATGCCCGCCACCGCGAGTCCATGGCCGCCCTGGTGGTTCTGCTTGATCTGGTTGAGCGCGACGAAGCCGAGCACGATGCCGATGATCGACCCGATCCCGCAGAGGACTCCGGCAAGGGAGGCGATCAGCGAGCCGATGGCCAGGGAGTTCGTCCCGGGCTGCGGCGGAGGCCCGTAACCCCCGTAGCCGGGCGCGGCGCCGTAGGGCGGCGCCGGCGGGTAACCCGGCGGCGGCCCGCCGTACGGGGACGCGCCGTAGGTCGGCGCCGGCGGGTACCCCGAGGGCGGCGGTGCGCCCTGGGGTGCGCCGTAGCCGGGAGGTGGCGGGGGATAGCCGGTCGACGAATAGTCCGGTGGGCTGAATCCGGGCGGGGGATAGCCGGCGGACGCGTCGGGCTGCGAATAACTCGGTGGGGCGGCATAGCCGCCGTACGCCGGCGGTGGGGAGTAATCGGGGTAGCTCGGCGGTGCCGGCGGTGCGGGCTCGCCGGGCGACTGCTCGATCGGCGGCGCCTCGTAGCCGCCGGAGGCCGGCTCGGAAGCACTGTCGGCGGCATTCGGTTCCGAGCCGGAACGTGCATCCGATGGTGGGGTCGACCCTGCGTTCTCACCCGGATTGGTCATCCTTCAAACCTAGCGTACGTGCTGGTACCCGGGGTGATTCGACTGTGGGGCGGCGCCGCGTGCGCACCCGCCGGGGGCTAGGGTTGTGGCATCGAACCCGCAGGTTGCGCGCCCGTCTGCACAGGTCGTGGAGCGCTGACGCGAACGAAGGAGAACGAGTAGCTATGACCGGTCCCCTCCAGCCCGGCAAGGACCCCGTCGGCAGACCGGGTGTGCGTGGCCCGTCGGCATTGCCGACCCCACCCAAAGGGTGGCCGATCGGGGCCTACCCGACCTACGCCGAGGCGCAGCGCGCGGTGGATTACCTCTCCGATCAACAGTTTCCGGTGCAGCAGGTGACCATCGTGGGTGTCGACCTGATGCAGGTCGAGCGGGTGACCGGCCGGCTGTCATGGCCCAAGGTGATCGGCGGTGGCGTGCTCTCGGGCGCCTGGCTGGGCCTGTTCATCGGCCTGATTCTCGGGTTCTTCAGTCCGAGCCCGTGGGGCGCGTTGGCCACCGGGCTGATCGCCGGTGTGTTCTTCGGCCTCATCACCTCGGCCATTCCGTATGCGATGGCCCGCGGCACAAGAGATTTCAGCTCGACCATGCAGCTCGTCGCGGGCCGCTATGACGTGCTGTGTGACCCGCAGAGCGCGGAGCAGGGGCGGGATCTGCTGGCGCGCTTGACGATCTGATGGGCGACGCGCCCAGGAAACGGTTGCATATTACGCGCTTGTAGCCCTAGGTTTGCCCCGCGGGATGTTCTCGCCCGGAGCCGCTCCGGCGGTGCCATCAACGCAGACGGAGGCCGGAAGTGCTGAAGCGACGACTCTGCGCCGGGGTGATGGCCGCGCTGACGGTCGGTTCGGTGGTCACGGCGTGCGGCGAGGCCGAGGACGGCATCGTCATCAGCTACTACACACCGGCCAACGAGATGGCAACGTTCACCGCGGTGGCCCAGAAGTGCAACGAGCAGCTCGGCGGCAGGTTCACCATCAAGCAGGTTTCGTTGCCCAAGGGCGCCGATGATCAACGTCTGCAGCTGGCCCGCCGACTCACCGGCAACGACAAATCACTGGACGTGATGGCCCTCGACGTGGTGTGGACGGCCGAATTCGCCGAAGCCGGTTGGGCGTTGCCGTTGTCCGACGATCCCGCGGGCCAGGCTGAATCCGATGCCGCCGCCAATACACTGCCCGGGCCGCTGGAAACGGCCAAGTGGCAGGACGAACTGTATGCGGCGCCGATCACCACCAATACTCAATTGCTCTGGTACCGAGCAGATTTGATGTCCGCACCGCCGTCGAACTGGGATGCCATGGTGGCTGAGGCGAAGCGTCAGTACGCCGCGGGCGGCCCCAGTTGGATCGCCGTGCAGGGCAAGCAGTACGAAGGTCTGGTCGTGTGGTTCAACACGCTGCTGGAAAGTGCCGGGGGCCAGGTGCTCTCCGATGACGGCAAGACCGTCACGCTGACCGACACCCCCGAGCACCGGGCGGCCACCGTCAAGGCGCTGCAGATCATCAAAGACGTTGCCACCGCGCCGGGTGCGGACCCGTCGATCACCCAGACCGATGAGGGCACCGCACGCCTGGCGCTGGAACAGGGCAAAGCCGCGCTCGAGGTGAACTGGCCGTTCGTGCTGCCATCCATGCTGGAGAACGCCGTCAAGGGCGGCGTCGCGTTCCTGCCGCTCAACGAGGACCCCGCACTGGCCGGCGCGATCAACGACTCCGGCAGCTTCTCGCCGACCGACGAGCAGTTCGACATCGCCTACGAGGCCAGCAAGAAGGTCTTCGGTTTCGCGCCGTTCCCGGGGGTGCGCGACGGTGAGCCGGCCCGGGTGACCCTGGGCGGTCTGAATCTGGCCGTCGGCAAGAACACCCAGCACAAGGCCGAGGCGTTCGAGGCCATCCGCTGCCTGCGCAATGTCGACAACCAGCGCTACACGTCGGTCGAGGGTGGTCTGCCCGCGGTGCGGGCGTCGCTGTATGACGACCCGGCGTTCCAGGAGAAATACCCGCAGTACGAGATCATCCGTCAGCAGCTCACCAATGCCGCGGTGCGCCCGGCGACACCGGTGTACCAGGCGGTGTCGACCCGGATCTCCGCCGCGCTGGCGCCGATCACCGATATCGATCCCGAGCGCACCGCTGATGAACTGGCCGAGCAGGTACAGAAGGCCATCGACGGCAAGGGGCTCATTCCGTGACGACCCAGACCCAGGGCAGCGATGACACCCGCGCCGAACGGCGGTTGGCCTTCTGGCTGATCAGCCCGGCCGTCTTCCTGATGCTCGCGGTGACGGCCTACCCGATCGTCTACGCCGTCTGGCTCAGCCTGCAGCGCTACAACCTGGCCGCACCCGATGACGTCGAGTTCATCGGCCTGGAGAACTACCAGACGATTCTCACCGACCGGTACTGGTGGACGGCGTTCGCCGTGACGCTGGGCATCACCATCGTCTCGGTGGCCATCGAGTTCGCGCTCGGTATGGCCCTTGCACTGGTCATGCACCGCACCATCTTCGGCAGAGGAACGGTGCGCACCGCAATCCTGGTGCCCTACGGCATCGTGACCGTCGCGGCGTCCTACAGCTGGTACTACGCCTGGACACCCGGCACCGGATATCTGGCCAACCTGCTGCCGACCGGCAGCGCGCCGCTGACCGAACAGCTTCCGTCGCTGGCGATCGTGGTGCTCGCCGAGGTGTGGAAGACCACCCCGTTCATGGCGCTGCTGCTGCTGGCCGGTCTGGCGCTGGTTCCGCAGGATCTGCTGAACGCGGCACAGGTCGACGGGGCCGGCGCCTGGAAGCGATTGACCAAGATCATCATTCCGCTGATCAAACCCGCCATCCTGGTGGCGCTGTTGTTCCGCACCCTGGACGCGTTCCGCATCTTCGACAACATCTATGTGCTGACCGGCGGCGCGAACGACACCGGGTCGGTGTCGATCCTCGGTTACGACAACCTGTTCAAGGCGTTCAACCTCGGCTTGGGTTCGGCCATCAGCGTGCTGATATTCCTCTGCGTCGCGGTGATCGCCTTCATCTTCATCAAGATCTTCGGTGCGTCAGCACCCGGCGCGGACGAGGAGGGCCGCTAGATGGCGGAGAACGTGGGTGCCCGCCGCGCGACCGGTTGGGCTGTCATCAATGTCATCGTCGTGCTGTACGCCTTGTTCCCGGTGCTCTGGATCCTGTCCCTGTCGCTGAAGCCGACGTCAACGGTCAAGGACGGCAAGCTCATTCCATCGGAGATCACCTTCGACAACTACAAGGCCATCTTCGAGGGCAACATCTTCACTTCGGCGCTGGTCAACTCGATCGGCATCGGCCTGATCACCACGTTGATCGCGGTCGTCATCGGCGGCATGGCCGCCTATGCGATCGCGCGGCTGGCCTTCCCCGGCAAGAAGGTTCTGGTCGGGGTGGCCCTGCTGATCGCGATGTTCCCCCAGATCTCCCTGGTGACACCGATCTTCAACATCGAGCGTCGGCTCGGACTGTTCGACACCTGGCCGGGCCTCATCATTCCGTACATCACCTTCGCGTTGCCGCTGGCGATCTACACCATGTCGGCGTTCTTCAAGGAGATCCCGTGGGATCTGGAGAAGGCCGCCAAGATGGACGGCGCCACGCCGGGGCAGGCCTTCCGCAAGGTGATCGCACCGCTGGCGGCGCCCGGCATCGTCACCGCGGGCATCCTGGTGTTCATCTTCGCGTGGAACGACCTGCTGCTCGCGCTGTCGTTGACGGCGACCGAGCGGGCGATCACCGCGCCGGTGGCGATCGCCAACTTCACCGGCAGCTCGCAGTTCGAGGAGCCGACCGGCTCGATCGCGGCGGGCGCGATGGTCATCACCGTGCCGATCATCATCTTTGTGCTCATATTTCAGCGACGGATCGTGGCCGGGTTGACCTCCGGCGCGGTGAAGGGGTAGTTCATGGCCGAGATCGTGCTGGAGAACGTGTCCAAGAGTTACGCCGGCGGTGCGGCGGCGGTGAAGGACCTGTCGCTGACCATCGCCGACGGCGAGTTCATCATCCTGGTCGGACCGTCCGGGTGCGGCAAGTCGACCACCCTGAACATGATCGCGGGCCTGGAGGACATCAGCTCCGGAGACCTGCGCATCGGCGGCGAGCGGGTCAACGACAAGGCGCCCAAGGACCGCGACATCGCGATGGTGTTCCAGTCCTATGCGCTGTACCCGCACATGACGGTTCGGCAGAACATCGCGTTCCCGTTGACGCTGGCCAAGCTCGGCAAGGATGAGATCGCGCGCAAGGTCGAAGAGACCGCGGGCATTCTCGATCTGGCCGAGCTGCTGGATCGCAAGCCCGGGCAGCTGTCCGGCGGGCAGCGTCAGCGCGTGGCGATGGGGCGGGCGATCGTCCGTAACCCCAAGGCGTTCCTGATGGACGAGCCGCTGTCCAACCTGGACGCCAAGCTGCGCGTGCAGATGCGTACCGAGATCGCGCGCCTGCAGGACCGGTTGGGCACCACCACGGTGTATGTCACCCACGATCAGACCGAGGCGATGACGCTGGGGGACCGGGTGGTGGTGATGCTGGCCGGTGTGGCACAGCAGATCGGCACCCCCGAGGAGCTCTACAACACCCCGACCAATCTGTTCGTCGCCGGTTTCATCGGCTCGCCCGGCATGAACTTCTTCCCGGCGACCCTGACCGACGGTGGTATCAAGCTGCCGTTCGGTGACGAGGTGGTGCTCACCGATGAGGCGCAGCGGATTCTGGGGCGGCATCCCAAGCCCACCAACGTGATCGCCGGCCTGCGTCCCGAGCATTTCGACGACGCCGCGCTGGTCGATTCCTACACCCGCATCAAGGGGCTCACCTTCGAGGTGGACGTCGACCTGGTGGAGTCCCTGGGCGCCGACAAGTACCTGCATTTCCGCATCGAGGGGTCCGGGGCGAAATCGGCTCAGCTCGCCGAACTGGCCGCCGAATCCGGTGCCGGCGAAAACGAGTTCGTGGCAAGGGTTTCGGCGGACTCGAAGGTCTCTGCCGGCAAGAAGGCGGAGCTGGCGGTGGACACCTCCAAACTGATCATCTTCGACGGCGACACCGGGGTGAATCTGTCCATCCCGCCCGCCGGCTAGTGGTCGACGTACCAGCCGAGGTGCGTAACCGGCTGCGGGCGCACTTCACCGCGGCCGGTGTGCTCGGCGAGCCGGCCGAGGCGAGCATCACCTTCCTGGGCGCGGACCGGATCTCGGTGCTGCGCTATGGACCCGACGGCGGCGGCGTCAACCACTTTGTCTCGGTGGGCTGTTCGCGCTATCCGATGGTGGACCCGACCAACTTCGTCACCGACACCGAGCACGGGCCGCGGGCCGAAGTGGTGGTGTCACTGCGGCCACCGAGCCCGGCCGGTCTGGCCCGGTCGATGGCGGTGTTGGCGGCCGCGCCGTCGGTGGAGGGTCTGGTGCTGGAACCCGACGCGCTGATCGATCTGAGCGGACCGTTGTTCGATCATGTTCCCCCGGGTCGCTCCGCTCCTGCCCCCAGGGCTGCGCCGTTCACCGCATTCCTGTTGGGCCCCAGCACCATCGACGATGTCGCGCTGCCGGATCCGCTCTCCGACGTGACGATCCTGCAGGCCACCCCGATCACGCCGACGGAGGCGGCCTGGGTGCGGCTCAAGGGCGCCGAGGCGATGCGCGAGGCCTGGCGCACCGACGGCGTCGACGTGTTCGATGCGAACCGGCGGGCCTCCGAGCCGTCCTAGTCGACGTCAGAGCCAGTGGTTGCGCCGGAACGTCCGGTACAGCAGCGTGCACACCGTCAGCATCAGCATCAGCACCGCCGGATAGCCCCACGGTTGGTGTAGTTCGGGCATGTAGTCGAAGTTCATCCCGTACATCCCGGCCAGCGCGGTCGGCACCGCGGCGATCGCCACCCAGGCCGAGATCTTGCGCATATCGGTGTTCTGTTGCATCGACACCTTGCCGACGGCGGCCTGCACCAGCGAGCTGAGCACCTCGTCGTAGCCCTCGATGCGGTCGGCGGCCTGGGTCGTGTGGTCGAGCACGTCGCGCATATATCGCCGGACCTCTTTGGAGATCAAGTCGTTGTGATCACTGCCGATGCGCTGCAGCGCCTGGCTGAGCGGCGCGACTGCCCGGCGCAACTCGACCACCTCGCGCTTCAGCAGATAGATGTGCTCGATGTCGGTGGTGCTGGTGGGGGAGAAGACGTTCTCCTCCATGGCGTCGATATCGTGTTCGACCAGGTCGGTGACGTCAAGGTAGGCATCGACGACGTGGTCGGAGATCGCATGCATGACGGCGTACGGTCCCAGGGCGCAGTTGGCCGGTGAGGAGTCCATCCGCTTGCGTACACCGGCCAGACCACTGAAGTCGCCGTGCCGGACGGTGACGACGAAATCGGCGCCGACGAAGACCATGATCTCGCCGGTCTCCACGATCTCGCGAGCATTGCTGATCGATGAATGCTCGACGTACTTGACCGTCTTGAGCACCAGGAACAGCGTGTCGTCGTAGCGTTCCAGCTTGGGGCGCTGGTGGGCGTGCACCGCGTCCTCGACGGCCAGCTCGTGCAGACCGAACACCTCGGCCACGGCCTGCATCTGATGCTCGTCGGGTTCGTGCAGCCCGATCCAGACGAACGCGCTGCCGCCGCCGGCCTCGATCTCGTGCACCTTGTTCAGCGCGGCCGCGTGGGTGTACTTGCCCGGCAGGCGGGCGCCGTCGCAGTAGACGCCGCAGTCGACCATCGCCTGCGAAACCGGCACGTGGATGCCGGAGGCGTCCGCAGCGGTGGTGACCCGGCGTCCCGCCGGCCTCAGCATCGACGGTGGCAGGGGGCGGAAAGACGGCATCGCGACCTCCATCGTCTGGGCCGCGATCGCGTGCCCCGTGGCCGAATGTTACTCGTCAGTCGCATTTCCAACCTCTCACGGTCAGGGAACCGGTGCCTGTGAGTTCCTTGGGTGAAGTAACGTGACGGCCGTGTCGGAATTGGTCAAGACCCCACAGGTTGTCATTGATGACGCGGAGATCTTCGCGGCCCACGAGGGGGGCAAGCTCTCGGTCGAACTGAAGGAACCGCTGGACACCCAGCGTGCGCTTTCCATCGCCTACACCCCGGGCGTCGCTCAGGTGAGCCGCGCCATCGCCGCCGACGCCACCCTGGCCAAGAAGTACACCTGGGCGAACCGCCTGGTGGCCGTGGTCAGCGATGGCAGCGCGGTGCTCGGCCTCGGCGATATCGGCCCGGCGGCCTCGCTGCCGGTCATGGAGGGCAAGAGCGCGCTGTTCAAGACCTTCGGTGGGCTCAACTCCATCCCGATCGTGCTCGACACCAAGGATCCCGACGAGATCGTCGAGACGCTGATCCGGCTGCGGCCGACGTTCGGCGCGGTGAACCTGGAAGACATCTCCGCACCCCGGTGCTTCGAGATCGAACGCCGCGTCATCGAGGCGCTGGACTGCCCGGTGATGCACGACGACCAGCACGGCACCGCCATCGTGGTGCTCGCCGCGCTGCTGGGTGCGGTCAAGGTGCTCGACCGCGACATCCACGATCTCAAGGTCGTGGTGTCCGGCGCCGGCGCGGCCGGGGTCGCCTGCACCAACATCCTGATCAACAGCGGTATCAGCGACATCGTGGTGCTGGACAGCAAGGGCATCGTCGAGAGCGGTCGCAGCGATCTGAACTCGTTCAAGGCCGAACTGGCCCAGCGCACCAACCCGCGGGGGCTCACCGGCGGCGTGGCCGAGGCGCTCAGCGGCGCCGATGTCTTCCTGGGGGTGTCGGCGGGTCTGGTCCCCGAGGAACTCATCGCGACGATGACGCCGGGCGGCATCGTGTTCGCGCTGTCCAACCCCGACCCGGAGATCCATCCCGACGCCGCGCGTAAGTACGCCTCGGTGGTGGCCACCGGTCGCAGCGACTTCCCCAACCAGATCAACAATGTGCTGGCCTTCCCCGGCGTGTTCCGGGGCGCGCTGGACGCCGGCGCGCGCCGCATCACCGAGGAGATGAAAGTCGCTGCCGCGCATGCGATCTTCTCGGTCGTCGGCGATGACCTCGCGACCGACCACATCGTGCCGAGCGCACTGGACCCGCGGGTGGGTCCCGCGGTTGCCGCCGCGGTCGCGGAAGCCTCCGGCGTCTGAGATCCGGTCGACGATGCGGCGGTTGGCAGTCGCGCTGGTCGCGCTGCTGATCGCCGGGTGCGCTGGGCAGGCGCCGCCACCGGCATCGGTGTCGGTCGGCGCCGACGGTCAGTCGGCGCTGCTCGCGCACCTGTATGCCGCCGCGCTGCGCTATTACGGAAGCCCAGCGCATGTGCAGAACACGCCGGATCCCTTGGCGGCGCTGGATTCCGGTGACATCGACGTGGCACCGGCGTTGACCGGTGACGTGCTGGCCCGGTTCGCGCCGGACGCACCGGCACGGTCGGCGGCCCAGGTGTACCGCGCCATGGTCGGAGCGCTCCCGGAAGGGCTGGGCGCCGGTGACTATGCCGACGGCACATCCGACAAACCGGTCGTCGCGGTGACCGGCCCGACCGCTACGGACTGGGGTGCCCGTGATGTCAGCGCGCTGATCACCCGCTGTGATGCGCTGAAACCCGGTGTCGTGGAAGGGGTTCGGGTGCCGGAGTCGTTCGGCACCTGTACGCCGGCCGCGCCCGAGGAGTTTTCCGACGCCGAGGCGCTGTGGGCGGCGTTGCGCAGCGGTGCGATCGACATTGCCTGGACCTCGGCGGCAGCACCGGATTTCCCCGAGGATCTGAGCATGCTGGCGGACCGGACGGCACTGATCCGCGCCGAGAACGTGGTGCCGGTTTTCCGGCGGAACACCTTGAGCCAGATGCAATTACGGTCGGTCAACGAACTGGCCGGCGTGCTCGACACCGATGCACTGGCGCAGATGGGCGCCGAGGTGGCCGCCGGCGCCGAGCCGGGGGCGGTGGCCAACGCCTGGCTGGACACCCACCCGCTCGGTCACTAGATCACTTCGGGATGAGTCCGTTGGCCACCGTCGAGAACAGCTTCTGATAGCCCGAACCGGTGATCCGCACGAACACGTCGAGGATCTTCGCGTCGGCGCCGACCAGCACCCGGGCCCGATCCTTGCGGACCGCCTCCAGGATGATCTTGGCGGCCTTCTCCGGGCTGGTCTTGGCGAGCTTCTTGTCGAAGGCGTTGGCCATCTTCTGCACGTCGATGCCTTCGGCGGCGGTGGCGTTGCGCGCGATCGCGGTCTTGATGCCGCCGGGGTGCACACAGGTCACCTTGACCGGGTGCTTGGCCAGCGCCATCTCCTGGCGCAGGGCCTCGGTGAACCCACGGACCGCGAACTTGGCCGAGTTGTAGGCGGCCTGGCCGGGCACGGAGAAGATGCCGAACAGGCTGGAGACGTTGACGACGTGCCCGTCGCCGGACTCGATCAGGTGCGGCAGGAAGGACTTGGTGCCGTTGACGACGCCCCAGAAGTCGACGTCCATCACCCGCTCGATGTCCTTGTAGGAGCTGACCTCGACGTCACCGCTGAAGGCGATCCCGGCGTTGTTGTAGATCTGATTGACCTTGCCGAAGTGTTCCTTGACCGCGCCGGCGTAGAGCTCGAAGGCCTCCCGCTCGGTGACGTCGAGGCGATCGGCCTTGACCGGTGCGCCGATGGCCTTCAGGCGCTCCTCGGTGACCGCCAGCCCCTCGGTGTCGACATCGCTGATCGCCAGCTTGGCGCCCGAGCGGCCGAGCTCGACGGCCAGCGCCTGCCCGATGCCCGATCCAGCCCCCGTGACGACGGCAACTTTCCCGGCGAAGCCCTCCATGCGCACACTCCTGTCGTGACCAACTGCTGATCGATTGTGTTCGACCTTAGCCGTTACCGGCGGTACCGCAGCCGACCGGGTCGGTCCGTTCTCCACGAACGCGGTGACGAGGTCGGCGAACTCGTCGGGCCGCTCGATCTGCGGCATGTGTCCGGCGCCGGCGAACAGGTGGACCTGAGCGTCGGGAAACTGCCGCCGGGCCGCGCCGAGGTGAACCGCCGGCAGGATGCGGTCGCGGTCGCCCCAGATCAACAGGGTGGGCCGGGGATGCGCGGCAACGCCCGCCAGCAGATCCTCGCGCCACTGCGGGCGGACCCCGCGCGCGGTGCCGAGCTGGTTGGCGAGCTCGTGCAGAAACGCCCCGGTGCCGGGCTGGGCGGCGATCCGCAGCGCATGCTCGACGCGTTCGGGGGTGGCCAGTGCCGGGTCGGCGAAGATCCGGCGTTCCATCAGCCGGGCGCCGGCCGCGGTGCTGTGGGTGGCGGCGTAGCGGCCGAGTCCGGGCAGCGACAACATCCGCAGCAGCGGGGTGACCTCGGCGCCGAAACCGGCGCTGTTGACCAGGGTCAGGCTGGCCACCCGGTCGGGGTGGGCGGCCAGGAGCTGCATGGCGACCGCACCACCGAGCGAGTTGCCGATGACGTGGCAGGGCCGGGTTTCGCCGAGCTCGGCGAGGGTAGCCGCTATCCCGTCGGCCAGGGTGCCAAGATCGGCGGGTCCCTCCCGGCGGGCCGAGAACCCGAACCCCGGCTGGTCGGGGGCGATCACGTAGAACCGTTCCGACAGTCGCTCCACCTGCTCGGACCAGTCCTCGAGGCTGCGGGAGATGCCGTGCAGCAACAGCACCGGCCTGTTCTGGGGGTCACCGGCGGTCTGGACTCGGACGGCACGGTCATCGACCGTCAGAAGGCGCATTCGACCATGATGTGACAAGCGTCTCGCGAAGCCCAGTGGCAGAACGCATCCCATTGGCCTGCCGATGGTGCATTTTGTGCGCTGCGATGTAACGATGCCCGCGCGCGCAGCGATGCCCCCATCATGATGCGTTTGCGATTCGCGGTTGCCGCCGGTGCCGTCCTGTCCGCCGGTCTGCTGGCCGCCGCCCCCGCCCAGGCCGATCCGGCCACCGACTTCCTGAACACCCTGGACGGGTCGGGTCTGAGCGGCATCAACCCGGCCGACGCCGTCTCGGCGGGGCAGTCGGTGTGCCCGATGCTGGCAGACGGCGGCCAGAACCTCGCCGATGTCGCCGGGCAGGTCTCGGACACGATCGGGCGTCCGCTCGGCCCGGCCACCATGTTCACCGGGTTCGCGATCTCGGCGTTCTGCCCGGGCGCGATGACGTCCCTGGCCAACGGTGAGTCGCCGATCCCCGGTCTTTTCTAGCCTCGAGTGTGAAGAAGGTCGCGAGAATCACTCGGATTCTCGCGACCTTCTTCCACGTCGGGCGGAACTACGGCGCGAACGCCTCGTCGATGATCTCCTGCTGCTCGACCGCGTGCACCTTCGAGGAACCCGAGGACGGAGCCGACATGGCGCGCCGGGAGATGCGCTTGATCCCGGTCAGCTTCTCCGGCAACAACTCCGGCAGGGAGAGCCCGAACGTCGGCCAGGCACCCTGGTTGGCCGGCTCCTCCTGCACCCAGAAGTACTGCGACACATTGGGGTACTCGTCGAGGGTGGCGTTCAGCCGGCGCCGCGGCAGCGGGTAGAGCTGCTCGATGCGGATGATCGCCACATCGTCACGCTTCTCCTTGGCCTTGCGGGCCACCAGCTCGTAGTAGATCTTGCCGCTGGTGAGCAGCACTCGCTTGACCTTCGACCGCTCGCCGATGCCCTCTTCGTAGGTGGGCTCTTCCAGCACCGAGCGGAACTTGATCTCGGTGAAGTCCTTCACCTCGCTGACCGCAGCCTTGTTGCGCAGCATCGACTTCGGGGTGAAGACGATCAGCGGCCGGTGGATACCGTCGAGGGCGTGCCTGCGCAGCAGGTGGAAGTAGTTCGCCGGGGTCGAGGGCATTGCCACGGTCATCGAGCCCTCGGCACACACCTGCAGGAAGCGCTCGATACGGCCCGACGTGTGGTCGGGACCCTGGCCCTCGTGACCGTGCGGCAGCAGCAGCACGACATCGGAGAGCTGGCCCCACTTGGCCTCGCCGGAGGAGATGAACTCGTCGATGATCGACTGCGCGCCGTTGACGAAATCGCCGAACTGGGCCTCCCACAACACGATTGCCCCGGGGTTGCCCACCGAGTAGCCGTATTCGAAGCCCACCGCCGCGAACTCGGACAGTGCCGAGTCATACACCATGAAGCGGCCACCGGTCGGGTTGCCGTCGGTATCGGCGGTCAGCAGGTCCAGGGGGGTGAACTCGGCGCCGGTCTTGCGGTCGATGATCACCGCGTGCCGCTGGGTGAACGTGCCACGCCGGACGTCCTGCCCGGTGAACCTGACCGTCTTACCTTCGGAGACAAGCGAACCGAGGGCCAGCAACTCGCCGAACGCCCAATCCACCTTGCCCTCGTAGGCCATCTCGCGGCGCTTCTCCAGCACGGGCTGCACCCGGGGATGGACATTGAAGCCCTCCGGTGCGGCCAGGTGCGCGTCACCGATACGGGCCAGCACGGCCTTGTCGACGGCGGTGTTCAACCCCTTCGGGGTCTGCTGGTCGGCTTCCACCGATTCGCTCGGCTCGATCTCGTGCTTCTCCAGCTCGCGGACCTCGTTGAACACCCGCTCCAGTTGGCCCTGGTAGTCGCGCAGCGCGTCCTCGGCCTCCTTCATCGAGATGTCACCGCGGCCGATCAGCGCCTCGGTGTAGGTCTTGCGGACGCCGCGCTTGGTGTCGATCACGTCGTACATGCCGGGCTGCGTCATCGACGGGTCATCACCCTCGTTGTGCCCGCGGCGGCGGTAGCACAGCATGTCGATGACGACGTCCTTGCCGAACTGCTGCCGGAAGTCCATGGCCAGCTTGGCCACCCAGACACACGCCTCGGGGTCGTCACCGTTGACGTGGAAGATCGGCGCACCGACCATTTTCGCCACGTCGGTGCAGTACTCGCTGGAACGCGAGTCGTGCGGTGAGGTGGTGAACCCGATCTGGTTGTTGACGATGATGTGGATGGTCCCGCCGGTGCGGTAGCCGCGCAGCAGCGCCAGGTTCAGGGTCTCGGCGACCACACCCTGGCCCGCGAAGGCGGCGTCGCCGTGCAGCATCATCGGCACCACCGAGAACGCCTCGTGCTCCTCGGGGGAGGCGAAGTCGATCAGGTCCTGCTTGGCGCGGACCAGTCCCTCCAGGACCGGGTCGACGGCCTCCAGGTGGCTCGGGTTGGCGACCAGCGATACCGCAATGTCGTTGTCCCCGAACATCTGCAGGTAGGTGCCGGTGGCACCGAGGTGGTACTTCACGTCACCGGAGCCGTGGGCCTGGCTCGGGTTCAGGTTGCCCTCGAACTCGCCGAAGATCTGCGAGTAGGGCTTGCCGACGATATTGGCCAGCACGTTGAGCCGGCCGCGGTGCGGCATGCCGATGACGACCTCGTCGAGCCCGTGCTCGGCGGCCTGGTCGATCGCGGCGTCCATCATCGGGATGACGGTCTCCGCGCCCTCCAGCGAGAACCGCTTCTGCCCGACGTACTTCGTGGCCAGGAACGTCTCGAAAGCTTCGGCCGCGTTGAGCTTGGACAGGATGTACTTCTGCTCGGCGACCGTCGGCTTGCCGTGCTTGGTCTCGACGCGCTCCTGAATCCACTTCTGCTGGTCGGGTTCCAGGATGTGGGTGTACTCCACACCGGCGTGCCGGCAGTAGGCGTCGCGCAGCACCGAGAGCACATCGCGCAGCTTCTTGTATTCGGCGCCGGCGAAACCGTCGACCTTGAACTCGCGGTCCAGATCCCACAGTGTCAGGCCGTGGGTCAGCACGTCGAGGTCGGGGTGGCTGCGGAATCGGGTCTTGTCCAGACGCAGCGGGTCGATATCGGCCATCAGGTGACCGCGGTTGCGGTACGCCGCGATGAGCTCGATGATCCGGGCGTTCTTGTCGAAGATGGAGTCCGGGTTGTCGGTGCGCCAGCGGACCGGCTCGTACGGGATCCCCAGCTCCATGAAGATCTCGTCGTAGAACTCGTCGTCGAGCAACAGGGTGTGGATCGTGCGAAGGAAGTCACCGGACTCTGCACCCTGGATGATGCGATGGTCATAGGTCGAGGTCAGGGTGATGAGTTTGCCGACACCGATCTCGGCGATGCGTTCCTCGCTGGCGCCCTGGAACTCGGCCGGGTACTCCATGGCGCCGGCGCCGATGATGGCGCCCTGGCCGCGCATCAGGCGAGGCACCGAGTGCACGGTGCCGATGGTGCCCGGGTTGGTCAGCGAGATGGTGACGCCACCGAAGTCCTCGGCGGTGAGCTTGCCGTCGCGGGCACGCCGCACGATGTCCTCGTAGGCCGCGATGAACTGGCCGAACTTCATCGTCTCGCAGCGCTTGATGGCCGCCACGACCAGCGTGCGGTTGCCGTCCTTGCCGGGCAGGTCGATGGCCAGGCCCAGGTTCGTGTGCGCGGGGGTGACGACATTGGGCTTGCCGTCGACCTCGGCGAAGTGCCGGTTCAGGTTCGGGAACTTCTTGACCGCCTGCACGATGGCGTAGCCGAGCAGGTGGGTGAAGCTGATCTTGCCGCCGCGGGTGCGCTTGAGGTGGTTGTTGATCACCACGCGGTTGTCGATCATCGCCTTGGCCGGGATGGCCCGCACGCTGGTGGCCGTGGGCACGTCCAGCGAGGCGTTCATGTTCTTGACGACGGCGGCCGACGCGCCACGCAGCACGGTGTTCTCATCGCCCTCGGCCGTGGGGGCGGCGGGCGCGGGCTTCTTGGGAGCCGGGGCCGGCTCCGCCTTCTTGGCCGGGGCTGCGGCCTTCGGCGTCGAGGCCTCGGCCTTTGGAGCGGCGTTGGTCTCCGTCTTTGCCTCGGCTTTCGCCTCAGCCTTTGCCGGGGCCGACGGGGCGGGGGCGGCCTTTGCGGGCGCCGACGGCTTGGCCGCGGCGGGCTCGGATTTCTGGGCCGGGGTGTCCATCGACTCGGGGGCGTAGTCCACCAGGAACTCGTGCCAACTCGGATCCACCGACGAAGGATCCTCGCGGAACTTGCGATACATCTCTTCGACGAGCCACTCGTTCTGTCCAAATGGTGATGGTGAACTGCTCACAGCAGCGTTTCGCCCCGATTCCTCTGTCCCGGCAGGCGAAGTCCGGCGTCGCCCGCGCGCTGTTTGTCTACGGTTGCCCGCATTTGGCCGACTAAAGGCTACGCCTCGGAACACACCCCCACCACGAGAGTGCTACTTGTCACTCCAGCCGGGCCGAAGGCAGCACGTGTAGGGTCGACGGCCACCTCGGCGGCGGGCTGCCGAACGCGAGGCTCGCATTGTTGACGATTCGCTTGCCCATCAAGCGGTTACCGACACCTCCGACGACGGCGCCCACACCCACCGGCAGCAGTTTGCCGAACGCGATGGCCCCGCGCTTGAGGGCGTACTTCTTGACGAAGTACTTCACCAGCCGGTTGTTCAGCTGGGACACCGCGGGCAACGGCAGGGTCGCGGCGCCGTCGGAGATCCACGCCCCGCTGGTGCGACCGCCGCCGACCAGATCGGCCACCGCACGCTTGCCGTCTTCGCCGACGAGGACGGCCAGCACCAGGGCCCGCCGCCGTTCCCGGTGTTCGGCGGGAATGCCGTGCACCTCGGCGACCGCCAGCACGAACACCGCCGTCGCCTCCAGGAACACCAGGGTCTCCCCGGCCACCGCGGACATCGCCACCAGCGTGCCGATACCCGGGAACGCGGCGGCCGAACCGACCGCCGCGCCGCTGGCCATCACCGCGGCCAGGTAGTGCTTCTCCAGCGAGGTGACGATCTCGGCCGGCGTCGCATCGGGCCGCTGCTTGCGCAGCCGGTCCACATACGCGGTGACGGCGGGCGCTTGCAGCCGTGTGCTGCGTTCGAGGATCTGGGACAGGGCCTTGGCAGCGGCACTGGGGTCTTCGTCAGCGCCCTCGCGGACCGCGGGCAGATTCTTGCTGCTGGACCGAGCGTTCATCGGTGGTTCTCCCATCGCATCCCCGGGATCGGCTCCCGCGGTGCCTGTCGAATACCCAGGCTAGTGCTCGTTCAACGAGCGAGGGTGCAGTCCGGGTGCCCGCCCGCGCAGTGACGGCGGTCACCGCCCGATCCGGGAAGAAAAAACCGCGGTGCGACGCTGGCCATAGTCGTGGCAACATCCCTGGGCGTGACAACCGAGCCAGTAGCGCCCAGCAGGCTCCGGATGATCACCGTCCTGGGACTGATGATCGCGCTCGGTCCGCTGACCATCGACATGTATCTGCCCGCGCTGCCGCGTATCGCCGAGGACCTCTCGGTGTCCTCGTCGGTGGTGCAGTTGACGCTCACCGGCACGCTGGCCGGGCTGGCCTTCGGACAGCTCATCATCGGGCCGCTCTCGGACTCACTGGGGCGACGCGTTCCGCTGATGGCCGGTATCGCGCTGCACATGGTGGCCTCACTGGTGTGCCTGTTCGCGCCGAACATCGAGGTGCTCGGCGCCGGGCGCGTACTGCAGGGGTTCGGTGCCGCCGCGGCGGCCGTGGTGGCCGTCGCCGTTGTCGGCGACCTGTACGTGGACTCCGCGGCCGCCACCGTGATGTCCCGGCTGATCCTGGTCCTCGGTGTCGCGCCCGTCATCGCGCCGTCCCTGGGCGCGGTGGTGCTGCTGAAGGCGTCGTGGCACTGGATCTTCGCGGTGCTCGTGGTGCTGGCCGGGTTGCTGTTCCTGCTGGCCGCGCTGGCGCTGCCCGAGACGCTGCCGACGTCCCATCGGCGGCCGCTGCACGTGCGCTCCATCGTCGCCACCTACGGCGAACTGCTGCGCGACTTCCGTTTCGTCACGCTGGTGCTGGTGGCCGCGCTGAGCATGGCCGGGCTGTTCGGTTACATCGCCGCGGCGCCGTTCGTGCTGCAGGGCGACTACGGGCTGAACCAGCAGTCCTTCGCGCTGGTGTTCGCCGCCGGCGCGATCATCCTGATCGGCGCCACCCAGTCCAATGTGGTGTTGCTGCGCCGGTTTGCGCCGCAGGCGATCATGCTCGTCGCACTGGTGGTCTCCGTCATCGCCGCCATCGTGTTCGTCGTGCTCGCGGTCACCGGGGTGGCCGGCCTGGCCGGCTTCCTGGGCCCCGTGTTGGTCATCCTGGGCGGGATGGGCCTCGTGCTGCCCAATGCGCCCGCCGTCGCGCTGTCACGGCATCACGATGCCGCGGGCACCGCGGCCGCATTGCTGGGCGCCGCGCAGTTCGGGCTGGGCGCGGTGACCGCGCCGGTGGTCGGCATGCTGGGCAACAATGAGTTCGCGCTGGCGCTGGTGATGCTGGTCGGGTCGGCCATCGCGTTGGCGGCCATGGTGTTCGTCGGCGTGCCCTCGCGTGCCGAGCACGTCGCGGGCGAGCCCGAGGTACTCGGCGATCCGCTTTCCGAACCGGCCTGATCGCCGGCCGCCCGGTTTCGTGGTGTGACCGGCCCTGACTTGTCGGGATTCGGGCGGGTCCGTAGCGTCGGGCAGATCGCCGATCTCCCGATGACCAAGTAGATGTCCGAGAACCTCACCGACCGACGCGCGCCCGAGGCCCCCCGGCTGACCGACGGGGCCCGCCAGGCCAACCCGTGGCATGCCCTCTGGGCGATGCTCGTCGGGTTCTTCATGATCCTGGTCGATTCCACGATCGTCGCCGTCGCCAACAAGCGCATCATGGAGGCACTGAACACCGACTACGACGGTGTCATCTGGGTCACCAGCGCCTACCTGCTCGCTTTCGCCGTGCCGCTGCTGGTGGCGGGCAGGCTCGGTGACCGTTTCGGCCCGAAGAACCTGTATCTGATCGGGCTGGCGGTCTTCACCGCCGCCTCGTTGTGGTGTGGGTTGGCCGGCTCCATCGAGGTGCTCATCGCGGCGCGGGTGTTGCAGGGTCTCGGCGCCGCGCTGCTGACGCCGCAGACGTTGTCGATGATCACCCGGATCTTCCCGGCCGCCGGCCGGGGCGTGGCGATGAGCGTGTGGGGCGCGACGGCCGGGGTGGCCACCCTGGTCGGTCCGATCGCCGGCGGACTCCTGGTCGACGGACTGGGCTGGCAGTGGATCTTCTTCGTCAACGTGCCGATCGGCATCATCGGTCTGGGCCTGGCGCTGTGGCTGGTGCCGACCCTGCCCACCACCCTGCACCGCTTCGACATCCTGGGTGTCGCGCTGTCGGGCCTGGCGATGTTCCTGATCGTCTTCGCGCTGCAGGAGGGCCAGTCGCACCAGTGGGAGCCGTGGATCTGGGCGGTGATCGCGACCGGAGCCGCACTGCTGGTGGCCTTCGTCTACTGGCAGTCGGTCAATCCCCACGAACCGCTGATCCCGCTGACGATCTTCCGCGACCGCAACTTCACGCTGTCCGCCCTCGGCGGTGCCGTCATCGGTTTCGTGGTGACCGCGATGATCCTGCCGGTGATGTTCTACGCGCCGGTGGTGGCGGGTCTGTCCTACACCCGCTCGGCATTGCTGACGGCACCGATGGCGATTGCCTCCGGTGCGCTGGCGCCGTTGGTGGGGCGCATCGTCGACCGCACGCACCCGACGCCGGTCATCGGGTTCGGCTTCTCCACGGCGGCCATCGCGCTGACCTGGTTGTCGTTCGACCTGACGCCGGCGACGCCGATCTGGCGGCTGCTGTTGCCGCTGACCGCGATGGGTATCGGTATGGCGTTCATCTTCTCGCCGCTCGCGGCGACGGCCACCCGGAACATGTCGCCGGAGTCCGCGGGTGCGGGATCCGGGGTCTACAACGCCACGCGGCAGGTGGGCGCGGTGCTCGGCAGCGCCGCGATGGCGGCGTTCATGACAACCCGGATCAGCGCGGAACTGTCCGCCGCGGGAGTCGAGGTGACCGCCGACGGGCCGGCCCCCGAGCTGCCCGGGTCACTGCACGGCGCCTTCTCCGAGGCGCTGGCGCAATCAATGTTGCTGCCGGCGTTCATCGCCCTCGTCGGCGTAGTGGGTGCGATCTTCCTGCGCGGCTTCGCGACCGGGCCGACCGCACCGAGCGCCGTCGCACCGGTACCGGAGGTGCAGCCGGTCGATGAGCAGCACTCGCTCGACGAGCACTGGGACGTCGAAGACGACTACGTCGAGTACACGGTCGACTGGCCGCGGGCGACCCGCGTCGCCGACCCGCCGACCGATCTGATCCCGGCCGTCAGCGACGAACCCGTCGAGCCGCCCACCGATCGCCTCTATGAGCATGTCGAGCATCCACTGCCTGCGCCCGCCGACACCTGGCATCCCGGGCCGGTCGAGACATGGCAGCACGTCACCGACGTGGTGGTGCCCGAGCCCGAACCCGAACCCGAACTGGAGCCCGAACCCGAGCCGCGGCCCCACGACGCGGCGTGGCGCAGCATTCTCGACGATCTGCTGGCCGCCCCGGCCGACGATCAGATCGGGCACGCGCGCAACGGTTTTCACACCGACCAGCAGGGCTGGTTCCAGCCGCTGGAACCGCCTTCGGCTCACGAGCAGGCCGAGTCCTCGGGCCGGCATTCCCGGCCGAGTCGCGGCCGGCACTCCCGCGAGGACTGATCCGCGGGGCGCCGTGGTGGCGGGTCCGGCGGCGTGTTGCTCCCCGCCGGACCCGCTGTGCGGGCGGTGTTCTCTGTGGAGTTGTCAAGGTGCCGTGTGGTTTTGGCTATGCGGCGGTGGGTAGGTCGGTCATGGTGCGTCGGGCATGCGATCGCAGGTGCGCGGGTTCGGGTCCGGCCGGGTCGTGCGGTGGGATGAACCAGGGGTGGCGGTCGGGGCCGAGGTAGACCTGCCAGCCGCCGTGGTGGATCGCGGTGTGGTGCAGTCGACACAGCAGCACACCGTTGTCGATGCACGTGGTGCCCCCGCTGCCCCAGGGTTGGATGTGGTGGGCGTCGCACCAGGACACCGGCCGTCCGCAGCCGGGGTGCGCGCACCCACCATCACGTACCGCCAACCCTTTACGGATCGTGGTCGTGAACAGCCGCTCGGCGCGCCCCACGTCGAGTGGGGCGCCGGCGTTGTCGATGGTCACCGCGGTCAGCGTGCTGTCGCAGGTGATGAGGTCGGCGGTGCTTGCGGTGATGGGCCCGGTGAATCCGAGGGTGTCGACGAACCCTGGTGCGGCGGGCCGGATCAAGGTGACGTGCGGCAGCACACCACCCGACATCGGGCGCTGCGAGCTCGACAGGTAGGTACGCATCACCTGACCGAAGGCGTCCGCGCGGCGCCGCCCGACCGGGCGCGGGTCCGGGGACCCGTCCGGCAGCGGCACCGGCCGGCGCAACGGGTCCAGCGCGGCGAGCAGCTCCTCCCCGGTCAGCCCGTCGAGATCCAGGGTCGCGGCGACCCGCCCGTCCTCGGTCTGCACCACCGTCATGTCGTTGAGGTCGGCGTTCTCCGCCACCGACACCGTGCCATCGCCCTCCGGCTGAGCGGCCGCTTTGTCGATGGCGATCTCGCGGGCCTTCTTTCTGACCCCCGACGGGGAGGTCTGGACCATCAACGTCGTGACGAGGCCTGCCCGGTCTTCCTCGGACAGTTCGGCCCGGGCGTTGATGTGGGCGACTCCTTTGCCGATGGCGTCGGCGAATTGGATGTCGATCCCACCGAGCCGCTGCTGTTGGGTCAACGCCGGCAGGGTGTGTGCCGCATGCCCCACCCGGGCAGCTCGGTGTGCCGCGCCGGGCGCCACACCACAGCTGGTGAGCAGATCGGTTCCCGAGCGCAGGTGCTTGCGGGCCGGAATCCCGAGGCGCTCAGCCGCCGCAACCGCCTGAGCGATCACATGATCCATCACATTGCGGGCGGTGACCGCGGCCACCAACACCGCGAGCAGGGGCTGTTCATCGACGATCCGGCGGGGACTATCGAGCAGATGACACAGCCGGCGATCGGCGTCATCCTCGGTTGCAGGCACCGGGGTGAGGTCATCGATCAGCGCGTCAATTAAGGTGTCGAGATCAGTGGCGTCCATGTGGATACCGACTTTCACAGAAGGTGCCCACAGGGCACGATCAGTCACAACGGTTCGCACAGTCCCCGTGGGACCATCGAACCTCTCGGCGACCGGAGTCGCGGTCTGTGCTCACCGGGTGATGATGGGAGCAACGTCGCATTCGAACTTGTGTTCGACACTACGCCGAATCAAGGCCCCGCGCAAGGGAAATTTTGAGGATATGGGTGACAGTTCGCGGTTTGGCGGTGACACTTCTGTATCGACATGAGGGTGGTGGCCGCCAGTGAACCCATCGATCCTGTCGTTCGCCTTGCGGTCCCACGGTGGCCGATGACGCGCCCTGGGTGGCGGTCTCGCCGCCGAGCGCAAAATCTGCCGAAAGTCGTTCCCCGCATTGCATACACGCAAAGTCCTGCGGGTCTGATTGTGTTGTGCAAGAGCGAGACCCGAAGACCTGTCAGGTAAACAGCACCGCCGGGTTCAGATATCCCGTCGGGTCCAGCGCAGATTTGACCGTGCGCATCGCGGCGATATCAGCCTCGGTGCGGGCCATCGGCAGGTAGTCGCGTTTGCGGGAACCGACCCCGTGTTCGGAACTGACGTTGCCGCCGTGCTCGGCGATCAATGCCATCATCGCCGAGTACAGCACCTTCTCCCGCTCGCCGTCGAGTGCGCACCGCACCAGGTTCAGGTGCAGGTTGCCCTCACCGATATGGCCGAACAACACCGGAATCGCCTCGGGGGCATGCGCGGCGACGAGTTCGACGGCGGCGGCGCTGAACTCGGCGATCGCCGCCAACGGCAGCGACACGTCGAACTTCAGCGGCGGGCCGTAGGCGCCCAGCACCTCGCCGACGGATTCGCGGACCTGCCACAACCGTTGGGAGGCAATGGTATCCATGCCGACGGCCGGTTCACCGCTGAGTTCGGCATCCTCCAGCGCCTCGGCCAGGCGCTCGGTGTGGTCGGTGTCGCCGGCCAGTTCGATCAGCAGCATCCAGGCTCCGCTCACCGGGGCGGGCAGGCCGAGGTGCTCTGCGGTCAGCGCGGCCGCGCGGGCATCGATGAGTTCCAGCGCGGCGATGCCGTCGGCATCACGGAATCGCCGCCCGACCGCGATCAGCGCCTCCAGATCGTCGAACCCGGCCACTGCGGTAACCCGGTGCGCCGGAACCGGATGCAGGCGCAGATCCAGTCCGGTGATCACGCCGAGGGTGCCTTCGGCGCCGACGAACAGAGCGGTCAGGTCGTAGCCGGTGTTGTCGCTGCGGACCTCGCTGTGCCTGCGCAACACCGTCCCCTCGGGCAGCGCCACGTCCAGCCCGATGACCTGCTCGCCCATGTTGCCGTATCGGACGGTGCGCAGGCCGCCGGCGTTTGTGGAGGCCATCCCGCCCACCGTCGCGGAATCCCGGGCGGCCAGATCCACCCCGAACAGCAGACCGGCCGCACCCGCCGCGCGCTGGACCGCGGCCAGGGTGGCACCGGCGCCCACCCGCACCCGGCGTTCGACGGTGTCGACCGGGTCGATGGTGGTGAGCCGCTCGGTGGACAGCAACACATCGTGGTGTTCGGGCACCGTGCCGGCCACCAGCGAGGTGCGCCCGCCCTGCACCGTCACGAACACCCCGGCGTCACGGCAGGCCCGCAGTACCGCGGCCACCTCGTCGGCGGTGCCGGGCCGCACCAGCGCGCCGGCCCGGCCGCGGTAGCGGCCGGTGTGGTCAACCGCCCGGCCGGACAACACATCGGGATCGGTGCTCACCTGGCTCGAGCCGACGATCTCGGTGAGCTGCTCGATCAGTGTGGCGGACAGCGGTTCGGTCATTCCGTCGGTGTATCACATGCGGTGAGGGCGAGAAACGCGCCGAGCTCGATGAGCCCGTCCGGCTTGCCGGGCAGGTAGTCGGTCAACTGTGCCGAACGCACCAGCACCGCCGCATACTTGGCGCGGCTGATCGCCACGTTGAGCCTATTCCTGTTCAGCAGGAAGCCGATACCGCGCGGCACGTCGTCGATCGAGGACGCCGTCATCGACACGAAGACCACCGGGGCCTGCCGACCCTGGAACTTGTCGACGGTGCCGACCTGCACATCGGGCAGCCCCGCCGCGTCGAGGCGCCTGCGCAGCAGCACCACCTGGGCGTTGTAGGGCGTCACGACCAGGATGTGCTGCTGGCCCAGCGCGACCGTGCCGTCCTCGTCGGTCCACGCGGCGCCCAGCAGCGCGCTGATCTCGGCGATGATCGCGTCGGCCTCCTCGGGGCTCTCGGTGGAGTTGCCGCTGTGCTCGACGGCCAGCACCCGCACCCCGGGCGCGACACCGTCGAGGCGCCGGGCCGCGCTGACCTCTTCGTAGGCTTGCAGCCGGCCGTCATAGGACAGCCGGGACACCGGCCGGCACACATCGGGATGCATCCGGTAGGACACCTCCAGGAAGTACCCGCGCTCCGGCGGCAACGTGTGATGGCCCTCCACCAGCCAGCCCAGCGCCGATTCGTTGACCGGTTCGGGGTGGGTGCCCTGGCTGACCTGGGGCAGCTGCTGCGGATCCCCGAGCAGCAGCAGGTTGCGCGCGGCGGAGGCCACCGCGATGGTGTTGGCGAGGTTGAACTGCCCGGCCTCCTCGACGACCAGCAGATCGAGGCTCTGCCGCGGCACCCGCGCGTCGTTGGCGAAATCCCATGCGGTGCCGCCGATCACGCAGCCGCCGTCCGCGGCGATGAAGGCCGGGTAGTCCTTCTCGGCGATCTGGCTCCATGCGGCGCCCTCGCGGCCCTTCTTCTTGCCGACGCGCTGCGGGTCGGCCCCGGCGGCGACCACACCGTCGAGCAGGTTCTCCACCACGGCATGCGATTGCGCGACCACCCCGACCCGCCAACGGTGCTCGGCGACCAGTCGCGCGATCACCGCCGCCGAGGTGAACGTCTTTCCCGTCCCGGGCGGGCCGTGCACCGCAAGATACGAGCAATCCAGGTCGAGCAGCGCGGCGGTGATGGCGTCGGCGTTGTCGGCCGGGGTGTCCGGCCGCGGCAGCGGATCCCCGCTGGCCGTCCGCGGCGGCCTGCGCAGCAGCACATCGGTCACCGCGTCGGCAGGCAGGGCGGGCAGCCCGGCGGCGACCAAAGCCGCTGTGGCATCGATGGACTCCTGTAGTGGCCGGGTGTTGATCGGCGGGCCCGGCGTCAGCGCGAACGGCAACTGGTCGAAGACCTCTCCGTCCTTGGGTTGGCGCTCGCAGACGACCACCACGGTCGGCACCTCGGGGTCATCGCATTCGAGCACCGCGACCGACCCGAAGGCACGGCGGTCCGGATCATCGGCGAGCCCCTGCGGTGCGGGCGGGTCGTAGAGCGCGTACATGTCACGGGCGAGCTCGCCGTTGGCCAGTTCGCCGATCAACCGGATGTGCCGTTGCGGCTTGCGCGCCCTGGGCGGCTGGTGCCAGTCGTTGACGACCTCGGCGGCGTCGGCGACGAACACACCGCTGTTGTCCGACCATTCGTCGACCGGATTGTTGACACGATCGAAGTGGCTCCACCAGAACGGTTTGTCCTCGCGCTTGTGGAAGCCGCGCGCCGCGGCGACCATCGCCACGGCACTCTGATCGGCGCTGCGTTCCTCGACACCATCGCCTGCGAACGTCATCAGCGTGCGGTTCAGGTCGTCCGAGATCTCGGCGGTGGTCCCGATTTCGTCGGCGCGCACCGGCTGTGGGCCGCGCGGGGGCACCTCCGACTCGATGGCCCTGGCCACCAACCAGTCCCGTAGCCGACGGGTCGAGCGGCAGTCGTACCGGTTGTAGTCCTCGATCTCCTTGAGCACCACCTCCGCGTCGTCGGTGCGGCCCTGTTCCTGCAGCGCGCAGAACTTCGCGTACTGGGTGATGGAGTCGGTGGCGGTGGTGACCTCACCGCTGCGCAGCTCGTTGCCCATGTAGAGCGGTTCGAGGTACTTGATGCTGTAGCTCTCGGCGCCGACCCGAATGCTCTTGCGCACCAACGGGTAGAGGTCGACGAGCACGCCGTTGCGCAACAGGTCGTCCACCGCGTTCTCGCCGACGCCGTAGCGTCCGGCCAGCCGCAACAGGGTGCTCTTCTCGTAGGCCGCGTAATGGTAGATGTGCATCTTCGGATAGCGTCTGCGCCGCTTGCGTACCATCTCCAGGAAGTCGACCAGCGCCCGACGTTCACTGGCCCGGTCGTGCGCCCAGTACGGGGTGAACTCATCGGTGACGGTCAGGACACCCCAGAGGTACTCCAGGCCCCAGTCCCGGCCGTTGGTGGTCCACAGCGGGTCGCCCTCGAAATCGAAGAACACATCTCCCTTGTCGGCGTCGGGCAGCACCATCAGCGGCTGTGCATCGACGACCTCGAACGGCGGCTTGCCGTCGACCCGATCGGCGATCTGAAGGCGGGCCTGCCCGGTGAGCGCGGTGACGGTGCGTGTGGACAGTTCGGGGACGGGCCCGTCGTGGACGGCCAGATCGTGCACGGTGGTGATGCCCGCGTCGATGAGCCGGGCGCGCTGGCTGGTGCGCATGCCGGCGACCAGGAGCAGGTCGTCGGATTCCTTGACCTGCACGCTGCACTCGGGACAGCGGAAGCAGGCCCGCACCCCGGCGTCGGCCCAGGACACCGCGACGCCACCGGCCAGGTGCCCGTCGAGCAGCCGCTGCAGCGCATCGCGGCGCGGCAGGTAGACCGGCAGCAGTTCGTCGACGCGGTAGCTGGAGACCGCGCCGTCGCCGAGGACCAGGTCGACCTCCTCGGCGACCGGGGCGCCCGCGGTGGCCAGCGCGTCGGCGTAGGCCGCCAACTGCAGCAGCGCCTCCACCTTCACCGAGCGGGCCAGCTTGGTGTCGCGCAGCCGGTAGCGCGGCCCCGCCGAATCGTTTTCCAGGGTCAGGAAGTCGGCGAACCCGGCGAACCTGCCGTCGAACATGGCGGCCTGATAGATGGCCGGATCGCCGCGGCGGACCGCGGCCATGGTGTGCTCGGCGGCCGCGGTGAGCCCGGCCACCGTGTAGGCGGGCCTGCCGATCACCGTGACCTCGGTGTCCTCGCGGATCTCGGCGAGGTGGCGCTGCTCGTGCTCGTGGCCGAGATCGGCCGTGCGGGCCAGCAGGTCGTCGTCGGTGGAGACGCGCGGACCCCAACCGAGATGGGCGTCGAAGGAACGCAGCAGCGCGTATTCGCAACGCGCGGCGGCCGCGAGGTCGGAGGCGCTGTAGATGACCCGGCCCTCGGCGCCATCGTCTCGGAACACGCACCCAGGCTAGGGGAGAGCTCCGACACATGCGCTCGGGGCGGGCGGTGTCAGCCGGTGTTGCCGATCAGCTCCACACCGTTGCCGTTCCAGCGGAACCGCACGACGCTGTCGAGCCCGGGCACGCCGCCGGTGAACTTCAGGGCGATGGTGTCGCCGGTGCTGCTGGTCTGGTCGATGTCGTTGAACCCGTAGGTGTCGGGTACCCCGGTCGGGATGAACTTGCCGAGATGGAACATCACCGCGCGGGTGTTGGCGTTCTCGGCGTTGGTGTTGGCCTTGACGATCACCACCGACAGCGGCGCGCATTCGTTGTAGTTGCCCGCCAACGGTTCCGGGCTCCACGGTTGGTTGCTGCGCGGGTCCTTGGGCAGCGCGGACACGGCCCGCGCGATCTCCGGGGCGGCCAGGTTGACCGCGCACGGATCGGGTGCGGCGGTGGCCGTGGGCGGGGGCGGCGGCACGGGCGCGGCGACGGTCGGACTGGCCGGCGCGGCCACGGTCGGACGGTCGTCCGGGGTCTTGGAGACGGTGGAATCGCTGGACCCGCAGGCCGCCAGCATCAGGACCAGGATGGGGGCGGCTGCCAGAACTGGAGCTCTCAACGCAAGCACCTCACAGCACCGAACCGTACCCGTGACGGCCATCCGTCCGGGCGGGGCCCGGTCACGCTCTAGAATGCTCATGAAATGACGTCGCCAGATGAACCCACCCCCACCGCCGAGCTGACCTTCGCTGACCTGGAAATTCACCCTTCGGTGCTGCAGGCCGTCTCTGATGTCGGCTACGAGTCGCCGTCGGCGATCCAGGCCGCCACCATCCCGCCGATGCTGGCGGGCTCCGATGTGGTCGGCCTGGCCCAGACCGGAACCGGCAAGACGGCAGCCTTCGCCATCCCGATCCTGTCCAAGATCGATGCCGCCAGCAAGCTGACTCAAGCGCTGGTCCTGGCGCCGACCCGCGAGCTGGCGCTGCAGGTCGCGGAGGCCTTCGGGCGCTATGGCGCGCACCTGCCCGGCATCCAGGTGTTGCCGATCTACGGCGGCTCGTCCTACGGTCCGCAGTTGGCGGGGCTGCGACGCGGCGCGCAGATCGTGGTCGGTACGCCGGGGCGCGTCATCGACCACCTGGAGAAGGGCAGCCTGGACCTCAAGCACCTGGACTACCTGGTGCTCGACGAGGCCGACGAGATGCTGCAGATGGGCTTCGCCGAGGATGTCGAGCGCATCCTGGCGGACACCCCGGAGTACAAGCAGGTTGCGCTGTTCTCGGCCACGATGCCGCCGGCGATCAAGAAGATCACCTCGAAGTACCTGCATGATCCGGTCGAGGTCACGGTCAAGTCCAAGACTCAGACCGCCGAGAACATCACCCAGCGGTACCTCCAGGTGTCCTACCCGCGCAAGATGGACGCGCTGACCCGGCTGCTGGAGGTCGAGGAGGGCGACGCGATGATCGTGTTCGTCCGCACCAAGCAGGCCACCGAAGAAGTGGCCGAGAAGCTGCGTTCGCGCGGATTCGCCGCGGCCGCCATCAACGGCGACATCCCGCAGACCCAGCGCGAGCGCACCATCGCCTCGCTCAAGAGCGGTTCGATCGACATCCTGGTTGCCACCGATGTGGCCGCCCGGGGCCTGGACGTCGAGCGCATCAGCCACGTCGTGAACTACGACATCCCGCACGATCCGGAGTCCTATGTGCACCGCATCGGTCGGACCGGCCGGGCCGGGCGCTCGGGCACGGCGCTGCTGTTCGTGACGCCGCGGGAACGTCACCTGCTCAGTTCGATCGAACGGGTCACCCGGCAGAAGCTCGTCGAGATGCAGTTGCCGTCGGTCGACGACGTCAACGCGCAGCGGGTGGAGAAGTTCCGCGACTCGATCAGCGAGTCGCTGAACTCGCCGGGCATCGATCTGTTCCGCCGCCTCATCGAGGACTATGAGCGCGACAACGATGTGCCGCTGGCCGACATCGCGGCCGCACTGGCCCTGCTGTCCCGTGACGGTGAGGCGTTCCTGATGACGGAGCCGCCGCCGGAGAAGCGCAAGGAGCGCGCCGAACGGCCGCCGCGCGAGGACGGTCCGGGTCGCAAGAAGCACAGCACCCGAACCGATCTGGCGACCTACCGCATCGCGGTCGGCAAGCGGCACAAGGTCATGCCCGGTGCGATCGTGGGCGCCCTCGCCAACGAGGGCGGCCTGCACCGCAGCGACTTCGGCCATATCAACATCAAGGTCGATCACTCGCTGGTGGAGCTGCCCGCGAAGTTGCCGCGCGAGGTCTACAAGAAGCTGGAGAACACCCGCATCCAGGGCATCCTGATCAACCTGCAACCGGAACGGAGCAGCAAGCCCCGTCGCAAGGACTCGTGACGGCGCAACAACAAGCCCAGGGTGGTCTGGAGTCCGTCTCGACCACCGATCGGGTCGCCGCGCTCACCGGTGTCCGTGCCGTCGCCGCCCTGCTGGTGGTGCTCACCCACGCTGCGTACACCACGGGGAAGTACCCGCAGGGCTACACCGGCCTGGTGCTCTCGCGGGCCGAGATCGGTGTGCCGATCTTCTTCGTGCTCTCCGGGTTCCTGCTGTTCCGGCCGTGGGTGAAGGCCGCCGCCGCCGGGACGGCACCGCCGTCGGTGCGCCGCTACGCCTGGCACCGGGTGCGCCGGATCATGCCCGCTTATGTGGTCACCGTGCTGGCGGCCTACGCGCTGTACCACTTCCGGCACGCCGGACCGAATCCCGGCCACACCTGGGAAGGGTTGCTGCGCAACCTGTCTCTGACGCAGATCTACGCCGACAACTACGTCTACCGCTTCCTGCACCAGGGCCTCACCCAGATGTGGAGCCTGGCGGTCGAGGCCGCGTTCTACGTGGCGTTGCCCGCGCTGGCCTGGCTGCTGCTGGTCCTGCTGTGCCGGCGCACGTGGCGCCCAGGGCTGCTGTATTTCGGGCTTGCCGTGCTGTTCGCGGTCAGCCCGGGCTGGCTGGTGCTGGTGCACACCACCGATTTCCTGCCCGACGGCGCTCGGCTCTGGTTGCCGACGTATCTGGCCTGGTTCGTCGGCGGCATGCTGCTGGCGGTGCTGGAGGCCAGGGGCGCACGGGCCTACGCGATGGTGTGCATCCCGCTGGCGGTGGTCAGCTATCTCATCGCGTCGACCCCGATCGCGGGGGAGCCCACCACCTCGCCGGCGCTGCTGAGCGAGGCCATCGTCAAGACGATCTTCTACGCCGGCATCGCCACCCTGGTGGTGGCGCCGCTGGCGCTGACGGGATTCTCCCGCGACGGGGGAAAGGCCGGCTGGTATTCGCGGCTGCTGGCCAGTAGGCCGATGGTGTTCCTCGGCGAGATCTCCTATGAGATCTTCCTGATCCACCTGATCATCATGGAGCTGGTGATGGTCGAGATCCTGCGCGATCCGGTCTACACCGGATCGATGACGGCGCTGTTCCTCGGCACCATGGTGGCGACCGTTCCGCTGGCCTGGTTGCTGCATCGCTTCACCCGGGTACGCGACTGACAGCACGACCGACTCGGTTCAAGTTAGGCTAAGCTAACCTAAGTTGAACCGAGGAGGGACGATGATCGATCTCAAGCCGCAACGCGGTATCGAAGGTGTACTGGTCAAGCTGTGGCGGGGTGGCGACTACGAACTCACGGTCACCGGCCGCACCGAGATCACCCCGAACTTCCTGCGTCTGCACTTCGCCGGGCCCGAACTGCTCACCGAGCGCCCGATCCACCCGACGATGTGGGTCCGCGGCTGGTTCCCGGACGGCTCGCGTTCGCATCAGCGCGGCTACACCCTGGTCAACCCGGATCCCGAGGCCGGCACCGTCGATATCGACTTCGCCATGCACGACGGGGTCGCCACGCGCTGGGCGCGTGAGGCGCAGGTCGGCGACACCCTGGAGGTGACGGTGCTGGGCAGCGATTTCGCCATCCCCGAACCGGCACCGGCCGGTTACGTCATCGTCGGCGACACGGCGTCACTGCCGGCCATCAACTCCCTGCTGGAGGCGATCGGTGATGCCCCCGCCCAGGTGTTCCTGGAGTCCTCGCATGACGACGATCGCGAATTGCCCACCGGCAGAACCGATGTGACGTGGGTTGACCGCGTGGATGACGGCGGCGCGCTGGTCGACGCGGTGGCCGCGGCGGCCTTTGATGCCCCGGACCATTTCGGCTGGGTGGCCTGTGACAATCGGACCACCCGGGCGGTCGCCCGGGTGCTGCGCGACGACTACAAGATCCCGCGCAAATCCGTGAAGGCCCGCGCCTACTGGGCGGCCTGAGGCGCGGCGGCCACCATTGGCACCACGAACGTCTCGAGCATCATGCGTTCGTCGGCCTCGTCGCGGCCGGGAAACTGCAGCAGCGAGATCAGCACCCGCACCAGCCAGCGCGCCCGTAGTTCCACATTGCCCTGATCGAGGCGGCCTTGCTCGCCCATCGATGCCAGGAATGCCTGCACCAGTGCCCGGATCACCTCTGAACGCTCAGCCATTTCGCCACCGATCGGGCGGGCGGTGCTGGCGAACCACGAAGCGAGTGCCGGGGTTTCACGCACCCGCTGCAGCGCGGTCAGCACACCCTCGGTGACCCGTTGGTGCGGATCGGTCACCCCGGCCAGTCGCTCGCCGATCTCCCCGAACAGCCGGTGGGTCTCCCGGTGTACATAGGCGGTGTAGAGCACGTCGCGGTTCTCGAAGTAGCGGTAGAGCGTGGCCCGCGAACAGCCTGCGGCACGGGCGATCTCGTTCATGCCCACCGCCGCGGCGTCGTGTCGGGTGAACAGCTCCTCGGCGGCGTCCAGGATGCGTTCGGCGGCGGCCTCGGTGCGTCGCTCGGCCAGCCAGTCGGTCCCCATCAGGCCACTGTAAAGGGCACGGCCAGCGGGCGTCGCACATAGCCGCCGCCGGCCCACACGATGTTGTCCTCGTCGACCTCGAAATCCGGTATGCGGGTGAGCAGTTCCTCCAGCGCGACGCGCGACTGCATGCGTGCCGCCGCCGCCCCCAGGCAGTGATGCGCGCCGTGGCTGAACGTCAGGATGTTGCGCGGTCTGCGGGTGATGTCGAGTTCGGCGGCATCCGGGCCGTACTGGCGTTCATCACGATTGCCGGAGCCGTACAGCAGGAGCACCCGGCGCCCCGCCGGGATGGTGGTCCCGGCGACGGTGACATCGCGGGTGGCGGTGCGGGCCAGGCCCTGCACGGGCGAGGTGAGGCGCAGCAACTCGTCGACGGAATCCGGGATGAGTTCCGGGTTTTCGACCAGCATGCGGCGCTGGTCGGGGTTGCGGTGCAGCAGTTGCACCGACCCGCCCAGCATTCCGGTGGTGGTGTCGTTACCGCCGGTCACCATCGTGAAGGTGAACGCCAGGATGGAGAGCACGCCGGCGATGTCACCGTCGGCTCCCACGCCCGCGGCCACCAGGTGCGACACCGTGTCGTCGGCCGGTTCGACGCGCCGGCGTTCGATGAGCGCGGTGAAGTAGGCCATCATCCCGCCGAGCGCATCGCCGAGGGTCTCCAGCGCGCCGCCGATACCGCCTTCGGAGGTGTTGGCTGCCACGATCGCGTCGGTCCAGCCGTCGAACTGGCCGCGGTCCTCCTCGGGCACGCCCAGGTAGTGCGCCACCACCATGGACGGCAGCGGTTTGAACAGCTCCGCCACGATGTCCCCGCCGCCGTTCGCGCGCAATTTCTCGATGCGTTCGATGACGTACTCGCGGACCTTCGGTTCCACGGACTCCACCTGCCGGGGGGTGAATCCCCGCGAGACGAGCTTGCGGAACTCGGTGTGCACCGGCGGATCCTGCATCACCATCGGCGGATTGTCGGCCAGGCCGATCATCTCCAGCTCGCCGTAGTTGACGGTCAGGCCTTGTGCCGAGGAGAAGGTCTGGTGGTCACGCGCGGCGGCGAAGATGTCCGCGTGCCGGGACATCACGTAGTAGTCGCCCGCCGGATCCGGTGTCGCGACATGGTGCACCGGGTCGTGGTCGCGGAGTGCGCGGTACATGCCGAAGGGATCCGGCCAGCTTTCGGGGGTGCCGAGTTGGAACACGGCCGGCGCCTCGTGAGACACATCAGCTGTCATGTCTTATGGGTACGACAAGAGTCGCTAACTGTCAAGGTTGTGAAGCCGAATGGCCCCGCAGGAGGGATGCGGCGCATCGGGGTCGTTCGCCGTGGATCGCGCACCGTAGGCCGCTGCACACGCGAGCTCCCGACGATCACCGGCCGAAACGAACCGCGCCGGGCTGCCCATCGCCACCTCGCGCCGCTGCAGCGGCGCGCTCCCGGTCAGCACCAACACGACCGCGAAACCGTCGTGATCACCGGTTGTGGTGGTGGGGGTGTGGTACGCGTTCTCCAGCGGCACGAGACCGCCGTAGGTCGCCTGGCCGCCCGAGATCAGCGCCGTGGCCAGTGCGTCGCGGGCCTCGTTGGACGACACGTAGACGTGGCCGGGCAGCAGTCCGGAGAACCCGACCCGCTCGGTGCTGAAGGCGCCGCTCCACACGAAGCCGGCGTCGGTCTGGATCGGATCGGGCCCGAAGAACCGGCCGTGATCATTGCGGAACAGGAAGAAATTGTTGGAGTAGGCCAGCAGAGGACCCTTGGGCTTCTGCCCGTAGGTGACGCCGTCGATGGTGCCGCGGAATCCGACGTTGTGCAGGGGCTGCGCGGGAAACCGGGATCGGAGCATGGCGTTGTTGAGCCCGCGATGGGCCTGTGCGCCCGTCGTCGAATGCGGGTCGACGATGATGACGTTGACGGTCTCCAGCAGTTTCTTGCCGCCGTGGCGCTTTCCGCCCCAGTCCGCGATCTGACCGTTCGCCTTCAGCATCCACGTGCCGATATCGCCGTAGGCGGTGGAGACGGCGTCGGCAGGGGTGGGAGTCGTGGGATCGGCAACGCCCGCGTTCGCCGCTTCCGCGCGGGCCGTCTCGAAGACGCCGGCCGCCGCGCGGCTCGGGGCGGCGGCCGTCAGGCTGCGGCGCACCGCTGTCTTCGGTGTCGCGGGTTTTCTGGTCGACGGTTCGGCCGTGGTGGGCACGGCGGCCGAGGGTGACGCCGAACTTTCGGCCGACGTGGCGCCACCGGTGGGACCGTCCGCGTGCGCGGGACCGATACCCCCGGCGATCGCGGCGCCGATTCCGAGGGCCACCGCCACCGACCCGACGACACCGGCGCGCTTCGAGGCGCCGTGCCCGCCTGCGGTCATTCCGATCACCCCCCCGGCGGGAGCGTATCCGGGGTTTCGGTCGCAGGAATGGGTGTTGGGCAAAGATCCGTCGCCGGTCGAACGATCACCGGGACACCACCCGGGGGATCGGTAAGGCTAGCCTTAGCCCAGACGTTCGCAGCAGCTGCGACGGGGAGGAGATCGCCGATGGCACGCGGCTTTCAGGGCGTGATGATGCGCGGTTTCGGTGCGCGTGATCACGAGGTGACCGTGCTGGGCAGCGAGCGCCTGGCGCCGCATTGCGTCCGGATCCGGATGGTCTCGCCCACCGTGTTCGAGGACTCCACCACCGACCCGACATCCTGGCTGCGCTTCTGGTTCCCCGACCCCGAGGGCACCGATACCGAATTCCAGCGGGCCTACACCATCTCGGAGTCCGACCCCGAGACCGGGCGTTTCGCCGTGGACGTGGTGCTCCACGAACCGGCCGGACCCGCGTCGACCTGGGCGGCCACCGTCGAACCCGGCGCGACCATCGCCGTGATGGTGATGGGGTCCAAGGGATTCTCGGTACCCGAGGCCGTCGAGGACCGGCCGGCCGGCTACCTGCTCGTCGGTGACGCGGCGTCTCAGCCGGCCATCAACGGCATCATCGGTGCTGTCCCGCACGACATCCCGATCGAGCTCTACCTCGAACAGCACCACGAGGATGACGCGCTGATCCCGCTCACCGAACATCCGCGGCTCACCGTGCACCGGGTGCCGCACCGGGATGCGGAGTCGCTGGCCGCCGCGATCGAGTCCCGGGACTGGTCCAATTGGTACGTGTGGGCCGGGCCGGAAGCCGGTGTCCTCAAACACCTGCGCGCCCGGTTACGGGACGAGTTCGGCTTCCCCAAGCAGGAGATCCACGCCCAGGCGTACTGGACCGAGGGCCGCGCCATGGGCAGCAAACGCGGTGAGGACACACCGGAAGCCCCAGCACCGAAACCCGCGGCCACATCTGCGGCCGCCGCCCCGACGGGCACCTGGCGTGCCCAGGCGGCCGGCCGACTGCTGGCCCCGCTGAAGAAGACGCTGATCATCTCCGGTGTGCTGCAAGCCCTGATCACCCTGATCGAGCTGGCACCGTTCGTGCTGCTGGTCGAACTCGCCCGGTTGCTGCTCATCGGTGCGGACTCCGATGAGTTGTGGAACCTCGGCATCGCCGCGGTGGCGCTGCTGGGCACCGGGACCTTCCTGACCGCCGCGCTGGCGCTGTGGCTGCACCGGGTGGACGCCCACTTCGCACGCGAACTCCGCGGGCGGCTGCTGACCAAGATGTCCCGGCTTCCGTTGGGCTGGTTCACCGCCCGCGGGTCGGGGTCGATCAAACAGCTGGTCGCCGACGACACTCTGTCGCTGCACTACCTCATCACCCACGCCATCCCCGATGCGGTCGCCGCGGTCATCGCCCCGGTCGCGGTGTTGGTCTATCTGTTCGTCGTCGACTGGCGCATCGCGCTGGCGCTGTTCGGCCCGGTGCTGGCCTATCTGGTGCTGATGTCGGTCATGTCGATCCAGTCGGGCAGCAAGATTGCCGCCGCCCCGCGCTGGGCGGAGCGGATGAACGGCGAAGCCGGGGCCTACCTGGAGGGCCAACCGGTGGTGCGTATCTTCGGCGGCGCCGCCTCCTCGAGCTTCCGCAACCGGCTCGACGAGTACATCGGCTTCCTGGTCGACTGGCAGCGACCCTTCGTCGGCAAGAAGACCCTGATGGATCTCGTCACCCGGCCCACGACGTTCCTCTGGCTGATCATGATCGTGGGCACCCCGCTGGTGGTCGGCGGCCGGATGGATCCGGTGAACCTGCTGCCGTTCCTGTTGCTGGGCACCACCTTCGGGGCCCGGCTGCTGGGCATCGGCTATGGGCTCGGCGGCATCCAGGGCGGCATGTTGGCCGCCCGGCGGGTACAGAGTGTGCTCGACGAACCGGAGCTGACGGTGCGCGAGGGTCCCTCACCCGGCACGGCCGACGGCACCGTCATCTTCAGCGGTGTCACCTTCGGGTATCGCCCCGAGGTGCCCGTCGTCAAGAACGTCAGTCTGACGCTGCGCCCGGGCACGGTGACCGCGCTGGTCGGACCGTCGGGTTCGGGAAAATCCACCCTGGCCGCACTGCTGGCCCGCTTCCACGATGTGCAGCGGGGGGCGATCACCGTCGGCGGCGCGGACATCCGCGCACTGTCCGCCGACGAGCTGTACCGCCGGATCGGCTTCGTGCTGCAGGAGACTCAGCTGGTGCACGGCAGTGCCGCCGAGAACATCGCGCTGGCCCAACCGGATGCCGACGCCGAGGCGATCACCGCGGCGGCCCGCGACGCCCAGATCCACGAAACCATCGAACGACTACCCGACGGGTACGAGACCGTGCTCGGTGCGGGCACCGGGCTGTCCGGTGGTGAGCGCCAACGCCTGACCATCGCGCGGGCCATCCTCGCCGACACCCCGGTGCTGATCCTCGACGAGGCCACCGCCTTCGCCGACCCGGAATCGGAATACCTTGTCCAGCAGGCACTGAACCGGCTGACCAGGGACCGCACGGTACTGGTCATCGCGCACCGGCTGCACACCATCACGCACGCGGATCAGATCATCGTGCTCGACGACGGTGAGGTCGCCGAGACCGGCACCCACGACGACCTGCTCGCCGCGGGTGGGCGGTACCGGGCGCTCTGGGACTCCGGCAGATCGGTCACCGCGGGACAGGAGGCCACCCGATGATCCGCACGCTGCTGGCGCTCATCCCCGCCGACCGACGTGGCCGGGTCTGGCTCTACACCGCGCTCACTGTCTTCTCGGTGCTGCTGCGCGCGATCGGGGTCGTGCTGCTGGTGCCCTTGGTGGCAGCACTTTTCAGCGACACCCCGGCCGACGCCTGGCCGTGGCTGGGCTGGCTGACCGCACTGACCGTGACCGGCTGGCTGATCGACACCACCACCGCGCGGCTGGGTTTCGACATCGGGTTCGCGCTGCTCGACGGCACCCAGCACGACATGGCCGATCGGTTACCGAACGTCACGCTCGACTGGCTGACTCAGGAGAACACCGCCACCACCCGGCAGGCGATCGCCGCGACCGGTCCGGAGCTCGTCGGCCTGGTGGTGAACCTGCTGACACCGCTGATCGGTGCCGTCCTGCTGCCCGCGGCCATCGCGGTGGCATTGTTGGTGGTGTCGGTTCCGCTCGGGCTGGCGGCCTTCGCCGGTGTGGTGATCCTGCTCGGCGCGCTGTGGCTGGCCGGGCGGCTCAGCCGGACCGCGGACCGGGTTGCGGGGGAGGCGAACTCGGCGTTCACCGAACGCCTCATCGAGTTCGCCCGCACCCAGCAGGCGCTGCGCGCGGCGCGTCGGGTCGAACCGGCGCGCAGCCTGGTCGGCACGGCGCTGCAGGCCCAGCACGGTGCCAGTCTGCGGCTGCTGACCATGCAGATCCCCGGTCAGCTGCTGTTCAGCCTGGCCAGCCAGCTCGCGCTGATCGTGTTCGCCGCGGCGACCACCGTGCTGACCCTGCGCGGGGATCTCACTGTCCCGGAAGCCATTGCGCTGATCGTGGTCATCGCCCGCTATCTGGAACCCTTCACCGTGCTCAGCGAACTGTCGGGCGCGCTGGAGTCCACCCGCGCGACGCTGGCCAGAATTCAGCAGGTGCTTGATGCGCCCACCCGCTCGGCCGGCGAACAGACGCTCACCGATGAGGGAACACCGCGGATCGCGTTCGAGGGCGTCACGTTCGGCTACGACGGTGAGCCGGTGCTGCAGAACCTCAGCTTCGCGCTGGAACCCGGCACCACGACCGCCATCGTCGGACCGTCCGGTTCGGGCAAGAGCACCATCCTGGGCCTGATGGCCGGGCTGCACGAACCCGACCGGGGCCGCGTGCTGTTCGGGGACGTCGACCTGGCCACCCTGCACCCCGACGCCCGCCGCGCCGCGGTGAGCGTGGTCTTCCAGCAGCCCTACCTGTTCGACGGGTCGTTGCGCGACAACATCCTCGTCGGCGACCCGGCCGCCGATGCCGACACGCTGGCCGGCGCGACCCGGCTGGCCCGGGTCGACGAACTGTCCGCCCGGCTGCCCGACGGGCAGCGGACCGCGGTCGGAGAGGCCGGGTCCGCGCTGTCCGGCGGGGAGCGTCAGCGGGTCAGCATTGCCCGCGCGCTGGTCAAACCGGCTCCGGTGCTGCTGGTCGACGAGGCCACCAGCGCGCTGGACACCGAGAACGAAGCGGCGGTCGTGGACGCACTCACCGCCGACCTGCGTCCCCGCACCCGGGTGATCGTCGCGCACCGGCTGGCCAGCATCCGGCGCGCCGACCGGGTGTTGTTCGTCGACGGACGGTCGCATCGTCGAGGACGGCACCATCGAGGATCTGCTCGCCGCGGACGGCCCGCACCACCGGTTCCGGGAGTTCTGGAGCCGCCAGCACGCCGCCGCCGACTGGCAGATCACCGTCTGATCCCCGCGAATTCCTCCGCGCACCACGCCGATGAGGAAGGTTGTTCTCATGCGTGAATACCTCCAGTTCTTCATCGACGGTCACTGGGTAGACCCGGAACAGCCCGCCACCCTCGACGTCGACAACCCCCGCACCGAGCAGGTGTCGGGCCGGATCGCCCTCGGATCGGCCGCCGATGTGGACAAGGCGGTGCGGGCCGCTCGGGGCGCGTTCCCGGCCTGGTCGGCGACCACCCGAGAGGATCGCCTGGCCGTGCTGGGCGCCATCATGGCCGAATACCAGAAGCGCATGGGAGACCTTGCCGACGCGGTCGGTGAGGAGATGGGCGCCCCGCCCGGGCTGGCCGGCGGCCCCCAGGTCAACCTGGGTCTTGGTCACCTCGCCGCGGCGATCGAGGCGCTGACCCATTTCGAGTTCGAATCCGATCGCGGCGCCACCCGGGTGATCAAGGAGCCGATCGGGGTGTGCGGGCTCATCACGCCCTGGAACTGGCCGCTGAACCAGATCGCGGCCAAGGTGTATCCGGCGCTGGCCGCGGGCTGCACGATGGTGCTCAAACCGTCCGAGGTGGCGCCCTACTCCGGCCAGATCTTCACCGAGATCATCAGCGCCGCAGGCATTCCCGCCGGCGTCTACAACATGGTCTTCGGCGACGGTCCCGGTGTCGGTGCGGCGATCTCCAGCCACCCGGATATCGACATGGTGTCCTTCACCGGGTCCACCCGCGCCGGTATCGAGGTCGCCCGCAACGCCGCACCCACCGTCAAGCGGGTGAGCCAGGAACTCGGCGGCAAGAGCCCGAACATCGTGCTCGACGATGAGGCCTTCGCCAAGGGGGTGGCCGCCGGTGTCTCGGCGATGATGCTCAACAGCGGCCAGAGCTGTAACGCACCGTCCCGGATGCTGGTGCCCAACTCCCGGATGGACGAGGCGATTGCGATCGCCCGTGAGGTCGGCGCCGCGGTCACCGTCGGCGATCTGGAGGACAAGAAGGCCATCGGGCCGGTCGCCTCCAAGGTGCAGTTCGACAAGATTCAGGGCCTGATCCAGCACGGTATCGATGCCGGCGCCGATCTGGTCGTCGGTGGCACCGGGCGCCCCGAGGGGCTGGACACCGGCTACTACGTGCGGCCCACGGTCTTCGCGAACGTCACCAACGACATGGTGATTGCCCGCGAGGAGATCTTCGGCCCGGTGCTCTGCATCCTGGGCTACGACGATCTCGACCAGGCCGTCGAGATCGCCAACGACACCGATTACGGACTGGCCGGCTATGTCTGGGCCGGTGACATCGAGAAGGCCCGCGAGGTCGCCCGCCGGATCCGCGCCGGCTCGGTGGCCATCAACCATGCCTTCGACATCGCCGCACCGTTCGGCGGGTACAAGGCCAGCGGAAACGGCCGGGAGTGGGGCGATTTCGGCTTCCACGAATACCTGGAGGTCAAGGCCGCCCTCGGATACTCGCGCTAGAACCCCTCAGTCCCGGGCGAACGCCGTATCCACCACGGCCCGGGTGTCCGGCTCCCCGGCCCCGGTGCTGAAGTCGAGGACCACCGCGTCGAACGTCCCACCGGTGAAGGGGAACGGTGAGCGGTAGCGGGCCGATACGGAGTGGGTGACGCTGCGGCCCGCGCAGGTCCGTTGCATGAGGTCCAACCCGGTCATGCGGACCGCGCCTGCCGCGCCCACCACACGGTCATCGATGGTCATCGTGACATCGCCGAGCATGTCGAGGGTGCCCTCGACCGCCCCGGTACGGCGGAAGCTGATCTCGAATATGTGTCGCCCCACGGTGATCGGTTCGTCGGCCACGACGGTGTACTCGGTGCCCGCGCTACTGCACACGTACTGCACCCGGCCGTCGCTGATGAACAGGGCCTGCCCGGATGAGCGGCTGCCCTGCGAGAACAGCACCCCTTCGGCGTCGGTGCGCTCCACCGAGACCGGGACCCGCAATGTGAAAGACCGGCCTCGGACCAACCCGCGGAACCCGGTGTTGCCGGCGGGTGCGCCGGAATAGAAGGATGCGCTCGAGGGCGACTCGCCGACCTCGTCGGCGGCCAGCATCACGATCTCCATGACGCTCAAGTCGGCCAGCGGATAGGCGTGATGCTCCGACGCCTCTTCGTGCCACAGCCGCTTCAGGTCGGCAAGTTTGTCCGGCTGTTCGGCGGCCAGGTCGTGGCACTGGCTGCGGTCGGTGGCGATGTGGAACAACTCCCAACGGTCCCGGTCGAATGCCGACCAGCCCTTCGGCCCACTCGCGGTCGGCGGGTGCACGGTGCCGGCGAACCAGCCGTCGTGCCAGATGCCGCGAGTGCCCAGCATGGTGTAGAACTGGGTGTGCTTTCCGGTCTCGGCGTCCGGGTCATCCAGTGCTGCAGCGAAACTCGTTCCCTCCAGCGGGGTTTGGGCGATTCCGCGGGCGGTCCGCACCTCGCCGAGGCCGAGCAGTTCGTACACCGTCGGCGTGACATCGCTGACGTGCGCGTACTGCTCACGCACCACGCCACGCGCCGACAGCCCGGCCGGCCAGGAGACCACGCAGGGATCGGCGATACCGCCCTCGTGTGAGGCGTAGCGTTTGTACATCTTGTAGGGCGTGTTGAACGCCATCGCCCAGCCGTTCGAGTAGTTCATCTGCGTTGCCGGGCCGCCGAGTTCGTCGAACATTCGCAGGCCGTTGCGGGTGGTGTCGCCGCCGCCGAACATCGGCAGGACCTCATCGAGCGCGCCGTTCGGCCCGCCCTCACCGCTGGCGCCGTTGTCGGACATGATCACCACGATGGTGTTGTCGAGCTGACCGGTGGCTTCCAGGTGGTCCACCACGCGCCCGATCTGCGCGTCGGTGTAGGAGAGGAAGCCGGCGAACACCTCGGCCATCCGGCACGACACCCGCCGGTCGTCCTCGGACAACGAGTCCCAGGGCCGGACGTTCTCGTCCTGCGGCCACGGCAATCCGTCCGGGCTGAGGGCGTCGGCGTACGGATTCATCGGGGACAGTTCGGTGCCCGCCGGGAGCAGACCGAGTTCCCGCTGCCTGGCCAGCACGATCTCCCGATAGCGTTCGTAGCCCATATCGAAGCGCCCCCGGTACCTGTCGGCCCACTCGGGGGCGACCTGATGCGGCGAGTGGCCCGCGCCGGGGCACAGGTACATGAACCACGGTTTGTCGGGGGCGACGGCACGATGGTCGCGCAGAAAGCCGATGGCGTTGTCCGCGAGATCTTTCGACAGATGGTAGCCCTGCTCGGGGGTGGCGGGTGGGTCGATCAGCTCATTGTCGCGTACCAGGCTGGGATACCACTGGTCGGTCATCCCGTCGAGAAAACCGTAGAAGCGGTCGAATCCGCGGCCCAACGGCCAGTAGCGTCGTGACCCCGCGGCGTGGCAGTCCTCAAGCGGTGCCAGGTGCCACTTTCCGACGGCGTAGGTGGACCAGCCGCGTTCGCCGAGAACCTCGGACACCAGCGCGGATTCCGCCGGGATGCGGCCATGGTGTCCGGGGTAGCCGCGGGCCATGTTGAGCACCGAGGCCACCCCGACGCTCGTCGGGTTGCGGCCGGTCAGCAGCGCCGCCCGGGTGGGTGAACACAGCGCGGTGGTGTGGAACTGGGTCAGCCGGACACCGCGATCGGCGATCCGGTTGATGTTGGGCATCTCCACCAGTCCGCCATAGCAATCCCAGGTGGCGATGCCGATGTCGTCCCACAGCAGATACAGCACATTGGGTGCTCCCGGAGGCGCGGTGGTGCCGCGGTACGGCGCCCAGTCGGGAGTGGAATCCCTGATGTCGATCGACACGCTGCCCTGAAAGCCCACGGATTCCACCATGCTCCCGTCTAGATTGCCGCCCCCGGGTTCAGTATGCCCGCCGGGTCGAGTGCGGTCTTGATCCTGCGGTTCAGTTCCATCGCTTCGGGGCCCAGATAGCCTGCCAGCCAGGGCTTCTTGAGCCGTCCGACACCGTGCTCGCCGGTGATGGTGCCGCCCAATGACACCGCCAGATCCATGATCTCGCCGAACGCGACGTCCGCGCGGCGCGCCATATCGGCGTCGGCGGGATCGAAGACGATCAGCGGGTGGGTGTTGCCGTCACCGGCATGGGCGATCACCGAGATCAGCAGATCATGATGTGCGGCGATCTTCTCGATCCCGGCCACCAGCGCGGCCAGGGCCGGCAGCGGCACCCCGACATCCTCGAGCAGCAGTGAGCCCTTGGCCTCGACGGCGGGAATGGCGTAGCGGCGGGCCACCACGAACGCCTCGCCCTCGGCCGGGTCGGAGGTCGAGAACACCTCCGTGGCACCGGCTTCGGTGAACACAGCCGCCATGAACTCGGCGTCCTCGGCTCCGGCGGGCCCGCGGTCGTCGGAGGCCGCGACCATCATCGCGGCCGCGCCGCGGTCCAGACCCATCTTCAATTTGTCCTCGACGGCGTTGATGGCCACCGAGTCCATGAACTCCAGCATGGACGGCCGGATCCGGGCGGTCACGGCAACCACCGCTTCGAAGGCGGCCTGCACCGAGTCGAACGTGGCGACCACGGTGCACGGTGTGTGCTGCGGGGGCAACAGCCGCAAAGTCACCTCGGTGATCACCCCGAGGGCGCCTTCGCTGCCGACGAACAGCTTCGTCAGGCTCAGCCCCGCAACATCTTTGAGCCGCGGCCCGCCCAGACGTACGGCGGTGCCATCGGCCAGCACGACCTGCAGGCCCAGCACGTAGTCGGTGGTGACGCCGTACTTGACGCAGCACAGTCCGCCGGCGTTGGTGGCGATGTTGCCGCCGATGCTGCAGATCTCGAAGGACGACGGGTCCGGCGGGTACCACAGGCCGTATTCGGCGACCGCCGCCTTGACCTCGGCGTTGAGCAGACCCGGCTGAGCGACGGCGGTGCGGGTCGCCGGGTCGACGGCGATATCGCGCATCCGTTCGGTCGACAGCATGATCGCGCCGTCCAGGGCGGTCGCGCCGCCGGACAGCCCGGTGCCCGCCCCGCGCGGCACCACGGCGATCCCGTGGGCGGTGGCCCAGCGCAGCACCGTCTGCACATCCTCGGTGCGCCGGGGACGCACCACGGCCAGCGCGGTACCGGCGTCGGGGTCGGCGGCGCGGTCGTGGCGGTAGGACGCGACGATGTCGGGGTCGGTGACGACGCTGCCCTCGGGGAGAGCGGCCACCAGGTCTTCCAGCGCGGAACTCACGGCCGCCAGTCTAGGGCTGACGGTCCCGGTCCAGGTCGCGCAGCGAAGGCAGCCCGATGGCCACCACGCCGAGCAACAGCATCGGCAACGCCAACGCCAGGAACGTCGTCTGCAACCCCGCCGCGTCGGCGAGCGGGCCGGCGAGCACCAGCCCGAGCGGGCCGGCCGCGTAGGCCAGCGAGCCCATCACGCCGACCACCCGGCCGCGCAGGTGTGGCGGGGCGTTGGTCTGCATGACGTAGTTGTAGATCGGCTGGATCGGCCCGTAGACGAAACCGACCACCGCGGACAGCGAGAGGATCACCGGCAGCGGCGGCAGGAACGCGATGATCGTCATCGCGACGCCGAGGGTGATGACCGCGATCAGCATGGTGACGCGGCGTTTGACGAACTTGGCCAGCACCGCATAACTGAGAGCACCGATCAGACCGCCGATGGACAGCGCCATCAGCACCCAGCCCAGCTGGGCGGGCTCGTTGCGATCGGTGAAGTACTTGGGGAACAACACCGCTTCCATCGGCATGTAGAGGCCGGTCGCCGCGAGGTCGATGAAGGCCAGGGTGCGCAGCACCTTGATGTTCCACACGAATTTCAGGCCCTCGACGACACCGGCCCACACCCGGTCGGGCAGTTCGCTGCGGTCCGGCTTCCCGGCGCCTTCGAGCTTCAGCACCGAGATGGCCGCGATGGAACAGCCGAAGGCGGCCGCGGTCACCCACATGGTCTCGATACCGCCGAGGGTGGCGATGAGCATGCCGCCGATACCGGGGCCGACGATGTAGGCCAGGTTGAACACGGCTTCGTAGACGCTGTTGGCGTGATCCAGCGTCCAGTCGGCGCGTTTCGCGGCCTCGGGCAGCATGGTTTCCCGGGCGGTCATACCGGCCGGATCGAACGCCGCACCCAGCGCCGCCAGTCCGGCCAGCACCGCGACGTTGATGGCGTCGACCCCGAAGATCAACGCCACCACCGGGACGGCGGCCACCGACAGCGCCGACAGCAGATCGGAGACCATCGAGACCCGGCGGCGGCCGATGTAGTCCACCGCGGCACCGGCGATCACCGTGGACGCCAGCAGCGGCAGGGTGCCCGCCATCGCCACGATGGACGCCTCGACGGCTGAACCGTTGCGCTGCAGCACCAGCCACGGAAACGCGATCATCGAGATACCGTTGCCGGCGCCGGCCATGAGGGCGGCGAACAGGATCAGGAACGCCGGACCGCGGCTGCGAGTGTTCATCTTCTATCGCGGCGAATCTAGCAGCGGGATCGCCCGCCCGGCCATCGAATTTCTCACGACGGGTGCAGGATGGACGGGTGCCTGTGGGACAGCCGGGGGAGCGCGGGCTCCCACATCCGCGGACCGGACGGCGATTCCCGTCACCGGTGCCGCCCGGTTCGGGATGGCCCGGGGATCCCGCCCGACCGGACACCCCGGTGGCCCATGATGCGGCCGGGGTGGCCGATCTGGCGGCCCGGCTGAGCACCGTCGCCGAGCTGGACGCCGAGACCAGCGTGTGCCGGGCCTGCCCGCGGCTGGTCGATTGGCGCGAGGAGGTGGCGGTCACCAAACGACGGGCGTTCGCCGAGGAGCCGTACTGGGGGCGTCCGGTGCCCGGGTGGGGAGCACGCCGGCCGCGGGTGCTGATCGTCGGGCTGGCGCCGGCCGCGCACGGCGCCAATCGCACCGGCCGGGTGTTCACGGGGGACCGGTCCGGGGAACAGTTGTTCGCAGCGCTGCACCGGGCCGGTCTGGTGAACTCACCGCTCAGCGTGGATGCCGCGGACGGTTTGCGCGCCAACGGGGTTCGGATCGTGGCGCCGGTTCGGTGCGCCCCGCCGGCGAACAAGCCGACCCCGGCCGAGCGGGCCACCTGCGCGCCCTGGCTGCAGGCCGAATGGCAGCTGGTGTCCCGGCACGTACGGGTCGTGGTGGCCCTCGGCGGGTTCGCCTGGCAGGTGGTGCTCGGCATGCTGGCCGATCAGCTTGCCGGGCAACCGAAACCGGTGTTCGGCCATGCGGTGCAGTACCGGTTGGCCTCGGGGACGACCCTGCTGGGTTGCTACCACCCCAGTCAGCAGAACATGTTCACCGGCCGGCTCACTCCGGCGATGCTCGACGATGTGTTCGCCCTGGCCCCGAGACTTGTGCACGATTCGTAACGCTCAGCGTCACAAATGGTGCACACGTCGCGCGGGGCGGGGGAACGAACCGGCCGGCAACGGCGTTGCACGAGTAATGCGTCTTTCCGTTCTCGACCTCGTCCCGGTCCGCAGCGATCAGAGCACCTCAGATGCGCTGGCGGCGACGGTGCGGCTGGCTCAGACCGCCGACCTGCTCGGCTACACCCGGTACTGGGTGGCCGAGCACCACAACATGGCCTCGGTCGCCGCCACCAGCCCGCCGGTGGTGCTGGCCTACCTGGCCGCTCAGACCGCCCAGATCCGGCTCGGCTCGGGCGGGGTGATGCTGCCCAACCACGCGCCGCTGGCCGTCGCCGAGCAGTTCGCCCTGCTGGAGGCCGCCGCCCCCGGCCGTATCGACCTGGGCATCGGCCGGGCGCCCGGGTCGGATCCGGTGACCTCGATGGCGCTGCGCGGTGCCCGCGCCCAGAACGACGAGGACATCGAACGCTTCCCGGAGTACCTCGACCATGTCGCGGCGCTGATGAGCACCCGCGGCGCCCGGGTCGAACTGTCCCGCGGCATGCTGGCCCAGCAGGACTATGTCCTCAAGGCGACCCCGGCCGCGGTCGGTGAGCCCCGGCTGTGGCTGCTGGGGTCCTCGATGTACTCCGCGCACCTGGCGGCCGCCAAGGGCCTGCCCTACGTGTTCGCCAACCACTTCTCCGGGCAGGGCACCGCCGAGGCGCTGGCCGCCTACCGCGCCGAGTTCCGGCCCAGCGAGCTGCTGGCCGAACCCAGCACCTTCATGACGATCAACGCCTCGGTGGCCGACACCCGCGATGAGGCGCTGCGGCTGCTGTTGCCGAACCTGCAGATGATGGCCCGGCTACGGACCGGGCGCACCCTGGGCCCGCTCGATATCGTCGAGGATGCCGAGGCCGCGCAGCTCTCCGCGCAGGAACAGCTGATCGTCGACTCGGGGCTGGCCCGCACCGTGGTCGGTGATCCGGCCGAGGCGGCCGAGGCGATCCGTTCGGTGGCAGCACAGTTCGACGTCGACGAGGTGATGGTCTCACCCGTCGCCTCGGCGTTCCGGGGCACCGATGCGCGCACCGCGCCGGGCCGTGAGCAGACGCTGGAACTGCTCGCCAAGGAACTGCTCTAGCCTCGTTTTTCATCGAAGTTGATGCTGGCGTCGTTTTACTGCTGAATTGTCTTGCTGGTAGTGGTTTCGGCGTGGTGGCGACGATGCCGGGCTTTCGATATTCGCCGCCGCCGATTCGGTGTTGACCGGGGTGGCAAGTGCTGGCAGGCGTCGCAGCGCCGACATTCAGACAGCCGAGGCGGCCAGCGGATTCGAAATCGGCGTGACAGCCAGGCCTTGACTGTGCGCGTCAGTTCGTCGGCAGAGAACTTCCCGGTGGCCCGTGCGGCTCGGCGTCCTGCGGCCAGTCGCGAAACAGCGGCGGCGCCTGGCACGACGTGAAGACCTGGGGCAATCGCGCCAACCTGCGCATGTCGCGCGCGGGTCCGCGCTCAGTGGTTCATGAGCTGTGCGAGACGATCCAGCGGAATCGCGGGCAGTCGATGGTCGTCACGGCCGATCATCTCGACATTGACCACCAACGAATTGATCACTGCCTCCTCCACCGCCTGCACCACAGCCGTGTAGAAATTGTCCATCAGTCCCCACGGGAGGAATGAGATGGTGTTCAGCTCGGGGCCCTCAGTGGGATACTCGCTGGCGAGGCCCGCCGCGTCGGCGGTCGAGAAGGCCAGAAAAATGTCGCCAGAAAAATGGCTTCCTGTTGTCCCGGTTCGCGCGAGACCGAGTGGGACCCGCCTGGCCAACGCTTTGCACTGGCCAGGCAGCAGCGGCGCATCGGTGGCCACGACCACCGATCACTGACCCCGGCGCCAGGTGGGGGGCGTGGCACCGGGATCTGCGCCATGCCAGGGACCCGCAATCGGGTTGTCGTCTGCCAAGGCGGGTCCGACATGCATTCCGGCGATGGTCAGTTCTGATCGGCTGCCGAAGTTCGTTTGCACGAAGGCTGCCACGGTGTACGAACGGGAGCCATAGGCCACGACTCGAGACGATGTGCCATTGCCTCCGCTGTAGTCATAACAACTCATCCCAGTGCCGCCGCCGACCGACCCTTCCGCCACGGGCCCGCCTGTCGCGCCGTCAAGCGCCGCCTGGACGTGTTCGGCGGTGACGTGGTCGCCATTGATGTCGTTGAGGTAGCCGTCATAAGTTTCGGCGCAGATCGGCAGTAACCATCGATCCTTCAAGCGTGGGGTGGTCCTGTTGACCCACTTGATCACGCCTGTGTGGCAAGCGCCGATGGCGTGCGTGTTGGACAGCGCCACCGGCATATCGAAATAGCCGGACTCATCGATCCAGGTGGTTCCTGCGTCGCATCTCACCGTTGCCGTTGAGCGCGTACCACCCAGCCGAGCAAGGCTCACCGACACCGGATCTGCCCCTGGGCAAGATTGCGGTGACCCCAGTGCGAACTGGGCCTTCTCCGACCATCATCGGACCGTGACCCTTGATCAGGGTGGTGACGCCCACCTCGACACCTGGGACGTCGGTGATGGCATTGAGCGGACCGGGGTGGCCTCCCGAACCTGATGCCCAGGCCTCGCGCGCGCGGGCTTCTGTCGACACTGTGCGTCGATGTCAAGTTCGCTCCTCACCTGGGTTGCTCACCGAATTCAAACTGCAGCGATCGGGCGACCGGCTCCTGCATTCTCGGTGTTGACGATGAAGTAAGCATGGTGCACGATAAAGGCTCTTGTAAAGAGCCAAAGAGCCAATAACGGTGGAGGCCGACGTGAAATTTCATCTTCGTGGCGCCGTGGCGGTGGGCCTTGCGGCTGCACTCGCCCTGACGGGGTGCAGCCCGGGGTCCGTCCAGAGTGGCGGCGCGAGCGACACCCTCACGATGTCCCTGGCGGCCCCCGTGGACACGATGGACCCGACGGTGGCCTACCAGACAGGATCGTTCGCGGTACTCGCCAACATCTTTCAGACGTTGGTGACGCTCGATCCGAAGGGGGGGATCGTTCCAGGGCTCGCCACGGAGTACGACATCGACCCACAGCAGCGCACCATCGAGTTCACGCTGGATCCCGAGGCGAAGTTCTCCAACGGCACACCTGTCACTGCGGCCGATGTCGCATTCTCAGTTGACCTCTGGAAGGAAAGCGCGTCTTACGGATCGTGGTACTCGTCAATCGCCAGTGTGTCGATGCCGGACCCACACACCGCAGTGCTGCACCTCACATCGACAGGGGTCGCGGTGTTGAGGGTGCTGGCCATCGGCACCGCCTCGGTGATCCCGCAAGACTTCGCCGGGATGTCCCGAGAAGAGTTCTTCGCCAAACCGATCGGGTCCGGCCCATACGCGGTTGAATCCGCTCGCCTATCGGAGGCGATCGTCGTCACCGCCAATCCCGACTACAGCGGCCGCGACAACGTCTTCTTCAAGACAGTCGAATTCAACGTTGTCCCCGACGCCAATCAACGTCAGGTTCAGTTCCGGTCGAAACAGCTCGATATCGTTAGTGAGATAAGCCCCATCGATGCAGCCCAATACCCGCCCGAAACACTGAAGCGCTCCCCGTCCTTCTGGCAAGATCTTCTGATCGCCAACGCCCGCGACGACGTACTGTCGTCAGTCGAACTGCGTCGGGCCATCTCGATGGCGATCGACCGTGAGGCTCTCGTGGCGACGGTCTACAAGGGCGAGGCCGACTCTGCGACAACCGTTGCCCCGCAGGTTGTTCCGGGTGTCACCGCTTGCCAGACCTGCGACTGGGGACGCTACGACGTCGAAGAGGCGAAGCGGCTGGTCAGCCAGTCCGGCTACACCGGTCAGCCCATCACGATCCTCACCGGCGGCGGATCCACCGACCTCGCGGGACAAGCGCTGGTGCCGATGCTCCAGGCTGCCGGCATCACCGCGACGGTCGAGAAGATCGAAGGCGCAACCCAAACGGACCGGCTGACCAAGGGGGAGTACGAGCTGGCGCTGATCGAGAACACCGCGTTGGCTCCGACACCGCTGGACCCGGTGGGATTCCTGGCTGACACCGAGAACTACTATGCCGGTGACGACTCCCCGGCCGCACGCACTGCTGTGCAGATGCTCGATTCGGCTCAAAACGAGGCCGAACTCCAAGCCCGCAAGTCAGTTCTATGAAAAAAAAAAAAAAAAAAAAAAAAAAAAAAAAACCTGGGCCTACGAAAGCGCTTCGGTGATTCCGCTGGTCTCCAAAAAACCAGACATTCGCGGTCCAGCCGGACATCCAGGGATTCGAGCCCGGCGTATCAACCGGCTTCTCGGTCGCCACGCTCACCCGCGCAGCCTCCTGACTGACCCGAAATCGGCCCGTGCCTCCTCCTCGAGGCACGGGCCGAATTCGGTGTCTTGGGATCAAGGTCCGGAACTGTCGTCACCGACCCTCAGGTGACGCACAAACCAGTCCACGGTGCGCGCGCCGGCGTCCAGAAGTGCGCCCGCTCGCAGATCTCGTGGCCCTCTCCCGGGTAGCTGACAAATTCGGTCTCACAGCCAGCCTCGTTCAGCGCCTGAAACAACTCCTGGCTCTGGCCCACCGGACAACTCGGATCGGAGTCGCCATGAATGAAAAGCGTCGGTGTCCGCGTCCCCCGCGCGTACATAACTGGTGACCGCCGTAGATAGGGCCCGTCGAAGTCCTGCGGGTCACCGTCGAGATAGATGTCGTCGAACCGGGCCAGCACCGAGGTGTTGCGGTGGCTCAACCAGTTGGTGATCGACGAAATCGGCACTGCTGCGGCGAACGCATCCGTGCGCACCGCCGCCCACGCCGACATGAAACCGCCGTAGGACGCACCGGCGATTCCGACCCGGTCTGGGTCGACGAGACCGTCCGCGGTCAGGGTGGTGATCGCGTCCAAGAGATCTTGAAGGTCACCGCCGCCCAGGTCGCCGATATTCGCGCTCATGAAGGCCAGGCCCCGCCCGGTCGATCCACGCGGATTGGGCAGCAGCACAGCGCATCCTCGCTGCGCGAGGTTCAGGGCCTCGCCCGCATAGAGTGCGGGAGCGAACAGTGACGTGTGCGCATTCGTCGGACCCCCATGAGCCCAGATGACCAGCGGCAGCGGAGTGCCAGGCTGTCGCCGCTGAGGTAGCAGGAGAAGCCCCTCGATAGTGGACACCTGGTCGGACGACGCCCATGTGTACTCGATCTGGTCTGGACTCGGACGTCGAGACAGCTCGTCGTTGAATGCTGTCAGCGCACGCCATCGCGCGCCGTTTGCCTCGTCAAGAACACGCACCTCCGGTGGCATACCGTGCGCCTCGACCACTGCCGCGATGATGTCGCCCGGTTCGTCGCAGTCGGCAACATAGTGCTCGATTGCCCCCAATGTAGCTAATCCTCGCCACCGTTGGTCGACCTCGATGCGCGGCACCGGTTGGTGACCGATGGTGATGAACCCGCAGGCTGTCCTGGTGCCGGCGATACCCGTCCAGAACAGCCGGCCATCGGAGGTCCACCGTAACCGGGTGACATCGACGTCGAGTTTCGGCTCTACCAAAGAGGAATCGTCGAGGTAGACAATCGCCGGCTGGCCTGCCAGCAGACCGCGATCACTCTGCGGGTGCTTCGATGAAGGCCAGCGCCCGGCCGTCAGCGGCCGGAATGACGTTCTGCACCTCGCTTGGCTTCGTAGACGGTGGGCGGGTGCGGCTCTCGAGGTCCAGAACCGGCGACACGGGCGCCGAACCGGCCACCTCACACCCGGATCGTCGGCGACGATAGCGGCGCCAGAAGGCCGCATCCGCGCCAACCGAACTCCCAGACCGTCACTCCTTCCGGACCTATCCTCACGACGCCGCCCGCTGGACAGTTCCACACGATGCAAGCGCCGCCAGCGCCGGCCAGCGGCTCGGCGGTGGCTGCCGGGCAGCGGTGAGGACGAAGGCGAGTGCTGTCGCAGGCCCACCGGATCTCCTCATCGGAACCGGTGAACCCACCATCCGCGACCAGCCTGAGCCGGGCCGTCGGCGCCGGCATGACCGCCGACGACCCGACTCCCGAGGCGAACGCCACAACCGACCATCCGAGCAAGCCTCGGCGCGGAGTCCACCGGGGCCGACGTCACCGGCGCCGCCGCTGCCGGGGCCGACCTCCAATGTTGGAATGGCAGCGACATCGCATCTCGCGGGGCCCGCAGAGCACAGGGCACGAGGGACTTGGGCGCGGTGCACACAAAGCTCTGGGGCAGCCCAGCCTTGTCGCCCCAACACCTTCGTGGCGGCGCAGTCATGCCTCGACTCCCGCCGCCCTCGTTGTCGCCGAACGGGAGGACGCGGCAACCCGGTGCTCGGCGCCGCGCTGCGCAGAGCCGGGCACGGTACGCACCGTCGACGACCTCACACCAGATGGAACCGGCATCCGTCGGCACACTAAGGCACTCGGCAACCACCAACCTCTCGGCGCCTCCACGCCTCGGCGCCGCGCGCAAAGCGCACGAGGAGGGGGCCGAAACAAAAGGGCTGATCCGCGTGCGCCACTTCGACGATCCGGCGACACCACCCAACCCCACAAGCGCCCCACTACACCCACGTGGCGAGATGAAGACCAACGCCAAACCCACGCCCGCACCCAACAAAACGGGCCCACCAGACGCGGGCGGCCACCGCCTGTCGGCGGACCACACGAACGGCTCACAGCGAGCGCACATCGACACCGTTGCCGCTTCCACCAGAAAGCGCCCGAGGCCGCGTGCGGCCTGTCGGCAAGCCACCGGTCGATGAGCCACGGCGCGCCCTCGTCTGTGGGGGTGCCCCGCAGCGCCCAGGCATTGGAAAAGAACCTAAGACCATCTGGATCCGGCGGCGCGCCCACACGCCGGCGGCACGACATTTCCGCGATCGCACGGAACCTCGCGACGCATCCTGGAGTCCGACCAACCCAGCACGACCCCACCGGATCCACCAACGACGCCCACGACGGAACCCGACAGCAGGCCCCCGTCTACCGCGCGAGGTCGCCGAAACGCACGCTACGTTCCCATCTCCGCGGGGTCACGAAGGCCCTCCAGACATCCGGCGACGGCGGCCATTCACGCCGTGCCGCGAGCGCCAAGGCGGTCTGACTCCATGCATGCGCCTCGCCACGAACACGCAGCCCAAGACACACCATGGCCGCGACCGACGCGGGCGGCAGGGCCGGGTACGCCGTCAACGGGCCCTTCATCGTTTAGCGTCCGGGGCCGCGGCGAGCAAGCCGCGGGCGGACCGGCCGAAAATGCCCCCACAAATCGCTGTGCAACGGCCTCTGTCGGCACCAGAGACGACGGCAAAAGGCCACAAACACATCCCATTCGCGCCCCACGCAGCCGCCCGGCCAGCGACAACACCTTCCTGACGGACATCCAACGCCGGCGGTTCGTCACAGGGCGGTCCCACACAGCCCGCATCATGACCCGCTGACGCAGCCCGCCCGCGTTCATGCGGCCGCCTGCGCCCGCGACGGGAACACCGACCTCGGCCAACAGGCCAACGCCCACGCGCGCACTTCGAACAGACTGGCACGAAGTCCTCGCACCCAGCCTCCACACGCATCGACGGCCGAGTGGTCATCGCCTCTGGAAGACCATCGCCAGTGGCGGCCACGGTCCGGCTGATCCGCGCACGCACCCCATATCGCCAGGATACCTCCCACCATTCGCCACGACCGCAGCGCCCCGCCCACACCACCCTCCACACGCCCCTCGCCACCACACGCAGCCCTCCACTCACCCCCGATCACTCCTTCACCTTCGTCCATGCCTCGCCGAGCGCAGGCAACGCCCAACCATCACCCCCGCACACACCACCCACCTCACCGCGCCCACTCCCCTCCATGCCCCCCACTAACACACTCCACGCCGATCGCCGCATGTCGACGGCTACCACCACCTCCCAGCTCGACGCCACCATATGCAGGCAACCCCTGCCCGGGCCGCCCGCGGACGCGCACCTCCTCGCCGCGGCGACCGCCACCCACGTGCACCGACGGCCCGCCAGAACCAACCCCACCCCACCTCACACGCACCAGCCCAACCCTAGCGAACCATGACAAACCCAGCCGACATCGCGCCCTCACCCCCCCCCACCCCCCCCCCCCCCCCCCCCCCCCCGCGCACCGCCCCCCCCCGACACCCCCCCCCCCCCCCCCCCCCCACCCCCCCCCCCCCCCCCACCCCCCCCCCCCCCCCACCCCCCCCCCCCCCCCCCACCACCCCACCCCCCCCCCCCCCCCCCCACATCTCCTCCCACCACCCCCCCCACCCCCCACACACCCCCCCCCCCCCCCCCCCCCCCCACCCCCCGCCCACCCCCCCCCGCCCCCCCCCACCCACCCCCCCACCACCCCCACCCTCCCCCGCCCCCCCCGCGCGGCCGCACCCCCCCCCCCCCCCACCCCCCCCCCACCCCCCCCCACCCCTCCCCACGCCGCCCCCCCGCGCCACCCCCCCCCCCCCCACGCCACCCCCCCCCCCCCCCCCCCCCCCCCCCCCCCCCCCCCCACCTCCCCCCCCCCCCCCCCACCCCCCCCCCCCCCCCCCCCCCCCCACCCCCCCCCCCCCCCCCCCCCCCCCCCCCACCCCCACCCCCCACCACACACCCCACCCCCCCCCCCACCCCCACCCCCCCCCCCCCCCCCCCCCCTCCTCCCCCAACACCCTCCTCCCCCTCACCCTCCCCCGCTCCTCCCGCACACCACCACCCTCACAAACTCGCCCCCACAATGCACACCCAACAAAGCCACATATCTAACCCCCCACCCACCTCCCACTTGGCAAAGCAGCCACATGCCGCGATCATGCATCAGCCTTTGCCGCATGGCGAAGCACTGCCCCGCGACCAGAGCAACTCACCTACGCAATTCGCGGCCGCTGTGGACGCTCACGTCGACGAACTGGCCGACCTGGAAGTCGCCAACGCCGGTCACACCCGCTGCAACGCCGCTCGGAGGCGCGGCTGGCAGTGCCTACCTGCGCCAACACTCGACACAACCCGGCCCGGCGGCATAATGCACCTCCAACCGCTGGGCGGACCTCCCCCGCTCCCCCCCCCCGGGTGCGCCTTCCAACTACACCCACGGCATGAGGCTGGCGAGCCGCCAAACCGGTCCGGGCTCCCTGCCCAAAGGCTGCGTCGGCAAAGGCCAGACGCATCCCGCCGGCCGTCCCCCCACCCGTAGCCTCCCGTCGCCACCAGACGCTTCCGCTACTTGGCAGAGGCCACCATTGTATCGCCACGCGACTGGCAAGCAGCGCACGACCCCATGGCCGTGTTCGACAACGCGGCCACTCGCCCGCCCACCTTCAACCGCGTTTTCTGTCGCGACACTCGGTGGCTCGCTCCCCGCACCCCAACCACCATACTGGGCCCGCCCCTCGCCGCCACCCTTTACTGCTCTTGCTTCCGGCGACGCCGCTGGCGGTTTTTGGTGCCCGCCGACTGTTGCTCTAACACCCAAAACGACTGGCAAGAAGGCGTTTCCAGCGCTCTGCCTTCAAGACGAGGCGCACGCCATCCACTCCAAGACCCGTACGACTCGGACACACCCAGACATCGCAGGCCTTCGGGTTGCTCGGGCAGTGGAATCCGGCACCCTGAGCGTCAATTGCACATTCATCGGTGCGGTACTGGACGCCGTTCGGCGGTGTCAAGCAATCCGGTATCGGCCGTGAGCTCGGACCCGACGCCCTACTGTCGTTCACCGAGGAGAAGAATGTCTTCGTCTCCGAACAATGACCCGTCCGCCTTGAGGTCGTCGCTACGAATGGAGAGACCATGACTTTTACGTTCCTGGGCTTTGCCGACGTCAACGGTGTCATCCGAGGAAGTCGTACACAGCGCAGCATTCGATCGTGTCTGCGAGCGGCCCCACGTTGCCAGCCCCGACATCATCCTCGCCATCGATCCGCTCGATGCCGCGATCACCACTCTCAAGAACATCGGCGCCGCGGCGGGATCCAAGGACATCCGCTTGACACCAGACAGATCGACAGTCCGGTGCCGTGCCGTGGCGCGGCGAATCACGGATTTGCCTGGGCGACCTAGCCTGGGCGGACGGATCTCCGTGCGGACTGTCCGCTCGCCAAGTTCTCCAGTCGGCCCTCGTTGGCCTCGAACGGCTAGGACTCCACGCGGTCGCAGCTTTCGAGTACGAACTGCGACTGTGGCGACTCGACGACGGTCTTCCGGCAACAGGCCCCCAGTGCTACAGCGCCGCCGGGGTCGACGAGATCTCCGACTTCTGCGACCGGTTGCTTGCCGCCAGCGAGGGGATGGGCCTCGGACTGTCGGTGATCCACACCGAAGGTGGCGCAGGAATGGTCGAGGGTGAACATCGACCCGGCTGAGGGGCTGCTGGCCGCCGACAACGCCACATTGCTCAAGTACGCGGCCAAGGCGATCGCCCGGCAAAGTGGCTTCGAGGCGAGCTTTCTCGCCAAGCCGGTGGTCGGCGAGGAGGGATCGAGTGGGCATGTCCACGTCTCACTCTGGGGGTCCGGCACAAACGTCATGACCAGCGAGGATGCGACCCGGCCGAATGCCGCTATGAGACACGCTATCGGCGGCATCCTGCGGCACTTGCCCGCTATGTCGGCCATCCTCAACCCAACGATCAATTCCTACAAACGGCTCATCCCTGGATTCTTCGCACCGACTACCACCACCTGGGGGGTGGACAATCGTTCGACCTCGGTGCGCGCGGTGGCACTCGATGAGCCTCACGCACGAATCGAGATTCGGCGGCCAGGCGCCGACACCAACCCCTATCTGGTCCTGGCTGCACTCGCGGTCGCCATCAGCGAGGGAATTCACAAGAACATCGAGCCACCACCTCCGGTCAGCGGCGACGTGTCCGTGGCGGAGGACGGTCGCCATCCGGCGCCGCCCAGCAGCTTGGAGTCAGCGGTCACCGCACTGCGCAACGACTCTCGGTTTGCCGCTCTACTGGGAGCTGACTTCTGCGAGTACTTCGCAGCAACCCGCAGTGGGAACTGCGGCAGTGGCAGAACGCCGTGAGCGACTGGGAACGCGCCAGGTATCGCCACGTCACCTGATCCTGGAGCCCGTTTGAGTTCGAAGATCGCGACCGCCACAACCACTGTGGGATCAAACCAGCAAGTTCGCCGGCGCAGCACTGTCGGTCTGCGCGTCATCAGGGCTGCTCGGAGGGACTCGCTGCGCAGACGTGGAGTGTCGCAGGTCGTTTGGTCGGTGTAAAGGGCTCCGTGAAGCCCGACGATCTTGCTGTGTTTCCACGGGCTCGTGTGCAGGATGGTGTTGTCGCTGAAGCCAACGACGAACTTTGGGTCATTGCGGGCTGCGTCGACGTCCAGCCTTTGCCTCCGACGAAAAATCCGGGCTAGGGCGAGAGCACCACGACCGGGATCGGCCGGCTGGTGCGCTTCTGATAACCGATGTAGCGGTCCTTGTTACCGCGCATGTCGTTGACGATCCGCCACAGGCGCGGGAAGTCGGGATCGTCGGGGAACACCGCCCGGGCGGTCACCGGCAACCGCTTGGGGCCGACGTTGATCTCGACCTGCGGGTTGGCTTTGAGATTGTGGTACCAGCCCGGCGCCTTGGGTTCACCACCCTTGGAGGCCACCACCAGGTAGTCGGCGCCGTCGCGGGCGTAGGTCAGCGAGTTCGCGCGTTCCAGCCCGGTCTTGGCGCCCACGGTGTGCAGGATGAGCGCCGGCGGACCGAAGGGGATGGTGTGCCCGATCTTCCCGTCGGTCGCCTTGTAGAGCTTGTCGTGCAACAACAGCATCGGGAGGCCGAGATAACGCTCCCACGGTGGCATACCCATGAGCTCAATCCTGCGCGGCTTCGTCGAGTTGCGCCAGTGCCGCCCGGAGCAGTCGACCGGATTGCTCCCGATCGGCGTCGCGGCGCAGCAGCATGCCCTTGGCGAAGGCCAGCTTGTCGCCGTTGTGCCGGGGAACGACGTGCAGGTGGATGTGGAACACGCTCTGAAACGCCGCCTTGCCGTCGTTGATGGCGATGTTGTTGCCGTCGGCGTGCAGACCCGACACCCGGGCGGCCCGCGCGATGCGCTGGCCGAGGACCGTCATCGCCGCGGCGGTCGCCGGCGGGGTGTCGGTCAGGTCCACGGTGTGTTCCTTGGGGATCACCAGGGTGTGCCCGCGGGTGAACGGCCGGATATCGAGGATCGCGAGCAGGTCCTTGTCCTCGTGGATACGGATGGCGGGTGCCTCACCGGCGACGATGGCGCAGAACACGCAGGACATGTCGCCACCGTAGCCGGTGCGCGCCGACCCGTGCTGGGCTGCGTGCGGCCAGGCCTGATCTAGGCGCAGAGCGCGGTCCGCCAGTGCGCGAGTTTGTCGACGAACGGCATGGTGTGCGCCGGGCTTGTCGAGGGCAGCCGGATGCTCGGGACTGGCGGGGCGTCCGGCACGAGCCTGCGGTAGTTGGCCTCGGCCGCGGCTCCGTTGAACAGCAGCCGACCGATCTGCGGACGCTCTCGAAGGAAGACGCCGAAATCGTTGGCCACCATGCTGTCCCGCTCCACCGCCGAGTCCAGGCTGCCGGCGCGCCGACAAGACCGCAACACGTCCCACACCGCGATGTCGTGCCCGATGAGCGCAGCTACCCGGTCCTCGTAGGGATCCGTCGCGTCGAAACCGAGGACCTTCGCGGTGATCGGCCAGAAGGCGTTGCGCGGGTTCCCGTAGTACTGCCCCGACGCCAGGGACATCACGCTGGGCATATTGCCCAGCACCAAGGTGCGCGGCGAGCCTTGCTCGATCGCAGGTAATCCGTGGAGCAGCTCGCCGGGCATGATCCGATGATGCCGTGGCGCCGGTATAAGTTGGCCACGTGGGTAGCGACTTCGATATCGAGGCCTCGGGCCTGCTCGACGGCTTGGACGGCAGGGCCCGCGCCGACCGCGCCGAATTGATCCCGTGGCTGCTGGACCAGGGCGTGACGGTCGAGCAGATCCGGGATTCCGATGCGCCGGTGCTGTTGGCGTCGCGGCGGATCCTCGGCGACGACGGCGACTACGTATCCGCGCGCGAGATCAGCGACAACACCGGAATCGACCTGGAGCTCTTGCAGCGTATCCAGCGTGCGCTCGGACTGCCGCGGGTGGATGACCCGGACGAGGCCGCGTATCTGCGGGTCGACGGTGAGATCGCGAGGTATGCAAGGCAGTTCGCCGACATGGGCATCGATGGGGACAACATCGTGCTGGTTGTCCGGGCGTTGGCCGACGGATTGTCGAAGACGGCGGAGGCCATGCGGTTCACCTCGATGTCGGCGGTCATGGCGCCCGGTGTAAGTGAGCTCGATGTCGCCGTAGCCTCCGAAGCACTGCTGCGACAGGTCAATCCGCTGCTCGGCCCGATGATCGAGGACATGCTTCGGCTGGAGCTGCGGCGCACCATGGAAACGGACGCGGTGACGGCGGGGGAGCGGGCCGAGGGCCGCCCCCTGCCGGGCGCGCGGGAGGTGACCGTCGCATTCGCCGACCTGGTGGGTTTCACCAAGCTGGGAGAGGCGGTGCCGCCGGAGAAGTTGGAAGGTCTGGCGAACCGGCTCGTCGAGGCCACTCATGACGTGGTCGCGCCGCCGGTGCGGTTCATCAAGTCGATCGGTGATGCCGTGATGCTGGTGAGTCCGGAGCCGCTGGCCCTGCTGACGGCGATGTTGGCGCTGCAGGAAGCTGCGACCGCCGACGACGAGTTCCCCCGGTTACGCGTCGGGCTGGCGTCCGGGATGGCGGTCAACCGCAGCGGCGACTGGTTCGGCAGCCCCGTCAACCTGGCCAGCCGGGTCACCGGTGCGTCCCGGCCCGGCGCAGTCCTGGTGACCGAAGCGGTGCGCGACGCGGTCGGCGAAGAGGCCGGGATCGAATGGTCCTTCGCCGGCGCCAAACGACTCAAGGGCATCAAGGACGAAGTGAAGCTGTTCCGGGCACGGTACGTGTCCGGCTAGCAGCCCCGCGCGGGCCCGTCTGGGAGGTCTCGGTCATCGGTGACACCAGAGCCGACACTGAACGCACTCAGCCGGCCGAGCGGAACCGCCGCAGCCGCAGGCTGTTCGTCACCACGAACACCGAACTGAAGGCCATCGCGGCGCCGGCGATCAGCGGATTGAGCAGCCCCGCGGCCGCCAAGGGCAGCGCGGCGATGTTGTAGGCGAACGCCCAGAACAGATTGCCCTTGATGGTGCGCAGCGTGGCCCGCGACAACCGGATCGCGTCGACGGCGGCGCGCAGATCCCCACGCACCAGCGTCAGATCCGACGCTTCGATGGCCACATCGGTGCCGGTTCCCATGGCGAGCCCCAGGTCGGACTGTGCCAGTGCCGCAGCGTCGTTGACACCGTCGCCGACCATCGCGACCACCCGGCCATCGGCCTGCAGACGGGTGATCTCGTCGACCTTGCCCGCGGGCAGCACCTCGGCGACCACGCGCTCGATGCCCAGTTTGGCCGCCACCGATTCGGCGGCGCGGCGGTTGTCGCCGGTCAGCAACACGGGTGTGAGCCCGAGGGCCCGGAACCCCGCAACGGCCTCGGCGGCGTGGTCCTTGATGGTGTCCGCGACCACCACCACGGCGCGGATCCTCCCGTCGGCGGCGAACCAGATCGGGGTGTGGCCCTGCTCGGCGGCCGCATCGGCAGCACCTGCCAGCTGCTCCGGGGGCGTCAGCGACCATTCGTCGCGCAGCCAGCTCACCCGGCCCGCGGCGGTCGCCGAGCCGTCCACCACGCCGGTCACGCCGAGGCCGCCGTGATTCTCGAAATCGGTGACGGTCGGCAGCGGCCCGCGCTCTGCGGCGTGGCCCGCGATGGCGCGGGCGATCGGATGTTCGGAGCCGTTCTCCAGCGCGCCGAGCAACCTCAGGACGTCGTCGGGGCGTTCGCCCTCGGCAACGTGCACGGCCACCACCGACATGCGTCCGGTCGTGACGGTCCCGGTCTTGTCGAGCACGACGGTGTCGACCCGCCGGGTCGACTCGAGCACCTGCGGTCCCTTGATCAGGATGCCCAGTTGCGCGCCGCGCCCGGTGCCGACCAGCAGCGCGGTCGGCGTGGCCAGCCCCAGTGCGCAGGGGCACGCGATGATCAGGACGGCGACGGCGGCGGTGAACGCCGCGGCGACCGAACCGTCACCGAAGACCAACCAGCCCACCAGGGTCAGCAGCGACAGCGCGATGACGATCGGCACGAAGACCGCCGAGACACGGTCGGCGAGGCGCTGCACTTCTGCCTTACCGCTCTGGGCCTCGGAGACCAGGCGGGCCATCTGCGCGAGCTGGGTGTCGGATCCGATGTGGGTCGCCCTGACCTCGAGGCGTCCGCCCACGTTCACCGTCGCGCCGACGACGCTGTCGCCCTCGGAAACCTCGACCGGCACCGGTTCGCCGGTGAGCATCGATGCATCGACGGCGGACGTGCCCGCGGTGATGACACCGTCGGTGGCGACCTTCTCGCCGGGGCGCACCACGAAGACGTCATCGACCGCGAGTTGGCTGATCGGAATGCGGATTTCGGTAGCGGTACGTCTTCCCGTCGCTTCGCTCGCCCCCGCATCACGCAGGACCGCGACGTCCTTGGCGCCCATGTGCAGCAGCGCCCGCAGCGCGGCACCGGACTGGCGTTTGGCGCGGGCCTCGAAGTAACGCCCGGCGAGCAGGAAGGTCGTCACCGCCGCGGCGACCTCCAGATAGAGGTGTGGTTCGGAACCGGTGGTGATCAGCTCGAACGGCATCTTCATCCCGGGCATGCCGGCGTGGGTGAAGAACAACGCCCACACCGACCATGCGTAGGCGGCGATCACGCCGACCGAGATGAGGGTGTCCATCGTCGCCGCGCCGTGGCGCAGATTCGTCCAGGCGGCCGTGTGGAACGGCCAGGCACCCCACACCACCACCGGTGAGGCCAGCGTGAATGCCAGCCACTGCCAATTGTTGAACTGCAGCACCGGGACCATGGACAGCACGACGACCGGCAGGGCCAGCGCCGCCGAGATCAGCAGCCGCTGACGCCAGGGCGCCGATTCGTCCGATTCCTCGGATTCGTCGGGCGTGGTGTCCTTCTCGGGCGGCAGCGCCGCGGTGTAGCCGGTCGCCTCGACCGCGGCCACCAGTTCCTCCGGCGAGACGGTGTCGGGGAAATCGACCCGGGCCTGCTCGGTGGCGAAGTTCACGCTGGCCTGCACACCGTCGATGCGGTTGAGTCGCTTCTCGATCCGTGCGGCGCAGGACGCGCAGGTCATGCCGCCGACGTCGAGGGTCAGGGTGCTCATGCTGATAGGGCGGGACTCACGTCGTAGCCGCTGTCCTCGATCGCGGCGGTGACGGCACCGACATCGGCGGTGCCGTCGACGGTGACCTTGCCGCCGGCCAGGTCGACATCGACCGACGTCACACCGGCCAACGGGGTGACCGCGGCGGTGATCGCCGACACGCAGTGGCCACAACTCATACCTTGGACCTCAAGAACGATGCTCATGCCCACCATGATATACCGGTAGGGGGTATGGGTAAACAGGTTCGTTCTGCGAGGAGGAACACATGATGTGCACACCGGCGAAGGCGATCGCGACGGCCGCGGTCGCCGCGCTGCTGCTGGCCGGCTGTACCGATCAGTCGGCGCAGACCAGCGGGGACGGTCATACCGACCACGACCACGGGACCAGCCACAGCGGCAGCGGAGCGAGCCCGGGGCCGGCCGCCGACGGCTCGTCGGCGCACAACGGCGAGGACGTCATGTTCGCCCAGCACATGATCCCGCACCACAGCCAGGCGGTGGAGATGACCGACATCCTGCTGGCCAAGGATGACGTCGACCCCCGCGTGATCGAACTCGCCAAGGAGATCAAGGCCGCGCAGGCTCCCGAGATCGAGCAGATGCAGGGCTGGCTGACCAGCTGGGGTAATCCGCCGATGCCGGCGATGGACCACGGCTCCATGGACGGGATGGTGGCGCCCGCCGATATCGAGAAGCTGAAGGCAGCGCCGGGCCCCGAAGCCACCAGGCTGTTCCTGGACCAGATGATCGGTCACCACGAGGGCGCGATCACCATGGCGCAGGAGGTGATCGACGGCGGACAGTTCGAACCGGCGAAGACGATGGCGCGCGCCATCATCGATAGCCAGCAGCACGAGATCGACGAGATGAAGTCGATTCTCGACTCGCTCTAGGCGCTACTGCACCGGGTAGGTGATGCCCTCGGAGGGCTGCACGATCACGAACCCCTGGCCGTGGAAGGCGACCTGCACCGCCTCGCCGGACCCGCGACCGATCAGGGCACCCGCCTTGAAGCTGGTCTTGAGCTGGGTCTGCAGGTTCGCCGACCACGCCACCACCGCATTGGTGTCGGCGTACGTCGGCGCCTCGGCGGCATTGAGCACCACCGGCGGGCCGTCGGTGGTCAGGGCGATCCAGCCGCTGCCGCGCAGCGTGGTGTTGAACAGTCCGCCGGTGGCGATGCTGCCGCCCTTGACCCGCTCGATGTTCCAGTCCAGGCTCGCCGAGAAGGCCAGCACGTTCTTGCCGCTGATGGACAGGCCCGAGTTGGTCAGCTGCAGTAGATGCACGTAATTGGCCTGTTCGGCGAGGAAGACATCGCCCTGGCCCTGGCAGCGCATCAGTGGCAGGCCCTCACCGGTCAGCGCCTTCTTCAGGAACTTGCCTGCGCCGCCGCCCTCGAAGGCGAAATCCACATTGCCCTGATAGGCGACCATCGAGCCCTGGCGCGCCATGAACGGCTCGCCGAGCCGGACCCGGAGCAGCCGCTCATTCTGCAGGGCGATCGCCGTGGATTCCTTCTCGCTGAACCGCCCGTCGATCAGGTCGCCGCTGATCCCGGCGAAGCCGTCGCCCTGGGGCTGCGGGGCCTGAGGTTCATGGTGCTGGGCGGCCTGCGGGGCGCCCTGGTGTTCGTGCTGCTGGGCGGCCTGCGGGGGCGGAGCACCCAGCGGCGCGGTGTGAACCTGTCCCTGATGGGACACCTGGTCCGTCCAGTTCTGGCCGTCATACCAGCGGTACTCGAAGCGGCCCTCGGGGTCGCGCAACCATTGACCACTCACCGTGCACTCCTCAATTTGTCACCGATTCGACGCGTACAGGATCACTTTAGGCTGGCATTGTTGGACATATGGCAGGTGACGAGATCGACCGGGTGCGGGCCAAGAGCGCGCTGGCAGTGGTCAAGGAGCATCCGGGGATGGTGCTGTTCCTGGCCTCGCCGGCGATCATCGCGGTGGCCGCGGTCTGGTGGCTGGCCGGTGCAGGCTGGGCGGGGCTGTTGTTGGTGGCGCTGGTGCTGGGCGGCGGCGCGGCCCTGCTCAAAAAGCGATAGTCGGCGATCAACGGGGCTTTCGCCGTGTGAGAACACTGCGCCCCGGGCTGATGCAACGGTGTAATCATGTAATCATGAGACATCATCAGCATGGGCGGCGCGGATCCACCGACGCCGTCACCGATGCCGCTGACTGGTTCGCCGGGCGCCTGCCCGACGGCTGGTTCGCCGGTGATCCGACCGTCGTGGTCGATCGCGAAGAAATCACGGTGATCGGGCGGCTGCCCGAAGCCGACAGCGAGGAAAGCACGGCCCGCACATCCGGACGGGTCGCCAAGTTCCGGGAGGACACCCGCGGTGAGCGCATGCGCATCGCCGACGAGGCGCAGGACAGGTTCGGCCGCAAGGTCTCGTGGGGCGTACAGGTCGGGGAGGAACGCACGTTGTTCACCCATATCGCCGTCCCGGTGATGACCAGGCTCAAACAACCGGAGCGCCAGGTGCTCGACACCCTCGTCGATGCCGGGGTGGCCCGGTCCCGCTCGGATGCCCTGGCGTGGTCGGTGAAACTGGTCGGAGAACACACCGAGGAGTGGCTGGCCAAACTGCGCGAGGCCATGACCGCGGTCGACGACGTCCGCGCCGAGGGGCCCAACCTGCAGTGATTTCACCGTGATCGGCTGCGCTCACCGCAGCCGATCACGCCGAACTCGCTCGACATTGACGCGGGCACCGCCCAGCGCCGAGGTCTGCGACAACGGATCCAGCGCGGCGCCGTCGACCAGCAGATTGCGATTGACGCCGTAGGTCTGCGGCGGTGCCCCGGAGCGCGGGTCGAAAACGCGGGAACCCCAACCGTGTTCCATCATCACCAGGCCGCGGCGGGGCCGGTCGGACAGTGCCGCGAGGACGTCCACCGAGCCGACCGCCGATGTCACCCGCACGGTGTCGCCATCGCCGATGCCGAGTGCGGCCGCGTCGTCGGGATGGATGAACACCACATTGCGTCTTCCCGACGGGTGCAGGCCGGGAAGCTCGTTGAGCCACGAGTTCATCCCATGGCGGTTCCGCCGATTGCCCAGCAGGAAGGGGAATTCCGGGCTGGTGTCCGGGGCGGCGTCCGCCAGCAGGTCTCGGGTGCGCGCGACGAACTCCGCCGGTGCGACGTGCACCAACTTGTCCGGAGTGCGCAGCGCGGCTCGGAAATGCCCGAACTCGCGGGGCCCCAGCACCAGGCCGTGCGGATTATCGTGCAGGTCGCGCCATTTCAGCTTGCGGCCATTGACCTTCCGCGATGTCGCGATCATCAGCCGGTTGATCCAATGCGGACCGAACGCCAGGCCGGGACGGCCGATGACGGCCGCGGCGCGCCGGCTGGACCGGACGAAACCGTTGAGGCCGCGGGCGCCGAACAGTGGCCGCTTCATGGCCAGCGCCAGGTCGACGAAGATCCGCCACTCCTCGCGCGCCTGCGGTGGCGGGACGACGGCCCGCGCGCCGAACTGGGCGAACGGCTCGTCATGCATGCTACTGGTGAACGCCAGCAGGTCCTCGCGCTCCAGCCAGTGCACCGCGGGCAGCAGCCAATGCGCATGCCGATGGCTCTCGCGTTGCACGAAATCGATGGCCACCAACAGATCCAGCCGTTGCAGGGCGGCATCGAGTCGGGCACCGTCGGGGCCGGATATCACCGGGTTCCCGGAGTTGATCACCAGCGCGCGGATCTGGCCGGGCCCGGGCGTGAGGATTTCATCGGGCAGTTCGGCCAGCGCATGCGCGCCGGCCACCATCTCGCGCCCGGCGACCCGGCTGCGGTGCGGTGCGGTCTCGGCCAGGCCGGCCAGACGCAGCGTGTCGACATAACCGCGTTCGAACCGGCGGCCGCCGGGTCGATCCATCCGTCCGGTGATGACGTTGAGCACATGCCCCAACCATTCGGCGACGGTCCCCGTCTCCTGCAGGGACACCCCCGTCCGGGTGATCGCCATCGCTCCTGGTGCGGTGGCGAAATCCCTTGCCAACTGCTCGATCTGGTCGCGGGCGATATCGCAGCGGTCGGCCAGATCGGCGAGGTCGCACGCGCCCACCAGCGCGCGGATCTCCGGCATTCCGGCGGCCAGGTCGGCACAGTCGCCGGGGTGTTCGAGTCCGCCGTCCAGGATGACCTTGACCATCGCCAGCAGCAGCGCCCAATCCTGGCCCGGATGCACGGACAGATGGATGTCGGCCTTGTCGGCCGACTCGGTGCGCACCGGATCGACCACCACGATCCGCGCGCCGTGCCGCTGGCGGTCCAGTGCGCGCCGCCACCCGCCGGGCGCGGATTCCAGCCAATTCCAGGCGCTGACAGCCGGGTTCGCGCCGACCAGTAGGAAGAAGTCGCAGTTGTCGATATCGGAGACCGGCACCATGAGGGCCGATCCGTACATCGCCTGCGCGACGACGTGGACGGCATTCTGGTCCACCGACCCGACGGCATAGCGGTTGCGGGTGCCGACGGCGTCCAGCCAGCCGTTCATGAACACCAGGTTCGACGACGAATAGCCGGCCGGGTTGCCGTAGTAGGCGCCGACCGCGTCCGGTCCGTCGGCGTCGATCACACGGTTCATCCGGTCGGCGATATCGCGCAATGCTTCGTCCCATGAGGCCTCGACGTAGCGGTCGCCGACCCGCCGCATCGGTGCCACGATGCGGCGCGGATGCTCGACCACCTCTGCCGCGGTGCGACCCTTCGCGCAGAAATCCTGCCAGCTGTGCGGGTTCAGTTTGTCCGCGGCGATCTTGCGCACCCGGTTGTCCTCGACGGTGACCTCCAGACCGCACGACGCCAGGCAGTACCGGCAGAAGGTGTGCACGGTCGTCGTGGATTCGGGACCGGCCATATCTGCATACTGCCCAACGGGTTCCGGCGCTGTCCGGGAATTCGAATTGAGCAGGGTGCTCAAAGCTCGGCTATTTCCCTTCGCCCCGCTGCGCTGCGCTCGCCCCAGCCGTCATGGCCCAGTACTCGCCGTGGCGTTCCAGTAGTTCCGCGTGGGTGCCCCGCTCCACGATCCGCCCGGCCTCCATCACCAGGATCTGGTCGGCGTCGCGAATGGTGGACAACCGGTGCGCGATGATGAAACTGGTTCTGTCTCGCCGCAACTCGGCCATCGCCTGCTGGATCAACAGTTCGGTACGGGTGTCCACCGAGCTCGTCGCCTCATCCAGGATCAGCAGCGCCGGGCGGGCCAGCACCGCACGCGCGATCGTGATCAGCTGTTTCTCACCCGCGCTGATGGCGCCACCGTCGTCGCCGACCCGGGTGTCGTACCCGTCGGGCAGGGTCTGCACAAACCGCTCGACGTGCGCGGTGCGGGCGGCCTCGTGCACCTCGTCGGGTGTGGCGTCGGGGCGGCCGTAGGCGATGTTGTCGTAGATTGTGCCGCCGAACAACCAGGTGTCCTGCAGCACCATGCCGATCCGGGCGCGCAGCACCTGGCGGGGCAGCGACGCGATATCCACCCCGTCGATCGTGATCCGGCCTGCGTCGATGTCGTAGAAGCGCATCAGCAGGTTCACCAGCGTGGTCTTGCCGGCACCGGTCGGGCCGACGATGGCCACCGTCGATCCGGGCTCGGCGATCAGCGACAGATCCTCGATCACCGGGGTGTCGGGCCGGTAGCCGAACGAGACGTGCTCGAACTCCACGCGGCCGGCCCCGGCGGCGACTGCGGCGGCGACGGGCTCGGCTGATTCCTCGGCCGCGTCGAGCAGATCGAAAATGCGCTCCGCGCTGGCGATCCCGGACTGCAGCGAGTTGTACATCGAGGCCACCTGGGTCAGCGGCTGGTTGAACTGGCGGACATACTGGATGAACGCCTGGATGCTGCCCAGCGTGATCTGACCGGTGGCGACCTGGATGCCACCGACGACCGCGACCGCCACATAGCTGAGGTTGCCGATGAACGTGGTGGCCGGCGAGACCAGCCCGGACAGGAACTGTGCGCCCAGGCTGGCCCGGTACACCTCGCCGTTGAGTTCGGTGAACCGTTCGGCCGCAGCGGATCGGTGACCGTAGGTCTTCACCACGGTGAATCCGCTGTAGGTCTCCTCGATGTGGGCGTTGAGCCGGCCGGTGTTGGTCCACTGCGCCACGAACAGCTTCTGTGAGCGACGGGCGATGGTGCGGGTCGCCAGCAGCGACAGGGGCACTGTCAACACCGTGATCAGGGCCAGCAGCGGCGATATCGTCAGCATCATCGCCAGCACGGCGACCACGGTGATCAGCGAGGTCAGCAGCTGGCTGATCGTCATGGCCAGTGAGGACTGCACATTGTCGACATCGTTGGTGACGCGGCTGAGCAGTTCGCCACGCTGCCGGCCGTCGACGTAGGACAGCGGTAACCGGTGCACCTTGTGCTCGATCTCGGTGCGCAGCGCGGCCATGGTGCGCTGCACCACCACGTTGAGGATGCGGGCCTGCCACCAGACCAGCAGCGCGGCAATCAGATACAGGCCCAGTGCCAGAAACAGCGTGTGCGCGACGGCGGTGAAGTCGACGCCCCGACCGGGTACCACGTTCATGCCGGAGAGCAGATCGGCGAAGGTGCCGTCGCCGCGGGCCCTGGCCGCCTCGATGGCCTGATCCTTGCTCAGCCCGGCGGGTAACTCGCGCCCGATCACGCCGTTGAACAACAGGTCGGTGGCGTGTCCGAGGATGCGCGGGCCGATGACGCCGATCGCGATACCGCCCACGGCGAGCGCGATCACCAGTGCGGTCAGACGGCGTTGCGGGGCCAGTCGTTTCAGCAGCCGGACCGCCGAACCCTTGAAATCACGGGACCGCGCGGCGGGTGGTTCAGCCATGCCGCGGATCGGGCGGCTCATGCCCGCACCGTCTGTGAGTCCACGAATTCCGCGTAGGTGGGGCAGTCGGTGAGCAGCGTGTGGTGGGTGCCCGCGCCCACCACCCGGCCGTCGTCGATGACGATCACCTGATCGGCCCTTGCCACCGTCGAGATCCGCTGCGAGACGATGATCACCGTCGCCGCCGCGGACACCTCGCGCAGCGCGGCGCGCACCCGGGCGTCGGTGTGCACGTCCAGCGCCGAGAACGCGTCGTCGAACAGGTACACCGCCGGTCGCCGGATCACCGCGCGGGCGATGGCGAGTCGCTGGCGCTGACCTCCGGAGAAGTTGATCCCGCCCTGCGCGACGCGCATCTGCAGACCGTCGGGGTGTGCGCGCACGAAATCATCGGCGGCCGCTGCCCGCAGCGCGTCCCACATTTCCTCCTCGGTGGCCGAGGCCTTGCCATAGCGCAGGTTGTCGGCGACGGTTCCGGAGAACAGGTATCCGCGCTGGGGCACCAACCCGATTGTCGCCCAGAGATCTTCGGGATCGAAGGCGCGCACGTCGACGTCATCGAGTCGGATGCTTCCCGCGGTGACGTCGTAGAGCCTGCTGATCAAGGAGATCAGGGTGGACTTGCCCGAACCGGTGCTCCCGACGATCGCGGTCACGGTGCCGGGGGCGGCGGTGAACGAAACGTCCTGCACCACGGCGCGATCGGCGCCCGGATAGCTGAAGGTGGCGCCGGCCAGGCGCAGCCGCCCGGCCACGGGGGCGGGCGCGGGGTCGTCCGGGGCGGTGATCTCCGGTGCGGTGGACAGCACCTCGGTGATCCGTTCGGCGCAGGCCGACGCGCGCGGCAGCAGCACCACCAGGAAGGTGGCCAGCAGCACCGCGTACAGAATCTGCATGAAGTACGCCAGGAACGCGATCAGTGAACCCACCTGCATCTGGCCGGCGTCGATGCGCTGTCCGCCGAACCAGATGAGGGCGACGCTGGAGATGTTGATGACCAGCGTCGTCACCGGCAGCATCAGCGCCTGCCAGCGCCCGGCGCTCAGCGCGGTGTCGGCGAGCGCCCGATTGGCCTCGTCGAACCGGCTCCGTTCCAGGGGTTCACGCGCGAACGCCCGGATCACCCGGATGCCGGAAAGCTGTTCGCGCATCACCCGGTTGATGTTGTCGATGACGCGTTGCATGGTGCGGAAGATCGGCATCAGCCGCGATACCAGCCACCCGTTGGCCAGCGCCAGGATCGGCACGCTGATCAGCAGCAGCCAGGACAGCCCGGCGTCCTGATGGATGGCCATCGCGATACCGCCCACCCCCATGATGGGTGCGGTGATGAGCATGGTGCTCGTCATCTGGACCAGCAACTGGATCTGTTGAACGTCGTTCGTGGTCCGGGTCAGCAATGTCGGCGTCCCGAACCGGGCGGTCTCCACCGCCGAGAAGCCGAGCACATGGGAGAACATCGCCGCCCGCAGATCGCGGCCGAACCCCATGCTCGCCCGCGACCCGAAGAACACCGCCCCGACCGCGCACACCACCTGCAGTGCGGTCACGCCCAGCATCACCAGGCCGAGGTGGACGATCCGCGTCGTGTCGCCCACCGCGACGCCTTCGTCGATGATCGCGGCATTGACCGTCGGCAGGTACAGCGAGGCCAGGGTGCTGATCACCTGCAGGCCCGCGACCACGGAGAGCAACCCGCGATACGGCTGCACGTACCGGCGCAGCAGGGCGAGCAACATCTGGCTACTGTCGCACATCGACCTGCAGAACCCGGTGCGGGACCGGGACACGAAAAGGCAGGTCAGTCGCTATGTCAACGGTTCCGTGCCGGGCGGCCGCTACAGTGCATGTCGTGACCCCCAGAAGCGGCCATTCTATTCCCCGAGGCCGGCTCACCCGCACGGCGAAGATGCTGGTAGCCGCCGCTGCGGTGCTCCCCGTGGTGGCCGCCTGCTCCAGCTCCGATGACCCGAGCACACCGTCGGTGCCGCCGAGCACCGAGTCGGCGGCGGCGGCCGCCCAGCACGGGCCGGACTTCCCCGAATGCGGCGGCATCACCGACCAGACCGTCTCGCAGCTGACCGAGGTCGTCGGGCTGGTGAACACGGCGCGCACCTCGGTGGGCTGCCAGTGGCTGGCCGGGGGCGGCATCGTCGGCCCGCACTTCTCCTTCACCCACTTCCGGGGCAGCCCGATCGGGCGCGAACGCAAGACCGAGGAATTGTCCCGCGCCAGCGTGGAGGACATCAACATCGAGGGTCACGACGGTTTCATCGCCATCGGCGAAGACCTGGTGCTCGGGCCCAGCCTGTGTGAGATCGGTATCCAGTTCGACGATGACTTCATCGAATGGTCGGTGAGCTTCGCCCAGAAGCCCTACCCGGACGCCTGCGAAGTCGCCAAGGAACTCACCCGCCAGTCGATTGTGAACGCCAAATGATGGGCCGCGCCGTGAAACGTCCGCTGACCGTGGTGATTGCGCTGCTGGCGGCGCTGATCATGGTGGTCGGCGTGCAGGGCTGCTCCCGCGCGGTCGACGGGGCGGCGATCAAGGCCGGTTCGGGGGCCGGCCCGCGCAACAACGACTCCGAGAAGACCTATCCCAACCTGCTCAAGGAATGCGACGTCCTGACCGAGGACATCCTGGCCGAGACCGTGGGCGCCGACCCACTGGACATCCAGAGCACGTTCGTCGGTGCAGTGTGCCGCTGGCAGGCCGCCAACCCGGCCGGGCTGATCGACATCACCAGGTTCTGGTTCGAACTCGGTGATCTGGACAACGAGCGCCAGGCCGCGCAGGCGATGAACTTCCCGATCGAGGACCGCCGGGTCGCCGGTGTGCAGTCGATCGTGATGAGGAACCCGGCCGCCAACGGTGCCTGCGGGGTGGCCAGCGATGCCAGCGGTGTCGTCGGCTGGTGGGTCAATCCGCAGGCCCCCGGTATCGACGCCTGCGCGATGGCCATCAAGCTCATGGAGTTGACGCTCGCCACCAACTCCTAGTCAGCGAGGGACGTGGAACCCGGCCAGTGACGCGCCGCCGAGCTCGAGCTCGCGCCACGGCGTCGGTACCCGCAGCAACGCCAGCGCCGACGTCGGGTACTTCGACTCGATCTCTGTGACCACGCCGGCGTCGCTGCGGTCATCGGCGAGGGCGAGTGCCAGCCCCGACATCACCGGCTCGTGTCCGATCACCAGCAGCGTCTGCACGTCATCGGTGACGCCGTTGATCTCGGCGAGGACGATGCCCGGGGTCGCGTCGTAGATCCGGTCGACGAAGCTCACCGGCGCCGCGATCCCGGTCCGCTCCAGGGTCTGTCGGGTGCGGGTCGCCGTCGAGCACAACACCGCGTCGATCGGCGGCGCCTCGGCGCGCAGCCACTCACCAGCGAGCCCGGCCTCCCGGATCCCGCGCGGGGCCAGCGGACGGCCGTGGTCGCCGACGCCGCTCGGGTAGTCCGACTTGGCGTGCCGCAGCAGCAGAAGCGTTCTCATGTCGATGAGGCTAGGCCATGCCGATGCGCGTCCCGGGACTTGTCGGATACCGGACCTAGACTCGCCACCAACAACCGATGAACCTCCACGAACGACGATCACCGACCCGGAAAGGAGTACTGAGATGCGCTTTCTCCATACCGCCGACTGGCAGCTCGGGATGACCCGGCACTTCCTCAGCGCCGGTGGCGGCGAGGCGCAGTCGCGCTACGCGGCCGCCCGTCGCGACGCCGTCTCAGGCCTGGGTGCGGTGGCCGCCGAGGTGGACGCCGAGTTCGTCGTCGTCGCCGGTGACGTGTTCGAGGACAACCAACTCGCCCCACGCGAGGTGAGCCTGGCCCTGGAGGCCATGCGGGCCATCGGGGTTCCGGTGTATCTGTTGCCGGGCAACCATGATCAACTCGACGCCGGGTCGGTGTACACCAGCACGCTGTTTCTCGACGAGTGCCCCGGCAATGTCACCGTGCTGGACCGCGACGGCGCGTTCGAGGTGCGGCCCGGGCTGGAAATCATCGCCGCGCCATGGCGTTCCAAGTCGCCGACCACCGACCTGGCGGCGGCGGTGACCGCCGACCTGCCGGTCGACGGCACCGTGCGCATCCTGGTCGCGCACGGTGGGGTGGACGTGCTGGACCCGGATCCGGCCAAACCGTCGCTGATCCGGCTGGCCGGGCTGGAGGCCACCATCGAGCGCGGCGCCGTGCACTATGTGGCGCTGGGGGACAAGCACTCCCGCACCCCGGTCGGCGCCACCGGCCGGGTCTGGTACTCCGGTTCCCCGGAGGTCACCAACTATGACGACATCGAGACCGATCCGGGCCACGTGCTGGTCGTCGACATCGACGAGGCCGATCCGGTGCACCCCGTGCAGGTGTCCGCACGCCGCGTCGGGCGCTGGCGTTTCCTCACCTTGCGTCACGACGTGAACGACGATCGCGATATCGCCGGGCTCGACGTCAATCTGGACCAGCTGCCCGACAAGGACCGCACCGTGGTGCAACTGGTGCTCACCGGATCGCTGACCGTCACCGACAAGGCCAAGCTGGACGCCTGCCTGGACCGCTACGCGCGGGTGTTCGCCGCACTGCGGTTGTGGGAGCGGCACTCCGACATCGTGGTGCTGCCCGCCGACGGCGAGTTCGACGACCTGTCGATCGGTGGATTCGCCGCCGGCGCGGTGCAGGAACTGGTCGCCGCCGCGCGTGCCGACGGCACCGAAGCCGAGGACGCCCGGTCGGCGCTCGCGCTGCTGCTGCGCCTGTCCGGCGGCCACCTGGAGGGGAACGTCGCATGAAGCTGCACCGGTTGGTACTCACCAACTATCGCGGGGTCGCCCATCGCGAGATCGAATTTCCCGACCGCGGGGTCGTGGTGATCAGCGGCGCCAACGAGATCGGCAAGTCGTCGATGATCGAGGCGCTGGACCTGCTGCTGACCATCAAGGACCGCTCCACCAAGAAAGAGGTCAAGGCCGTCAAGCCCACCCACGCCGACGTGGGTGCCGAGGTCATCGCCGAAATCTCTACGGGTCCCTACCGCTTCGTGTACCGCAAGCGTTTTCACAAGCGTGCCGAGACGGAGCTGACCATCCTGGCGCCCGCGCGGGCGCAACTCACCGGCGACGAAGCGCACGATCGGGTGCTGGCGATCCTGTCCGAGACGGTGGACACCGCGCTGTGGGAGGCACAGCGGGTGCTGCAGGCCTCGGCCACGGCCCCGGTGGACCTGTCCGGGTGCGACGCACTGTCGCGGGCACTGGACGTCGCCGCGGGTTCCTCCGGGGATGGCGCGACCGATGCCGATCCGCTGCTGGTGGACCGGATCGAGGTCGAGTACCTGACCTATTTCACCCCGACCGGGCGCCCGACCGGGGCCTGGGCCGCGGCCACCCAGCGGTTGCGCGTCGCGGACGAGGAGGTGGCGCGCGCCGCCGCCGCGGTCGCCGAGGTCGAGCAGGCCGTGCTGCGGCATGGCGCCCTGACCACCCAGCTCGCCGCGTCCGCCGCGCAGGTGGAGTCGGCCCAGGCTCGCGCGGCCGCGGCGCAGCAGGCCGCCGCGGCGGTGGCGCGGCTGACCCGCGAGCGCGACACCGCGCGGGTGCTCGCCGATGCCGCGACCGCGACCCACGCCGCGGCGCTCGCAGCGGTCAACGAGCGCCGACGGCTGCGCGCGGCGATCGACGAAAGGTCAAAATCGGCAGCGGATCTGATTGCGGTCGCCGCCGAATCCGCGCGCGCCCACGCGGCCGCTCAGCAGGCCAAGGAGGCGGCCGAGACCGCCGCCGGGCAGGCCGGTGCCGCCGCGGATGTCGCTGCCACCGCGGTGGACGACGCGCGCGGCGACCTCGCCGCGCTCGTCGCCCGCGACGAGGCGGCACGGCTCACCGTGCAGTTGGGCAAGCTAGACGGTGCCGTAGGTGAACTCGCCGAGGTGGACCGCGAGCTGGTCGGCATCACCATGACCGACGCGCTGATGGCGGAGATCGACACCGCCGGGCGGGCCGTCCAGCGAGCGGCCGATCAGGCCGAACTCGCTTCGGCCCGTATCGAACTCGTGGCACTGGGCGATGTGCGACTGCGGGTAGGGGACGAGGCCGTCGAGCTCGCCGCGGGGCAGGACTGGTCCGCCAGTGTCGGTACGCCGACCGATATCGAGCTACCCGGGCTGGTGCGGGCCCGGGTGGTGCCGGGAGCCGACGCTCTCGACACCCACGCCACCCTGATTGCCGCCGGAGAGGCTCTCGCCGGCGCGCTGCGCCGTGCCGGGACAGAGAACATCGACGAGGCCCGCGACACGGACGCCCGCCGGCGGGAACTGCGCTCCGCACAGAGCCGGCTGCACGCCACCATCGCCGCGCTCGCCGGGGACGAGACCCCCGAGCAGCTGCGCGCCCGGCACGCAGAGCTGACGGCCGGACAACCCGATGTGACCGGCGACACCGAGACCGCGCGCGCCGCGCTCACGGCGGCACGTGCGGCGCACCGGGCGGCAACACAGAACGCCGACGCCCAGCGCGCGCTCGCCGCGGCCGCGGTCACCGCGTGCCATGACGCCGCCGTCACCGCCGGTGTGCTGCGGGAGAAGCTCGGCACCGCGCAGTCCGAGCTCCAGGCGGCCAACGCGCGGCTGACCGCCGAGCGGCGCGCGGCGACCGATGATCAGCTCAGCCTGGCGGCCGAAGCGGCCGCCGAGCAGGCCGCCCGGGTGCGTGCCGAGGTCACCCGACTGGACACCGAACTGGCCGCCAGCCAGCCCGACACGGTCGCCGCCGAACTCGTCGCGGCGACCCGCTCCCTGCAGGGGCTGTTGCGTGAGCGCGAGGCCGCCGCCACCGCGATCACCGAACTCAGCGCGACGCTCAAACTGTATGGGACACAGGGGCGCAAGGGCACCCTGGATGCTGCCCACAGCGAACGCGAGCATGCCCACGGTGAGTACCTGCGCATCGAGCGGCGCGCCCGGGCAGCGCAGACCCTGCGCACGGTGATGCTGCGGCACCGCGAATCCGCGCGCCGACGCTATGTGGAGCCGTTCCGCGGCGAGATCGAGCGGTTGGGCCGCATCGTGTTCGGTGCCGACTTCGAGGTCGACATCGACACCGACCTGACCATCCGTAGCCGCACCCTGGGCGGCCGGACCGTGGGCTACGAGTCGCTGTCGGGCGGCGCGAAGGAGCAGATCGGCATCGTGGCGCGGCTGGCCTGCGCCTCGCTGGTGGCCAAGGAGGACACCGTGCCCGTCGTCATCGACGATGCGCTGGGCTTCACCGACCCGGACCGGCTCACCCGGATGTCCGCCGTGTTCGATTCGGTCGGCGGCGACGGCCAGGTCATCGTGCTGACCTGCAGCCCGGATCGGTACGCGGGCATCGGGGACGCGCGGCTGATCGAGCTGACCGCCTAGGAGATTTCGGCGTGATTCGCTGCGCCCGCCGCAGCAAATCACGCCGAAATCGCGGGTGATTGGGGGGTCACGCTGCCGCCCAGCTCCAGCAGGCGGGAAGCCGCAGCGTGCCGAAGCCCGCCCGCTTGAGTGCCGCCACCTGATCAAAAGGGTTCTCGTCGTTGAGGTCTCGGTCACTGGACCCGGAGCCGATGTTGCTCAGTAGATCCTTCCACTCGGGAGTCCCTGGCAGGATGCGCTGGTTGTGTGCAACGGTTGTCATGCCGACCATTTCTAGTGGCGGCACCCACCGGGCCGCACTGCTTGCGATCACCGCGATCGTGAGAGGTCACGCTGTGTATGTTCCGGTCGAACGGGGCACAATGGCGGTGATGACCATGTCCGCCAGGCGCCGCAGGGCCCATGACAAGCTGGCCGCACTGCCCGGCGTGCGCCCGGTACGCCGGCCGGTGACCCGTGTCGGGGACGTGGCGTTTGACCTGTACTACGTGCGTGTCGGCCGCAAGACGGCCCATCCGGTGGTCGTCATCCCCGGCGGCCCGGGGCTGGCCTCGGTGGCGCCGTACCGGGCGTTCCGGCGGCACGCGGCCGCAGCGGGCTTCGACGTGATCATGATCGAGCACCGCGGTGTGGGTCTGTCCCGCCACGACGACGCCGGTGCGGACCTCCCGCCGGAGGCGATCACCGTCAAGCAGGTGGTCGACGATGTGGCGGCGGTGCTCGACGATGCGGGTGTCGAGACCGCGCACATCTACGGCAGTTCCTATGGCTCGTACATCGCGGCAGGCGTGGGCGTGCGTCATCCGGGTCGCGTCGCCGGGATGGTGCTGGATTCCCCGGTGCTCTCGGCAGACGATATCGACGAGATGCGGACCGCGATCCGCGGCCTGCTCTGGCACGGCACGGACCATCCTGACGACGAGGCGAACCCCGACCTCGCGCTCAAGGTCCGCGCGCTGGCCGACGAGGGGATGAGGCTCGACGGATCTGCTCAGGTCGCCAGCCTGGTCTACGAATACGGGGGCGTGCGTCTGCTCGACCGCCAGCTCGACCTGCTGCTACACGGCCGGACCCTGCTGTGGGCGGGGCTGAGCCGGCTGTTGCGGATCACGCAGCGCAAGACGCCGTACCGGCACGAGGACGATCTGGTGGGGCGAATCGCCTTCCGGGAGCTGAACTTTGCCGGGGAACCCGACGGGCTTCCCCTGGATCCCTCGGTGGTCATGCGGGAAATCCACGATCCGGCTGACGAATTCGAACGTGAGCCGTTCGACCTGGTGACCGCGATGCCCGAATTCGAGTGGCCCACCGCGGTGTTGTCGGGGGGACGGGATCTCACCACACCGCCGGCGGTGGCCCGCCAAGTGGCCGATCTCATCCCGGACGCCACCCTGGTGACACTGCCCACCGCCGGTCACAGCGTGCTGGACACCCGGGAGCGGGCGGCACTGGAGGTCATCGGTGCGCTGCGGATCGGGGCGATCAGCACGCTGGCCGAGCGCGGCGCGGAACTGGACAATCTACCCGTCAACCCGCTTGTGCGGGCCGCGATCACGGTGATATCGGGTGCCGCCGCACTGGAATCCAGGCTGCCGGCGGCGGTGCCGCGGATCGTGTCGCGGATCAGGGTTTCATGAACCCGATCGCCGAGTAGTTGATATCCCCGATGCCGGTGGGTCCGTAGTTCGCCAGGGTGCTGCGGATCGCGACGTTACCGGGAGCCTGGAACAGCGGCAGGCTGTGCCCCTCCGCCCAGATCAGCTTGTCGAGTTCGTTGGCCAGACCGCGCGCCTTGTCCTGGTCCAGCTCGGAGAGTGTCTCCTCGATCTTGGCGTCGATCTCGGCGCTGCCGATCTGGCCGTAGTTGCTCTCGCCCTGTGATGCGTAGATCTGGGTCAGGCTGGCCAGCGGGAACGCGTCACCGCCCCAACCGAACTGGGCGATATCGAAGTTTCCGATGGTGACGTAGTCGGGGAACAGCGCACCCCCGGCGGCGGGCACCAGCTCCAGGTTGATCCCGATCTGAGCCAGCTGGTTCTGCGCGATCTGGGCGACCGCACGGGTGCTCGCACCGTCATAGAAGACATTGCGGATCTTGAGTTGCCTGCCGTCCTTCTCCCGGAATTGGCCGTTCTGCGTCCAGCCGAGCGCATCGAGTTCACTCTTGGCCGCCTCGGGGTCGAAGGCGATGCTGTTGTCCTGGTAGCCCTCCTGGCCGGCCAGATAGATGTGGTTGTTCAGGGCCGCCGGGTTGTCGGCGAGGCCGCGCTGGGTGACCGCCGCGATGGCCTGGCGGTCGAGTCCCTTCGCGACCGCGGTGCGCAGCCCGGGATCGGACAGGATCGCGCCCTCGCTGCCGTTGATGGTGAAGTGGTACCAATTGGGCGCCGGGGCCCGCCGTATCGTGATGCCCGCGGTGCGCTTGGCGTTCTCCAGATCGTCCAGCGATGCCAGCCCGACCGAGTCCAGGGCATTGTTCTGCAGCGCCGGGATCACCGCGGCATCGTCGAGCACGGTGTAGGTGATGGAATCCAGCAGCGGTGGCATTCCCCACCATTTCGGGTTGCGGGTCAAGATGATTCGCTGAGCACCCCGGTCGACGGTGCTGATGATGAACGGTCCCGCCGACACCGACGGCCCGTTGAGGAAGCCCTTGTTGAACGCGTCCGGGTCCGAGGTGATCGCCTTGGGGGCGAGCATGGCGTTGCCGGCGAACATGCCGCGCCAGTCCGCGAAGTGCCTCTCGAAGGTGATGACCGCCTGCCGGTCGTCGACACCCTTGGTCACCGACGCGACCCGCTCGCTGCCGTTGGGCGAGGCGAACAGGAATCGCTTGTCCTTGCCGCTGGTGGCGTTGATCTGGGCGGCCATGTCCTCCCAGGTGATCGGTGAGCCGTCGGACCAGACCGCCTTGGGGTTGATCGTGTACGTGACGATCTGTGGTTCGGTGCTGGTGAGTTCGACGCTGGTGAAGTAGTCGCTGTTGACCGTCATCTCGCCGTTGGGCTTGATGACGAACGCGCGCGGCAGCGTCGCCCGCAGCATCCTGCCGAGTTCGGCGAGGTTTCCGTCGATGTGCAGGTAGTTGAAGTTCGGCGGGAAGCCGGTCAGCGCCAGCCGCAGATTTCCGCCCTGGGCCAAGGTGGTCGGGTCCTGCGGGTTGATGTCGGCGGTCGCGCCGATCTCGGCATTGCCTCCCGCCGATGGCACCGAGGTGTCCGGGCTCGAACAACCGGTCAGGGCCATCACCACCACCGACGCGGCGGCGAGCAGACGTGAAATCGCACTCATGCGCATCGACTCTAACCGTGATCGGGCTGGTGGCGGGGGACCGCCGACAGCAGTCGGCGGGTGTAGTCGTGTTGCGGCGCGTCGAACACCTGATCGCTGTCGCCCTGTTCGACGATGCTGCCCTTGTGCATGACGGCCACCCGGTGGGCGAGGTGGCGCACCACCGACAGGTCGTGGGAGACGAAGAGGTAGGCCAGCCCGAAACGCTCCTGCAGGTCCAGCAGCAGGTTGATGATGCCGGCCTGGATCGACACATCGAGCGCAGACACCGGTTCATCGAGCGCCAGGATCTTGGGCTGCGTCGCCAACGCCCGTGCGATCCCGATGCGTTGTTTCTGCCCGCCGGAGAACTCCGCGGGGTAGCGGCCGGCGTCCTCGCGGCGCAACCCGACCAGGCTCAGCAGCTCGGCGACCCGTTCCTCGGTAGATGAACGATCGAAACCATTGGCGCGCAGCGGTTCTGCGAGCACATCCAACACCGGTAGCCGAGGGTCCAGGGACGCGACAGGATCCTGGAACACCACCTGCAGATCGCCGCGCAGCAGTCGCCGGCCGCGGCTGTCCAGTGTCGCCACATCGGTGCCGAGGACCTCGATGCTGCCGGACTGCGGGGCGGTGAGTTCGAGAATCTGATGCAGCGTCGTCGATTTACCGGACCCGGATTCGCCCACGATGCCCAGGGTGCGGCCCTGATGCAGGTCGAAGCTGACACCGTCGACCGCACGCACCTCGCCCACTCGGCGGCGGAACACCACGCCCTTGGTCAGCGCGTAGGTCTTGGCCAGGTCGCGCACCCGCAGCACGATCTCGCCGGTGCCTGCGGCCGAATCCACCGGCGGCGTGCGTGGCACCCCGTAGATATCGGCAGCGCTGCGCCCGCCGACCTGGTCACTGTGGATGCAGGCGACCTGGTGGGTGGGGCCGATCGTGACGAGTTCCGGTTCGGCGATGTGGCACTCGTGCGTCGCCAGCGGGCAGCGCGGGGTGAACGGGCAGCCCGGTGGCAGAGCCGCCAGGGACGGTGGCGCCCCCGGGATGGGCACCAGACGTTCGCCGCGGGGTGCGTCCAGGCGGGGCACCGAGCCGAGCAACCCTGCGGTGTAGGGCATCCGGCGGTTTCGGTACAACTCGGTCACCGGTGCGGTCTCGACGGCGCGGCCGGCGTACATGACCAGTGCGCGGTCGGCGAACTCGGCGACGACCCCGAGATCGTGGGTGATGATCAGCACGCCGGCACCGGTGACATCGCGTGCCGTGCGCAGCACCTCGAGAATCTGGGCCTGCACGGTCACGTCGAGCGCCGTCGTCGGCTCATCACAGATCAGCAGGTCCGGGTCGTTGGCGATGGCGATGGCGATGACCACGCGTTGCCGCTCGCCGCCGGACAATTCGTGCGGGAACGCCCGGGCGCGTTGTTCGGGCTGGGCGATGCCGACCAGTTCGAGCAACTCGATCGCGCGGGTCCTGGCCTGCCGGGCGCCGATATCGCGCCGGTGGATCCGGATGGCCTCGGCGATCTGATCGCCGACGGTATAGACCGGGGTCAGGGCCGACATCGGATCCTGGAAGACGGTACCGATCCGGGCGCCGCGGATGCGCGACATCTGCGCGTCCGGCAGCCCGATGAGCTCATCGCCGTGCAGCTTCACCGATCCGGATACCTCGGCGAATTCGGGCAGCAGCCCGATGACGGCCATCGCACCGGCTGATTTTCCCGCCCCGGATTCCCCCACCAGCGCGACGACCTCGCCGGAGTCCACGTGATAGTTCAGGCCGCGCACGGCGGCGACGGTTTCGGTGTCGGTGGCAAACTCGACCCGCAGGTCGCGCACGTCCAGCAGCGTCATGAGCGCCGCCGCCTCGGCCGTGCCGCCGGGTCGATCGCGTCACGCAGGCCGTCACCGATCAGGTTGGCGCACAGCACGATCAGTACCAGCACCCCGGCCGGGAACAGGAACACCCAGGGGAACGTCGTCACCGACCTGGTTCCGTCGGCGATCAGGGTGCCCAGCGAGACATCGGGCGGTTGCACACCGAACCCGAGGAAGCTGAGCCCGGTCTCGGCGAGGATCGCGATGCCGACGTTCAGCGCGGTGTCGATGATCAGGATGGATGCCACGTTCGGCAGGATGTGGCGGACGATGATCCGCCAGTTGGACACGCCCATGTACCGTGCTGCGGAGACGAATTCGCGTTCCCGCAGACTCATCGTCATGCCGCGTACGATGCGGGAACTGATCATCCAGCTGAACACCGAGAGCAGCAGGATCAGCCACAGGACGCTGCCGGATTCGCGGGTACGTGGCGTCACGATCGCGATCAGCAGGAAGCTCGGGACAACCAGCAGCAGATCGACGATCCACATCAGGGCGCGGTCGCGCCAGCCGCCGAAGTACCCGGCCACCGCACCGACGGTCGCGGCGATCAGAGTGGAGATGAACGCCACGGCAACGCCGATCAGCAGCGACTTCTGCATCCCGCGCAGGGTCTGGGCCAGCAGGTCCTGGCCGATCGAATTGGTGCCGAACCAGTGCGTCGTCGACGGCGGCTGCTGCAGCGCGTAGTAGTCCAGATCGGTGTGGGAATAGGGCAGCAGCGGCGGCAAGACCCAGCAGCTGACGAACAGCAGGCTCAGCAGGGCGAGCGAAATCACCGCGGGCCGGTTGCGCAGGAACCGGCGCAGCACCAGAGTGCGCCGGGACACGAATCGGTACTCGGTGTCTGTCATCCCACACGCACCCTGGGGTCGAGGGCCGCGTAGATGACATCCGACAGCAGACCGGCGAGCAGGATTGTCACGCCGGTGAAGACCGTGATGGCGACGACGATATTGGTGTCCTGGGTGGTGATGCCCTGAATCACCCACTCGCCCATGCCATGCCAGCCGAAGATCTTCTCGACGAACACCGCGCCGGTGAACAGTCCGCCGACGCTGTAGGCGAACAGTGTGGCCATCGGGATCAGCGCCGTGCGCAGGCCGTGTTTGAACAGCGCCTGCCTGCGGGTGAGCCCCTTGGCGCGCGCCGTGCGGATGAAGTCCTGCCCCAGCACATCCAGCATGGCGTTGCGCTGGTAGCGGCTGAACCCGGCGATGGAGGCCAGCGCAAGGGTGAAGGTCGGCAGCACCAGATGCTGTACCCGGTCCACGAACTGGTTCCACCACCCGCCCATCGCGTCGGGCGATGTCTCCCCGGTGTATTCGAACAGTTGCACCCCGAGTATCGAATTCACCTTCAGCGCGCCGAGGATCAGCAGGTTGGCCACCACGAACGTCGGCGCGCTGAGGATGAGCAGCGAGGCCACCGTGATCGCGCGGTCGGAGAAGCGGTACTGCCGGATGGCGCCCCAGGCGCCGACGACGACGCCGATGAGCGTGCCGATGACCGACCCGATCAGCACCAGCCGCAGGCTCACCCCGATGCGCCGCCACAGTTCGTCGGTCACCGGCTGGCCCGCCACGGTGGTGCCGAAGTCGCCGCGGACGGCGCCGGACACCCAAGTCAGGTAGCGCACCGGAATCGGCTTGTCGAGATTGAGCTCGGCGGCCTTGGCGTCGATGACGGCCTGGGGCGGGCGCGGGTTGCGCTCCAGCAGGCTGTCCAGTGGGGAGAACGTCAGCGATGTCAGCGTGAAGGTCAGGATCGAGGCCAGCGCCAGCAGCACGACATAGTTGAGCAGCCGGCGCGCCAGGAACCGGGTCATGCGGCGGATCCGCTGCTGGGCTGCATGCGGACAGGGTAGGAGATGGACGCATCGCTGGTGCGTGAGGCGCGTCCAACGGCCCGTTTCAGGCGCGGCTTTGGCACGTGAACCGGAGGTGAAATCCGCCGTCCGGGGTTTCCCGCCCGAGGTCGGGGGTAACCCGGCAGCCATGACATCGAACAAACTGAAGCTGCTTTTCGCAGGCGCGGGCGTCGGTGCAGTACTGGCCATGACCGGCATCTCTGTCGCCCAGACCACCACGTTCAGTGCCGATCCGGCGTTGCCCGAGCCCACGGTTCCGGGTGTCGTCACCGAGGTGACGGAGGCACCCACCGAGGGGCCCACGCTGGAAGCCGAGACCCCGAGCTACACCACGACCACCTCGGTGGCCCCGGCTCCCTGATCGCTATCTGACCAGTGACCTCGGCGGCGGGCCGGGCGGCCCGAAGCCGCCCGGCCCGCCGTTCTGGTCAGCGCGGTCGGTGGCGGCGTAGATCGCCCCACCACCGATCACTCCGATGACCACCGCCACCAGCACCGCCAGCACGCTCTGGCGTGCGTTCCACTCACCTGCCATACGACCACCCTGCAGAACGCAACTGGGTGCCGGCTGTGCGCGCAATCGGAAGGTGATGAACGGACATCTCACAGGTTGCACATAGGAATGGCACAGGGTCCGCCCACCGGGGTGCCAATAATGGAGGTATGACGTCCCACGAGGCAGCGGCACGTGCGGTGATGCACCGCGCCGACGGCCGGCCGATCCAGGTTCTCGTCGTCGACGACGAGCCGGTGCTGGCCGAGCTGGTCTCGATGGCATTGCGCTACGAGGGATGGGATATCGCGACCGCCGGTGACGGCGCCGGGGCCATCGAACTCGCCCGTGACAACCCGCCGGACGTGGTGGTGCTCGACGTGATGTTGCCGGACATGAGCGGGCTCGACGTGCTGCGACGGCTGCGGGAGATGCAGCCCGGTCTGCCGTTGCTGCTGCTCACCGCCAAGGATTCGCTCGAGGACCGGATCGCCGGGCTGACCGCCGGTGGCGACGACTACGTCACCAAACCGTTCAGCATCGAGGAGGTCGTGCTGCGGCTGCGGGCCCTGCTGCGCCGTACCGGGGTGGCCAACGACGCGAGCGACGCCCAGATCGTCGTGGGAGACCTGGTGCTCGACGAGGACAGTCACGAGGTGACCCGGGCAGGCGAACCCATTTCGCTGACCGCAACGGAATTCGAGCTGCTGCGGTTCATGATGCGCAACGCCAAGCGGGTGCTGAGCAAAGCCCAGATCCTGGACCGGGTGTGGAGTTACGACTTCGGTGGCCGGTCCAACATCGTCGAACTGTACGTGTCCTACCTGCGGAAGAAGATCGACAGCGGGCGCGAACCGATGATCCACACCCTGCGCGGCGCGGGATACGTCCTGCGCCCGCCGCGCTGATCCGATGCGGAGCCGGCTCTTCGCACCGCGCACCTGGTCGCTGCGGATGCGGCTGCTGGTCACCCAGGTCCTGCTGTTGGCGCTGGTCTGTGTGGCCATCGGGGTCGCCACCGAATTCGCGTTGCAGCGCTTCCTGATGCGCCAGCTGGACACCCAGGTCGTCGAGGCCGCTCGTCGCTCGGTCGGGATCATGGAACTGCCGCCGCCGTTCCACCTGCCGCCCCCGCCGCCGGGCAGGCCGGCACCGCGGATCCGGTTCCGCTTCGATCCCGAGCAGGGCCCGGGCCCCGGATTTCTCAACGCCCCGGGGCAGGCGATCAACACGGTCGGCGCGGTGATCGGTCCGCGCGGCCGGATCGGCGGGCCGGAGCGAGGCGGCCCGGGGAGTGAGATCGACAGCGGCGTGATCACATCCGAGGGCGCCACCGCCGATATCAGCACGGCGGCATCGGCGCAGTTGACCCAGGTGCCGCCCGATGGCACCCCGGTCACCATGGACCTCGACGGGCTGGGTTCCTACCGGGTGATATCGGAGCAGCCGAGGCGCGGCGGGCCGACCGTCGTCGTCGGGCTGCCCACCACCGTCGTCGACGAAACCCTGTGGTGGGTGTTGCTGATGTTCTGCGTCGTCTCGGCGGCCGCGCTGGCCGCTGCCACCGCCGCCGGGATCTGGATCATCCGGCGCCAATTGGAGCCGCTGTCAAGAGTTTCCGCGGCGGCACGCAAGGTTGCCGACCTCGAGCTCGACAAGGGGGAGGTGCGGTTGCCGACACCGATCGTGCCGGTCGATCCGGACAGTGCGCACACCGAGGTCGGTCAGCTGGGCTCGGCGCTGAACCGGATGCTGGACCGCATCGCCGGCGCGCTGTCCGCGCGCCACGCCAGCGAGACCCGGGTCCGACAGTTCGTCTCCGATGCCAGCCATGAGCTGCGCACCCCGCTGGCAGCCATTCGCGGCTATACCGAGCTGGCGCAACGCAAACGCGATGAGCTTCCCGAGGACGTCGCGCACGCGATGAGCCGAGTGGAATCCGAGACCCAACGTCTCACCACCCTGGTGGAGGACATGCTGCTGCTGGCCCGCCTCGATGAGGGCCGTCCGCTGGAACGGGCCACGGTCGATCTGGTCCAGGTGGTGGCCGACGCCGTCAGCGACGCCCATGCCGCCGGACCCGAGCATGAATGGACGCTCGAGCTGCCCGATGACCCCGTGCAGGTCACCGGCGATCAGGCCCGCCTGCACCAGGTGCTGGCCAATCTGCTGACCAATGCCCGGGTGCACACCCCGGCAGGCACCACCGTCACCACATCGGTGACGATGAGAAGCGATGGCACCGCGGTGTTGTCGGTCACCGATGACGGACCCGGTATCCCGGAATCGCTGCAACCGGAGGTCTTCGAGCGGTTTGCCCGTGGGGACTCGTCGCGCTCCCGGCGCGGCGGCAGCACCGGGCTCGGCTTGGCGATCGTGGCGGCCGTGGTGAAGGCGCACCGCGGCACGCATCGACCTGCACAGCGTTCCCGGCGATACCCGGTTCGTGATCAGCCTGCCGGCCGACGGTCACAGCTGACGCACAGCCCGGGCACATACGGGGCGTAGCGGCGCCCACCAGAATCGTCGGATGACTGCCGTACTGACGCGCGCTCCCGTCCCGACATCGCCGCCGCGGCGTCCGGGCGTCGAACGTCTCGCGTTCGGGATCCTGCTGGTCGCCACCGCGGCGCTGTACCTGTGGGACCTGTCGGTCAGCGGCTGGGCCAACAGCTTCTACTCCGCGGCCGCGCAGGCCGGCAGCCAGAACTGGACGGCGTGGCTCTTCGGGTCCAGCGATGCGGCCAACGCGATCACCGTCGACAAGACGCCGGCAGCGCTGTGGGTGATGGGTCTGTCGGCGCGGCTGTTCGGATTCAGTTCGTGGAGCGTGCTGGTCCCGCAGGCCTTGATGGGGGTGGCCTCGGTCGCACTGCTGTACGCGGGCGTGCGGCGGGTCAGCGGGTCCGGAGCGGCACTGTTCGCCGGCGCGGTGCTCGCGTCGACACCGGTGGCGGCGTTGATGTTCCGGTTCAACAATCCCGATGCCCTGCTGGTGCTGCTGCTGGTGGCCGCGGCGTACTGCGTGCAGCGCGCCTGCGCGCCGGACACCGGACGGTGGTGGCTGGTCGCTGTCGGCGGGCTGGCCGGATTCGCCTTCCTGGCCAAGATGTTGCAGGCCTTCCTGGTACTGCCCGCGTTCGCCGCCGCCTATCTGATCTGTGCGGCCGCTCCGCTGCGCACCCGGCTGCTGCGACTCGGCGCCGGCGTTGCGGCACTGGTGGTTTCGAGTGGCTGGTATCTGCTGCTGGTCGAGCTGTGGCCGGCCGAGCACCGCCCGTTCATCGGTGGATCGCAGCACAACAGCATCGTCGAACTGGCCCTCGGCTACAACGGTGTGGGCCGGCTGACCGGAGCCGAGACCGGCGGGCTGGGAAACCTGAACTTCGATGTCGGCTGGGGCCGGCTGCTGGGCAACGGGATGGGCGCCGATATCGGCTGGCTGCTGCCCGCCGCACTGATCTGCGCCGGCGCCGGTTTCGTCCTGACCTGGCGGGCGCCGCGCACCGACCCGACCCGGGCGGCGTTGATCATCTGGGCCGGCTGGCTGGTGGTGACGGCAGCGGTGTTCAGCTACGCCAACGGCATCGTGCACTCGTACTACACCGTGGCCCTGGCGCCCGCGATCGCCGCGTGCCTGGGTATCGGATCGGAATTGTTGTGGCGCAACCGGAACAGGCCGCCCGCGGCGACCGCGTTGGCCGCGACGGTGCTGGTGACGATCACCCTGGCGGTCGTGCTGCTGGCCCGCAGGCCGGACTGGATGCCGTGGCTGCGGCCATCGATCGCGGTGGTCGGCGTGTCCTCGGCGGCCCTGCTGATGGTGTCCGGTCGGCTGCCGAGACCGGTCGAGAGGCTCGTCGCGGGCCTGGCGGCCCTGGCGGTACTGGCCGGGCCGGTTGCCTACTCGGTGGCCACCGCTGCGGCCCCGCATCGGGGGGCGATCCCTATGGTCGGACCGTCGCGCGGCGACTTCGGCCCGGCATTCCTGGTTGCGCCGGAGCCGGCACCGGAGCTCACCGCGCTGCTGACCGACGGCGCCGCGGACTACACCTGGCCGGCCGCGGTGGTCGGCTCGAACAACGCTGCGGGCTATCAACTGGCCGCCGGTGTCCCGGTGATGGCCGTCGGCGGGTTCAACGGCACCGACCCTGCGCCCACGCTGGACGCATTCCGCGGTCTCGTCGCGGACGGGCGCATTCACTACTTCATCGAATCGCGCATCATGGCCGGTTCCCGCACCGACCATGGGGGCAGCGAAGCGGCGGTGGACATCGCGGACTGGGTGGTGCAGAACTTCGTCCCGAGGACCGTCGGCGGCACCATCGTCTATGACCTCACCACCGAGGACGCCGACTCATAGCCGGCACACAGCTTGCGCCAACGGGCGGCACACTGTGGACGCCGAGCATGGACACCATGACCGAGATCCTCTCCGCAGCACGCCCCAATGTCGCACTGACCATCCCCGGTGTACCGGTCGTCGACATCGTGGTGCCGGTCTTCAACGAACAGGCGACCCTGGAGAACTCGGTGCGCAGGCTGCACCGGCACCTGCGGGACAACTTCACCTTCGCCGTCCGCGTCACCATCGCCGACAACGCGAGCACTGATGACACCCCCCGCATCGCCGCTGCACTCGCCGGTGAGCTCGACGGTGTGCGCATGGTGCGGCTGGAGGAGAAGGGCCGCGGGCGCGCACTGCACAAGGTCTGGAGCGAATCGGACGCGCCGGTGCTGGCCTACATGGACGTGGACCTGTCCACCGATCTGGCCGCGCTGGCACCGCTGGTGGCCCCGTTGCTGTCCGGCCATTCCGACCTTGCCATCGGCACCCGGCTCAGCCGCAGTTCACGCGTCGTCCGCGGCGCCAAGCGGGAGTTCATCTCACGCTGCTACAACCTCATCCTCAAATCGACGCTGTCCGCCGGCTTCTCCGACGCGCAATGCGGTTTCAAGGCCATCCGGGCCGATGTCGCCCGTGAACTGCTGCCCTATGTCGCCGACACCGGCTGGTTCTTCGACACCGAACTGCTGGTGCTGGCCGAACGCAGCGGTCTGCGGATCCACGAGGTACCGGTGGATTGGGTCGATGATCCGGACAGCCGGGTCGATATCGTCGCCACCGCGAAGGCCGATCTGCGGGGGATCGGGCGCCTGCTGCGCGGATTCACCGACGGCTCGATCCCGGTCAACACCATTGCCGCCCAGCTGGGTTCGCGCCGGGCGGCGGCTCCGGGATCCCTGCTGCGCCAGGTCGTGCGGTTCGGCACCGTGGGTGTGCTCTCCACCGCGGCCTACCTGCTGCTGTTCCTGATGTTGCACGGACTCGTCGGCGCCCAGCTGGCCAATCTGCTGGCGTTGTTGCTGACCGCGATCGGCAACACCGCGGCCAACCGGCGGTTCACCTTCGGCGTGCGCGGCGCCGGTACGATCGCGCGGCACCACGTCGAAGGCCTCATCGTGTTCGCCATCGCGCTGACCATCACCAGTGGCTCGCTGGCAGGTCTGCACGCCGTGACCGATCGGCCCGACCGGTTGCTGGAGACATCCGTGCTGGTGATCGCCAATCTGGTGGCCACCGTGGCGCGCTTCGTGCTGCTGCGCGGCTGGGTCTTTCACCCGCGCCGCCGCCGACACCCCTGACGCTGATAAGGATTGACATGACGATGACCATGACTGCAGACGCTCAGACCACGGCGGACCGGGCGCCCGTACCCGAGGTCCGTCCGCGCTGGGAACGTCCAGGTCTGCTGGCGCTGCTCGCCGGCACCGCGGTGCTCTACCTGTGGGGGCTGGGCTCGGGCGGCTGGGCCAACAGCTACTACGCCGCCGCTGCTCAGGCAGGTACCCAGGACTGGAAGGCCTGGCTGTTCGGATCGTTCGACGCGGGCAACGCCATCACGGTGGACAAACCGCCTGCTGCACTGTGGGCAATGGCCCTGTCCGGCAGGCTGTTCGGTTTCAGCGAGTTCACCATGCTGCTGCCGCAGGCGCTGATGGGCGTGGCCTCGGTGGCGGTGTTGTATGCCGCGGTTCGACGCAGCAGTGGCCCCGCGGCGGGGCTGATCGCCGGCGCCGCGCTGGCGCTGACGCCGGTCGCGGCGCTGATGTTCCGGTACAACAATCCGGACGCGCTGCTGGTGCTGCTGCTGGTGGTGGCGGCGTACTGCATGGTGCGGGCCACCCAGCAGGGCAGTATGCGGTGGGTGGCACTGTCGGGGTGCGCGGTCGGGTTCGCGTTCCTGACCAAGATGCTGCAGGCCTTCCTGGTGATCCCCGCGCTGAGCGTCGTGTTCCTGGTCGCCGCACCGATGACCTTCTGGAAGCGCATCGGCGGACTGCTCGTCGCGCTGGTGTCCGCGGTGGTCTCGGCGGGCTGGTACATCGCGCTGGTCAGCGTGTGGCCGGCGGATGCCCGGCCCTACATCGCCGGGTCGAGCGATAACAGCCTGCTGCAGTTGGCTTTCGGCTACAACGGTATCGACCGCATCGTCGGTCAGGGGCAGCCCGGTGGCGGGCCCGGGCAGGGTGGCCCCGGCCCGGGCGGTCCCGGCGGTGGGGGCGCGAACCTGTTCTTCGGCGGTGATCCGGGCATCGGCAGGCTCTTCGGGGCGTCCATGGGCGCCGAGGCGTCCTGGCTGCTGCCGGCGGCGCTGCTCGGCCTGGTCGCGGTGCTCTGGCTCACGCGGCGCGCCGCGCGCACCGACATCGTGCGGGCCTCGACGTTGATGTGGGGCACCTGGCTGCTGATCACCGGTGCGGTGTTCAGCTTCATGGACGGCATCATCCACCCGTATTACACGGTGGCGCTCGCGCCGGCGGTGGCAGCGCTGGTGGGGATTTCGGCGGTCGAGCTATGGCGCCGCCGCAAGCAGATGGCAGCTCGCGGGGTGTTGGCGCTGAGCCTGGCGGGGACCGGTGGGTGGACCTTCGCCCTGCTGTCCCGCCATCCCGAGTGGTGGCCCGGGGTGCGGTGGACCGTGCTGATCGTGTCCGTGGTTGTCGCGGTCGCATTGGCCGTCGGCGCCCACCGGCTGGGCCGGGCAGCCACGGCTGCGCTGGTGGCCGCGGCCCTGCTGGCCGGCGGTGCGGGCAGTGCGGTGTGGGCGGTGGCGACGGTCGCCGCCGGGGGCAGCAGTGGCGGCCCGATGGCGGTGTCCGGTCCGGCTCAGCAACACGACGACTTCGGGCGCGGCGGTCCGGGTGGGCCTGGTGGCAGGCCCGGCGGCCCGGGGTCGCGCGTCGACGATGCGGCGCTGACCGAGCTGGTGACCGGGCTGGACAACCGTTGGGCCGCAGCCACAGTCGGTTCGATGATGGCCGGGGACCTGGAACTCCGCGGCGGTGCCGCGATCATGTCGATCGGCGGATTCGCGGGCGGTGACGATTCGCCGACACTGCAGCAGTTCCAGGATTACGTCGCGGCCGGGGATGTGCGGTACTTCATCGCCGGGGAGCGGTTAGGCCCGGGCGGGCAGCGGGACGGGGCGGGCACCCAGATCACCGAATGGGTGCAGCAGAACTTCCGCAAGCTCGATGTCGGTGGCAGTGCCGTGTATGACCTGAGCAAGCCGCTCAACTAGCGATCTGCGCACATTCAGTAACGCCCACCGTCACTGGATGTGCGCAAGTCGCAGGGTCGGCTAGATTTCCTGCGGTGTCGGAGTCCCAGCACCCGCCGCCGTTCCCCCGGGGGATGGCCCTGTTGGTGGCCGGCGCCTTCTTCATGGAGATCCTCGACGCCACCATCATCACTCCCGCGATCCCGCTGATCGCCGCGTCCTTCGGCGTCGAGGCCGTGGATGTGAACGTGGCGATCTCGGCCTACCTGGTCACCGTGGCGGTGCTGATTCCGGCCACCGGCTGGATGGCCGACCGGTTCGGCATCCGGCCGGTCTTCCTGGCCGCGATTGCGGTATTCACCCTGGCCTCGGTCGGCTGCGCGCTGAGTACCTCGCTGCCGATGCTGGTCGGGATGCGCATCGTGCAGGGCATCGGCGGCGCGATGATGGTGCCGGTCGGCCGGCTGGCGGTGCTGCGTTACAGCGCCAAAGCCGATCTGGTGCGGGCCATCGCGCTGCTCACCTGGCCGGCGCTGGCGGCCCCGGTGCTGGCGCCCGTGCTGGGTGGCGGCATCGCGACGGTCGGCAGCTGGCGGTGGATCTTCATCGTCAACATCCCGCTGGGCATCATCGGTTTTGTCTTGGCGCTCAGGCTGGTTCGCGGCGGCCCGGCCGAGTCGGTGCGCAGGCTGGACTGGGTGGGCATGGTGCTGCTCGGCGGCGGTATCGCCGCGGCCCTGATCGCGCTGGAGAGCATCCGCCTCGCCGGCACGGACTGGCTGCTGGTGGGTGTCTGCGGCGCGGGTGCGCTGGTGCTGCTCGGACTCGCCTTGTGGCATCTGCTGCGGTCGGCCGCGCCGTTGATCAAACTGCCGGTGCTGCGGGTGCGGACGTTGCGCATCACGGTGACCGCGGGGTCGCTGTACCGGATGGTGATCACCGCGGTGCCGTTCCTGTTACCGCTGAAGTTCGTGCTGGAGTTCGGCTGGACGCCGCTGCAGGCGGGGTTGATGGTGGCCGTGCTGTTCGCCGGCAACCTGACCATCAAGCCGGCCACCACCCCGCTGATGCGCCGATTCGGGATTCGCACGGTGCTGGTGGTCAACGGCGTCGCCTCGGTGCTGTGTTTCGGGCTGCTGGCGCTCGTCGGCCCCGGCATGCCGGTGGTACTGATCGGGATCGTGCTCTATATCAGCGGCGCATTGCGATCGATCGGATTCACCGCCTACAACAGCCTGGCCTTCTCCGATGTCGACGGTGATGACCTCACCCACGCCAACACGTTGAACGCGTCGGTGCAGGAGCTGGCGGCCGGTCTGGGTATCGCGGTGGCGGCCCTGCTGGTGAGCCAGCTGGCGTCCTACTCGGCGACGTTCCTGGTGCTGGGGGCGGCGCTGGCGGTGACGCTGGTGGAATCGCTCCGGCTGCCCCGTGCGGCCGGTGCCCATGTGACCGGTCGCCAGGGATTTGTGCGAGATCAGTAACGCTGACCGTTACAGATCTCGCACAAATCGCAGGGTGGGCACGTCGAATCGTTGACATCAGCGGCACATGGCGGTTTAATACCCAACCATGATTGCAATTCTGGTCATATCTACCAACTTTACGGAGATGCGATGACCGCCACTGCGGATCTCGACCCGGCAGCCGCCCGCTACGAGCTCAGCCACCTGCGTGCGCTGGAGGCCGAGGCGATCCACATCATCCGCGAGGTGGCCGCGGAGTTCGAGAAGCCGGTGCTGCTGTTCTCCGGCGGCAAGGACTCCATCGTCATGCTGCACCTGGCCATCAAGGCGTTCGCGCCCGGCCGGCTGCCGTTCCCGGTCATGCACGTCGACACCGGGCACAACTTCGACGAGGTGCTCCAGGTCCGCGACGAGATGGTGGCCGAGCACGGTGTGCGTCTGGTCGTCGCCAAGGTGCAGGACGATATCGATGCCGGCCGGGTCGTCGAGACGATCCCGTCGCGCAATCCGATGCAGACGTTCACGCTGCTGCGCGCCATCCGCGAGAACAAGTTCGACGCCGCCTTCGGCGGGGCCCGCCGCGATGAGGAGAAGGCCCGCGCCAAGGAGCGGGTGTTCTCCTTCCGCGACGAGTTCGGGCAGTGGGACCCGAAGGCGCAGCGACCGGAACTGTGGAACCTGTACAACGGCCGTCACCACAAGGGCGAGCACATCCGTGCCTTCCCCATCTCGAACTGGACCGAGTTCGACATCTGGTCCTATATCGGGGCGGAGAAGATCACGCTGCCGTCCATCTACTACGCGCATCAGCGCCAGGTCTTCGAACGCGACGGCATGCTGCTGGCGGTGCACAAGTTCCTGCAGCCGCGCAAGGATGAGCCGGTCATCGAGAAGACCGTGCGATTCCGCACCGTGGGCGATGTCACCTGCACCGGCTGCGTGGAATCGTTGGCGGGCACCGTTTCCGAGGTGATCGCCGAAACAGCGGTCTCCCGACTCACCGAGCGTGGCGCGACCCGCGCCGACGACCGCATCTCTGAAGCAGGCATGGAAGATCGCAAGCGCGAGGGGTATTTCTGATATGGCAACGCTTCTTCGCATCGCGACGGCCGGGTCCGTCGACGACGGTAAGTCGACGCTGATCGGCCGGCTGCTGTTCGACTCCAAGGCCGTCATGGAGGACCAGCTCGCTGCCGTCGAGCGCACGTCCAAGGAACGCGGGCACGATTACACCGACCTGGCATTGGTGACCGACGGCCTACGTGCCGAACGGGAGCAGGGCATCACCATCGATGTCGCCTACCGCTACTTCGCCACCGCCAAGCGGAAATTCATCATCGCCGACACCCCCGGGCACGTGCAGTACACCCGCAACATGGTCACGGGCGCCTCGACGGCGCAGTTGGTGATCGTGCTGGTCGACGCCCGGCACGGACTGCTGGAGCAGTCACGTCGGCACGCCTTCCTGGCCTCGCTGCTGGGCATCCAGCACATCGTGCTGGCCGTCAACAAGATGGACCTCGTGGACTGGGATGAGCAGCGGTTCAACAAGATCCGCGATGACTTCCACGAGTTCGCGGCGCGCCTGGACATTCACGACGTGACCTCCATCCCGCTGTCGGCGCTCAACGGCGACAACGTCGTCACCAAATCCGATGTGGCACCCTGGTACGAGGGTCCGGCGCTGCTGAACCACCTCGAAGAGGTCTACGTCGCCGGTGACCGCAACCTGGTCGACGTCCGCTTCCCGGTGCAGTACGTCATCCGGCCGCAGACCCGCGAGCACGCCGATCACCGCAGCTACGCGGGCACCATCGCCGGTGGTGTCATGCGTCCCGGTGACGAAGTCGTGGTGCTGCCGGCCGGAAAGACCAGTCGCATCACCGAGATCTCGGGTCCGTCCGGTCCGGTGGACGAGGCATTCACGTCGATGGCGGTGTCGATCAGCCTCGCCGACGATATCGACATCTCGCGTGGCGATATGATCGCCCGGCCGAACAATCAGCCGGATGTCACGCAGGAGTTCGACGCCACCGTGTGTTGGATGGCCGATGGCGCGGCGCTCGAACCGGGCCGCGACTACATCATCAAGCACACCACCCGCACCACCAGAGCGCGGGTGACCGCACTCGACTACCGCCTCGATGTCAACACCCTGCACCGCGACAAGAGCGCAACCGCCTTGAAGCTCAACGAACTCGGCCGTGTCACGCTGCGCACCCAGGTTCCGCTGCTGCTCGACGAGTACTCACGCAACCCGGCCACCGGGTCGTTCATCCTCATCGATCCCGACAACAACGGCACCGTCGCCGCGGGCATGGTGCGCGACACCGAACCGGCGGCCAACCGTGCCGCCAGCCCCAACGCGGTGCGCCACCAGAACCTGGTGTCCGCCGACGACCGGCTGTCCAAGGGTTCGACGGTGTGGTTCACCGGCCTGTCCGGCTCCGGAAAGTCCTCGGTGGCAATGCTTGTCGAGCAGAAGCTGCTGGCCGCCGGGCGGCCCGCCTATGTGCTCGACGGGGACAACCTGCGCCACGGACTCAACGCCGACCTGGGATTCTCGATGGATGACCGCGCCGAGAACCTGCGCCGGCTCGCGCACATCGCGACGCTGCTCGCCGACTCGGGGCAGATCGTGCTGGTCCCGGCGATCAGCCCGCTGGAGGCGCATCGCGAACTTGCCCGCACCGTGCACGCCGAGCAGGGCTTCGACTTCTACGAGGTGTTCTGCGACACCCCGCTGGAGGACTGCGAACGGCGCGATCCCAAGGGTCTCTACGCGAAGGCTCGCCGCGGTGAGATCACCCACTTCACCGGTATCGACAGCCCGTACCAGCGACCGAAGAACCCGGATCTGCGGTTGACTCCGGAGCAGTCCGCGGACGAACTGGCGCAGCAGGTGGTCGACCTGTTGGGTGGTCGGGAATGAGCGCCAGCGAGGAGCCGAAGGCGGATCGCGCATGAGCAACGATCACGAACTCGCCGGCAGGCTCGCGACTGAGGCTGGGGAACTCCTGCTGAAAGTGCGCGCCGAGTTCGCCGACGCCGAGTCAGCCGACCGGAAGGCAGCGGGGGACAGGCGGTCCCACGAGTTCCTGATGGCCGCACTGGCCGAGCACCGGCCCGATGACGCGGTCCTCTCCGAGGAGGGCGCCGATGACAAGGCCCGGCTGAGCGTCGATCGGGTGTGGATCGTCGACCCGCTGGACGGCACCCGTGAGTTCTCCGAACTCGGCCGCCAGGACTGGGCGGTGCACGTGGCCCTCTGGGAGCGGGGCGAACTGGTGGCCGGTGCGGTGGCATTGCCCGCGCAGGGCGTCACGTTGGCCACCCCGACGGTCATCGCACCTCCGGCCGCGCCCGGCGCCCCGCGCGTCGTGGTGTCACGCACCCGGCCTCCCGCGGTCGCGCTCGCGGTGCGTGATGCACTCGGTGGCACTCTGGTCGAAATGGGCTCTGCAGGAGCCAAAGTCGCTTCCGTGGTGCAGGGCATCTCCGATGTCTACGTGCATGCCGGCGGTCAGTACGAGTGGGATTCGGCGGCGCCGGTGGCGGTGGCCCGGGCGGCGGGGTTGTTCACCTCGCGTATCGACGGGTCCCGGCTGGTCTACAACCAGTCCAACGTGTCGCTGCCCGACCTCATCGTGTGCCGCCCCGAGTTGGCCGACGCGGTGCTGGCGGTCACCAAGTCGCACTGAGGTTCGGGACCCCACCGTTGCCGCTGCGCGGCTGGCATCCAGCCGGCTCCGGAACAGTCGGATCTCGTTCTCCCGCAGGGTGTCTGGGAGAACTGACAGTCACGCCGGCTGAGGGCCCGCCTCGCCGGCAGGTCGAAGTTGTTCGACAATCGACGTCACCCAGCGATTCACCTGCGCCTCATCGCGCCAATCGCCTGCCTTGGTCTTGGCCATGGCGCTGGCCGGGAATCCCTTGGCATCCGGCGCGAGTCGGCCGCCGAATGTGATGTGCCCGCGGGCGTTCACCCGCTCGATGAGCTTGGCGACCTGCGCTGTGGGTGCTATGGAACGCCGGGCTGCGCTGTCATCCAGGGGTCCACTGCTGACCAGCCATACCGGCATCGTGCGCAGGCTCTCGGTGTTGAGCCGTACGAAGCGCCGGGCATCGCGGTGCCACCGGTTGGCGTACAGGGCCCCCGCGACGATGACAGCGTCGAGTCCGGTCAGACTCCGGATGTCGCGGGCCGGTGCCACCGAGACTTCGCAACCCGCTGTTGCCAACGCATCACCGATCATCGTGGCCAGGCCCGCGGTGCCTTGACGCTTGGATCCGAATGCGACGAGGATCCGGATCATCGGTCCCCTCTTACCAGGGAGACCCGGGAGTCCGACAACGCCCGAGCGTTGGCGTCGATCTGGCGGAGCGTGGCCCGCATGATGTGACCGACGAATGGCCGGATCAGCCACCAGTAGCGCAAGAAGCGTTGTCGAGAAACAGGATCGGTGGTCACCGGACGGCAGTCGTAGCCGAGCAGAGTTGCCGATCCGCCGTACGGCAGAACCGAGAAGTTCGCGGCGATCTTGCCCCAGCCCGGCTCCCGGAAGCCGGGGAAGTCAGCGGCAGCGACATCACGCCATTCGATGTCGCAGCCGCACCTCGGGCCCGGGCCGGCAAGCCCGCAGCCACATCGACAGGTCCAACAAGGCGGAGTGCACCGTCAGCAGGTCGAGCTCCGGTGCTGCCGCAAATGTGGCGGCCGGACCGGCGCCCACGATGATGTGCTCGGCAATGTCGACGTCATGGGTCGGCATTGCGGATTCGATGAGAAGCGCCGTGGAATCGGACATGGTCACGGTCGCCATTTTCGGTCGATCCGCGACCTGACAGCTAGAGCCAATGGTCCTCATTGCAGTACCCGATGAGCCTGCGTCTCCATGCGGTGCTCGCGCGCAGTCGGACCGTCCGCGGGGACGGACCATTGGCTGCCGAGAAGGTGACCTTTGACCGTGTGGCGGGCTCGCGAGCGTCAATACCGTGGAAATGGCAGCAACCACCACTACCAAGCAGGGAAGTTTACGAGCAATGACAAAGATCGTTGACAACAACTCCGAAGCGGCACCGACCACCGATCTCACCGAAGAAGTTCGCGATTCGGCCAAGGCCGGTCAACATGCGGCGAGCGAGGCTTTGCGTAAGTTCCGGCACGCCGTTGACGAGGCCATCCCGGAATCTGTCCAGCCGCTGCGCACCAAGATCGTCGATGCCGCCATCGAATTGGCCGATGATCTGGTCACCGCGCAGTACAAGTTCCCATCGGAGCCTGCTGAAGACCGCAGACCGGGCCTTGACCAAGTCTGACGGCGAGCGGACCTGAACGTCCCACCGACGTCGGGCACGTAAGCATGGTGACTCGGGCTGCAGGTCTGGCTCGGGTCATCCTGCCGCATTTCGTCATTCAGCCTGATGGTCCGTGCGGGTTCCTATGATCGCGGGGTGCGCTTGTGCCGCCGCCGGTAGACCTATTGGCCGTGTCCGGGCTGGCGCCGGTCAACGCGGATCAACCGATGCGGATCGTCTGCCCGGATGACAGAGGCTGTATGTGGCCGCGGCATTCAGCCCATCAGTTCCGCACCACGATGACCGGTGCATCCGACTTGCGGGCCACTGCAGAGCTCACCGACCTCAACAGCAGACCGGTGAACCCGCCGCGCCCACGGCTTCCGACGACGACCAGCTGCGCGTGCTGCGACTCCTCGACCAGCCAGTGCGCGGGACGGTCGCGTGCTCCAGCATCTTGGCGAGAACTGTCGTTCTGACACTCCGCGACGGCCGACTCCGCAGTGCTGATGGGCCAGGTTACGAGGATCGGGGCATTGACATGGAGCAGCGCTACGCCAGCTTTGCGCAGGGCGGCTTCCCGCGCCGCCCATGACACGGCGGTGTCGGACTCCGGCGATCCGTCGACGGCCACCGGAATCGCGTACTGCGTTTGTTTGCTGGACATTTCTGCTCCGGCGAGGCGGACGTTCCCTTCCTTATCGTTTCCCCGCGCGCGACTGGCCGCTAGAGGCCAAAGTCATCTGAGCGCAGTTCATCCGGTCGCCGGGGATCGGCGTCCACCACGCGACGTCGCCGGATCGAACGGCGGGACCAAAGGCTGCGGACGTGTGACTTCGGTCCCTATTGCGCAGCGCGGGTACTTGGTGGAATGGCTCGGAGAACGCCGCCGACTGTTGCCAGCCTGCTGTTCTGACCGCGGTTGGTCTCGCCCGCGCGTGGCTTTTCATTGCTGCCGCGGCAGGACGTGAGCCCAATTTCAGAGGAGCCATGATGACCCTGGTCACAGACCGACGACGCCATTCACCACGACGCGTGTTCCGGGACCGCCGCGAGGCAGGTCGCGTCCTGGCCGGCCTGCTCGACGCATACCGCGCGGACAAGAACGTGCTGGTCCTCGGTTTGGCGCGCGGCGGCATCCCGGTCGCGTGGGAGGTCGCCGCTGCTATCGGTGCGCCTCTCGACGCGTTCGTGGTGCGCAAGCTGGGGGGCAGCCCGGGCACGAGGAGTTCGCCGTCGGGGCCTTGGCCAGCGGGGGACGGGGTTGCCGTCAACGACGATATGCTGCGCGCGCTGCGAGTCACTCCGCAGGCAGCTTCGCGACATCGCCGAGCGCGAAGGTCGTGAACTAGGTGCGGTCGCGAGGGCGGCCTACCCGGTGCGGCCGCCGTCCTGCCGAGATCGCCGGCAGGACAGTAATTTTGGTCGACGACGGTCTGGCGACCGGGGCCAGCATGATGGCGGCGGTACAAGCCCTGCGGGATGCCGAACCGGCCCGCATCGTGATAGCGGTGCCGGCCGCTCCTGAATCAACCTGCCGTGAGTTTGCCGGACTGGTCGACGAGGTGGTCTGCGCCAGCATGCTCCACACCGTTTCGTGCTGTCGGGGAATCATTCTGGGATTTCGCCCAGGTCACCGACGACGAGGTCCGCGAACTGCTGACCACGGCGACTACCGGTACCGCCGTCGCGCGTACCGTGCCCGGGGCATCAGCCGCCGAGCTGCTCAGTCATGCCGTGATCGATGCTCCGGCGGGTGTCCCACCGAAAGAGGCACTGGAAGAACTGATTGGTGATGCGCGGATCGTACTGATCGGGGAGGCGCCCGCACGGTACGCACGAGTTCTACGAAGCGCGCGCGGCGATCACGCGCTGGCTGATCGAGGAGAAGGAGTTCGACGGTGTCGCCGTGGAGGCGGACTGGCCGGACGCCTACCGCGTGAACCGCTATGTCCGGGGCCTCGGGCAGCGATGCGTCCGCTGACGCCGCGCTGAGTGGATTCGAACGGTTCCCCGCTTGGATGTGGCGAAACACGGTGGTGCGGGATTTCATGGGCTGGCTGCACCGCACACAACCAGCGCCGACGCACCACCGACCGCACGCAGACCGGCTTCTACGGTTTGGACCTCTACAGCCTGCACCGGTCGATGAAGGAAGTCGTCGACTATCTGGAGAACGTGGATCCGGCAGCTGCCGAGCGGGCACGACGCCGCTACGGATGTTTCGACCACGCCTCGGCCGAGGACGGTCAGGCCTACGGATACTCCGCGGCGTTCGGGGCCGGACCCTCCTCGCGAACGTCAGGCCATCGAGCAGTTGATGGAGATGCAGCGAAACGGTCTGCAGTACGCACGCCGCGACGGTCTCCTTGCCGAGGACGAAGTCTTCTATGCGCAGATGAACGCTCAGACCGTGCGTGATGCGGAGGCGTATTACCGCGCGATGTTCAGCGGCCGGTTCACATCGTGGAACATGCGGGACCAGCATATGGCGCAGACTCTGCGGGCGCTGCTTGCTCACCTCGACCGTGACTCAGGGGGGCGACCATCGCGAATCGTGGTGTGGGCGCACAACTCGCATGTCGGTGACGCGCGAGCGACGGAGGTGTCGGGAGATGGCCAGCTTACCCTTGGGGCAACTCGTGCGTGAGCAGTACGGCGACGACAGCCGCCTGATCGGGCTGACCACCTACGGTGGCACCGTGACCGCGGCGAGCAGCTGGGGTGGCACCGCAGAACGCAAAGTTGTCCGACCGGCGCTGAACGGCAGTATCGAAGAACTCTTGCACCACGCCGGAAGTCCGGCGTTCCTGGTGTCGTGTGCGCTCAGCCGCGATGCCGAACAGCCGCTGGGCGCAGTCCGGCTCGGCCGCGCTATCGGGGTGATTTATCTGCCGGAAACCGAGCGGCAAAGCCACTACTACCACGTGCGTCCTGCAGACCAGTTCGATGCGATCATCCATATCGACAGGACGCGAGCGCTGGAACCGCTGGAGGTCAACAGTCGATGGGAAGCGGGTGAGACTCCCGAAACCTATCCGTCCGGGTTGTAGGCCGTCGATGAAACTGGTTGCGGCCGTGGCCACACCGTCGATTTCCATGCTGGCGATGAATCCTGCGCTCGACATCACCGCGGATGCCGATGCCCCTGAACTACCACGTGTCCACGCGGATCAGGGTTGACCGTACCGACCGAGATGGAGAAACAGATGTCCACCAACACAAGACACCATGGCGTCATTGTCGGCGTCGACGGATCATCGGCGAGCCACGCGGCCGTCCGCTGGGCTGCCCACGATGCTGCCCTGCGGCACGTGCCGCTGACCTTGGTTCACGTGCTGCTCATGCCGATGACACTGACATGGCCCGAGATGGTGGTGGCCTACGAGGTTGTCGAAGAAAGGATTGACCGGCACGGGCGCGATGTGCTCGAGCGGGCAGGTCAGGTGGCGCAACAGTCGCTGTCGGGCAGCGCTGTCGACGTCCAGATCAAGATGCCGACCGGCAACGTCGTCTCGACCCTGTCGGATATGACCAAAGAAGCGGCCATGCTCGTGGTCGGTGGCCAGGGTGAGAATACCGGTCAGCAGCGGCATCTCGGCTCGGTGAGTCAGGGTGTGCTGCACCATGCCCACTGCCCCGTCGCAGTGGTCCGGGATATCGAGGTGACCGCTGGCTCGACCGCGCCGGTGCTGGTCGGAATCGACGGATCACCCGCCTCCGAGGCGGCCACTGCGGTGGCCTTCGATGAAGCTGCGCGGCGTGATGTCGGGCTGATCGCCCTGCACTCGTGGTCGGATTTCGGCCCGTACCGGATACCCACCGTGGACTGGGAGCCCCACCTCGAAGCGGGGAAAGAGGTATTGGCAGAACGGATGGCCGGTTGGCAGGAATGCTATCCCGACGTGGCCGTAGCGCGTCGCCTGGTCTGGGGCGAGCCCGCGTACACGCTCGCGGCGGCTTCCGAGGAGGCCCAGCTGCTGGTGGTCGGTAGCCACGGGCGGGGCGGTTTCGCGGGAATGCTGCTCGGTTCGGTGAGTTCGACGGTCGTGCAGGTCGCCCGGGTGCCGTCGATCGTGGCGCGGGTGGCCTGAGCGCCGACCGGCACGTGAGGCCGTGGTTGGCATCACCACGCTGTGATCAGTGATGTGCGAAGGAATTTGCCTAGTCTGAGGAGTACCTAGATGGATGCGTCCAGCGGTTCGAATGTACCGGGGATGGCTTTGGGCCACCACGGCAGCCCGGTGTGGCTCAATTGGCTTCTGGCACTGTTGACGGTTCCGGTGGCAATGGCTGTGTCGCTGTTCGCATTCGGTTCGGTCATGGGTTTGGCCCGCTGTACATCGGCCGGTTGTCAGCACGCAGGTCCAGGGGAGTTCTGGTTCGGGATACTGGCCTATGGACCGCCTTTCGTCGCGTTGGCGACGATCGGCGTGTCGTTCATGACCGCGGCACGTCGGCATGGTGTCTGGATCCCGGTCGGGGGACTGGCCATCCTGCTCATCGACCTTGCGGTGCTTGCCATCACCTTCCGCCCGTAGTGCCGACTCGACCTTCGCGGGCGTTGACCATCCATCGATGCCGTTGGGTTCGGTGGAAATGGTGTGCGTCACGGGCGTTCATCCGGCGCTGTGATCGAAGGTAGCTCAACGCCCCGTCGCGCCATCGATCAGTTCGCGCAGGATGTCGGCGTGGCCGGCATGGCGGCCGGTCTCCTCGATCATGTGGGTCAACGCCCAGCGGACGCTGGGGGAGTCCCTCCCCGGCACCGGATCCGACACGTCGGTGCACGTGTCGAGCGCAGCGTTGACCCGCCGCACCGCCACTCGGTAGCGGTCCACGACGTCGGCCACGGTGTCGCCGGGGTCGGCGTGAAACGTTGCGGGCCAGTCGGTCACCCTGTCCCCGAGGAAGATCCAGCGTTCGACACAGGTGACGTGGTGGAGCAGACCGAGCAGATTGGTACCCGAGGGCACGAGGGCGGTCCGTACCTGCGGTTCGGGGGCACCGTCCACCTTCGCCGCCATCGAGGTCCGTAGATAGTCGAGGAAACCGCGTAGCGTCTCGACCTCACCACCGCCGGTCCGCGGTGGTGGGGTATCGCGTCGTCGGGCCGGCACCGCACCAGTCTGGTGCACGGCAGTGCTCGGAAGCAGCACCCTTGCCGTTCTGGCAAGGGCAACTAGGCTGAACCACATGAGTCGCCCCACCCTGCGCAACCTGGTCGAACTGCCTTCTGCACCGCCCCCGCTTCGGGATTCGGCGCTGGTGCTGGTGGACTGCCAGAACACCTACACCTACGGGGTGATGGAACTCGACGGCGTGCAGGCCGCCCTGGAGGAGACCGCCGCGCTGCTGGACCGGGCCCGCACCGCGGGCATCCCGGTCATCCACATCCAGCACAACGGCGGGCCGGGTTCGCCCTATGACATCACCGCGCAGGTCGGGGCCATCGTCGATTCCGTCGCCCCGCGCGATGGTGAGCCGGTGGTGGTCAAGCAGTTCCCGAACTCGTTCGTGCAGACCGATCTCGACGAACGCCTCAAGGCCGTCGGCGCCACCAACCTGGTGCTGGCCGGATTCATGACGCACATGTGCATCAACTCCACCGCCCGCGGCGGGTTCAGCCTGGGCTATGCGCCGACGGTGGTCGCCAGTGCCACGGCGACCCGGCCGCTGCCCGGTGTCGGCGGCGAGACCGTGGCCGCGGCCGCACTGCAGGCCGCCAGCCTGGCCGCGCTGTCCGACCTGTTCGCCGTGGTGGTCCCCGACGTTGCTGCCGTGCCCGACTGAACACCGTGCGCCCGGCGAGGTAGGCATGGCTGCAGCGGGTGACTGGATGCTCCGGCAGTGGCTTTGTGGGGGCGGGGGGCCCCTCTCCCGTAAAAATTTCCCCCCCACCCCCCCCCCCGCCGGGGGGGCCCCGGGGCCCCCCCCCCCCCCCCCCCCCGCCGCCCCCCCCCCCGGCGGGGGGGCCCCCGGTTGTTTGCGGTGCCCTTGGGCGGCGCGTGGGCACCCGACTGTCTGGGCGGCTACGCACTATGGGTATCTGCTGGGCGCCACACTGGTGATCCGCGCGCGGCCGCGGCACCGCCGCCTGGGCGGTCCCTCAACAGAGTGGGGTGGGGCGGGCCGGGCCGGGGCGGCCTCTATGGCCGGCCCGCCGTTCGGCCGGCCCTCGTTCTCCAACCCCTTCCTCTCCATACTTCCGCGGGCCCCGCGGCCCGGCGCGGAACTCGCGGCACCGCCGGATCTCGGCGCAATCCGGTGATCGCCGAAAATTACCGTGCAGAACCGCCCGACTGCGGCCAAGCTGGTACCCGTGAACACCGAGCCCGCAGCAGGTCAACCGTCCACCCGCGTCAGCCGGTTGCGGGAGAAGCAGCGCACCGAACGCAACGGGCTCGACGATCTGCTCGACAGCACACCGCTGGCGACGGTGGCGCTGATCCGCGATGGCCACCCGGTGGTCTTCCCGACCGGATTCGCCCGCCTCGGTGACGATCTGGTGATCCACGGGTCCACCGGTTCGCCGTGGATGCGGGCACTGGCGGCGGGCGCCCAGGCCGCGGTGTCGGTGACCACGCTGGATGGAGTCATGGTGGCGCGCAGCGGGTTCGAGTCGTCGTTTCACTACCGCAGCGCGACGCTGTTCGGTACGTTCACGGTCGTGCCGGACGCGGAAAAGAACCGCTACCTCGAAGCGCTCACCGATGCCTTCATCCCCGGGCGGGTGGCCGAGTTGCGCGCCAGCACCGACCGGGAACTCGCGGCCAGCCTCGCGCTGCGACTGCCGATCGCCGCCGACAACTGGTCGCTGAAGGTCAGTGCCGGCTGGCCCGAGGACCCCGAGTCCGACGTGGCCGCCGGCTCCTGGGCCGGGGTGGTGCCGCTGACCGTCGGCTACGGCACCCCGCAACGCGCCCCGGACTGCGATCCGGCGACCCCGTTGCCCGCATCGGTGCACGCCATGACCGGTCCGTTGCGCAACGCCGCACCGCCACTTCGCTGATCGGCGGGCGCACAGTGGCACAATTCGCGGTATGCGGATGTCGGCGAAGGCGGAATACGCCGTCCGCGCCATGATCCAGTTGGCCACCGTCGAGGACGGGTGCCTGGTGAAGACCGACGACCTGGCCAAGTCGCAGGGCATTCCCGCGCAGTTCCTGGTCGACATCCTGTCGGACCTGCGGACCGACCGGCTGGTGCGCAGCCATCGCGGCCGCGATGGCGGCTACGCGCTGGCCCGCCCGGCCGCCGAGATCAGCATCGCCGACGTGCTGCGCTGTATCGACGGGCCGCTGGCCAGCGTCCGCGATATCGGCCTGGGTGACCTGCCGTATTCGGGTCCGACGGCCTCGCTGACCGATGTGTGGCGGGCGCTGCGGGCCAGTATGCGTTCGGTGCTGGAGGAAACCAGCCTGGCCCACGTGGCCGCCGGCTCCCTGCCCGCGCATGTCGGGTCGCTGGCCCGCGTCTACCTGGATCAGGAATCGGACCGGGGCCACGCGGCCAACTGAGGGCCCCGATCGCAATGTCACCCTGACAGCGGCGCGGCGCCATATATATCCACGCCGGCGCTCTCAGGGTGACATTGCGTCAGCCGGCCACGTCAGCGGCCGATGGACCGCAGCGTGTCGACCGAGATCTCACCGTCGCGCGTGGTCGCGGTGACCGTGGCCGCCGCCCGCGCAGAATCGGTGGTCTGGGGCACCCGCACCGACGCTGAGCCGTCATCGGATTGGGCGCGCACCAGGTAGGGGCCCGGGGTTGGCAGCGCGAGGTCGACGTCACCGTCGCGGGTGGTGGCCTCGATTGCCGGCGGTGCGTCGGCGAACCGTACCTGCACATCGCCGTCCCGTGTCTCGGCGGTGAACGACTCACCGACCGAGATCGGTTGGCGGGTATGAACTCCGCCGTCCCGAGCGCGCACCTCGATCCGGCGCACCGTGCCGCGCAGCAGCACCGTGCCGTCGGTGGTGGTGGCCGTCAGCTCGTCCAGGTCGGCCTCGGCGATCAACACGCCGTTGTCCTGACGCACCGTCACCGCCAACTGGCGGCCCAGCTCCGGGGGCACGGTGACGGTGAGTTCACCGGGATCACCCCAGGCCAGGAAGCTGCTCGGGGCGTCGACACGCAGCAGGGTGCCGCTCGCATCGGTGGTGACGGTCAGCTCTTCGCGATCACCGCGGTCGGTGGTCACCAGGCGGACATCCACCCGCGGCGTGGTGGCGTCGCGGTCGCTGACGATGCGCACCGCCATCGGAGATGACGCGGTCTCGACCGTGAGCGCACGCATGTTCGTGGGGAGGTCCCGATGGTCGGTGACCAGCCGGAACGCGCTCAGGCCCACCGCGGCCGCAGTCAGCAGGGCCAGGATGATCGCGGTGACCGTGACGGCCGCGATCACCAGCGCGGCGCGTGCCGCCGTGCGCCCGCCCGGTGACAGGGGCGGCGGGCCGGGGGGAGTGAGTGTGGTGGTCATGTGGTTCCCTCTCAGGTTGGCACGGATCAGGATTCGAGGTATCGCAGAACCGCGAGCACCCGACGGTTCTCGCTGTCGTCGGGAGCCAGTTGCAACTTGGTGAAGATGGAGGCGATGTGCTTCTCGGCGGACCCGACCGAGATGTGTAGCGCCGCGCTGATCGCCGAATTGGTCTTGCCCTCGGCCATCAGTTGGAGGACTTCCTGCTCGCGCGGGGTCAGCGCGTCCAGCGTGGCGCGCCGCCGTGAACGCACCAGGATCTGGGAGACGACCTCGGGGTCCAACACGGTGCCGCCGGCGCCGATCACCCGCACGGCGTCGAGAAAGGCCGGCACATCGGCGATGCGGTCCTTCAGGAGGTACCCGAAACCCTTTGTGTCCGAGGCGATCAGGTCGGCGGCGTAGCGTTCCTCGACATAGTGGGAGAGCACCAGTACCGGCGAATCCGGGTTCTGGGACCGCAGCAGTGCCGCGGCGCGGATGCCCTCATCGGTGAAGGTGGGTGGCATCCGGACATCCAGGATGGCCAGGTCGGGTTTCTGGTCGTTGACGATCCGCAGCAGCTCGGTGGCATCCGGGACGCCGGCGACGATCTCATGCCCGGCGTCGGCCAGGATGCGTTCGATCCCGGCGCGCAGCAGCGCGGAGTCCTCGGCGATCACGATGCGCATGGCAGCACCGCCGTGACGATCGTGGGGCCGGTGACCGGACTGGACACCGTGAAGGTGCCACGGGCCGCGCGCACCCGTTCGGCCAGGCCGCGCAGCCCCGTCGAATCCTCGTCGGTGTCGATGTGCGCGCCGCCGCGACCGTCGTCGAACACCGAGACGTGCAGGGCGTTGGCGGCCTCGTCGGTGCGCACCGTCACCACCGCCTGGGTGGCGTCGGCGTGCCTGGCCACATTCGTCAGCGCCTCGGCGACGACGAAGTAGGCGCACGCCTCGACCTCCTCGGGCAGCCGGGCCGGCAGGTGGATGTCGAGAGTGGTCGGCACACCTGAGGTTTCGGTCCGCTGCACCACTGCCGAGAGTGCGGCGTCCAGACCGCGATCGGCCAGGATGGTCGGGGCGATACCGCGTACCACGTTGCGTAACTCGGCCAGTGCGCTCATCGCGTCACCGTGGGCCTCGGTGATCAGCTTGCGTGCGGTGGGCAGGTCGTTGTCCAGTTTCGTCTGGGCCAGTCCGATGGTCATGGCCAGCGACACCAGTCGCGGCTGCACGCTGTCGTGCAGATCGCGTTCGATGCGGTGCCGCTCGGTCTGTGCCGAGGTGACCGCGCCCGCACGGGCCTGCGACAGGGCACTCACCTCGTGCTGGAGCGCCGCGGTCGGCGAGGCCGACAACAGCCAGCGGTCGATCCTGGCATCCAGGGCGGGCGCGAAGACCAGGATCGCCACCGCCGCCACCAACCCCAGCACCGCCAGTAGCCACGCGAGCGCCGGCGAGATGAACCGCAGTCCGGCGTCGTCATCGCTGCGCTGAATCGCCAGCGCGGCGGCCGGGCCGAGGAAGGCGAAGGTGAGCAGCCCGACCGCGAGCCCGGTGACCAGGAGGTCATAGGTCATCCGCAGGAAGTGCTGGCCGGTCGCCTTCCAGAACCGGGCACTGCTGATGTCGAGCCACAGCTGGTGGGCCCACCCTTGAAATCCGGCGTAGTGCGACCGTGCCCGCGCCGGCACCGGGATCTGCAGGCCGAAAACCGCTTCACTGCGCAGCCGTTCCACGCGTTCGACTCCGCGCATCAGATAGACGAACACCACGCCCGCGAGCAGGAATCCGACGATGGAGAAGATCGATGAGATCCCGATGACGATGATGGACAGCGGAATCCAGAACCACACGACGGCCAGGAGGGCGCCGATGATCATCGAGGCCGTCGGTACGACACCGATATGGCGGAGGCGTTGTGGGGGAGCAGGCTCCGCGGGGGCGGTGACGGGAGCAACCGACGTGATGGCGACCATGCCACCAACCTATGGACTCCCGCGCCCCGGCAACACCGCGTTTCCCCGCCGGCCTGGTGGGGGTTAACCCCCGGATCGGCCGATCCCGGTGTCGATGTGGCGCTCCCGTGCCAGAATCGCCGACGTGCGAGTCGGAATGACGATGCCGGTCATGGAACCGGACCTGGACGCGGTGACCCTCAAGACCTGGGCGAAGGTGATCGATGACGGCCCGTTCTCGTCGCTGTGCTGGGGCGAACGCATCGCCTTCGACAATCCGGACTCGATGACGCTGCTCGGGGCGCTGGCCGCCTGGACCGACCGGGTGCGGTTGGTGACGACGGTGGTGGTGCCGCAACTGCACGATCCGGTGGCACTGGCCAAGGCGCTGGCCACCGGTGATGTGCTCAGCGGCGGCCGCCTGACGGTGGGCCTGGGCGTCGGTGGCAGACACGAGGACTACGAGGCGGTCGGCGCCGACACCGCCACCCAGACCATGCGCGGAATGGCCGAGCGGGTCGCGGTGATGAAGCGGGTGTGGGCGGGGGAGAAGGTGACCGACTCGATGCTGCCGGTGGGTCCGCCGCCGGTGCAACCGGGCGGGCCCGAGCTGCTGGTGGGCACCATCGGCCCCAAGACGGTGCGCAGCGCGGCGGGCTGGGCGGCCGGGCTGGCGGGCACCACCCTGGACCTCGACGCCGACCAACAGAATGCCCTGTTCGACGTGGCCCGGGAGGCGTGGGATGCGGCAGGCAAGCCGAAACCGCATCTGGCGACGTCGTTCTGGTTCGCGATCGGTGAACCGGACGCTGCACGCGAGCAGGTGCGCCATCACCTGCTGCGGTATATGAACTGGATCCCCGAGGAGTTCGTCGACGCCATCGCGCCGACCACGGGATGGTCGGGCAGCCAGGACGAACTACTCGCCGTGTTGCGCCGTTTCGAGAGCATCGGCGCCGACGAGGTGCACCTGATCCCGACATCGGATGACATCGAGCAGGTGCGCCGCGTCGCCGAGGTGATCAGCGATCTCGGCTAAACCGGCACCACGGCCGGTGCCGGAACGTAGTTGACCGTGTAGGTGGCGGCGCTGCCCGGTGTCGTGATGATCTGGGTGGCGCCGCCGCCGTGCTCCCAGTCGCCGAACACGTACTGCTGGCCGTTGACGGTCTGCGGCGAGATCGCGCCCAGGGTGCGGTTGACGCCGACCACGGCCTGCTCGGTGTAGGTGCCGGTGTGCGGGATACCGTCGATGGTGTACCTGGCGCCGTCGATGTTGGATCCGAAGGTGAGCGTCACCAGATTCGGGTGGATTTCCTTCTCCACCACGGTCTTCAGCCCACTGCTGTCGGTCACCGTCAGGACCACGTTGTAGTAGGTGTTGGACAGCTGGTGGAAATCGACCGGGATGTCGAAGGTCAGGTCCGGCCCGGTGACCTCGTTGATGAACGGGTGCGTGTGGTCGGCGTGATGGAACACAACCCGCCAGGAGAACGCGCTGTCCGGGAGCTGCCCACCACCGGGGATGTCCTGCGGGTCGGTGCCGGTGGCGTTGAACGACATCGTCTGGCCGGCGTTGTACATGTAGTCCTCGCCGGCGGGGACGTCGAAGTCGGCGACCGGTGGGGTGCTGCCGACCACGATCCGCTGGGTGGTGACGTTCTGCTTGCCCAGCTCATCGGTGACGGTGAGGGTGACGTCATAGGCGGTGTAGTTGCCGGTGTTGGTGAACGTCACCGTCTGCGTTGCAGATGTCGAGGTCTGGCCGTTGCCGAAGTCCCACGAGTAGGTCAGTGTGTCGTCGTCGGGATCGCTGGAGCCTCCGGCGTCGAAATCGACGGTGAGGCTGTCGCCGGCGCCCGAGGTCGCCGACGCGTCGATCACCGCGACCGGCGAACGGTTGCCTTCGGATGGCCTGATCACCAGCAGCGCACCCGGGTAGATGTTGAGCTGGTAGATCTCGCCTTCGGGCCCCTGGGCCAGCTTGACCACCGCGCCGGCGCCACTGTCGATGGTGCGCTCACTGATCAGGCTGGTGTACTCGTCATCGAAGGTCAGCTCGCGGATCCAGCCCAGCGAGTAGTCCGCGATCCAGACCTTCTTCTGGCCGGCCACCGGCGTGCCGTCGTCGTAGACCATGACGGCGGTGATGGACCCGTTGCCGAAACCGGTGGTGTGCGGGTAGGCGTACAGCGGATCGGCGAAGCCGCCGCCCTCTGCGCCTTCGGTGATCGGCCAACCGTAGTTGGCGCCCGCCTTGATCAGGTTGAGTTCCTCCCAGTCGGCTTCGCCGACGTCGCCGGAGAGCACCGCACCGGTGTCGGGATCGACGCCGAATCGGAACGGGTTGCGCAGGCCGAGTGCGAAGATGCGGTTGGTGTTGGGGTCACCGCCCTCGACGTAGAACGGGTTGTCGGTCGCACCGGACCCGTCGCGGTTGATGCGCAGGATCTTTCCGTGGATGTTGGTCAGGTCCTGGGAGTTCTCGCTGGGGGAGGTGTTGTTGCCGACCGCCCAGTAGAGGTACTGGCCCGTGGGGTCGAACTCGAGTTCGCCGCCATGATGAAAGTCGTTGGCCAACAGGGTCGACGTCACCAGCACCTGCTCGTCGGACAGTGTGTCGCCGACCAGCGTGAAACTTGAAAGTTGGTCGTAGTTCTGGGCATTGGTGTACGCCACATAGATCTTCTGGTATCCCACCGCGTCGCTGTCCCAGAAGTTCGGGTCCACCTCGATGCCGATGAGGCCGCGTTCGCCGTTGGCCGTGACCACCGAGAGGTTGGCCAGCGTGGTGATCTGCCCGGTATGCATGTCATAGGACTTGATCGCCCCCGACTTCTCGGTGATCAGGATCCGGTGAATATGGCTGGCGTCGCCGTCGTGCGCGATCAGCTCGAAGTCGGTCGGCTCGTTCAGGCCGGAGATGAGGGTGGTGCGATCGAACTCCTCGGGCAGCACGATCCGGCCTTCGCATTCGGCCACGAACGCGCCGATCTGAGCCGAGATGGTGCGCCCCCACGGCGAATTGCCGATCTCGCCGACCCATTGGCGCGCGTTGGCGCCGACCTGGTTGACCCACTGTCCGAGCAGCGAGCGGTTGAAGGCGCCGACCGCGATGTCCACCTGGCGGCGCGCCCAGCCCAGCACCGTCCACAGCATGGTGTTCTGCAGCGGATTGGCCGGCGCGTCCGCGGCCGCAGCAGGGGCCAAGAGGCCGCTGAAGAGATTGAGCGCGCCGTTGATGAGCGCGCATGCGCACGTGACTACGAAGTTCCTGGTGCCCTGGAAGACCTGATTGGGTGTCGGCAGGTGGAGCGCCGTCCCGATGGCCTTACCCCAGTCTCCCAACGAGTTCGGCGCCGCCGCGGGGGCGTGCAGCGGTGTGATGGCCGCGGACGCGGCGATCGCCGGGCCGGTGAGATCGGACTGCCGCGCGGACAGCAGGGTGGTCGTGGTGTCTTCGGTGGTCGACAGGGCATCCTTGTCGCGGGAAGAGGTCTCGTCGGCCACCGGTGCGATCAGGGGCGCTTCCTCGGGTCCGATCTCCGGTTCGATCCCTGAGCCGCCGCTTCCGGTTTCGGGATCGAGATCGGGATCGAGGTCGAGGTCGTCCTCGGGCTCGGGCTCGAGATCGGGGTCCGCATCGGTGTCGTCGTCGAGTTCGGTCTCGCTGTCCTCGCCGTCGAGTGGATCGGACTCGATCTCGGTATCGTCGTCCTCGTCGGACGGCCCATCGTCATCGTCATCGACCGTGGTTCCGGTTCCGGTTCCGGTTCCGCTCTCGGCCGGGCGACCGTTGGTGGACGCAGTGGTGCCACCGGTTGGCGACGACGAAGTGGCGGTGCCTGTCGATGATGAACTGGAATCGGACCCTCGCGTCGTATCGGCCCACGCCACGCCCGGTGAGGTGGCGAACGCACCCGTCACGCCCAGGGCCACAGCAAGCGCGCCGACGCGGCCGACGTATCTCGCGTACGCCGATCCGGCGCCTGCGCCGAGGATCGGCGTACGACCCGACGCGGGCGCCGCTCCATGGGTGGGCAGACGCCCGACCTGACAAGTGTTCGCTGGTCAGCGCGTTGCGGTCGGCACCGAGCAAAGAGGTAGCGCGGTCAATGGACGCCATGAGACTCCCCCCGGAGCAATCAGAATGTGCCGCCGGACAGGCAGCGCTGATCACTATGGCATCCGAAATTACCGATTGGGTTAAAACCAGTGAACAAATGGCGCAGACCCGCGAAATATTTTGCGCAATCGGGCCGACGGTCAGCTATCGATGGTGGAAAAGTTTGCCGCGCATTCGCGATTTTCGGATACTCCGGCGTCAACTGGATAGGCCGGAGCCGGCCGATCACCAGGCGCCGATCGGCGGGTCGAACACGAAGGAGCCATTGGACTCGAGGTTGAACGGGGCAGCCTTGGAGCCGACGACCGCCTTGGTGGAGTCGTGGACCTCGCCCTGGGCGGTCACCACACCCAGATCGCCATTCCTGGTCTCACCCAGGCCGCGCGCCTCCCCGTAGTCGGCGGAGCGCAGGGCGTTGTCGTCGATCAGCAACGCCTGGCGGCTGGTGACCTGCGGGGAGGGTGCGACCTCGGTGACGTCAGCGTTGGCGACCGCGCTACCGATGCTCATGAACGCCGCGGCGGCGGCCAAGGTGCCGAGACCGAAGGCGGTGATCTTCGTGGTGGCAATCATCTCTGGGTGTCCCCTTTGTCTGGCGGCCGGTGGAGGCCGGATACCAGGGAACGCTACGGCCGAAAGCCCCACAACGGCGGGCGGGCAAGCCTATTCCCAACCACTTCACAGGCGGCGGCTGACTAACTGTCAGGAACGGCGTTCTCTCGTCAGGCACCGGTGAGGTCCTAGACGTGCTCGGGCGTGACGAGCGCGGTCACCGCCTTGGCGATCTGTCCGGCCGCGTGGTCCTCGGGGACATCGGAGTTGACCGAAACCGACAGCGTCGCATCCCGTTCCGGCAGATAGACGAGGACCGTCGTGAAGCCGGTACGAGGGTGGGTTTACTGGCTGGTGAGAGCCGATCTTCGGCGATGCCGCGGGTGGCGGGTCGGGCCGATTGGCGCACCTTTCGCAGACACGATCTCGGTGGCTGTGCACGGTCACAAGAAGATCTGGGCCACCGAATACGGCCAGCCGGCCTCCGAGGGCGGCGAGGCCGTCCAGGCTGCCTATGTCGGTGACGTCCTGCGGGCCTGGCGCAGTCTGGAGTTCGCCGGGCCGGCCTTCCTCCACGCCATCGCCGACTACGGCCACGACTTCCCCGATCAGGCCACCATGGGTCTGTTCCGGGAGGACTGGACCCCCAAGCCGGTGGTCGCGGTGGTCACCCAGGTGATCGCGGAGAACCACGCGATCAACGCGGCGGGTGTCATCTCGGTCTAGGCGGCTAGGCTGAGGGACATGGCTGAGTCGATATCTGCGAAGAAGAGTGCCGCCGCGGTGGCGAATTTCCTTGCTGCTCAGCTGCATACGCGCGATGAGGTCTTCAGCGATCTGGATGTGGTGCCCGCTGCGGCCGGCGCCTACGGGTGGTGGTTCCGCGAAATCCCGGGCGGTATCGATGTCGCCGGCTGCGAACAACGTGACGGCTGGACGTTGCTGTACGTCGGTATCAGCCCCGGCCCGCCACGGGCCGACGGCAAGCCGCGCGTTCCCCAGGATCTGCGCAAACGCATCCGGTACCACTTCGGTGCGGGCAATGCCGGCGCAGACGGGTCCACGCTGCGCAAATCGCTCGGTGTCCTGCTCGGCGAGCAGCTCGGCTTCGCGCTGCGCCGGATCGGCTCGGGTAAAAGGCAGACCTTCGCCGGCGGTGAGGCCGTCCTGACCCAGTGGATGGCCGAGAACGCCGCGGTCTCCTGGGTGCTGCATCCCGAGCCGTGGTTCCTGGAACCCAAGCTGATCAATGCGCTGGTGCTGCCGCTGAACTTCCAGGACAACGAGCGCAACGCTTTCGCCCCGGAACTCAAGAGGTTGCGCAAGGACGCGGGCGTGAAGGCCGGCAAGATGCGTGTGCTGGCGGAGTGGACATGACCATGTGGCGAGTTGCTTCCCGGTCGGTGCTGACATCTCTGGTTCTCGCCGGGGCGGTGGTCGCCGCACCCATGGCGCAGGCCGAACCCGTGCCCGTCATCGTGCCCACCGTGGTGGCGGTGGTGCCCCATGATCCCGGCGCCTACAGCGAGGGGCTGGAGTTCGATGGCCCGGCTCTGTATGAGGCCACCGGCGAGGTGGGCAAATCGGAACTGCGGCAGGTTGATCCGGCCACGGGAGCGGTGATCCGCGCGGTGCCGCTGCCCAATGACTATTTCGGGGAGGGCATCGCCGTCGTGGGGGACAGCATTTGGCAGCTGACCTATCGGGACGGCGTCGCGATCGAGTGGGACAAGGCGACCTTCACGCCGCGTCGCGAGGTACCCATCCGGGGGCAGGGCTGGGGCCTGTGCCATGACGGCGCCCGTTTCATCGCGAGCGACGGCAGCGACCGGTTGCGGTTCTTCGATCCGGCCTTCACCGAAACCGGCAGCATCCAGGTGACCCGCGACGGTCAACCCCTGAGCGGTCTGAACGAACTCGAGTGCGTCGACGGCCAGGTGTGGGCGGCCGCGTGGCCGGACGACACCTTCGTCCGAATCGATCCCGGGACCGGCGTGGTGAATCTGGTCGCCGACGTCTCCACGCTCTGGCCCGCGGAGCAACGCAATTCACGGCTGGTCGTCAGCGGGATCGCGCACATCGCCGGTTCTGAGTACCTGATCAGCGGCAAGGAGTGGCCGCAGAGCTACCGGGTGCTGCTGCCGTAGACCCGCTGTGCGCTCGTCTCCCACAGGTCGCGTGCCGTGACGGTGTCATAGGACTCCGCCGAGGACCGGATCGGGGTGGCGCCCTCGAAGTACGCGCCGGTGACCCCGTCGAACCGCGGGTCGGTGGCCAGCGCGGCCAGCCTAGCCCCCGATGTGGCCACCGAGTTGACGTTGGGCAGCACCCGAAGCAGCGGAGACAGCAAGCGCCACACCACTTTCTGCACCGGGGTGTAGTCGCGTGACAGACCCGACGTTGGCATCAGTCCCGGATCGAATGCCGTCACGGTGACACCCTGGGCGCCGTGGCCGAGTCGACGGTCGAGTTCATAGGTGTAGAGCACATTGCACAGCTTCGAGGTGGTGTAGCGACGCCGGCCGTCGACGGGCTCGCCGGGCTGCGGGTGGGCGAGTGCCGCTGCCGACGTGTAGCGCGGGTGTGGCATCCCGGTGAACTTCTTGGGATCGTGAGTTCCGCTGGCGACCATCACGATCCGGGCCGGCGCGACGAGGTGCCCACGCAGGCCCTCGATCAGCGCGAAGTGCCCGAGATGGTTGACACCGAAGGTCGTCTCCACACCGTCTTCGGTCTGCTGGATGCCGGACACCACCTGAAGGCCTGCGTTGCCGACGACCGCGTGCAACGGCGGCAGGCCCGCTGCGGCGAACGCGGCGGTGAAGGCGCGCACCGAACGCAGCGACGCCAGATCACAGGCCAGCACCGTGCACCGGTCGGGGGAGCCGAGCTGGGCGATGGCCGCCTCCCCGCGAGACACGTCGCGGACGGCCAGCACGACATGCCAGTCCTCGCGTGTCAGGATCGCACGGGCGCACTCGAGTCCCAGGCCTGCGTTGGCCCCGGTGATGATGACCGATCTGGTGTTCAATTCTCCTCCAACAGGATTGGGATCAGCGCCTCGACGGCTTGGATCAACCGGACGTACATCCGGTCGACATCGGTCGTGTCGGGTTCGAGGTGCTCGGCGAAGAACACGCCGTCCGACATCGCGGTCGCCACGGCGGCGAGTTCGGTGACCACCGGCTCGGCCTGCTCCGGTGTCACGCCGTCGGGCAGCATCTGGCGGATCACCTCGGCGAATCCGGAGATCGCGGTGTCGCGGACCCGCCGGATCGCGGCGGCCACGGCGGGATGGTCACTGCGCTCCAGCGACAGCATGTACATCAGCCGGAAGAAGTCCGGGTTGGCCACCATGAGCTTCGCGACGGCGGCGCGCTGGGTCTCGATATCCGGGCTGTTGCGGGGGATCTGGGCGAAGTAGCGCTCGGCGCCGCGTTCCATGACGGCGGCCAGCACACCCTCCTTGGAGCCGAAGTGCCAGTAGATGGAACTGGCGGGCAGGCCGGTCTCGCGGCGGATGTGGCTGATCGAGGTGGCCGCGTACCCCTGGGTGGACATCAGTCGCTCGGTCGCGTCGAGGATCACCTCGCGGGAGTCCTCGCCCTGGCGTTGGCGCTTGGTCGGTGTCATCGGCGCCGATTCCTCTCTGTAAGGATCGTTACAGACAGGGTAGCAGGGATGCGCGGACGCCAACAGGGGCGAGCAGGATGACATCGACTGGGCGCGGGGAGGGCGGATGGCAGGGCAGCGGTGCTGCCAAGTCCGGCTAAAGGTGGGTGCCCCCGGCAGGATTCGAACCTGCGGCCTTCCGCTCCGGAGGCGGACGCTCTATCCCCTGAGCTACGGGGGCGCAGACAGACCGTGCTGCGCCGCTTGGGCGTGCACAGCGTAACGCATCGAGAACCGGTAATGGATTCGGGACCTGAGTGCCCCAGACCATAGGATGGTCCCTCGTGACACCTGCCGACCTGGCTGCCCTGCTCAAGACCACCGCTGCCGCGGTCCTGGCCGAGCACGGCCTCGACACCAGCGCGCTGCCCGAGACGATCACCGTCGAGCGCCCGCGCAACCCTGAGCACGGCGATTACGCCACCAATGTGGCCCTGCAACTCGGTAAGAAGGTCGGGGTCAACCCGCGTGAGCTGGCCGGCTGGCTGGCCGCCGCCCTGGCCGAGGCTGACGGGATCGCCGCCGCCGAGATCGCCGGGCCCGGGTTCGTCAACCTGCGCATCGAGGCGTCCGCGCAGGGCGTCGTCGTCACCAACGTGCTCGCCGCCGCGGCCGACTACGGCCACTGCGCCGACCTCGCCGCTCAGAACATCAACCTGGAGTTCGTCTCGGCCAACCCGACCGGGCCGATCCACATCGGCGGTACCCGCTGGGCGGCCGTCGGTGACGCGCTCGGGCGGCTGCTCAGCACCCAGGGCGCCCAGGTCACCCGCGAGTACTACTTCAACGACCACGGCGCCCAGATCGACCGGTTCGCGCGCTCGCTGGTCGCCGCGGCCAAGGGCGAGCCCGCCCCCGAGGATGGCTACGCCGGCAGTTACATCAACGACATCGCTGCCGCGATTCTGGCCCAGGCGCCCGACGCGCTGAGCCTGCCCGCCGATCAGCAGCAGGAGACCTTCCGCTCCATCGGCGTGGACCTGATGTTCACCCACATCAAGTCCTCGCTGCACGAGTTCGGCACCGACTTCGACGTCTACACCCACGAAGACTCGATGCACACCTCCGGGCGGGTCGACCAGGCCATCGCCCGGCTGCGCGACAACGGCAGCATCTACGAGAAGGACGGCGCAACCTGGTTGCGCACCACAGCATTCGGTGACGACAAGGACCGGGTGGTGATCAAGAGCGATGGCAACCCGGCCTATGTCGCGGGCGATCTCGCCTACTACCTGGACAAGCGCGAGCGCGGGTTCAACCTGTGCATCTACATGCTCGGCGCCGACCACCACGGCTACATCGCCCGGCTCAAGGCTGCGGCCGCGGCCCTCGGTGACGATCCGGCCACCGTCGAGGTGCTGATCGGGCAGATGGTCAACCTGGTCCGCGACGGTCAGCCCGTCCGGATGAGCAAGCGGGCGGGCACCGTCATCACCCTTGACGACCTGGTGGACGCCATCGGCGTCGACGCCGCGCGGTACGTGCTGATCCGGTCCTCGGTGAACAGCCCGATCGACATCGACCTGGCGCTGTGGTCCTCGGCGTCCAACGAGAACCCGGTGTACTACGTGCAGTACGCGCACGCCCGGCTCTCGGCGCTGGCGCGCAACGCCGCCGAGCTCGGGCTGGCCGCCGACACCGCGCACCTGGACCTGTTGACCCACGACCGTGAGGCCACCCTGATCCGGACCCTCGGCGAGTTCGGCCGGATCCTCAACACGGCCGCCTCGCTGCGGGAACCGCACCGCGTGTGCCGGTACCTGGAAGATCTGGCCGGGGACTACCACCGGTTCTACGATTCCTGCCGGGTGCTGCCCCAGGGCGACGAGACGGCCGGCGAGCTGAACGCGGCGCGGCTCGCGCTGTGCGAGGCCACCCGACAGGTCATCGCCAACGGTCTGACCATCCTCGGTGTCAGCGCCCCGGAGCGGATGTGAGCGCCCAGCCCGGCACCGGCGTGCCGCCCCAGCCCCAGACCGCCGACGAGATCATGCTGTTGGCCCCGAATGTGTGGCCGCAGAACCTGGTTCGCGATTCCGATGGCGTCGTGTCGGTGGCCGGTGTGTCGGTGGCCGAGCTGGCTGCGCAGTTCGGCACCCCACTGTTCGTCATCGACGAGGATGACTTCCGCGGACGTTGCCGTGAGATCGCTTCGGCCTTCGGCGGTGGGGAACACGTGCATTACGCCTCCAAGGCGTTCCTGTGCAGCGAGGTCGCCCGCTGGGTGCACCAGGAGGGCCTGTCGTTGGACGTGGCGACCGGCGGCGAACTCGCCATCGCGTTGCACGCCGACTTCCCGGCTGAGCGAATCACTGTGCACGGCAACAATAAATCCGTCGAGGAACTGCGCACCGCGGTGAGCGCCGGTGTCGGGCACATCGTGGTCGACTCCGAGATCGAGATCGAGCGCCTGGAGGCGGTGGCCGGCACGGCCGGCATCGTGCAGGACGTGCTGGTGCGGGTCACCCCCGGGGTGGAGGCGCACACCCACGAGTTCATCTCCACCGCGCACGAGGATCAGAAGTTCGGGCTGTCGCTGGCCAGCGGTGCTGCGTTGGAGGCAGTCCGACGCGTGTTCGCCACCGACAACCTGCGCCTGGTCGGCCTGCACTGCCACGTCGGCTCGCAGATCTTCGACGTGTCGGGTTTCGAGATCGCCGCGCGCCGCCTGCTGGGTCTGCTGCGCGATGTGGTCGCGGAGTTCGGCGTCGAGAAGACCGCGCAGATGGACATCCTCGATCTCGGTGGCGGCCTGGGCATCTCGTATCTGCCACACGACAATCCGCCGCCCATGCAGGAACTGGCCGACAAGCTCAAGGCCATCGTGAAGAACGAGTCGGCCGCGGTCGGGCTGCCCACCCCGACGCTGGTGGTCGAACCCGGCCGCGCCATCGCCGGTCCTGGCACCATCACCCTCTACGAGGTCGGTACCGTCAAGGATGTGGCCATCTCGGCCGACAAGCACCGGCGCTACGTCAGCGTCGACGGCGGCATGAGCGACAACATCCGGCCCGCCCTGTACCACGCCGAATACGACGCACGGTTGGTGTCCCGGGTGAGCGACGCGTCCGCGGTGCTCGCCCGCATTGTCGGAAAGCACTGCGAGAGCGGCGACATCATCGTCCGTGACACCTGGGTGTCCGAGGATCTGGTTCCGGGGGATCTGCTGGCCGTCGCTGCCACCGGCGCGTACTGCTATTCGATGTCGAGCCGGTACAACCTGTTGCGGCGCCCTGCCGTGGTCGCGGTGAAGGACGGAAGTGCGCGGCTGATCCTGCGCCGGGAAACCGTCGAGGATCTTCTGAGCTTGGAGGTTGGCAATGAGTGAAAAGGCGATCGGCGTAGCGGTTCTCGGACTCGGCAACGTCGGCACCGAGGTGGTGCGCATCATCGAGGAGAGCGCCGCCGACCTGGAGGCGCGCATCGGTGCCCCGCTGGAACTACGGGGGGTCGGGGTACGCCGGGTCGCCAAGGATCGTGGGGTCCCGGTCGACCTGCTCACCGATGATGTCGACGCACTGGTTTCGCGCGATGACGTCGACATCGTGGTGGAACTGATGGGTCCGGTGGAACCGGCCCGCAAGGCGATCATGGCCGCGCTGGAGAAGGGCAAGTCGGTCGTGACCGCCAACAAGGCGTTGATGGCCCAGTCCACCGGTGAGCTCGCTCAGGCCGCTGAAAAAGCGCGTGTGGACCTGTATTTCGAGGCGGCCGTGGCCGGCGCGATCCCGGTGATCCGGCCGCTGACCCAGTCGCTGGCCGGGGACTCGGTGCTGCGGGTGGCCGGCATCGTCAACGGCACCACCAACTACATCCTGTCGGCGATGAACGACACCGGAGCCTCCTACGAGGATGCCCTCGCCGATGCCAGTGCACTGGGCTATGCCGAGGCCGACCCCACCGCCGATGTCGAAGGCTACGACGCCGCGGCCAAGGCGGCCATCCTGGCCTCCATCGCGTTCCACACCCGGGTGACCGCCGACGATGTATACCGCGAAGGCATCACCAAGGTCAGCGCCGAGGACTTCGAGTCTGCCAAGGCGCTCGGCTGCAACATCAAGCTGCTTGCCATCTGCGAGCGGCTCACCAGCGGTAAGGGCAAGCAACGGGTTTCGGCCCGGGTGTACCCGGCGCTGGTTCCGCTGGACCATCCGTTGGCATCGGTCAACGGCGCCTTCAATGCCGTGGTGGTCGAGGCCGAAGCGGCCGGCCGGCTGATGTTCTACGGCCAGGGCGCGGGCGGCGCACCGACCGCCTCGGCGGTGATGGGTGATCTGGTGATGGCCGCCCGCAACCGCGTGCAGGGCGGCCGCGGCCCGCGGGAGTCCAAGTACGCCAAGCTGCCGATCGCATCGATCGGAGCCATCCCCACCCGGTACTACGTCAACATGAACGTCAAGGATCAGCCGGGCGTACTGTCCGCTGTCGCAGCAGAATTCAGCCGGCACGAGGTGAGCATCGCCGAGGTCCGCCAGCAGGGTATGACCGACGACGAAGGCGAGCCGTGTGGCGCTCAGATCGTCGTGGTCACCCACCAGGCCACCGATGCGGCCCTGTCGGAGACCGTCGAGGCGCTCGCCGAACTCGATGTCGTGCAGAACATCAACAGCGTGCTTCGGATGGAAGGGGCAACAACATGACCAACGGGGCGAGCGGAGCGACGGGTAGCAAGGCGGCGACACCGGTGCACCAGGCGTGGCCGGGACTGATCGCCGCCTACCGGGATCGTCTGCCGGTCGAGGACAGTTGGACTCCGATCACGTTGCTGGAGGGCGGAACTCCGCTGATTCATGCCAAGCGGCTGTCCGAGCAGACCGGCTGCACGGTGCACCTGAAGGTGGAGGGTCTCAACCCCACCGGCTCCTTCAAGGACCGTGGCATGACGATGGCCGTCACCGATGCGATCGCCCGCGGCCAGCAGGCCGTGTTGTGCGCGTCCACCGGCAACACCTCGGCCTCGGCGGCCGCGTATGCGGCCAAGGCCGGCATCACCTGTGCGGTGCTGATCCCACAGGGCAAGATCGCGATGGGCAAGCTCGCCCAGGCGGTCATGCACGGTGCCAAGATCATTCAGGTCGAAGGTAACTTCGACGACTGTCTTGAGCTGGCCCGCAAGCTGACGGCGGACTACCCGACCATCGCACTGGTCAACTCGGTGAATCCGGTGCGCATCGAGGGGCAGAAGACCGCCGCCTTCGAGATCATCGACGTGCTGGGTACCGCGCCGGACGTGCATTCGCTGCCGGTCGGCAACGCCGGGAACATCACCGCGTACTGGCGCGGCTATCGCGAGTACCACCGCGACGGCCTCTCGGACCGGTTGCCCCGCATGCTCGGCACCCAGGCCGCCGGCGCCGCGCCGCTGGTGAGCGGACACCCGGTGAGCAACCCGGAGACCATCGCCACCGCGATCCGCATCGGTTCGCCGGCGTCCTGGAACTCCGCGGTACAAGCCCAGGAACAGTCCGACGGGCGCTTCCTCGCGGCGACCGACGACGAGATCCTGGCCGCCTACCGTCTGGTGGCGACGGCCGAGGGCGTGTTCGTCGAGCCCGCATCGGCGGCGAGTATCGCCGGTCTGCTCAAGTCGATCGAGGACGGCTGGATCAAGCCCGGATCCACCGTGGTGTGCACCGTCACCGGCAACGGCCTGAAGGATCCCGACACCGCGCTCAAGGGCATGCCCGAAGTCACCCCGGTCCCGGTCGACCCGGCCGCGGTGGTGGCGAAGCTGGGTCTGGGCTGACGGTCGGATCGTTGGTGAGCAAAAATCTGCCGGCCGGGCTGCGGGCCCGCGCTGTCGTTGCGGCCTCCAGTGCCAACCTCGGACCGGGCTTCGACAGCCTTGGTCTGGCGCTGAGCCTGTATGACGAGATCATCGTTGAGACAACAGATTCCGGTCTCGTCATCGAGGTCGAGGGCCAAGGCGCCGGGCAGGTCCCGCTGACCGCCGAACACCTGGTCGTGCGGGCGATCGAGCGCGGTCTGGCCGCCGCCGGTCTGCACGCAGGCGGGCTGAACGTACAGTGCCGCAATGTGATTCCGCATTCACGGGGACTCGGATCGTCCGCCGCTGCCGTCGTCGGCGGTCTGGCGGTGGTCAATGGTATTGCTGCGCAGGCTGATTCTGCGGAACTGACGATCGAAGAGCTGGTGCAACTCTCCTCGGAGTTCGAAGGCCACCCCGACAATGCGGCGGCTGCTGTGCTCGGCGGTGCGGTCGTGTCCTGGACGGAGGACGGCAGCGACCCGGCCCGCTACGACGCGGCCCATCTGCAGCTTCATCCGGACATCCGACTCTTCCCGGCGATCCCCGAGACCCGGTCCTCGACTGCGGCGACCCGGGGGCTGTTGCCCGAGCAGGTCAGTCACACCGATGCGCGATTCAATCTGGCGCGGTCGGCGATGCTGGTGGTGGCGCTCACCCAGCGCCCGGATCTGCTTCTGGAGGCGACCGCCGACCGGTTGCATCAGACGCAGCGGGCGCCGGCCATGCCTGCCTCGGCGGAATATCTCGCGATGCTCCGGCGTTCTGGGGTGGCAGCGGTCCTTTCGGGTGCCGGGCCAGCCGTGATAGCTCTGACGAGCGGACCCGATCTGCCGGCCGACGTGCTCGAATACGGCGCCGCGAACGGTTTCACGGTGACCGAGATGTCGGCGGGAGACGGCGTGCGCTGGAATGCGGAAACCCCCGCCCAAAACCTGTCGGGGTAACACGCGAATACGTGGCGCTCCTTGCTTCCAGCTCTGATGCGGGTTATTCTCGCTTTCGTCCAGCAATCGCAGCGGTTCTACCTGCGCCGACACTAGGACGACTACCCAATCTTTCGTTTCACTCGTGGACTGATGGTTTGCCGCATGCCGGTGGGCCCTGGCGATCACTGTTGCTCAGGCGATGGTGGCGCCGCGGAAGAACGCGCGTTCAGCTCTTCGGCTGAGCGCAGATGACCTTCGGGGAACCCCTCGCGCGCTTTGCGATATGCGAGGGAAAGAAAGGAAATCCGTGACTGATACGGACCTCTTCACGGCAAGCGACAGCGGCGAAGCCGCCGCAGATTCCGCTTCCGTGGACTCAGGCAAGGCCGCGCGGAGCGCAGGCGCACGCGGCGGGCGTTCCGGCTCGCTGACGTCGATGCTGCTCCCAGACCTGCGCGCGCTTGCCGGTGAAGTAGGTGTCAAGGGCACCTCGGGCATGCGTAAGGGCGATCTGATCGCCGCCATCAAGGAACGTCGCGGTGAGGGCAACGGCGGTGCACCTGCACCTGCTGCTGCGGCACCCAAGGCTGCCGAAGCGGCCCCGGCGGCGGAGACGCCATCGGCCGCGCCGCAGGCCGATGCCGGTACGGCGACGCAGCAGGGCAACCCCCAGCGCCGTGAGCGCCGCAGTGCCGCGCGCCAGACCGGTGCGCCCGAAGGCCAGAAGGCCCCGGACGCCAACGTCGCCAAGGCCGCGAACGAGGGTGCTCAGGAATCTGCGCGCTCCGAGAGGCCCGACAACCGCACTGCCGACAACGCCGGCAACCGCACTGCCGACAACGCCGGCAACCGCACTCCCGATAACGCGGAAGCCCGCTCGGAGACTCGCGAGAACCGTCCGCCCCGGAACTCAGAGGGCGGGGACCAGCAGGGCGGCGGCCAGCAGGGCGGCGGCCAGCAGAACCGCAACAGCGGCGGCGGCAACAGTGGTGGCGGTAACGCCAACAACTCGAACAACAACAACAATGACGACGGTGACGACCGTCAGGGCCGTCGCGGCCGGCGGTTCCGTGACCGTAAGCGTCGCGGGGAGCGCGGCGACGGTGGCGGAGACCGCGGAGACCGCGGAGACCGCGGCGACCGCGACACCGAACTGCGCGAGGACGACGTCGTCCAGCCGGTGGCCGGCATTCTCGACGTGCTGGACAACTACGCGTTCGTGCGGACCTCCGGCTATCTGGCAGGCCCCAACGACGTCTACGTGTCGATGAACATGGTGCGCAAGAACGGTCTGCGCCGCGGTGACGCGGTGACCGGTGCCGTGCGGGTGGCCCGCGAAGGTGAGAACAGCGGCGGCGGCAACAACCCGCGCCAGAAGTTCAATCCGCTGGTCCGCCTGGACACCGTCAACGGTGGCCCGGTGGAGAACGCCAAGAACCGGCCCGACTTCCAGAAGCTGACCCCGCTGTACCCGAACCAGCGGCTGCGCCTGGAGACCACTCCGGACCGCCTCACCACCCGCGTGATCGACCTGATCATGCCGATCGGTAAGGGTCAGCGCGCGCTGATCGTGTCACCGCCCAAGGCCGGTAAGACCACGATCATGCAGGACATCGCCAACGCGATCACCAAGAACAACCCGGAATGCCATCTGATGGTCGTGCTCGTCGACGAGCGCCCGGAAGAGGTCACCGATATGCAGCGTTCGGTCGTCGGCGAGGTCATCGCCTCGACGTTCGACCGTCCGCCGTCAGATCACACCCAGGCCGCCGAACTGGCCATCGAGCGGGCCAAGCGCCTGGTCGAGCAGGGCAAGGACGTCGTGGTGCTGCTGGATTCGATCACCCGCCTGGGCCGCGCGTACAACAACGCGTCGCCGGCATCGGGTCGCATCCTGTCCGGTGGCGTCGACTCGACCGCGCTGTACCCACCCAAGCGTTTCCTGGGCGCGGCGCGCAACATCGAGTTCGGTGGATCACTGACGATCATCGCCACGGCCATGGTCGAGACCGGCTCCACCGGTGACACCGTGATCTTCGAGGAGTTCAAGGGCACCGGCAACGCCGAGCTCAAGCTGGACCGAAAGATCGCCGAGCGCCGCGTGTTCCCGGCCGTCGACGTCAACCCGTCGGGTACCCGCAAGGACGAGTTGCTGTTGGGTGCCGACGAGTTCGCGGTCGTGCACAAGCTGCGTCGGGTGCTCTCGGGTCTGGATCCGCATCAGGCCATCGACCTGCTGATGAGCCAGCTGCGCAAGACCAAGACCAACTACGAGTTCCTGGTTCAGGTCTCCAAGAACACCCCCGGTGGTAACAGCGACAACGACTGACCCCACGCTGTGCGAGCAGACACAAATGGCCCCGTTTCCTTGGTGAAACGGGGCCATTTGCGTCTGCTCGCCGGCGGGTGGGGGCCAACGCCCGCGAATCACGCCGAATCAGTCACCCGGTGACGAGGTTCTTCTCCCGCGTGGTGTTGTCCAGGGGTTGGCCCCTCATCACCAGCATGTGCAGTCCCGCTCCCAGCGCGGCGCCGAACACCCAGGCGAAGCCGGCCAGCGAATGCAGGGCGGGGGTCCACACCGCGGCGATCGCGAACACTGCCGACAGCCCGAACGCGCACAGCGCCCGGACATTCCAGCCCTTGGTGAAGTAGTAGATGCCTCCCGGATCCGCCGAGTAGAGCTCCTGGATCTGGAGTTTCTGTTTCCGGAGCAAGTAGAAGTCGGCAATCATGATGCCGTACAGCGGTGCCAGTACCGCACCGAGCGTATCGACGAACTTGGGCAGCCCGGCGTTGCCGATCACCGATACCCACAGCGCGCCGATGATGAAACCCAGCCCCGCCGTGATGAATCCGGCGATCTTGAAGTTCAGCTTCGAGGGCTTCAGGTTGACGATGTCGTATACCGGCGGGATGAAGTTCGCCACCAGATTGATCCCGACCGTGGCGATGAAGAAGGTGACGGCGGCCAGGATGCTCAGCCACACGTTGCCGACCTGACCGACGATATCGGCCGGGTTCGTCAGCGGTTCGCCCTGACCGTCCTGGAAGACGATGTAGGCACCCGCGGTGATGAACAGTGACAGGAACGTGAAGAAGGTGAGGCTGACGGGTAGGCCCAACAGGTTTCCGCGCCGCATCTCCTTGTCGCTGCGAGTGAAACGGGCGAAGTCACCGAAGTTGATGATCACTGCGGCGAAGTAGGCGATCATGGTGCCGACCACGGCGAAGAACGCGCTGACCGCCGCGAGACCCTGCTTCTCACCGGCGAAGAGGTCCCCGACCGAGCTCAGCAATCCCGAACCTGCCTGCCACCAGATGGCGACCAGCAGCAGGATCATCACGGCGTAGACGGCGGGTCCGGCGAAGTTCAGGAACGTGACGATGCCGTCGAGCCCGCGGACGAACAGCCAGATCTGGAATGCGGCGACCACCGTGTAGGACACCCAGTCGACCCACGTCATGCCGAGGAAGGTCCCCGTCGGCGCGGCCCCCAGCACGGCATTGATCGCCAACGCGACCGCGGTGGACGCGAAATACGTCTGCGCCCCGTACCAGAAGATCGCCACGATCCCGCGCACCGTGGCGGGGAACATCGCGCCCCGCACACCCATCGAGGCGCGCGCGATCACCGGGTACGGCACGCCGTACTGGACGCTGGGGCGGCCCGACAGATTGACGAAGACCATCACCAGTGCGCCGGCCAGGATGATCGCGGCGATGACGAACCAGCCGTTGATGCCGGCGGTGATGAACAGGCTGGCGGCCAGCGTGTAGCCCGCCAGACTCTGCACATCGTTGGTCCAGATGTTGAAGATCTCGAACCAGCCCCATTTGCGCGCCGAGGGCGGCGTCGGTGCGAGTTCGTCGTTGTGCAGCGACCCGTCGACGGACGCGATGGCGAAGTCGTGGTCGACGTAGGCTGCCGACGGCGACGCTGAGGTGATGCCGGCGGGTGGATGCACCCCGGCTGAGAGTTCGTCGGCCATGCGTGCTCCTCACGTTGGTGCCCGGGTCCATGCACGGCTCTCCGCGCCACGCACGTATACCGCGTCTCAAGCTAGGAACGTGCTGTGTCCTGCGCGTACACCAGAGGTTTCCACAGTGTTTCGACCCGCCCGGGGTGCGGATTCCTGCCGCGCGGCGGGGCGCGGCGTGGGACCGTCCGCGCCGCGATCACACCGCGGGATCGCTGCGCAGCGCCGGGATCAGATACCGCCGGACGTGGGTGAGCAGCTGAGCCGAATCGGTCGGATCCAGCGTGTCGCCAGGCACGGTCGCCAACGAAATCACAATGCGGGCAACCCATTCCGAGGCCTCGGCGATGACGACTTGCGCGTGGATCTCACCGTTGTCCCGCGCGGCGATCAGGTAGCGGGACCAGAACCCGGCGAGGTCGGGCACCAGGCCCTGCACCCCGGCGCCGGCGCAAGCGGCGAACTCCTCGGGCTCGTCGACGCGCAGCTTCATCAGCAGGGCGCCCGGGTCGTCGTAAGCAGTGCGGCCGTGCCGGATCCCAGCGACGATCTGCTGGTCGAGTCCCTGGATCTCTTCCAGGACGGCGTGGGCCTGTGACCAGTACACCTCGTTGAGGCGCACGATCGCCGCGCCCAGCAGCGTGACCTTGTCCGGGAAGTGCCGATAGAGCCAGCCCCGCGACACGCCGGCGGTCTCGGCCACCTCCGAGACGGTGGTGGCCCGGATGCCTTTGGCGTGCAGGCAGGCCTCGGCCGCATCGATCAGGCGATCGCGGACGGTGGCCGTGCTGGTCGGCACTTTGCGGGCTCCTCGGAGGTGGGGATCTGCGGATTAGCAGACGTGTTGTTGCATTCTGCCAACAACCCCACCGATACCGTGGAGCAGGCCGTCAATGGTAGACAGTCTACAGAATCTGTTCACCGAGACGGAGGTGCCCGGGTATGGCGGACACACTGCAGCAACTGCTGCGCACGCGAGCCGATCTGGACACCGCCGCGGTGAAATACGGCGATCGCAGCTGGACGTGGCGCGAACACATCGCCGACGCCGGGCGCCAGGCCGCCGCACTCATCTCGCTCGCCGACCCCGCGCGACCACTGCACGTCGGCGCGCTGCTGGGCAACTCGCCGCGGATGCTCACCGCGCTGGCCGCCGCCGGGCTCGGCGGTTACGTCCTGTGCGGTATCAACACCACCCGCCGCGGGGAGGCCCTGGCCCGTGACATCGCCAAGGTCGACACCCAGATCCTGCTCACCGACGACGAGCATCGTCACCTGCTCGAGGGGGTGGATCTGCCCGGCGTCACGGTGATCGATACGACCGGGCAGCGTTGGGCGCAGCTGCTCGCCGAGGCCCCGGAGCTGACGCCGCACCGCGAATGTGCGCCGGATGACACCTTCATGATGATCTTCACCTCGGGCACCAGCGGCGAACCCAAGGCAGTCGAGGTGCCGCATTCGACGGTGCTGTTCGCCGGCAGCGCGCTGGTACAACGCTACGAGCTGAGCGATCAGGACACCTGCTACCTGGCCATGCCGCTGTTTCACTCCAACGCCGTCTACGCCGGATGGAGCGTCGCGCTCGGCGCGGGTGCGGCGATGGCGCCCGCGACGTTCTCCGCATCGTCGTTCCTGCCCGACATCCGCCGTTACGGCGCCACCTACATGAACTACGTCGGCAAGCCGCTGGCCTACATCCTGGCCACCGCCGAAGGCCCCGACGACGCCGACAACCCGCTGCGCGTCGCCTTCGGCAACGAGGCCGCCGACCGCGATATCGAGGCGTTCGGCCGACGCTTCGGGTGCACGGTGTGGGACGGATTCGGGTCCACCGAGACCGCCGTCATCATCACCCGGCTGGAGAACTGCCCGGCCGGCTCCATCGGCCAGGGCTTCCCGGGGGTCGCGATCTACAACTCGGAGACCGGCCAGGAATGCGAGGTCGCCCGTTTCGACGCCCACGGCGCCCTGCTGAACGCCGACGCCGCAACAGGGGAGTTGGTCAACACCACCGGCAGCGGGCTGTTCCGCGGCTACTACAACGACCCCGGCGCCACCGGTGAACGGCTGCGCGGGGGCATCTACTGGTCCGGGGACCTGGCCTACCGTGATGCGGACGGCTGGATCTATCTGGCCGGCCGCACGGCGGACTGGATGCGTGTCGACGGGGAGAACCTGACGACGGCACCGATCGAACGGATTCTGCTGAGACTGGACGCGATCAACCGAGTCGCGGTCTACCCGGTGCCCGACGAGCACGTCGGTGATCAGGTGATGGCGGCCATGGTGCTGCAGGACGGCGCGGAGCTCACCCCCGCCGCGTTCGCCGAGTTCCTCGCCGCCCAGGCCGATCTGTCGCCGAAGGCGCGGCCGCGCTATGTCTGGATCGCCGACGACCTGCCGAGCACCGCGACCAACAAGATCCTCAAACGCGAACTCATCGCCCTCGGGACCGCACCGCAGGGACGGCACATCTGGAAACGCGACGGTCAGACGTACACATCGCTGACCCGGGAATAGCGGCCGGTGGTGAGGCGTTTTCGCATTCGACGGTTGACCTGGCATAATTCACCGTCGACCCTCGGTTCCGGTTCACGCTCGAAGACTCCCAGGTCTGGGCTCGGGCGACCCGGCGGCCAACGATTGCAGAGGAAAGCCATGAAATCGGGTATTCACCCCAATTACGCCGAGACCAATGTGGTCTGCGGCTGCGGTAACACCTTCACCACCCGCAGCACCAAGGACAACGGCCACATCGTGGTCGAGGTCTGCTCGCAGTGCCACCCGTTCTACACCGGCAAGCAGAAGATCCTCGACAGCGGCGGCCGCGTCGCCCGCTTCGAGAAGCGCTACGGCAAGCGCGCCGGGGCGGCCGGGAAGCCAGAAGCCAAGGCTGCTGCAGACAACTAGCTGACCTATCGGCGCCCGAACCTGGCATTTGTGTCAGGACCGGGCGCCGATTTGCGTTTTCAGGCCGTTCTTGAGGAGTCCAGGTGACCGATACCGCACCCGCGATCGAGGCGTTGCTCGCCGAGTGCGCCGACCTGGAGTCCCAGCTCGCCGATCCCGCCCTGCATGGTGACGCCGGCGCGGCACGCCGCGTCGGAAAGCGGTTCGCGCAGGTCTCACCGATCGTCTCGACGTACCGCAAACTGGAAGCCGCGCGCGGCGACCTGGAGGCCGCCCGCGAGCTGGCCGCCGAGGACGAGGCCTTTGCTGCCGAGGTGCCCGAGATCGAGGCGCGGGTTGCCGAGCTCGACAACCGGCTGACCGATCTGCTGGCCCCTCGCGACCCGCATGACGCCGACGATGTCGTGCTCGAGGTCAAATCCGGTGAGGGTGGCGAGGAATCGGCACTGTTCGCCTCCGACCTGGCGCGCATGTACATCCGCTACGCCGAGCGGCACGGCTGGACGGTCACCGTGCTCGACGAGACCTGGTCGGACCTGGGCGGTTACAAGGACGCCACCATCACCATCGCCAGCAAGGGCGATTCCGCCGACGGCGTGTGGTCGCGGATGAAGTTCGAGGGCGGGGTGCACCGCGTGCAGCGTGTGCCCGTCACCGAATCCCAGGGCCGGGTGCACACGTCGGCCGCCGGCGTGCTCGTCTACCCCGAGCCCGACGACGTCGAGGCCGTCCAGATCGACGAGTCCGATCTGCGTATCGACGTCTACCGCTCCTCGGGCAAGGGCGGCCAGGGCGTCAACACCACCGACTCCGCGGTCCGGATCACCCACCTGCCCACCGGCATCGTCGTCACCTGCCAGAACGAGCGCAGCCAGCTGCAGAACAGGGCGCGGGCCATGGTGGTGCTCGCCGCCCGGCTGCAGGCACTCGCCGAGGAGCAGGCCTCGGCGGATGCGTCGGCGGACCGGGCCAGCCAGATCCGCACCGTCGACCGTAGCGAGCGGATCCGCACCTACAACTACCCCGAGAACCGGATCGCCGACCACCGCATCAACTTCAAGTCGCACAACCTCGACCAGGTGCTCGACGGCGACATGGATGCGCTGCTGGATGCGCTGGCGGCCGCCGACAAGCAGGCGCGGCTCCAACAAGCGTGATGAACGCGTTGCAGCAAGCGATCTCGGATGCGGCCACCGTGCTCGCCACCGCCGGCATCGACTCCGCGCGCGCCGATGCCGAACAGCTGGCCGCCCATGTGCTCGGCGTCGACCGCGGGCGGCTGATGTTCGCCGATCCCGGACCCGGGGTCCTGGACGAATTCCGCGCCCTCGTCGGGCAGCGCGCGATGCGAATCCCGTTGCAGCACTTGTTGGGTACCGCCGCCTTCGGTCCGCTGACCGTGACCGTCGGGCCCGGGGTGTTCATCCCGCGGCCCGAGACCGAGGCGCTGCTGGAGTGGGCGCAGACGGTTCCCGTCCGCCCGGGCGGCGTGATCGTGGACCTGTGTTCGGGTTCGGGCGCGCTCGCGCTCGCACTTGCGCTCTACCGCCCCGATGCCCGTGTCGTCGCGGTGGAGCGGTCCGAGGAGGCGCTGCGTTACGCCCGCGCCAATGTGGACGGAACGACGGTGGAGTTGCTGCACGCCGATGTCACCGACCGTGATGTGCTGACCGACCTCACCGGCCAGGTTGACCTGGTGGTCGCGAACCCTCCCTATATCCCTGACGGTGCAGAGCTGGAACCAGAAGTGGCAGAACATGATCCGAGCACCGCGCTATTCGGTGGCCCGGACGGGATGGCCGTCATCAAGCCGATCGTCGAGCTGGTCTCCCGGCTGCTGCGGCCCGGCGGGCAGGTGGGGGTCGAGCATGACGACACCACGTCGGCGGCCACCGTCGAGCTCTTTGGTGCCGCCGGCGTCTTCACCGGTATCGCGGCACGCCGCGACCTGGCCGGTCGGCGCCGGTTCGTCACCGCGGTGAGAAGCTGAGTGGCATGAGACGCGACGAGCGGTTGGGCGAGGAGTCATGACACAACTCTTCGACTGTGCGGACCCCGAACAACGGGCGACCGGGCTCATGTCGGCGATCAGCGCCGTCAAGGGTGGGGGACTGGTCGTGCTGCCCACCGACACCGTCTACGGCATCGGCGCGGACGCCTTCAACAGCGAAGCGGTGGCCGCGTTGCTCGCGGCCAAGAACCGGGGCCGCGATATGCCGGTCGGTGTGCTCGTCGGCTCCTGGCACACCATCGACGGGCTGGTCTATGCGGTGCCGCCCGCCGCGCGCGAACTCATCCAGGCGTTCTGGCCGGGCGCGCTGAGCCTGGTGGTGCGGCATGCGCCGTCGCTGCACTGGGACCTCGGCGACGCAGGAGGCACCGTCATGTTGCGCATGCCGCTGCAGCCGGTGGCCATCGAACTGCTGCGCGAGGTCGGCCCGATGGCCGTCTCCAGCGCGAACGTCTCCGGGCAGCCGGCCGCGGTCACCGCCGCGGACGCGCAGGCTCAGCTGGGTGCGCGGGTCGAGGTCTACCTCGACGGGGGACCGTCGCCGCGGGGCGCCGCCTCGACGATCGTGGACGTGTCCGGTCCACAGCCGCGGGTGCTGCGCGAAGGGCCCGTCTCGGTCGCCGACGTCGCCCGCGTGCTCGGCGTGGAAGCCCAAGCCCTCACACCCGAGGACGCCCGTGGGACCACCCCTTAGGCCACAGCACATTCGCGTACGGTTCAGCACGTGGTGAGCGAATCGGTCTGGATGGCTGACGGTCTGCTCGCCCTGTCGGACCGCGGGGCCGGTGTCCCGTTGCGCGAACTCGCGCTCGTCGGGCTCACCGCCGCGATCATCACCTACTTCGCGACCGGCTGGGTGCGGGTGTTCGCCATCCGGGTCGGCGCGGTGGCCTATCCGCGCGAACGCGATGTGCATGTCCAGCCGATCCCGCGGATGGGTGGATTGGCCATGTACATCGGCGTGGCCGCCGCGGTGCTGCTGGCCTCCCAGCTGCCCGCCCTCAACCGTGGGTTCGTCTACTCGACCGGCATGCCCGCGGTGGTGGTCGCCGGCGGACTCATCATGCTGGTGGGCCTCATCGACGACCGATGGGGGCTGGACTCGCTGACCAAGTTCGCCGGCCAGATCACCGCCGCCAGCGTGCTGGTCACCATGGGCGTGGCATGGAGCGTGCTGTACATCCCGTTCGGTGGTGTCGGCACCATCGTGCTGGATCAGGTCACCTCGATCCTGCTCACCTTGGCGTTGACGGTCTCGATCGTCAACGCCATGAACTTCATCGACGGTCTCGATGGGCTGGCAGCCGGGCTCGGTCTGATCACGGCGCTGGCCATCTGCATCTTCTCGGTGGGCCTGCTCCGCGATCACGGGGGCGATGTGCTGTTCTACCCGCCGGCCATGATCTCGGTGGTGCTCGCCGGTGCGTGCCTGGGCTTCCTCCCGCACAACTTCCACCGCGCGAAGATCTTCATGGGCGACTCGGGTTCGATGCTGATCGGCCTGATGCTCGCCGCGGCCTCGACGACGGCGGCCGGCCCCATATCGCAGACCGCCTATGGGGCGCGCGATGTGTTCGCGTTGCTGTCGCCGTTCCTGTTGGTCGTGGCGGTGATGTTCGTGCCTGCCCTGGACACGCTGCTGGCGATCGTGCGCCGCACCCGCGCGGGCGTTCACTTCTCGACGCCGGACAAGATGCATCTGCATCATCGACTGCTGCAGATCGGGCATTCGCACCGTCGCGTCGTCCTGCTGATCTACATGTGGGTCAGCATCGTCGCACTGGGGGCGGCGAGCACGATCTTCTTCGATCCGCGCTACACCGGCGCGGTGATGCTCGCCGCGATTCTGGTCGCCGGTGTGGTGACCCTGATACCGCTGCTGCGGGGTCGAAACGGCGCGGTGGAAGACCCGTAAAAGCCGTTGTACGACGAAAAGTAGTAGGCCTGTTTTTGTGCCTCCTACCTTGTGGTACGGTTCTGCGCATAACCCGAAAACCTCGCGGGTTGCCGGCCCGGCCCATCGGTCCACCCGACCGATCGGCGCCGATACACGACCGACAAAAGGGAGCTACCCCTTGGGTGATTCCAGCGCGCCCGCTGCCCTCCGATACTCTCGTCGGGCATGCACAGGAATTTTGCAGTTTTCTGAGCTATTGCAGTTTTCGATCAGTACCCCCCTCGACGACGCGGGATTGAGGTGAACGACGTGACGACGCCAGCGCATGATGCGCCCCTGGTGTTCCCTTCCGTCGCCTTCCGTCCGTTGCGGCTGCTGCTGATCTGCCTGGCGCTCACCGCGGTGGCCATCGCGGCCGCCGGATACGTCGGCAACATCTTCTTCGGTGTGTTCTTCGGTATCGGGCTCGCTCTCGGTTTGCTCAACGCGCTGCTGGTGCGCCGAGCCGTCGAGTCGATCACGATGGAGGACCACCCCCTCAAGAAGAAAATGGCCATAAACTCCGCGATGCGGCTGTTGATCATCACCGCGATCGCACTGGCGGTGGCACTCTTTTTCAAGGAACACGGCGGTATTGCCGTGCTGTTCGGGCTCGCGATCTTCCAGGGTCTGTTGGTGTTGAGCACCAGCATCCCGGTCATGCGGAAGATCCGCGCCAACGGTTTGGACGTCGAGGGCGTCTCCACATCGGATTCGAAGGATTGAGCTGACCCGAATGACTGAGACTGTTCTGGCCGCTGAAGAGGGTGGCGTCGCCATCCACGTCGGGCACCACGTCATGGTGTTCGAACTGTTCGGCATGACCTTCAACGGCGACACCATCATGGCCACCGCGATCACCGCGGTGATCATCATCGGACTGGCGTTCTACCTGAAATCCAAGGTCACCTCCACCGGCGTTCCCGGTGGCGTGCAGCTGTTCTGGGAGGCGCTGACCATCCAGATGCGCCAGCAGATCGAGGGCTCGATCGGCATGAAGATCGCCCCCTTCGTCCTGCCGCTGGCCGTCACGCTGTTCGTCTTCATCCTGATCTCCAACTGGCTGGCGGTGTTGCCATGGCAGTACGGCGGCTCCGATGGCGCCGCCGCCGAGCTCTACAAGGCCCCGGCCTCGGATATCAACTTCGTGCTGGCTCTCGCCCTGTTCGTCTTCATCTGCTACCACGCGGCGGGCATCTGGCGGCGCGGCCCCATCGGCCACCCGATCGCCGTCGTCAAGGGTCACGTCCCCTTCCTGGCGCCGATCAACATCGTCGAGGAACTGGCCAAGCCGATCTCGCTGGCCCTGCGACTCTTCGGCAACATCTTCGCCGGCGGCATCCTGGTGGCGCTGATCGCGATGTTCCCCTGGTACATCCAGTGGCTGCCCAACGCCATCTGGAAGACCTTCGACCTGTTCGTCGGCCTGATCCAGGCCTTCATCTTCAGCCTGCTGACGATCCTGTACTTCAGCCAGTCGATGGAAGTTCACGACGACCACGACACCAAAGAGCACGCGCACTGACGTTTCTACCCGTTTGACCAATCTGCACGGACACGTACGAACAGAAGTCCTGGTGGCACCGCCGCCAGTTACAAGGAGGAAAAAGGAATGGAACTCGATCCCAACGCTCTCATCACTATGGGCGCGCTGATCGGTGGCGGTGTGATCATGGGTGGCGCTGCCATCGGTGCCGGTATCGGTGACGGTATCGCGGGTAACGCGCTGATCTCCGGCATCGCCCGGCAGCCCGAGGCCCAGGGCCGGCTGTTCACCCCGTTCTTCATCACCGTCGGTCTGGTGGAGGCCGCGTACTTCATCAACCTGGCGTTCATGGCGCTGTTCGTCTTCGCCACGCCGGGCCTGCAGTAGTCCGACAGCATGGACCAGCTGACCGTATCCATCGTGGCCGCGGAAGAGGGCGGGGGAACCAGTAACTTCCTGGTCCCCAACGGCACCTTTTTCGCCGTGCTGCTCATCTTCCTGATCACGCTCGGCGTGATCTGGAAATGGGTGGTGCCGCCGATCAGTAAGGTGCTCGCCGAGCGCGAGGCCATGCTGGCCAAAACTGCTGCCGACAGCCGTAAGTCGGCTGAACAGGTGGCAGCCGCTCAGGCCGACTACGACGAGGCGATGGCCGGCGCACGCGCCGAGGCATCTGCACTTCGTGACGAGGCACGCGCCGAAGGCCGTCAGGTCGTCGACTCGAAGCGGGCCGAGGCCAGCGGTGAAGTCGCCGAGACGGTACGCCAGGCCAACGAGAAGCTGTCCCAACAGGGTTCAGCGGCTCAAGCCGAGCTGGCCTCGTCGGTGGATGGCCTCTCGGCCACCCTGGCGAGCCGCATCCTCGGCGTCGACGTGAATTCGGGACGGAACAACTAGATGTCGACATTCATCGGACAGCTGATCGGCTTCGCCGTCATCGTGTTCATCATCGCCAAATGGGTGGCGCCCCTGGTGAAGGGGTTGATGGTCAAGCAGCAAGAGGCCATCCGTGTCGCCCTGGCCGAGAGCGCCGAAGCGGCGAAGAAGCTCGCCGAGGCCGATGCCATGCACGCCAAGGCCCTGGCCGACGCCGAGGCAGAAGCCGGCAGCGTCACCGGTGAGGCGAAGCAGGACTCCGAGCGCATCAAGGCCCAGCTGGAAGAGCAGGCCGGAGTCGACGCCGAGCGCATCAAGGCCCAGGGCGGGCAGCAGGTTCACCTGCTGCGCCAGCAGCTGGTCCGTGAACTGCGGCTCGGGCTCGGCGATGAGGCTGTTGCCAAGGCCGCAGACCTGGTCCGCGCCCACGTGGCCGACGCGGGCGCGCAGGCGGCCACCGTCGACCGCTTCCTCGACGATCTCGACCAGATGGCCCCGTCGGCCGCGGTCATCGAGACCGGTGCCACGGCGGGACTGCGGGCAGCCAGCCGGGAGGCTCTGGCCAACCTGGTCTCGGAGTTCGACAGCGTGGCCGGTGGTTTGGACGCCGACGGCCTCACGGCCCTGGCCGATGACCTGGCCGCGGTGGCAAGGTTGCTCATCACCGAGAGCGCCCTCACCAAGCACCTGGCCGAGCCGGCCGATTCCGCCGCGGCGAAGGTCGCGCTGGTCGACAAGCTGCTTGCCGGCAAGATCGGTGAGCCCGCCCTGAAGCTGGTCCGGACCGCAGGATCCCAGCGCTGGTCGACCGAGGCCAACCTGGTCGACGGGATCGAGCACATTGCGCGGCTGGCCCTGCTGCAGCGCGCACATGCCGCCGGCGAGGTCGACGAGGTCGAGGACCAGCTGTTCCAGTTCGGTCGGGTCCTCGACGCCGAGCCCAGGTTGTCCGCGCTGCTGAGCGACTACACCACCGATGCAGCGGGTCGAATCGCACTGCTGGACAAGGTGGTCGGTACCGGAAGTAGCGCCAACGGCACTGCCGCCGCGTTGCTGTCGCAGACCGTCGGCCTGCTCCGCGGGGAACGTGCCGATGAAGCCGTCATCGATCTCGCCGAGCTCGCAGTGGCCCGTCGCGGAGAGATCGTGGCTCACGTCAGCGCCGCTGCGGATCTGACCGATGCACAGCGCGACCGCCTGGCGGCCGTGCTCACGCGCATCTACGGGCATCCGGTGTCCGTGCAGTTGCATGTCGATCCGGATCTGCTCGGTGGTCTGTCGATCACCGTCGGTGACGAAGTGATCGACGGATCCATCGCGTCCCGCTTGGCTGCCGCGCAGACCCAGCTGCCGGACTGACCCAGAAGACTTACACCCAGATCAAAAGGTAGGAAGACGAAAAACCATGGCAGAGTTGACAATCTCGGCTGCTGATATCGAAGGTGCCATCGAGGGTTATGTATCCTCGTTTTCCGCCGACACCGAGCGGGAAGAGGTCGGCACCGTTGTCGATGCCGGTGACGGCATCGCCCACGTCGAGGGCCTGCCCTCGGTCATGACACAGGAGCTGCTCGAATTCCCGGGCGGCGTTCTGGGCGTGGCGATGAACCTCGACGAGCACAGCGTCGGCGCCGTGATCCTGGGTGACTTCGCGAAGATCGCCGAAGGCCAGCAGGTCAAGCGCACCGGCGAGGTGCTCTCCGTGCCGGTGGGTGACGCCTTCCTGGGACGCGTGGTGAACCCGCTCGGCCAGCCGATCGACGGCCAGGGCGACATCGCCTCGGACACTCGGCGTGCCCTCGAGCTGCAGGCCCCCTCGGTGGTGCAGCGCCAGGGCGTCAGTGAGCCGCTGCAGACCGGCATCAAGGCCATCGACGCCATGACACCGATCGGCCGCGGCCAGCGCCAGCTGATCATCGGTGACCGCAAGACCGGCAAGACCGCCGTCGCCGTCGACACCATCCTCAACCAGCGTGGGGCGTGGGAGACCGGCGACCCCAAGCAGCAGGTGCGCTGCGTCTACGTCGCGATCGGCCAGAAGGGCACCACGATCGCCTCGGTGAAGCGGGCGCTCGAAGACGGCGGCGCGATGGAGTACACCACCATCGTCGCGGCCCCCGCCTCCGATGCCGCCGGCTTCAAGTGGTTGGCCCCGTACACCGGTTCGGCCATCGGCCAGCACTGGATGTACGACGGCAAGCACGTCCTCATCGTGTTCGACGATCTGTCCAAGCAGGCCGACGCCTACCGCGCCATCTCGCTGCTGCTGCGCCGCCCGCCGGGCCGCGAGGCGTTCCCCGGCGACGTGTTCTACCTGCACTCCCGCCTGCTGGAGCGTTGCGCCAAGCTGTCCGATGAGCTCGGCGGTGGATCGATGACCGGCCTGCCGATCATCGAGACCAAGGCCAACGACATCTCGGCGTTCATCCCGACCAACGTCATCTCGATCACCGACGGCCAGTGCTTCCTGGAGTCCGACCTGTTCAACCAGGGCGTGCGACCGGCCATCAACGTCGGTGTCTCGGTGTCCCGCGTCGGTGGTGCCGCCCAGATCAAGGCGATGAAAGAGGTCGCAGGCTCGCTGCGCCTCGACCTGTCGCAGTACCGCGAGCTGGAGGCCTTCGCGGCCTTCGCCTCGGATCTGGACGCGGCCTCCAAGGCGCAGCTGGACCGCGGTGTGCGTCTGGTCGAGCTGCTCAAGCAGCCCCAGTACAGCCCGCTGTCCGTCGAGGACCAGGTCGTCGCGATCTTCCTCGGGACCAAGGGCCATCTGGATTCGGTTCCCGCCGAAGACGTCTCGCGCTTCGAGACCGAGCTGCTGGAGCACGTGAAGGCCAGCCACTCCGACCTTCTCAACGGCATCAAGGAGAGCAAGAAGCTCTCCGAGGATGCCGAGGAGAAGCTGGTCACCGTGATCAACGACTTCAAGAAGGGCTTCTCGGCGTCTGACGGCAGCTCGGTTGTCGTGAACGAGGCCGACTCCGAAGCCCTCGATCCCGAGGACCTGGAGAAGGAATCGGTCAAGGTCCGCAAGCCTGCTCCCAAGAAGGCCTAGGTAACCAATGGCAGCCACACTGCGCGAGCTACGCGGACGTATCCGCTCGGCCGGGGCGATCAAGAAGATCACCAAGGCTCAAGAGCTGATCGCCACGTCGCGGATCGCCAAGGCGCAGGCCCGGGTCCAAGCGGCCCGGCCCTACGCCACCGAAATCACCAGCATGCTCACCGAGCTGGCCGGCGCCAGCGCGCTGGATCACCCACTGCTCGTCGCGCGGGAGAATCCGAAGCGGGCCGCCGTGCTGGTGGTGTCCTCGGACCGTGGTCTGTGCGGCGGCTACAACGCCAACGTGCTGCGCCGCGCCGAGGAACTGTTCTCGCTGCTTCGAGACGAGGGCAAGTCCCCGGTGGTCTACGTCATCGGCCGGAAGGCGCTGGGCTACTACAACTTCCGCCAGCGTGACGTGGCGGAGTCGTGGACCGGCTTCTCGGAGCGACCCACCTACGAGCACGCCAAGGAGATCGCCGACACCCTGGTGACGGCCTTCATGTCGGGCGCCGATGACGACGGCGACGACGGCGGCGCGGACGGCATCCTCGGTGTGGACGAGCTGCACATCGTGTCGACCGAGTTCCGGTCGATGCTGTCGCAGACTGCGGCGGCGCTGCGGATCGCCCCGATGGTCGTCGAGTATGTCGAAGATGCACCGGATGAGGGCCCGCACACCCTGTTCTCGTTCGAGCCGAACGCCGAGAACCTGTTCGACGCGCTCCTGCCGCGCTACATCGCCACCCGCGTGTACGCGGCACTGCTGGAGGCGGCCGCCTCGGAGTCGGCTTCACGCCGCCGCGCCATGAAGTCGGCCACCGACAACGCCGACGATCTGATCAAGGCACTCACGCTGGCGGCCAACCGCGAGCGTCAGGCGCAGATCACCCAGGAAATCAGCGAGATCGTCGGTGGCGCCAACGCGCTGGCCGACGCCAAGTAAGCCCCGTAGGAAGCGAAAAGAGATATGACTGCTGTCGCAGAAAAGACCACGACGGGTCGCGTTGTTCGTATCACCGGCCCCGTGGTCGACGTGGAGTTTCCGCGTGGCGCGGTACCCGACCTGTTCAACGCCCTGAACGCCGAGATCACCTACGGCGAGCTGGCCAAGACCCTGACCCTGGAGGTCGCCCAGCACCTGGGTGACAACCTGGTCCGCACCATCTCCATGCAGCCCACCGATGGTCTGGTGCGCGGCGTGGAGGTCACCGACACCGGCAAGTCGATTTCGGTGCCCGTCGGCGACGGCGTCAAGGGCCACGTGTTCAACGCCCTCGGCGACTGCCTCGACGAGCCTGGATACGGCGAGGACTTCGACCACTGGTCGATCCACCGCAAGCCGCCGGCCTTCGCCGATCTGGAGCCCCGCACCGAGATGCTGGAGACCGGTCTGAAGGTCGTCGACCTGCTCACCCCGTATGTGCGTGGCGGCAAGATCGCGCTGTTCGGTGGTGCCGGCGTCGGCAAGACCGTGCTGATCCAGGAGATGATCAACCGCATCGCCCGCAACTTCGGTGGCACCTCGGTGTTCGCCGGCGTGGGGGAGCGCACCCGTGAGGGCAACGACCTGTGGGTCGAGCTCGCGGACGCCAACGTGCTCAAGGACACCGCCTTGGTGTTCGGCCAGATGGATGAGCCGCCGGGCACGCGTATGCGCGTCGCCCTGTCCGCGCTGACCATGGCGGAGTACTTCCGCGATGAGCAGAACCAGGACGTGCTGCTGTTCATCGACAACATCTTCCGGTTCACCCAGGCCGGTTCCGAGGTGTCGACCCTGCTCGGGTCGTATGCCTTCGGCCGTGGGTTACCAGCCGACGCTGGCCGACGAGATGGGTGAGCTCCAGGAGCGCATCACCTCGACGCGTGGCCGTTCGATCACCTCGATGCAGGCCGTGTATGTGCCCGCCGACGACTACACCGACCCGGCCCCGGCGACCACCTTCGCCCACCTGGATGCCACCACCGAGCTCTCGCGTGCGGTGTTCTCCAAGGGCATCTTCCCCGCGGTGGATCCGCTGGCATCGTCCTCGACGATCCTGCACCCCAGCGTGGTCGGCGACGAGCACTACCGCGTCGCCCAGGAAGTCATCCGGATCCTGCAGCGCTACAAGGATCTTCAGGACATCATCGCCATCCTCGGTATCGACGAGCTGTCCGAAGAGGACAAGGTGCTGGTGTACCGCGCCCGTAAGATCGAGCGCTTCCTGAGCCAGAACATGATGGCGGCCGAGCAGTTCACCGGGCAGCCCGGCTCGACCGTGCCGCTCAAGGAGACCATCGAGGCCTTCGACAAGCTGTCCAAGGGTGAGTTCGACCACCTGCCCGAGCAGGCGTTCTTCCTCATCGGTGGCCTGGACGACCTGGCGAAGAAGGCAGAAACCCTCGGCGCCAAGCTGTGACCGGTCTAGTGGCCCGAAAGGTGGTGTGGCATGGCTGAACTGGACGTCGAGATCGTCGCCGTCGAGCGTGAGTTGTGGTCCGGCAAGGCCACGTTCGTCTTCACCCGCACCACTGCGGGTGAGATCGGCATCCTGCCGCGACACATCCCGTTGGTGGCCCAGCTGGTCGACGACGCCATGGTGCGCGTCGAGCGGGAGGGCGAGGATGACCTTCGCATCGCCGTGGACGGTGGATTTCTGTCGGTGACCGAGTCCGGGGTGAGCCTCCTGGTGGAGAACGCCCAGTTCGAGTCGGAGGTCGATGCCGACGCGGCCAAGCAGGACTCCGAATCCGACGATCCTGCCACCGCAGCCTGGGGCCGCGCGCGGCTGCGCGCGGTCGGGCAGATCGACTAGTAGGAACCGCCGATGAGCGCGTCCATGGTGTTCATGGTCGCGCTCGTCGGCGTTTTGCTGTTGGCGGTGGTCGCACTCGGCTACCGCCTGTGGAAGCTGCGCCAGGTGGGCGGTACCGCCGCCATCCTGCGCGACTATCCGGCCGAGGGCGGAGCCGGTTGGCGCCATGGCGTGCTGCGTTACCGCGGCGGCGAGGCCGAGTTCTACCGGTTGTCGAGCGCACGCTGGTGGCCGGATCGCCGGCTGAGCAGGCTGGGCCTTGAGGTCGTCTCCCGGCGCTCCCCGCGCGGCGACGAGTTCGACATCATGACCGAAGAGATCGCCGTGCTGGAACTGCGCGATGTCAGCCCCGAACGCGGGCGCGGTTATGAGGTGGCGCTCGACCGCGGGGCATTGACGGCCTTCACCTCATGGGTGGAATCACGGCCGTCACCGCGGGCGCGGCGGCGTACCTGATTCCCCGGATCGCTGCGCTCCTGCCCGCCGTACCTGATTCCCCGGATCGCTGCGCTCCTGCCCGCCGTGACTAGCTCCGCTGGCCGCCGGGCTGCCATTTCACATCGCCGTCCGGGTTGGCCACCCTCGACAGGATGAAGAGCAGGTCAGACAGCCGGTTGAGGTATTTTGCCGGCAGCACGTTCACGGATCCACCGTGCTGGTCGACCGCCCGCCACGCCGAGCGCTCGGCGCGACGGGTGACGGTGCGCGCCACATGCAGCAGCGCCGAGAGCGCCGTGCCGCCCGGCAGGATGAACGAGTCGAGTTTGGGCAGGTCCTCGTTGAATTCGTCGCACCAGCCTTCGAGCCGGTCGATGTAGTCCTGCAGAACCCGCAGCGGCGGATACTCCGGGTTGTCCACCACCGGGGTGGAGAGATCGGCACCCGCGTCGAACAGGTCGTTCTGGATCTGCAACAAAACCGCGCGGATCCGGTCATCGGGCCGACCCAGCGACACCGCAACACCGATGGCCGCATTGGCCTCATCGCAGTCCGCGTAGGCCTCGAGCCGGGCGTCGTTCTTGGAGACCCGGCTGAAATCGCTCAGCCCGGTGGTGCCGTCGTCGCCGGTTCGGGTGTAGATGCGGGTCAGATGCACGGCCATGGTTCAACGGTACCGGTCCATCCAGCGCCGATGTGGCCGCAGCGTTCTGTAACCGTGGCCTGCTCTGCTTACACTGGCCCGCGTGAGCGATCGATTCGTGGTGACGGGCGGAAGCCGGTTATCGGGTGAAGTCGCCGTCGGGGGAGCAAAGAACAGCGTGCTCAAGCTGATGGCGGCAACGCTGTTGGCCGAGGGCACCAGCACGATCACCAACTGCCCGGACATCCTGGACGTTCCGTTGATGGCCGAGGTGCTCCGGGGCCTGGGCGCCACCGTCGAGCTGGACGGGTCGACGGTCCGCGTGACCTCGCCGGACGAGGTCAAGTACGACGCCGACTTCGCCGCGGTGCGCCAGTTCCGTGCGTCGGTATGCGTGCTCGGCCCGCTGGTCGGGCGGGGTAAGCGCGCCAAGGTCGCGTTGCCCGGCGGCGATGCGATCGGATCTCGCCCGCTGGATATGCACCAGTCCGGACTACGACAGCTCGGGGCCCGCTGCAATATCGAGCATGGCTGCGTGGTCGCCGAGGCCGATCAGTTGCGCGGCGCGGAGATCCAGTTGGAGTTCCCGTCGGTCGGCGCGACGGAGAACATCCTGATGGCGGCGGTGTTGGCCGAAGGGGTCACCACGATCCACAACGCAGCCCGCGAGCCGGACATCGCTGATATCTGCACCATGCTCAACCAGATGGGGGCGCAGGTCTCCGGCGCCGGCTCATCGACCTTGACCATCACCGGAGTGGATCGGCTGTACCCCACCGAGCATCGGGTGATCGGGGATCGCATCGTCGCGGCGACATGGGGTATCGCTGCGGCGATGACCAAGGGCGACATCTCCGTGACGGGTGTGGACCCCGCGCACCTGCAGTTGGTGTTGCACAAGTTGCACGACGCCGGCGCAACAGTCACCCAGCACGACAACGGGTTCCGAGTGGTCCAGTACGAGCGGCCCAAGGCCGTCAACGTCGCCACGCTGCCGTTTCCGGGGTTCCCGACCGACCTGCAGCCGATGGCGATCGGGTTGGCATCAATCGCCGAAGGCACGTCGATGATCACGGAGAACGTGTTCGAAGCACGCTTCCGCTTCGTCGAGGAGATGATCCGGTTGGGGGCCGATGCTCGTACGGACGGTCACCATGCCGTCGTGCGTGGACTGCCGCAGTTGTCGAGCGCACCGGTGTGGGCATCGGACATCCGGGCCGGCGCGGGCCTGGTGCTAGCCGGACTGGTCGCCGACGGCGACACCGAGGTGCACGACGTGTTCCACATCGATCGGGGTTACCCGTTGTTCGTGGAAAACCTGGTCAGTTTGGGTGCCGAGGTCGAGCGGGTAAGCTAGGCCGTACCGGCGGGTGCAGCGACACCGAGCCTCTGACCAGCGGATTTGACTTCGCAACGAACGAAGTCCTAATCTAATCGAGTTGCCCCGGACACGGGGGACAGAGAAGTTTGACTCCCCGGCTCAGATAGTTTAAGCTGGCAGGGTTGCCCCGAAACGGGGAACTTCTACACAATCTGGTCTGTTGTTTGAGAACTCAATAGTGTGTTTGGTGGTTTTTGTTTGTTGTTTTTATGCCATCTTTGTGGGGGACTTCCCGTCTTCCTGCTACGTGGGATGGTTTGTTTTTTGATGCCAGTTTTTGGTGTCTTTTGTTTGGATATCAGGTTTTTCTGATTCGAATTCCACCTGGCCTTTGGGTTGGGTTGTTTTTGTTTGGAGAGTTTGATTCTGGCTCAGGACGAACGCTGGCGGCGTGCTTAACACATGCAAGTCGAACGGAAAGGCCCTTCGGGGTACTCGAGTGGCGAACGGGTGAGTAACACGTGGGTGATCTGCCCTGCACTTTGGGATAAGCCTGGGAAACTGGGTCTAATACCGAATATGACCATGCGCCTCCTGGTGTGTGGTGGAAAGCTTTTGCGGTGTGGGATGGGCCCGCGGCCTATCAGCTTGTTGGTGGGGTAATGGCCTACCAAGGCGACGACGGGTAGCCGGCCTGAGAGGGTGACCGGCCACACTGGGACTGAGATACGGCCCAGACTCCTACGGGAGGCAGCAGTGGGGAATATTGCACAATGGGCGCAAGCCTGATGCAGCGACGCCGCGTGAGGGATGACGGCCTTCGGGTTGTAAACCTCTTTCAGCACAGACGAAGCGCAAGTGACGGTATGTGCAGAAGAAGGACCGGCCAACTACGTGCCAGCAGCCGCGGTAATACGTAGGGTCCGAGCGTTGTCCGGAATTACTGGGCGTAAAGAGCTCGTAGGTGGTTTGTCGCGTTGTTCGTGAAAACTCACAGCTTAACTGTGGGCGTGCGGGCGATACGGGCAGACTTGAGTACTGCAGGGGAGACTGGAATTCCTGGTGTAGCGGTGGAATGCGCAGATATCAGGAGGAACACCGGTGGCGAAGGCGGGTCTCTGGGCAGTAACTGACGCTGAGGAGCGAAAGCGTGGGGAGCGAACAGGATTAGATACCCTGGTAGTCCACGCCGTAAACGGTGGGTACTAGGTGTGGGTTTCCTTCCTTGGGATCCGTGCCGTAGCTAACGCATTAAGTACCCCGCCTGGGGAGTACGGCCGCAAGGCTAAAACTCAAAGAAATTGACGGGGGCCCGCACAAGCGGCGGAGCATGTGGATTAATTCGATGCAACGCGAAGAACCTTACCTGGGTTTGACATGCACAGGACGCTGGTAGAGATATCAGTTCCCTTGTGGCCTGTGTGCAGGTGGTGCATGGCTGTCGTCAGCTCGTGTCGTGAGATGTTGGGTTAAGTCCCGCAACGAGCGCAACCCTTGTCCTATGTTGCCAGCGGGTTATGCCGGGGACTCGTAGGAGACTGCCGGGGTCAACTCGGAGGAAGGTGGGGATGACGTCAAGTCATCATGCCCCTTATGTCCAGGGCTTCACACATGCTACAATGGCCGGTACAAAGGGCTGCGATGCCGTGAGGTGGAGCGAATCCTTTCAAAGCCGGTCTCAGTTCGGATCGGGGTCTGCAACTCGACCCCGTGAAGTCGGAGTCGCTAGTAATCGCAGATCAGCAACGCTGCGGTGAATACGTTCCCGGGCCTTGTACACACCGCCCGTCACGTCATGAAAGTCGGTAACACCCGAAGCCGGTGGCCTAACCCCTTGTGGGAGGGAGCCGTCGAAGGTGGGATCGGCGATTGGGACGAAGTCGTAACAAGGTAGCCGTACCGGAAGGTGCGGCTGGATCACCTCCTTTCTAAGGAGCACCACGAGATTCAGGCCCGCCCACGTCCGTGGGAGTTCGGTGTTCTGGACGATTCGTTGGATGGCCTCTTGCCTGTAGTGGGTGGGGGTCTGGTGCAACTCGACAAACTTTTTGGGTGTCCCGCATTTTTGTGGGTGCCTGGCTGCCGGACACACTATTGGGCTTTGAGACAACAGGCCCGCGGAGCATCTGCGTTGGTGGGTGTTGCCGGCCGTGAGTCCACGAGCCTCCCTGTGTGGGGGGTGGGTGGTGAGCGGTTGCTGTTGTCGCTCCATCTTTGGTGGTGGGGTGTGGTGTTTGATTTGTGGATAGTGGTTGCGAGCATCTAGCACGCAGGAAGACTGGTTCCGGGCTTCGGTTCGGGGCGGTGTTGTTGTGTGTGTTTGATGTGCAATTTTTTTCTTTATTTGGTTTATCTGTGTTGTAAGTGTTTAAGGGCGCATGGTGGATGCCTTGGCATTGGGAGCCGATGAAGGACGTGGGAGGCTGCGATATGCCTCGGGGAGCTGCCAACCGAGCGTGGATCCGAGGATGTCCGAATGGGGAAACCCAGCACGAGTGATGTCGTGTTACCCAACGGTGAATATATAGCCGTTGGGGGGGAACGCGGGGAAGTGAAACATCTCAGTACCCGTAGGAAGAGAAAACAAAAGTGATTCCGTGAGTAGTGGCGAGCGAAAGCGGAGGATGGCTAAACCGTATGCATGTGATACCCGGCGGGGGTTGTGTGTGCGGGGTTGTGGGGCGTTTCTTCTCTGGTCCGCCGACCAGGGCAACAGTGAGAAAAGTGTGTGTTAGTCGAACTGGTCTTGGGAGGACCGGCCGTAGGGGGTGAGAGCCCCGTAGGCGAAAATTTCACATGCTCTGTTGGGGGACTGTCCCCGAGTAGCACGCGGGCACGGAAATCTCGGTGCGAATCTGTCAGGACCACCTGATAAGCCTAAATACTTCCTAATGACCGATAGCGGACCAGTACCGTGAGGGAAAGGTGAAAAGTACCCCGGGAGGGAGTGAAACAGTACCTGAAACCGTGTGCTTACAATCCGTCAGAGCCCTCGACTTCTCGTGGGTGACGGCGTGCCTTTTGAAGAATGAGCCTGCGAGTCAGGGACACGTCGCGAGGTTAACCCGTGTGGGGTAGCCGCAGCGAAAGCGAGTCTGAATAGGGCGTATCCAATCCAGAGGGGGTTGGTGTAGTGGCGTGTTCTGGACCCGAAGCGGAGTGATCTACCCATGGCCAGGTTGAAGCGACGGTAAGACGTCGTGGAGGACCGAACCCACTTCAGTTGAAAATGGAGGGGATGAGCTGTGGGTAGGGGTGAAAGGCCAATCAAACTCCGTGATAGCTGGTTCTCCCCGAAATGCATTTAGGTGCAGCGTTGCGTGTTTCTTGCCGGAGGTAGAGCTACTGGATGGCCGATGGGCCCTACAAGGTTACTGACGTCAGCCAAACTCCGAATGCCGGTAAGTGAGAGCGCAGCAGTGAGACTGTGGGGGATAAGCTTCATAGTCGAGAGGGAAACAGCCCAGACCACCAACTAAGGCCCCTAAGCGTGTGCTAAGTGGGAAAGGATGTGGAGTTGCGAAGACAACCAGGAGGTTGGCTTAGAAGCAGCCACCCTTGAAAGAGTGCGTAATAGCTCACTGGTCAAGTGATTCCGCGCCGACAATGTAGCGGGGCTCAAGTACACCGCCGAAGTTGCGGCACATAACCTAAACTTCGTGGTCTCGGTGTGGGTAGGGGAGCGTCCTGTATCCAGTGAAGCAGCGGAGGGATCCAGTTGTGGAGGGTGCGGGAGTGAGAATGCAGGCATGGGTAGCGATAAGGCGAGTGAGAAACCCGTCCGCCGAAAGACCAAGGGTTCCAGGGTCAAGCTAATCTGCCCTGGGTAAGTCGGGACCTAAGGCGAGGCCGACAGGCGTAGTCGATGGACAACGGGTTGATATTCCCGTACCGGCGTGTGCGCGCCCATGATGAATCAGGGGTACTAACCGCCCAAAACATGCGTTACCGATCACCCTCGGGTGTGAGGATTGCATGCGCTGCGCGGGACCTTCTCTGGTAGTAGTCAAGCGATGGGGTGACGCAGGAAGGTAGCCGTACCAGTCAGTGGTAGTACCCGGGGCAAGCCTGTAGGGAGGGGCCTAGGTAAATCCGGGTCTCACATATCCTGAGAGGTGATGCATAGCCGATTGAGGCGAATTCGGTGATCCTATGCTGCCGAGAAAAGCCTCTAGCGAGCTCACACACGGCCCGTACCCCAAACCAACACAGGTGGTCAGGTAGAGAATACTAAGGCGTACGAGTGAACTATGGTTAAGGAACTCGGCAAAATGCCCCCGTAACTTCGGGAGAAGGGGGACCTCTTACTGTCATGGCACTAGCGGCCGGCAGCGGTGGGGGGGGCACAAACCAGTGAGAAGCGACTGTTTACTAAAAACACAGGTCCGTGCGAAGTCGCAAGACGATGTATACGGACTGACGCCTGCCCGGTGCTGGAAGGTTAAGAGGACCCGTTAACTCGTAAGGGTGAAGCGGAGAATTTAAGCCCCAGTAAACGGCGGTGGTAACTATAACCATCCTAAGGTAGCGAAATTCCTTGTCGGGTAAGTTCCGACCTGCACGAATGGCGTAACGACTTCCCAACTGTCTCAACCATAGACTCGGCGAAATTGCACTACGAGTAAAGATGCTCGTTACGCGCGGCAGGACGAAAAGACCCCGGGACCTTCACTACAACTTGGTATTGGTGCTCGATACGGTTTGTGTAGGATAGGTGGGAGACTGTGAAGCATGCACGCCAGTGTGTGTGGAGTCATTGTTGAAATACCACTCTGATCGTATTGGGCCTCTAACTTCGAACCGTATATCCGGTTCAGGGACAGTGCCTGGTGGGTAGTTTAACTGGGGCGGTTGCCTCCTAAAATGTAACGGAGGCGCCCAAAGGTTCCCTCAACCTGGACGGCAATCAGGTGTTGAGTGTAAGTGCACAAGGGAGCTTGACTGCGAGACTTACAAGTCGAGCAGGGACGAAAGTCGGGACTAGTGATCCGGCACCTCTGAGTGGAAGGGGTGTCGCTCAACGGATAAAAGGTACCCCGGGGATAACAGGCTGATCTTCCCCAAGAGTCCATATCGACGGGATGGTTTGGCACCTCGATGTCGGCTCGTCGCATCCTGGGGCTGGAGCAGGTCCCAAGGGTTGGGCTGTTCGCCCATTAAAGCGGCACGCGAGCTGGGTTTAGAACGTCGTGAGACAGTTCGGTCCCTATCCGCCGCGCGCGTCAGAAGCTTGAGGAAACCTGTCCCTAGTACGAGAGGACCGGGACGGACGAACCTCTGGTCCACCAGTTGTCCCACCAGGGGCACGGCTGGATAGCCACGTTCGGACAGGATAACCGCTGAAAGCATCTAAGCGGGAAACCTTCTCCAAGACCAGGCTTCTCACCCATTAAGTGGGATAAGGCCCCCCGCAGACCACGGGATCGATAGACCAGACCTGTACACCTAGCAATAGGTTTAGGGAACTGGCACTAACCGGCCGAAAACTTACACACACCCAACCCTGTTGGGTAGCAGATAAACCGTGTAAGAAAAATTGACGCACAACAAACGCGCTTGCAACCACACATCCACAACATTGGACACGAGACATCACCAGCAATGGGAATGTCACGCACTCCACCACCAAAACACACTTCCCCCACCATGGGTGGGGGCGCCCAGAAAAGGGTGAATAAAGTTACGGCGGCCATAGCGGCAGGGAAACGCCCGGTCCCATCCCGAACCCGGAAGCTAAGCCTACCAGCGCCAATGATACTACCCAAAAGGGTGGAAAAGTAGGACACCGCCGAACACACATTAAGACCCGAGCCCCCCAAACACACCAATTGGTCGGGGCTCGGGCATTTGT
>JAXHOA010000118.1:0-32388 GCA_034520035.1 Mycobacterium sp. | reverse complement strand
GTCTGTTGTTTGAGAACTCAATAGTGTGTTTGGTGGTTTTTGTTTGTTGTTTTTATGCCATCTTTGTGGGGGACTTCCTGTCTTCCTGCTACGTGGGATGGTTTGTTTTTGGATGCCAGTTTTTGGTGTCTTTTGTTTGGATATCAGGTTTTTCTGATTCGAATTCCACCTGGCTTTGGCTGGGTTGTTTTTGTTTGGAGAGTTTGATTCTGGCTCAGGACGAACGCTGGCGGCGTGCTTAACACATGCAAGTCGAACGGAAAGGCCCTTCGGGGTACTCGAGTGGCGAACGGGTGAGTAACACGTGGGTGATCTGCCCTGCACTTTGGGATAAGCCTGGGAAACTGGGTCTAATACCGAATATGACCATGCGCCTCCTGGTGTGTGGTGGAAAGCTTTTGCGGTGTGGGATGGGCCCGCGGCCTATCAGCTTGTTGGTGGGGTAATGGCCTACCAAGGCGACGACGGGTAGCCGGCCTGAGAGGGTGACCGGCCACACTGGGACTGAGATACGGCCCAGACTCCTACGGGAGGCAGCAGTGGGGAATATTGCACAATGGGCGCAAGCCTGATGCAGCGACGCCGCGTGAGGGATGACGGCCTTCGGGTTGTAAACCTCTTTCAGCACAGACGAAGCGCAAGTGACGGTATGTGCAGAAGAAGGACCGGCCAACTACGTGCCAGCAGCCGCGGTAATACGTAGGGTCCGAGCGTTGTCCGGAATTACTGGGCGTAAAGAGCTCGTAGGTGGTTTGTCGCGTTGTTCGTGAAAACTCACAGCTTAACTGTGGGCGTGCGGGCGATACGGGCAGACTTGAGTACTGCAGGGGAGACTGGAATTCCTGGTGTAGCGGTGGAATGCGCAGATATCAGGAGGAACACCGGTGGCGAAGGCGGGTCTCTGGGCAGTAACTGACGCTGAGGAGCGAAAGCGTGGGGAGCGAACAGGATTAGATACCCTGGTAGTCCACGCCGTAAACGGTGGGTACTAGGTGTGGGTTTCCTTCCTTGGGATCCGTGCCGTAGCTAACGCATTAAGTACCCCGCCTGGGGAGTACGGCCGCAAGGCTAAAACTCAAAGAAATTGACGGGGGCCCGCACAAGCGGCGGAGCATGTGGATTAATTCGATGCAACGCGAAGAACCTTACCTGGGTTTGACATGCACAGGACGACTGCAGAGATGTGGTTTCCCTTGTGGCCTGTGTGCAGGTGGTGCATGGCTGTCGTCAGCTCGTGTCGTGAGATGTTGGGTTAAGTCCCGCAACGAGCGCAACCCTTGTCCTATGTTGCCAGCGGGTTATGCCGGGGACTCGTAGGAGACTGCCGGGGTCAACTCGGAGGAAGGTGGGGATGACGTCAAGTCATCATGCCCCTTATGTCCAGGGCTTCACACATGCTACAATGGCCGGTACAAAGGGCTGCGATGCCGTGAGGTGGAGCGAATCCTTTCAAAGCCGGTCTCAGTTCGGATCGGGGTCTGCAACTCGACCCCCGTGAAGTCGGAGTCGCTAGTAATCGCAGATCAGCAACGCTGCGGTGAATACGTTCCCGGGCCTTGTACACACCGCCCGTCACGTCATGAAAGTCGGTAACACCCGAAGCCGGTGGCCTAACCCCTTGTGGGAGGGAGCCGTCGAAGGTGGGATCGGCGATTGGGACGAAGTCGTAACAAGGTAGCCGTACCGGAAGGTGCGGCTGGATCACCTCCTTTCTAAGGAGCACCACGAGATTCAGGCCCGCCCACGTCCGTGGGAGTTCGGTGTTCTGGACGATTCGTTGGATGGCCTCTTGCCTGTAGTGGGTGGGGGTCTGGTGCAACTCGACAAACTTTTTGGGTGTCCCGCATTTTTGTGGGTGCCTGGCTGCCGGACACACTATTGGGCTTTGAGACAACAGGCCCGCGGGACATCTGCGTTGGTGGGTGTTGCCGGCCGTGAGTCCACGAGCCTCCCTGTGTGGGGGGTGGGTGGTGAGCGGTTGCTGTTGTCGCTCCATCTTTGGTGGTGGGGTGTGGTGTTTGATTTGTGGATAGTGGTTGCGAGCATCTAGCACGCAGGAAGACTGGTTCCGGGCTTCGGTTCGGGGCGGTTTTGTTGTGTGTGTTTGATGTGCAATTTTTTTCTTTATTTGGTTTATCTGTGTTGTAAGTGTTTAAGGGCGCATGGTGGATGCCTTGGCATTGGGAGCCGATGAAGGACGTGGGAGGCTGCGATATGCCTCGGGGAGCTGCCAACCGAGCGTGGATCCGAGGATGTCCGAATGGGGAAACCCAGCACGAGTGATGTCGTGTTACCCAACGGTGAATATATAGCCGTTGGGGGGGAACGCGGGGAAGTGAAACATCTCAGTACCCGTAGGAAGAGAAAACAAAAGTGATTCCGTGAGTAGTGGCGAGCGAAAGCGGAGGATGGCTAAACCGTATGCATGTGATACCCGGCGGGGGTTGTGTGTGCGGGGTTGTGGGGCGTTTCTTCTCTGGTCCGCCGACCAGGGCAACAGTGAGAAAAGTGTGTGTTAGTCGAACTGGTTTGGGATGACCGGCCGTAGCGGGTGAGAGCCCCGTAGGCGAAAACACATGCTCTGTTGTGGGACTGTCCCCGAGTAGCAGCGGGCCCGTGAAATCTGCTGTGAATCTGCCGGGACCACCCGGTAAGCCTGAATACTTCCCAATGACCGATAGCGGATTAGTACCGTGAGGGAATGGTGAAAAGTACCCCGGGAGGGGAGTGAAATAGTACCTGAAACCGTGTGCCTACAATCCGTCAGAGCCCTCGACTTGTCGTGGGGTGATGGCGTGCCTTTTGAAGAATGAGCCTGCGAGTCAGGGACATGTCGCGAGGTTAACCCGTGTGGGGTAGCCGCAGCGAAAGCGAGTCTGAATAGGGCGTATCCAATCCAGAGGGGTTGGTGTAGTGGTGTGTTCTGGACCCGAAGCGGAGTGATCTACCCATGGCCAGGTTGAAGCAGCAGTAAGATGTTGTGGAGGACCGAACCCACTTAGGTTGAAGACTGAGGGGATGAGTTGTGGGTAGGGGTGAAAGGCCAATCAAACTCCGTGATAGCTGGTTCTCCCCGAAATGCATTTAGGTGCAGCGTTGCGTGTTTCTTACCGGAGGTAGAGCTACTGGATGGCCGATGGGCCTCACAAGGTTACTGACGTCAGCCAAACTCCGAATGCCGGTAAGTGAAAGCGTGGCAGTGAGACGGCGGGGGATAAGCTCCGTGCGTCGAGAGGGAAACAGCCCAGATCGCCGGCTAAGGCCCCTAAGCGTGTGCTAAGTGGAAAAGGATGTGCAGTCGCGAAGACAACCAGGAGGTTGGCTTAGAAGCAGCCACCCTTGAAAGAGTGCGTAATAGCTCACTGGTCAAGTGATTGTGCGCCGATAATGTAGCGGGGCTCAAGCACACCGCCGAAGCCGCGGCAATCAACTTTGTTGATTGGGTAGGGGAGCGTCCTGCATCCAGTGAAGCAGCGGAGTGATCCAGTTGTGGAGGGTGTGGGAGTGAGAATGCAGGCATGAGTAGCGATAAGGCAAGTGAGAACCTTGCCCGCCGAAAGACCAAGGGTTCCTGGGGCAGGCCAGTCCGCCCAGGGTGAGTCGGGACCTAAGGCGAGGCCGACAGGCGTAGTCGATGGACAACGGGTTGATATTCCCGTACCCGTGTGTGCGCGCCCATGATGAATCAGGGGTACTAACCGCCCAAAACATGCGTTACCGATCACCTTCGGGTGTGAGGATTGCATGGGCTGCGCGGGACCTTCTCTGGTAGTAGTCAAGCGATGGGGTGACGCAGGAAGGTAGCCGTACCAGTCAGTGGTAATACTGGGGCAAGCCTGTAGGGAGAGATCTAGGTAAATCCGGGTCTCACATATCCTGAGAGGTGATGCATAGCCGATTGAGGCGAATTCGGTGATCCTATGCTGCCGAGAAAAGCCTCTAGCGAGCTCACACACGGCCCGTACCCCAAACCAACACAGGTGGTCAGGTAGAGAATACTAAGGCGTACGAGTGAACTATGGTTAAGGAACTCGGCAAAATGCCCCCGTAACTTCGGGAGAAGGGGGACCTCCTACTGTCATGGCACTAGCGGCCGGCAGCGGTGGGGGGTGGCACAAACCAGTGAGAAGCGACTGTTTACTAAAAACACAGGTCCGTGCGAAGTCGCAAGACGATGTATACGGACTGACGCCTGCCCGGTGCTGGAAGGTTAAGAGGACCCGTTAACTCGTAAGGGTGAAGCGGAGAATTTAAGCCCCAGTAAACGGCGGTGGTAACTATAACCATCCTAAGGTAGCGAAATTCCTTGTCGGGTAAGTTCCGACCTGCACGAATGGCGTAACGACTTCTCAACTGTCTCAACCATAGACTCGGCGAAATTGCACTACGAGTAAAGATGCTCGTTACGCGCGGCAGGACGAAAAGACCCCGGGACCTTCACTACAACTTGGTATTGGTGCTCGATACGGTTTGTGTAGGATAGGTGGGAGACTGTGAAGCATGCACGCCAGTGTGTGTGGAGTCATTGTTGAAATACCACTCTGATCGTATTGGGCCTCTAACTTCGAACCGTATATCCGGTTCAGGGACAGTGCCTGGTGGGTAGTTTAACTGGGGCGGTTGCCTCCTAAAATGTAACGGAGGCGCCCAAAGGTTCCCTCAACCTGGACGGCAATCAGGTGTTGAGTGTAAGTGCACAAGGGAGCTTGACTGCGAGACTTACAAGTCGAGCAGGGACGAAAGTCGGGACTAGTGATCCGGCACCTCTGAGTGGAAGGGGTGTCGCTCAACGGATAAAAGGTACCCCGGGGATAACAGGCTGATCTTCCCCAAGAGTCCATATCGACGGGATGGTTTGGCACCTCGATGTCGGCTCGTCGCATCCTGGGGCTGGAGCAGGTCCCAAGGGTTGGGCTGTTCGCCCATTAAAGCGGCACGCGAGCTGGGTTTAGAACGTCGTGAGACAGTTCGGTCTCTATCCGCCGCGCGCGTCAGAAGCTTGAGGAGACCTGTCCCTAGTACGAGAGGACCGGGACGGACGAACCTCTGGTCCACCAGTTGTCCCACCAGGGGCACGGCTGGATAGCCACGTTCGGGCAGGATAACCGCTGAAAGCATCTAAGCGGGAAACCTTCTCCAAGACCAGGCTTCTCACCCATTTAAGTGGGATAAGGCCCCCCGCAGACCACGGGATCGATAGACCAGACCTGTACACCTAGCAATAGGTTTAGGGAACTGGCACTAACCGGCCGAAAACTTACACACACCCAACCATGTTGGGTAGCAGATAAACCGTGTAAGAAAAAATTGACGCACAACAAACGCGCTTGCAACCACACATCCACAAATACGGACACACGACATGACCGGCAACGGGAATGTCACCACTCCACCACCAAAACACACTTCCCCCACCATGGGTGGGGGCGCCCAGAAAAGGGTGAATAAAGTTACGGCGGCCATAGCGGCAGGGAAACGCCCGGTCCCATCCCGAACCCGGAAGCTAAGCCTACCAGCGCCAATGATACTACCCAAAAGGGTGGAAAAGTAGGACACCGCCGAACACACATTAAGACCCGAGCCCCCCAAACACACCAATTTGGGGGGGCTCGGGCATTTGTGCATTGCGCGAATTCAGTGACCATTTGACGAGTCCGAATTGAATGGCAGATAACGGCCGATATTCGCCTCCCCCCCCCCCCCCCCCCCCCCCCCCCCCCCCCCCCCCCCCCCCCCCCCCCCCCCCCCCCCCCCCCCCCCCCCCCCCCCCCCTGCGGCTGTCGTGTTTCGGCGGCTCCCGGCTATCCTTTCGGAAACACGGTTGATCAATCAGGAAGGTGACTGTGGCCGAGGACAGACAAGCCCGGCAGCGGCGAACGGCCCTTCCGCCGGGCGGCGGGCGACGGCCCGCGCACCGGAGGGAACGCCGGGCACCGTCCCGGCGCCAACGGTGCTCAGCGCTCCGCAACCGGCGGCGCACCTCATCGAGGTGGTCGTGATCGACCCAGCCCGCCGTGGTCTTCCGGGCCCAGCAGCCGGCGCGATCAGGATGGCGAAGATCGTCCGGTCGGCCCGCGCATCCCACCGGAGATCGAAGCCAAACAACTGTCTCCCGAGATCCGCAGTGAGCTGATCACCCTGGACAAGTCCACGGCCGACGTCGTGGCACGCCACCTGGTGGCGGCCGGGGAACTTCTCGAGGATGATCCTGCCGCTGCGCTGGAACACGCCCGCGCCGCGCGTGCTCGCTCCGGCCGGATCGCCGCGGTCCGCGAAGCCGTGGGTATCGCGGCGTACCACTGCGGTGACTGGGCGCAGGCACTCGCCGAATTGCGTGCCGCTCGCCGGATGGGCAGCAAGTCCGCATTGTTGCCGCTGATCGCCGACTGCGAACGCGGTGTCGGGCGCCCGGAGCGGGCCGTCGAGCTGGCCCGCAGCGACGAGGCCCTGCAGCTCACCGGTGACGACGCCGACGAACTGCGCATCGTGGTGGCGGGTGCACGTTCCGATCTCGGCCAGCACGAACAGGCGCTGGCCCTGCTGTCCAGCCCGCCGCTGGATGCGACCCGGCTCGGGACCGCCAGTGCCCGGCTGTTCTACGTCTATGCCGAGACGCTGCTCGCTCTCGGTCGCCCTGATGACGCAATGCAGGCCTTCATCAACGCCGCCGCCGTCGACGTCGAGGGTGTCACCGACGCCGAAGAACGTCTCACCGAGCTGACCTGAGGTGGGCACACTGGCACAGGAGCACGACTGTCTGCTCCTGGATCTCGACGGCACGGTGTTCCGCGGCCACGAACCCACCACCGGAGCGGTGGACAGTTTGGCGACGCTGGACGCCCGTACGCTCTACGTCACCAACAATGCCTCCCGGTCGGCGGCCGAGGTCGCCGAGCATCTCCAGGAGCTCGGCTTCAGCGCCCAACCCGACGACGTCGTCACCAGCGCGCAGAGCGCCGCCCGGCTGCTGGCGAGCCAACTGCCCGCGGGCGCCACCGTCCTGGTCGTCGGCACCGACTCGCTGGCCGCCGAGATCGTCGCCGTCGGCCTGACGCCGGTCCGTGCGTTCGGGGAGACTCCCGTCGGTGTCGTCCAGGGCCACAACCCCGAGACCGGCTGGCCGATCCTGTCCGAGGCTGCGCTGGCCATCCGTGCCGGTGCCGTGTGGGTTGCCGCCAACGTCGACCGCACGCTGCCGTCGGAAAGAGGGTTGCTGCCGGGCAACGGTTCCATGGTCGCTGCGTTGCGCACCGCCACCGACGCCGAACCTCAGGTCGCCGGCAAGCCGGCCCCCACACTGATGAATGACGCGCTGGCCCGGGGCGATTTCCGGACACCTCTGGTGATCGGGGATCGCCTCGATACCGATATCGAGGGAGCCAACGCCGCGGGACTGCCCAGCCTGATGGTGCTCACCGGGGTGAACAACGCCGCCGACATGGTGCACGCCGCGCCCGGCAGCCGGCCCGATTTCGTATCCGAGGATCTGCGCGCACTGCACACCGACACCGAGGCCCTGCGGATCGCCCCGCATCCGGCCTGGCAGACCCAGACCAGCGGTGCGACGCTCACCGTGCGGGCGACCGGCGCCGATGCCGGTGATCCGCTGAGCGTCGTGCGTGCCACCGCGCACGCAGCGTGGGCCGGCGGTGGCAGCGTCACCATCGCAGCCGGCGACGACACCGCGCGCGCTGCACTGCAGCGCTGGTCGCTGCTGACCTGAGCGCATCGGCTAGCGTGATCAGCGATATGAGTACCGATCCCGAGCAGATCCGCACCCAGATTGCGGCACTGTTGGCAGACCTGCCGGATATCGAATCCGGCGGGCTGGAGGACTCCGAAATCGACGCCGTCGCAGCGCGCCTGGAAGAGGCGCATGACCTACTGGTCCGCGCCCTGGAATCGGTGGAGGGCCGGGGCGACGCGATCCGGGGGCACTGACCCGATGACGCGACGAGCGCGGGTGGATGCCGAGTTGGTGCGGCGGGGGCTGGCCAGGTCCCGGCAGCAGGCCGCCGAACTGATCGGCGCGGGCCGGGTCCGCATCGATGGCATGCCTGCGGCCAAGCCGGCCACCGCGGTATCGGTGGACGCCAATCTCACCGTCGCCGCCGACGAACGCACCTGGGTATCTCGAGGTGCGCACAAACTGATCGGCGCGCTCGACGCTTTCGGTGTGCCGGTCGAAGGCCGCCGCTGCCTGGACGCGGGCGCATCGACCGGCGGATTCACCGAGGTCCTGCTGGACCGTGGTGCCGCCGAGATCGTGGCCGCCGACGTCGGCTACGGACAGCTCGCCTGGTCACTGCGGTCCGATGAGCGAGTGCACGTGCTGGAACGCACAAATGTCCGGACCCTCACACCAGACGCGATCGGCGGCCCGGTCGATCTGGTGGTCGCCGACCTGTCCTTCATCTCGTTGGCCACCGTGCTGCCCGCACTCACCGCGTGCTGCAGCCGGGACGCCGACATCGTTCCGATGGTCAAACCTCAGTTCGAGGTCGGCAAGGACCGGGTCGGGGCCGGTGGCGTCGTGTCGGACCCCGCGCTGCGCGCCGAGGCGGTCCTGGCCGTCGCGCACCGTGCCGCCGAATTGCACTGGCACACCGTCGCTGTCACTGCCAGCCCATTGCCGGGGCCGTCCGGCAATGTGGAGTTCTTCCTACGATTCCGGGCCGAAGCCGACGAACCTCTGGTCGGTGAGAGCCTGCAACGCGCTGTTGCTCGTGCAATTGACGAAGGGCCACAATGACATCCGAACGAGCCGTGCTGGTCGTCGTGCACACCGGGCGTGACGAGGCCACCGAGACCGCCCGCCGGGTCGAGAAGGTGCTCGGTGAACACGGGATCGGCCTGCGGGTGCTGACCGCCGAAGCCGTCGACCGCGGTTCGCTGCACCTGGCGCCGGATGAGATCCGGGCGCTCGGCGTGGACATCGAGGTCGTCGACGCCGACGAACGGGCCGCCGAAGGCTGTGAGCTGGTGCTTGCTCTCGGTGGTGACGGCACCTTTCTGCGCGCTGCTGAACTTGCCCGAAACGCCGAGATTCCGGTGCTCGGACTCAATCTCGGTCGCATCGGCTTCCTGGCCGAAGCGGAGACCGAGGCCCTCGACGAGGTTCTCGACCATGTCATCGCCCGCGACTACCTGGTCGAGAAGCGGATGACCCTCGACATCGTGGTTCGCGCGGGCGGCACCATCCTGGACCACGGCTGGGCGCTCAACGAGGCCAGCCTGGAAAAGGGCCCGCGGCTCGGCGTGCTGGGTGTGGTGCTGGAGGTCGACGGCCGTCCGGTGTCCTCTTTCGGGTGCGACGGTGTGCTGGTCTCGACGCCGACGGGTTCCACCGCGTATGCGTTCTCGGCGGGTGGGCCGATCCTGTGGCCGGATCTGGAGGCGATCCTGGTGGTGCCCAACAACGCTCATGCGCTGTTCGCGCGGCCGATGGTCACCAGCCCGGACGCGTCCATCGCCATCGAGATCGAGGCCGGCGGCAATGACGCGGTGGCCTTCTGTGACGGCCGGCGAAAGATGATCGTGCCGGCCGGCGCGCGCCTGGAGGTCACCCGCTGTGAGACGTCGTTGAAATGGGTGCGTCTGGACAGCGCGCCGTTCACCGACCGGCTGGTCCGTAAGTTCCGGCTGCCCGTCACCGGATGGCGTGGCCAGTAGTGCTCTCCGAGATACGTATCGAATCCCTGGGTGCGATCAGTTCGGCGACGGCCGAGTTCGATCGTGGCCTGACCGTGTTGACCGGTGAGACCGGCGCAGGCAAGACGATGGTGGTCACCGGTCTGCACCTGCTGGGCGGGGCACGGGCCGACGCCAGCCGGGTACGCACCGGTGCCGACCGGGCCGTGGTGGAAGGCCGTTTCGCCACCATTGATCTCGGTGCCGATGTCACCGGTCGAATCGACGAGATCCTGGAGTCCTCCGGCGCAGACCGTGACGATGACGACAGCGTCATCGCGGCGCGATCGGTCAGCCGCGACGGTCCGTCGCGGGCCTACCTGGGTGGGCGCAGCGTGCCGGCGAAATCGCTGAGCGGGTTCACCAATGAGCTGCTGGCCCTGCACGGACAGAACGATCAGCTGCGGCTGATGCGCCCCGATGAGCAGCGCGGCGCGCTGGACCGGTTCGCCGATGTCAGCACACCGCTGCGCAAGTACCGGGCGCTGCGTGCGGAATGGCTGACCGCGCGCAGCGACCTGATCGACCGTACCCAACGGGCCCGCGAACTCGCGCTCGAGGCGGACCGGCTGACCTTCGGAATCAACGAGATCGACACCGTGGACCCGGCGCCGGGTGAGGACGACGCCCTTGTCGCCGATATCCGTCGGCTCTCCGAACTCGACGCGCTGCGCGAGTCCGCCGCCGGGGCACGGGCCGCGTTGGCGGGCCCGCCCGACGACGACGGCACCGATGCGGCGTCCGCGGCGGCCAATGTCGCCTCGGCCAGGGCCGCCCTGGTGGGCACCGATGACAGCGCCTTGCAGGCGCTGGGGGAGCGACTGGCCGAAGCGGTCGCCGTGATCGCCGATGTGTCGACCGAACTCGGTGATTTCCTGTCCGAACTGCCCAGCGATGCCAGCACGCTGGAAGGCAAGCTGGCGCGCCAGAGTGAGCTGCGCGGACTGACCCGTAAGTACGGTGCCGATATCGACGCGGTGCTGGCGTGGGCGAGGGAATCCCGGGATCGGCTGTCGCAGCTCGACGTCTCGGAGGAGGCGCTGGCGGGATTGCAGCAGCGTGTCGATGACCTGCAGGCCAAGGTGGTCGCCGCGGCCGCCGACCTCACCAAGGCGCGCACCAAGGCGGCCAAGGGGCTGTCCAAGGCGGTGACCGCAGAATTGGCCGGACTGGCGATGGCCGGGGCCGACTTCGGTATCTCGTTGGCGCCCTTGGCCGCCCGTGCCGACGACTCGGCACCGATCACGCTGGCCGGTGGCGTGTCGGCGCACGCCGGGCAACACGGGGTGGACGCGGTCGAGTTCGGGTTCGCCGCGCATCGTGGCACCGAGCTGCTGCCCTTGGCCAAAAGTGCCTCCGGTGGTGAACTCTCGCGCGTCATGCTGGCCCTGGAGGTCGTGCTGGTGGCCTCGCGCGCCGATTCAATGGGCACCACGATGGTGTTCGACGAGGTCGACGCCGGCGTCGGTGGGCGCGCCGCGGTGCAGATCGGTCGCCGGTTGGCGCGGCTGGCCCGCACCCATCAGGTCATCGTCGTCACCCACCTGCCGCAGGTGGCTGCCTACGCCGATACCCACCTGGTGGTGGAGAGCGGCCCGAAATCCAGCCGCGTCGTCCGTCTGCAGGACGAGGACCGGGTGGCCGAACTCGCCAGGATGCTGGCTGGGCTCGGCGATACAGACAGCGGTCGGGCCCATGCGCGTGAGCTGTGGGAGTCCGCCCAGCGCGACCGCGCGGAGTAGTCAGGCCGGGTTGGCGGGCGACAGTTCCGCGCTGCTCCAGCGCAGCGGGCTGACATCGGTCAGTTCGAGAACCTCTTCGACGGTGAACTCGACCGAACACTGTGCACCCGGGCCGCTCTCCCAGATGATCTCGGCGGTGCCGGTCAGCTGCAGGGTGGTCCCGGTGTCCCAGTCCGGGATGAGCAGTCCGGCCCGCGGGTTGGCACTGATATTGCCCAGTGTCATGAACATCGAGTTGCCCCGGTAGTCCGGCCAGCGCAGCCGGTGGGGTGAAAGCACCTGGAGGAAGCCCGGATTGCCGCCCCGGTGAGAGGCGTCGGTGTTGCCCTCGGGATCCGCGGACCCGATGAAGAAGGTGTCGGCCGCCGCGATGATCTGCTGTGTCCGCGCATCGAGGGTGTCGCCGTGGTGCCGCACGTGCCTGTCGGGCGCGCTCACCACACCCTCGATATGCCTGCGGGAAATGTATTTCGGGCAGTTCGAGTACACCTGATCGGGCTGGATCAGCAGTCCGGCGCCGGTCGGGACGGCCACACCGTTGACCCGCATGCGGCGCCGGGTCTGCGGCTGCACGGCGATCATGCCGACCCGGTGGGGTTTTCCGGTCAACACCTCGTGCAGGGGATCGCCGGTGACGGGCAACGCATCGACGGCGATCTGCTCATCGGTGACGTGCACGAAACCGGGCGGGCCGGTGACCAGGCTGGTCCATATCCGGCCGGCGTCGTCGGCCGCGGCGAGCACGACCATCGGTTGATCGGCCAGGAATTCGGCGGCGGCGTCCGGAATCTCGTCGCGGACCATCCGGCTCAGACGTGCGGCGATCTCGCTCTGCCCCAGTCTCCGCTGCACCGCCAGCTCGCCCGGGTGATAGACGGTCATGGCGTGCCCTCAGAAGAATCCGCAGGCGGGAGATTCGCCGGTGGGGGCCGGCTCGGCCTCGGCGCCGCGTGGCGCGAAGACCTCGAGCCGGATCCCGTCGGGGTCGGTGAAGAAGATGCCACCCGATGATGCGCCCTCACCGTGCGCCACCACACCGTCATGAGCGAAGGTCACCCCGAGCTCCTTGAGTGTGGACTCCACGGTCCGCACCTGCTCGATGCTGTCGACCTGAAACGACAGGTGGTGCAGGCCCGGGGTGCGGCCGGAGAACTCTCCGTCGCTCTGCTGCCACAACGTCAGGCGCAGGTCGCCGTCGATGCCCAGGAAGGCGAAGCGGCGCTCACCCTCGTTGTGGATCGCAAGCTGCTCGAAACCCAGAGCCCGCCGGTAGAAGTCCACCGAGCGGGTGAGTTCGGTGACGTTGAGCCCGACGTGGCCGGGGGCGAGCTGTGGGGCGGTGGGTGTACTCATCCTGATCCTCCATATAACCGGTGTACGTATTTCAGAGGTTAGGACGATCGGAGGCTGGTGTCAACTGTCTAACTCGGTTTTGATGGTTAGTGCGTTACGCTCGGGGGATGGACGATCCGCGCCCGCATGTCGGGGAACCTCTCGCGCTGGATCTGCTGAACACGGTCTGGATGTCCACCGCCGGGCCGCAGGACCTGCTCACCGATGTGCCCGGCCTGCGTACCTGGCTGGTGGCAAACGGTCTCGATGAGCGTTGCCCGGCCGACGAGAAGACCCGCGCCGCGCTGGTCCGCGCCCGGGAAGCGGTGCTGCGGGCCGTCGCCGACAACAAGATCGATGAGCTGAACGCCGTCCTCGACCACGGACGGGTCCGTCGCGTTCTCGCCGAGGCCGGACCGCGCGAGGAGCCGGACGTCGCGCGACCGGAGTGGCTGCCCGGCTGGTTGGCCGCCGACGATCTGCTGCGACTGCTGGCGGTGGCTCCGGCTCGCATCAAACAATGCGCTCACGAGCACTGCGTGCTCTGGTTCCACGACACCTCCAAGAACGGCACCCGGCGGTGGCATTCGATGACCACGTGCGGCAACCGCGCCAAGGCCGCACGGCACTACGCGGCGAAGCGCGATTGAGATCGCGATGATGTTGCAGATGTGACAAAAGAAAACTTGTGGGGCTGGTGTTACGGCGCGCCTCCACCTCAACTTGAGGGTTTATGGCCAGAATCGCCGCATGAAGATGTCAGCGTTGCTATCGCGTAATGCCAGCTCAAAGCCGGGCGTCATCGGTACTGCCCGCGTTGACCGCGACATTGATCGATTGCTCCGTCGCATCGGGCCCGGCGATATCGTCGTCCTGGACGCGCAGGACCTCGACCGCATCACCGCGGACGCTCTGGTGGAGGCCGAGGTCGCCGGTGTGGTCAACGCCTCACCGTCCATCTCGGGCCGCTACCCCAACCTGGGCCCCGAGGTGCTGGTGGCCAACGGCATCGTGCTCATCGACGAGGCGGGCCCGGAGGTCTTCAAGAAGATCAAGGACGGCGCGCGCATCCGGCTCAACAACGGTGGCGTCTACTCCGGTGACCGGCGGATCGGGCTCGGTACCGAGCGCACCGACCTGGAGATCCACGAGCTGATGGTGGAAGCCAAGAGCGGGCTTGTCGCGCACCTGGAAGCCTTCGCCGGCAACACCATCGAGTTCATCCGCAGCGAGAGCCCGCTGTTGATCGACGGGATGGGCATCCCCGATATCGATGTCGACATGGACCGCAGGCATGTCGTCGTGGTCGCCGAGGGGCCCGCCGCCGCCGATGACCTGAAGGCGCTCAAGCCGTTCATCAAGGAGTACCAGCCCGTTCTGGTCGGTGTAGGTGCCGGAGCCGACCTGCTCCGCAAGGCCGGTTACCGACCCGCGCTCATCGTCGGTGACCCCAGCACCATCAGTACCGACGCGCTGCGCTGCGGAGCGCAGGTCGTGCTGCCCGCCGACGCCGACGGTCACGCCCCCGGCCTGGAGCGCATCCAGGATCTCGGTGTCGGCGCGATGACCTTCCCGGCCGCCGGATCGGCCGCCGACCTCGCGCTGCTGCTGTGCCACCACCACGGCGCCTCGCTGATCGTCACCGCAGGCCACAGCGCCACCATCGAAGAATTCTTCGACCGCTCCCGTCAGCAGAGCAACCCGTCGACGTTCCTGACCCGGCTCAAGGTCGGCGAGAAACTCGTCGACGCCAAGGCCGTGGCCACGCTGTACCGCAGCCGGGTCTCGGCCGGCGCGATCGCCCTGCTGGTGCTGGCGATGCTGATCGCGGTGATCGTTGCACTGTGGGTGACCCAGGTCGACGCCACCGTGATCGACTGGGTCGTCGACTACTGGAACCGCTTCCTGCTCTGGGTGCAGGGCCTGGTGTCCTAGATCCTGCGGCATCCTCGCTGAAACCTCCCGAAGGGTGGCACCATGATTTCGCTGCGCACGCATGCCATTTCGTTGGCCGCGGTCTTCCTGGCCCTGGCCATCGGTGTGGTGTTGGGCTCGGGCCTGTTCTCCGACACGGTGCTGTCCGGGCTGCGCAGCGACAAGGCCGACCTACGCACCGAGATCGAGAAGCTGACCGACGAAAAGAACGAACTCAACGAAAAGCTGAGCGCGGCAGGGGAGTTCGATGGGATTGTGGCGCCGCGCATCCTGCGCGACACCCTGCGGGACAAGTCGGTGGTGATTTTCAGGACCCCAGACGCCGCCGACGACGACGTGGACGCCATGGTGCGGCTGGTCGGTCAGGCCGGCGGCGCCACCACCGGCGTCATCGCTCTGACTCCGCAGTTCGTCGATGCGAACTCCTCGGAAAAGCTGCTGTCGGTGGTCAATTCACCGATCGTGCCGGTGGGCCGTCAGCTCAGCACCGCATCGGTGGACCAGGGCTCCCAAGCCGGTGATCTGCTCGGGATCGCACTGTTGCGGGGCAAGGAGCAGGCCGTCCCCGAGGATCAGCGCGAGACCGTGCTGGCGACGCTGCGTGACACCGGTTTCATCGCCTACGACGCGCAGGGTGTCGACGCCGCGGACACCGCCGTCATCATCACCGGGGGTTCGCTCGGCGATGACGCCGGCAACCGGGGGACCACGGTGGCACGATTCGCCGCCGGCCTGGCCCCGCACGGCGGCGGCGTCGTGCTCGCCGGGCGCGACGGGTCGGCCACCGGAACCGCGGCCGTCGCGGTGACCCGTTCGGATGCCGGCCTGTCGGCAGCGGTCAGCACCGTCGACGACGTGGACCTTGTGTCGGGGCGCATCACCACGGCCCTGGCGCTGAGCGATCTGCTGCGCGGCGGCCAGCCCGGCCGCTACGGCATCGGGCAGGGTGCGAACTCCGTCACCGTCCCGCAGTAAGCCACAACACCCGGCGCGTCAGGCGCGGCTTGTCGGCGCTGGTGTTAAGGTGAGATTCCGTGGGTCGCAGGCCCTGAGTTGGTGGAAATTCAACTCGCCCCATCGCCACGGAGGTTGCACTTGCCCGGTCAAGCGAAGTTACGCAAGCACCCGCAGACCGCGACCAAACACCTCTTCGTCAGCGGTGGTGTCGCGTCCTCACTCGGTAAAGGCCTGACGGCCAGTAGCCTCGGCCAGTTGCTCACCGCGCGCGGGTTGCAGGTGACGATGCAGAAGCTCGACCCCTACCTCAACGTCGATCCCGGCACCATGAACCCGTTCCAGCACGGTGAGGTGTTCGTCACCGAAGACGGCGCGGAGACCGACCTCGACGTCGGCCACTACGAGCGTTTCCTGGACCGGAACCTGTCCGGGTCGGCCAACGTGACCACCGGCCAGGTGTACTCCTCGGTGATCGCCAAGGAACGCCGCGGTGAGTACCTCGGCGACACCGTCCAGGTGATCCCGCACATCACCGACGAGATCAAGCGCCGCATCCTGGCGATGGCCGAGCCGGACGCCCAGGGCAACCGGCCCGATGTGGTGATCACCGAGATCGGCGGCACCGTCGGCGATATCGAATCGCTGCCGTTCCTGGAGGCCGCCCGCCAGGTGCGCCACGAGGTGGGCCGCGACAACGTGTTCTTCCTGCACGTCTCGCTGGTGCCCTACATGGCGCCGTCCGGTGAGCTCAAGACCAAGCCCACCCAGCACTCGGTGGCCGCGTTGCGCAGCATCGGTATCGCACCCGACGCGCTGATCCTGCGGTGCGACCGCGACGTGCCCGAGGGCCTGAAGAACAAGATCGCGCTGATGTGCGACGTCGACATCGACGGCGTCATCTCCACCCCGGACGCGCCGTCGATCTACGACATCCCCAAGGTGCTGCACCGCGAGGAACTCGACGCCTACGTCGTGCGCAAGCTCAACCTGCCGTTCCGCGACGTCGATTGGACGCAGTGGAACGACCTGCTCCAACGCGTGCACGAACCCCAGGAGACCGTCCGGATCGCGTTGGTGGGCAAGTACATCGACCTCTCCGATGCCTACCTGTCGGTGGCCGAGGCGCTGCGCGCCGGCGGGTTCGCCCATCGCGCCAAGGTCGACATCCGGTGGATCGCCTCCGACGACTGCGAGACCGACGCCGGCGCCATCGCCGCGCTCGAGGATGTGCACGGCGTGCTGATCCCCGGGGGCTTCGGCATCCGCGGCATCGACGGCAAGATCGGTGCCATCCGGTACGCCCGCAAGCGGGGTGTGCCGGTGCTCGGGCTGTGCCTGGGTCTGCAGTGCATCGTCATCGAGGCGGCGCGGTCGGTGGGGCTGACCGAGGCCAGCTCCGCCGAGTTCGATCCGGACACCCCGGACCCGGTGATCGCCACCATGGCCGATCAGCTCGACGCGGTCGCCGGTGAGGCCGACCTGGGCGGCACCATGCGCCTGGGCGCCTACCCGGCGGTGTTGGAGCCGGGATCGATTGTGGCGCAGGCCTATGACGCCACCGAGGTCTCCGAACGGCATCGGCACCGCTACGAGGTCAACAACACCTACCGGGACCGGATCGCCGAGAGCGGGCTGAAGTTCTCCGGCACCTCGCCGGACGGGCACCTGGTCGAATTCGTCGAGTACGGCGCCGATGTGCATCCGTTCCTGGTGGGCACCCAGGCGCACCCCGAGCTCAAGAGCCGCCCGACCCGTCCGCATCCGTTGTTCGCGGCCTTCATCGGCGCGGCACTGGACTACAAGGCCGGCGAGCTGCTCCCGTTGGAGCAACTGTCGCGCTCCAACGGCGCCGAGGTCGAGGAAGCCGAACCGGCCCACCGTGGCTGAACACGATTTCGTCACCGAGTCCAGCGAGACCGTCTACGCCGGAAAGATTCTCGCTCTTCGCCTCGACGAGGTGCAGATGCCCCGAGGCGCGGTGGCCCGGCGCGAGGTGGTCGAGCATTTCGGTGCGGTCGCGGTCGTCGCACTCGACGACAACGATCGGGTGGCCATGGTCTACCAGTACCGGCACCCGGTGAGTCGCCGGCTCTGGGAGATACCGGCCGGCCTGCTCGATGTGGGTGGGGAAGCCCCGGCGCTGACCGCCGCCCGGGAACTGCACGAGGAAGCCGGCCTGGCCGCCGAGAACTGGTCGGTGCTGGCCGACATCGTGACCTCACCCGGTTTCAGCGACGAGAGCGTGCGGATCTTCCTGGCCACCGGGCTCTCCGAGATCGGGCGGCCCGACGCCGAGCACGAAGAGGCCGATCTGACACGGGACTGGCTGCCCCTCGCTGCAGCGGTGCAGCAGGTACTGGCCGGTGAGATCGTCAATTCGATTGCGGTGGCCGGTATTCTGTCCGCGTACGCGGTTTCCGACCGGTCCGCGCTGCGACCTGTGGACAGCCCGTGGACGGATCTGCCCGACGCGTTCGCGGCCCGACAGGACTGAACCGTGACGACCGCGATGGGTGTGCTCGACGAACAGATCCAGGGCTATCTGGACCACCTGACCATCGAGCGTGGCGTCGCGGCCAACACCCTGAGCTCCTACCGGCGCGACCTGCGCCGCTACGCCGAACACCTGACCGGTCGCGGCATCGCCGATCTGCGGGCGGTCGGGGAGACCGATGTCAGCGACTTCCTGATCGCGCTGCGCAAGGGCGACCCGGACAACGGCATCACCGCGCTGTCGGCGGTGTCCGCGGCCCGCACCCTCGTCGCCGTCCGCGGGCTGCACCGCTTCCTCGCCGCGGAGGGCGTCGTGGAGGTCGATGTCGCTCGCGCCGTCAAACCCCCCACCCCGACCCGGCGGCTGCCCAAGAGCCTCACCCTCGACGAAGTCGTCTCGCTGCTGGAGGCCGCCGGCGGCGAGCGCGAATCCGACGGGCCCCTGACCCTGCGCAACCGCGCGCTGCTGGAAGTCCTGTATTCCACCGGCGCCCGGATCTCCGAGGCGGTCGGCCTGGACATCGACGATGTGGACACCGAATCCCGCTCGGTGCTGCTGCGCGGCAAGGGCGGCAAGCAGCGCCTGGTGCCCATCGGCAGGCCCGCGGTCAGCGCCCTGGACACCTACCTGGTGCGCGGACGCCCCGACCTGGCCCGCCGCGGCAAGGGCACCCCGGGCATCTTCCTCAACGCCCGCGGTGGCCGGCTGTCCCGGCAGAGCGCGTGGCAGGTGCTGCAGGATTCCGCCGATGCGGCGGGGATCGCCTCGGCGGTCTCACCGCACACCATGCGGCACTCGTTCGCCACCCATCTGCTCGACGGCGGCGCCGATGTGCGCGTCGTGCAGGAACTGTTGGGGCACGCCTCGGTGACCACCACGCAGATCTACACGCTGGTGACCGTCAGCGCGTTACGTGAAGTGTGGGCAGGGGCGCACCCGCGGGCCCGTTAACCGCCCAGATAATCGGACTCCAGCACCAGATCGGGCAGCAGCGTCTGGTACTCGGCGTGCGTCTTGTGCTCGACGGTCCGCCACGAGGTGCCCTGGTGTTCTTTCATGTACGCGCGGTACCGCGGGGCGCCGGGGATCCCGACGTTGTCGGCGACGACCACGGCCCCGGTACGTAACCACCCCCGGGACAGGATGGCCTGCAGATCATTCAGGTAGGCGTCCTTGTCGTGGTCGAGGAACAGAAAGTCCAGCTCACCGGGCGCGAAGTCCAGCGCGTCCAGGGTGGCGCCACCGTCCCCGATGGTGCCGACGACACAGCTGACCCGGTCTGCGACGCCGGCGTGTGCCCAGATCCGGCCGGCCACCTCGGCGTTGGCCGCCGACAACTCCACCGAGAACACGCGGGCCTGCGGGGCGGCCCGGGCGATGCGCAGCGCGCCGTATCCGCAGTAGGTGCCCAGCTCCAGCGCGGTCGACGGCGATGCCCGCCGGACGGCGGCGTCCAGCAGCAGGCCCTTCTCGTCGCCGACGTTGATCAGATAGGAGTGCTCGTAGGCGAAGCGGTCGATGGCGGCGATGACGTCGTCGAGGTCCCCGGCGCGGGCCCGGCTCTCCACGAAGTCCGCGGCGGCAGCTTCCCGGCCGTCGCCGATCTGACCCGTGGTGGTGATGTTGCGGGCGCCCCAGGCCAGCCGGATGAACGACCAGCGCAGGAACGGCAGCCGTCTGGTCAGGCTCATACCTGCGACATTAGCCAGCGGGTCTGCAGTACGGGACTGTTATCCACAGCTAGACTCTGCTGCGATGTTCGCCATGGATGAGGGCCACCCGATCTGCGTGGCTGCAGCGTGAGCGAAGACGAAGCGGCCCCGGAGATCGGCCTTACCGGCCGCCCGCCCCGCAACATTCCCGAACCCCGCCCACGCAGCGTGCACGGACCCGCGAAGGTCATCGCGATGTGCAATCAGAAGGGTGGTGTCGGCAAGACCACCTCGACGATCAACCTGGGTGCCAGCCTGGCCGAATACGGCCGCCGGGTACTGCTGGTCGACCTGGACCCGCAGGGCGCGCTGTCCGCGGGGCTCGGGGTGCCGCACTACGAACTCGACCACACCGTGCACAACCTGCTGATCGAGCCGCGGGTGTCCATCGAACAGGTGATCATCAACACCCGGGTCCCCGGGCTGGACCTGGTGCCCAGCAATATCGACCTGTCGGCCGCGGAGATCCAGCTGGTCAACGAGGTGGGCCGCGAGCAGTCGCTGGCCCGTGCGCTGTACCCGGTGCTGGATCGCTACGACTACGTGCTCATCGACTGCCAGCCGTCGCTCGGCCTGCTCACCGTGAACGGGCTGGCCTGCTCCGATGGCGTGATCATCCCGACCGAGTGCGAGTACTTCTCGCTGCGCGGGCTGGCGCTGCTCACCGACACCGTCGAGAAGGTCAAGGACCGGCTCAACCCCAAGCTGGAGATCAGCGGCATCCTGGTCACCCGGTTCGACCATCGGACCGTCAACGCCCGCGAGGTGATGGCCAGGGTGGTCGAGCGGTTCGGCGATCTGGTGTTCGACACCGTCATCACCCGCACCGTGCGATTCCCGGAAACCAGTGTGGCCGGTGAGCCGATCACCAGCTGGGCACCGAAATCGACTGGTGCCCTGGCATATCGGGCCTTGGCCCGCGAGGTCATCGCCCGGTTCGGGTCGTGAGCGACGCTTGCGGAGCGAACCATAGATGGACACGGGGGAGCCGAGCCTGCGAGGCAACCGCGTGAGCGACGCGGCTGCTCCCGACGCTCCGGAGGCCGCCCAGGGTTTCCAGGTCCGGCTGAGCAACTTCGAGGGCCCATTCGATCTGCTGCTGCAGCTGATCTTCGGACACCGCCTCGACGTCACCGAGGTCGCGCTGCACCAGGTGACCGATGAGTTCATCGCCTACACCAAGGAGATCGGCCGCCAGCTCGAGCTCGACGAGACCACGGCGTTCCTGGTGATTGCCGCCACACTGCTGGACCTCAAGGCCGCCCGGTTGCTGCCGGCCGGTGAGGTGCACGACGAGGAGGATCTCGCCCTGCTGGAGGTGCGCGATCTGTTGTTCGCGCGGTTGCTGCAGTACCGCGCGTTCAAGCACGTCGCCGTTGATGTTCGCCGAGCTGGAGGCCGCCGCGCTGCGCAGTTACCCGCGCGCGGTCTCCCTGGAACCCCAGTTCGACGAGCTGTTACCCGAGGTCATGCTGGGTGTGGACGCCGACCGGTTCGCGCAGATCGCCGCGACGGCGTTCACCCCGCGGCAGGTGCCGACGGTGCGGTTGGACCATCTGCACGTCCAGTCGGTGTCGGTGCCCGAGCAGGCGAAGCGCCTGATGGGGCTCCTCGAGCTGCGCGGCGTGGGGCAGTGGGCGTCGTTCTCGGAGCTGGTGGCCGACTGCGAGGGCTCGATGGAGGTCGTCGGCCGGTTCCTGGCGCTATTGGAGCTGTACCGGGCCAGGGCGGTAGCATTCGAGCAAGTAGAACCGCTTGGTGTGCTCCAGGTTTCGTGGACCGGAGATCGGCCAACCAACGAACACCTCGCAGCCGCAGTGGAAGAAGACTCATGACCAACGATGTGACCGATACCGAACCGGGCGTCGACCCGGCCCCGGGCTCGGACGCCGAGTTGATCGCCGACGGGACCCCGGAGCCGACCGTCGAGGTGCTCGATGACGCCGAGTTCCGCGCGGTCATCGAGGCGTTGCTGCTGGTGGTGGACACCCCGGTGACGGTCGAGGCGTTGGCCTCGGCCACCGACAACACCGAGGACCGGGTGGCGGCCACCCTCGCCGAGCTGGCCGCCGAGCTGACCGGGCGGGGCAGTGGTATCGATCTGCGCGAGACCGGTGGCGGCTGGCGGATGTATACCCGCGCCCGCTACGCCCCGTATGTGGAGCGGCTGTTGCTCGACGGTTCGCGGTCCAAGCTGACCCGTGCCGCCCTGGAGACGCTGGCGGTGGTGGCCTACCGGCAACCCGTGACCCGCGCCCGGGTCAGCGCGGTGCGCGGCGTCAACGTCGACGCCGTGGTGCGCACGCTGGTGGCCCGCGGTCTGATCACCGAAGCGGGTAATGACTCCGACAGTGGCGCCGTCACTTTCGCCACCACCGAGCTGTTCCTGGAACGGCTCGGACTGTCCTCGTTGGCAGATCTACCCGATATCGCGCCCCTGTTGCCCGATGTCGATGTCATCGATGACCTGAGTGAAAACCTCAGTGCCGAACCGCGCTTCGCGAAGCTCGACGGTTCGGCTGCTGCACCCGGCAAGCAGTCGGGTTTCGATGTGGACAAGGATTGACATGGTCGAGCCGGATGGTGTGCGGTTGCAGAAAGTGCTGTCGCAGGCGGGAATTGCCTCCCGTCGCGTGGCTGAACGGATGATTCTCGACGGCCGCGTCGAGGTGGACGGTCGCATCGTCACCGAGCTGGGAACCCGGGTGGACACCGAGAACTCGGAGATCCGGGTGGACGGCAGCAAGGTGCAGTTCGACGACACCCTGGTGTATCTGGCGATCAACAAGGAACGCGGTATGCACTCGACGATGTCGGATGACCGGGGCCGGCCGTGCGTCGGGGATCTGGTGGAGCACCGGGTGCGCGGGAACAAGAACCTGTTCCACGTCGGGCGCCTGGACGCCGAGACCGAGGGACTGCTGATCCTGACCAACGACGGTGAGCTCGCCCATCGCCTGATGCACCCGTCCTACGAGGTGCCCAAGACCTATCTGGCCACCGTCGTGGGCTCGGTGCCGCGCGGGCTCGGCAAGAAGCTGCGCGCCGGGGTGGAACTGGACGACGGGCCGATCGCGCTCGACGACTTCGCGGTCGTGGACACCCTTCCCGGCAAGACGATGGTGAAAGTGACACTGCACGAGGGCCGCAAACGCCTGGTGCGCCGGTTGCTGGCCTCGGTGGGTTTTCCGGTCGAGAGTCTGGTGCGCACCAGCATCGGTGCTGTCGAGCTGGGCGCTACCCGGCCGGGCAATATCCGGGTGTTGACCCGCAAGGAAATCGGCGAGCTGTACCAGGCGGTGGGAATGTGAGCGACGTGCTGATGATTGCCCTGGACGGACCGGCCGGAACCGGAAAGTCCTCGGTGTCACGTGGTTTGGCGCGCACCCTGGGCTTGCGCTACCTGAACACGGGGGCCATGTACCGGATTGTCACGCTCGCGGTGCTGCGTGCCGGGGCGGACGTCACCGATGCGCAGCGGGTCGCCGCCATCGCCGCCGATGTCGACCTGGCCGTCGGCTACGACCCCGACGAGGACCGGGCTTTTCTTGCCGGAGAAGATGTTTCGCTCGAGATTCGCGGTGACGAGGTCACCGGCGCGGTGTCGGCGGTTTCCGCGGTGCCCGCGGTGCGGGCCCGGCTGGTGCAGCTGCAGCGCAAGCTGGCGGCCGGGGATGGCGGGGTGGTGGTCGAGGGTCGCGATATCGGCACCGTGGTGCTGCCGGACGCCGACGTGAAGATCTTCCTGACGGCGTCGGCGGAGGTGCGTGCTCAGCGGCGCCACGCGCAGAACATGGCGAACGGCATCGAGGATTCCTACGAGGCCGTGCTCGCCGACGTGAAGCGCCGTGACCATCTCGATTCGACCCGCGCCCTATCGCCGCTGCGGGCCGCGCAGGACGCGGTGATCGTGGACACCAGCGATATGAACGAGGCACAGGTGATCGATCACCTACAAGAGCTGGTACAGCAGCGGGCCGGAGCGCACCGATGAGCGAAGACGGCACCTGGTACGACGAAAGTGACTGGGCAGAAGGATCATTCGAGGACGACGGCGTCGAGGAGGATTTTGCTCCGCCGCCGGTGCTGGCCGTGGTGGGACGCCCCAATGTCGGCAAGTCCACGTTGGTCAACCGGATCCTGGGCCGCCGCGAGGCCGTCGTCCAGGACATTCCCGGAGTGACCCGCGACCGGGTCTCCTATGACGCGCAGTATCTGGGCCGCCGGTTCGTGGTCCAGGACACCGGGGGTTGGGAACCCGACGCGAAGGGCCTGCAGCAGAAGGTGGCCGAGCAGGCGTCCATCGCCATGCAGACCGCCGATGCCATCGTCATGGTCGTCGACGCCGTCACCGGCGCGACCTCAGCCGACGAGGCCGCGGCCAAGCGCCTGCAGCGTGCCGGGAAGCCGGTGTTCCTGGCGGCCAACAAGGTTGACAACGAGCGCGGTGAATCCGATGCGGCCGCACTGTGGTCGCTGGGACTCGGGCAGCCGTACCCGATCAGTGCCATGCACGGCCGCGGTGTCGCCGATCTGTTGGACAGCGTGCTGGAGAAGTTGCCCGAGGCCTCCGAGGTCGCGGGTGGTCCCGGCGGTCCGCGACGCGTCGCGCTGGTGGGTAAACCCAACGTGGGCAAGAGCTCACTGCTGAACCGGCTGTCCGGTGACGAGCGTTCGGTGGTGCATGACGTCGCGGGGACCACGGTGGATCCGGTCGACTCGCTGATCGAGTTGGGCGGCAAGCCATGGCGCTTCATCGACACCGCCGGGCTGCGGCGCAAGGTGGGCCAGGCCAGCGGGCACGAGTTCTACGCCTCGGTGCGCACCCACAGCGCCATCGACGCCGCCGAAGTGGTGGTCGTGCTGATCGATGGCTCGCAGCCGCTCACCGAGCAGGACCAGCGGGTGCTGACCATGGTGATCGAGGCCGGGCGTGCGTTGGTGCTGGCGTTCAACAAATGGGATCTGGTCGATGAGGACCGGCGCTACCTGTTGGACAAGGAGATCGACCGGGAACTGGCCCAGTTGCAGTGGGCGCCGCGGGTCAACATCTCCGCCAAAACCGGTCGCGCCGTGCAGAAGCTGGTTCCCGCACTGGAAACCTCGTTGCAGTCCTGGGATGCCCGCATCCCCACTGGGCGGCTGAACACGTTCTTCAAGGAGATCGTCGCCGCGACCCCGCCGCCGGTGCGCGGCGGTAAGCAGCCCCGCATCCTGTTCGCCACCCAGGCGGCCTCGCGCCCACCGACGTTCGTGTTGTTCACCAGTGGCTTCCTGGAGGCCGGATACCGCCGGTTCCTGGAGCGCAAGCTGCGTGAGACATTCGGGTTCGAGGGCAGCCCGATCCGGATCAACGTGCGGGTCCGGGAGAAGCGCTCCGCCCGGAAGTAGCGACTATCGCGTGGGTAGGGTGGCCACAGTGTCGACCGCCCACATGATTCTGATCGCGCTGGCGGGGGTGGGTGCCGGAGCGATCAACGCGATTGTCGGCTCGGGCACCCTGATCACCTTCCCGACCCTGGTCGCCCTCGGCTTCCCCCCGGTGACCGCGACGATGTCGAACGCCGTCGGGCTGGTCGCCGGCGGTGTGTCGGGCACCTGGGGCTACCGCCGCGAACTGCGCGGCCAGTGGAGCCGGCTGCGCTGGCAGATCCCGGCCTCGCTGGTGGGCGCCGGCCTCGGGGCCTGGCTGCTGCTGCACCTGCCGGAAAAGGTGTTCACCCGTATCGTGCCGGTGCTGCTGATCCTCGCGTTGGTCCTGGTGCTGCTGGGGCCGCGCATCCAGGCATGGGCGCGCCGGCGGGCCGACGCATCGGGCCAGACCGCCGACCATGTGTCGGCGGCCCGGATGACCGCGCTGGTGGCAGGAACGTTCGCCGTCGGCATCTACGGCGGCTACTTCACCGCGGCGCAGGGCATCCTGCTGGTGGCGGTCATGGGTGCCTTGCTGCCCGAGGACATGCAGCGCATGAATGCGGCCAAGAATCTGCTGTCGTTGCTGGTCAACGTGGTCGCCGCGGTGGCCTACACGACGGTGGCGTTCGACCGGATCAGTTGGGTGGCGGCCGGGCTGATCGCGGTGGGATCGCTGATCGGCGGCTTCCTCGGTGCCCACTACGGGCGGCGGCTGTCCCCAGGTGCGTTGCGGGCCGTGATTGTCGTGGTGGGATTGATTGGGCTGTATCGGTTGTTGTCCGTGTAGTCTGGCCTGCGGCTTGAGAATCTGGGAGGACTCCGATGAGTGAACGCGCTTTCGCGGCGTCACCGTCCGAGTTGTGCGCGCTCGAGCCGTTCTGGCCGTCGCGCCGGTTGATGGCTTTCGACGAGTGGTGTTGTCGACGTCCCTGACGTCCGCCCCACCCGTCTCAAGGCCGCCCGTGGCCTCCTGATCGAAAGCAGCCGAACCAGTGCGTTCGCTCATCATCTTCACGCTTGTCGGTGTCGGTGCCCAGCTCGTGGACGGCGCGCTCGGCATGGCGTTCGGCGTCACCGCCACCACCCTGCTGGTGCTCTCCAACGTCGGCGCCGCGCAGGCCAGCGCCGCGGTGCACCTCGCCGAGGTCGGCACCACGTTCGCCTCGGGGCTGTCGCACTGGAAGTTCAAGAACATCGAGTGGGCGCTGGTGGCGAAGCTGGGTGTGCCCGGCGCGATCGGCGCCTTCCTGGGGGCGACGGTGTTGTCGTCGTTGGCCACCGAACATGCCGCTCCACTGATGGCCGCCATCCTGATGGCGATCGGTCTGTACGTGCTGCTGCGGTTCTCGCTGCGGACACCGCTGACGTTCGGTGGGCGGGGGACCAGCCACAGCACGAAGTTCCTGGCCCCGCTGGGGCTGTTCGGCGGATTCATCGACGCCTCGGGCGGCGGCGGCTGGGGCCCGGTGACGACCAGTACCTTGCTCTCCCAGGGCAAGACGGCGCCCAGGACGGTCATCGGCTCGGTCAGCGCATCCGAATTCCTGGTCTCGGTGTCGGCGTCACTCGGCTTCCTGATCGGCCTGCGTCAGGAGTTCCTGGAGAACTGGCCGGTGGTCGTCGGGCTGATGGTCGGCGGTGTGATCGCGGCCCCGTTCGCGGCGTGGCTGGTGACCAAGGTCAGCCCGGCGTTGTTGGGCACCGCGGTCGGCGGTGTCATCGTGCTGACCAACAGCCAGAAGCTGGTGCATTTCTTCGACATCCAGTGGCCGTGGTCGACGGCGATCTACTCGCTGATCGTCGTGCTGTGGGTGTCGCTGGTGATCTACGCCTGGCGGGTGACGCGCGCTCCACGGTTTGCCCCGGAGGCCGGGGCCGTGGCGGCCGGTGAGACCGAGTCAGAAGCGGTCACGCGCTGACTCCTGGTCCAAGAGGGCGTCGAGGTCGGTGAGCCGGTCCATCGTCGATACGGCTCGACGGGTCCGGTTGTTGCGGGCCAACAGGTCCCGGTGCTTATGGGTGAAGGCCCAGTAGCCGGCGGTGAACGGGCACGCGTCGTCCCCGAGGCGTTTCTTCGGGTCGAACGCGCAGTCACCGCAGTGGTCGCTCATCTTGTTGAGGTAGGCACCGCCGGAGGTATAGGGCTTGGTCGCGAGGAGGCCGCCGTCGGCGTGCTGGCTCATCCCCACCACGTTGGTGGGCATCACCCAGCGGAAGCCATCGACGTAGGCGGTGGCGAACCAGTCGGTGAGCGCATCGGGCCGGTAGCCGCGCTGCAGGGCATGGCTGCCGAGCACCATGAGGCGCTGGATGTGGTGGTTCCAGCCCCGGTCTCGGACGCCCTTGAGAGCGTGGTGCAGACACTGCGCGGTGACGGCGTCGGCGTCGAGATCGGCCCACCAGTCCGGTAGCGGGGTGCGGGCGTTCAGCTCGTTGTTATCGGCGGTGTAATCGGGCCCGAAGTGCCAGTACAGGTGCCACATGTATTCGCGCCAGCCGAGGATCTGCCGGATGAAGCCCTCCACGGCGGCCAGCGGTGCCCGCCCGTCCCGGTAGGCCTGCTCGGCGGCTTCCACCGCGTCGAGTGGGTGTAACACGCCCAGGTTGAGCGGCACGGACAGCAGCGAGTGCGACATCGCCCAGTCCTCGCCCATGATGGCGTCCTCGTAGCGGCCGAAGGCCGGCAGCCGGTGTTCGATGAAGCGGGTCAGCGCACGCTTGGCCTCGGCGGGGGTGACGGCGAACAGGCGCGGGCCGTCGGTGCCGACGGTGTCGAGGTCCATCCGGTCCAGGTCGCGGCGGACCTGCTCGTCGATATCGTCCTCGCGCGGTTGGTATGGGGCGGGGACGTCGAGGGTCTTCTGCTTCTTCGGCGGGGGTTCGCGGTTGTCCTCGTCGTAGTTCCATCGGCGGCCGACCGGGTCCTTGCCCTCCATCAGGACATCGAAGCGGCGGCGCTGGTCGCGGTAGAAGTCCTCCATCCGGAAGCGGGTTCGCTGGCCGGCCCAGTCCTGGAAGTCCTTGCGCGGTAGCGCGAACGTCGGGGTGGGCAGGATGTCGGCGACCAGACCGTCCTTGTGGAGCCGGTGGACGAACTGCTCGGCGGCATGCGAGGTGGGTTCGAACACCAGCACCGGTCGCTTGAACTGGTGCAGCGCGTCGGTGTAGGTGTCTGTCTGGAGGAGGGTGGCGCGGTCGTCGAGGTCGTGCGCGGCGTGCCTGAGGGCCGACAGCACCAGATGGAGTTTCTGTCGGTGATAGCGGCGCTTGGCCAGCGCCGAGGTCGCCTCCACCAGCAGCACCTCACGGTGGGCGTGCTCGCCGCCGTAGGTGGCGGGGCCGAGCTGGTCGGCGAACAGCCACAGGGGAGTGTCATCACGGGTCTGCGCCACCCGTCCTTGATACCCCGATTGGGTATGGATGACGCGGTTGGGATTTGAGTAGGGGGCTGAGGTAGAGTTTCGACCGCCTACCGGCGATCCCGGAAGGCAACTCGGGCTGTGGCGCAGCTTGGTAGCGCACTTGACTGGGGGTCAAGTGGTCGCAGGTTCAAATCCTGTCAGCCCGACCAGAACGTTCTTACTCGAACCAGTGTCCGAAAGGACACTGGCCAAGGTGAGCGAGTCCGTTCCGGTAGTACGAAGAACCCCTGTTTGACAGGGGTTTTCTTCGTTTCTGACGTGATGTTCGTGCCGCGCCTGTTTGGCTTCGCGGCACGGTCACCCTGACGTTCCATAAATACGCGCTTCGCCGCGTGCAGGTCGGCAAAAAGCGGCGTCCTCGGGCCGTCAATGATCTCCGTGTCATCGATGTATAGCTGTTCATAGAACGTCTGATTGAGGTGGCGGCGGACGTCGTCCGGGACCATCGCGTACAGCGACTGTGGGTCTTCGACCAAATGCAGCGCGTCGCGCAGTACAGCTGCTCCGAGCATCAGTTCTTCACCTGTGCTGGTCAAGCTGGCTTCGATGTTGGCGCGCTCGAGTTTCAGAGCGTTGAGTTTGGTCCGAATCTTGTCGCGCGGCATGTCGCCATCGGCTGCTAGGTCGATGAGACGGGATTCTTTCGTCTCGACCTGTTTGAGGCGACGGGTCAGGCTCGCGTGCAGCTCGCGCGTGCTTGCTTGCGAGTCGCCGACGGACTCTTCGAGCCTGCCGCGCACGTCTTGGATGAAGTCGGCGGGTAGTTCAAGGGTCGCGTAGTGATCAGCAACGGCCCTTTCGACAAGCTCAACACGGAGGTGGGGCAGATCGCACAGCTTGTCTTGACGCCCACGGCACGCGAAGTACTCGTAGAGCCCACCGTTGCCCTTGGTCTGGGTGTAGATCATCCGCGACGTTCGTCCTACGGCATGGCAGCGTTGGCAGAAGAGCATGCCCTTGAGGTAGTGCTGATGGATGCGATCCTGCTGCCCGCGGCGCTGCGTGCGCGTCGAGCACTTCTTGGACGCGATCGAATAGTGCCTGGCTCACGATGCTTTCCCCGTCGCGCCCCGGGTACATGTCGCCTTTGTGCTAGATGAGTATTTCCAGGCTTGGGGACCACCGGATATTGCTGTTCGGGTCGGTGATAGTGCCGGTGGGGGCCAGTAGCGGTGTGCTTGGGGGCCAGTGGTCCCCACCGGCTGTTTTCACTGGTTCAGTGTGGCGTGTTCACGCATGTTGTGGTTGCCGGTATCGACCCAGATGGTGTTGTGCACGATTCGGTCCATGATGGCGTCGGCGTGGACTCCCGATCCGAGACGTTGGTGCCAGTCCTTCTTCGCGTACTGGGTGCAAAACACGGTCGAGGCGGTGTCGTAGCGGCGTTCGAGTAGCTCGAGCAGCATGCTCCGCATCTGATCGTCGGGATGATCGAGTAGCCATTCGTCGATCACCAGCAGGGTGAAGGCTGCGTACTTCGTGAGGAACTTCGTGGTCCCCTGCGGCTTGTCCCGGGCCAGGGCCCAGGTCTCTTCAAGGTCGGGCATGCGGATGTAGTGGGCCCGGATCCGGTGCTGGCAGGCCTGTTTGGCCAACGCGCACCCCAGATACGACTTCCCGGAGCCGGTGAAGCCCTGGAACACGACGTTCTGCTGACGTTCGACGAACGAACATGTCCCGAGCTGGGCGATCACGTTGCGGTCCAGACCGCGTTCATCGACCAAGTCCAGCCGGCGCAGGTCCGCGGCTGGGTAGCGCAGCCCCGCACGGCGGATCAGACCGTCGATCTTGGCGTGGTTGAACGACGAGTGCGCCTCGTCGACGACGAGGCGCAGGCGCTCTTAGAAGCCCATTCCTAGGGCCAGGGTGTCGTCGTATCCTTCCGAGTGCCTCGAGCAGGGGTGTGGCTCCCATCTCGCGGAGCTTGCGTTTGGTTTCGGTGTCGATTCCTGCTTACTCGGGGCTCGCCGGCGTAGTAGTCGGCCCCGCGCACGTAGCCGCCTTCTTCGGGTGGTTCGCTCCGTGGCGCCCGCAGCTCGATGGTGGTCGTGTCTTGGCCGGTGGCCAGAATCGGCTTCAGATGGACGTAGCGCGGGGAGCGCACCCGGCCCGCCAACGCGAGCCGGCACGCCGCCTCGACCCGTTGCGCGGAGAAACCGCCGCGAAAGTCGCAGCACGGCCAGGGCGGCGTCGAGGCCTTGCTCGTCGACCGGGACGGATTCGAAGATCCTGTTGACCACGATCACCGCCGATCCACCGATCCGCTGGGCCCAGTCCCGGACCCGTTCGGGGTCCCACTGGCGGTACCTGTCGCCGGCGGGAAGGTCGGCGTCATTGGTGCGGTACTCGCTGGCCGAGCCCTCGGGCAGCAGCAGGTGGCTGGTGACCCGCTGCTGGCTGCGCAGGTTGACCTGCAGTTCTTGGTCGGTGATGCGCAGGTCGACCGCGGCGGTGCCGACGTGGGCGAACGGTACGGAGTAGAAGTTCTTCCCCCACACCACGTGTCCGTTGCGTACGACCCGGCGCCCATATACCCACCGGCTGATCTCGTAGGCCACCTGCGGCAGCCCGGTCAGCAGCGGCTGCTCCTCAGTCGCGAACACACTGGCCCGCGAGCCTGGCCGCTTCTGGAAGGGTTCCTGGTTGTAGGCAGCCACCCGGGTGGTGATGGCTGCCGTCAACTCCGGCAACGTGGCGAACTGTTCATCACGTAGGTCCGCGATGATCCGCATGGCGACATGCCACACCGTGTTCTCCACGCTCGCTTTGTCTTTGGCGTGGCGCACGCGCCCAGGCAGCACCGCCGCCGAGTAGTGCGCCGCCATCTCCCGGTAGGCATCGTTGAGCACGATCTCGCCGTCGCGGGGATGGGTGATCACACCGGTCTTCAAGTTGTCCGACACGATCCTCGGCACCGAACCGCCCAACGCCTCGAACATCGCCACATGTGCCCGCAGCCAGGTGTCCTGCTTCATGTCCAGGGTCGGCTCCACGAACGCATACCTACTAAACGGCAGGCACCCCACGAACAGATACACCGTGATGGTCGTGCCGCTGGTCGGGTCACGCAGCCCCATCGTCGGCCCGGACCAGTCGACCTCGACGGTCTGGGCGGCCTTATGCCCGACCCGGGAGGCGACACCGGTGACCAGCACGTGACGCTGATAAATCCGGCAGAACCGGTCGTAGCCCATCACCGGCTCACCGGCCACCGCACCGGAATCGACATACTCGCCGTGCAACAGCTTCAGCGTCACCCCAACCCGGGCCAACTCCTTATGGACTCGATCCCAGTCCGGCTGGGCGAACACACTCTCGTGCTCACCGCGCCCCGGGAACAACAAGGCGTACACCTCACCCTCCCCGAGGTCAGCGACGTCGTCCCAACCGACGCCAGCTGCGTCGGCGGCCTCCAGCACCTCCGTAATGCTCTTGCGCGACATCGCCTGTGATGTCGCGATCGCCCGTCCGGACAGGCCGTCAGCGCGCAACTGCAGCACGAGTTTCGCTTTGATCTTCCGTACCATTGATGGTCACTCCTTCCGCCGTGCGCCCTATACGCACGACGGAAGGAGCCTAAGAACGGTGGCCCCCAACCACGCCACCGCTGGCCCCCACGTCCACTATCGAACGATCAACACACCGGCCCCGGAACACACAGCCGGCGGACCCCAGTGAAGCGAATATTC
>JAXHOA010000025.1:0-50966 GCA_034520035.1 Mycobacterium sp. | reverse complement strand
CGACCCGCACGATCCGGCTGGTGACGGCCAACAACGTGGTGCATTTCCTGGCGGAGGTGCACTGGCCGTCGACCATCGAGACCGGCCTGGGCATCGGACGGCTGGGCCGGACCTCGTATGTGGTGTCGACGGCGTTGTTCGTCGGCGAGGACTGCGTCGGTTTGTGCGACACCGTCCTGGTGATGCTCGGCGATGACGGCCCGATGCCGATCCCGCAGGAGGCACGCGAACTGCTCGGCGCGCACCTGCTGCGGGCGTAAGTCAGACCGCCGCGCCCAGCGCGGTGTCCAGGATCGCCAGGCCCGCGCGCACCTCGTCGTCGGTGATGTTGCAGGCCGGCACGGCGTGGATGCGATTGAAGTTCGCGAACGGTAACAGCCCGCCGGACTTGCACGCGGCGATGACCGCATTCATCGCGGGACTCGAGCCGCCGTAGGGCGCCAGTGGTTCACGCGTCTGCTGATCGGCCACCAGCTCGATCGCCCAGAACACCCCGAGGCCGCGGACCTCGCCCACGCAACGATGCTTGCCGGCCAGCTCGCGCAGACCGGGGCCGAGCACGTCGGAGCCGATGCGCTTGGCGTTGGCCACCATGCCCTCGTCTTCCATCGCGTTGATGGTGGCCACGGCCGCCGCACACGCCAGCGGGTGACCGGAGTAGGTCAGGCCGCCCGGGTAGGCGCGGTCGGCGAAGGTGGCTGCGATCTCTTCGCTGATCGCCACGCCGCCCAGCGGGACGTAACCGGACGTGACGCCCTTGGCGAACGTGATGAGATCGGGTGTCACGCCGAAGTTCTGGATCGCGAACCATTCTCCGGTGCGCCCGAATCCGGCCATCACCTCGTCGGCGATCATCACGATGCCGTACTTGTCGCAGATCTCTCGCACGCCGGCCATGTACCCGGGCGGCGGCACCATGATGCCCGCGGTGCCGGGCACCGACTCGAGGATGATCGCGGCGAACGACGACGCGCCCTCGTGCTGGATGAGGCGGTCGAGGTACTCCAACGCGCGCTCGGACTCCTGCTGCTCGTTCTCGGCATGGAACGAACTGCGGTACAGGAACGGACCGTTGAAGTGCACGACGCCGCTGCTGGCGTAATCGTTCGGGTAGCGGCGCGGGTCGCCGGTCAGGTTGATCGCGGTGTCGGTGCCACCGTGGTAGGAGCGGTACCGGCTCAGCACCTTGTAGCGGCCGGTGTGCAGCCGTGCCATCCGCACCGCGTGCTCGACGGCGTCGGCACCGCCGTTGGTGAAGAACACCTTGTTCAGATTGCCCGGGGTGCGCTCGGCGATCAGGCGGGCCGCCTCCGAGCGCGCATCGTTGGCGTGCTGCGGCGCCACCGTGCAGAGCTTGGCGGCCTGGGCCTGGATGGCCGCGACGACCTTCGGGTGTTGGTGGCCGATGTTGGTGAAGACCAGTTGCCCGGAGAAGTCGAGCAGCTTGTTGCCGTCGCCGTCCCAGACGTAGGAGCCGTCCGAGGCCACGATGGTCATCGGCTTGATCTGCGCCTGCGCGGACCAGGAGTGGAAGACGTGCGCGCGGTCCAGTTCGTAGGTACGGGCGGACTCGGCGCGCGCGTCCTCGACCGACAAGCCGTTGGGCAGGGTCGCGGTGTCCTGAGTGGTGGTCATGGGTCCATCTTTCACTGTATTTGTCGGCGGCAGGCAACGGGTTTCCAGGCGTGCTCGGGGAAGCCGAGGTTGATGCCGCCGTGGCTGGGGTCCAGCCAGCGGCTGGTGATGGCTTTTTGGCGGGTGAAGAAGTGGACGCCGTCGAGGCCGTGGGCGTGGCTGTCGCCGAAGAGGGAGGCTTTCCAGCCGCCGAAGCTGTAGTAGGCCATGGGGACGGGGATGGGGACGTTGATGCCGACCATGCCGACTTCGACTTCGTTTTGTAAGCGTCGGGCGGCGCCGCCGTCGTTGGTGAAGATGGCGGTGCCGTTGCCGTAGGGGTTGGTGTTGATGAGTTCCAGGGCTTGGTCGTAGGTGTCGACGCGCAGGACGGAGAGGACGGGGCCGAAGATTTCGTCGGTGTAGACGCTCATGTCGGGGGTGACGTTGTCGAGCAGGGTGGGGCCGAGCCAGAAGCCTTCGGCTCCGCCGTCGGGGGTGACGGTGCGGCCGTCGACGACGACTTTGGCGCCGTCGGCTTCGCCGGCGTCGATGTAGGAGGCGACTTTGTCGCGGTGGGCTTTGGTGACCAGGGGGCCCATGTCGGAGTCTCGTGTGCCGTCGCCGATTTTCAGGGGTGTGGTGCGTTCGGCGATTTTGGCGACCAGGTCGTCGGCGATGGGGCCGACGGCCACACAGGCGCTGATGGCCATGCAGCGTTCGCCTGCGGAGCCGAAGCCGGCGTTGACCATGGCGTCGGCGGCCAGGTCGAGGTCGGCGTCGGGCAGGATGACGGCGTGGTTCTTGGCTCCGCCGAGGGCTTGGACGCGTTTGCCGGCGGCGGTGCCGGTGGCGTAGACGTACTGGGCGATGGGGGTGGAGCCGACGAAGGACACCGATTTGACCTTGGGGTTGGTGAGCAGTTCGTCGACGACGGTTTTGTCGCCTTGCAGGACGTTGAACACCCCGTCGGGCAGGCCGGCTTCCTTCCAGAGGGCGGCCAGCCAAAGTGAGGCGGAGGGGTCTTTTTCCGAGGGTTTGAGCACGACGGTGTTGCCGCAGGCGATGGCGACGGGGAAGAACCACATGGGCACCATGGCGGGGAAGTTGAACGGGGAGATGATGGCGACGGGGCCCAGGGCCTGGCGGATGGAGTAGACGTCGACCTTGGTGGAGGCGTTCTCGGTGAATCCGCCCTTGAGTAGATGGGGTATGCCGCAGGCGAATTCGACGACTTCCTGGCCGCGGGTGATTTCGCCGAGGGCGTCGGAGACGACCTTGCCGTGCTCGCTGGTGATGATTTCGGCGAGTTCGCCCTTGCGTTCGTTGAGCAGTTCGCGGAAGGCGAAGAGCACCTGGGTGCGTTTGGCCAGGCTGGTGTCGCGCCAGGCCGGGAATGCGGCCGCGGCGGCATCGATCACCGCGCGGGCGTCCTCGACGCTGCCCAGGGCCACCTGCCCGGTGACCTGGCCGGTCGCCGGATTGGTCACCGGCGCGGTGGCCTCGGAGGCGCCTTCGAAGAACGTGCCGTTACTCCAGTGCTGAACGGTGGCCTGCATCGCGATGAGCTCACTTTCTGTCGGGTTGCTTCCCAGTCTGGGGCCTGACTCGGTGCCCGAACGGTGACGGAATGTCTGCAGATTGACCTCTGCATATACACTGTGTAAATGCAGCTGACGGTCGCCGAGGTGATTGCGCTGCCGGTCATCCAGGCCGGCGATCCCGAGGTGCTCAGCGCGCACCGTTTCACCGAGACCATCCGGTGGGTGCATGTCAGCGACGTTCCCGACCTGTCGGCGTTGGTGCAGGGCGGTGAGTTGGTACTGACAACCGGTGCGGCGCTACGGGATTCACCGCGCCGGTATCTCAGCGGCATGGCCGCGGCCGGGGTGCTCGGGGTGGTTGTCGAGATCGGCGACGCAGATCTGGACCCCGGGATGGGGGTCATCGCCGCGGAGTTCGACCTGGCATTGGTGGCGCTGCACCGGCAGGTGCGGTTCGTCGAGGTGACCGAGGCCGTGCACCGGCTGATCGTCGCCGACCAATACGAACGGGTGGATTTCGATCGTCGGGTGCACGAGACCTTCACCGAGCTCAGCCTGAAACGGCCGTCGGCGGCCGGCGTCGTCGAGGCCGCCGCCGCAATCCTCGATGAACCCGTCGTGCTCGAGGACCTGACGCACCGGGCGCTGGCGGTCTCGCTGCGGGGGCGCCCCGCGGACCTGCTGCGGGACTGGGAGCGGCGCTCGCGGCTGCGGGCGACCGCCGAAGGGTGGGCGGTGACCGCGGTGGGCCCGCGAGCCGAACAGTGGGGCCGGCTGATCGTCCCGCAACCGTCCCCCGATCCGGACCGCACCCGGATGGTGCTGGAGCGCGCCGCGGTGGCGTTGGCGCTGCAGCGGATGATCGAACGCGACCGGACCGGGCTGCACCACCAGGCGCAGAGCGGACTGATCGACGATGTCTCGCGTGGCCGCATCGCCGACGAGCGGGAAGTGGCGGCCCGCGCCCATGCGCTCGGCTTGCGCTCCGCCGCCCGCTACCTTCCGGTGGTGGTCCGGGTGGACCGCACGCCGACATCGGATCCTGTTGCCGGGCAGCGGCGTAACGTGCTGTTGGTCGACACGGTGTCACACACCGTGAACGCCTCGGGTCACACCGGGCTGTGTGCGCTCAGGCGCGACGGCGAGGTCGGCGCGGTGCTCGCGCTCGGTGTGACCAGGCCCCCCGAGGAGGCGCTGGCGGCGCTGGGAACGGCGCTGCGGACCGAGATCGCCCGGGTGGACGGCACCGCAGGTGCGGTGCTCGCAGTGGGGCCCGCGGCCGACGGCGTGATCGACGCCGTCACCGGCCTCGGTGAAGCCGCCCACATCGCCGAGGTGGCGCTGGCCATGCGCGGTGCCAGATCCGCCGAGGACGAGGGGCTTCCTTTCTACCGGGCCGCCGACGTCCGATTGCACGGGCTGGTCTCGTTGCTGCGCGACGACCCACGGGTCCAGACCTTCGCCGAGACCGAACTGCGGGCCCTGCTGGCCGGCGACCCGGCACACCTCGATCTGCTGCGCGAGTACCTGAAACTGGCGGGGAACAAGGCCGCGGTCGCCGCCCGGCTGCACATCAGCAGGCCTGCGTTGTACAAGCGGCTCGACGCGGTGCGGTCCGCGCTGGGGGTGGACCTCGACGACGGCGAGTCGATGACCTCGCTGCATGTTGCGATTATGGTGCTTGATGCGCAGGGGCGCGCGGTACTGTCCTGACATGTCGGGTGGGGGGACGGCCGTGCTGGACACCGTGCGCAGGATCTTGAGTTACGAGATGGCGATCTCGGAGTGGATCGGCCTGGCGATTCTGCTGGCCGTCCCGTATCTGGTGATCGGAACGGTCTGGGCCTTCACGCATTCCGGTCCGTTCCTCGGCTCGGTGCTGGCCTGGCCCCTGCTGCTGCTCTACAGCTTCTGCGGGTTATGACCGGGCTGCTGAGCCGGCGGGTCACGGTCGAGGCGATGATCGAGACCCTGATGTGGCTGGCACTGCCCTACATCGTCATCGGCCTGGTGTTCACCATCACCCATCCCGACGATGTGCGCGCGCTGGAAAAGCAGGTGCAGACCCAGCAGCCGGCCGGCGCGGATGTGGCGTCCTTCGGCGCGACCACCCTGCTGTGGCCGATGATGCTCATCACCGGACCAGTAGAGGAGCACTGTCATGTCGGATGACGATCTGTCCGATTTCGAACGGACCGAGTTCACCCACGACGGGAAGACCCGCTCGGTGTACCGCAAGGGCACTGGCCCGGCGGTCATCGTGATCGCCGAGATGCCCGGTATCACTCCGAAGGTACTGGCCTTCGCGCGCCAGGTAGCCGGCATCGGCTGTACCGCGGTGCTCCCGCATCTGTTCGGGGTGCCGGGCCGGGATCCCAACGCCAGCACGCAGGTTGCGCTCAAGACGCTCGCGTCCGCAATGGTGCCGGCCTGCGTCAGCAAGGAATTCGTGGTGCTGGCCACCGGCCGCACCTCGCCGGTCATCGACTGGCTGCGGGCACTGGCCCGCTCCGAACACGCCCGGTGCGGCGGACCCGGTGTCGGGGCTGTCGGGATGTGTTTCACCGGCGGGTACGCGCTGGCGATGGCGACCGATGACGTGTTGCTGGCGCCGGTGCTGTCCCAGCCCTCGATGCCGGTCGGGCTGACGAAGACGCAACGGCGGTCCATCGACATCTCCCCGGCGGACCTGGAGATCGTGAAGGGGCGCTGCGCCCGCGGGCTGACCGTACTCGGATTGCGGTTCGACTCCGACAAACTCGTTCCGCCGGAGCGGTTCGAGTTCCTGCGCGAGCAACTCGGCGACGCCTTCGTTGCGGTCGAGTTGAGCGGCGCGGACGCCAATCCAGCGGGGGCGATGCCCCCGCATTCGGTACTCACCGAGCACCTGATCGACGAGCCGGGGCAGCCGACCAGGGTGGCGCTCGATCAGGTGCTGGACCTGTTCCGCGACCGCCTGCTGGTCACCGCCTGATTCGGCCGCGACCGGCCGTCGCGTTCGGGATGAGACTGCCGTCGCGAGGTGTTGTCACGTACATGCTCACCACAAGACGATTCGTGCAGTCGGTCGTCGCGTCCGCGGTCGCCCTGGCGGCCATCGCCATCCCGACTGTCGCGCTGTTACAGGACGGGCCCGTGCAGTTCCCGATCCAGATCACCATCGCCGACCCGCTGCCCTAAGCGGACCGGCCGAGGTCGGGACCGTCCTCGGGTCCGTCGTCCTCGACGGTGGCCAGCGCGGGTGACAGCAGCAGCCGCATCTGGTTGCCGCCGGCTTTTCGTGCCTCGTACATCGCGTTGGTCCCGATGGTGACGAGTTCGTCGAGCACATCGTGAGATCCCTGGCCGGTCAACGGTTTCAGCGGGGTACTGATCACGCCCAGGCTGGCCGTCAACCGGAACGGTGCGGACTTGATGGTGCCCAGAATTCGTTCGGCCAGCGGTGTCGGGTCCGGTGTGGTGAACACATCGGCGACCAGGTACTCGGCCTCACCGAGAGCGCCGATCACGGCGTCGCCGCGTACCGTCTCGCGCAGTCGCTGGCCGATCGCGACGCGGGCCTTGTTGCCGCCGGCCTTGCCCGACATGGCGGTCAGCAGGGAGAAACTGTCCAGGTTCACCACGATGAGGATGAGGTAGCGATCGTCGCGGCGACTGCGTGAGCCGATCAGGGTGGCCACGCTGTCATAGAAACTCTGCCGGTTGGGCAGACCGGTCAGCGGTTCGATCTCACCGTGCGGTTTATCCGATCCGATGATCCGCAGCACCAGCTCGCACGCGAACGCAACGAAGGAATTGATCAGCGCGACGAAGACGACGCCGGCCAGTGCGAGCGCATAGTCGATCTCCATCAGACGCCAGCCCAGCACCAACAGGGTGACGGTCTGCACCGTCCAGATCGGGACGAGCCACGTCCGGGAATGGAAGAACATCGCATACGACGTGGTGACCGTGAACGCCGCGGAGATCAGCAGCCCCAGAACCGGGTTGGGCTCCAGCAGGCACACCGCGGAGATGAGGGCGGTGCCCAGGATGAGGCAGGACTGAGATTGCCGCCGGGTCGGCCAGTCCGAGCGCAACCAGAGGACGGTCATCACCGCGCACGCGGCGAACAGCAGAGCCGCGATGGCCGGTCGGTACGGCTGCCCGGAACCGGCGGAGGCGAAGATCACCAGAACCGAGAGGGCCCCAAGGCTCCCGATGATCCAGGCAACCACCCTGCAGGTCGCGACCTGCAGTTCGCGGGCGGCCAAGAACGCGGTCAACCACTCGTAGTGGTCACCACCGTGTCGCCACCGCGAAGGAATCACCACGGGCCGGCGCACCCGAAAGCGAGCCGTGCACAATTACGCCCCCACAGCATCAGCGAACGGTACCAGCATCGCCGCCGCTAGCCTGGCCCAATGGCATCCCGATGGACGACAGCACGACTTGGCGATATAACCGGCCAGACGGTCATCGTGACCGGAGCGACCAACGGAGTCGGACTGGCGACGGCGGCAGCACTGACGCGGGCCGGCGCGCACGTGGTGCTGGCGGTGCGCAACACCGAACTCGGGGCGCAGCGGGCGGCCGAGATCGGCGGGCGCACCTCGGTGCTGCGACTCGATCTGGCGGACCTCTCCTCGGTGCGGGCATTCCCCGGGTTGCTCGACGATCGCGGCATCGAGGCGGTGGACATCCTCGTCAACAACGCCGGAACCCTGGCCGAGAAGCGGGCCGACACCGTCGACGGTTTCGAGACGACCATCGGCACCAACCTGCTGGGCCCGTTCGCGTTGACCAACCTGCTCGTGGACCGGGTGCGTGCACAGATCGTCACGGTCGGTTCCCAGGCGCACGAGTCGGCCACGCTGCACCTGGACGACCTGCATCTGCGGACCCACAAGTGGACGGTGATGGGCGCCTACGCACAGTCGAAGCTCGTGGTCATGCTGTGGGGACTGGAACTGGATCGGCGCCTGCGGGCCGCCAAGTCGCCGATCGTCAGCCACCTCACCCACCCGGGATGGGTGGACTCAAACCTGCCGCAGCTGTCGGACGCCCCGCTGATGGGTCTGGTTCAGCGCGGGGTCAAACTGGTGGCCGGCGCGCTGGCCAACGACCCGGCCGCCGGCGCCGCCACCACGCTGTACTGCATCACCGAGCCGATCCCACCGGGCAGCTACGTCGGGGTGGAAGGCAGGTTCGGTCTGCGTGGGGGGCCGGTGCTGATCGGGCGTTCGGCGCTGGCGTGTGACTACGCGACGGCAGCCCGGGTCTTCCAGTTCGCCGAGCACGAAACGGGTACCACACTCCCTGTTGGTTAGCCGGGTTCTGTCGGTCACACCCGGCCGTTGGTCGGGGCATAACCAGGCTGTCACCTGCCGGTGGGACAGTCACTCCTGTGACCGGCGACCTCGATCACCTGGAGTCGGTACCGACGATTGTCGAGCGGTTTCACCTCGTCTGCACGCGGGTGGTCGCGCGACTGCCATTCGGCCTGAATTCCGTTGTCGCCCCGACGTTCCTGGGCTTCGTCCTGATCAACAGCTTCACCTTCGGGGTGGACATGGTGTTGCTGACGGTGCTGCACAGCGGGTTTGCGGTGCCGCTGCCGGTCGCGCTCACGGTGGGCTACGTATGCGCGTTCACGCTGGCGTTCTTCCTGAACCGGACCCTGAACTTCCGGTCGCACGCCACGGTCGGCCCGCAACTGGTCGTCTACGTGGTGGTGGTCGCGATCAACTACGCGGCATTCATCGTCGCGCTGCCGACCTCGCTGGCCGCGGCGGGCCTGCAGTATCACCTGGCCCGGCTGCTGGCCGGCTGCTGCGAGGCGGTCTACATGTACACCGCGATGCGGCTGGTGGTATTCCGGCGCTGAAACACCGACAATGTCACCCATGGCCCCGCCGCTGACCCGCAGGAACGTGATCGTCGGCGCGAGTGCCGTGATGGGGGCCGGGGCGCTGGTCTCCTGCGCGGGCGCCGCGGACGAACCCGCGCCGGCCCAGGGGGAATCCGGCATCCTGGCGGCCACCTCGCAGGTGCCCGTCGGATCGGCGCTCATCGTGGAGGGCATCGTGCTGACACAGCCGGCGGCCGGTGAGTTCACCGGGTTCTCGGCGGTCTGCCCGCACGCCGGGCTGCGCGGTGTCCAAGGTCGACGGCGCCCAGGTCATCTGTCCGTGCCACGGCAGCACCTTCGGATTGGACGGGGCGGTGGTCTCCGGCCCGGCGCGCGAGCCGCTGACCCCGGCGCCGATCACAGTCCAGGGCGATTCGATCGTGGCTGGCTGAAAGCTCGTTACGATCATCGGCTGTGGTGGACGACCAGCGCGGTGAACCGACGCCGATCCCGTGGTACGAGGAATCGTGGGCGGTGGTCACCGCCGGGGCGGCCGGGGTGCTGGCGGTCGGTGTACTGATCTATGCCGTCGTGCAGACCGCCGACAACTCGGTGGAACCGTCCTACGGCCCGCAGTACTACACCGACTACTCCGCGTCGACCACCAGCGCCACATCCACGTCCACGACCACATCGCGGACCACCAGATCGACGAGCACGACCACCACGACCACGGAGTCGACCACCACGACCACACCGTCGCTGGATGACGAGAACCCGTTCATCCTGAACCCGTTCGCCACCACCACGACGGAACCGGGATGAGCGTTTGGCCGGCCGATTCGCTGGGGATGTGATCGTCTGACAGAATCAGCCCCGAGGGGAGTACTCCTGCGCTGCGGTGTCGTCATCACGTCGTCCGTCATCGGACGACCGGTGCTGCAGGTCCACGTGATGTCGGCGCGGGCGGAAGAGACCTCGGCCGTTGATCGACGACCGGAGGCTCCAACCATATGAACGTGTCCGCACTCGAGTGGGGGATCACCCTCGCCGTCACCCTGGGCGTCCTGCTCGTGGATGTCCTGGTGTTCGGCCGACGGCCGCATGAGCCGTCCACCCGGGAGACCTCCATCGCGCTGACCTTCTACGTCAGCCTCGCCATCGCCTTCGGCATCTGGACCTGGACCTTCCACGGCAGCCAGTACGGCGTGGAGTTCTTCGCAGGCTGGCTCACCGAGTACAGCCTCTCGGTCGACAACCTGTTCATCTTCTTGATCATCATGGCCAGCTTCAAGGTGCCCAGGATCTACCAGCAGCAGGCACTGCTGGTGGGCATCATCCTGGCGCTGATCTTCCGCGGTATCTTCATCGCCCTCGGCGCGGTGGCCATCGAGCAGTTCTCCTGGATCTTCTACATTTTCGGTGCGTTCCTGATCTACACCGCGATCAAGCTGGCCAAGGACACCGATCACGACGACGACGCCGAGAACGGTGTCGTCCGGTTCGCGCGCAACTACCTGAACACCACCGACAAGTGGCACGGTCTGAAGCTCACGGTCAAAGAGGGCTCCAAGCGCGTCATGACGCCGATGTTCCTGGTGATCGTTGCGCTGGGCACCACCGACCTGCTCTTCGCCCTGGATTCGATCCCGGCCATTTACGGGCTCACCCAGGAGCCCTACCTGGTGTTCACCGCGAACGTGTTCGCCCTGATGGGTCTGCGCCAGCTGTACTTCCTGCTCGGTGACCTGCTCAAGCGCCTGGTCTACCTGTCGCAGGGCCTGTCCTTCATCCTCGGCTTCATCGGCATCAAGCTGGTGCTGCACGCCCTGCACGAGAACGAACTGCCGTTCATCAACGGTGGTGAGCCGCTGCACGTCCCGACGATCCCGACGTTGGCCAGCCTGGGCGTCATCATCGTCACGCTGGTCATCACCACCGTCGCCAGCCTGTACAAGACACGGGTCGTCGACAAGAAGGCCGACGCCGCCGCCGACGAGAAGGCCGACGGGGAAACACCGGTCAAGCCGGCCGAGTAGTGGTCGTACGGGGCGCTGCTGTTGGCGTCCCGTACGCGGTGACCTGGCTGACGGCCGAGACCGGCAACCCGCGGGCGGCGGCGTTCTATCCGGTGATCGCCGCGGTGCTGTCGCTGGGCACGGTGCTGACCCTGCGGGAATCGGCGGGTAAACCGCTGGCGGCGACCCCCGGGGCGAGCGAAGCGACGGGATAAGACGGGATAAATGGGTCAGCCTGCGATGATGTCGGGATGAGACCGGGAACCAGGCCGACCAAAGCGGATGTGGCGCGGCTGGCCAATGTCTCACCGGCGACCGTCAGCTACGTGCTCAACAACGTCAAGGGCCAGACCATCTCGGCGCAGACCCGTGCCGCCGTGCAGGACGCGGCCAAGTCTCTGGGTTACCGGCCAAACCTGGCCGCCCGCAATCTGGCCCGCGGCGGCAGCGGCGTGGTGCTCTATATCGTGCCGCGAATTGCTTTGGGTCAGTTGCTCCTTGAGGTCGGCAGCCGGCTGACCACCGAGCTGGCCCGCCACGGCGTGGTGCTGTCACTGCAATTCGAGACCGATGACGGGCGCAATGTCGTCGACGCGGTGGCCGACCTGAACCCGATCGCGGTGACCAGTGTGTTCCCGCTCGGCGGCGCAGCACTGGAGGCGGTGACCGCCGCGGGCATCCCGCAGATCTACCTCGGCAGCGCGCAACTGCACGCGATGGGCGAGGTGCATCTGTCGATCGGCCGGATGCGGGTCGAGCATCTGGTGGCCCGGGGCCATCGTCGGCTCGCCTTCGCCTTCGCCGGCGACGAGACGCTGCGGCCACTCGGGGACTACTGGCTGACCGGCCTGCGGGCGGCCGCCGCGGAGCTCCCCGAGATCGCCACCGCGACCGTCGCCGCCGACGGGTCCGATGCCCCGGCGGTGGTGCGGAACTGGGTGGAGGCCGGCGTGACGGCGGTGTGCGCGCAGAGTGACGAGACCGCGCTGGTGGTGCTGCACGGCATCAGGGTGGCCGGGCTGCGCTGCCCGCAGGATCTGGCGGTGATGGGGGTCGACGCGATTCCCCTGGGTGCGGTGAGCGGGCCGCCGCTGACCTCGGTGGGTCTGGACGCCAAGACCATCGTCGAGGTGTCGGTGGCGGCCATGATGACCGAGCTCGGATTTCCCAGCGCCCGGGAACCCAGTAGCGAGAACGTCGCGCACCTGATCCAGCGCGCCTCGACCTGAGGCCGCACGTCCAGGCTTGCCCTCGGGGGAGTGACCCGCGTAACTTACGCGAGTAAGTAGCAGTCCCGGGAGAGGTGTGATCAAGTGACCGTCGACGCAAGCAAGGACGTTTATTTCGACCCGTACAACGTCGAGATCAACGCCGACCCGTATCCGGCGTTCGCCCGGCTGCGGGAGGAGGCGCCGCTCTACTACAACGAAGAGTTCGACTTCTACGCGCTGAGCCGCTTCGCCGATGTGAACAAGGCGCTGATCGATCATGAGACGTTCAGCTCGGCCCGCGGCGCGATCATCGAACTGATCAAGGCCAATATCGAGATTCCCTCGGGTGCGCTGATCTTCGAGGATCCGCCGATCCACACCACGCACCGCAAGCTGCTCGCCCGGATGTTCACCCCCCGCAAGATCGCCGCGCTGGAACCCAAGATCCGCGAGTACTGCGCGGCGGCGCTCGACCCGCTGGTGGGCACGGGAAACCTCGATTTCATCACCGACTTCGGCGCCATCATGCCGATGCAGGTGATCAGCACCCTGCTCGGTATCCCCGAGGACGACCAGGAGATGATCCGCGACCACGGCAACGACCAGATGCGCACCGAGGCCGGCAAGCCGATGAAGGCCGCCTCGGAAGGGATGATCGACGGTTCGATCTTCGAGACCTATATCGACTGGCGCAAGGACAACCCGTCCGACGACATCATGACCGACCTGCTCAACGTCGAGTTCACCGACGAGCAGGGCGTGACCCGCAAGCTCACCCGTGAAGAGTTGCTCATCTACATCAACGTGGTCGCCGGCGCCGGGAACGAGACGACCACCCGGCTGATCGGCTGGGCGGCCAAGGTGCTCGCCGAGCATCCCGAGCAGCGCCGCCAGCTCGTCGAGAACCCAGCGCTGATCCCGCAGGCGATCGAGGAACTGCTGCGCTTCGAACCGCCCGCTCCGCACGTGGCGCGCTACGTCACGCGCGATGTCGAGTACTACGGCCAGACGGTGCCCGAGGGTGCGTCGATGATGATGCTGATCGGCTCGGCCGTGCGCGACAGCCGCCAGTTCCCGCCCGACGGTGAGGTGTTCGACATCCACCGCGAACAGCGCCAGCACCTGGCGTTCAGCGTCGGCACGCATTTCTGCCTGGGTTCGGCACTGGCGCGCCTGGAGGGCCGGATCGCGCTGGAGGAGATGCTCAAGCGTTTCCCCGAGTGGCAGGTCGATCTGCCGAACGCCAAGCTGTCGCCGACCTCGACGGTGCGCGGGTGGGACTCGATGCCGGTGTTCGTCCCGTGAGCGACGTGAGCCTGATGGTCCCCGCTTCGTGGGAGGACGTCACCCCCGCGTGGCTCACCGCGGCGCTGGCCCGCGACTTCCCGGGTGCGGTGGTCGCCGATGTGACCGTGCAGATGCGCGATGACGGCACCAACCGGCGGGCGCGCCTAGGTGTCCGCTACGCCGAGGGGGCGGGGCCGGCCGCGGTATTCGTCAAGGCCGTCGACCCGGACCACAAGGAGATGATCAAGTACACCAGCGGGCTGCTGCACGAGCCGCGGCTCTTCACCTCCGGTGTCGGCTTACCGCTGGAACACCCGGCGGTGTACGCCGCGCCGATCGATGAGGCCGCCGAGGACTTCATGCTGGTCATGGAGGACCTGACCGCCCGCGGCGCCGATCCCCGCGATGCCACCCGGCCGCTCACTCCCGAGCAGGCGGCCAGCGGGGTGCGCGGCCTGGCCCGCCTGCACGGCGCGTTCTGGGGGGAGCGGCTGGCGCGGCCCGGGCTGGAGTGGCTGGAACCGTTCGTGGCCTGGGACGGCATGCAGTACGCCCCCCTGCCCGCGGCGCTGGAGCGACTCGGCGACGACGCGCCGGCCTCGGTACGGGCACTGACCATCGACCACCTGGTGGAAGGCATCTGGAAACCGTTCATCCGGACGCTGTCGGCACCGGGTGTGCCCACCACCCTGCTGCACGGTGACCCGCACATCGGCAACACCTACCTGACCCCCGGCGGAGAGATCGGATTCCTGGACTGGCAGGTGGCCCGGCGCGGGAACTTCTCCGTCGACCTGGGCTACTTCCTGCAGGGCGCGCTGATCACCGAGGACCGGCGCGTCCATGAGCGCGATCTGCTCGGTGTGTACCGGGACGGCCTGGGCCTGCCCGCCGACGAACTGCCGTCGGAGGAGGAGATCTGGCTGCGCTACCGGGCGTCGGTCGCGCACGGCCTGACCACCTGGCTGGCCACCGCCAGTGCGCGGGCGAGCTGTGGCAGCGCCCCGACATCGCGCTGGCGCTTGCCCAGCGGTACAGCGCCGCCTACCAGGACCTGAACACCTCGGAGGCTCTGGCGGACTTGACCACCTAGTCTTGGTGGCGTGACGAGAGCGCTGCGACGGTGATCGATCAGCTGCTCGTCGTCGTCTTCGCCCTGTGCGCAGCCATTTTCGCGGCCGTCGGCATTGTGGTGCGCCAGCGCGCGACGATCGATGTGCCCGAAGAGTACGGGGTCAGCACGGTCATGCTGGCCACCCTGCTGCGCCGTCCGCTGTGGTGGGCCGGTACCGCCGCGGCGGTGGCAGGCTTCGTGTTCCAGGCCCTGGCTCTGGACAACGGATCGCTGATCGTGGTGCAGCCACTGCTGGTGTCGGCGCTGCTGTTCGCCTTGCCGCTGAGCGCCCGGTTGGCGCACCGCCGGGTCAGCAGGGGCGCCTGGTTGTGGGCGCTGCTGCTGACGGTGTCGCTCGCGATCTTCATCCTGCTCGCCCATCCGCGGGTGAGCGACCAGGTGGCTCCGGTGACCACCATCGCGGTGGTGGGCGCGGTGTGCTCGGTGGTGGTGCTCGGCGCCGTGGTGATCGCGGTGCGCCACACGGGCTGGCAGCGCGCGGTGCCGCTGGCCGTCGCCGTCGGCGTGTTGTTCGGTCTGGTCGCGGTGCTCACCAAGATCCTCATGCACGAGCTGGACCGGAATTCGGTCGCCGAGGTGCTGTCGACTCCGCTGCCGTACGCGCTGGTGCTGCTCGGCGTGCTCGCGACCCTGCTGCAGCAGTCCGCGTTCCACGCGGGATCGCTGCAGACCTCGGTGCCGACCATGCTGGTGATCGAACCGATGGCCGCCGTGCTGCTGGGGGTGTTCCTGCTCGGCGAGACGCTCTCCGCGAACCGGTGGGAGTCGGTGGTGCTGACCGTCGCGGTGTTCGCCATGACCGCGGCCACCATCGCGCTCGGGCGTGACGAAGGCGCCTATGAGGCCGAGTTGGAAGCCACGTCACGCGCCGCCTGAGGACCGTTTTCACAGGAAACCGGCAGGTCGCAGGCCCTCGGGCATATCTTTAGTTTTGCTAACGTTGCTAGGTGCGTCGGTGTGGACGACGAGGTCCCCGGGAGCGATTTCCCGTCGCTCCGCTCGCCCCGGCAAACGAATAGCGATAGAGAACTGAAGGATTACTCATGCCCGACACCCAAGATGTCGACCAGACGTTTGAAGACCGCCTCGCGCGGCTCTACGCCACCGACGCCGAACTCGCCGCCGCCACGCCGAGCGCGTCGGTCAACGCCGCAGTCAACGCGCCCGGGCTGACGCTGCCCGAGGTCGTGCGCACCGTACTGACCGGTTACGCCGACCGGCCCGCGCTGGGCGCCCGCGCCGTCGAGTTCGTCACCGACGAAACCGGCCGCACCGTCGCCGAGCTGCAGCCGCGGTTCGAGACCATCACCCATGGACAGCTGTGGGAGCGCGTGCGCGCCCTCGCCGACGTGTGGCGCGGTGACCCCGTGAACCCCGGGGACCGGGTCGCACTGCTCGGGCTTCACCAGCGTCGACTACACCGTCGCCGATATCGCGCTGACGCAACTCGGTGCCGTCTCGGTACCGCTGCAGACCAGTGCATCCGCCGCCGCACTCGCCCCGATCATCGCCGAGACCGAACCGGTGCTCATCGCCTCGAGCATCGACTACCTCGATGACGCCGTGGAACTCGCGCTCGGGTCGAGTGCTGGGCAGCTCGTGGTGTTCGACTACCGGCCCCAGGTCGACGACCAGCGCGACGCGTTGGTGGTGGCGGCCGCCCGGCTCGGTGACCGGGTCACCCTCGAGACCCTCGACGATGCGCTGACCCGACCGGCCTCCGTGATCGAACCGGTTGCCGCGCGGGAGGAATCGGATCCACTGTCGCTGCTGATCTACACCTCCGGCAGCACCGGAGCGCCCAAGGGTGCGATGTATCCGGCCAGCAAGGTCGCCGACATCTGGCGGCCCGCGGCCAACGCACACTGGGACGACAGCCAAGGCGTGGTGCCTTCCATCGTGCTGAGCTTCATGCCGATGAGCCACGTGATGGGCCGCGGCATCCTCTACAGCGCGCTGGCCAGCGGCGGCTCGGTGAACTTCGCCGCCCGCGCCGACCTGTCCACCTTCCTGGAAGACCTGGCCCTGACCCGGCCCACCCAGATGAACTTCGTGCCGCGCATCTGGGACATGTTGTTCGGCGAGTACCAGAGCCGGATCGCCCACGGCGCCGACGAGACCACACTGCTGGCCGACATGCGGGAAAACCTGCTGGGGGGACGTTTCGTCAGTGCGCTGACCGGCTCGGCGCCCATCTCGCCCGAACTCAAGGCGTGGGTGGAGAAGCTGCTCGACATGCACCTGCTGGAGGGCTATGGCTCCACCGAGGCGGGCGCGGTGTTCGTGGACGGCAAGATCGCCCGGCCGCCGGTGCTGGAGTACAAGCTGGTCGACGTGCCGGAGCTCGGCTATCACCTCACCGACCGGCCGCACCCGCGCGGCGAGTTGCTGGTGCGCTCCGAGCAGCTGTTCCCCGGCTACTACAAGCGCCCCGAGGTCACCGCGCAGGTGTTCGACGAGGACGGCTTCTACCGGACCGGCGATATCGTCGCCGAACTCGGACCCGATCAGGTCGCCTATGTCGACCGGCGCAACAATGTGCTCAAGCTGTCCCAGGGTGAGTTCGTCACGGTCTCCACACTGGAGGCCGCCTTCAACACCGCGCCGCTGGTGCACCAGATCTACATCTACGGCAACAGCGCCCGGCCCTACCTGCTCGCGGTGGTGGTGCCCACCGACAGCGGCGCCACCAAGGCGGACATCGCCGCCTCGCTGAAGGACGCGGCCCGTGCCGCGGATCTGCAATCCTACGAGCTGCCAAGGGATTTCCTGATCGAGGCGACCCCGTTCACGGTGGAGAACGGGCTGCTCACCGGCATCCGCAAGCTGGCCTGGCCCAAGCTCAAGGAGCGTTACGGCGCCGAGCTGGAGCAGCTCTACACCGACCTGGCCGACGGCCAGCTGCAGGAGCTGCAGGCGCTGCGCGCCGCGGGGGCCACCGGGCCGGTGCTCGACACCGTCAGCCGGGCCGCCGTCGCACTGCTGGGCGCGGCCAGCTCCGATATCGCGCCCGACGTGCACTTCACCGATCTGGGCGGAGACTCGTTGTCGGCGTTGACCTTCGGCAACCTGCTGGCCGACATCTTCGACGTCGAGGTCCCGGTCTCGGTGATCGTGAGCCCGGCCTCGGATCTGCAGACCATCGCCGATCACATCGCGACCCAGCGCGCCGGGGGCACCGGCCGCCCGACGTTCTCCTCCGTGCATGGCGCCGGCGCGACCGAGGTGCACGCCGCCGATCTCACCCTGGACAAGTTCATCGACGCCGCGACTCTGGCTGCGGCACCGTCGCTTCCGGGTCCCGGTGAGCGAGATCCGGACCGTGCTGCTGACCGGCGCCACCGGCTTCCTGGGCCGCTATCTGGCTTTGGAGTGGCTGGAGCGGATGGACCTGGTGGACGGCAAGGTGATCTGCCTGGTCCGCGCCAAGTCCGACGAGGAGGCCCGGGCACGGCTGGACAAGACCTTCCAGACCGGTGACCCGAAGCTGGTCGCGCACTACCGCGAACTGGCCGACCGCCATCTCGAGGTCATCGCGGGCGACAAGGGTGAGGCCGACCTCGGGCTGGACCCGGCGGTCTGGCAGCGCCTCGCCGACACTGTGGACCTCATCGTGGATCCGGCCGCACTGGTCAACCACGTGCTGCCCTACAGCGAGTTGTTCGGCCCCAACGCCCTCGGCACCGCCGAACTGATCCGGATCGCGCTGACCACCAGGATCAAGCCGTTCGCCTACGTGTCCACCATCGGCGTCGGATGGGGCATCGAGCCCGGCACGTTCGTCGAGGACGCCGATATCCGGACCATCTCCGCCACCCGGCGCGTCGATGACACCTACGCCAACGGGTACGGCACCAGTAAATGGGCCGGCGAGGTGCTGCTGCGCGAGGCGCACGACCTGACCGGTCTGCCGGTGTCGGTGTTCCGCTGCGACATGATCCTGGCCGACACCACCTACGCCGGCCAGCTGAACCTGCCCGACATGTTCACCCGGATGATGCTCAGCCTGGTGGCCGCCGGTATCGCCCCCGGATCGTTCAATGAGCTTGACGCCGAGGGCAATCCGCAGCGCAGCCACTACGACGGGCTGCCGGTGGAGTTCATCGCCGAGGCGATCTCGACGCTGGGCACCCGGGTCGCACTGGAGCCCGGCGCGGCGTTCGAGACCTATCACGTGATGAACCCGTACGACGACGGGATCGGCATGGACACCTTCGTGGACTGGCTGGTCGAGGCCGGCTACCCGATCGAGCGGGTCGGCGACTACGCCGAATGGCTGGGCCGGTTCGAGACCGCGCTGCGCGCCCTGCCGGACAAGCAGCGCCAGGCCTCGCTGCTGCCGTTGCTGCACAACTACACCGCACCGGGTGTGCCGGTGAACGGGGCGATGGCGCCGACCGAGGTGTTCCGCACCGCCGTGCAGGACGCAAAGATCGGTCCGGACAAGGACATCCCGCACGTCAGCCGGGAGGTCATCGTCAAGTACGCGACCGATCTGGAGCTGCTCGGCCTGCTCTGACCCACCGCACGAGAATGGGGCACCCCGACCGGGGTGCCCCATTCTCGTTGTGCGGTATCAGTTCACGTCGACGTACACGGTCTGCCCGGCCAGCGCGTTGTACACGTAGTCGCGGTCCTCGTCGTCGACGATCCAGTTCTGGCGGAAGTTCTGGCCCTGCCGGATCCCGACCACATTCGCCTCGGACAGTGGCCTGCTGCTCAGCCTGCTGACGATCACGCGGTACCCCTGGGCCCGCAGTCCGTCGATGGTCTGCTGGGCGGTGCCCGATATCTCGTCGGGTGTCGCGGCGGCCGGCGCGGCGAATCCCAGTATGCCCGCGGCCAGGCCGGCGGTGATCGATGCCAGTTGCTTCATGGTGGCGCCTCTTTCCTGACTTCCGATCCTATAGATCGGCGTCAGGCGTGCCAGGACGACCAGTTCGTGACGGCGATCGCCACCACTGGGCCGTCCAGCGCGGTGCGCGCGTACTGCGTGTACTTGGCGCGCAGCAGGCCGTAGCCGATGGCCATCTGCTCGCCGTCGTGATGCACGCTGGCCAGGCCGTCGGCCCGCACCCACCACAGTTGGTCCCAGTCCTCGCTGTAGTGGTCGACCAGCAGGCTCACCCGCGGGTTGGCCTCGATATTGGCCAGCCGGCGCAGGCGTTGGGTGGACTTACGTTTCGCGTCGACGGCGGTGTAGACGGTGTCCCCCTCGACGGCGAAGACGACCGGGACAAGGTGCGGTGCGGCATCGGTTCCCACCGTGGCGAGCGCGGCGACGGTGCCGCCGGTGAACAGTTCGACGGCATCATGGTCGGGCACACCCCCGATGTTAGGCCGCCCGGTCGACAGGATTGCCGGTAGCGTCGGATCCCGTTCACGGCGATGTCACCGACAGGTCACCAGCTGGCCGCCTGTCCATCGGAAGGTTCGGCAATGAAGAAATCGCTCCTGGGTCTGGCTGCCACCGCACTGCTGACCGCCGGCCTTGTCGCCTGCGCACCACCGGCGAAGGACGAGCAGCCCGACGAGGGCGACGCACGCACCGCCACGTCGGCCGCCGACTTCGGCGGTATGGAGGGTCTGATCGAGGCCGCCAAGGCCGAGGGCGAACTCAACGTCATCGCCCTGCCACCGGACTGGGCGAACTACGGCCAGATCATCGAGGCGTTCACCGCGAAGTACGGCATCACGGTGAACTCGGCACAACCGGGCGCCAGCAGCCAGGAGGAGATCAACGCCGCGATCCAGCAGAAGGGCCGCAGCACCGCACCGGACGTCTTCGATCTGGGACAGTCCGTCGCGTTGGCCAACACCGAGATGTTCGCCCCGTACAAGGTGGAACACTTCGCCGAGATCTCGGACGCGTTCAAGGACCCGGACGGCACCTGGGTCAACGACTACGGCGGCTATATGTCCATCGGCTACGACTCGACCAAGGTGCCGACGGTCGCGGGCGTCGACGATCTGTTGAAACCCGAGTTCGCGGGCAAGGTCGCACTCAACGGTGACCCGACCCAGTCCGGGGCGGCGTTCTCCGGGGTGATGATGGCGTCGATCGCCCAGGGCGGCTCACCCGATGACATCGCGCCGGGCGTGGAATTCTTCGCCAAACTCAGCGAGGCCGGCAACTTCCTGCCGGTCGACCCGACACCGGCCACCATCGCCTCCGGCCAGACCCCGGTCGTCATCGACTGGGACTACCTGAATGTCGAACAGTCCAAGAAGGTTCCGGGCTGGAAGGTGGTCATCCCGCACAACGCCGCCGTCGCCGGCTACTACTTCCAGGCGATCAACAAGGATGCTCCGCACCCGGCCGCCGCCCGGCTGTGGCAGGAGTTCCTCTACAGCGATGAGGGACAGAACCTGTACCTGGGCGGTGGCGCCCGGCCGGTGCGGGCCGATTCGATGGTGACCCGGGGCAGCATCGACCGCGTGGTCTACGGTGGGTTGCCGCCGGTGGACGGCGCGGCGACATTCGTTTCGGTGGAACAGAACGAGGCCGCGACCAAGTATCTGGAAGCCAACTGGGCCAAGGCCATCGGCTGACCGTGCGGTACATCCGGCAGGCCGTGGCGCTGCTGCCGTTCCTGGCGGTGGTGCTGGTCTTCCTCATCATCCCGACCGGCACCGTGATCGTGAACGCCTTCGTGGTGGACGGCCGGTTCTCGCTGGACCTGGTCGCGGCACTGTTCACCGAGGCGCCGCTGGCCGCTCTGGTGCGCAGCGTGGCGCTCTCGGCGAGCAGCGCGGTGATCGGTGCGGTGCTCGGAGCCGTGCTGGCCTGGCTGATCCTGAGTAGCCCGCCGGACTCCCTGTTGCGCCGGGCGGTGCTGTCGCTGGCCAGCGTGCTGGCCCAGTTCGGCGGTGTGGCACTGGCTTTCGCCTTCCTGGCGACGGTCGGACTCAATGGTGTGCTGACGCTGTGGCTGCAACAGTGGCTCGGAATCGACGTCGCCGCCGGTGGCTGGCTGTACAGCGTGGGCGGACTGGTGCTGGTGTACACCTACTTTCAGATCCCCCTCATGGTCATCGTGTTCCTGCCCGCGCTGGACGGGCTGCGCACGCAATGGCGGGAGGCGGCGGTGAGCCTCGGTGCGAGCACCTGGCAGTACTGGCGCGAGGTCGCGATGCCGCTGCTGACACCGGCCTTCCTGGGCTCGCTGCTGCTGTTGTTCGCCAACGCTTTTGCCGCCTACGCGACCGCGGCGGCGCTGGTCAGTCAGGGCAGTCCCATTGTGCCGCTGCTCATCCGGTCGGCGCTGACCAGCGAGGTGGTGCTGGGCAGGGCCGGGCTGGCCTATGCGCTGGCGCTGGAGATGATCGTCGTGGTGGCCGTGGTGATGATCGCCTACAACCTGCTGGTGCGCCGCACGGCGCGGTGGTTGCGATGAAAGTCGTCCGGCCGGCGGGCAGGAGCGCAGCGACCCGGGGAATCAGAACGGCGCTGTGGCTCTGTTCGGCGCCTTCTTCCTGTTCCCGCTCTATGCCATGGGCGATTTCGCCACCCGCGATCTGCGCTCGGGTGGGCGCACCATGGCGGCGTGGGTCAATCTGTTCGCCGATGACGCCCTGTTCGCCGCGATCCTGACATCGCTGTCGCTCGCGGTGCTGACGGTGACGGCCATGCTGGCGCTGCTGGTGCCGACGATGATCTGGGTCCGGCTGCGCGCGCCGTGGGCGAGCAGGTTCATCGAGTTTCTCTGCCTGCTGCCGTTGACGATCCCGGCGCTGGTGGTCGTCGTCGGCCTGCGCAACGTCTATCTCTGGGTGACCTACCTGCTCGGCGAGTCGGCGCTGACGCTCACCTTCGTCTACGTGGTGTTGGTGCTGCCGTTTGCCTACCGCGCGCTGGACGCCGCGCTGTCCGCGATCGATCTGCAGACCCTGGCCGAGGCGGCGCGGTCGCTGGGCGCCGGGCTGGGCGTCGACGATCGTGGCGGTGATCGTGCCGAACATCCGCGCGGGCGTCCTGTCGGCGGCCTTCATCTCGATCGCGGTGGTGCTCGGCGAGTACACGGTGGCGTCGCTGTCCGGTTTCCAGACGCTGCCGGTGCAGATCGTGGAGATCGGGAAGAGCGACGGACCGACCTCGGTGGCGGCCTCGCTGGCCACCCTGATCTTCGGGTTCGCGTTGTTGTCGGTGTTGTCGATGGTGACCAGACGGAGGCGTCGCGCATGACTCGGGCGAGCGGAGCGACGGGGGACGGGCCAGGGGGCGTAGCGGTCGACCTGGTCGACCTGACCCGCAGCTACGGTGCGGTGCGCGCCCTGTCCGGGCTCACCCTGCGGATCCAGCCCGGCGAACTGGTGGCGCTGCTGGGCCCCTCGGGGTGCGGCAAGACCACCGCGCTGCGCATCCTGGCCGGCCTGGACGAGGCCGACGCGGGCTCGGTGGCCATCGACGGCCGCGATATCAGCCGGGTGCCCGCCAACAAGCGCGATATCGGGCTGGTCTTTCAGGCCTACAGCCTGTTCCCGCACCTGACGGTTCTCGACAATGTCGCCTTCGGCCTCAAGATGCGTGGCGTCGGTTCGCGCGAGCGTGCCGGCCGGGCGGCCGAGATGCTGGACCTGGTGGGCCTGGCCGCGCAGGCGGGGCGGTATGCCGACGAGCTGTCCGGCGGGCAGCAGCAGCGGGTGGCGCTGGCCCGCGCGCTGGCCATCCGGCCGCGGGTCCTGCTGCTCGACGAGCCGCTGTCGGCGCTGGACGCCCAGGTGCGCGGCCAGTTGCGCGATGAGATCCGCCGGGTGCAGCTGGAGGTGGGGACCACGACGTTGTTCGTGACCCACGACCAGGAGGAGGCGCTGGCGATGGCCGACCGGGTCGGGGTGATGAACGGCGGACGCCTCGAACAGCTGGCGGCACCGGCCGAGCTCTACAGCCGGCCCGCGACTCCGTTCGTGGCCGAATTCGTCGGCCTGCACAACCGGCTGCCCGCCCGGGTGGTCGACGGCCGGGTGCAGCTGTGGGGTCATCCGGTGGCGGCGCTGCCCGGATCGGTGGGCGAGGGGAACGCCCTGGTCCGACCGGAGGCGATCCGGCTGACGGCCGATCCGGCCGGCGCGGCCACCGTGCAGTCGGTGGCCTTCCTCGGCGCGGTGTCGCGTGTCACGGTGGCACTCGATGACGGCTCGTCGGTCATCGCCCAAGTCAGCGGGCAGAGCTTCGGCCCGGGGGACCGGGTTCGGCCGGGTATCGAGAGTGCCGGCGTGCTGGTGGTCTAGACGGCTTTGACCGGTTCGATGCCCAGGTCCTTGTAGGTCACCAGCGCAACGAACGGCACGCCCATCCCGCCGAACAGGTCGGCAGCGACATCGCCGCGGTCGACCATTGGGATCACCCCGGTGACCACGGCGCCGGCCGCGGTGACCCGGTCGTAGGCCTTGGCGGTCGAGCCCCCGGTGCTGATGACATCGTCGACCAGCAGGACCCGGGTGCCCGGCTCGATGCGGGTGCCCTCGATCCACTGCTCACGGCCCCGGGCCTTCTGCTCCTTGCGCACCGAGAACCACGCGGCGCCGGTCACCATCGCCACGCCGTGGGCCAGTGGGTCGGCGCCCATGGTGAGTCCGCCGACGGCGTCGAACTCGATACCGCTGCGGGCAGCCAGGTCGGCGACGGCCCGGCTGACGGTGGTCAGCCGCTCGCCGTTGTCGATGGCGTACTTGCCGTCGATGTAGTCATGGCTGAGCTGTCCGCTGACGAGCTTGAACGGCTCCTCGCGATGCTCATAACCCCGCGTCTTGATCAGCTCGAAAGCCGCTTGCCAGGTCTCCGGGCGCTGCATACCCGAAATCGTATTGCACGACCACCGGCGCGATCAGCCCTGCCGTGCCCTCCGGGTCAGCTCGACTGCGGCCGAGCGCAATTCATCGATGCCATTGATCGGTGCCAGGTACCCGGCCCGGGTGTAGGCGATCCCGCGGGGCGTGCTGACCCGTAGGTCGAGCCCGTAGCGGTCGGCTGCCGTGCAGGTCGCTGCGGTGGCGTCGGGGTAGCCACCCAGGTTCTGCGCCATCGCGACCAGCGCGTCGGCGTGGTCGGCATTGAGGTGGGCGACGGCTCCGGCCGAGTGCGGTGCCACCGGGTCGGGTGCCGCGGCGGTGTAGTCGGCACCCGAGGTCGAATCCATCCGGCCGTAGCCGCCGACCCAGCGGACCCGCTGAACCTGCAGCACCCACAGGGCGAAATCGCTGTAGTCGATGTAGTACTTGGCGGCGGGCACGGCGGCCAGGTGGGCGGCCCGCGCGCCGTCCAGGTCGTCCCCGGTGGGCCGTACGACCGTGCCGGCCAGCGTGACGCGTCCGGAGGCCAACGGGTCGTCCGGGGCATCGGGGGCGACGATCGCGATGCTCGCACGCTGATCGCCCGCCAGGTTGCGGCCGTGCTCGGCCATGTTGGACACACACAGCACCGGGGCGCCGTCATGCAGCCCGTAGGTGACGAATGAGGCCCAGGGGTCGCCGTCGGCGGTCAGGGTGGCCAGCGTGCCCGTGTTGGTGGCGGCAGCGATGGTGCGCGCTTCCTCGGCGGCCGACGGACGGGTCATGTCCACCGGCGGAGTCAGCGGTGGCGGCACCGACGGAGCGTCGCCGGGGTCACCGTGATCACGCAATTCAGCCACGTCGGCACTGTAACCGAGCCGACGTCACGTGTACGAGCGCGCGCGGTCGGGTACGCAAAGATCATGACCATGAATCTGCCCTTTGATCGCTGGCTGCCCGCACAGCGTTGGTACTCGGGCCGCGGACGGCAGATCGCGGAGATCCGCCCCGCTGTGGTGGAGGCGCTGGGGTCCGACCTGGACCTGGCGCTGCTGGAGGTGGCCTACACCGACGGTCCGGTCGAGGGCTACCAAGTTCTGGTGCGCTGGGACACCGGCACGGATTCGGCATTGATCGGCGCCGACGGGGGCCGCTCGGGATTCGACGCGCTGGCCGACCCGGAGGCCGCCGGTGCGCTGCTGTCGTTCATCGAGGCCTCCAAGCAGATCGGCCCGGTCCGGTTCATCCGCGAACCGGGTGCGGATCTGGGTCCGGGGTCCCCGGTGCGGGTGCTCGGCGGCGAACAGTCGAACACCAGCGTGGTGTTCGGTGCACAGACCATCTTCAAGGTCTTCCGCCGAGTCACGCCGGGGATCAACCCCGATATCGAGTTGACCCGGGCGCTCGCCGGTAACCCGTATGTCACGGCGTTGCTCGGGTCGTACGAGATCGACTGGGGCGCAGAACAGTACATGCTCGGTATGGCGACTGCGTTCGCGCCGAACTCGGTGGACGGCTGGCAGGTGGCGATCACCGGGGCCGGTGACGACTTCGCCGAGCAGTCCCGCGACCTCGGTGCGGCCGTCGGCTCGGTGCACCGCGCGCTCGCCGCGGCCCTGGGGACACGGGTCGGTGCCTTCCCGGCGCAGACCATGATCGACCGGCTGCATGCCGTTGCGGCGCGGGTTCCCGAAATGCGCGACCACGTTCCGGCGATCGAGCAGCACTATCGCGTGGTGGCCGGCGAGGCGTCGATCGAACACCGCATCCATGGCGACCTACACCTCGGGCAGGTGCTGCACACCCCGCAGGGCTGGCTGGTCATCGACTTCGAGGGCGAACCGGGACAACCGCTGGAGGAGCGCCGGCGTCCCGACTCGCCACTGCGCGACGTCGCGGGGATGCTGCGTTCCTACGACTACGCCGCGCACCAACGACTGCTGAGCGCCGGCGGTGACGAGGCCGCGGCGCGGCAGTGGGCCGATGACAACGGCGCGGCGTTCTGCGCGGGCTACGCCTCGGTCGGCGATACCGATCCGCGGCAGGCCACCGCGGTACTGCGCGCCTATGAACTGGACAAGGCCGTGTACGAGGCGGGCTACGAGGCGCGCTACCGGCCGGACTGGCTGCCGATCCCGTTGCGCGCAATCGAACGTCTGGCAGATTAGCGAACCAGCCTGCGCAGCAGCGCCGCTGCCGTCACCACGCCGAGCGCCGCGGCCACCACGAGCACCGTGATGTCCAGGACGGCGTTGGTGGGTGTGCCGATCAGCAGTCCGCGCAGCGCATTCACCTCATAGCTCAGCGGATTGATCGCCGACAGCCAGCGCAGCCACTGCGGCATCAACTCCACCGGGTAGAGCGCGTTGGAGGCGAAGAACAGCGGCATGGTGATGGCCTGCCCGATGCCCATCAACCGGTCCCGGTTGCGGACCAGGCCGGCCAGCGACATCGACAGACAGGCGAAGAACGCCGACCCGAGCACCACCACGCCCATCGCCCCGAGGATCCGCAGCGGATTCACCGTCATGTGCACACCGAGCAGATAGGCCAGCGCGACGACACCGATGACCTGAACGACCGAACGGATACCTGCGGCAAAGGCTTTCCCGGTGATCAGAGCGGTGGGCGGGGCGGGCGTCACCATCAACTTGGCGAGGATCCCGGCGTCCCGGTCCCAGATGATCTGGATGCCGTAGAAGATCGAGATGAACAGCGCGGACTGCGCGATGATCCCCGGTGCCAGGAAGGCCAGGTAGGGCACGTCGCCGGTGTCGATCACATCGAGCCGGGAGAAGGTCTGGCCGAAGATCAGCAGCCACAGCGCGGGTTGCACCATCCGGGTGAACAGTTCGGTGCGGTCGTGACGCAGCTTCTGCAGCTCGACGAGCGCAAAAGTGCCGATGCGGTTGGCGATTCCGGGAAACCGCCGCCAGCCGCGGGGCGCCCGGATGAGGGTGATGGTGGTGTCAGCCGACACGGCGGGCCGTCCTTCGCGCGGCGCGGACCTGACGCAGGCCCGCGGGGGTGGACTCGTCGAGATCGGAACCGGCGTAATGGCGGAACACGTCTTCCAGGGAGGCCTCCGGACCGACGTCGTCCTTGAGGCCGGCCTTGAGTTCGGCCGGGGTGCCCTGCGTCTGCAGCACGCCGTGGTGCATCAGCGCCACTCGGTCACACAGCGCATCCGCTTCGCCCATGTAGTGCGTGGTCAGCAGCACCGCCATGCCGAACTCCGTCTGCATGCGATCCACCTGATCCCAGACGCTGTCGCGGGCAATGGGATCCAGGCCGACGGTGGGTTCGTCGAGCAGCAGCAGGGACGGCCGGTTGACCAGGGCCTGGGCCAGCTCCAGGCGCCGCACCATCCCCCCGGAGTAGGTGCCCGCCACATTGTCGGCGACATCGGAGAGTTGCATCGAGTTCAGCGCCTGGGCGACCCGGTCGGCGCGTTCGCGGCGCGGCACATCGTAGAGCCGGGCGAACAGTTCCACGTTCTGCCGGCCGGTCAGCGCGGCCTCGATGGAAAGTTGTTGCGGGACATAGCCGATGTTGTAGCGGATGTCCATGGTGTCGCGCCGGGCGTCGAGGCCGAAGATGCGCACCTCGCCCTGCTGCACCGGGGTCAGGGTGGTCAGCACGCGGATGACGGTGGTCTTGCCCGCGCCGTTGGGGCCGAGCAGGCCGACGGTCTCGCCGGCCGCCACCTGGAGGTCGAGGCCGGATACCGCCGTGAACTTGCCGTAGCGGTGGGTCAGGCCCCGGCAGTCGACGGCCGGTGGCTGGGTCATTGCTGGTCCTCCTGCAGAAGTCGGGTCAGCTCGGCGATGACGGCCAACCCCTTTGTCAGCTCGTCGATCTGGATGGCATCGAGCGTTTCGAGGGCGCCGGCCAGCGCGGTGCGCCTGGCGAGCCGCGAACGATCCGCGACGTCCTGCGCCGCGTCGGTGAGGCGCAACCGGCCGACCCGACGGTCGGTGCTGTCGACGGTGCGGTGCAGCAGATCATCGGCGGCGAGCCGGGACACCAGGGTGGAGGCGGTATTGGCGGCCAGTCCGAGCTCGGCGGCCGCCTCGCGGATCGAGATGTCGGGACGGCGGCCGACGAGGCGCAGCAGTTCGGCCTGGGACTGCGTGAGTCCGGTGCGGTCGAACCCGCCGCCGGTGGACCGTCGCAGTTGTCGCCGGAACCGGCCGACCACGGCGAACAGTTCACCGGCCAGATCGCTGCGCGTGTCCACTCACAAAGGGTACCTCTGCTACAGATATATTGATCGAGCGGAAGGAGTCCCAGTGCTGCCCGAGTACCGAACGCTGCTGACCGGCGTGCACGCCGGCGTCGCCACCGTGACGCTGAACCGCCCCGGGCAGCGCAACGCCGTCGGTGACGGGATGCGCGAGGAACTGGCCGATGCGCTGACGCGGTGCGACGCGGCCGACGAGATCCGCGCCATCGTGTTGACCGGCACCCCGCCGGCGTTCTGCGCAGGAGCGGATCTGAGTGCGGGCGCGCAGACTTTCACCGCGCCCGGCGAGGGGTTCAGTGCGGCCGGCTTCCCGGTGCCGGCATGGACGCTGGCCAAACCGGTGATCGCCGCGGTGAACGGGCACGCGATCGGGCTCGGCCTGACGCTGGCACTGCAGTGCGACATCCGGTTCTTCGCCGCCGACGCCAAGTACGGCATCGTGCAGGTGCGCCGTGGCGTGGTGGGCGATGCCTACTCGCACTGGGTGCTCCCGCGACTGGTGGGCATCGCCACAGCGGCCGAGATCCTGTTGACCGGCGCGATGTTCGACGGTCACCGGGCGGTGGAGCTCGGGCTGGGCAGCAGGGTACTGCCGGCCGCCGACGTGCTGCCCGCGGCGCTCGCGATCGCCCGCGACATCGCCGAGAACACCGCGCCGATGTCGGTGGCGGCCAGCAAGCGGCTGCTGTGGGATTCGTTCGATCTGACCCGCGAGCAGGTCGGGGCGCGCGAGACGGAGATCCACCTGAAGCTGATGGCCCACGATGACGCCGCCGAGGGAGTGCGGGCGCAGCTGGAGCGCCGTGCCCCGCGATGGACCGGGCGCCCGGTGGACCCTACTCGTCCGGCGGGCTGGAGCGAAGCGACCCGGGACTGAGCTATATGACTTCGATGCCGCGGGCCCGCAGCAGGGCCACCGCTTCGGCCGTCGAGTCCGGGGCCACCCCGGCGCACAGCGGTAGCAGCACCCGGGTGCGCAACCCGGCCGCCGCGGCGTCCAGCGCCGTCGCCCGCACGCAGTAGTCGGTGGCGATGCCCACCACATCGACGGCGTTCACCTGCCGCTGGGCCAGCCAGTCCGTCAGCGTCGTACCGTCGGCATCGGTGCCCTCGAAACCGCTGTAGGCGGCCGAGAACTCACCCTTGGTGAACACCGCCTGCACGGCGGCGGGATTGAGATCCTCGTGGAAGTCCACCCCGGGGGTGCCCACGACGCAGTGCCGCGGCCAGGACACCCGGTAGTCGGGGGTGTCGGAGAAGTGTTCTCCCGGATCGATGTGGAAGTCCATGGTGGCGACCACATGGTCGTAGTCGTGCCCGCTCAGCAACTCGGTGATACCGCGTGCGACGGCGGCACCGCCGTCAACCGCCAGGGACCCACCTTCGCAGAAGTCCTTCTGCACATCGACCACGATCAGCGCTCGCATGGCTCAACCGTAGTCCCCTCACCCGCCGAAGAGCAGGTAGAGGCCGGTGAATGTGTAGCCGACCATCACCAGCATCATCGCTAGCTGCCCGGTCATCTGATGGCCCTTGGGCAACACCCGCAGCGCGCGGTCGTGCGCGGCGATGACACCGGCCACATGCCCGAGCAGCACGAACCCGACCTTGAGCGAGGCCAGTACCGACGGATGCATGGACAACAGGTAATACACCTCGGCGCCATGGGATCCCATGAGCGCGTGCACGGTCTGCTGGCCCTTCTCGACCAGATAGGTGAGGTAGTGGGCGAAGACGTAGCCGATCACGATCGGGATCAGCGAGTGCGCCATCAGGCCGGGCAGCGCGCGGCGGCCCTCGCGGTCCACACCTCCGGTCGCCGCGGCAGCCAGGCTGAAGGTCACCGCCACCGTCACCACGAAGAGCAGCAGTCCCGCGGTCTTGACCGCGCTGGCGTCCCACGGACCCGAGGTGTGGGTGTCGACGAAGTTGCGCCACATCGGCATCGCCGAAAAGCTATCGAACGCCGTCGATCCCAGCAGCACGGCCGGCACGGCCACGGTGCCGGGCCGCACCGGCAGCGACAGCAGCTGGTTGAACGGATTGCCGACGGCGATGCGGCCGTCGGCGTTGCGGCGCCACGGTGCACACCGGGAGGCGATCATGCTGTAGACCTCGAAGGGGTCGGCGTGAGAACACCAGCGGGGTCCGCAGGCCACGGCGCCCGCAAGGGTCACCGCAAGGTATACCAGCAGCCAGATCTTCACCGCGGTAAGCGATCCCGGGTCGGGACTGGCCAACTCGAGCCAGACGAAGGCGAACAAGCCGGCGGCGGCAGGCCAATAACCGAGCCGACGCGGATATGCGTCGCGGGTGACACGCAGCAGGCGCAGGACCGTGCGTACCGGCGAGAACACCCGCCACACCGGGCCGAAGAACAGGGACAACGCCACCAGCCCCACCCACAGCAGCACGTAGAAGACCCCGGGCAGCGCGTTGCGGGAATCCTGTGGACCGGTGACGGCCGCGACGGCCACCCATGCGGTGAACGTCAGGCCGGCCGCGCCGATCAGCCACCGGGTCACCGGTGCGTCGACGACGGTGGTGACCCAGTCCGGGAGTGGACGGCCCGGGGTGTCGGGGTCGAAACGTGGCTTGCGCCAGGCCAGTGCGACCACCGCGAAGGTGAAGGTCAGCGTCCAGGCGGCGCCGACCACCGCGTAGGTGAACGGGATGGGCAGATCGGCCGAGCCGCCCAGGCCGTGGGCGAGGACCGCCGTGGTGGTCACTGCACCGTGATGGTCGCGACGACGCGGTTCAGATCGTGCAGCTCGACGTCGACCTTGCCGGGCACTTCGACCTCGAACTGAAAGGATTGCGGCGATTCGGGTTTCACGGCGAAGGTGTGTTCGGGGCTGGCGTGTACGTGCAGCTCGTCCTCGGCGTCACTGGTGACCCGGATGATGATCGGTTGCCTCACCGCGGCCTGCACCTGCTGGTTGACCGGCGTCGCCTGCCCGTTCTTGATGGTCACGTCGATGACGACCCGCTCCGGCGGCGCCTGCTGATCGGAGAGCGCCGGCGCCGCGGTTGCCGAGGACCGGTCGGGCTGTTGGCCGGTGGAACTCGTGCAGCCCGCGGTGGCCAGCACGGCCCCGGTCAGCACCACGGTCGCCGCGATCAGTGTCCTCAATCTGTGCCCTCACTTGGATTCTCGTCGTCGGGGTCGGGGTTGCGCCGGTCCCGGATGGCCACCCACGCCACCACCGCGGCGACCACCACGGCGGGAGCGAACGCGGGCAGGGCGAGCAGCAGGGAGTGGTCGGCCAGGTAGGTCACGTCAGCGGGACGGGTTGCTTGGCCTCGGCGTCGCTGCGGGCGCGCATCTCCCGGTCGTTGATCCGACCGGCCCCCCAGCTCAGCGCCGCGATCAGGATCAGTGAGCACAACAGGACAACCACCGACGCCGCGGTGAACAGCCAGCTCGGCACGTCCAGATTGCGTTCGCGCTGCAGGATTTCGATCTCCTGGGTGAACTCCCGTGTCATCGACGCCTCGGCGGGCAGCTCGGTGGCGCCGATGCCCGGGTCGGCGGGCAGGAAGATCGGGACGGCGGTCATGGTGCGGCCGTCCTGCACCCGTACCAAGGTCTTCCAGGTGCCCCAGACCGGGACCGGGCGGGTGGTGCGGTAGTGGCCGGGTCCGAGGCGCTCCAGCTTGTCCACGATCAACCCGCGCTCGTTGTCGAGGCCACCCTGCCAGGACAGCATCGAAATCCATTCGGGATCATCGCTGACGAGGTCGGTCGGGGTGACCCGGATATCGGCGCTCACCAGCCGCTGCCCGGCGGGGCTGGGCAATTCGGTGAGCGTGATCTGTGCGCCCCCGTTCTGCGGCACCGAGATGTTCAGTCCGTTGCCGACGGCCGCGCCCACGGTCAGTACCGTCAGGACCACCACCCCGACGCTCGCGGCACGCCGGGGCAATGGACGGCCGGTGAGCACGGTGGCGAGCAGCCCGCCGCACATCCCCATCAGCACGGCCACCGGCACCGAGGTGACCATGGCCTCGACCCACATGGAGGCCGGCCACGGGTACATGAAGACCGCGTCGATCCAGAACGACTCCAGCCACAAGCCGATCGTGCCGATACCGGCGCCGGCAACGGCACCGAACAGGATGGGGCGCCGCAGAAGTGGTGTGAGCGCCAGCAATTCGACCACCACGGCCGGGCCGAGGTAGAGGGCGAACCAGCTGTAGGGGGCGCCGAGGACCGGGCCCACCGCGCCCGCGACGAGCCCGCGGATCAGCAGCGCGAACAGCACGGCGGCCAGCGCGGCGCCCCTGCCGAGGGTGATCCGGGCGGCGACCAGGGCCAGCGCCGCGGCGGCCGCGATCAACATCGGATGCAGCACCAGCCGGAACTGCTCGATACCGAAGTCATATTCGACGGGGAACACCGACAGGCCGATGACGAGGCCGCCGAAGGCGAAGTAGCGCAGTATCTTCCGTGGGGCGACCTCGGTGTCGGTACCCGTCGCGATGCGACCCTCGTGCTCCAGCAGCAGCACGGCGACCAGGGACAGGCCCGCGCCGCCGATCAGCATCAGGTGGGTCGGCCCCCAGAGCGTCACGTCCTGGCCGAAGATGCGATGCCAGACATCGTCGAGCGGGAATCCGATGAGCGCGTACAGACCGCACGCGGCCATCAGCACACCGCCGACGGGTGCGTACCAGGTTCTGGTGATTCTCAGCGCGGCCGGACCCGGCTTCTCGTAGGGCAGGATGATGGCCAATGATCCGGCGATGAACAGCAGGAACAGCCCGACCAGGATGAAGTAGTGCGCCGGGTTGGCCAGCGGCCCGGAGTCGCGGCCCTTGCCGATGTGCAGGCTGACATCCCAGATGAACCCGAACATCGCGCAGATGATGGTCGAGGTGAACAGCAGCGTCGGCAGCGCCACCCAGGGTGGCCGGTTCATCTTCACACCCACCTTGGTGGCCAGCGTGTCCAGCCAGGTGATGCGGCGCGTGCGATGCAGGATGCCGATCCACAAGAGCCCGGCGGTGATGACGCCGGTGGCGATCGATACGCCGATGATCTGATCGAGATCCGCGCCGCCACCCTCGGTGCCCGCCTCCGCCAACACGCGCAACGTGCCTGACATGCCCACCCCCGTTTGCCACCCTGCGGATTTACTGGTCGGTAATGTTGCCAGAAACGGGTACCCGATACCAGGGGTACCAGAAGTGGCTACCTTGGGTGGGCCATGAAGTTCGCCGGTCTGCGCCTGCGGCAACGCGACGGAATCAGCTGCGGTCCCTCGGTCGCGGTGCTGGCCGCCGCGTTGCTGGAACCCGATTACGGCAGGCCGCTGGGCGGCGCCGGCGCGGAGTCCTGGTTCGCTGCCGAGCAGGTGCGGGTCCACCATGCCGTCAACCGGGTCTGGCCCCGGCGTCTCGGGATGACACCGCGCGGGATGGCCGGCTCCATCAGCGAGCAGAGTCCGGTGCGGTACCGGTGGCGACTGTGTCTGGGCCTGCTGCGCAGAACAGATCCACTCGACGACGTGATGGCTGCCGTGCGCGACGGCTTTCCGGTCGCGATGCTGGTCGGCAGGTTCATTCCGCGGCACTGGGTGCTGATCACCGGCGTGCCTGCCGGTGATGGCCAATTGCATTGCTATGAACCGTCATCGGGGATAACGCGCGTGGTGGGCGTTGCCGCCGTGCGGCGCGCGGAGCTCACCGGCCTGGGCTTCCCGAGGCCGTTCGCCTTTGTCCTACCCGTTCCCGGGCGACCCCGCCCGCGTTGCGCCACCTAGTCCGTCGAACTATAGTCTGGACACATGTCCAGTATGCTTGCGCTGCAGTTCAGCGGATTGAGCTGACGTGCGTATAGCCCTTCTGTCCTATCGCAGCAAAACGCATTGCGGTGGCCAGGGTGTCTACGTCCGCTACCTCTCCGAGGGCCTCGCCGAGCTCGGCCACGAGGTCGAGGTGTTCTCCGGCCAGCCCTATCCCGATGGGCTGGACCCGCGGGTGCGGCTCACCAAGGTGCCGAGCCTGGACCTCTACCGCGAACCCGATCCGTTCCGGGTGCCGCACCCCCGCGAGATCCGGGACCGCATCGATCTGCTCGAGCTGGCAACCATGTGGTCGGCCGGATTTCCAGAACCGAAGACGTTCTGTCTTCGGGTGGCCCGGATCATGGCCGAACGCGGTGACGAGTTCGACGTCATCCACGACAACCAGAGCCTGGGCTCGGCGCTGTTGACGATCGCGAGGCGCGGCCTGCCGGTGGTCGCCACCGTGCACCACCCGATCACCCGCGACCGGGTGCTCGAGGTGGCCGCCGCCACGTGGTGGCGCAAGCCGCTGGTGCGGCGCTGGTACGCGTTCGCCGAGACGCAGAAGAAGGTCGCGCGGGCGATCCCGGAACTGCTGACCGTCTCCTCGACCTCGGCCGCCGATATCGCCGAGGACTTCGGGGTGAGCGAAGAGCAGTTGCATGTGGTGCCCCTCGGTGTGGACACCGAACTGTTCAAGCCCGCTGCCGACCGGGTGCCCGGTCGGATCATCGCGATAGCCAGTGCCGATGTGCCGCTCAAGGGTGTGGGCAATCTGTTGCACTCGGTGGCGCGGTTGCGCGCGCATCACAACCTGGATGTGCAACTGGTGTCCAAGCTCGAGCCCAACGGGCCGACCGAGAAGCTGATCGCCGAACTGGGCATCTCCGATATCGTCAACGTGTCCAGCGGCCTGTCCGACGAAGCGCTTGCCGGGTTGCTGTCATCGGCCGAGATTGCCTGCATACCCTCGCTGTACGAGGGATTCTCGTTGCCTGCCGTGGAGGCGATGGCCAGCGGCACCCCGATCGTGGCGAGCCGGGCCGGCGCGCTGCCCGAGGTACTCGGCGAAGAGGGTGAATGTGCGCGCCTGGTGCGGCCCGCCGATGTCGAGGAGCTGACCGGTGTGCTCGGTGAACTGCTGGACTCACCGGCCGAACGGCACCGCCTCGGTGCCGCGGGCCGGCGTCGGGCGTTGGACGTGTTCAGCTGGGAATCCGTTGCGGCGCAGACCGTCGCCGTGTACGAGCGGGCCATCGAGAGAACCGCCGTCACCACGAAGAAAGGGCGCACAGCGTGCTGACCGTTGACTACGACCGGCTCGGCGTCGGGCCGGGGACATCGGTCATCGATGTCGGTTGCGGCGCGGGCAGGCACTCCTTTGAGGCCTACCGGCGTGGCGCCGACGTCATCGCCTTCGACCAGAGCGTCGAGGATCTCAACGATGTCGACGCCATCCTGACCGCGATGAAGGAGCAGGGCGAAGCGCCCGCCTCGGCCACCGCGGAGGCCGTCAAGGGCGATGCCCTGGCGCTGCCGTACGCCGACGCCAGCTTCGACTGCGTCATCGCCTCGGAGATCCTTGAGCATGTCCCGGCCGATGACGCCGCCATCGCCGAGCTGGTCCGGGTGCTCAAACCCGGTGGCGTGCTCGCCATCACCGTGCCCCGCTGGCTGCCCGAAAAGGTGTGCTGGCTGCTCTCGGACGAGTACCACGCCAACGAGGGTGGGCACATCCGGATCTACCGGGCCGATGAACTGCGCGACAAGGTCGTGAGCCGTGGCATGCGATTCACTCACCGCGAGCATGCGCATTCGTTGCACGCGCCGTTCTGGTGGCTGAAATGCGCTGTCGGGGTGGACAAGCCGAATCATCCCGTGGTGACTGCCTACCACAAGTTACTGGTGTGGGACATGATGAGCCGGCCGTGGCTGACCCGTCAGGCCGAAGCCGCGCTCAACCCGGTGATAGGCAAGAGCGTCGCTCTGTACTTTGAAAAGCCGGCGGACCTCGAAAAGCCGGTTGCGTAGGACACCATGCGTCGCCACGAGGTTCCCGGTGTGTCAGGTGTACTGACGCCGCAGCAGTGCCTGCAGACGGCCGAGTCCATTGCCGACACCCAGGAGCCCGATGGCGCGATTCCCTGGTCTGTCGGTGGTCACACCGACCCGTGGGACCATGTCGAGAACCTGATGGCATTGACCGTCGCAGGTCTGCTCGAGCCGGCCCGCGCCGGATTCGACTGGTGTCGCCGCACCCAACGGGCCGACGGTTCCTGGCCGATCCAGATGCGCAACGGTGTCATCGAGGATGCCAATACCGACAGCAACTTCTGCGCCTATATCGCCACCGGCGTGTGGCACCACGTGCTCATCACCGGGGACCGGCGGTTCGCGGTGCAGATGTGGCCGACGGTCAGCCGGGCGATCGAGCTGGTGCTCAGCATGCAGTTGCCGGGCGGTCAGATCAGCTGGGCCAGAAGCGAAGCCGGGATGATGGACGAGGCTCTGCTCACCGGTTGTGCGAGCATCTACCACAGCATCCGGTGCGCCCTGGCGTTGGCGAACTACCTCGGTGACCCGCAGCCCGAGTGGGAGGTCGCCGTCGGCCAGTTGGGGCACGCGATCGCCGAGCATCCGGAACTGTTCAATGCCAAGGACACTCATGCGATGGAGTGGTACTACCCGGTGCTCGGGGGAGCCGTCCAGGGTGGGGCCGCACGGTCCCGCATCGAATCCCGCTGGGATGACTTCGTGGTGCCAGGTCTGGGTATCCGCTGCGTCGACCACCGGCCGTGGGTGACCGGCGCGGAGACCTGCGAACTGGTCATGGCGCTGGATGCCGTCGGTGACCGCGCGCGCGCCCTGGAGCAGTTCACCGCCATGCAGCATCTACGTGAGGTGGACGGATCCTATTGGACCGGCCTGGTTTTCACCGACGGCAAGCGCTGGCCCGTGGAGCGCACCACCTGGACCGGCGCGGCGATGGTCCTGGCAGCCGACGCCCTGTCCCGGACCACCCCGGCCGGCGGCATCTTCCACGGCGCCGAGCTGCCGCGCGGCCTGGAGGGCGAATTCGACTGCGCCTGCGACCGCGTCTAGACGCGTTCCAGCAGTCGCAGCGATCCGGTTGCCGAGATCTCCTTGAATTCACCGGACTCGATGGCGCGGCGGTAGATGTGGAACGGAGCCTGTCCGCCGTCGTTCGGGTCGGGGAACACATCGTGAATGACCAGTCCGCCACCCGGTGCCACCCACTTGGCCCAGCCGTCATAGTCACGCTGGGCGGCTTCCTCGGTATGGCCGCCGTCGATGAACAGGAACTGCACGGGGGTGCCCCAGACCCGGGCGACGGTGGGGGACTTGCCGACTATCGCCACCACGTGGTTCTCCAGGCCGGCCAGGTCCAGGGTGTGGCGCATCGTGGGCAGGGTGTCGAAGCGCTTGGTGACCGGATCGACGAGCCCGGTGTCGTGGTACTCCCAGCCGGGCTGGTGTTCCTCGGACCCGTGATGGTGGTCGACGGTGTAGACGACGCCGTCGACCTGTGCGGCGGCCGCACCCAGCAGTACGGTGGACTTGCCGCAGTAGGTGCCGATCTCCACGCCGACGCCACCGGCCAGATAGTGCACGGCGGCGTCGTAGAGGGCGCGGCCCTCGTCGGCGGGCATGAAGCCGATGACCTGCTCGGCGAACTCGAACAGGCGGGCGGCTTCGGCGGGCAGGGCGGTGTCGGCGGTGCTCATGGCAGATAAACCTACCGTTGCTGGTGGTGGGCGGTTGCAGTAGTGTCTGGACACGTGTCCGATACGGCCCTGGAGTCGACGCGCCGTCGGTTGAGCGCCAAGCAGGCCGACACCGTCGAACGGCTCGGCAAGGCCGCGCTCGAACTGCTGGGCCGCGAGGGATTTTCGGCGCTGACAGTGCGCCGGGTGGCCGCGCAGGCCGGCGTCGGAGCCGCCACCGCCTATACCTATTTCTCCTCCAAGGAGCACCTCGTTGCCGAGGTGTTCTGGCGCAGACTCGTCGAATCTCCGCTCGCCGAGCACGAGTCGTCGGATCCGGCGACGCGGGTGCTCGAGGTGCTGGAGCAGATCTCGTCGTTGGTGGCCGGTGAACCCGAGTTCGCGGGCGCGGTGACCAACGCGCTGCTCGGCAAGGATCCCGATGTCGATGTACTGCGCGGGCGCATCGGCGCGGACATCCGGGCCCGCCTGGTCGCGGCCCTGGGCGCTGCGGTGGACCCCGATGTCATCGAAGCGCTCGAACTGCTCTACACCGGAACGCTGGTGTGGGCCGGTATGGGATATGAGGCCTACCCGGAGATTTCCCTGCGACTGCTCAAATCCGCGCGGCTGATCCTGCGCTGAGCAGCGCTTCGGAGGCGAGCACCGCGGGCTCCAGGATCGACGCGGTGGGCAGCTCGTCCTCCACCGTCAGTGCCGTCAGCTCCCGCAGCCCGCCCAGCAGGATGACGGCGAGTTCGCGCGGTACCGGTGCGAGCTCGGCACGCCGGAAGCCCGGGCTGCTGGACAGCTCGACGAGCAGTTCGGTCAGCCCGCTCATGGCCGCGCGCTGGATGGACCGCACGGTGGCGCCGAGGGCGGGCAGCTCCCGGATCCAGCTCAGCGTGATCTCCGGCCGCGCCCCGATGTGGTCCACATAGGCGGTGGCGGCCTGGCGGATCTGCTTCCGCCAGTCCGATTCGGGGTCCACGGCGGTCCGGATCGCCACCAGGAGCTGCTCGTGGTCGGCACGCAGCAGCTCGACGAAACACTGTTCCTTATCCCTGAATTCGCTGTAGAACGTGCGCTTCGAGGTGCGGGCGTGTCGCACGATGTCGGCGACCGTGGTGGCCCGGTATCCACGTTCGGCGATGGAAGACGCCAGGCCGTTGAACAGGCGGGTGCGAAATGGCCGACTTGCCTCCATCGCGCCATCCTTGCCGATTACTCTTGCCTACCGCTGGTACCACCGAGTACCGTAGCTCACACCCCTGCGGTACAGCGCAGTACCAACACCCGGTCTGGAGTGCGTCCATGAGCGAAGCGACCATCACCGAAGTTCCCGCCGTACATCTGCCACCCGGGCCCACCGCGGGCAAGACGTTGACCGGCATCGGATTCGCGCTGTTCCGCCGCCCCGTCGTCGCGCGGCTGGCACGCCGCTACGGCCCGGCGTTCACGATGAAACTGCCGGTTTTCGGCCCCACCGTGATCGTCACCGATTCGCAACTGGCCAAGCAGTTGTTCACCGCCAGCCCCGAGGACGTCGGCAATATCCAGCCGAACCTGTCCCGGATACTCGGGCCGGGTTCGGTGTTCGCGCTCGACCGTGGTGAGCACAAACGCAGACGCCGGCTGCTCACGCCGCCTTTCCACGGCAAGAGCATCAAGAACTACGAGCGGATCTTCGAAGAGGAGACGCTGCGCGAGTCCGCGACTTGGCCGGTGGGACAAGAGTTTCCGACGCTGGATCCGATGATGCGGATCACCCTGAACGCGATCCTGCGGGCGGTGTTCGGCGCCGACGGCGCACACCTGGACGAGCTGCGCCGGATCATTCCGCCGTGGGTGACGCTGGGCTCGCGTTGCGCCACCCTGCCGACTCCCAAGCGGGAACACGGCCGCTGGCACCCGTGGGGCCGGCTGGCCGACTACCGCCGCCGCTATGACGATGTCGTCGGACGTCTCATCGACGAAGTCGCCGCCGATCCGCGGCTCGATGAACGCGATGACGTGCTGGCGCTGCTGCTGCGCAGTACCTACGAGGACGGCACGGCGATGTCGCGCCAGGACATCGCGGACGAACTACTGACACTGCTGGCCGCCGGGCACGAGACGACGGCGTCCACCATGGGCTGGGTATTCGAGCGGATCAGCCGGCATCCCGACGTGCTGGCCAGGCTGGTCGAGGAAGCTGCAGGTGAGGACAACGAGTACCGCCAGGCCGTCATCCTGGAGACCCAGCGGGCCAGGACCGTCATCGACTTCTCCGGCAGACACGTCTACTCGCCGACCTTCGAACTCGGCGAATGGGTCATACCGCAGGGCCATTCGATCGTGGTCAGCCTGTCCCAGCTGCACGAGCGCGAGTTCGAGGATGCCGAACGGTTCGACCCGGAGCGGTTCATCGGCAACCGTCCGCCGCTGGCCTGGGTGCCCTACGGCGGCGGGACCCGGCGCTGCGTCGGCGCGGTGTTCGCCAACGTGGAGATGGACATCGTGCTGCGTACCGTCTTGCGGCACTTCACCATTGCCACGACCACTGCGCCCGGGGAGAAGGTGCACTCACGGGGAGTGGCCTTCACCCCGAAGCGCGGTGGCCGGGTGGTGTTGCACCGGAGGGTAGGAGCGCAGCGACCCGGTAAATAGAACCGGAGGGTGGTCGCTTAGACCTCGGCGCGCTTGGGCAGCTTCCAGCCCGGGCGCGGGAAGTGGCAGGTGTACCCGGTCGGGTAGCGCACCAGATAGTCCTGGTGCTCGGGTTCGGCCTCCCAGAAGTCGGCCTCGGGGACCACCTCGGTGACGACCTTGCCCGGCCACAGACCTGAGGCGTCGACATCGGCGATGGTGTCCAGCGCGACGGCCTTCTGGTCGTCGTCGACGTAGAAGATCGCCGAGCGGTAACTGGAACCGACGTCGTTGCCCTGCCGGTTCTTGGTCGACGGATCGTGGATCTGGAAGAAGAACTCCAGGATGGCCCGATAGTCGGTCTGGGCCGGATCGAACACGATCTCGATGGCCTCCGCGTGGCCGGGATGGTTGCGGTAGGTCGCGTGGTCGTTCTGCCCGCCCGTGTAGCCGACCCGGGTGGACACCACGCCGGGCTGCTTGCGGATCAGGTCCTGCATACCCCAGAAGCAGCCGCCGGCCAGGATCGCCTTCTGGTTGTCGCTCATGCGCCATCACTCCTTCAGCAGTCACGTACACGGTCAGCATCCATTGTGCTCCGCCGCTACGGTGGAACCCATGCGTAGAGCTGTAACCACAGCGCACGCCGGGTTAATCCTGGTCGGCGGCTTCCTGGTGACCGTTCCGCCGTCGGCCTCTGCCGACCCGCCCGTGCCCCCGGTGGACGCCCCGCCCGAGGTGCCCGCCGATCAGTGGCGCACCGTCTTCGCCGAGAATCCGATGATCCTGAACCCGCATGTGACCAGCGTCGGAGTCGTGGACGCGCACCGGTGACGGGCTGGCCGTCAACTTCACCGCGGGCCCCGCGGAGTGCTTCGGCGTGCACGCCACCGTCCAGGAGACCGCCGAGGAGGTGACGGTGAACCTCGACAGTGGTGTGCCGCCGGAGGCGATCGGGCGGATGTGCATCACGCTGGCGGTGCCCGGGACGCTGGACATCGCGCTGGACGAACCGCTGGGTGACCGGGTGGTGCTGACTGCGGGCACGACCCTCGACAAACCCAGGTAGAACGTGTTCTAGTTTGTGGTGTGACGAGCACGCTGTTCACCCGTGATGAGCTGACAGACGCATTCGCGACATTCGAGCAGACGGTCGCCGAAGCCGCCCGAACCCGGAACTGGGATCCGTGGGTGGACCAGTACACCGTCGACGTCGAGTACGTGGAGCACGCCGCGGGCACCATGCGCGGCCGCGACCAGGTGCGCCCGTGGATCTGGAAGACGATGGAGAGCTTTCCCGGAAACCACATGACCGCGTTCCCGGCGTTGTGGACCGTCGTCGACGAGGCCACCTCCCGGGTGATCTGCGAGCTCGACAACCCGATGCGCGACCCCGGTGACGGCACCATCATCAGCGCCACCAACATGTCGATCCTCACCTATGCCGGCGACGGGCTGTGGCGCCGCCAGGAGGACGTCTACAACCCGCTCCGCTTCCTGTCCGCGGCGATGAAGTGGTGCAAGAAGGCGCAGGAACTCGGCACGCTCGATGACGAGGCGGCCGAATGGATGAAGAGCATGGCCCGATGAGTGCCCTCGTCATCGGAGCAAACGGCTACCTCGGCTCCCATGTCGTGCGTCAACTGGTCGCCGATGGACAGGATGTGCGGGTGATGGTGCGCGAGGGCGCCAACACCATCGGCATCGACGATCTGGAGGTGCAGCGGTTCGTCGGCGATATCTGGGATGACGAGGCGCTGACCGCGGCGATGACCGGAGCCGATGTCATCTACTACTGCGTCGTGGACACCCGCGGCTGGCTGCGCGATCCGTCACCGCTGTTCCACACCAACGTCGACGGCACCCGCCACGTGCTGGACATCGCGGTGCGCCCCGAGATCGCCTCGGGATTGCAGAAATTCGTCTTCACCAGCAGCTACGCCACCGTGGGGCGCCGGCGCGGCCGGGTGTCCACCGAGGAAGACATCGCCGACGAGCGGAAGCTCACGCCGTATGTGCGCTCGCGCGTGCGGGCCGAGAAGCTGGTGTTGCAGTACGCGCGGGAGCGCGGGTTGCCAGCGGTCGCGATGTGTGTGTCGACCACCTACGGCGGCACCGACTGGGGCCGGACTCCGCACGGCGCCATCATCGCCGGCGCCGCGTTCGGCAAGCTGCCGTTCGTGATGGGTGGTATCGAACTCGAAGCGGTGGGTGTCAACGATGCGGCCCGCGCGCTGATCCTGGCGGCCGAGAAGGGGCGCGTCGGTGAGCGGTACCTGATCTCGGAGAAGATGATCAGCAACGCCGAGGTGGCCCGGATCGCGGCCGAGACAGCCGGTGTTCCCGCGCCCGCCCGGTCCATTCCGCTGCCGCTGACCTACCTGCTGGCCGCCATGGGCACCGTCAAGGGGCGGTTGCGCCGCACCGATGAACGGCTGTCGCTGGCGTCGCTGCGGTTGATGCGGGCCGAGGCGCCGGTGGATCACGGCAAGGCCGCCCGCGAACTCGGCTGGCAGCCGGCGCCGGTCGAAGATTCCATCCGGGAGGCGGCCCGGTTCTGGGTGGGTCTGCGTGCGGCCAAGCGCCAAAAGGCGGGCTGAACACCACGCTGCGTGGCGTTCAACGGTCGGCACGTTCCGGGTGCAGTACTAGCGTGGTGGCGCATGACCGCCGATGACCGCGTGCGCGTCGATCTGACCGGCGCGCCGCAGACCATGCTCGCGACGCTGTACGCCAAGGCGCTGGACGCCGACCTGCCGCGGCCCATTCTCAACGACCGCTGGGCGAAACGGACCGTGGCGGGCATCGACTACGACTGGACGCAGACCACCATCACCGCGCGGCGGTCCCCGGCCGTCACCACCCGCTCGGCGCACTTCGACACGTGGGTGCGCCAGTTCCTGGCGGTCCACCCGAAAGCCACTGTGCTGCATCTCGGTTGCGGACTGGACAGCAGATACTTCCGGGTGGCGCCGGGGCCGGGCGTGCAGTGGTACGACATCGACTACCCGGAGGTCGCCGAGCTGCGCGGCCGTCTGCTGCCGGCCGGTGCAGAGGGCTATCACGTGGTATCCGCCTCTGTCACCGATCCGGCGTGGCTGCGCGACGTCCCGGTCGGGGCGCCGGTGCTGGCCATCGGGGAGGGACTGACGATGTATCTCACCGAGGCCGACGGTCTCGATCTGCTCAACCGGGTCGTCGGGCATTGCGGCACCGGGGAATTGCAGTTCGACGCCTTCAATTCGCTGGGCATCAGATCGCAGTGGTCCAATTCGGTGGTGCGCCGTTCGGGTGCCACCCTGCGCTGGGCGGTCAACGGTCCCGATGACATCCTGCGGAATGTCCCCGGCACGCGGCTGCTGGCCTGGGTGTCCCCGTTCGACACCGTGGCTTTCGATTTGGTGCGCCCGGCCTACCGGCTACTGGCCGACGCTATGTCGAGGCTGTCGGTATTGCGTTATATGGCGCAGTACCACCGCTATTCGTTCTGAGGCAGTCACGGGTCGTCCTCGTCGGCTTGTGGTGGGAAGAGTTCTTCGGGGTGGAAGTGGTGGTTGAGGGTGTCGCCGCCGGTGTTCATCAGTGGTGGTGGGTGCCAGTGCACGCGGCCGGTGACGGGGTCGATGGTGTTGGTCCAGCCCAGTTCGGCGAGCAGGTTGTCCGGGTCCGCAGCCCAGTGCGAGGTCGGGTGCGTCGGTGAGTCCGCCGTTGTTCCAGCTGGGGTTGGCGTGGTGTGCCTGGCAGCGGCATGCTGCTTGGGTGCAGCCGGGCCGGGTGCAGCCGCGGTCGCGGTTGTAGAGCAGCAGGCGTTGGGCTTTGGTGGCCAAGCGTTTGGAGCGGCCCATGTAGAGCGGTTCGGCGGTGTGGTGGCGGTAGACGATCAGGTAGTGATGGGCGTGTTCGGCCAGGCGGATCAGATCGCGCATGGGCATGAGGGTGCCCGCGCCGGTGACCGCGATCCCGGCAGCGGCCTCGAGTTCGCCCAGCGTGGTGGAGACGACCACGGAGACGGGCAGCCCGTTGTGCTGACCGAGGCGTTTGGACATCAGAGTGTCACGCAGGACGGCTTTGATGGCGTCGTGGTTGCGCTGGGACTGGGTGCGGGGATCGCGCAGAAACCCGTCGAGGTCCCACGTCACCGGTGGCCCGGCATCCCCGGGCTGCACAGGCTCGGGCTCGGGCTCGGGCTCGGTCTCGAACTCGGTCTCGGGCTCAACCTCCGATTCGGCCTGTGCTGATCCGGCCGCTGCCTCTGCCTCGAACTCGCTCTCGAACTCGAACTCGGGTTCGGTGCCGACTTCGGTGTCGGGTTCGGGTTCGGTGTCGGGTTCGGCGGGGTCGTCTTCGAGCGGGTTCGGTACCGGATTCTGCTGGGGCTGCTCATCGTCGGGGTTGTTGACCCCGGGGCGGGCCCAGACGTCGAGGATGGTGCGTAGGTAGGCAGCGAACTCCGCATCCACCCACCCCGACACTTTGGCCATACCGTCGACGTCTTGGGGACCGATGCTCAGCCCGCGCCGGTGTCGGGCCGGGTCGGGGCCATCACCGTCGGGGTTGAGCAGACCCAACGCGTGATCGGCGGCCTTCTGCAACGTTTCGGGGGTATTGATGGCGGCGATGTCCACCAACGTCGATTCCAGCTGCCCGCGCGCGGTGGCATCCAGACGGGCCGAGGCCTTGTTCAGTGTGGTGCGGATGATGGTGATGTGCGCGGTGGTGATGGTGCCGGCGGCCAGTGCTGCCGCGCACGCCGCGAGCACCGGTTCCAGGACCTCGCCGGTCATGGTGTGCCGGGGCCCCAGGTCGCGGGCCGCGGTGATGCGCCGTCCGGCGTCGGTGGCGCTGAGGCGGTCGCGGGTGGTCAGCACGTCGGTCCAGGTTTTCCCGCCGATCTCGTGTGGGGTGGCCCGGTCCATCAGGGCGGCCAGGATGCGGTGATCGACCGCGGTATCGGCGCGGGCCTGCTGCTCCCGCACCGACAACAGTTCCAGCAGTTCGGCGGTGTCGAACATGGTGAAATCGGCATCCAGCAGCGCTTTGACCGATGCGGCGCGGTCGGAGCGCGCGTGTTGCACCGCGTCCCGACCGCCGGCCACATCACTGTTCATGAATCGAACATACGAGCGACCACCGACAAGAAACCCGACAAAGTGACCGGTGTGATCAATGGGTCCAAAGAAATTTCTGAGACTCGACTGTCGCTCGAAAGTCGCTCGTAGATGGGCACTTTGGAAGTTCAATCGTCAGGCGTCGACCGGCCCCCGAGTCCCGAGAACTGGCTGCCGCCGACCCCCGCTGTTGAAGTCGGGGCACCACGGCGAATGTCCACGGTCGTCGCGCCAGGCGATCTGCAGTGCCCGGATCGGGCCGCCGCGGAACGCCACCGCCCATCCCATGTGGACGTCCGGGTGGGTCACCTCGACGAACTCCGCACACGAATCGTCCGGAAACGTCATGGTGTCGCCGGGCGCGGGCTCGACCTCGTGCACCATGTAGTGCGCCATCTCGTTCAGCAGCAGCATGGACCGCGCGGGCGGAAGGCCGGTGATGAGCAGTTCGGGCAGGCCGGCCTCGCTCAGCCCGACGGTGTACGCGAACGGCGGGTCGGCCTCGACGTACTGCACCGCCCAGCCGTTCTGCATGACGATGCCCCGCAGCACGTCGAGGTAGTCCTGCCGGGTGGCCCCCGGGTGATCGCATTGCCAGCACATGGTGTGCCCCTTTCGTCGGTCTTGGCAGACACGATGCGCCGCACCACCGACAACCCGGCCTGGCAGAATCACTGGGTGTCCACCATCAACGGTCGTGTCTCGCACTGGTTCGACAAGATGCCGTCGCTGCGGCCACGGCTGCCAGGGGATCGCGACGCCGATGTCTGCATCGTCGGCGCCGGCTACACCGGCCTGTGGACGGCTTACTACCTCAAGAAGGCCGACCCGTCGCTGCGGATCACCGTGCTGGAGGCCCGCTTCGCCGGCTTCGGCGCATCGGGCCGAAACGGTGGCTGGCTGTCCGGACTGGTTCCCGGCGATCGCAACCGGATGGCGAAAACCTATGGCCGCGAAAAGGTTCTGGCCTGGCAACGGGCGCTCAACGAGTCCGTCGACGAGGTCATCGAGGTGGCCGGCCGGGAAGGGATCGACGCGGGCGCGGTCAAGGGCGGCAACCTGGAGATCGCCCGCAACCCAGCCCAGGCGGCGCGATTGGCTGCGAGTGTCGCCGAAGAGCGCCGTTGGTGCAACGATGTCGTCGAACTGACCAAAGAGCAAGCAGCGCAACGCATCGACATCGACGGACTGGTGTCGGCCTATCACAGCCCGGACTGCGCGCGCATCCAGCCGGCCGCGCTGGCTGCCGGGCTGGCCGACACCGTCGAGCGCCTCGGCGTCACCATCCACGAACAGTCCGCGGTCATCGAAATCCAGCAGGGCAGGGCCGTCACCAGGACCGGCACCGTGCGCGCGCCGATCGTGCTGCGGGCCACCGAGGGCTTCACGCCCGCGCTTCCCGGATTGCGCAGGCGATGGCTGCCGATGAACAGCTCGATGATCGCCACCGACCCGATCCCCGCTCACATCTGGGACGAAATCGGTTGGCAGGGAAGAGAAACCGTGGGCGACACCGCGCACGGATTCTTCTACGCGCAGCGTACCGTCGATGACCGCATCGCCATCGGCGGGCGCAGCGTGCCCTACCGGTTCGGGTCACGCACCGATCAGGACGGCCAGGTGCCCGCCCGCACCATCCGTCTGCTGGCCGACGTGCTTCACTCGATCCTGCCGCAGGTCCGCGACATTCCCATCGCGCACGGCTGGTGCGGCGTGCTCGCGGTGCCGCGCGACTGGGAAGCCGGTGTCGCGCTGGACCGCGCCACCGGCCTGGGCTGGGCGGGCGGCTATGTCGGGCACGGTGTGACGGCGACGAACCTCGCCGGCCGCACCCTGGCCGACCTGGTGCTGACCCGGAACACACCGATCACCGAACTGCCCTGGGTCGGCCACCAGTCGCGCAATTGGGAGCCCGAGCCGATGCGCTGGCTCGGGGTGCGCGGCCTCTACATCGCCTACAAACTCGCCGACCGGCATGAGGCCAACGGCCGCCGCACGACCTCACCCATCGCCAGGGTCGCCGACGTGATCACGCGGAAGCCCTGAGCGGACGCGCTCAAGCTTCCGCGCGCTCCTTGAGCCGCTGCAGGGTGACCTTGATGTGCTCGGCGTTGGCGCCGGCCCGGTCACTGACGCCGGTGGCCAGGCCGGCGACCTTCTTGAACCATCCGGCCCGACGGTCCCACATCGACTCGGTGACGGTGCACCCGCCGTCGGCCGGGGCGATGTCGTAACGCCAGTGCGCCACCGGGAACACCGCCGATTTCACGTCGAACGCGAACGTCGACCCTGGGGCGGCATCGGTGATGGTGCAGGTGGTGGTCCAGGACTTCGAGCCGTTGCGGTTCTCGCCCTTGAACACGGCTCCGGGGGCGACCGTGGAGTGTCCCTTCGCCCAGTGCATGGCGTGGGCTTCTTCGGCCAGCGCTGCCAGCGTCGAAAGGTCGGTGATCAGCGCGTAGACCTTCGCTGGATCGGCCGCGATCGACACGGACCCGGTAATCGGTGCAGTCATGGGCCGATAGTAACGATCGGGGGTGGCGGGAATCACCGCATCGGGGCCGACGTTGTCCGAATCATGAGCGAGCGTCCCGTGTGGCAGCCAACCGCCGAGCATCCGATCACCGTGGCACCGACCGGCAGGCACGTCACCGTCACGGTCAACGGGGTGGTCGTCGCCGAATCGGACGGTGCGGTCACGCTGCAGGAGAGCACGTATCCGGCGGTGCAGTACATCCCGCGCGAAGATGTGGTGCTCACGGCCCTGGTGCCCAGCGAGACGACCTCCTACTGCCCCTACAAGGGTGAGGCGAGCTACTTCCACGTGGCCGATGTGCAGGACGCCATCTGGACCTACGAGCGGCCGTACCCCGCGGTCGCCGACATCGCCGGCAAGGTTGCCTTCTATCCGGACAAGGCACAGATCTCGCTGGCTTAGATTGGGCAGGTGCCCACCGCGTCGGTGACCTTCGACGGACCCGTGAGTCCCGGGTTCACCCTGTCGCCATTGCGCCGCGGTAGCGGCGACCCGTGCTTCCAGCTGATCGCCGGCGACACCTGGCGCACGTCGATGACGCGTACCGGCGCGGTGACGGCACGGATCCGCAAGACGGCCCCGGACACCGTGGAATGCGAGGCGTGGGGTCCCGGTGCCGCGGAGTTCCTGGAGGGTATCGGTGCGCTGCTCGGATCCGAGGATGACACTTCGGGTTTCGACCCGGCGGAGCCGACGGTAGCCGAAGCCTATCGGCGGGTGCCCCACCTACGGCTGGGCCGGACCGGCCGGGTCCTGGAGGCTCTGATCCCGGCGGTCCTCGAGCAGCGGGTGTACGGCAAGGATGCCTTCCGCGCGTGGCGCCTGCTGACCACCAAGTTCGGCGCACCGGCGCCCGGCCCGGCACCGGCAGGTATGCGGGTGCCGCCTACTGCCGAGGTGTGGCGCCGCATTCCGTCCTGGGAGTTCCATCTCGCCAACGTGGATCCGGGCCGGGCCCGCACCGTGGTGGGGTGCGCGCAACGCGCCGACGCGCTGGAGCGGCTGCACCCCGCGAAGGCGGCGACCGGCCTGACATCGCTGCCCGGTGTCGGTGTGTGGACGGCGGCGGAGACGATGCAGCGCGCGTTCGGTGACGCCGACGCGTTGTCGGTCGGTGACTACCACCTGGCGAAGGTGGTCGGGCTCAGCCTGCTGGGCAGGCCCATCGACGACGCTGAGATGGTGGAGCTGCTCGCACCGCTGCGCCCGCACCGGCACCGTGCGGTGCGGTTGCTGGAGGCCAGTGGGCTGGCCGTCCGGCAACGCCGCGGGCCGCGTCAGGCGATACCGAACCTGCGGGCGCTCTGAGCGCGGTGCCCTGATGGGTTACCGATCGGGCTCTTTGGGTATGCGTCGGGGGAGCCAGACGACGCAATGACGCCGATATGAAGGAGCCGCAATGACGACAGTTTCACCATTCCGGGACTTTCCGACAAGCAGGGTGCGGAGGTGGCCGAACTGCTGCAGAAGCAGCTGAGCCGCTACAACGACCTGCACCTGACGCTCAAGCACGTGCACTGGAACGTCGTCGGACCCAATTTCATCGGTGTGCACGAGATGATCGACCCGCAGGTCGAATTGGTGCGTGGCTACGCCGACGAGGTGGCCGAGCGCATCGCGGCGCTGGGCGCCTCGCCGTTGGGTACCCCGGGCGCCATCATCAACGACCGCACCTGGGATGACTACTCGGTCGACCGCGACCTGGTGCAGGCTCACCTGGCCGCTCTCGACCTCGTCTACACCGGCATCATCGAGGACACCCGTAAGGGCATCGAACGTCTCGACGATATCGACCTGGTCTCCCAGGACATGCTCATCGGGCACACCGGCGAGCTGGAGAAGTTCCAGTGGTTCGTCCGGGCGCACCTGGAGAGCTCGGGCGGCCAGCTCGCCCACGAGGGCAAGAAGACCGAGAAGGGCGCGGCAGGCAAGGCCCGCAAATAACTCAGTCCGTCTTCGCTTCCAGGGCGTCGTCGCGGACCGGGCGATCGGCGAGTTCTTCTGCCACGCCGAACAACAACGGGTAGGCGATACCGGCGATGGCGGCACCGACCAGCGGGGCAACCCAGAACAGCCACAGCTGGCTCGGTGCGCCGTCGCCGTTGAAGAATGCGACGCCGGTAGACCTGGCCGGGTTGACCGAGGTGTTCGAGATCGGGATCGAGATCAGGTGGATCAGGGTCAGTGTCAGACCGATCGACAAGCCCGCGAAGCCTTTCGGCGCCCGGTCATCGGTGGATCCCAGGATGACCAGCAGGAAGATGAAGGTGAGTACGATCTCGGTGACGAGCACCGCGAGCAGCGTGTAGCCGCCGGGGGAATGGTCGCCGAATCCGTTGGCGGCCATGTTCCCGGTGGCCGTCCACCCCTCCTTGCCGCCGGCGATCACGTAGATGACTGCGCCGGCGGCGAACCCACCGATCACCTGGGTGACCCAGTAGGGCACGACGGCGGACCATTCGACCCGTTTCGCCAGCGCGGCCCCCAGCGTCACGGCGGGGTTGAAGTGACCGCCCGAGATGGT
>JAXHOA010000042.1:0-77590 GCA_034520035.1 Mycobacterium sp. | reverse complement strand
AGTTACGTATTGCTCGTCGTATCCATCCAGTCGACGATACCAGGCCTCATCGCTGTCCGGATCGCCGGGCAGACCTGCAGGCACACAGTCCGACAACTGCATGCACCCGCGATTGCCTCGCCGATCTCGCCGTGGCGCAGCATCGTGGACTTGCCGCCGGCGACCAGGAGAATTTCACTGCTCACCTCGACGGGTCGTGGCCGCGATCAAGGCGGTCGTTGCATCCCGCATGTCGATGACATGCGTTCGCCCGTCGATCGGCAGAGCACTCCCGACATAGAGGCTATCGGCGCTGAAAGACCGCCTCGGGGGACGACCCGCAGGACTGCCCCCAACCGGAGCGACGACCTCATCCAGGCTCGACGCCACCACGCAATCCTCTGCTTCGAGCTTCTGCAGGCCATAGGCCTCACATGGCGCGACCGCGGGTGGCGCCGATGAGGTCTTCGGACTGGTGTGGGTTACGGGCGCCAAACCGCCGCACTGGAAGCCAGCACGAATCTCGAGGGTGTGGTTGGCCTTCGGCAGCCCGCACCAGCGCGACGGTTGCTCGACGTTCACCCTTCGGGCGGCGGCGGCGACATCCTGCACAACGTCCAGCGGATGATCAGTTGCGAGGTGGATGATGGCCGACGGTGCGGCCTCCGCAAGGGCGCGCTCCGCCGCGCCGCGTTCGACTGAGGTCGGCCCAAGTGCACCTCGATCTTGAGTCGGCAACCGGCGGGCCGCACGCCGATTGGCTCTGGAGCCCCGGCCTGCCGCAATGACGGTGCGGCCATACGGCCGCCAGGCTGTCCGCACGACCGCAGAGCCGATGAACCCGGCACCGCACCAGTCACCAGCACCGTTTCGGACATCAGACGCCCAGCACCGAATCCGTTGTGTCCGTGGAGGCTTGCCGGGTCAGGTTTTCCTCGACCTCTCGACTCCACACGGCGACGGGGTACTCGGTGTCGAGGTTCGACCCTCGACGCGGGCCGTCATGTCCGCGGTGACATCCGCGACGTCGACGTAGAACTGCTCGTACCTCATCGCCGCAGTTGATAGATCGGGCCATCCTCTTCGCAGAGCAGGGGTTGTCGATCGTCGCCTTGTGCATGAAGATCTCGACGTCTTGTTCGAATCCCGCTGTCACACCATCGGCGACCAGAGTGGCGAGTTTGGTGGTGGTTTCGGCATCGAGCCCCCGCGGCTTCCGCACCGAGACCGCGTTGTGCAACATGAACGAGTTCTGATCCACTGGATAGTGGAAGGCGATGAGAATGGCCTCGGTGCGAAACCCGCCCAAGTCGTTGTGCAGGTATGTCGCCACATAAGCGGGCCCGTGGTAAGACGACTCCACCTTGAGAATCGACTTGCCGAACTCCGGGCCGAGACTAGTGTCGGCACGTCCCCTGTTGATCAGGAACTGACTTGCCACGTGACCTTCGAACACATTCTTGAACGTGGTCGGGAATCCGTCATGGACGTAGAAGAAGTGCGCTGTGTCAGCCAGGTTGTCGACGATCTCGCGACTGTGCGAGTTGTCGATGCGCCACTGCTTGGTCGTCCACTCCGTCCAGTCGTCGCTGTACGCCGCGTCGATCGGCGGAATGGTCACCACGTCCGGTGGTGGGTTGCCTTCATGGTCGTACCACACGAAGAGGAAGCCGTTCTCCTGGAGCGTGGTCCAGGCCCTGGTCCGGGCCAACCTGGGAGTCCGTTTGGCATAGGGGACCAACGCGCACCGGCCGTCGCCCCGCCAGCGCCAGTCATGGAACGGGCATGCGACGGCGTCCCCTTTGATCGATCCACGGCTGAGATCCCCGCCCATGTGCCTGCAGTAGGCGTCGAGCACCTTCAACTGCCCGCTTCCGTCCTCGAAGACGACGACCTTGGTGCCGAAGGCCTCGACGGCGTGCGGTTCTCCATCGCGGAAAGAGCTCTCCAGGCCCAGGCAATGCCATCCGCGGGCATACCTGGTGGGCAGCGCCCCGGTTTCGATATGGCGAACAGAATCCATGTACCCCCCCGACATCACTCATCCAGACCATGCGGCGATCGCCGCGAAGTCAAATGCCTCAACTCCCGTTGCACGGCCAACTATTTCATCGAATCCCTCTCAGCCCCTGACGCCTGGACCGTCGCCCGCCTCCCCCGCTGCCAGCAGCGCGTCGTAATCCCATTGCACCCCCGGGGACATGAACGGCGGCGTCCACGTCGCGGACCAGAGCCCAGACGGATGGTCCACGCGCACGGTGGCAACGCCCAGGAGCGCACGCACCTCGTCGAGGGGCCTGTCGAGCAGCTCCTCCCACGGTGCCGCTGCCAGCTTGTCGGCACGCCTGCCCCTTTCGATCGCCTTTCGGTAGACACGCAACTTATGGCGTAACGAGGCTCCGGGAACCCAAACCGCCCCGGCGTAGCCCACCTTCTCGAACACACCAGCAGGTTGAGTCTGACCCGACTGAAATCCAATCGCGAGCAGTTCACCGACGACATCCGGCCCGTACCCCGTCACGACGTGAAGCAGGTCGTGCACCACGGTATGGCGCACCATGAAGTAGAAGAAGTCTTCATGCCAGTTGAGCGCCTCTGCCAGTGGGCGGATGATGTCGCCTTCGTCGAACACAGAGCTGTCGAGTCGGTGGGTCGTCATGAAAGATCGGTAGCCGTGTCCCAGCGTCCCGATCGGCAACCCGGCCAGGTATGCGTCATCGCGTAGGACCGCGAGAAGATCGGGCTTGTCTCGAATAACCTTGCGCCCATTGGGATGTGCGCGAACCTGATAGAACAGACGGGCCAGGGATGGAGCGTAGATCTCATGAAGAATCCCGAACATGTGCGCTCCGGTGGGCCTGATGGCCTCGAGCGCCACCTGACGCAGCCGCGCGACGCCGCCGATGTCCGGGCCCTGCGGCGGAGCCGACCACGCGGCGCGTGCGCCATCGAGCCAATACCCGCCTACTCTGCGCCAGGATCGCCGGTCGGGCACCACCCCGTCTGGATTCACATACACGTGCACCGGTCACCGCCTGGCAAGCCGCGTGGGCAGTCCGCCGACCAGGCCGGTCGAAATGCGGATCTTGGGCTTGGGCGACCACCCGGGACACAGCTCGACGGTGTAGCGCTGCAGGATCGCGGCCAGGGTCATCAGGCCATCGATATAAGCCATTCGCCACCCCATGCACTTTCGTGGTCCGATGTTGAACGGAATGTAGGCATTTCGGTTGATCTTGCCCACGAGGAACCGCTCCGGTTCGTAGCGCTCCGGCCGAGTCCAGAACCGCGGGTCGTGGTGCAGTGCGTACGGCGAGACCAGGACGTGCGACTCCTTCGGGATGTGGTAGCCGCCGATCTCGTCGTCCTCGTTGGCGGTGCGAATGAGGCCGGGTGAGGCTTGCATGCGCAAGGCCTCGTCAAAGCACGCGCGAAGGTAAGGCAGCTGCTCGAGGTGTTGGTACCGCAAAGGAATTCCGCCGAGCGCGTCGATCTCGGCATAGGCCTTGGTCAACGCGTTCGGATTCCCGTGCAGCAGGGCGACTGTCCACGCCGCCGATTGCGCCGTGGTCTCGAAGCCGGCGAAGATCAGAGAGGACAATTCGGTGCGTAGCCGGCGATACCGCCGCTCCGGAGATCCGTTGAATGTCATTCCCATCACCACGTCTAGCAGATCAGGGGATTCCCGTGGACCGTCCGTCAGCCGTTGTGCGATGACCTTGTCGAGTTGACCGAGGAGGGTGGTCTGAGCGGCTTCGCCACGGCGTTGGAAGGGCCGGGGCAACAGCGCGGGGAACGTCGACATCAGCGCGCGACTGATCGTGTACGAGCCCAGATCACGTGCGGCATCGACGTAGCGGCCGAGTGTGTCACGATCGACCACAGTGCTGAACATCGACCGCATCAGCGCGTCCATGACGACCGTCCCGAGTTCGAACTCGAGGTCGGTCCACCGATCGCTGCCGAGGTGTCTGCACCAGTCGTCCATCCCTGCGGCGACGGCGGTTGCCATCGAATCACTAAGCCGGGCAAGTGATTTCTCAGTGAAGAACGGATTCAGCGACTGACGCCATTTCCGCCACTCCTCGCCCTCCAGCACCGGCATGACGTCGGGTTCCCCGACGACGAGTTCATTGGTGAGGTGGTGCCGAACGTAGCGGCCGTGGTGGCGCGTCATGACATGGTCGACGTGGTCTGGATGGCCCAGCAGGGTCATCGTCCAGCCGAGGACCGGAACCGGCAGGTTGACCACGTCGCCGTGCCGTCGTGAGACCTCGGACAGTAGACCGTAGAAGACATTGTGCCGTGCGCTCAACCCGGCCAGTTCGACGAGGCTCGGGCCAGGCGGTCGACCAAGACCCGACTTGCATTCAGCCGAACCGTTCCAGCGCCCCGACAACGCTCTCATCCCCCCAACTCGAAACCTCAGAATCGGCAGTAGCCAACTTTCCCCTAACGCAAGAGGTTTACACATCTCCGCGACTCCGTCAACATCTGGCCCGACCTACGGAAGGAAATTAACTGCAAGGTAATAAGATTGGATGCACAGTTGAAGAACTGCCCAAGCCCAGGCCGTACCCCTGTCATGATGAACTCCGGCCGGATGACACAGCCGGGAACTGGGGGCGCAAAAAGTGAGGGACGGGTCGCACGACTTCAACCGACGGTGGGAACCCCGTCGTCTGAAGGTGTACTTCTGGTGCTCGGTGTTCGGGCTTCTGCTCTCCGGGTTGCCGATCATACTGGTCGGGACCGGCGTTTGGCCGATGGAACCCACGGGGCTGATCTTCGGGCCCGCGCTGACGGTTTCGCTGTTCGGCCGCAATGGCTGCGGCATGGTGGGATGCACCGGGTGAGCGGCGCACGACGTTGGAGAAATCGAACGAGTTCCTGATGGTGTGGATCCCGATCACGGTCTCCAGCCAGCTCTTCTGGGAGCTCGCCTGGCTGGTCGGCGACCTGCTCGGCTACATGGATCTCACCGAGGAAGACCGGTGGGGCTGGATGTGGTGGTTCTTCGGGGTCGCAGACACCCGTTACCTGACCAGCGATCCGGGCCTTTTCGCGGTCGAGACGTTCGTCGTCATCGGCGGAATCGTGCTCCTCGTCCAGTGGCTCCGGTTGTTGGGCGCAGGGGACGACGTTGCCAAACGCATCAACGCATTGTGGTGGTGCTGCCTCGCCCTCACCAACAATCTCACCGCCTTCGGGATCTATTACGTCGCCGAAGCACGCGCGTCATTCGAACACCTCGGACAGGGTTACTGGGGTTTCATCCTGAAGTTCCTTTTCATGAACAGTCCATGGTTGGTTGGGCCCGTCATCTGCCTTCCGTTCATCGTTAAGCAAATCGCCTACCTGTACCGAATCAGCGCTCCTCCCGGGCAGATTCGCCCGGAGGGCGGTTTACGGGACCTCGACAGCAATCACACGCCCGCAGGCTCGGCGCCCTGAGCGTTCAACAGTTCATCGAGAGCCTGTGGCACAGCTTCGGCCAGTTTTCGGATGTCCGGGATCAAGGTCGGGCAGCCCACAAAACCGATCCCGACGGCATCATTGAGGGTCGAGGCGGTGATGTTGAGCCCGATCTGGTTCACGATCGGCCCGAACGGATAGTTGACGATTATGGGTGCACCCAAAATGTGCTCCTGAAACCCTCGAACGTTGGAGAGCGTCAGATTGACGGGTGGCTGCCGCTTTCCAACGCCGCTCTTGGCAAAGATCGTCAGCAAGTTCCGGAAGAGTGTCGGCATCAACTGTGTCCAGTCCTCAAGAAGAGTCGAACCGACGTCCGAAATATGTTCTTTGCCATTTGAGTTCGTCTTCGCGATAGCTGCAACCCGCTCCACGGGATCGGCTTCGCCGGTGTGAATGGAACAGAACATCGGGGTTAGCTGATTGCGGGCCGGTCGGTTTGGGTCGTAGTGCGACACCGGTATCGCAGCGATCAGATCTTTGTCGGGCAGGCCCGAGTGTGCCGCGAGGTATCGTCTGAGCGCACCGGACACGATCGCGGTCAGGACATCGTTGGCCTTGACACCGAACTTGCGCTTGGCCGCCTCGATGTCTCTCAGCTCGACGCGAACGTAGGCGACCTCGCGGGTGGGATCGATGTCGCCGTTGAATATCGTTCTCGGCGCGACCGTCAAGCTGCTCATGGTCTGTCCGAACTTCATTCGCCGGAATGTCTTCAATAGCGCCGACACCGTTCGCGGCAACACGCTTCCAAGGAAGAACCATGGACGTCGAGCGGCCTGCCACAGTCCTTGTATCGCAATTTGGCGGGCGGTCCACTGCCCGAACCACCCCGGCTGTTCCGCGGGAGGCGCTTCGTCGTACAGCTTTGCCCACAGATCACCCGAAGTGACCCCATCGGCGAACACATGGTGGGTGCGGACAATGGCTGCGATGCGACCGGTGACGTCCGGGTCTGCCCCCGACATCCTTTCGATGATCGTGATGTCCCACAACGGCCGGCTGCGGTCCATCGGTTCGGCTACCAGACGCCCCGCCACTTCGCATAGCTCTAAATGGCCACCCGGTGCTGCTAATTGAACGCGATGCACGTGCCGGTCGATGTCGAAATCGGGATCGTCGACCCACGCCGGGGTGCCCAGATTCATTCGGGTGTCGATCAGCTTGGCGCGAAACTCGGGCAGCAGCAGAGCATGCGCGCCCAGCTTGGCGCGGAACGTCTCGAAGCTGTAACCACCGGGCAGCGCGGACACGTCGAGCTCCGCAAGTGAACACGAGTGCAACGGCTGTGCTGAAATCTCCATGCGCAGGAACGCTGTATCGATTCCAGCGAGCCGATGAATGGTGGTCATTTCCTGCGAGCCCCCGCCCGAATTCACGATTCCGAGTCCCGCACATGGAGCCTCGTCACTGCGAAGGCAGTGAACCACGCTCAGCGAGCGCTTAGCAAGAGAACTTTCCTAATTCTCTGTCAGACAGCACATTCGATCGGTCGAGCGATGTGCCTGTGCCCACCGCGGCGCTTACCCGGACCCACGGTTAAGGCACGGCGTTTGAGCGTTCCGCGCGAGCGCCTGAATCTCTCGATGCCGAAGTCACCGAAACTCTCAACCGCTTTCGCGACTCCACAGTTCGTGCCGGGCTCACGCTGTTCCCAGGTGCAGGTGCCCTTGGTCGGCATCACGTGCCACGGGCACCGCAGCCGATCGGGCACGTCCGCGGTGCAGGACCGCTGACCGTCCACCAGGCGTGCTCGTCCGCCGTAGTGTGCACCGGCGCGGAGGCTACGCCCGCTTCATGTAGAACGGCATCTCGATGACCGGCCACTGATTGCGGCCACAGGAGCCGCTCGGCCCGATCGTCTTGTCGTAGCCGGTGTACTCCTGCGCCTCGGAGTTGTAGTGACCGTTGGCACCGACCGGGTAGATCATGTACGTCTGGAACCCTTCCACCGGGACACCGTCGGCACAGAACCGCCAGTTCGGCACCTTTCGCTTGACGTACCAGAGCCCGTTCGTGGTGTAGATCGGGGCGCTCCAGCCGGCGTCGCTGTTCACCGTGCCGGTGCAGTCCGACGGGGAGACGCACTGCGTCGAGATGGTCCAGGTGCTGCGCGTGGACGGCTGATCTTCGTAGCGCTGGTTCATCTTGGCCCAATCACCGTTGGACGATGTGAGGAACGTGCCGTTGATCCCCCACTGCGGTTCGGGACCCAGCGGGTCGGCGTGGACGGGCGATGCTCCCCCGAGCGCGATGAACGTGGCGGCCGCAATGACCGCGCTCACCTTACTGGCCGACATTGATCCGCTCCTCTGAACCGATAGTGGCGTTCTCTGTTTCGGAGAATAACAGTCCCAGACCCCCCGACCGTTCGTATCGACCAGAACCCGAGGACGCGAACGACAGCGGCCGATCTCGCCGAGATCCCTTGTTGGAACAATCTTCTCCAGATACAAGAATTTCGTTTCCGAGTGTGCGAGAGTAGAAGCCGTGCGCGTGACAGTACTGGCGACCAGTGCGTTGATTGTGGCCGGAGCGATAGGCGCTCCGCAGGTGGATGCCCCGCGGGCAGCGGCAGAGCCGCAAACCTGCAACGACGCCTTCTGCGTTCCCGGGATCAACCCGCACGCCATCCTCGGCAACACCTGCACCAACACCACGTACTACGTCTTCGGTATCGACGCTCGAAACGGCTGGGGCCGACTGGTGTTCTGCGGTTCGCCGCGGCGCTACGAGCCGCGCTGGTTCCGCTCGCCGCCGATGGTCGGCATCCGCGACGAGAACAGCCTCTGCATCAACGAGAACCACGCCGTGGCGCAGGCCCCCGACGGTCTGTTCCTCAGCTGCGTCGCGATGAACGGCGACACGCGCTGGCGGCGCGGGGATTCCTGACACCCGCTACCAGCTCCGCAGTGAACACAGCGCGCCCTTGGGGCCGCGGCCCGTCTTGAGCACCACACCGTCGACCGCCAGGGTGCAGTAGATCGTCGGGGGCGTCAGATTCGGGGACTCCCCACTCTGCGCGGTGACCATCGCCCACATATCCGGATCGGCCAGCATCGCATCGAACACCCATGGGCGTTCGGGTGCGACCTCGACCTGCACACGGGGGCTGAACATATACGGATTGTGGCTGTAGTCCGACCAGGTCGGCGGATCCGCCTCGCGGTAGTAGATGTCCACGAAGAACGGGGAATCGGCGGTCACGATGTACTGCACGTGCCGCAAAGGTGGTGGCGGCGCAGGCGGTTCGGCGGCCACCGGCGCAGCGGTGACCACGGCACCGCACAACATCGTCAGCGCACCCCAGAGCGGCAATTCACGACGCATCGTCACATCCTCGTCAGGTTGAAGCGGTAGGTCAGCGACCCTCCGGGCGCACCATCGCAGCCGACGGCGAAGCTGGAGACCATTTCGCCGGCCAACGTCGTTGCGTCCCAGGAGTACACATCGTGAGTGGGGATCGTCGGGCCGTAGTAGATGTTCCCGCAACGTAGACCGAACGGATCGTCGATGGTCATCGTGTATCGACCGTCGACCATGGTGGCGTTGGCATTGGTGTACTGCGCCTTGGCCACCGGCTGAGGGATGGTGAGCACATTGATGCAGTCGGGGATGAGGGTGCGATCCTTTTCCTCACACGGTGTCAGCGCCGACCAGATCCAGGTGTGGAAGTCCCGCCGGTCCGGGATATTGACCGTGTAGTTGCCCAGGTACATCGTTGCCGTGGCGGGCGGCGCGATACCGACGGCGACCACCGTGCCCACCGCGCCGAGTACCGCGCCGGCCTTCATCGACAACATCGAACACCTCCAGCCCCTCATGTCGGCATCAGGTCCTGCCACGACGATGCGGTGTTCACCAGATCGGTCTTCGTGTACAGGCGTCCGTCGGACCCCATGTACTGCCCGGTACGCGGGTTGTACTTGGCCACGGCCATCGACGGCCCCTGTGCGCCTGCACCTTCGAAAGAGCTGGGCGCCGCGGCGGGCGCCGGGACGTCAGGTGGCGGAAGCGGTGCGCCGCCCTCGGGCACGCCGACATAGGTATCCGGGAACACCGGCACTTCGGTGGCCTGCGGCAGATCCCCGGGCGGCAGCGGCACGATCTCGTAATCCGGCTGCGGCGGTGGCGGCTGGCCGACCACCGGTGGTTCGGTGTACAGCGGCCGGCCAGGCAGCATGGGCCCGGGCGGCATGCCCGGGAAACTGGCGGGCGGCTGCGGCGGCGAGAGTGGGTTCGGCGGCGGAACCACGGCACCCGGCGGCAGCGGAGTGCCCTGTAGCGGGCCGTAGATGTTCTCGTCGGGCAGCACCCGGGTGTCCACCGGGATGCCCTGCGCGATCAGGTTGGGGTCGATGGGGTAGGGCCCCAGCGCGTGCTGCCGTTGGGCGAGTGGCACGAAACCGCGCGGATCGTTGCACAATTCGACGGTCGGCGCCCGCTTGCCGGGATGTCCTTGGCACGGATAGTTGCGAGCCCCGCGCACCGCGATCGGCGAATCCTGGGGCAGCTTGCAGTAGATGTTGTCCGGGGTGTCGATGGTCGTGGTGTCGGCCGGCGACCGCCAGGCCGACGGCGGCAGGAACCCGACGGTGCAGGACGGCGGATCTCCGAGCCCCAGCGAGAACTCGCCGTTGGGCAGGCCGGTGGGGTTGTTGATCGGTAGCGTACGTCTGGATCTGGGCGACATACGGCGGCAACAACACCAGCAACTGCTCCAGCGACGCGTTGTAGGTGACACCGATCTGTCCGATGGTGGTCAGGTTGGCCAGCAGCACCGGCAGCGTCGGCTTGAGATCGTTGAGCAGCATCGAGGTCTCACTGGCGAATCCCGGCCCGTTCTGCAGGATTGAGCGCACGTGGATATCGTTGTCGGCCAGCTGATCCGTGATCCCCGCGAGACTCGCCGCCCAGGTCCTGGTCTGCTCGGTGGTCTGCGCCTGAGCCTCCAGGAACGGCCCCGAATCGTCGACCAGGGCGCGGAACTGATCCGAGATCTCGTTGGCGTCCCTCGTGATCGTCTCTGCGGAGTCCAGCATCGAGCCGAACGCGTAGCCGGTGCCGTTGAACGCCTCGTAGGTCGAGTCGAGCAGTTGGCTCAGCTTGTCCTGCGGAATCGTGTCCATCAACGCGCTGACCTGATCGAGCATCGGGCCGACCTTCTGCGGGATGGAGGTGTTCTCCTGGGTGATCACCGAACCGTTCTCCAGGAACGGGCCGGAATCGGTGCGGGGCAACAGCTCGACGAACTGCTCACCGACGGCGGACATGCTGCGCACTTCTGCCTTCAGGTCGGCCGGAATCTCCGGCGAGGTCTCCAGTGACAGCGTGGCTTCCGCTCCCCTGTCGGTCAGTTCGACGGAGGTGACCTTGCCTATTTCCGACCCGCGGTAGGTCACGTTGCTGAACCGGTAGAGGCCTCCGGTGGCCGGAAGCTCCACCTTGACGGTGATGCGTCCCAGACCCAGCAGCGTGGGCACCTGCATATAGCTGAAGGCCATCACCGAGACACCGATCACCGAAGCGATCGTGAACAGAATCAGCTGGATGCGAACGAACCGGGTCAACATCAGTTGCCTCCAGCAGACGGCACGACGGCCGGATTGACCTGCGGGCCATAGGGCCCCGCAAAGATGGGTGCAGCGCCACCGGTCAATGGCGTGGCGACCCGCAGCGGCCCACCCACCGTGCTGACCGGCGGGGTGAACGGCAGCACCGGGCCCGACGGCAGCGGCGGTGGTGGTGGCGCGGCCGGCGGCTGCTCGCCCGGGTTGATGATCTCCGGCGGCGGCGGCTCGATGCCGGTCTTGAGCGGGTCGTAGGTGTAGTTGAGGTAGGGCGGATCTCCCGGCGCGGGAACCACCTGCAGACCGGCCTCGCCCCAGCGGGTGCCCAGGAATAGGCTGCGCTTCAGCCGCGGCACCGTCAGGTCGACCGTGGCGAACAGGTTGTAGTAGTCGCCGCGGATCGCTCGATCCATGAAGCTCTGGGTGAACGGGAAGTGCACCGCATACTCCAGCACCTCGGGCAGCTGCTTACCCACGTCGGCCAGCGCCTTGATCGCGGGTTCCAGGTTCTTCAGGTTCCGCACCAGATCGGCCTGTGACTCGTTGGCCAGCCGGCTCGCCGTGGTGCCGAAGGTGCCGAGCTTCTGCAGGGCCGTCACGAGTGTGGGACGTTCCTTGATCAGCACGTCCATTGCCGGTGGGATCTTGTCCAGGGCCCGGCTGATGACATCCCGCTGCCCGGCGAACGTCGAGGACAACCGGTTCAGGGATTCGATCGAGGCGACGATGTTGCCACGCTGTGCGTCCAGCACCCCGACGAAGGTGTCCAACCGCGTGATGAGGTCCCGTATCTCGGTCTCACGCCCGCTGACGGCGGTGCTGAAGTTGTGGATCACATCGCCGATCTGCCCCAGCCCACCACCGTTGACGACGGCCGCCAACGAGGCCAGCGTCTGCTCGGTGGACGGGTAGGTCGACGAGTTACTCAGTGCGATGGTCGCCCCCGGGGGCAGCTTGCCCTCCGGGGCTTCACCGATCGGCGGGTTCAGCGCCACGTGCATGGACCCGAGCAGGCTGGTCTGCCCCACGCTGGCCACGGCGTTGGCGGGCACCGTGACATCAGGCTTCACCGAGACCTCGACGACGGCGTGCCAGTCCCGCACGCTGAGGCTGCGCACGCTGCCCACTACGACATCGTCGATCATGACCGGCGAGTTCGGCTCCAGCGTGGCCACATTCGCGATCTCGACCTGGTAGACGAGCGCATCCGCACCCCTACCGACCGCGCCCGGCAAGGGCAGCGAGTTCACGCCCTGAAACGCACAGCCCGAGCTGGTGATCGCCACACATGCACCGACCGCCACGATTGATCGTCTGCCTATCATGCCGGTGGCATTCCTTCCGCTGGCAGCAACGGTGCAGCCGGAGCCGGTGGCGGCGGTGCATCGGGTGCGGGGCCGGGAAGCGCCCCGGCCGGATTGAGCATGTCGCGCAACGACGACGGCACGTTGGGCGGCAGCACCGAAACCGGCGGCGCACCGGGCAGCATCTGCTGCGCACCCGGCGGCGGCGTCCCCGGCGGCCTGCCGGTGAACGGCGGCGGCGGTGGCGGGCCGGGGTTGTACGCCGACAGGGTCGGCGGCAGATCAGGCACTTCCGGTGACCCACCCGCCCCGCCGGGCATCAGACCGGGTTCGGAGTACACGATGTCCTCCGGCTCGGCCGAGGGCATCAGATAGGGCGCGATCGGGAACGGGAGATGGTTGAAGTTCAGCAACCGCAGCGCCGGCCCCATGTACTGCGAGCACAGTTTCGCGGTCTCCGGGCCGGTCACGTTCTCGATCGCGCCGATGGCGCCGCAGATGAACGACAGTGGGTCGGAGAAGTTGTGGAGCACGAACTGGCCAACGGCGCTGCCGGTGGACGGGTTATAGATGTTGTACCCATTCATGAACGCATTGGGTGCGATGTGCAGGACGTTCTCCAGGTTGATCTTGTTGTCGACCAGGTTCTGGGTGACATTGGACAACCGCTGGACCTGTTCTGAGGTCTGATTGCGGCTGCCCGCCACGAAACGCTGCACCTCGGTGATCGCCACCGAGAGTTCCTTGACCATGGCGTCGATATCGTCGCCGCTGCCGTTGACCACACTGGTCAGCGTGGCCAGCCGATCCTGGAACTGCACCACCTGCTGATCACTGTCCTTCAACGCGGTGACGAACTTCTGCAGGTTCACGATGATGTCGACGATGTCACCACTGCCCTCGGCGAGCACGCGGGCCACCCCGGACAGTTCGTTGATGGTGTCGCGCAGCTTGGGCCCGTTGCCCTCCAAGGCATTTGCGGCACTGTCGATGAACCTCGAGACCGACGTGCCGTCGACGCCACTCTGCGGACCGAGGTCGGCCGCGAGCCGGGTGAGCTGCGTCTTCACCTCATCCCATTCGACGGGTACCGCGGTGCGCTCCAACGGGATCACCGCATCGTCGGGCAGTGTCGGACCACTCGACCGATAGGCCGGGGTCAGCTGTACGTATCGGGCGGCCACCAGGTTGGGGGCCACGAGCACCGCTTTCGCATCGGCGGGCACCTCGACACCGCGGTCGACCTTCAATGTCAGCCGGGTCTGGGTGCCCTCCGGCTCGATCGACCCGATGGTGCCGACGACGACGCCGGACACCCGCACCTCGTCACCCGGGTACACGCCGGTTGCGGTGGTGAACAGCGCCGAGATCGTGCGCGGCCCGAAGTACACCTGGCGGGCCACATACGCGGCGCCCGCCACCAGGACCGCCACCACGGCGACCGCGATCACAGCCGAACGCTTGCGGTTCATCAGCGCGAACCTCCCGGAATCCCGTTGTAGGGCAACGGCAGCTCGGCCCGCGGACCGACATTGTCCGGCGGCTGCCCGGCGTTGACGCCGCGACGGAAGCCGAACGCGTAGTCGATGAAGGGCTGCAAGATCTGAGCCGGTTGCAGGTTGGGCACATAGGCGTTGTAGAACGGGCCGTTCGCCAGCGTCTCGGCCTGGGACAGCATGAATTTCTTGACGTTCGGCAGTGCGCTGGAGATGTTGTCGCGGTTCTTCTCCAGCATCTCGGTGACCACGTTCAGCCGCTCCAGGGTGGGAGCCAGCTGGGCCTCGTTGTCGGCGACCAGCCCGGTCAGCTGCTGCGACACCGCCGTCGTGCTGGCCAGTAGGTCGACGATGGCCCCGCGGCGGTCATCGAGGACGCCGAGCAGGTCGTTGGCGTTGAGAATCAGGGTGTTCAGCTGCGTGCTGCGCTCACCGAGCACCACCGAGACCTCGCTCGCACTCTTGAGCAGCGTGGCCAGATCCTCGTTGCGACCGTTGATCGACTTCGACAACCGGCTCAACCCGTCGAAGGTGGGGCCCAACTGCGGGGCGAGCTGGTCGATGGTCGCCGACAAGGTGTCCAGCGACTGGTTCAGCTGACCGGTGTCGGTGCCGGCCGTATTCGTGGTCAGATCGCTGACCGCATCGGTCAACGAATACGGCGAGGAGGTCCGCGATGTCGGGATGACGTCGTTCTGGCTGAGCGTTCCGCTACCCGCCGACTCCAGGGTCAGCACACGCTCGCCCAGCAGTGACCCGGTCCGGATGTGCGCGGTGGTCTGAGAACCCACCGGGTACTTGCCCGCGGTCGTGAACTTGACCAGTGCATCACCGTTCTCCAGCGAGACATCGGTGACCGACCCGATCTTGATACCCGACATCGTCACGTCGTTGCCGACGGCGATGCCGCCGGCCTCGGTGAACAGCGCCTGATAGCGCACCGAGGTTGCCCACTGGATCAGCTTCTCCGGCTGCAGGCCGACCGAGATGACGAGCACGATCAAGACCACGCCCATGATGCCGGCCTTGATGAGATTGGCTCCGCGATACTTCAGCATCAGGGCTCCCCGCACCTTCCGGATTCTTGTTTGAGCATGGGGAAGACCGCGGTACGGCCTTGCAGATCGGTGACGCGAAACGAGAGACCGCAGATGTAGTACATGATCCAGCTGCCGTAGGAGCCCAGCCGCGCGAGCTTCCTGTAGTTCTCGGGCGCCTTCTGCAGGCCGGCGTCAAGACCCGGCCCGGCCGTCGTAGAGCAGCGGGGCCATCCGATTGAGTTGGTCCACCGTGCCTTTCAGCGGCGAACGGGCCTCGGTCAGCAGGCTGGCGATCGACGACGTCCCGTTGTCCAACGCGGTGATGGCCTCGCCGATCGGGTCACGGTCTTCGGACAGTCCGGTGATCAGCTGTTCCAGCCGGTCGATGGTGGCCGAGAACTTGTCGCCGTCCTTGGCCAGGGTGTCGACCACGCTGTTGAGGTTGGTGATGAGCTCCTGGATCACCTCGTTGTTGTCGGCCAGCGTGTTCGAGAATGACGACGTCCTGGTCATCAGTGAGCTCAGCGAATCGCCCTGGCCCTGCAGAATCTGGATCAACGAGGTGGTGAGCGCGTTGACATCCTGGGGGTTCAGTCCCTGGATGACCGGCCGCAGGCCACCGAGCAGCAGATCCAGGTCCAGGGCGGCGGCGGTGCGGTCCTTGGGAATCTGTGACCCCGCAGGCAGCGGCTGCGTGGATCCGGGTCCGTCGATCAGCTCCAGATAGCGATCCCCCACCAGGTTCAGATAACGCACCGCCGCCTTGGTACCGGTCGTGAGCCCGATGGTCCGGTCGGAATCGAAATTCACCAGCACGGAACGGTCGGGTTGCAGCGCCACCTCGTTGACGGTGCCCACCCGCACGCCGGCGACGCGCACCGAATCGCCGGCCTCCAACCGGGAGGCGTCGGTGAACACCGCCGAGTAACCGTTGGTGGAACCGCTGCGGTACTGACCGAATGCCATGAACAAGAACGCGGTCAGGAGCACCATCACGGCGGCGAACACCGCGAACTTGATGAGAGTGCCAGTCGCGCGCGTCATCCCGGCTGTCCTACCTGTGTGGCGTTGCGCGGCGGACCGTCCAGCGGGCCGAACAACATCTGCTTGAGCCCGTCGGAGTTGAGCAGGATGCCCTGGTTGCCGTACTGCCAGGGATTGGCGTCGGTGTCGGTGACGAGGTACTTCGCGCGGTTTCCGAATCCGATGTTGGGCAGCCCCATGCAGTTGGGCCCGCCCTTGGCGGCCACCTTGGGCAGGTTCTGCGGGGAGCGGTAGCGCTCGATGCCCAGCGTGAAGGCCACGTTGACCAGCACGCCCGGATCCGGCAGCGGCGGTTGGTTCAGCGCGACCAGCATGCCCTCGAGTGCGCAGTTGAGGCCGGGTGCGTACTCGTTGAGCAGATCGGTGGTGGGCGCCAGCAGTCGCAGCGTTTCGCTCAGCGCGGGCTGGTTCCCACCCAGCACCTCGTTGCCGATATCGGCCAACCCGATCATGCTGACCAGGAACGCGTCGAGGTTCTGCTGCTCGTCGATGATGCTCTGACTGATCTGTGTCGTGTTGTCCAGCGTCCGAAGAAGATCCGGTGCCGCGTCGGCGTAGCCGCCGGCGACGACGGCGGTGTCCTCGATGTCCCGGGCCATATTCGGCAGGCTGGGCTCCAGCTTGGCCAGCAGTGCCTCGAAATCGGTGAGCGTCTGCCCCATCTTCTCGCCGCGTCCACCGAAGGCCGCCGACATCGCGCCGAGCGTCTCGTTCAGCTTGGCCGGGTCGATCTTGTCCAGCACCCGGGTCAGCTGCTGGAAGACCGTGTTGATCTCGACGGTGACGTGCTGACCCTGCAGCACCTGGCCGGCGTACATCCTTGCCGTGGAAGGGTCCTCGGGCGGCAACAACTCCACGAACTTCGCCCCGAACACCGTCGAGGACGCGATATCGGCGGTGACGTTGGAGGGGATCAGCTTCAGCTGCGCCGGGTTGATCTCCAGTTTCAGCTCGGCTCGTCCGTCGGGCAGCGCCTCGATCGCGGCAACCTTGCCCACCTCGACGCCGTGCATCTTGACCTTGGCATCGGGGTTCATCACCAGACCGGCACGGTCCGAGATCAGGGTGACGGTCTCGCTTTTGGTGAAGTCGCCCCGGAACAACGCGATCGACAACCCGATGATCAGCCCGATCACCACCACGGTGACCAGGCCGGCCACCGCACTCTTGCTGGTTTGCTTCATCGACCGTTGCCCCTAGCCCGACAGGTTGAAGTTGCCGTTGGAGCCGTAGATGGCCAGCGACACCAACAGGGTCACCGACACCACCACGACCAGTGAGGTCCGCACCGCGTTGCCGACCGCCACCCCGACTCCGGACGGTCCGCCGGTGGCGAAGAACCCGAAGTAGGTGTGGATGAACAGCACCGCCAGCGCCATCAGAATCGCCTGCAGGAACGACCACAACAGGTCGATCGGGTTGAGGAACGTGTTGAAGTAGTGCGAGTACAGACCGCTGGACTGCCCGAACAGCACCGTGGTGGTGAACTCGCTGGCCAGAAACGACAGCACCACCGCGATCGAGTACAGCGGGGTGATCGCGATCATCCCGGCCACGATCCGGGTGGACACCAGGTACTCGACCGGCCGGATCGCCATGGCCTCCAGCGCGTCGATCTCCTCGTTGATCCGCATCGCGCCCAGCTGCGCGGTCACGCCGGCGCCGAAGGTGGCCGCCAGCCCGATCCCGGCGATCACCGGCGCCGCGATGCGCACGTTGATGAACGCCGACAAGAAGCCCGTCAGCGCCTCGATGCCGATATTGCCCAGACTCGAATATCCCTGCACGGCAAGCGTGCCGCCGGTGGCCAAGGTCAGGAAGCCGACGATCACCAGCGTGCCGCCGATCATCGCCAGCGCACCGGCGCCCATCGAGATCTCGGCGATCAGCCGGATGACCTCGCGCCGGTAGTGCATCGCGGCGATGGGAATGCCCTTGACCGCGCGGGCGTAGAACAGGGTGTGATCGCCCAGGCTGGACAGCGTGACGACCGGGCGCTTGAAGGTGCGCGCCAACCGCGGATAGGTCGACTTCAGTACGGCGACGTTGCCCATGGATCAGCCGTCCGTCAGCTGGATACCGATGGCGGTGACCACCACGTTGACCACGAACAGCGCCATGAATGCGTACACCACCGTCTCGTTCACCGCGTTTCCGACGGCTTTCGCGCCGCCCCCGCTGATCGTCAAACCCCGGTAGCAGGCGATCAATCCGGCGATCAGACCGAACAGTCCGGCCTTCACACAGGAGATGATGACTTCCGGCACCCCGGTCAGCAGCGTGATCCCGGCCGCGAATGCACCGGGGTTCACGTCCTGGACGAACACCGAGAAGAAGTAGCCACCGAGGATGCCGATGATGACCACCAGACTGTTGAGCAGCAGGGCCACCAACCCGGAGGCCAACATCCGCGGCGTCACCAGTCGCTGCACCGGATTGATCCCGAGCACCTCCATGGCGTCGATCTCCTCGCGGATGGTCCGCGATCCGAGATCCGCGCACATCGCCGTCGCACCCGCGCCGGCCACGATCAGCACCGTGACCATCGGGCCCACCTGCGTCACCGCGCCGAACGCCGCACCGGCCCCGGACAGATCCGCCGCACCCAACTCGCGAAGCAGGATGTTCAGCGTGAACGACACCAGCACGGTGAACGGAATCGCCACCAGCAGCGTCGGTCCCAGTGCCACCTTCGCGACGAACCACGCCTGCTCCAGGAACTCCCGCCAGAAGAACGGCCGCTGGAACAGATACTTGACCGCATCCGCGCTCATCGCGAACAGACCACCCACGGCCTGCATCGGCCCCGAGGCGTTACGCGCGATCGCGATACCCGGAGTCCACCGGTCCGGACCCTTACCTGCCATGCCCATCGGGTCCTTCCAAGATCGTGACTGCGGCTACTGCCGTCGGGCCGCCGACGTTGTGCGCCAAAGCGACTCGGGCTCCGTCCACTTGATTGAAGGCCTCGCCGCGGAGCTGCTGAAACAGCTCAACGCACTGTGCCACACCGGTGGCACCCGGTGGATGCCCTTTGGACTTCAAACCTCCACTGGGATTCACCGGCAGCGATCCCCCGACGCTGGTGACTTCCGCCTCGGCGAGTTTGTACGCGTCGAAGCGGTCAGCAAAGCCAAGATCTTCATAGCTGATCAATTCGATTCCGGTGAAGAAATCGTGGACTTCGGCGACATGGATATCCTTTGGCGTCATACTTGCCATCCCGAAGGCCTGTTTGGCGGCCCGGACGGTCGCCGGGAAGGTGGTCAGATCCTCTTTGTGTTGGTGCATCACCGAATCCAGCCCCAAACCGACACCGCGGATCCACACCGGCCGGTCGGTGAAGCGTTCCACCACGTCCTCGGCGGCGATCACCAGCGCGGCGGCGCCGTCGCTCTGCGGCGCACAGTCATAGACGTGGAATGGGGTGACCACCACCGGCGCCGCCATGGCCTGCTCCATGGTGATCTCAAATCGTAAGCGGGCCTTGGGGTTCGCGACCCCGTGCCGGTGGTTTTTCACCGCGATCATGGCCAGGTGTTCCCGGGTCGCCGGCGACTCGTGCAGGTAGCGGCGCACGTGCAGCGCGAAACCGGCGGGCGCCACGAGTCCCAGCGGGTAGTCCCAGGCCTTGTCGCGCGCCATCGCCTCCCACTCCCACAGCATGTCCGCCGAGGTGGTGTCGCGCAGCTTGTCCGCTCCCATGACCAGTGCCACGTCGAAAGCGCCCGAGGCGACCCCGAACAGTGCGTTGCGCACCGCGTCGTTGCCGGTGGCACAGGAATTCTCGACACGGGTCACCGGGATGTCGGGCAGCCCCAACGTATCGGCGAGGATCCCGGCCGGAAATCCGTCGGCGGTACCCATCGAGCCGTACCAGGCCGCCTGGAGGTCGAACTTGTCCAGCCCCTTGTCGATGCTGTGCACACAGTCGGCGAATGCCAGTGGCAGCAGATCCTTGAGGCCGAGCGCGAAGTGCTCACCGAAGGTGGTCATTCCCGCGCCGACGATGGCGACGTTTCTCATGGCCTCCCCTCGGTGCCGCGAGGGATAGTATCGAATGCTTTACCGTAACAGTGGCGATATTCGCTGAATCTGCACGAGACTGCGTAGCAGGCGCTCATGCGACTGCCTCGCAGGCTCGGCTGCCGCATGCCGGACCGATGATTCGCTCGCAAGCTTCGCTCATGCGACTGCCTCGCAGGCTCGGCTGCCGCATGCCGGACCGATGATTCGCTCGCAAGCTTCGCTCATGCGACTGCCTCGCAGGCTCGGCTGCCGCATGCCGGACCGATGATTCGCTCGCAAGCTTCGCTCATGCCGCCGCCTCGTCGGGCGCGAAGGCGTACCCGTAGTCGGGGACACCGGAGCGCATCGCGACCCGCCGCAGCGCCAGCCGTCCGCGGTCCCCGATGTCGACGGTGCCGGGCTGCACCCCGGTGACCTTGACCAGCGCACGCACCCGCGCCCCGTCGAGCTCGACGATCACCAGCGAGTAAGGCGTCCGCAGACCGGGGACCGGGACGTGCACGGTCACCTCGGTGTAGACGGTGCCCGTGCGCGGCAACGGCACCAGTTCGTAATCGGTGCCCAGCGTGCCGTCGCGGGCCACCCGGAAACGCGGTGGGAAGTCGAGTTCGGCGCTGCCGGCGAAAGTGCCCGCTTCCCAACGCACCTTGGCCTCGAAGGCGCGCTCATAGGCGGCCAGCGAGATCGGGATGTCCGCGCCCTTGGCACAGGTGTACACCGGGCTGGGCCGGGCCGGGAGCTCGCGGCGATGAACCGTCGCGCATCCACCGCTGACCGTGATCCCGGACAGGATGGCCTGCTCGACGGCGACCAGCGGCCCGGTCCTGCCCGTCTCGGCCAATCCGGCGAGGGCGAAGATGCCGGCGCTGGCGCCCATCGTCGGCAGCACCGGAGGATCGGGCAGACACAGTTCGGCGGCCCGGGCGTGATCGACCCCCGCCACCGCCGCCGGGGTGTCCAGCCAGGCGGCCGCCAATGACGCGATCAACCCACGTTCGTGCAACAACCTCGGGTCGCCGTAGTCCTGGATGCCGCCCGCCTCGGTCCGGGTACGCACGGGCAGGCTGCGCGCGAGCCGAGCCGCGGTCCGCACCTGCAGCCCGTGTTCGGCGGTGACCAGCGCGGCGGCGCCGGCAGGATCCAGGTCCACGCCGATGATCAGCGTGCGCGGCCGCGCCGAACTCAGCGCGTCGGCGGTCGCGGGTGCGCCGCCCAACCGTTCGTCGACCTCGAGTTCGGGGTCCAGCCCCAGCCCGGCCAGCAGCACCGCGGCATTGCTGCTCTCGACCAGCGGCAAGCTGCGGCTCACCAGCACCACCCGTTCGACGGCGCCACCGGACTCCAGCGCGGCGCGGCCGGCCTCGACGGCGAGGGTGATCGCATCCTCGTCATCGCCGGGCACCCGGCGTGTGGGGGTACCCCAGCACGGCAGGTAGGTACCGATCGATGAAACGTAGGGCATGGGGTGTGTGAGTTCCTCTCGGGACGAACTTAGGTAACGGCGCCTGCGGTTTTGAGCTCGATGATGCGGTCCCAGTCCAGGCCGAGTTCCAACAGGATCTCCTCGGTCTGTTCGGCGAAACCCGGGGCTCCCCCGGTACTCGGCGCGGTGACGTCGAACTGCACCGGGTTGGCCACCAGTTCGAGATCGCCGGCCTGCACGATGTACTCGTTGGACCGGATCTGGGTGTCGTTGGCGGCCTGCAGCGTGTCCTGAACCGGCGCCCACGGCCCGGCGAGGGTGGCGAAACGCTCGCTCCACTCTGGCAACGTGCGCTTGCCCATCGCCTCGGTGAGGATCTCGTTGGCGGCGGCGGTGTTCTCACCGATCGATTCCGCGGTGGCGAACCGCGGATCGTCGATCAACTCGTCGAGATCCATGTGCCGGCACACGTCGGCCCAGAACTTCGTCGGCTGCATCATGACGAAGGAGATGTACCGGTCGTCGGCCGTCGGGTACAGCCCGACGAGCGGGTTCAGTGGCGAACCCTGCGTCCCCGGCGGGAAGGCCTCCATCCGCTGATCGAGGTGATTGGTCAGCGCCACGGTGTGCCCCAGCGCCCACAGGCCGCTGCCGAGCAGCGAGACATCGACCACCGACGGTTCACCGGTGCGCTCACGCTTGAGCAGCGCCGCGGCGATACCGCCGGCAAGGTTCGTCCCGGAGATGGTGTCGCCGTAGGCGGGTCCCGGGGGGCCGACCATGCCCGGCGTGCCGGGTGGCGTGATGGTCGCGGCCGTGCCGGCGCGGCACCAGAACGCCGTCATGTCGTAGCCGCCCTTGACCGACTCCTCGCCGCGCGGCCCCAGCGCGCTGCCTCTGGCGTAGATGACGTTCGGGTTCACCGCGCGGATGTCGTCGACGTCGATGCCGAATTTCTCCCGATGCCCGGGCAGGAAGCTGGTCAGGAAAACATCTGCGCGGCGGGCGAGTTCGAGCAAGACCTCTTTGCCCTCGGGCACCGACATGTCCAGACCGATGCTGCGCTTACCGCGATTGGCGTGCTCGATGTTCGGGTTCGGGTCGCCCTCGACCCGCAGCAGACCGGTCTGGCGCAGCCCGCGCTGGGGATCGCCGGTGACCGCGTGCTCGACCTTGACGACGTCGGCGCCCCATTCGGCGAGCACGGCGCCCGCCGACGGGACGAACCCGTACATCGCCACCTCGAGGACCCGGATTCCGTCCAGCGGCTTGCTCACGATGGCACCACCGGCACGGCGAACGTCTTGCCCTCCAGGAACTCTTCGAGTCCGGCCACACCCATCTCGCGTCCGATACCGGATTGCTTGAACCCGCCGAACGGGCTGTCCGGGCTGAAGTAGTTGCCGCCGTTGATGGAGAAGGTGCCGGTACGGATGCGCCGCGCGACCGCGAGCGCCCGCTCCTGGCTGCCGAACACCGCACCGGACAGCCCGTAGATGGAGTTGTTGGCGATCCGCACCGCGTCGTCGTCATCGTCGTAGGCGATGATCACCAGGACTGGGCCGAACACCTCCTCCTGGGCGATCTCGCTGTCGGGGTCGACATCGGTGAGCAGGGTCGGTGTGTAGAAGTAGCCCGGCCCCTTCTTCTCGCCCCCGGTCACCAGTGTTGCCCCGGCGGCGACGGCCCGCTGCACCATGGCGTCGACCTTGTTGCGCTGTTTCTCGCTGATGAGTGGACCCATGTAGGTGGACGGGTCGGTCGGATCTCCATAGCGCACATGCCCGAAGTTGGCCTTCACCAGTTCGACGATCTCGTCGTGGTGCTTTCGCGGCACCAACAGGCGCGAGGTCAGCGCGCAGCCCTGGCCGGCGTGGGTGACCATGCTGAACGCGGAGAACAGTGCGGCGGTGCCGAAGTCGGCATCGTCGAGGACGATCGCGGCGGACTTGCCACCGAGTTCCAGGAAGACCTTCTTGAGCGTGGTGCTCGCCGCCGCCATGATCGCCCGGCCGGTCGGCGTGGAGCCGGTGAAGGTGACCATGTCGACGTCCGGATCGGTGGTCAGCACGGCACCGACCTGTGGGTCGGCTCCGCTGATGACGTTGACGACGCCGGCCGGAATGTCGGTGTGCTTGGCGATCAGCTCGCCGAGGGCCAGGGTGACCAACGGGGTGTCCGGGGCGGCCTTGAGGACGACGGTGCATCCGGCGGCCAGCGCCGGCGCCAGCTTGGCCAGCGCCAGCTGGTTCGGATAGTTGTAGGCGATGATCGCGGCCACCACGCCGCCGGCTTCCTTCTCGACCCAGCGGTGATGCTGCTGCCCGCGGCTCTCGACGTGACCGAGGTCCTCGATGAGCGGGTAGTCGCGCAACAGGTTCGTGTAGTACTCGACGATCGCGATCGGCTGATCCAGCTGCGCGCCCAGGTTCAGCGCGGCGGTGGCACCCACCTCCGCGGTGGTCAGCGCGGCGAGTTCGTCGCGGTTGGCCAGCAGTGCGGCGTGGAACTGCTCGAGGCACCGCACCCGCAGGGCCACATCGGTGGCCCAGCCGGAGCTGTCGAAGGCGCGCCGCGCCGCAGCGACGGCGGCCTCGGCATCGGCGACCGATGCGTCCGGCGCGTAGCCGAGCACCTCGCCGGTGGCGGGGTTCACGGTGGCGAAGGTGTGGGCGGCGTCGACGAGTTGTCCGTCGATCAGCATCCGCCGATCGGCCTTCGTAGTGGCTGTTTCGCTGACCGAATCACTGCCGCTCGGGGCGGTGATCGTGGGGGTCTCCGACATCAGGCTCCTCACTGTGATGGAAATTTCATTCTCATCAGGGGCGAATCTTACATCCGGTTCATGAGAACGCAAGAAAGCGTAGATGCGCTAGTCGTATACCCCGAGCTGGGTTCCGGGCCAAATTTTTGTTCCCTTTTTCAGGCCCGGCGATCTTGCGGTATCGCCCGACCCGAGAGTACGGTTCTCATAATCGAAAGGGCGATTCTTGAGATCGCCGCCACACCGAGGAGGCCTCACAGGTGAAGAACGCTGTCGTGACAGGCGGCGGGTCGGGCATCGGACGTGCGATCGCCGACCGTCTGCGCGCGGATGGTTACAACGTCGCCACCCTCGACCTGAACCCCTCGGACACACCGAACGCGTTCATCGCGAACGTGACCGACCGCGCCGCCGTGGACGAGGCGCTCGACGGCATCCGCGGCCAGCTCGGCCCGGTCTCGATCCTGGTCAACGCCGCCGGCCTGGACAGCTTCCGCCGGTTCACCGACACCACCTTCGAGCAGTGGCAACGGGTCATCGACGTGAACCTCAACGGCACGTTCCACTGCATCCAGGCCGTGCTGCCGGAGATGGTCGAGGCCGGTTGGGGACGCATCGTGAACATCTCCTCCTCCAGCACCCACTCGGGGCAGCCCTTCATGGCGCCCTACGTCGCGGCCAAATCCGCGGTCAACGGGCTGACGAAATCCCTGGCGCTGGAATACGGGCCGATGGGCATCACCGTCAACGCCGTCCCGCCCGGCTTCATCGACACCCCCATGCTGCGCAAGGCCGAGGACCGCGGGTTCCTCGGCGATACCGAGAAGCAGATCGAGCAGACCCCGGTGCGCCGGATGGGCAAGCCCGAGGACATCGCAGCGGCCTGCGCCTTCTTCATCTCCGACGAGGCGAGCTACATCACCGGACAGATCCTGGGCGTCAACGGCGGCCGGAACACCTAAGAGCGAAGGGCTGAACATGGGGAGTACGGGAAACACTGCAGGCCGGGTAGCCGGAAAAGTCGCCTTCATCACCGGTGCAGCGCGCGGTCAGGGCCGCAGCCACGCGATTCGGCTGGCCGAAGAGGGCGCCGACATCATCGCCGTCGACATCTGCAAGAACTATGACACCGTCGGCTACGCCATGGCCACGGCAGAGGACCTCGAAGAGACCAAGAACTACGTCGAGAAGACCGGCCGCCGCATCGTCACCGCCCAGGCCGACGTTCGCAACGAGGCCGAGTTGCGCGGCGCGCTGGAGGCCGGGCTCGCCGAACTCGGCAAGGTCGACATCGTCGTCGCGCAGGCAGGCGTGGCCGCCATGAAGGGTCAGCCGCCGATGCAGGCCTGGACCGACGGCATCAACACCAACTTCGTCGGCACCATCAATGCCATCCAGGTGGCGCTGCCGCATCTGACCGAGGGCGCCTCGATCGTGGCGACCGCCTCGGCGGCCGCACTGATGGACGCCCACAACAAGCCCAACCCCGGTGGCGACCCGGGCGGCATGGGCTACATGGTCAGCAAGCGCCTCATCTCCGAATACGTGCACTACCTGGCCACCGAACTCGCCGTCCGCGGGATCCGGGCCAATGTCATCCATCCGACCAACTGCAACACCGACATGCTGCAGAGCGAGCCGATGTACCGCTCGTTCCGCCCGGACCTGGAGAACCCGACGCGCGCCGACGCCGAGCCGGTCTTCGGCGTGCAGCAGGCCATGAAGGTCAACTACATCGAACCCGAGGACATCAGCAACGCCGTGCTGTGGCTGGCCTCCGACGAGTCTCGGTTCGTCACCGGCATGCAGTTGCGCGTCGATGCGGGCGGATACCTCAAGTGGTACGACTACCACGTCTGATGACGCAACCAAACATCCGGAAGGAGCTGGCGCAGTGAAGGTTTCGGTCGACGGAAGCCGCTGCCAGGGGCACACCCTGTGCGCGATGATCGCCCCCGACTCGTTCGAACTCGACGATGTCGACGGTCACGCCTCACCCACGTCGGAAGTGGTGCCCGCCGATCAGGAGGATGCGGTCAACGAGGCCGCGCACTCCTGCCCGGAACAGGCCATCGTCGTCGAATGACATGACGACACCCAAGCGCCATCCACACCAATAACCAAGGGAGACACCGCCGTGAGTATCGACGACGTCACCACCGATGACGCGCGTAAGCGGAACAAGTACCACTTCGACCGGCACACGCCCGAGTACCGGCTGCAGTTCGAGAAGATCACCGAGGAGATGCAGTCCCGGTGCCCGATGGCGTGGACCGACGTCTACGACGGCCATTGGGTCGCCGCGGACAGCAAGCACGTCTTCGAGCTGGCCCGCTGCCCGGTGGTGTCCAACGACCACGACCTCACCGGTGAGGGCACCGGCTACGACGGCATCAGCATTCCGGTCGCCAGCCGCGCCAAGACGGTGCGCGGCGGAATTCTGGAGATGGACGAGCCCGACCACAGCACCTACCGCGGCGCGCTGAATCCCTACCTGTCGCCGGCGGCCATCAAGCGCTGGGTGCCGTTCGTCGACGAGATCACCCGCGCGGCACTCGACGAGCACATCGAGACCGGCGAGATCGACTTCGTCGACCACCTCGCCAACGTCGTGCCGGCGGTACTCACCCTGGCGATGATGGGGCTGGACCTCAAGAAGTGGCACGTCTACAGCGAACCCACGCACGCCTCGGTCTACACCCCCGAGCACTCGCCGGACCGCGAGAAGATCAACGAACAGCACCGTGAGATGGGCATCGACCTGCTCACCAACATGTTCGCCTTCAAGGAGAACCCGAAGCCCGGGCTGATCAACGCGCTGCTGCAACTGCGCATCGACGGTGAGCCCGCGCCCGATATGGAGATCCTGGGCAACCTGGGCCTGATCATCGGCGGTGGTTTCGACACCACCACCGCGCTGACGGCGCACGCGCTGGAATGGCTGGGCGAGAACCCCGATCAGCGCAGCCTGCTCAGCCGGGAACGGGAGACCCTGCTCAACCCGGCCACCGAGGAGTTCCTGCGCTTCTTCACCCCGGCCCCCGGTGACGGACGCACCTTCGCCGAGGACGTCGAGGTCGAGGGCACCCGGTTCAAGGAGGGCGAGCGGCTGTGGATCTCGTGGGCGATGGCCAACCGCGATCCCTCCGTCTTCGAAGACCCCAACACCATCATCATGGATCGCAAGGGCAACCGGCACTTCAGCTTCGGTATCGGCGTGCACCGCTGTGTGGGCTCCAACGTGGCCCGCACGGTGTTCAAATCGATGCTGACCGCGGTGCTCGACCGGATGCCGGACTACCGCTGCGATCCCGCGGGCACCGTGCACTACGACAGCATCGGTGTCATCCAGGGCATGCGGAAGCTGCCCGCCACCTTCACCCCGGGCAAAAAGCTCGGGCCCGGCCTGGACGAGACGCTGGACAACCTGCAGCGCATCTGCGATGAGCAGGAACTGGCCCGGCCGATCACCGAGCGCAAGGAGACCGCGGTCATCGACTGGAAGTGATACCGCCGAATTCGGGCCACCCGGATCGGGAACTTCACCCGTTTGACCAGCGTTACCCCTGGGTAATGGACTTGCGTGGAGCGCCGTCGCTCCTGTTAGCCTTTTGTCCAGAAGATCTGTAACAAATTAGATGTCCTCCACGACAAGGAGGATGTCGCCCGAATCAGTCGGGTGGGGAAAGGTAAAAACCACATGCTCAAGGTGTCGCGCACGAAGCTTGCCGTCGTGATTGGCGGTCTGGCTCTGTCGGTGCCGATGTCGGTCGGGATCGCCTCAGCCCAGCCCGACCTCGGTCCTGTCATCAACACGACCTGTAGCTACGACCAGGTGATGGCCGCCATGAATGCGGAACGTCCCGACCTGGCCGCGCAGTTCAACGCCCAGCCGATGGCGCTGGGGATGCTGCGGACCTTCATGAACTCCAGCCCGGCGGACCGGCAGGGCACGGTCAATCAGATCGCCGCCTACCCGGGCGCGCAGAGCTACCTGGGCGCCACTCTGCAGCTGGCCGGCAGCTGCAACAACTACTGAGTTGCCGCACGCGAAAAAGTCCCGCCTTCCCGGTATCGGAAGGCGGGACTTTTTCGTGCTTGATGTGCGCTAACCGCGGGGCAACCCCAGCACCTGTTGGGCGATGATGTTGCGCTGGATCTCCGACGTCCCGCCGGCGATGGTCCCCGAGAAGCTACGTGCATAGCGCTCGAACCAGCTCGCGTAGTAGTGGTCCAGGTTCATGTGGGCGTAGGGCCCGCTGAACGACGGGTGGATCAGCCCTTCCGGCCCGGCCGCGACGAGCGCATTGTTCGCCGCCCGCAGCTCCGCCTCGGCGCCGAGCAGCTTGGGCACCGACACCGCCGCGACGTCCACCTCACCGCGCGCCGCCTTGGCCAGCCCCACCGATCCCAGCAACCGCAGCGCCTGGTAATCCATGATGGTCGACGCCAGCTGATCGCGCTCCAGCGGTGTGGCGGGCTTGAAATCGCCGATCGAGTTGGCGATCCGGTCCGCAAACCCCAGCCACATCATGGTGCGCTCGTGGCCCAGTGACCCGTTGGCCACCTTCCAGCCGCCGTTGAGCGGGCCGACGAGATTCGTTGCGGGCACCCGCACATCGGCGAAGAAGACCTCGTTGAAGTCCTTGTTCTCCTCGCCGGTGAGGTCGGCGAACGGCCGGCACACCACGCCTTCGGTATCGGTGGGGATGATCAGCACGCTGATGCCCTTGTGCTTGGGCGCATCGGGATCGGTGCGCACGAACGTCAGCAGCCAATCGGCGTCATGCGCGCCGGAGGTCCACACTTTCTGACCGTTGACCACGAACGCCCCGCCATCCGGGCCATCCTCGAACGTTGCCTTGGTGCGCAAGGACGCCAGATCGGACCCCGCGCTGGGTTCACTCATGCCCAGCGAGGCGGTGCGCTCACCCTTGAGCACCGGCACCGCCCACTGCTGCTTCTGTTCATCGGTGCCGAAGGTCAGCAGCGAAGCAGCGATGATGTTGACGCCCTGGGGGTTGAAGCTGTGGTAAATCCTTCGCCGGCACAGCTCTTCGAGGTGCACGAAGCTCTGCAGCACCGATGCGTTGCGCCCGCCGAACTCCGGCGGCTGCGCCGGCAACAGCCAGCCGTTGTCGAACAGCAGGCGCTGCCAGTCGCGGGCCCACTGCGGCATGTGCGATACCGACCGCGGGCGCTCCAGAGTGTCTGCCGCAGAGGGTAAGTGCTCGTCGAGGAAGGCCGAGAACTCGGCACGAAACTCTTCGACGTCGGGATCAAATTCGAGTTGCATCAAACTCCTCGGCGATGAGGGCGCGGTGTTCAGCGGCACCGCCGAGCAGCAGCTCGCCGGCCTTGGCCCGCTTCAGCGCGAACTGAAGGTCGTTCTCCCAGGTGAAGCCCATGGCTCCGAAGGTCTGCAGGCCGTGCTGGAACACCAGCGTCTGGCACTCCCCCGCGCTGGCCTTGGCCATCGCTGCGGCGATCCGGCGCCGCGGGTCATCCGCGGCGATGGTGAGCGCGGCGAAATAGGACAGCGCCCGGGCCCGTTCGATGGCCACGTACATGTCGGTGGCCTTGTGCTGGATCGCCTGAAACGACCCGATCGGCACCCCGAACTGGTGGCGGCTCTTGGCATGCTCGAGCGCGAGATCCAGGATGCGCTGACACGCACCGACCGTGGTGATGGCCATACCCATCAACGCGATGTGGCGGGACCGCTCGACCAGTGCCAGCACGGCAGCCGGTTCCAGGTCGAGGCGGTCGGACTCCTCCACACGAACCCGGTCGAAGGTGACCTCGGCGACATGCAGCACCGGGTCGAACACATCGCGGCGCCGTGTGGTGATGCCTTCCGGGGCGATCACGAAGACCCCCGCGGGCGTGACCACGGCGAGTTGTTCGGCGCGGTCCCCGTCCAGGACGAACTTCGAGGTGCCGTCCAGTTCCCAACCCTGCCGGCTCCAGTTGGCGCTGACACCGTCATATATCGCGGACCCGGCCTCGGTGGCGTCGTACCGTTCACCGGCCAGCGGCGCGAACTGCGACAGCGTGGCCAGCAGCGGTGTCGGGTCGGTGGCCCGGCCCAGTTCCTCGAGCACGATGGCGAGTTCGACCGCGTTCTCCGGGTCGGTCAGCTCGGTCCACCCGGCGTCCAGATACGACTTCCACAGCGGGATCGAAGCGTCCCCTTCGCCCCGCCCTTCTGAGATTCCCCGGACCAGTGACGCCGGGCACTGTTTGCCCACCGCGTCACGCACCGTTTCCTGCCATAGCCGCTGATCAGAGTCGAACTCCAGAAGCATCTGGCACCTCCCGCCTGCACTAGTTCCGTCCGCAGGAGAATAGCATTCTCCTCAAAGGCGCGCCGGCATTCTCGTTTCGCGTCTATGTAGTTTCACCATTTGCGCGCTACGCGACTGACCAGCAGACACTCTCACCAGCGACAATGTAAGCGATCCGCTGGAGAACAATGTTCTTGCTATTGAAGAACAAGGATCTACACTGAGGTTCGAGACGTCGCGCTGGGCCGTGCCCACCGCCGCCGCAGAGCTGAAGGATGGACCACGGTGAAAGAACTGCAGGACGGCACGGGGAACGTCGTGACGACGCCCGTCATCGATACCAGCGTGCACATCTTCGTCGAGTCGAACAAAGACCTCCGCAAGAATTTCCTCAAGGAGCCGTTCAGCAGCCGGGGATTCCCGGACTACGAGATGGACTGGTACGGGGCGCCCGGCGGCGAGTACGCCACCCGCACCAAGGGGCCGAACGGCCAGTACCCCGGCTCCGATCCCGCGGTGGTGGCCAAGCACCTGTTCGGCGACCGCGGCGTGGACATCGCAATCCTGCATCCGATGACGCGCGGCATCATGCCCGACCGTCACCTCGGCTCCGCGATCGCCGCGGCGCACAACGAGATGATGGTGACGCGCTGGCTGGCGCACGACGAGTTCGGCGACCGCTTCCGCGGCACCATCCGGGTCAATCCCGACGATATCGCCGGGGCGCTGCGTGAGATCGACAAGTACAAGAGCCACCCGCAGGTGGTGCAACTCGGCATCCCGTTGCAGTCCCGTGAACTGTATGGAAAGCCCCAGTTCTGGCCGCTGTGGGAGGCCGCCGTCGACGCCGGACTTCCGGTCGCCGTGCACTTCGAGGTCGGCTCGGGCGTCGCACTGCCGCCGACGCCCAACGGACTCACCCGCACCTATGAGCAGTACGTCGGGTTCACCGCGCTGAACTTCCTCTATCACCTGATGAACATGATCGCCGAGGGCGTCTTCGAACGCTTGCCGGCGCTCAAGTTCGTCTGGGCCGACGGTGCCGCCGACCTGCTGACGCCGTTCATGTGGCGGATGGACTGCTTCGGCCGGCCACATCTGGAGCAGACACCGTGGGCGCCCAAGATGCCCAGTGACTATCTGCCCGACCACGTGTACTTCGTGCAGGGCGCCCTCGACGGACCCGGCGATGTCGACTTCGCCGGTGAGTGGGCCGGATTCACCGGCAAGGACGACATGGTGATGTACGGATCGAGCTATCCGCACTGGCAGCTCAACGAACTCGCGGTGCCGCGCAGCTACAGCGCCGAGCAACGCGACAAGTTGTGCTGGCGCAACGCGGCCGAACTGTACGGGATCCAAAGCCCGGTCATCGCGTCCACCGCCGGGGCACAGTAGAGGGAACGAGGAGGCACACCATGACCACCACCGCCAATCCGCGGGTACCTGCCCCCGAGCGCATCGCCGTGCGGTGCGTCGACTCCGACGTCCATCCGGCGCCCCGGTCGGGCGAGCTGGGCCAGTACCTTCCCGAACCGTGGCGTAGCAAGTACTTCGGCACCCACAAGGTCGGCGACCAGATCTACTACGACGCACCCGATTACGCGCACTCCTACGCCATGCGCCTGGACGCCTTTCCGCCGGACGGCGAGTTCGCATGCAGTGACCCCGAGCTGGCGTTCAAACAGCTGATCATGGAGGCCGGCGCCGACGTCTGCATCCTGGAGCCCGCCGCCTACCCGGCGCGCATCCCGGAGGCGCAGCACGCCATGTCGATGGCGCTCAACGACTGGCAGGCCAACCACTGGCTCGACAGCCAGAACAACTGGCACGAGCGCTGGCGCGGGTCGATCTGCCTGGCCATCGAGGAGCCCGAGAAGAGCGTCGAGGAGATCGAACGCTGGGCCGACCATCCGTACATGTCGCAGATCCTGATCAAGGCCGAGCCGCGTCCGTCCTGGGGCAACCCCAAGTACGACGCCATCTGGGCGGCAGCCACCAAGCACGACATCCCGGTGAGCTGCCACCTGTCGCGCAGCCACTACGACGAGCTGCCGATGCCGCCGGTCGGGTTGCCCAGCTACAACCACGATTTCATGGTCACCTACTCGCTGCTGGCGGCCAACCAGGTGATGAGCCTGATCTTCGACGGCACCTTCGACCGGCATCCGACGCTCAAGATCGTCTTCGTCGAGCACGCGTTCACCTGGATTCTGCCGCTGATGTGGCGGATGGATGCGCTCTACGAAGCCCGCAAGTCGTGGGTCGACATCAAGCGCAAGCCCAGCGAGTACGTCAAGGACCACATCAAGTTCACCACCCAGCCGCTGGACTACCCCGAGGACAAGACCGAACTGACCCGCGCCTTCGAGTGGATGGAGTGCGAGAAGATCCTGCTGTTCAGCAGCGATTACCCGCACTGGACGTTCGACGATCCACGCTGGCTCGTCAAGCACCTGCCCGAACACGCCCGCGAGCCGATCATGTTCCGCAACGGGATGTCGACGTATCGCAATGTGCCGCAAACTGTGCCGGCACTCGAGGGCCAGGTTCGGGTTTTCTGACCGATGAGCAACGACACGGAGGCGGGACGTGAGCCCCGCCTGGCACAAGGACGCGAGCACATCGTCGCCACTGTCGACGAGATTCCGCACGGCGCACACAAACTCGTGCCGATCGGCCGGCACGGGGTCGGCGTCTACAACGTCAACGGAACCTTCTATGCCATCGCCAACTACTGCCCGCACGAGGGTGGTCCGCTGTGTTCGGGCCGCGCGCGCGGCCTGAACATCGTCGACGAGAACGTGCCCGGTGACGCGGTGATGGTGCGCGACAAGGAGTACATATTCTGTCCGTGGCACCAGTGGGGCTTCGAGCTGGCCACCGGCACCACCGCGGTCAAGCCGGAATGGAGCATCCGGACCTATCCGGTCCGGGTGGTCGGCAACGATGTGCTGGTGCAAGCGTGACGACCACCGCTGAGACCGGCCCCGAACTGGGGCACGGAGAGAAGTCCATCGAGATCAACGGCGGCAACGTCGTCTACGAGATCCTGGGCGAAACAGGAGAATTGATCGCCCTGACCCCCGGTGGCCGGTTCAGCAAGGACATCCCGGGCCTGCGCCCACTGGCCGAGGCCCTGGTGGCCGGTGGCTACCGGGTGCTGCTGTGGGATCGGCCCAACTGCGGAAAATCCGATGTGCAGTTCTACGGTCTGAGCGAATCCCACATGCGGGCCGAGACGTTGTTCCAGCTGATCACCCGGCTCGACGCCGGCCCGTGCATCATCCTCGGCGGATCCGGCGGCGCACGGGACTCCATGCTGACGACCATGCTGTACCCGGAGATCGTCCGAAAACTCGTGGTGTGGAACATCGTCGGTGGTGTGTACGGATCGTTCGTACTCGGTGGCCACTACGTGACCCCCAGCATCTTGGCCGTCCGCGGCCTCGGCATCAAGGGCCTGCTGAGCGTGCCGGAGTGGCGTGAGCGCATCGAGCAGAATCCCGCCAATGAGCGGCGTCTGCTCGCCCTCGACGCCGACGACTACCTCAAGGTGATGCTGCGCTGGCTCAACGCGTACGTGCCCAAACCGGGCCAGACCATCCCCGGTGTCACCGACGAGATGTTCGACAACATCACCGTGCCCACCCTGATCATCCGCGGCGGCGAGAACGACTGGGACCATCCCAAACGCACCTCCCTGGAGGTGAGCTGTCTGATCAAGGGGTCGACACTGATCGACCCGCCGTGGCCCGAGGACGCCTGGGAGCGTGCCGGGGAGAAGTTCGCGCAGAGCGGCGGCAAGACGTTCTGCCTCTTCGACACCTGGGTGCAGGCGGCGCCGCCGATTCTGGATTTCCTGGGCACCCCGCGATGACCTCACTGCACCAGGATGCGCACCTCGCTGTTCAACGAGGCTTCCAGCGCGGTGTGCACACGACTTTCCGGCACCCGCGCCAGATCGTCTCGGCGCAGCGTCACCTCGACCACATCCCAGCCCTGACCGCTCGGATGACGGTGCACTTCGCCGGTGAGCCCGAATCCTGCCAGCACGCCGTGCGCGTCGTCATCGGTGCCGCGGCTGACGAAGGTCAGCACACCGGGAGCCACGTCGGTGCCAAAAGCTTTGCCGCACAAGGCCACGACCGTGTCCTGTAACGCCTCGGCGTCATCGCCGGCCAGCAGCACCTCGACCTCACGCCGGTTGGACGGCATGACCGAGAGGTCCGCATCGACCAACTCGGCGCCGACCGGGCCACACAGTTGCCGGAGCGTCGCCACGCCCTCGGTCAACTGCGCGGGCGTCAGGCGACCCGATGGATCCACGTCAACGCGCACCACTGCGGTTCTCACGGCCGTCAGCCTAACGGTGGGAAGGACCAGCCGATCATGACAACCATCGCCACCGATCTCAGGGTCGATGTCTGGCCCGGGCTCACACCGCGGTTGCTGCGGCCCGGTTCTGACCCTGAGGATCTCGCCGAGTACGCGAAGACCGGTGGCTATCAACAGATCGATGACTCTGATGTGCTGCTCGACGCGGTGACTGCCGCCGGGCTGCTGGGCCGCGGCGGGGCGGCGTTCCCGTTGGCCGTGAAGCTGACCACCGTGCGGGCAGCCAGACGTGCGGGCAAGCAGACCGTCGTGATCGCCAACGGCGAGGAGGGTGAGCCGGCCTCGGTGAAGGACCGCTGGCTGCTGCGCCACCGGCCGCATCTGGTGCTCGACGGGCTGCGCCTGGCCGCCCAGATCACCGGCGCCGAGCGCGCCCATGTGTACGTCTCCGACCCGCAGGCCGCGACGGCGGTGGAGTCGGCGCTCGCCGCTGCGGGCGAGCACCTGGGGGCGCTCCGGACCAGCGTGGTGGCCGTCGACGCCTCCTATATCGCCGGCGAGGAGTCGGCGGCGGTGCGGGTGATCAACGGCGGACCGGCCAAGCCGACCGACAAGCCGCCGAGGGTGTTCGAGGAGGGCGTCGCCGGCAATCCGACACTGGTGAGCAACGTCGAGACGCTCGCGCACCTGCCGTTCATCCTGCGTCACGGCCCGGCCGAGTTCCGTCGCTACGGCACCGAGGCCTCCCCCGGAACCTTTCTGGCCACCGTCACCGGCGCGGGACGCCCACCCGCGCTCTACGAATTGCCGCACGGCGCCACGACCTCGGATCTGCTCGCCCTGCACGGGGTCGATCCCGGCACGGTGACCGGTGCGCTGATGGGCGGCTACTTCGCCGGCCTGCTCAACCGGTCCATCGTCGACACCACGCTGGACCACGAGTCGATGCGCGCGCTGGGCAGCGGCCTCGGATGTGGTGCCGTCGCCGTACTGACCGAGGACTGCCCGGTCGCGGTGGCCGCCTCCGTGCTGGCCTATTTCGACCGGGAGAACGCCGGGCAGTGCGGGTCCTGCTTCAACGGCACGGCCGCGATGGCCGCGGTCACCGACGCGCTGCGTGACGGCGCCGCCACCGCCGAGGACGTGGCCCGGCTGCGCCGCTGGTCGGTGGTGCTGCGCGGACGGGGCGCCTGCGCGACCCTCGACGGTGCGGCGAATGTGGCCGCAAGCCTGCTGGACCAGTTCCCCGAGCTGGTGGCAAGCCACCTGGACGGCGGTTGCACCGGCTGCAACGGGTTTTCGGCCCTGCGTCCCTTCGAAGTTGAGGCGGTGTCATGAGAATCAAACTCGACAGGACCCTGTGCGACGGGTTCGGCATCTGCGCCAAACACGCACCCGAGTACTTCTCGCTGGACGACTGGGGCTACGCCTGCCTCGAAGGCGACGGCGAGGTGCCCGAACAGGATCGCGACGCGGTGATGCGCGCTCTGCTGGACTGCCCGGTGCACGCCATCATCGAGATCCCGGCGGTGCAGCAGCGCCAGGACCACGCCGCCGACCCCGCGGCCACTACCGCAAGGAGCTGACGTGTCCGCCATTGTCGGCCGGCCACTGCCCCAACTCACGGTGCAGAACGAGTTCTTCTGGACCTCGGGCGCCGACGGGCGATTACGCATCCAGGAGTGCCAGGCCTGCAGGGCGCTGATCCACCCGCCGGCACCCATCTGCCGGTACTGCCGCAGCCACGATCTGGGCGAGCGGGCGGTATCGGGGAAGGCCACGCTGTCCGGCTTCAGCATCAACCACCGCTTCGGGTTTCCGGATCTGCCGCCGCCGTACGTCATCGCCGAGGTCGCGATCCTGGAGGACCCCCGGGTCCGGTTGACCACCAACATCGTCGACTGCGATGCCGACGCCCTGGAGATCGGCCAGCCCGTCGAGGTCGCCTTCCAGCACGTCGACGATGTCTGGCTGCCGGTGTTCACCCCGGCGGCCGATCCGGACGCCCCGACAGCCATGCCCGAAGACTTGATTCCGCCAACGGATTTCGCCAAACATGTGCGGCCGATGCTGGGGGGCGAGAAGTTCGAGGACAAGGCGGCCATCACCGGTATCGGCGCGTCCCGGCTTGGGCGGCGACTGATGGCGGCACCGCTGTCGCTGACCATCGAGGCGTGCGAGGCCGCCGTCGCCGACGCCGGTCTGACCTTCGACGATATCGACGGCCTGTCCACCTATCCGGGGCTGGACATCGCCGGCATGGGCGAAGGCGGTGTCAGCGCGCTGGAGGGCGCGCTCGGCCTTCGGCCGACCTGGATCAACGGTGGCATGGACACGTTCGGCCCCGGCGGATCGGTCATCGCCGCGATGATGGCCGTCGCCACCGGGATGGCCCGCCACGTGCTGTGCTTCCGCACGCTGTGGGAGGCCACCTTCCAGCAGCTGATGAAGGAAGGCAAGATGTCCCCGCCGGGCGGTGCCCGCGCCAGCGGCTGGCAACAGCCCTTCGGCGGTATCTCGGCGGCGCACACGCTGGCGCAGAACGCCTCCCGGCACTTCCACCGCTACGGCACCACCCGCGAGACGCTGGGCTGGATCGCGCTGAACCAGCGCGCCAACGCCGCGCTCAACCCGACGGCCATCTACCGCGACCCGATGACCATGGACGACTACCTGTCCGCGCGGATTATCACCACCCCGTTCGGGCTGTATGACTGCGATGTGCCGTGCGACGGGGCGGTCGCCGTCATCGTCTCGGCCGTCGACGTCGCACGCGACCTGCCGCAGAAACCCATCCGGGTCGAGGCCGTCGGCACCCAGATCATCGAACGCCTCGACTGGGATCAGACCACGCTGACCCACGAGCCGCAGGTACTCGGCCAGTCCGCGCACCTATGGTCACGAACATCGTTGCGGCCCAGCGACGTCGACGTGGCCGAGCTCTATGACGGCTTCACCTTCAACTGCCTGTCCTGGCTGGAGGCGCTCGGCTTCTGCGGTATCGGAGAGGCCAAGGATTTCCTGGACGGCGGCCACGCCATCGCCCGAGACGGCGTCATCCCACTGAACACGCACGGAGGTCAGCTCTCCCACGGCCGCACCCACGGGATGGGGCTCATCCATGAGGCCGTCACCCAGCTGCGCGGGCACGCCGGCGAACGGCAGGTCGCCGACGCCAAGGTCGCGGTGGCCAGCAGCGGCGGGTTGACCCCCAGTGGTGTGCTGCTGCTACGGACCGATGACTAGCAACCCGCGAAGGCAGCCGGGAGTGCGGATCGCAGCGAGGCACGAGCGAGGACCGGAGCTACGGGGAGACGAGCCATGACTCAGGTCCGACCCCGGGTGGTGATGGTCGGGTCCGTGCCGATGTCCGCCCTGGTCGCCGAAGTCCCCGAGCCGCGCGCGGTGATCGTCGCCATCCACGGCGGCGCGACAACGTCGGCGTACTTCGACTGCCCCGGTCGCCCCGACCTCTCGTTGCTGCGGACCGCGGCGGCACACGGCTACACCGCGATCGCCCTGGACCGTCCTGGTTACGGTGCGTCGGCGCTGTACCAGGACACCATGGCTGAGCCGGCCACCCGGGTCGCGCTCGCCTCCGGCGCGGTGGACAAGATCCTGGCCGGCGGCCCGCGTGGGGCGGGCATCTTCGTCTTCGCGCACTCACTGGGATGCGAACTGGCACTGCGGATGACGGTCGCCGACGCCGGCGTGATCGGCGTCGAGCTCGCCGGGACCGGTCTGCGCTACAGCCCCGCAGCCAAGGAGATCCTCAGCCAGGCGACGTTGACCCGCCGGCCGGCGGGCCTGCGGGAACTGTTGTGGGAGCCCGCGGAACTGTATCCGGCCGAGGTGCTGACCGGCGCGCTGTCCGCGCCGGGTGTCGCCTACGAGGGTCCGGTGACCGCCAACTGGTCGCGCCGCGACTTTCCGGAACTGGCCGCCGAGGTGCGGGTCCCCGTCCAGTACAGCGCGGCCGAGCACGAACGCGTCTGGGACACCTCGGCCGCGGCCCTGGCCGATATCGTTGGCCTGTTCGTCACTGCGCCAAGGGTTTCGGTCCACGAAAGGCCGGACAGCGGGCACAATCTCAGCGTCGGACTGTCGGCGCACGCATACCACCTTCGGGTGTTGGCATTTGTCGGAGAATGTATCGCCGCCGGAGCCGGTGGCGCCAAAGAAGCGGAGGCTGGTTGATGCGCGTGGGATTCATCGGACTGGGCAGTCAGGGTGGGCCGATGGCCCGCCGCATCGTCGAGGGCGGTTTCGAACTGACACTGTGGGCCCGCCGCGCCGCGTCGCTGGAACCCTATGCGGACACCGCGGCCAAGACGGCGGGTACGCCCGCCGAGCTGGGCGCCGCAAGTGATCTGGTGTGTCTGTGCGTCGTCGGCGACGACGACGTCCGCGAGGTGATCTCCGGAGAGCACGGTGTGCTGGCCGGACTGGCTCCCGGCGGCATCATCGCCATCCACAGCACCGTGCACCCCGACACCTGCTCAGAAATCGCACAACTGGCCGCCGACAAGGGCGTCACGGTGATCGATGCCCCGGTCAGTGGTGGCGGTCCCGCCGTCGAAGCGGGCACCCTGCTGGTCATGATCGGCGGCGACGAAGCCGATGCGGAGAAGGCGCGTCCGGTGTTCGCCACCTACGCCGATCCCATCGTGCATCTGGGCCCGCTGGGCAGCGGACAGGTCGCCAAGATCCTGAACAACCTGCTGTTCACCGCGAACCTCGGTGCCGCGATGAGCGCACTGGCACTCGGTGAATCCCTCGGGGTGCCGCGAGAACGCCTGTGCGAGGTGGTCACCCGCGGATCTGCCACCAGCAAGGCCTTGAGCAGTATCGCCGCGTTCGGGGGCAGCCTGGACAACCTCGCCCCGATCGCCGGTGCGCTGTTGCAGAAGGATTGCCGGCACGCCGCGACACTCGCGGACAAGGCATCGGCACCCGAGGGCGCGGTGTTCGACGCCGCCGACGCCGCACTGACGCTCATGGACCACCCGCGCTGATGCGTGTGGGATTCATCGGCGCGGGCCGGATGGGCGCACCGATGGTGCGCCGTCTCGCCGAGGCCGGACACCACGTGCGTGCGCTCGGTCGCACCGAGGAAAAACGCCGGGCCGTCGCGGAACTGGGCGCCACCCCGGTCGCCGATGCCGCCCAGGTGGCCGACGGCGCCGAGGCGGTGGTGATCTGCCTGTTCACCGACGAGCAGGTACGCGCGGTCGCCGATACCGCGCTGCTGGCGGCGATCCCGGCGGGCGCCGTCCTGATCGTGCACACCACCGGCAGTCCCCGCACGGTGGAGCAACTGCAGGACCTTGGACCCCACATCGATGTTCTCGACGCACCGGTCAGCGGGGGCCCGCACGATATCGCCGCCGGCCAGGTCACGCTGTTCGTCGGCGGCTCCGACGATGCGGTGCGGCGGGCGCAGCCGGTACTGGCCACCTATGGCAGCCCGGTGCTGCACGTCGGGCCACCCGGCGCGGGCCAGAAGGTCAAGCTGATCAACAACACGCTTTTCGCCGCGCAGATCGGTCTGTTGGCCGAAGCGGCCCAACTGGCCGGCAGCCTGGGGCTGGCGGAATCCGCCTTGCTGGCGGCGCTGCCGCACGGCAGCGGTGCCAGCCGCGCGCTGGACAACGTGGCGCGTGCCGGTTCGACCGCCGCATTCGTCGCCGCAGTCGGCGAATTCATCGGCAAGGACGTCGCGGTGATCCGGCGGACGGTCGCCGAACTCGGCACCGACCTCGGCGCGCTGAACGCCGTCGTCGACGCCGGATTGGGACGCTGAGTTCGGCCCCAAATTGCCTGTTTCATCATCCTGTCGACGGGACTACTGTTAGCGTTACAGTTTCACAGCCTTCCGTAACGCTTCGGGTGACAGCGCCACCCTGGAGGAGGACCTCAGTATGACCACCGCGGAACTCGTGTTCGACCCGTTCTCGGACGAGTACTTCAACAACCCCTTCGAGATCTACCGGCGGATGCGTACCGAAGCACCGCTCTACTACTGCCCCGACCGGGACTTCTACGCCCTGACCCGGCACGAGGACGTCTCCGCCGCACTCAAGGACCACGAGGCGTTCTCCTCATCGCGTGGCTGCGATCTGGCGATGGTGCAGGCCGACGAGCCCCCGCAGAAGTCGATCATCTTCATGGACCCGCCCGATCACCGGCACATGCGCAGCCTGCTCAACAAGGCCTTCACCCCGCGGGCCGTGCAGGCCCAGCGCGACACCATCGTCGAACAGATCGACCACTACCTCGGTCTGATCACCTCCGATGACTTCGACATCGTGCAGGACTTCTCCGGGCCCTTCCCGGTCGAGGTGATCACCCGGATGGCCGGTGTCGAACCCGACTATCGCCAGATGGTGCGGCACTGGATCGACACCAGCCTGTCCCGCGAACCCGGGCAGGTCGGTACCTCCGAGGCCGGCATGCAGGCCAACATGGACACCGCGATCTACTACTACTCGCTGGTGCAGAAGCGCCGGGAGAACCCGACCGACGACATGATCAGCCGACTGATCGCCGCCGAGATCCCGCGCGAGGACGGCCGCCTGGACAAGCTCGACGATATCGAGATCACCGGTTTCGCGACCCTGCTGGGTGGGGCCGGTGCCGAGACGGTCACCAAGCTGATCGGCACCGCGATGGTGCTCTTCGCGCGCAATCCCGAGCAGTGGCAGAAGCTGCTCGACAATCGAGACCTGGTACCCGCCGCCGTCGAGGAGCTGCTGCGCTACGAGGGCCCCGTGCAGTACAACGTGCGCTACACGCTCAAGGAAGCACACGTGCCCAGCGGCGTGATCCCGGCGGGCAAGGCGGTCTTCCTGCTCAGCGCCGCGGCCAACCGTGACACCGATGCGTTCACCGACGCCGACACGTTCGATATCGAACGCGACCGTACCGAGGCGCAGAACCTGGGCCTCGGCTACGGGATCCACAGTTGCCTGGGTGCGGCGCTGGCGCGGATGGAGAGCGTCATCGCCCTGGAGAAACTGCTCGAGTTCATGCCCCGCTACGAGGTGAAATGGGATGGGCTGCAGCGGGTTCACATGCAGAACGTGGCCGGATACTCACACGTGCCGGTGCGAAGGCTGCCGTCGTGAGCAAAATCGAAGTGGATTTCGGGCTGTGCGAGAGCAACGGCGTCTGCATGGGCATCATCCCCGAGGTGTTCGACCTCGACGATGACGACTACCTGCACGTGCTCACCGAGGACGTCACCCCGGACAACGAGGCGCAGGTGCGCGAATCCGTGCGCCAGTGCCCCCGGCAGGCGATCGCCATCGTTGAGTAATTTCCTCGCGCGAGCAGACACATATGGCCCCGAAACTAGGCACTTTTGGGGCCATATGTGTCTGCTCGTCCGGCAAGGGCCGCGCGCTCGAAAAGGGTTTCCATCCTTGCGACCAGTTCCTGAGGACGTTTCCGCACGTCATCCACCACCAACGGGACCGTTGCCAACCCGACCTCCTGCAGGCGGGCGACCTTCATCCGGTCATGTTTGAGAGCTTCCGCCGTGGCGTGCCACTGCATGCTCTCGTATTCGGCCACCACACCGAAAGCAGGCCAAGCGAAGTCGACGCGCCACAGTTTGCCCTGCCTGTCGATGATCTCGAATTGCAACTCGGGCAAGGGCAAGCCGCCGTCGATGAACACGAGACGGGCTTCGCTCTCCATCGGTGACTCCGCGCGTCCATCGGCATGCCCCAGCACGTCGCGCACCGTGACGATGCCGCGCCTGCCCTTCTGCTCGGCAACGGCCGACGCCAGCTCCGCGGCCGTACACAACCCACTCCCGAGTGCAGCGTCCAATATCGCCAGTGCACGCGGCCGTCGCAGCGTTCGGGCCATCTCGACCGCGGTCCAGGCCGGTGCGGTGGCAAGACGTTGGCCCACCACCCGAAGCGGTGCGCCCAATCGCTGGTGCACCATCAACTCGGCGGTCGGCCGGATCCGGACACCTGGGTCGAGGATGTGCAGCAGGCCGTCCGGGTCGGTATCGAAGCCATACAGAGCAGCGGCAGTATTCATGCACGCGACTGCGCGCTCGCCGGTTCGCAGGTCCATCGCCGCCAACCGGGACAGGTGATCGGGCGCCGCCGCCGCATAGATGCCGTGTTGGACGCGGATGAGTTGGCCCCGCAGAACCAGTGTGCGTAATTGCTTGCGCGAGATCAGCGCGAGCAGTTGTTGGCTGCTTGCGACTTCGCTATCCGAGAAAGCGTCCCGCCACGACATACGGTGGATGGTTGCTCAGAATGCACCCGCTGCACAGCGCCGGACCGTCCAGCCTGGGGATAACTCGATGAGCAGACAAATATGGCCCCAAAAGTAGGCACTTTTGGGGCCATTTGTGTCTGCTCGCGGGAGGTCAGAAACCCGAGATGATCACTCCGTTGCACTCGGCCGCGGCCTGGCGCAGCTTCGCGGCCTCCTGGTAGGCGTCGGAGTAGTACCACTCCTTGGCCGCCTCGACCGACTCGAACTCCAGCAACACGGTCTGGGTGCCGTGCCACTGCCCCTCCAGCGATTCGACCGCGGGGCTGAAGGCCAGCACCTTCGCGGTGCTCATCGTCTGGCTGGCCAGCTTGCCGTACTCGGCCATACCCGGCCGGGTCCTTGATATCCTCGGTGATGATCACGTAACCCTTGGGCACAGTTTCGAATCTCCTTGTCGATGAAGCGGATTGATTCAGATCTCGTGGATCGCGTTCTCGGGGCAACATTGGATGGCCTCCTGCACGGCGGCCTCGTGTTCGGCCGGCACCTCGCCGGGAGCAGCCACCGCCCATCCGTCATCGGACAGGTCGAACACCTCGGGGCACAGCGTCAGGCACATCCCGTGGCCGGCGCAGCGGTCCTCGTCGACGCCGACCCTCATCTGACGTCGAACTCCAGGTGCAGATGGGTGAGTCCGCGCAGGATGAAGGTCGGGATGTAGTGGTAGTCCCGGTTGTCCGCCGGACCGTGCTTCTCCTCGGAGATGCGGATGTCGGTGGTGCGGTCGAGCAGCCGCTCCAAGCCCACCCGGGCCTCCGCGCGGGCCAGCGGAGCACCCGGGCAGCTGTGGATGCCGCGACCGAAAGCCAGGTGCTGGCGGGCATTCTTGCGCGCCGGGTCGAATTCGTCGGGATCCTCGAAACGGCGTGGGTCGCGGTTGGCCCCGGCGTTGACCACCATGACGGTGGTGCCCGAAGGAAGTTCCTTCTCCCCCACGGTGACCGGGGTGCGCGACAGCCGGAAGTCGCCCTTGACCGGGCTTTCGTGACGCAGTGCCTCTTCGATGAAGTTGGAGATCAGGCTGCGATCCTCGCGCACCTGCTTCTGGATGTCGGGCCGGTCACCGAGCACCTTCAGCGCGGTACCCAGCAGGCGAACCGTGGTCTCCTGACCGGCCGAGAAGACGTTGGTGGCAACACGTGCGACGTCACCGGGGGTCGGCGTGGTGCCGTCGGGGAACAGCGCGGTCGCCATCCCGGTCATGATGTCCTCACGCGGGTTGACCCGCCGATCCTCGATGTAGGCCTCGAACTGGGCGTAGAGGAACTCCAGCGGGCTGTGCGACAGCGATTCCGCACCGGTGCTGCCGACGCCCCCGCCGGAGTTCTGCGAGATGCCGTCGACGAACGCGTTGCGATCCTCGGGCGGGATGCCCAGCAGGTCGGCGATCACCAGCAGTGTGAACGGGCTGGCGAAACCCTTGATGAACTCGCCCTTGCCGGGGGCCAGGAAATCATCGAGCACCCCGTCGGCCAGCTGCCACATCGCGTCCTCGTTCTCCTTGAGGCGCTTGGGGGTGATCAGTCGCATCATCAGGGACCGATGGTTGGTGTGCACCGGTGGATCCAGCGTGGGCAGCTGATCGCTGAACGGCAGCTCGTCGCGGTGCTTCTCGATCAGCTCGGCGACGTCATCGCGACCCTCCAGCGGCACCGGAAAGCCGGGGAATGGACCGGTCACCGAGGTGCACGACGAGAAGGTGTCCGCGTCGTTGTAGACCGAAACCGCCTCTTCCCAGCCGGTCACCATGGTCACGCCGTAGATGTCTTCGGGCTGGACCGGGCATTGGTTGCGCAACGCGTTGAAGTACGGGTAGGGATCGTCAACCAGCCGCGGGTCCTTGAACCAGTCGATGCCGGCGGGATCGATCGCCATATGCGTTACTCCGTTCCTGGCAGGCAGTGCCCACTACGAGAATGTGGCTCTCATCTATGAGTATTACATTTCCACAGCGCCTCCTCGTCGTCAACGAGGCCAAACGCCTCATCGACCCGCTCAACTCGTGGCGAGAGAAAACGAGATTCTCGAAATGTTGAGCGTTCGCTCAACACGTGCGCGCCGGAGGCCTATCCTCCGCTGAGGCGCACGATTCGGCAAGGACAGGATCTCGAGATGACATCGGACGTCGAACTGCAGGCCGCGACGGACAGCGAGCCGAACCTGGCGCGTCCGTGGGCGCCGCACCGCCGTCGGGCCTACGTCGCACTCACCGCCGTCACCGGCATCGCATTCAGCGTCGCGGTGGTGGGCGTCGGCACCGGACTCCTGCCGCCCACCTTCACCGTCGACGTCATCGCCAATCTGGCATTCGGGCTGCCGGTGATCGTGCTGCCGCTGGTCTATTTCTGGACCGGACGCGGTGAGCAGCGATCGCGCCTGGAGCGGGCCTCCGAGCTGACGATGATCTATCTGCCCTACACGGCGGGCAGCCAACTGGGCTACGAGACCATCTTTCTCATCGGCCACCCGATGAACTGGTGGACACCGACCACCGACCCGGGCTGGAAGTGGCTGTGGTGGCAGTACGGGCTCGCCGACACCCGGTACACCAGTGGCAACGCCTGGATCTTCGGCCTGGAACTCGTCGGCGTCATCACCGGCACCATGCTGTTCATCGTGTGGATTCGGCTGATGCGCACCGATCTGCCGGTCGAGGCACGGATCAGGAGTCTGTGGCTGGCCTTCACCGGATGCGCCATGCTGATCAGCAGCACCGGGGTGTACTTCCTCGCCGAGGTGCGGGCCGGGTTTGGCGATATCGGTCAGGGCGCCTTCGGGCTATGGTTCAAGTTCATCGCCGAGAACGTGCCTTTCATGATCCTGCCGTTCTTCGCGCTCATCGCGATGCACCGCCAAATCGATTACCTGACACGACGGGCCGGCCCGCTGCCGCTGTAGTCAGTGCCGCCGGCGGCGCCACACCGCCACGATCACGCAGACGCCGACGGAGCTCGCGAACACGCCGAGAACGAGATGGCGGGCGCCGGCGGTCACGCCGAATGCCCACAGCTGCAACCCGCCGGCGACCAGCGCCAGCAATCCGAAGGCCAGCCCCGCCACCCGTAGCGCCATCCGACCAGTCTGCCACTTCCATTAGTTAGACTCTGGTCAGCCTAGCTTGGACGAGGTACGGTCAGAAGATGCCGAACCCTTCGCGCAGCGCGGAAGCTGACCGTGGTCAGCGTAGGGCGACATTTCAGCGGTCCAACTCACGCGAGACCAAGCGCATGCTGGTCCAGGCCGCGATGGCGCTGTGGCGCACCAACGGCTACGCCGGGACCACGGTGGCCCAGATCTGCGCCGCCGCCGGAGTCTCCAAGGCGTTGTTCTACTTCTACTTCCCCCGCAAGGAAGACGTGCTCTTCGAGGTCGGCGTCATGTCCACCCGGTCCGCGCAACGCACCGTGGCCACCCTGCTCGAAGGCGACTACGACGTGCAGGCCGTCGTCGCGGCCGCGCTGACCGACCTGGAACGCTCGATGGCCCGCAATCCCGCCGAACTGGTCATCGAGACCATCCTGGAGGGCTACCGCCACGAACATCGGATCCTGGACACCGCCGAGACCCCCGATCTGGACGGCGGCATGTTCACCGCACTGTTCGACCGCGCACACGCCGACGGCAAGCTGCCCGCCGGCACCGATACCGGCCATCTGGCCTACCTGGCCATGATGCTGGTCAGTGAGGGCGCCCGGCATTGGGCCGCAGGCTCATTCGGCGGTCGTTCCTTCGCCGACGTCGTCGGCAACGATATCGCCACCCTGATTGCAGGGACCACCAGTCAAAGGAGACCGTGATGGCATGGGATTTCGAAACCGACCCGGAGTTCCAGGAACTCCTCGACTGGGCGGACGCCTTTGTCCGCGATGAGGTCGAACCGCTGGACCTCATCTGGCCACACCTGCAGTTCACCCCCCTGGATGACGCCCGGCGCGCCGTGGTGGATCCGCTCAAGGAGCGGGTCCGCCGAAAAGGATTGTGGGCCACCCATCTCGGTCCGGATCTCGGCGGCCAGGGCTACGGACAGCTGAAACTGGCGCTGCTCAACGAGATCCTGGGCCGCTCCCAATGGGCGCCGATCGTGTTCGGCTGTCAGGCCCCCGACACCGGTAATGCCGAGATCATCGCCCACTACGGCACAACCGACCAGAAAGAGCGCTACCTGCGGCCGCTGCTGAAGGGTGAGGTGTTCTCGTGTTACTCGATGACCGAACCGCAGGGCGGCGCTGATCCCACCCAGTTCACGACCGCCGCGGTGCGCGACGGCGATGACTGGGTGATCAACGGCCACAAGTTCTTCTCCTCGAACGCCTCGACGGCGTCGTTCCTGATCGTGATGGTCGTGACGAACCCGGACGTCAGTCCCTACCAGGGGATGTCGATGTTCCTGGTACCCACCGACACGCCCGGGGTGACCATCGTGCGCAATTCGGGTCTCTACGGAGAGGCCGATGGCGAGGGCTCACACGCGCTGATCCACTACGACAACGTCCGGGTGCCGGATTCCGCACTGCTCGGCGGTGAGGGTCAGGCGTTCGTCATCGCCCAGACCCGCCTCGGCGGCGGCCGCATCCACCACGCCATGCGCACCATCGGGCTGGCCCAGAAGGCACTGGACATGATGTGCGAGCGGGTGCTGTCGCGGCATACCGCGGGCAGTCTGCTCGCGGACAAACAGGCCGTGCAGGGCTATATCGCCGACTCCTACGCCCAGCTCAAACAATTCCGGCTGATGGTGCTGTACACCGCGTGGGAGATCGACAAATACAACGACTACAAGTTGGTCCGCAAGGACATCGCCGCGGTGAAGGTCGTCATGCCCACCGTGCTGCACGACATCGCCTGGCGGGCCATGCAGATTCACGGTGCGCTCGGCGTCACCAACGAGATGCCCTTCCTCGGGATGGTGACCGGGGCCGCGGTGATGGGGCTGGCCGACGGTCCGACCGAGGTACACAAGACGACCGTGGCCAAGCAGGTGCTGCGCGACTACACCGGCACCGACGGACTGTGGCCGACCGAATGGATTCCCGGTAAACGGGACGCCGCGCGGGCCCGGTTCGCCGAACACCTGGAGGCCGAGGTGGGGAACCTGTGAACGCTCCGGCCATCGATGTTGCCCGCCTTGCCACTTGGATGGATGACGCCGGGCTGCCCGGCAAAGGCGCCCCGCTGGAGGCGCGGTTCCTCTCGGGGGGCACGCAGAACGTCATCTACGAACTGACCCGCGGCGACGAGCGCTGCGTCATCCGGATGCCGCCGCCCGCCGCACCCGCGGACCGTGACAAGGGCATCCTGCGGGAATGGCGCATCATCGAGGCGCTCGACGGCACCGACGTGCCACACACCAAGGCCATCGGCGTCTGCGACGACGCGAGCGTGCTGGGCCGGCCGTTCTATCTGATGGGCTTCGTCGACGGCTGGTCCCCGATGGACCAGCACGCCCGCTGGCCCGAGCCGTTCGACAGCGACCTGAAGACCCGGCCGGAACTGAGTTATCAACTGGCCGAGGGTATCGCCCTGCTCTCCAAGGTGGACTGGAGAGCCAAGGGCCTACAGGATCTCGGCCGGCCGGACGGTTTCCACGAACGCCAGGTCGCCCGTTGGATCGGCTTCCTGGAACGCATCAAACGACGCGACCTGCCGGGGCTGGAGGTGGCCACGGCGTGGCTGCAGGAACGCAAGCCGCTGGACTTCATCCCCGGGCTGATGCACGGTGACTACCAGTTCGCCAACGTCATGTACCGGCACGGCGCACCCGCGCAGCTGGCCGCGATCGTCGACTGGGAGATGGGCACCGTCGGTGACCCGAAGCTCGACCTGGGCTGGATGGTGCAGAGCTGGCCGGCCGACGAGCACGACCACGCCGCCACGAGCTACGTCGACATGCGCGGCGCACCGACCCGCGATCAGGTCGTGGCACGGTATGCCGAGGTGTCCGGGCGTCAGGTCGATGATCTGGACTACTACCTGGTGCTGGCCAAGTGGAAACTGGCCATCGTGCTGGAGCAGGGTTTTCAGCGCGCAGGCGATGACGAGAAGCTGCTGGCCTTCGGTCCGGTCGTCACCGATCTGATGCGCTCGGCGGCTGAACTCGCCGAGTCCAGCGACTACCGGTGAGGGCTGCGATCTGCCCGGCATACGGGCCACCGGAGGTGGTACGGGTCGAGGAGTTCCCCTCCCCCGACCTCGCCGACGGCCAGGTACGGGTGCAGGTCGCCGCGGCGGCGGTCAACTTTCCCGACGTGCTGCTGGTGGCCGGGACCTACCAGGTCAAGGTGCGGCCACCGTTCATACCGGGCAGTGAGTTCGCCGGCGTCATCACCGAAACCTCCTGCGATAACGACAATTTCGCGGTGGGCGGCCGGGTCACCGGTACCGGCATGTTCGGCGCCTTCGCCGAACAGGTGTGCATCGATAGCGACGCCCTGGCGCCGATCCCCGAGGGGATCGACTACCGCACCGCCGTGGCCTCGGGAGTGGCGTTCCGCACCGCGTATCACGCACTGCGCTCGACGGCGCGGATTTCGCCCGGCGACGATGTCGTGGTTCTCGGTGCCGGTGGCGGTGTCGGGCTGGCCGCGGTGGCGCTGGCCACCGCGCTCGGCGCCCGCGTCATCGCGATTGCCTCATCTGACGAGAAGCTTTCTGCAGCAGCAGAATACGGTGCTGTGCACGGAATCGACCACCGCGGCTCGGACCTGCGTCAGGCGCTGCGGGAGTCACTGCCCGGCGGCGCCGCGGCGGTGATCGACCCGGTCGGCGGTGACCTTTCCGAGCCCGCCCTGCGGTCGCTGAAACGCGGCGGGCGGTTCGTCACGGTGGGGTTCGCGTCGGGATCCATCCCCCGCATTCCCTTGAATCTGGTGCTGGTCAAGGGCATCCAGGTGCTGGGTTTTCAGTTCCAGGACATCCCGGCCGATGAGTTCACCCGCAACGAGTCAGAACTGCGCAGACTACTCGCGACCGGTGCGGTGGCACCACACATCGGCGCCACCTACTCTCTGGCGGAGACCGCCTCCGCGCTGCGTCACGTAGCCGACGGACGTGCGACCGGAAAAGTGGTCATCGACGTCGGATGACGGTCCGGTCAGGACTACCGCCCTTGCGTTCTCCCTCGGCCGGGCAGTCCGACCATCTTTACATACTGTGCCAATAGCGTAAACCGCGCCGATGCCTTGACCGCGGCTCGGCACACCTGCTAAGCAAGTGCTCAGTAGAACCAGCCCACCACTCTTCGCCCTCTCTGATGGAGCCACCATGGCACAGCCGACCGCCGCACCCGACCTGTACTACGACCCGTACAGCGTCGAACTGAACATGGACCCCTACGCGGTGTTCGCGCGGATCAGGGAGGAGGCGCCGCTGTACTACAACGAACAACACGACTTCTATGCGCTGAGCCGCTACGACGATGTCAATGCGGCGGTCATCGATCATGAGACGTTCATCTCGGGCCGCGGCGCCGTGCTCGAGATCATCAAGTCCGGCATGGAGATCCCGCCCGGCACCTTGATTTTCGAAGACCCGCCGATCCACAACATCCATCGCAACCTGCTGTCCCGGATGTTCACCCCACGCAAGGTTCTCGCACTCGAACCACAGATCCGCGAGTTCACCGCGCGCTGCCTCGATCCGCTCATCGGTTCGGGCCGTTTCGATTTCGTCAACGACCTCGGCGAACAGATGCCGATGCGGGTCATCGGGATGCTGCTGGGCATCCCCGAGGACCGGCAGCAACAGATCACCGACCACGGCGAGGAAACCCTGCAGGGCGAGCGCCTGGAGGGATTGGCCACCGGAGAGGTGTTCTCCGAATTCATCGACTGGCGGGTCGAACACCCGTCCGACGACATCATGACGGACCTGCTGAACGCCGAGTTCGAAGACGAGACCGGGACCCGGCGCAAACTACGCCGTGACGAGCTGCTGTTGTACCTGATCGTGATCGCCACCGCAGGATCCGAAACCACCACGCGGCTGATCGGCTGGGCCGGTAAGACGCTCGCCGATCATCCGGAGCAACGTCGCGCCCTTGCCGAGAACCCCGCCCTGATACCGCAGGCGATCGAGGAGATCCTGCGCTGGGAGCCTCCGGCACTGCAGATCGCCCGCTATGTCACCCGGGACGTCGAGTACCACGGGCAGACGGTGCCCGAGGGCTCGGCCATGCTCATGCTCGTCGGCGCGGCCAACCGCGACCACCGCCGTTTCGCGCCCGACGGCGATGTCTTCGACATCATGCGCGAACAGCGCTCGCACATGACGTTCGGTGCGGGCACCCACTTCTGCATGGGCAATGCGCTGGCACGTCTGGAAGGCCGAATTGCCTTGGAGGAGATCCTGAAACGCTTCCCGGAGTGGGAGGTCGACTGGCCGAATGCCGTGCCGTCGGAGACCGCCGCGGTCCGTGGCTGGGCCGCCATGCCCACCCTGCTGCCCTGAGGAACGCCATGCGCATCGGTCTGATGGTCGGGTCGGACAGGGAACGCGGCCGACCGGAGCGGCTTTCCGGGCTGATATCCGATGCCGTCGCCGCGGAGGCAGCGGGCTTCCACTCGTTCTGGTTCCCGCAGGTGCCGGGATACCTGGACGCGCTGACCGCGGTGGCACTCGTCGGCGCGAGCACCGACCGGATCGAGGTCGGGACGGCGGTGGTCCCGATCCAGACCCGGCACCCCATGACGCTGTCACCGATCTGGCCGCCCGTATCGTGCCGATCGGACCGGATGCCGCGGCCCGCCGCGCGTCGCGGGATCGGACGATGCAGTTCCTGGCGACCCTCGGAAGCCTGTGAGGCGGTGAATTCAGCTGGCGGGCACCAGGTCTGCGGCCACCGACGGACATGACATGACGCCGCACCGGAACGCCTCGGTGCGACCGAACGGTTCGGTGTCCCCCGCGGCTGCCAGCGCCTGAGCCTTGAAGGCGCGCGCCGCGGCGCTGAGCTCGTGTTGCACCGAATCGACGGTGCTGTCCAGCTCTTCGGGCCAGCTGTCGCCCCAGAGGGTCACCTCAGTGAGGCCCTGATCCAGGGCGCCCAGCACGCCTTCGCGTACCCGCGCATCGCTGACGAACAACTCGGCGGCCACCGCCACCGTCTGCGGGTGGGGCCGCTCTTCCCACAGCTGCATCGCCGTCTCCAGGTCACCGGTGTCCACGCCGAGGATCTGCAGCGGACGGATGTCGTCATCGCCGGTGATCAGCACGGTGACATCCCAGCCCGCCATCACGCGGTCGACGAGCCATCCGCCGGCATTGCGCACCACCTCGGCGACGCTGGGTGCCACCACATCGAGTCGGTACCTCATATCGAATTCCTCTCCGCCGGTGCTGCGGTTGTTGCCGCCGCGAAGTCGCGGGCCAGCGACTCCGTGTATCCCTTGAACACTGCCGCCAGTGGGATTGAAGGATCGAGTAGCCATGCGGTCTCCATTCCATTGACGAAGGCGAGAATCTCCACGGCCTTGGCGGCCGGGTCGAGGTCTGAGCGGTAGCGGCCGCTGTACTGGCCGCGCCGGATCGCGTCGGCGACGATTCCGACGGCCGCCTGCTGCCGGGCCACCAACCGGTCGTGCAGCGGGGCGTCGGGCTGGATGTTCTCCACCAGCAGCACGGTGAAGGTCCCGACGAGTTCGGGGGCGCGATCGAACCGCTCGGCCACCCGGCCGATGTTGGCGATCAGATCGCCGCCGCGGTCGGCGTGGGTGTCATCGTCGAAGTCGCGGGCGTCGAGCACCGCGTGCAGCAGCTGCTCCTTGGATTCGAAGTGGTGCAGCAGGCCGGCGGCACTGACTCCGGCCTCCCTGGCGATCTGGGCCAACGAGGTGTTGCGCCAGCCGTTTCGCGCCAGGAGATTCTCCGCGGCAGCGAGAATGCGCTGCTTACGGTCCTCTCCCTTGGCCAGCAGCGACTCATAGGGCCGGGGCCCAGACGCCGCAGACATCGCCGACACCGCTCTCCTCACCACCGATGAACCAACCAACTGAACACACAGTAGGTTGGTTAGCGCGCTGTGACAAGGGTCTCAGTCAACAAGTTTTCGGGCAGGTATCACGTCCCTGGTCAGCGCCCCGGACGATGCGATTTCCGACCTTTGTGTAACGCCAGGAGCGAGCAGGTCCCTAGAGGCCAAGGGACTTGGCGATGATCACCTTCATGACCTCGCTGGTGCCCGCGTAGATGCGGGCCACCCGGGCATCGGTGTACAGCCGGGCGATCGGGTATTCCATCATGTAGCCGTAGCCACCGAAGAGCTGTAGGCAACGGTCGATCACCCGGGCCTGCATCTCGGTGCAGAACAGTTTCACCCGTGCGGCGTCCGGTGCGGACAGCTCCCCGTCGACATGCAGGGCGACGGCCCGGTCCAGCATCGCCTGGGCCGCCTCCACCTCCGTCGAGCAGGCCGCGAGTTCGAACTTGGTGTTCTGAAATGACGCGACCGGCGTACCGAAGGCCTTGCGGTCCTTGGTGTAGTCGATGGCCGCGGCGATCGCCGATCGCGCCTGCGCCACCGAGCCCACCGCGACGGTCAGCCGCTCCTGAGCCAGGTTGTGACCGAGATAGCTGAACGCCTCCCCCACCTCACCGAGCACATTGGCGGCAGGCACCCGCACGTCGACGAACGAGAGCTCCGCGGTGTCCTGCACCTTGCAGCCCATCTTCTCCAGCTCACGGCCGCGGGTGAACCCGGCCATCCCGTCCTCCACGACGAACAGGGTGAGTCCCTTGCGCCGGTTGTCGGGGTCGGTGGACGTGCGGGCCACCACGACGACGAGGTCGGCCTGCATACCGCCGGTGATGAACGTCTTGGCGCCGTTGACGATCCAGTGGTCACCGTCCTGTACGGCGGTCGTGCGCATGCCGGCCAGATCGGATCCGGTACCGGGTTCGGTCATCGCCACCGCGGTCAGCAGCGTGCCGTCGGCCAGGCCCGGGAACCAGCGCTTGCGCTGCTCCTCGTTCGCGTAATGCAGGAAGTAGGGCAGGATCACCTCGAGCTGGGTACGCACCGTGGACAGCGTCACCAGGGCGCGGGCCGCCTCTTCCTGGAGCACCACGTTGTAGCGGTAGTCCGGCGTGCCGCCGCCGCCGTACTCCTCGGGTATGGCGACGCCGAGCATGCCGAGCTTGCCCATCTTCTCGAACACCGCACGCGGCATCCGGCCACCCTTCTCCCAGTCCGGGTAGGCGGGCACCACTTCCTTCTCCACGAAGTCGCGTGCGAGTTCGCGGAATGCCTCGTGATCCTCGGTGAACAGATTGCGTTGCACGTGTTGCCCTTTCGACTAGAAGACGTACTCGACCAGCGTGGCGTTGGCGGTCCCGCCGCCCTCGCACATGGTCTGTAGCCCGTAACGGATGCCGTTGGCGCGCATGTGATGGATCATCCGCGTCATCAGCACCGCGCCGGAGGCGCCGAGCGGGTGCCCGAGGGCGATGGCACCGCCCAGCGGGTTGAGTTTCGCCTCGTCGACGCCGGTTTCGGCCAGCCACGCCAACGGCACCGGCGCGAACGCCTCGTTGACCTCGAACACGCCGACATCGTCGATCCCGACGCCCGCCTTGTGCAGCACCTTCTCGGTGGCCGGGATGGGCCCGGTCAGCATCAGCACCGGATCGGCACCGGTGACCGCCCCTGCGCGGTAGTACACCAGCGGGGTCAGACCCAGGTTGAGCGCCTGATCGGCGGTCATCACCAGCAGTGCGGCCGCACCATCGGAGATCTGCGAGGAGTTGCCCGCGTGGATGACGCCGTCGTCGGTGAAGGCGGGTTTGAGTCCGGCCAACTTCTCGACGGTGGTGCCACGCCGGATCCCCTCGTCGTCGGTGATGACGTCATCGTCGGTGAAGACGGGCACGATCTGGTCGATGAAGGCGCCGGCGTCCTGCGCGGCGGCGGCGCGCTCGTGCGACTGCGCCGAATACTCGTCGCAGCGGGTGCGCGACAGATCCCATTTCTGGCAGATCATCTCGGCAGAGATACCCTGGTTGAAGGAGAAATCGTCATATCGGGCAAAGACTTTCGGACCGTAGGGCTGACCGGTGGCACGCGCGGCGCCGAGTGGGACCCGGCTCATCACCTCGACCCCGCCGGCGACCACGACATCCTGCTGACCGGACATGACGGCCTGCACCGCGAAGTCCAGCGCCTGCTGGCTGGACCCGCAGGCCCGGTTCACCGTGGTGCCCGGGATGCTCTCCGGCCAGCCGGCGGCCAGCACCGCGTACCGCCCGATATTGCTGGACTGGTCGCCCACCTGTGACACGCAGCCCCACACCACATCGTCGATCAGGCCCGGGTCGACCCCGGTGCGTTCGACGAGTTCCTTGAGTACCACCGCGGACAGGTCGGCGGCGTGCTGCGCGGACAGCCCGCCGTTCCGTTTCCCGACCGGGGTGCGCACGGCTCCGACGATGACGGTCTCACGCATCAGTTCTGCTCCTTCTCGACAGCTGCAGAGGAGGGCACCGCCCACTCTCCGGAAAACTCTGGATCACGCTTGGCGGCGAACGCCGCGTAGGCCTCCCCCGCGTCGGCGGTGGCGAAATTGCCGGGCTGGGCCCGGGCCTCATTGCCCAGCGCCTGAGCGAAGGTTGCGGTGGCACCGTCGTTGAGCAGCGCCTTGCTCTGCGCCAGCGCGAACGGTGGCCCCTCGGCCAGCCGCCGCGCCACCTCATCGACGAACGCGTCGATCGCGTCGGTGTCCTGCACCCAGGTGACCAGCCCGAGCCGGTGCGCCTCGGCCGCGTCGATCATATCGGCAAGCAGCACAAGGCGTTTGGCCTGCTGCAGGCCGACGAGTTTGGGAAGCAGCCAGGAGCCGCCGAGATCGACCGACAGCCCGCGTTTGGCGAAGATCTGGCAGAACTTCGATTCGGGAGTCGCCACCACCAGGTCGCAGCCCAGTGCCAGGTTCCAGCCGGCGCCGACCGCGACGCCGGTGACCTTGGCGATGGTCGGCACCGTCAGGTTGTGCAATGCCAGCGCGACATCGGTGAGCCGCTGCAGCTTTCGCCGGGGATGAATGGTTTCTCCGGTGCCGATATCGGCACCCGAGCAGAACGCCCCGCCGGCACCGGTCAGCACCACCGCGCGCACCGAGTCGTCGGTGTCGACCGCGCGCAGGGCCGCGGCCAGCGCATGCCACAGTTCGGCGTCGATGGCATTCTTGCGGTGCGGCCGGTTCAGCGTGAGCGTGCGCACCCCGTCGCGGTCCTCGATCAACAATGACTCACTCACCGAGTACACCGGGCCGATCGCACCCTCAGCGCGCATTCCGACCAGTTCTTCGGCGCTGTAACCCAGTTCACGCAGCACGTCGTCGGTGTGCTGCCCCAGCCCGGGCACCGCACCCATCCCCAACTCCAGACCGCTGATCACCGGCGGCGGCAGCAGCGCCGCGATGTCGCCATTCGTCGTGCCGACCTGCCGCCAGCGGTCACGGGCCTTCAGGTGTTCGTGCGCGATGACCTCGCTGGGCTTGTTGTAGCGCGAGTTGCCGATCCCGGCGGCATCGGCGATGCGCTGAACATCGTCGAGATCGTGCTGTGCGCACCATGATTCGATGGCCGCGTTGAGCTCATCCCGGTTGGCGCAGCGTTGCGGGTTGGTCGCGAAGCGCGGATCGTCGGCCAGATCGGGGCGCTCGATGATCTCCCGTGCCAGCCGCTGCCACTCGCGATCGTTGGTGGTGCCGAGCACCACCGTCTGCCCGTCACGGGTACCGAACGAGCCGTAGGGCGCGACCGCGGGCGAGCTCATCCCCAGCGGTTCCTGATCGGTCCCGGAGTGCTGGGTGTAGGTCAACTGGTAGCCCATGATGTCGGTCATGGTGTCGAACAGGCTGACCGCCACGGCCGGGGCGGCATCGACGGCACCGTTGCGCGCCCGGCCCAGCAACAGCGCCACGATCGACAGCGCCGAATACAGGCCGGTGGTGATATCGGCCACCGGTGCTCCGGGTTTGGCCGGCATCCCCGGGTAGCCGGTGGCCGCGCACGATCCCGACTCCGCCTGCACCAGAAGGTCATAGGCGCGCTTCTCGGACAGCGGGCCGCCCGGGCCGTAACCGTCGATCTCGACCGGGATCACCTGCGGGTGCCGCGCCCGCAGGTCCGCGGGGCTCAACCCGAGTCGCGCGGTGGCCCCGGGCGCGAGGTTGGACACGAAGGCGTCGGCTCCGGCGAGCAGCCGGTGCAGCACGTCCATCCCCGCCGGTGATTTCAGGTTCAGCGTCACCGACTCCTTGCCCCGGTTCGCCCACACGAAATGAGCGGCCAGGCCGTTGACCACATTGTCGTAGTCGCGGGCGAAATCCCCGCCCTTGGGGTTCTCGATCTTGATCACCCGGGCGCCGAAGTCGGCGAGCACCCTGGTGCACATCGGGGCGGACACCGCCTGCTCCATGGCGATGACGGTGATGCCGGCCAACGGCAATGCCGGCCCGGTGGTACTCATGACGATGATCCCCTCTGCCTGAACGCGAGATTGCCGTTATCGCGACAAAGTGCGAGTGGACATGACGATAACCGCAACCTCGCGTGACTCTTCAGTTCAGTAGCTCTTGGGCAGGCCGAGCACATTGGCGGCCAGGAAATTCAGGATCATCTCCTGGCTGACCGGGGCGATCTTCATCAGGCGGGACTCCCGGAAGAACCGGGAGATGTTGTACTCCTCGGAGTAACCCATACCGCCGTGGGTCTGCAGCGCCCGGTCCGCGGCGTCGAACCCGGCATCGGCGCACAGGTACTTGGCCATATTGGCCTCGCGTCCGCACGATTGGCCGTTGTCATACAGCCAGGTGGCCTTGCGCAGGATCAGTTCGGCCGCGTCGAGGCGGGCCAGCGAGTCGGCGAGCGGGAACGCGATGCCCTGGTTCTTGCCGATCGGACGGTCGAATACCACCCGCTCGTTGGCGTATTTCACCGCGCGGTCCAGCGCGACCCGGCCGATGCCGAGGGCTTCGGCGGCGATCAGCATCCGCTCCGGGTTGAGTCCGTGCAGGATGTAGGAGAAGCCCTTGCCTTCCTCGCCGATGCGGTCCTCGACCGGAATCCGCAGATCGTCGATGAACACCTCGTTGGAGCTGACGGCGTTGCGGCCCATCTTCTTGATCGGCCGGATATCGACGTGGTCGCGGTCGATATCGGTGAGGAACAGGGTGAGGCCGTCGGTGGGTTTGGCTGCTTCGTCCCGCGGCGTGGTGCGGGTCAGCAGCAGGATCTTCTCCGACTCCAACGCCTTCGAGATCCACACCTTACGGCCGTTGACTCGGTAGAACTCGCCGGAGCCATCCCGACCACGCTTGGCGAAGGTGGTGATGCGCGAAGTATCGAGCCCGGCACCGGGTTCGGTCACGCCGAAGCAGACGTGCAGGTCACCGTCGACGATGCGCGGCAGCGTCGCCCTCTTCATCTCCTCGGACCCGAAGACCACCACCGGCTGCATACCGAAGATCGACATGTGGATGGCGCTGGCGGCGTTCATGGCGCCACCGGAGCGGGCCACCTCCTCGGCGAGGATGGTGGCTTCGGTGATGCCCAGACCGTGCCCGCCGTACTCCTCAGGGATGGTCATGCCCAGCCAACCACCGGCGGCGACGGCGTCGTAGAACTCGGTCGGGAACTCGTGCGCCTGATCTTTTTCCATCCAGTAGTGATCGTCGAACCTGGCCGCCAATTCGGCCACCGATTTGCGGATCAGCTGCTGGTCCTCGGTGAGTTCGAAGTTCATACCCTCAGACACAGTTCCTCCTCAGTCCGTGCACACGACGCCCACGGTGCAGGTGTCCCCGCACCGTCCGCCCAATGCGCTCTCTGGCTAGTCTTTGACGCCGCTCACCGCGCGGGCGTTGGCGGTGAAGTCGGCGACATCGGCACCCGAGCGCTTGTCGTGCGAGCTCGTCGCCTGGATCGAAATGTCGTGGCCCTCCGCCTGTTTGCGCAACGCGCCGACGGTGGCATGCTCGCGCGGGATGTGCGTGAACGGCTCGAAGTGGTACAGCCGCATCGCGTTCTCATGGGTGATCTTGTTGATCTCGTCATCGGGAACGTCGTAGGTGTCGAACACCGCGTGCAGTTCCTCCGGGGCACCCGGCCACATCGAATCGGAGTGCGGGTAGTCCATCTCCCAGCAGATGTTGTCCACCCCGATCATGTGCCGGTTCTTCACCCCGACCGGATCGGAGATGAAGCACGTCATGAAGTGCTCGCGGAACACCTCCGAGGGCAGCTTGTCCCCGAAGTCCTGATGCGTCCACGTCGAATGCATCTCGTAGGTGCGGTCCACCCGGTCCAGGAAGTACGGAATCCACCCGGTGCCGCCCTCGCTCAGGGCGATCTTCAACGTCGGGTAGGCCTTGATCGGCGCCGACCACAACAGGTCCGCGGCCGCCTGCACGATGTTCATCGGCTGCAGGGTGATCATCACGTCCATCGGCGCGTCCGGAGCGGTGATCGCCAGCCGGCCCGAGGACCCGATGTGCACGTTCATCACCGTTTCGGTGTCCACCAGCGCATCCCACATGGGCTTCCAGTAGTCCAAGTCGTGGAAGCTGGGATAGCCCAGCGCCGACGGGTTCTCGGTGAACGTCAGCGAGTGCACTCCCTTGTCGGCCACCCGCCGGATCTCCTGCGCGCACAGCGCGGGATCCCAGATCGCCGGAATCGCCATCGGAATGAACCGGCCCGGATGCGATGCGCACCAGTCCTCGATGTGCCAGTCGTTGTAGGCCTGCACCAGCGCCATCGAGAACTCGGCGTCCTCGGTGGCGAACAGTCGTGCCGCGAATCCCGGGAAGGACGGGAAGTTCATCGTCGCCAGCACACCACCGGCGTTCATGTCCTTGACCCGCTCGGCAGCGTCGTAACAACCCTTGCGGATCTCGTCGAGTCCGGTGGGCTCCAGTCCGTACTCCTCCTTCGGCCGGCCGGCCACCGCGTTGAGCGCCACGTTCGGGATCACCGTGTCGCGGAACTGCCAGGTGTCCGAACCATCCGGGTTGTGCACCAACCGCGGCGCCTCGTCGACATACTTCGCCGGCAGGTGGTTCTTGAACATATCCGGCGGCTCGATGATGTGGTCATCGACGCTGATCAGAATCATGTCGTCTTGGTGCATGGGCCGTCCCTTCGGGGTTCCATCGTTCAACGCTGGAGATTCTCACTACATGCAAACTAACTTCTCACACTACGAGAATCAACGTCCGTCACCGTTCCCGGTGCCCCTGACCGCGCATTTCGGTTCTCGGCGCGGCCGCGGACAGGTTGATTCACGGGCGTCTTCGATGACCTTACGACCAAAGACTGGAAATCTGTTAGTCAGTTATGAGAATATGATTCTCGTACCGGAGAGGCCGCGGACGCCAGCTGGGTTGCCAGCACCAGGCGGAAAGCGCCAGACCCGAACGAACACACCAGAGAGGTTGCACCGTGGCGTTTTTCCCCAAACCAGCAGCGGGAAGCTGGACCGAGAACTGGCCGGAACTCGGCACGGCACCGGTCGACTACACCGATTCCGTCGATCCCGAGCACTGGAAGCTGGAGCAGCAAGCCATCTTCCGCAAGACCTGGCTGCACATGGGCCGCGTCGAACTCGTCCCCAAGAAGGGCCGCTACGTCACCCGTGAACTTCCCTCGGTCGGCCCCGGCGTCTCGATCATCATCGTCAACGACGGCGACGAGATCCGAGCGTTCTACAACCTGTGCCGGCACCGCGGTAACAAGCTGGTGTGGAACGACTACCCGAACGAAGAGGTCTCCGGAAGCTGCCGGCAGTTCGTCTGCAAATACCACGCGTGGCGCTACGACCTCAAGGGCGATCTGACCTTCGTCCAGCAGGAGAGTGAGTTCTTCGACCTCGACAAGGCCGACTACCCGCTCAAGCCGGTGCGCTGCGAGGTGTGGGAAGGCTTCATCTTCGTCAACTTCGACGATGACGCCGTGTCATTGGAGGAATACCTGGGTGAGTTCGGCCGGGGCCTGAAGGGCTATCCGTTCCACGAGATGACCGAGCACTACAGCTACCGCTCGGAGGTCAAGGCGAACTGGAAGCTCTTCATCGACGCGTTCACCGAGTTCTATCACGCGCCGATCCTGCACATGAAGCAGGCGGAGAAGGAGGAGGCCGAGAAGCTGGCCAAGTTCGGCTTCGAGGCGCTGGCCTACGACATCGAGGGCGACCACTCGATGGTGTCGTCGTGGGGCGGTATGTCACCGCCGAAGGACATCAACATGGTCAAGCCCATCGAGCAGATCCTGCACAGCGGGCTGTTCGGACCGTGGGACCGGCCCGACATCGACGGCATCCTGCCCGACGAGTTGCCGCCGGCCATCAACCCAGGCCGCCATGCGACTTGGGGCACCGACTCTTTCGAGTTCTTCCCGAACTGGACGCTGCTGTTCTGGGCGCCGGGCTGGTACCTCACCTACAACTACTGGCCCACCGGCGTGGACAGCCACATCTTCGAGGCCGACCTGTACTTCGTGCCGCCGAAGAACCTGCGCGAACGCCTGTCGCAGGAACTGGCAGCGGTGACCTTCAAGGAGTACGCATTCCAGGACGCCAACACCCTGGAAGCCACCCAGTCCCAGATCGGCACCCGCGCCGTCACCGAGTTCCCGCTGTGCGATCAGGAGATCCTGCTTCGCCACCTGCACATGACCGCGCACCAGTACGTTGACAGGTATAAGGCGAGCCTCGAGGAAAAGACGGCCAACGGATCAGCGAACGGCGCCGCGACCACGAAGACCGAGAAGGAATCAGCCAATGTCTAAGCTGCCCGAGGAATTCGCCGACCTGGAGCGGTTCGCCGCATGGTGCCTTCCCACCGAGGAAGAGCGTTACCAGAAGCGCCTCAACTCGACGATGGACCAGATGCAGGAGCTCTACGACGCAGGCATGAAGCGGCTCGAGGACATCATGGTCTACGTCGACGCCCGCTTCCCGCTGGCGTCGATGCCCGAGGACGCCAAGGCACTGGTTCACCTGGGCCAGTCGATCGTCATGGTGAGCTTCCCGATCGAGGTGTGGAAGCAACCGCGCGTGCTCGACAGCGGCGCGGCCTATATCAACCTCATCAAGGAGCCGGTGGTCTAGGCGTGTCAGACGTACTGACCCTCAAAGCCGCGGGTCTGGTCGACGTCGATGCCGGGGCGGTCATTCGCCCCGGCATCGTTCGTGTCTCCGGAGACCGCATCGTCGCCGTCGGAGACGGCACATCAGATTCCGCCATCGGCTCCGACGAGCTCCGATGTCATCGACCTGGGTGACGCTTACCTGCTGCCCGGCCTGATGGACATGGAAGTCAACCTGCTGATGGGCGGGCGCGGCGAGAATCCCGGCCTGTCCCAGGTGCAGGACGACCCACCGACCCGCGTGCTGCGTGCGGTGGGAAATGCCCGGCGCACCCTGCGCGCCGGGTTCACCACCGTGCGCAACCTCGGCCTGTTCGTCAAGACCGGCGGCTATCTGCTCGACGTGGCGCTGGGCAAAGCCATCGACGCGGGCTGGGTGGACGGCCCACGCATCGTGCCGGCCGGGCACGCCATCACCCCCACCGGCGGGCACCTGGACCCCACCATGTTCGCCGCATTCATGCCCGGGGCGCTGGAACTCACCGTCGAGGAAGGCATCGCCAACGGGGTCGACGAGGTCCGCAAGGCCGTGCGGTATCAGATCAAGCACGGCGCTCAGCTGATCAAGGTCTGCGTCTCCGGTGGCGTCATGTCGCTGACCGGTGAGGCAGGCGCGCAGCATTATTCGGACGACGAACTGCGCGCCATCGTCGACGAGGCGCATCGCCGCGGTATGCGGGTGGCGGCGCACACCCACGGCGCCGAGGCCGTCAAGCACGCCGTGGCGTGCGGTATCGATTGCATCGAGCACGGCTTCCTGATGGACGACGAGGCGATCAAGGCACTGGTCGACAACGACCGCTTCCTGGTGACCACCCGGCGGCTGGCGCAGGCGATGGACGTGTCCAAAGCGCCGAAAGCCTTGCAGGACAAGGCTGCCATCATGTTCCCCAAAGCGGAGACATCGATCAAGGCGGCCTATGAGGCCGGGGTCAAGATCGCAGTGGGCACCGACGCGCCGGCGATTCCGCACGGCAAGAATGCCGACGAACTGGTCACCCTGGTCGAATGGGGCATGCCGCCGGCCGCGGTGCTGCGCTCGGCAACCACCATCGCCGCCGATCTGATCAACGTCACGGACCGGGGCCGGCTGGCCGAGGGCCTGCTGGCCGACATCATCGCCGTCCCCGGCAACCCCCTGGAAGACATCACCGTTACACGGGATGTCACATTTGTAATGAAGGGCGGTAAGGTCTACAAGAATGAGTACGCCGATGGCTCCTAGCCGAACTGACGACCTGGTGGAAATCCAGCAGCTGCTGGCCAAATATGCGGTCACCATCACCCAGGGTGATATCGAGGGCCTGGTCAGCGTCTTCACCCCGGACGGCACCTACAGCGCCTTCGGTGAAACCTATGCGCTGGAACGTTTTCCGGTGCTCGTCGACGCCGCCCCCAAGGGACTGTTCATGACGGGCACCGCTCTCGTGGATCTCGTCGAGGGCGCCGACGACGCCACCGGTACCCAGCCGTTGTGCTTCATCGAGCATTCGGCGCATGACATGCGGATCGGGTACTACCGCGACACCTATGTGCGCACCGAAGACGGGTGGCGGCTGCGCACCAGTGCCATGACCTTCATCCGGCGCAATGGTGATCATGACCACGGCAAGCCGCATGCCATCGGACGGCCGTCGGCATGAGCGAGCCCAGCGAGCGAATCATGGATCCGAGTGGCCTCTACGACCCCGCGACCTTCCGCACCGCGCTGCGGGAATGGCTCGCCGAGAATGACCTCACCCCACCCGAGGATCACTCCCTGGAAGGCCACATGCGCCAGTTCGCCCGGGTGCAGAAGGCGCTGTACGACGGCGGCTGGAGCCGGTTCGGCTGGCCCGAGCAGGCCGGCGGCCTCGGCGGTCCGGTGATACTGCGGGCGATCGTCGGCGAGGAGATCGTGGGCCGCAGGCTTGCCGAGCCCGGGCCCTATTCGATGCTCGAGGTGCTGGCGCCCACCATGATCGACTACGCCACACTGGAACTCGCTGCCGAGATGGTGCCCAAACTGCTGTCCGGCGAAGAACAGTGGTGCCAGGGATTCTCCGAACCGGGGTCAGGTAGCGACCTGGCATCGCTGACCACCAAGGCCACGCAGAAGGGTGACCAGTGGGTCATCAACGGCCAGAAGGTGTGGACGAGCTTCGCGCAGTTCTCGCACCGCTGCATCCTGCTCACCCGCACCGGAGAGGGCTCTCCCGATTCCCCGTCGCTTCGCTCGCCCCATGCAGGCATCACCGCGTTCTTCGTCGACATGGATACGCCGGGGATCAGCGTGCGCCCGCTGCGCACCATGCACGGTGTCGACGAGTTCTGCGAGGTCTACTTCGATGACGTCGTCGTCGACGCGGGTCGCATGCTCGGCAAGCCCGGTGACGGCTGGCAGCTCGCCATGGACCTGTTGCCCTACGAGCGATCCACCTGCTTCTGGCAGCGCATCGCCTACCTGTACTCGCGTTTCGACGCGCTGATCAACGACCTCAAGGAGATCGGGCAGTCCAGCCCGAAGGACATCGACGCGGACATGGGCGAGGCGTACCTGGCCCTGCACACCCTGCGGTGCCGGTCGCGTGCCACCCAGCACCGGCTGGCCGAAGGCCAGAAGCTCGGTCCCGACACCTCCGTCGACAAGGTGCTGCTGGCGACCGCCGAGCAGCGCCTCTACGACACCGTGCACGACCTGCTGCCCGGTGTCATCGAACTCGACGACACCGACTGGCGCACCGAGTACCTCTACTCGCGGTCGGCCACCATCTACGGCGGCACCGCGGAAGTGCAACGCAACATCATCGCCCGCCGCCTGCTCGATCTCGGGAAGGAGTGACCATGGCTGTGCCGAATGATCCACTCGTGGATGCCGAATCACTCGATATGCTTGAGGCATCCCTGCGCAAGACCATGCTGTCGGCGTCAGGCCCGGAGTTGGACGCGGCGCTGACCGAACTCGGCTGGGCCGAAATGCTCTCCGATGCGCCGGATCTGGCGATCCCGCTGGTGTTCCGGTTGCTGGGCGAAACGGGGTCCCACGCCTCGGTTCTCGTCGATGTCGTCCTGCATGCAACGGGCAACACCATCGGCGACACCGTGGAACTGCCGATCCCCTACACCGGCAACGGCTGGGTGGTGTGGGACCGCATCTCGGCCGAGAGCGCGGAGCCGACGATGGGCGGGTTGCCGCTGCGCCGCGAGGACGACGGCTACCCGATCCGGGTGACGGAGGCCCGACGGGCGGTCAGCTGGTGGCTGATCGGTTCCGCCCGGGCGATGCTCGCGCTGGCCCGCCAACACGCACTGGACCGTGTTCAGTTCGGCAAGCCGATCGCATCCTTTCAGGCCGTGCGCCATCGGTTGGCCGAGACGCTGGTGGCCATCGAAGGCGCCGAAGCGACCTTGACCCTGCCGAGCGCGGACAACCCCGACCTGCTCGCGCTGCTGGCCAAGGCCGCGGCAGGCAAGGCTGCGCTGACCGCGGCCAAGAACTGTCAGCAGGTCCTCGGTGGCATCGGCTTCACCGACGAACACGAGCTGCATCGCCATGTGAAGCGGGCCCTGGTGCTCGACGGGCTGCTGGGCAGCTCGCGCGAACTCACCAAGAAGGCCGGTGCGGGACTGCGGGCCCGCGGCTCCGCTCCGCGGCTCGCGCAACTGTAGCGCGAATCTCACCGCCGAAACTACGGTCATTGCTGGTCGGAGGCCATTTCGGCCGACAACCGTAGTTTCGGCGCGCCTTCCGCTCAGGGAAAGCCGGTTTTCCGGTAGACCTTCTGAAACTGCGAAAATGAGAATAGTATTCTCGCCATGAGGAAGCTAGAGTCTCCGACACGTACGTCGCGAGGGGGTGGAGCACGGCAATGCCCAGGCATTCTCCGGTACAGTCCATTCATGCCTTTCCCACTCGGCACGCAGCTGAGGCGCCGGTGACCAGCGCAAGCGAAGAACCCGCCTGGAAGCAGCGCGCGGTCGAACGCTCGATCAAGACCGCCAAACTGCGGGCCGCTCAGCGCGTCCAGCGGTTCCTGGACGCCGCCCAGTCGATCATCATCGAGAAGGGCAGCACGGACTTCACCGTGCAAGAGGTCGTCGACCGCTCCCGCCAGTCGCTGCGCAGCTTCTACCTGCAGTTCGACGGCAAACACGAGCTGCTGCTCGCGCTGTTCGAGGACGCTCTCAGCCGATCCGCGGACCAGATCCGGGCGGCCGTCGCCGGCCACACCGATCCGATCGAGCGCCTCAAGGTGGCCATCGAGCTGCTCTTCGAGTCCTCTCGGCCCGACCCGACCGCGAAGCGTCCACTGTTCACCGACTTCGCCCCCCGACTGCTGGTATCGCATCCGTCCGAGGTCAAGGTGGCCCACGCACCGCTGGTGGTGCTGCTCACCGAGCTGATGGAGGAAGCCGCCGCGGCCGGCAAGTTGCGGCCCACCGTCAGCCCCCGCCGGATGGCGGCGATGACGATGCAGACCGTGATGTTCGTCGCACAGTCCAGCGGCAGCGAGGACGTCGCCGTCACACCGATCTCGGCGCAGGAAGTGTGGGATTTCGTCTCCCACGGATTCGCCACCGAAGACTGAGAATCCCGTTCTCGCGGGCGTCATCATCCGCGCCGCGAAGACACGCGGCGTCTCTCGCGGCTCGCGTGGAGCGCCCCCGGCCGACCGCACCGCGCGTCGGTGGCGCCGCGCTCCCGGGCGCAGCTGTCCGACGACGCCCCTCCGCCGCGAACTCTTCCCCCCCGTGTTCTTGAGAACCTGATTCTTCTAAGCGGAGAGTACAAATATTCCTATTTGAGTCTGTCATTGACACGAGTCTCCGCCGGTGAAAGAGTGCTGAGCAAGTGCACAAAAGGTACCGACGCAGGAATCACCGAAGAATCGAGGACCACATGGCAGGGCGGGTAGAAGGCAAAGTCGCATTCGTCACCGGTGCGGCACGCGGACAGGGCCGCAGCCACGCCGTTCGGCTGGCCGAAGAGGGCGCCGACATCATCGCGATCGACATCGCCGGACCGATCCGGCCCGGCGTCGAGACCGCGATCCCCGCCTCCACCCCCGATGACCTGGCCGAGACCGCGAACCTGGTGAAGGGCCTCAATCGCCGGATCGTCACCGCCGAGGTCGACGTCCGTGACGCCGCCGCACTGAAGGCGGCCGTGGACAGCGGTGTGGAGCAGCTCGGGCGCCTCGACATTGTGGTGGCCAACGCCGGTATCGGCAACGGTGGCGACCCACTGCACGAGACCAGTGAGCTCGACTGGGACGAGATGATCGACATCAACCTCTCCGGTGTGTGGAAGTCGGTGAAAGCCGCTGTGCCGCATATCATCAACGGAGGACGTGGCGGCTCCATAATCCTGACCAGCTCGGTCGGCGGACTGAAGGCCTACCCGCACTGCGGCAACTACGTATCGGCCAAGCACGGTGTCGTGGGCCTGATGCGCGGTTTCGCCGTCGAGCTCGGACACCACAACATCCGTGCCAACACCGTGCATCCCACCCACGTCAACACCGACATGTTGCACAACGAAGGCACCTTCAAGATGTTCCGGCCGGACCTGGAAAACCCGGGTCCCGACGATATGGCGCCGATCTGCCAGATGTTCCACACCCTGCCGATCCCGTGGGTCAACGCCGTGGACATCAGCAACGCGGTGCTGTTCCTGGCCTCCGACGAGGCGCGCTACATCACCGGTGTCACGCTGCCGGTCGACGCCGGTAGCTGTCTGAAGTAACCGATGCCCGACACCGTCCTGGTCACCGGGGCGTTCGGTCTCGTCGGGTCGGCGACAGTACGTGCACTGGCCGCCGCGGGCCACCGGGTGGTGGCCACCGATCTGGGAATCGATGCGAATCGGGTGAAGGCCCAAGCGCTTCCGAGCGGTGTGGAAGCGCGTTGGGCAGACCTGACCTCGACGCCGAACGTACAGAGCCTGATCGCCGACGTCGCACCGGATGCCATCGTGCACCTGGCCGCCGTCATCCCGCCGCCGATCTACCGCAACCCCGGTCTGGCCCGCAAGGTGAACGTGGACGCGACCAAGACACTTGTCGACATCGCGGCGGCCGCACCGAAGCCACCGCGATTCGTCCAGGCGTCCAGCAATGCCGTCTACGGGTCCCGGAATCCGCACCGCAACCCGGACCCCGTCACCGCCGAGACACCCCCTCGGCCCACCGAGTTGTACGGCGGACACAAACTGGAATCCGAAACCTACGTGCGGGCATCCAGCCTGGAATGGGTGGTTCTGCGACTCGGCGGGGTGATGAGCACCGATCTGAGTGCCTTGCCGTTCACCCTCGACGCGCTGTACTTCGAGAGCGCACTCCCGGTCGACAACCGGATCCACATGGTCGATGTACGCGATGTGGCACGTGCTTTCGCCGCGGCTACCACCGCCGATGTCGCCGGAGAGATCCTGCTCATCGCCGGCGACGCATCGCACCGCATGCTCCAGGGCGATGTCGGCCCATCCCTGGCCGCCGCACGCGGGCTGCCCGGGGTGATCCCGCCGGGGCGCCCCGGCGACCCCGACAGTGACGACGACTGGTTCATCACCGACTGGATGGACACCACCCGCGCCCAGCAGGCGCTGCAGTTCCAGCACCACATCTGGCCGGACATGCTCGCCGAGATCCGCGCCCAGGCCGGCTGGAAACGCCACCCGTCCCGGCTGATCGCCCCACTGGCTCGGGCATTCGTGAAACGACAAGGGGCATACCGCACATCACCGGGGATCTACGCCGATCCGTGGCGGGTGCTCAGCGTACGGCTGGGTGACACCGGGTTGGACTCCGCGCGGGCATGACGGTGCTGGTGATGGGAGCCAGTGGCTTCCTCGGGTCCCACGTGACACGTCGGCTCGTCCAGCGCGGTGACGACGTCCGGGTGCTGCTACGCAAGACCAGCGATACCCGCGGCATCGATGATCTCAAGGTGGACCGCCGCTACGGCGGGTTGTTCGACGACCAGGCCCTGCGTGAAGCGATGACGGGCTGCGATGTCGTCTACTACTGCGTCGTCGATGCCAGGATGTGGCTGCGCGATCCGGCCGCCTTGTTTTCCACCAATGTCGACGGGCTGCGTCACGTCCTGGACGCGGCATTGGCGGCCGGCGTCGGCAAGTTCGTCTTCACCAGCACAGTCGGCACGCTGGCCGCGGCCGGCGAGCGGCCGGTCACCGAGAAGGATGTAGCCGATTGGGACGGCGGCGGACCGTATATCGAATCACGCAGGGCCGCTGAAGCTCTGGTGCTGAGCTACGCACGCGACCGTGGCCTGCCCGCCGTCGCGCTGTGTGTGTCCACCACCTATGGCCCCGGAGACTGGCAACCGACGCCGCACGGCGAGGCACTGGCCATGGTCGGCGCCGGCCGCCTGCCGGTCTACTTCGGCTACTCCCTCGAGGTGGTGGGGATCGAGGACGCTGCCCGCGCCATGCTGCTGGCCGCCGAGTGCGGCCGCCCCGGCGAGCGCTACATCATCTCCGATCGCTTCATGAGCTCCCAGGACGTCCACCGGATCGCGGCCGAGGCCGCCGGGGTGCGCGTCCCGAAGATCGGCATCCCGCTGCCGGTGCTGTACGCCGGCGCCCGCCTCAACGATCTGGCGGCAACCCTGCTGCGCCGGGACCTCAAGTTCGCCACCGTCGGTATGCGGATCGTCGAGAACATGGGCCGCCTCGATCATTCCAAGGCGGTGCGCGAACTGGGTTGGCGGCCCGAACCGGTGGAGGACTCGATATGCCGCGCGGTCCGGTTCTTCGCCGACCGCCGAACGTGACCCGTTGGGCCCGAACCGATCACGGCCTGCTGTTCCCCGCCGAACCGGACGCCCTACGGGTCGCCGGTGTGGAGTTCCTAACCACCGCACTGCATGGTTTCGGGACGTTGGACGCCGACAATCGGGTCACCGCGGTGACCCGATTCGAGGAATGTGGTGGCGGCAGCACGGGCCGCAAGGCGCTGATCGACGTCGAATATCTGCGGCCCGGGCTGCCCACCGAGCTGTTCGTGAAGTTCTCCCGCGACTTCGACAATCCCCGCCGCGACCGGGGCAAGTCCCAGATGGATCTCGAGGTCCGGTTCGCTGCGCTGTCGACGACGACAACGCTGCCCGTCGCAGTGCCGGTCTGCCTGTTCGGTGCCTACCAGGCCGAAGCCTGTACCGGCGTTCTGATCACCGAGCGGATCTGCTACGAATCCGCAGGTATCGAACGGCATTACGACAAATGTCTGGACTACACGATGCCCGATCAGCTGGGCCATTACACCGCGCTGTTGAGCGGCGTGGCCCGGCTCGCGGGCGCGCACCGGGCGGGCCATCTGCCGCCGTCGGTCGACGACGAGTTCCGATTCGATCCCGAGCGGGTGACCGTCGGGCAGCGGGTCCGGCACAGCGTTGCCGAGCTCGCCGACCGCATCCGTCGGCTCGCCGAGTTCGCCGCCGAACACCCGGGTCTGCTGCCCGAGGTGGCGAACAGCGCGGGGTTCGTCGACCGCATGCTCGCCGACGTCGGCCGCATTGCCGCGGCCGAGGACACTGTGCTGGCCTGGCTGCGCGACACCGATGCGCACTCGGCACTGTGCCATTGGAATGCCAACGTGGACAACGCCTGGTTCTGGCGCGAGCACGACGGCTCCCTGCAGTGCGGGTTGATGGACTGGGGTTGTGTCAGCATCATGAATGTCGCAATGGCGCTATGGGGTTCACTGTGCAGCGCCGAGACCGACCTGTGGCGTGACCATCTCGACGAGCTGCTCGAACACTTCGCCACCGAACACGCCGCCGCCGGCGGGCCGGCGCTGGAACTTTCGCTGCTGCGGACCCAGCTGATGCTGTACGTCGCGGTGATGGCCGTGGCGTGGCTGCTGGAGGTGCCCGACTACGTGCGCACCGCGGTGCCGGACCTGGCCGATGTGGCCGATCGTCGCGATCCACGGATCGCCGGCACGGAAGCAGTGCGGGCCCCGCTGTTGATGCTGTCGAATGCGCTGTACCTCTGGGACACCGAGGACTTCGGTGCGTTGTTGGACCGGATGCCGACGTAGGGCTGCGGCCCGCCCGTCATTGCCGACCACCACAAGTGTCACCGATGTCCTGATACATCAACGTAGCCAATGCGACGAGAAATAGCCCTTGCGCGCCTTCGCCTTTGGGCGTATTGTCGAACATCCGTTCGAATGCGACGTAGCTCCCAGCGGTACCCGGTGAGCTTCAGATGCGACTTCGGTCGCCGCCAGGTTCGACGGTCCCTCGGGGCTCGTCGGACCGTATTGCCTGATTGTGCGCTGTGCGCACCTTCTGTGAAAGCTGGTATCCCTTATGGACGCCACCTATCTCAATACCTTCATCGTTGCTTTCATCGACGATCTCACCCCGGCACCCGTTCTGGAGGACGGTGCCGACCGGAGGCTGTGTCATCTGCTGGAGTCTCCGCGCCGCATCGTCGATGAACCGGCGTTGCTCGCGGTACTGGCTGCTGCAGTCACGGCGCGCAACGTGTTCGACCATGTGATCGCCCAGGCTGTCGCGGCCGCCGAACGCTTGGGGGTGCCGGCGCGCAGGCAGCTGAAGTCGGGGACCGATCTGCTCACACCTCTCGGGATGGCACCCGGCGCGGCCCAGCGTGCGGTGCGGGTGGGACGTGCAGCGTCGACGGCGCCGGCCCTGACGCAGCAGCAGCGCCTCGATGGGCGCAGCTGCCTGGCCGGCTCGGGGCGCCCGACCTACGGTGGTGGGCTGCCGCACGTCACCCTCATCCGACCCGGCAGGCGCGCTGAGGACTCGGTAGATTCTCTCGGTTTCGGTGGGTCGGTCAGCGCCGCGACCGCCGATCTGATCGCGTGTGACAGCACGCTGACCTCCATGATCGTCGACCACACCGGCGTACCCCTGGATGTCGGGCGCAGCGAAAGGTTGTTCACTCCTGCGATCCGCAACGCACTGGGTGTCCGCGATGGTGGGTGTGCGCACCCGGGGTGTGGGCGACCCGTCTCCTGGTGCGATGCCCACCATATCGAGCCGTGGAGCAGCGGCGGCATCACGAGCCTGGATAACGGTGTGCTCCTCTGCCGCTACCACCACGGCCTGATCCACCACGGCGGCTGGCAGGTCTACCTCGGCCCCGACCGCCACCCCTGGTTCATCCCACCGCACGACCCGGCCGCACCGGAACCAGAGCCTCTGCGATCCCACACGAGGCGCACCATGACCGACCTACCTGCCGCCGCATAACCCAAAGATTCACGGCACCTTGAGAACTGAACAGAGAACCGCGAGGCCACGTGTCCTGAGTCGTTGATTCGTCTCGGATCAGCGACTCAGGGCACTAGCGGACCGCCTTCCTCCGGCCGCCCACACCGGGCTCGGTGCCGATCACGCCCTGCTCCTCCAGATCGTCGATCTCCTCGCCCGTCAGGCCGAGCTGGGCGAGCAGTTCATGGTTGTGCTCGCCGAGCAGGGGTGCCGGCTCCCGATGGAAGACGTCCGGGCCGCGGGATACCGACACCGGCAGCGTGCTGTGCGGGGCGGCGATGTTCACCGGATGCCCGACGTGCTCGAAGAACCGCCGGTGCCGCAGCTGCGCCAGCTCGGTCTGCCGGTGCGGCTGCATCACCTTGGCCACCGGAACCCCGGCCGGCCAGAGTGTTTCGATGATCTCCTCGGCTGCCCGGGTCTCACACCAGGCGCCCAGCTCCTCGTCGATCCGGTCGTGCTGCGCCCGGCGGACGGCCACGCTGGACAACTCGCCGGCCATCGCCCAGCCCGGTCTGCCCAGCGCGTCGCGCAGCGCCACCCACTGCGCGTCGGTCTGGACGGCGACGGCCACCCAGCTGTCAGCACGGCCGAATTCGTCGATATCGGCACTGCGGTACAGATTCTGCGGCGCGGCAACCGGTCCACGGTTCCCGTCGCGCTGTAACAGCGCGCCGTAGGCGGAATGTTCGATCACCTGCTCGGCGGCGATGTTGAGCGCCGCGTCCACCATGGCCGCCTCGACCAGCACCGCCTCGCCGGTCCGACGGCGATGCTCGAGCGCAAGCAGCAGCGCATTCAGCGCGTGCACACCGGCATTCGGGTCACCGACAGAATAGGGCTCGAACGGCGTGCGATCGGGGTACCCGGTCAGCCAGCTCAGACCCGAGGCGTCCTCGATGATGTAAGCGAACGCCGGGTTGTCGCGCCACGGGCCGTCCAGCCCGAATCCGGGCATCCGCACCATGATCACCCCGTCGCGCAGGGTGCGCACCGTCTCGAAGTCGAGCCCGATCTGATCGATCACCCGCGGGGTGAAGTTCTCCACCACCACATCGCAGGTGGCGATCAACCGCCGCAGCAGATCACGGCCCTCCTCGGTCTGGAAGTCGAGGGTCAGGCCCTTCTTGTTGGTGTTGAGGGCGGAGAAGATCGGTGAGCGTTCCCACCACTGTTCCTCGGTTGCCGGGATACCCGCGATCAGTCGGGTCCCGTCCGGGCGTGCGGTGGACTCAAGGTGGATGACCTCGGCTCCGAGCATGCCGAGCACATGGGTGCACGACGGTCCCGCCCAGAAGGTGGTCATGTCCAGGATGCGGAGTCCGCTCAACGGCAACCGGTTCCGGTCCAATTCGCCGTCCGGACCGGGCCGCGGCGGCAGGTCCAGGGATGTCACCTCGTCGGTGTGCTGGCCCAGGGCGGGCGCCTCCGCCGGCGGACGCAACTGAACACCGCTGAGCCGGTACGGATGCCCGGGCTGCACGAACTGCCCGCCTGGGTGCTCGACGAAGACACCGCGTTGCACGAAATGATCCATGGTGGTGACGTTCGCACCACTGCCCACCGGCGCATTGGGGATGCGGAACGCCGTGGCCAGATCCCGGACGTCGTCGGCGTTCTGTTCGCGCACCCAGGCGTAGAGCTCCTCGGCGTGCAGGTTGGCCTGCTCGGTGATGGTCAGGGAGGTGTTCTCGTCAATCCACTCGTCGTGGCCGGACATGGCGCACAGATCGTGCCATTGTTGGGCGGTGCCGCAACCGAGGGCCACCAGTCCGTCCGCGGCCTCGGCGACACCCGGCACGGTAGGCCTCCGCTCGCTGCGCCACGGGTGACCGAGCATCTCGAAGTAGGTCACCGGGTAGTAGGTGAGGCACAGGATCTGCGCCTCCAGCGCGGACAGATCGATCAGCTCTCCGTACCCGTCTCGCAGGGCACGGACCCGGAATGCCTGCGTCATCGCCGCGGCGTAGGCGCCAGTCACCCACTCCCCCACCTGGCCACCGACGTGTGCGGGAGCGCGGTCCTGGGATCCACGCCCGATGCCGATGGCCCCTCCGGACCAGGCCTGCAGGGTGAACTCGGTGGCCGGCCGGTCATGCCAGGGTCCGTCCAGACCGAACGGCGTGATCGAGGTGATGATCAGATGTGGATGGCGCCGGTGCAACTGCCGCGGTGAGATCAGAGCGGCCACCGCAGATTCCGGCGACCACACGACCGCATCGGCGGCGGCCAGCAAGCGGTCGAGCAGGGAGGTGCCGGCTGCCGGGTCGATCACCACACTTCGCTTGGCTCCGGCCAGGAACTTGAACAGCGCACCGCTGTCGCCATCGGCGATGGTCGCACCGGATGCCGACCAGCGTCGCAGCGGGTCGCCCTCCGGTGTCTCCACCTTGATGACCTCGGCGCCACCGTCGGCCAGGAGTCTGGTGCAGTACGCGCCGGCGATACCTGTGGACAGGTCGATGACGGTGTAGCCGGAAAGTGGTGCAGTCATATCCATTCTTTCGCCGAAACTGTATTCCAGCAGGCCAGCACTCGAAGTTTCCCTTCCGGAATACAGTTTCGGCGCTATTCGGGCTTGCTCCGGTTCTTCTTGGACAGCCGGAAGTCCGGTGGGAACTTGCTGTCGTTGTCGTTGACGGCGGCCGACAACCCGGAGTCGATCGACTCGAACACGTCGAGGTCGTCGTCGCTGTCGTTGGCCACGCCGTTGCCCATCGACTCGAAGAAGGCGCTCAGCAGACTGCCCATGTACTCGCCCTGGTGCTGCTTGAAGATCTCGAAGAACATCTTCTGCTGGAACACCGTGTCCACCGGCCGGTTCCGGGTACAGGCCTCGGCATACTTCTGCGTCTCGGCTTCCAGCTGATCGCGGGCCACCACCTTGTTCAGGAAGTTGCAGTCATACATCTCCGCGGCGGTGAACGGACGGCCGGTGAACACCATCTCCTGGAACTTGCGCAAGCCCATCATCTGCACCCAGGTCCACATCCGCGGGCCCCAGCCGTGATAGCGGAAGGACGGGTGGCCGAACAGTGCGTCGTCGCTGGAGATCACCAGATCGGCATCGGCGCATTGGTAGAAGTGCCAGCCGTAACAGTAGCCCTTGGCCTCGACGATGCTGATCTTCTTGAAGTCCTGCAGCGCACGGTTTCCGGCCTGCGAGTTGGCGTACCACGAGCTGATGGTCGCCCCGTTGCGGAACGTCCCCTTGGGCGGGTAGGTCACCTCGCCGACGCCGTCATCCTCCAGCCGCAGTTCGGCCAGCCGGGCCGCCGGATTGTCGTTGCCTTCCATGAATTCCGGCAGATCCGCGCCGCTGCCGAGGTTGTCGCCCACACCACGGATGATCACCACCTTCACATCGTTGTCGGTGTTGGCCGCTCGCAGGATGTCGGCGTAGCGCAGCCGGGCCATAGACGTCGGCGCGTTGAGGAACTCCGGCCGGTCGAACGTGATGGTCGCGATCTTGGTCTTCGGGTCCTTCTCGTAGCGGATGATCTCTTCGGGGGACGGACGATCCGCCATCAGCGGGCTCCTCTGTGGCAGTGATGGATGGGGTTCAACTCAGGGCCGGTATGCCGGCACCGGACGGGGCACGGGTCAGCACCTGCGGACCGTCGGCGCCTATGAGGACGGCATCGCGAGTGAACACGGCACCCACGCCCTCCTCCCAGACGTACGCGGTCAGCGCGAGGACCATGCCCTCCTCCAGCACCTCGCGTTCGGCGGTGGCCCGCAGGTGGGGCGTCACGACGGGAGGGTCGAAGCCCAGCCCGAGTCCGTGCGCCACCGGCATGGCCGGCAGCAGCTCACCGGCCCGTTCGTAGGCCGCCAACAATGCGCTGGTCGTGTTCCCGGTCCGGCACGCATCGAGCAGGCTGTGCCACAGTGCATCTCGGCGCGCGTACAGCGAGCGCACCGCGTCGGTCGGTTCGCCGGCGTAGTAGGTGCGGGCCAGCTCACCGACGTACCCATCGGCGAGGACCCCGGCGGACAACGCCACCAAGTCACCCTCGCGCACCCGGCCGTCGACCCGGTCGCGCCGCCACGGGTGCTCCTTCGACGTTACCCACGCGGGATCTTGGGTGGCCGGTGTGCTCACCCCGCCGGCGGCCTCGCCCTCGAGGATCACACCGGCCAAGTGCTGTTCAGTCGTCCCCGGGCTCAGTTCGGCCGCCCCTTTGGCCAGCCCCTGCTCGGCGACGCTCAGGGCGCGGCGCAGGGCGGTGACCTCCTCGGGGGTCTTGACCCGCCGGGCTGCCCGCATGGCCGGCTCCGCGTCGACCAGTTCGGCATTCGGGAACACCATCGGCAGCAGCTTGGCGAACATCGGTGTCAGCGCGTCGGTTCCGACCCGCCGCGCGGTGTCGGCACCCTTCATCTTCTGCATGATGCCGACCAGAGTCATCGGGTTCCACGCGAAGCCGTACAGATTCTCGTGCGGGATTTCCTCGGGGATCCCCTCGTCCCAGGTGCTGTTCAGGTGGATCTCACCGGTCTCGCGGACGTAGGAGCAGATCGGCCCGAACGGTCTGGTTCCCACCACCCACAACTGTGGCGCACCGGAGATGTAACGCACATTGGCCTGCCGCCCCAGCACCAGGATGTCGAGGTCGTGGACCTCCATCTGCGCGATGGCACGCTCCCTTCGGCTGACCCGCAGCGCCCGGCCGTCGGCCTCGACCTCAGTTCCCACCGGACACCTCAAAGGGGTCGTAGGGGTAGGAGGTCAGCGGCATCCAGCCGTCCTCGGTGACCACCACGATCTCCTCGCCGCGGTAACCGCCGGTGCCGTCCTCCCACACCACTGGTTCGAACACCAGCAACATGCCGGCCGGGAACACGAAGCTGTCATCCCACTGCTGGCCGAGGTCGGTTCCGATCATCGGCATCTCGGCGGCGCTGGTGCCGATACCGTGGCCCAGATAGAAGTGCGGCAGCCACGGTTTCTCGCCACCGGCGGCCTCGGTCGCTGCACGCCCGAGGTCACCGCAGCTGGCACCGGCCCTGGTCACCGACAGCACCGCGTCGACGATCTGGCGCCACTTGTCGAACTGCTGCTGCTGGCGCGGTGTGGGATCCTGTCCGACGATCCAGGTGCGCCCGTGATCCGAGCAGTAGCCGTGGTAGGCGATGGACACGTCGGTCC
>JAXHOA010000116.1:0-31133 GCA_034520035.1 Mycobacterium sp. | reverse complement strand
CCTGGTGCGATGCCCACCACATCGACGCCGTGGAGCAGCGGCGGCATCACGAGCCTCGACAACGGTGTGCTCCTCTGCCGACTGACCACCACGGCCTGATCCACCACGGCGGCTGGCAGGTCTACCTCGGCCCCGACCGCCACCCCTGGTTCATCCCACCGCACGACCCGGCCGCACCGGAACCGGAGCCCCTGCGATCCCACACGAGGCGCACCATGACCGACCTACCTGCCGCCGCATAACCCAAAGATTCACGGCACCTTGAGAACTGAACAGAGAACCGCGAGGCCACGTGTCCTGAGTCGTTGATTCGTCTCGGATCAGCGACTCAGGGCACTAGCGGACCGCCTTCCTCCGGCCGCCGACACCGGGCTCGGTGCCGATCACGCCCTGCTCCTCCAGATCGTCGATCTCCTCGCCCGTCAGGCCGAGCTGGGCGAGCAGTTCATGGTTGTGCTCGCCGAGCAGGGGTGCCGGCTCCCGATGGAAGACGTCCGGGCCGCGGGATACCGACACCGGCAGCGTGCTGTGCGGGGCGGCGATGTTCACCGGATGCCCGACGTGCTCGAAGAACCGCCGGTGCCGCAGCTGCGCCAGCTCGGTCTGCCGGTGCGGCTGCATCACCTTGGCCACCGGAACCCCGGCCGGCCAGAGTGTTTCGATGATCTCCTCGGCTGCCCGGGTCTCACACCAGGCGCTCAGCTCCTCGTCGATCCGGTCGTGCTGCGCCCGGCGGACGGCCACGCTGGACAACTCGCCGGCCATCGCCCAGCCCGGTCTGCCCAGCGCGTCGCGCAGCGCCACCCACTGCGCGTCGGTCTGGACGGCGACGGCCACCCAGCTGTCAGCACGGCCGAATTCGTCGATATCGGCACTGCGGTACAGATTCTGCGGCGCGGCAACCGGTCCACGGTTCCCGTCGCGCTGTAACAGCGCGCCGTAGGCGGAATGTTCGATCACCTGCTCGGCGGCGATGTTGAGCGCCGCGTCCACCATGGCCGCCTCGACCAGCACCGCCTCGCCGGTCCGACGGCGATGCTCGAGCGCAAGCAGCAGCGCATTCAGCGCGTGCACACCGGCATTCGGGTCACCGACAGAATAGGGCTCGAACGGCGTGCGATCGGGGTACCCGGTCAGCCAGCTCAGACCCGGAGGCGTCCTCGATGATGTAAGCGAACGCCGGGTTGTCGCGCCACGGGCCGTCCAGCCCGAATCCGGGCATCCGCACCATGATCACCCCGTCGCGCAGGGTGCGCACCGTCTCGAAGTCGAGCCCGATCTGATCGATCACCCGCGGGGTGAAGTTCTCCACCACCACATCGCAGGTGGCGATCAACCGCCGCAGCAGATCACGGCCCTCCTCGGTCTGGAAGTCGAGGGTCAGGCCCTTCTTGTTGGTGTTGAGGGCGGAGAAGATCGGTGAGCGTTCCCACCACTGTTCCTCGGTTGCCGGGATACCCGCGATCAGTCGGGTCCCGTCCGGGCGTGCGGTGGACTCAAGGTGGATGACCTCGGCTCCGAGCATGCCGAGCACATGGGTGCACGACGGTCCCGCCCAGAAGGTGGTCATGTCCAGGATGCGGAGTCCGCTCAACGGCAACCGGTTCCGGTCCAGTTCGCCGTCCGGACCGGGCCGCGGCGGCAGGTCCAGGGATGTCACCTCGTCGGTGTGCTGGCCCAGGGCGGGCGCCTCCGCCGGCGGACGCAACTGAACACCGCTGAGCCGGTACGGATGCCCGGGCTGCACGAACTGCCCGCCTGGGTGCTCGACGAAGACACCGCGTTGCACGAAATGATCCATGGTGGTGACGTTCGCACCACTGCCCACCGGCGCATTGGGGATGCGGAACGCCGTGGCCAGATCCCGGACGTCGTCGGCGTTCTGTTCGCGCACCCAGGCGTAGAGCTCCTCGGCGTGCAGGTTGGCCTGCTCGGTGATGGTCAGGGAGGTGTTCTCGTCAATCCACTCGTCGTGGCCGGACATGGCGCACAGATCGTGCCATTGTTGGGCGGTGCCGCAACCGAGGGCCACCAGTCCGTCCGCGGCCTCGGCGACACCCGGCACGGTAGGCCTCCGCTCGCTGCGCCACGGGTGACCGAGCATCTCGAAGTAGGTCACCGGGTAGTAGGTGAGGCACAGGATCTGCGCCTCCAGCGCGGACAGATCGATCAGCTCTCCGTACCCGTCTCGCAGGGCACGGACCCGGAATGCCTGCGTCATCGCCGCGGCGTAGGCGCCGGTCACCCACTCCCCCACCTGGCCACCGACGTGTGCGGGAGCGCGGTCCTGGGATCCACGCCCGATGCCGATGGCCCCTCCGGACCAGGCCTGCAGGGTGAACTCGGTGGCCGGCCGGTCATGCCAGGGTCCGTCCAGACCGAACGGCGTGATCGAGGTGATGATCAGATGCGGATGGCGCCGGTGCAACTGCCGCGGTGAGATCAGAGCGGCCACCGCAGATTCCGGCGACCACACGACCGCATCGGCGGCGGCCAGCAAGCGGTCGAGCAGGGAGGTGCCGGCTGCCGGGTCGATCACCACACTTCGCTTGGCTCCGGCCAGGAACTTGAACAGCGCACCGCTGTCGCCATCGGCGATGGTCGCACCGGATGCCGACCAGCGTCGCAGCGGGTCGCCCTCCGGTGTCTCCACCTTGATGACCTCGGCGCCACCGTCGGCCAGGAATCTGGTGCAGTACGCGCCAGCGAGACCTGCTCGGATAGGTCGGTGACGGTGTAGCCGGAAAGTGGTGCAGTCATATCCATTAATTCGCCGAAACTGTATTCCAGCAGGCCAGCACTCGAAGTTTCCCTTCCGGAATACAGTTTCGGCGCTATTCAGGCTTGCTCCGGTTCTTCTTGGACAGCCGGAAGTCCGGTGGGAACTTGCTGTCGTTGTCGTTGACGGCGGCCGACAACCCGGAGTCGATCGACTCGAACACGTCGAGGTCGTCGTCGCTGTCGTTGGCCACGCCGTTGCCCATCGACTCGAAGAAGGCGCTCAGCAGACTGCCCATGTACTCGCCCTGGTGCTGCTTGAAGATCTCGAAGAACATCTTCTGCTGGAACACCGTGTCCACCGGCCGGTTCCGGGTACAGGCCTCGGCATACTTCTGCGTCTCGGCTTCCAGCTGATCGCGGGCCACCACCTTGTTCAGGAAGTTGCGGTCATACATCTCCGCGGCGGTGAACGGACGGCCGGTGAACACCATCTCCTGGAACTTGCACCAAAGCCCATCATCTGCACCCAGGTCCACATCCGCGGGCCCCAGCCGTGATAGCGGAAGGACGGAGTGGCCGAACAGTGCGTCGTCGCTGGAGATAACCAGATCGGCATCGGCGCATTGGTAGAAGTGCCAGCCGTAACAGTAGCCCTTGGCCTCGACGATGCTGATCTTCTTGAAGTCCTGCAGCGCACGGTTTCCGGCCTGCGAGTTGGCGTACCACGAGCTGATGGTCGCCCCGTTGCGGAACGTCCCCTTGGGCGGGTAGGTCACCTCGCCGACGCCGTCATCCTCCAGCCGCAGTTCGGCCAGCCGGGCCGCCGGATTGTCGTTGCCTTCCATGAATTCCGGCAGATCCGCGCCGCTGCCGAGGTTGTCGCCCACACCACGGATGATCACCACCTTCACATCGTTGTCGGTGTTGGCCGCTCGCAGGATGTCGGCGTAGCGCAGCCGGGCCATAGACGTCGGCGCGTTGAGGAACTCCGGCCGGTCGAACGTGATGGTCGCGATCTTGGTCTTCGGGTCCTTCTCGTAGCGGATGATCTCTTCGGGGGACGGACGATCCGCCATCAGCGGGCTCCTCTGTGGCAGTGATGGATGGGGTTCAACTCAGGGCCGGTATGCCGGCACCGGACGGGAGCACGGGTCAGCACCTGCGGACCGTCGGCGCCCTATGAGGACGGCATCGCGAGTGAACACGGCACCCACGCCCTCCTCCCAGACGTACGCGGTCAGCGCGAGGACCATGCCCTCCTCCAGCACCTCGCGTTCGGCGGTGGCCCGCAGGTGGGGCGTCACGACGGGAGGGTCGAAGCCCAGCCCGAGTCCGTGCGCCACCGGCATGGCCGGCAGCAGCTCACCGGCCCGTTCGTAGGCCGCCAACAATGCGCTGGTCGTGTTCCCGGTCCGGCACGCATCGAGCAGGCTGTGCCACAGTGCATCTCGGCGCCGCGTACAGCGAGTCGCACCGCGTCGGTGGGTTCACCGGCGTAGTAGGTACGGGCCAACTCACCGACGTACCCGTCGGCGAGGACCCCGGCGGACAACGCCACCAGGTCACCCTCGCGCACCCGGCCGTCGACCTGGTCGCGCCGCCACGGGTGCTCCTTCGACGTTACCCACGCGGCGATCTTGGGTTGCCGGTGTGCTCACCCCGCCGGCGGCCTCGCCCTCGAGGATCACACCGGCCAGGTGCTGTTCAGTCGTCCCCGGGCTCAGTTCGGCCGCCCCCTTGGCCAACCCCTACTCGGCGACGCTCAGGGCGCGGCGCAGGGCGGTGACCTCCTCGGGGGTCTTGACCCGCCGGGCGGCCCGCATGGCCGGCTCCGCGTCGACCAGTTCGGCATTCGGGAACACCATCGGCAGCAGCGTGGCGAACATCGGTGTCAGCGCGTCGGTTCCGACCCGCCGCGCGGTATCGGCACCCTTCATCTTCTGCATGATGCCGACCAGAGTCATCGGGTTCCAGGCGAAGCCGTACAGATTCTCGTGCGGAATCTCCTCGGGGATGCCCTCATCCCAGGTGCTGTTCAGGTGGATCTCACCGGTCTCGCGGACGTAAGAGCAGATCGGCCCGAACGGCCTGGTTCCCACCACCCACAACTGTGGCGCGCCAGAGATGTAGCGCACGTTGGCCTGCCGTCCCAGCACCAGGATGTCGAGGTCGTGGACCTCCATCTGCGCGATGGCACGCTCCCTCCGGCTGACCCGCAGCGCCCGGCCGTCGGCCTCGATCTCAGTTCCCACCGCGCACCTCGAAGGGGTCGTAGGGGTAGGAGGTCAGCGGCATCCAGCCGTCCTCGGTGACCACCACGATCTCCTCGCCGCGGTAACCGCCGGTGCCGTCCTCCCACACCACTGGTTCGAACACCAGCAGCATGCCGGCCGGGAACACGAAACTGTCATCCCACTGCTGGCCGAGATCGGTGCCGATCATCGGCATCTCGGCGGCGCTGGTGCCGATACCGTGGCCGAGATAGAAGTGCGGCAGCCACGGTTTCTCGCCGCCGGCAGCCTCGGTTGCCGCACGCCCGAGGTCACCGCAACTGGCACCGGCCCTGGTCACCGATAGCACCGCATCGACGATCTGGCGCCACGTGTCGAACTGCTGTTGCTGGCGCGGTGTGGGATCCTGTCCGACGATCCAGGTGCGCCCGTGATCGGAGCAGTAGCCGTGGTAGGCAATGGACACGTCGGTCCACAACACATCGCCGCGGGCAACCTCACGTTCGGTGGTCAGCAGCGGGAGCGCCAGATCACCGGTGGTCGTCCAGGTGCCTTCGGCCTTCGAAGCCGGCATCACCTGCCAGATGGAGTCGAACATGTTGGTGGTGGCGCCGAGTTCAAAAGTGCGACGGACGAATTCGGCGGAGAGGTCGATCTGGCGAACCCCGGGTGCCAGCGACTTCTGGATCTCGGAGACGGCCTGCTCGGTGATCTGCGTCGCCCGGCGCAGGCAGGAGATCTGGTCGATGGTCTTGACCAGTTTCGCTGCGCCGACGACCGGTGCGGCATCGACCGGTGGCCGGGGGAACAGCCGGTTGCCGGCCCTACGCATCGAACCGGTCAGCTCATCGACACCGATGGTGGCGCCGGCGGGCACCAGCCCGGCCAGGATGCCGGCGAACTTTTCGACGCCTTCGTCGAATTCGAGGTAGATCGGGCCGTTCCGGTGGTCCTCGGGCAACTCGGATTCATCCACTGCCCCCTCGCGGAACGGCAGGAACAGGTGTGGGCATTCGTCATCGGCCAACACGATCGCGACGGGACGCTCGATGTGGGACAGCCCGGCGTCGGCCAGCGGCCAGCTGATGCCGGTGGCATACATGACGTTGCTGTTGCCGAGCAGTACCAGGGCATCGACACCCTGGTCGGCCATCGCGGCATGCAGACGGGTGCTGGTCTCGCGGCGCATCCGGGTGAGGTCGGGCTCGTCGGGAATGTCGAGCCAGCTCAACCCGGTTCGCGCGATCTGGGTCACGCCGGAACGAGTCGCTGTGGTCATGCCGGCAACAGCCCCAGGAACTTCTGGATATTGGTCGAGACGATCTTGGTGGCGTTCTCCGGGCCGACCGCGTCGATGACGGTGGCCAGCGACTTCTCGGAGTAGCCGAACGTGGACTCGTTGTGCGGATAGTCGCTGGACCACATCACGTTGTCCACGCCGATATCGTCGATCAGCCGCAGGCCGAGCGGATCGACCATGAACGAGGCGCTCATGTGGTTGTCCCAGTAGTACCGGATCTCATGCTGCAGTTCGTGATTGAACATGTGCCGGTAGGACGCCAGCATGTGCTCACCGTCCTGCAGCGCGGTCGGCACCCAGGCGATACCGCCCTCGAACCAGCCGATCTTGAGCTTCGGGTGGCGGTCCAGGATGCCGGAGAACAGGTACTTGGCGAACTGCTCGCGGAACGAGTCGACGTTGACCATCATGCCGACGACGACGCTGTTGTTCTCGCACGGCGTCTTGGGTGGCGTCTCGCCGATATGGTGGCTGACGGGAAGGCCGGCGTCCTCGATCTCGTCCCACACCGCGTCCAGCGCGGCGCCGCCGTAATCGTAGATGTTGCCGTCGTCATCCTTGCCGGGATTCAGCGGCAGCAGGAATGTCTTGAGCCCCAGCGCCTTCAGTTCGGCCAGCGTGCTGCGGGTGCCCTTGGGATCCCACCAGTTGATCAGTCCGACGCCGTAGAAGTGCCCGTTGGAGCGCTCCTGCAGGTCGGCGATGTGCTCGTTGTAGATCCGGAACACCCGCTCCCGCAGCGACTTGTCCGGGTAGTGAAAAAGAGCAAGAACAGCATTCGGAAAGGCGAGTTCCTTGTCGATGCCGTCTTCCTTGAGCTCACGGATGCGGGCCTCGATGTTGTTCGACGCCGCGCCTGCGAGATCGTCGTACTGCATGAGGACCCGGCCGAAGTCGCCTCCGGTCCAGGCCTTGCCCTTCATGCCGACCATGTAGGCGCCGTCCTCGTACCAGATGCGCGGCGCGGCACCCTTGAGCTCTTCGGGGAAGCGTTCGTAGAAAATGTCGTCGGCGACCGAGATGTGGTTGTCCGCCGAGAAGATCTCGGTGCCTTTGGGAAGTGTGGCGAGGCCGCCCTCCGCAGCATGGCCGCGCCGGTCCTTGGGGGCGCCGAAACCTTGGGGTGGGTAGAGACTTGGCGATTTGGGTGCGGCGGTTGTCATTTTGTTCTCCAATTGGGCTGTTGGAATGGAGTCTTGGTGCGCTTACCAGCTCACCGGGAGTTCGTAGACGCCGTAGGCGAGGCGGTCGTGCTTGAACGGCACCTGATCGAAGGGGATCGCCAGGCGCATGGTGGGGATGCGGCGCAGCAGGGTGTGGAAGACGATCTGCAGTTCGGCGCGCGCGAGCTGCTGGCCGACACACTGGTGCCGTCCGTAGCCGAAGCCCAGTTGTTGTCCGGCGTCGCGGCGCAGATCCAGCTTGTCGGGCTCCGGGTAGGTCTTGGCATCCCAGTTGGCCGGGGCCAGGTCGATGATGACGCCTTCGCCCGCCCTGATGGTCTCGCCGCTGATCTCGATGTCCTCGATGGCGACGCGCCGCTGGCCGTTCTGGATGATCGACAGGTAGCGCATCAACTCCTCAGTGGCGTTGGCGATGACCTTGGGGTCTTCGGCGTTGCGCAGGAAGTCGGCCTGTTCGGGATTCTCCAGCAGCGCCAGCACACCGATGCCGATCACGTTGGCGGTGGTCTCGTGTCCGGCGATCAGCAGGCCGGTGCCCAAGCTGGGCGGCCTCCTTGACGCTGATCTCGCCGGCATTCACCCGCTCGGCCAGATCGGAGACCGCGTCTTCGGCGGGCTCGGCCTGCTTCTTCTCGATCAGGTTGATCAGGTACTGGTGCAGGCTCATCGCACCCTTCTGCATGGCGTCGGCCGCGGCGTAGCGGGCCAGCCCGGCATTGGCGTGCTCCTGGAAGAACTCGTGGTCTTCGTAGGGGACACCGAGCATCTCGCTGATCACGACCGTCGGGACCGGCAGCGCCAGCTTGTCGACGATATCGGCGGGCTGGGGTCCGGCCAGGATCTCGTCGATGCACTCATCGGTGATCTTCTGGATGACCGGGCGCAGCCCCTCGACGCGCCGGAAGGTGAACGGTTTGGACAGCATTCGCCGGAAGCGGGTGTGCTCCTCGGCGTCGGCGGTGAACACCGAACGCGGGCGCTTGTCGACCGTGGAGAGCATGTGCTCGTTCCAGTGCGGGAAGCCTTCCCGGCGGTCGTCGACACTGATCCGCGCATCCGAGAACAGCGCGCGGGCCTCTTCGTGCCCGGTGATCAGCCACGGGGTGTCGCCGTTCCAGATGCGCACCCGGGAAAGCCCTTTGGCATGGCCGAGCATCTGTCGCGGCGGCGCGAAGGGGCAGGATGCCTCCCGCTCCATCGGGTATTCCGGGATGTCGGTCTCGGTCAGCGTTTCAGACATGGGGTCCTCAGTCGTCGATGTCGATGGCTAGGGCTGGGCAGGCCGCCGCGGCGGCGCGGGCATTGTCGTGCTGGTCCGGACCGGGCTCGGGGTCCAGCAATTCCACGACACCGTCCTCGTCGCGCTGGTCGAACACGTCCATCGCGTTCAGCACGCACTGTCCCGACGACACGCATTTGTCCTGATCCACGGTCACTTTCACGCAGACTCCCCCGTCACCGGGGCCAGCCAGAGGCCGACGATCGCGTCGATCAGCGCGGAGCCGGCAGCACTCCAGGACCGGCCTGCCGCGACCGAACCTGAGGTCAAAGCCCGTTCACGGTCAGCGCAGCTGTGCATCAACAGGTTTCGGGCCATGATGTTGCGTTCGTAGCGCACCACGACGGGCAGATCAGGGAGACACCGGTTGATACCGTCGATCACCTGCACCAGCGATGCCGACCTCAGGGCGTCCTTCACCACGATGCCGTGATACGCCGGGTCGGTCATGGCTTGCGCGGCGAACCGTGCGTACCAGGTCGGGTTTCCGAGTTCCTCGAGGTGATCGGTCAACGGACGGACCAGACACGCCACCCAGCCGCGCAGGTCGGTGTGCCCGTCGGTATCGGCGACCAGGCGCTGGCGGAGTTCCTCGATCGGCTCGCGGTGGCGCTGTTCGATGGCGCGGACCAGGTCGGTCTTGGTGCCGAAGTGGTAGCCCACGGCGGCGTTGTTCCCTTGTCCGGCAGCCTCACTGACCTGGCGGTTGGACACGGCGAAGACGCCGTGTTCGGCATAGAGCCGTTCGGCTGCGGTGAGGATGGCCTCGCGGGTGATGCTTGCCCGGTCGGTGCGCAGGGGTCTGGCCGCGGTCACCGTTACAGTCAACGCCCCTCCTGTAATTAAGTCAAGCGATTGATTTAAAGTTTCGAGCGACGGTGCGCTCGGTGTCAGCCCCACATGTGCGCGAGATTGCGGTTATCGCGATACCGACAATCTCGCGGTGCCGCTAGCTCTTCTCGCGGCGCACAAGCACCTTCCCGGCCACCGTTCCGCCGTCGATCGGCAGAATCGTGCCGGTGACGTAGCGCGACTTGTCGGTGGCGAAGTACAGCGCCGCCTCAGCGACGTCGTCGACGGTGCCCTCGCGTTTGAGTGGCCGGTCATTGCGCATCTGGGCGCGGATCTTGGCCTCGAACTCCTCCAGGTGCTCCCGGTCCTCGCCGGCCGCACTCTTGCGCACGATCGCGGTCCGGATGTTGCCCGGCGCGATGGCGTTCACCCGGATCTCGTGGTGCGCCAATTCGATGGCCACCGACTTGGTGAACTGGATGACGGCAGCCTTCGACGCGCGGTAGGTCTGCACTCCCCCGCCGGCCTGGATACCGCCGATGGAGGTGAGGTTGATGATCGATCCGCCGCCGTTCTCGGCCATGTGCCGGGCGGCATCCCGGGTGCCCGCCATCACCGCGCGCAGGTTGATCCGCATGACGGCATCGAAGTCGGCGAGGTCGTCGTCCAGGAACCGACGGTGCATGGTGCCCGAGATGCCGGCGTTGTTGACCATCACGTGCAGGCCGCCGAACTCGCCGACGGCGGTGTCCACCAGCGCGGCGATCTGGCCCATATCGGTGACATCGCCGGCGAGAAAGACTGTGGCCGAGCCCAACTCGTCGGCCACCGCCTTGCCGCGTGCTGCGTCGACGTCACCGAAGACGACCCGTGCGCCCTCTGCGGCGAATCGGCGCACCAGGCCCTCGCCGAGCCCGGAGGCTCCCCCGGTGATGACGGCGACCTTGCCGGCCAGTTCGCTCATGACACGCCTTTCAGAAACTCCAGCACCAGCCCGTTCACGGTGTCGGGTGCCTCGATGTGGGGACAGTGACCGGCGTCCGGCACCACCGCCGACCGCCCGTCCGGGATCTGGCCGGCGATCACGGCCGCCCAGCCGGCGGGCAACAACTTGTCGGCCGCACCTTCGATGACCAGCACCGGTACCGAGATGCGGTCATAGGCTCGCACGCTGGACGGGGCCGGCGGGGACTCCAGACCGGGGCGGCGAAATCGTGCCGCCGCCAACGATTCCCAGGCGCCCGGCGCGATACTGGACTCGTAGCGGCGCCGCACGTAGGCGTCATCGCCCGGGTACGCCGGGTCGGCGAACAGCGCCGTCACAATGGCGCGCATCGCCTCGAACGTCGCGTCGTAGTCATAAAGCGCACCGACATGCTCGTTGCGCTGAATGTCCCCGCCGCCGCAGATCACGGTCAGCGAGCGCACCGGCAGCACCGGCTGCTCCGATGTGGCGTCGACGAGCAGATTGATCGCACCCATCGAGTTACCGACGAAGTGTGCAGAGCGCACTCCGAGCACCTCGCAGAATCGGGCGATATGCCGGATCCGCATACCGCGCCCGTCGGTGAAGTCGATGACCTTGGCGGACTCGCCGAATCCCAGCATGTCCGGGGCCAGCACCCGATACTGCTGCGCGAGCGCATCGATGGTGTTCTCCCAGGCGATCTCGGCGCTGCCGCCGAATTCACCGCCGTGCAGCAGCACCACCGGTTCACCGGTGCCGGCCTCCAGGTAACTGGTGTTCAGCGCGTCGACGGAGATGGTCTTGCGGTCGAAGCTCATTTGATCGCGATCGGGCTGACGGGAGCACCGACGGCGCCGACGACCTTCAGTGGCGGTGCGATCAGCTGGAATTCGTACACACCGTCGGCCGCGCAGTCGGCGGCCAGACCGCCCAGGTCCCAGTACTCGCCGAACATCAGGCCCATATCGCGCAGGCACAGCATGTGCATCGGCAGGAACGTGCCCTCGACACCGTTGGCGGGGTCGGGATCCTCCACCATCAGGTTGTCGGCGGCCACCGCGGCGACGTCGTGGTCGTGCAGCCAGGACGCGCAGGTCCAGTCCAGACCGGAGCCGGCCTCGTGCCCGTCACCGGTGGACAGGAACCGCGTCCACCAACCGGTGTGGACGACGACGATGTCACCGCTGCGGATCTCGACACCCTGCTCGGCGGCGATATCGTCGAGTTCGGCCGGGGTGATCGGGTTGCCGGGTTCGCAGAAGACGTCGGCGCCCCGGTGGGCCACCACATCCAGCAGCACTCCGCGCGAGGTGATGCCCTTGACGTCCACCTTGTCGATACCGCAGTGATAGGCGCCGAAACTGGTCACCGAGTCCGCCGGGAATCCGTTGTACAGCTTGTCCTCGTAGTAGACGTGCGACAGCGCGTCCCATTGGGTGGCCGCTTGTAGCGACATGGTGATCATGTCGTCGTTGAACCGGAAGGGGTTGTCGACGAAGAACGAACTGAGCTCCTGGGCCACGGAATTGCGGGCCCATTCGGGCGCGTACTTGACCAGTGTCTCGGCGTCGCCGCCGTCCACCGTCATGACGTGGATCGGGTTGAACCGGAACTTGAACGCGCCCTGGGGGCCGTTGGCGCCGAAGTCACCGCCCAGCGAGATGACGGTGCCCTTCTTCACGGTCGCCGCGGCCTCGGCCACCTTGTCGGCGGTGATGAGGTTCAGCGTGCCGAGTTCGTCATCGTCACCCCAGCGCCCCCAATTGCGCACATCGTCGGCGACGCGGCGAAAATCTTTCATGGTGGCCACTATTGCGATACCTCCAGTGTCGCGGCGATCCTACCGGCGATGCTGCCGCCATCCACCCAGATCACCTGTCCCGATATGTAACTGGCCGCCGGGCTGTTCAGGAACGCCAGCACCGACGCCTGCTCGTCGGGTCCGCAGACATGGCCGAGCAGGGTGGGGAACGAGTCGAGGTAGTTCTCGCCGTAGGCCGATCGCAACTGATCGAGGATCGGCGTCTCGGTAACGCCCGGTCCGGTGCAGTTGATCCGGATGCCGCGCGCTCCCGAGGTCCAGTGCGCGGGTCATGCCGTAGAGGATGATCGCCTCCTTCGACAGCCGGTAGCCACCATCGGCGAGCGCCTCCGGGTTCGCCGCACACCAGGAAATGCCCTCGGCCATGGACGTTGTCGCGAGCAGTCCGGCCGTAACGGCGGTGTTGGCCAGATAATTGGCCGCGGCGAGCGAGGACACATTGGCGATCGCCGAGCCGCGCGGCATCTGCGGGGCCAACGCCTCGGTGAGATGCCGCATGCCGAGAAAGTTGATGGTCACCACCACCAGCGGCTTGCCGATCCCCGAGGACACCCCGGCCACGTTGAACAACGCGTCGACCGGTCCCTCGATGGCGGCGACCGCGGCATCGATCGACGCGGTGTCGGCGAAATCCACCTCGATGAACTCCGCAGGCCCGGCCTGCGGGCGGCGCAGATCGAGTCCGGTGACGTGCGCCCCGAGATCGGCCAGCTGAGTGGCGAGGTGCGCGCCGATACCCGACGCGCATCCCGTCACCACAACCCGGCGCCCGTCATAGCGCCAGCGGTCGTCAACCATGCTTATTTGGCGGCCTCGCGCTGATCCTTCTCCAGCTGCGCGGCCTTGACCCGGCCCTCATTGATCTCGGCCATCGCCTCGGGGATCTCACCGGCGGTGAACTTCCCGCCCCGCCCGGTGGGCAGGCCACCGAAGGAGTACGTCTCGTCGAACAGCGGCGCGCTCGACGGCTGCCGTCGGGCCTCGACCTTCTCGATCACCGGAGCCAGTCGCTTGGCCTTGTCCGCCACTGCCTTTGCGTCGCGCTCGATGAACTCCGGCAGGATCTCCCTACCCATGATCTCGATGGACTCCATGGTGCCCTCATGGCTGCGCGGGTTGAGCAGCAGGATGATCTCGTCGACGCCGCTGGCCTCGTAGCCCCGCAGGAACTCGCGCACGGTGTCCGGCGATCCGATGGCGCCGCGGCCCGGCCCGTAGGCCAGCGTCGGGTCCTCCTTGACTGCGTCCTGGTAGAGGTCCCAGACGCCGGTGCGGCCGGGGGTGTGCATGCCGGTCAGGTAGTAGTGCATGATGCCGAACGAGAAGAAGCCACCACCGTTGCCGAGGCGTTTGAGGGCCTCTTCTTCGGTCTTGGCCACCATCATCGACAGGTCGCCGCCGATGGCCAGGATGTTGGGGTTGATGGCCGGTGTCACCGGCGCCCCCTCCTCCTCGAACGTCTTGTAGTAGCCGTCGACCCGGTCCTTGAGCGCCTCGGGTCCGGTGTAGGCGAAACTCAGTGCGCCGATGGCCTTCTGAGCGGCCATCTGCACCGAGGACGGTCGGGTGCAGGCGACCCAGACCGGTGGGTGCGGACTCTGCAGCGGTTTGGGGATGACGTTGCGGGCCGGCATCTCGACGTGCTCACCCTTGAACCCGCTGAACGGCGCCTCGGTCATGCAACGGATGGAAACCTCCAGGGCCTCCTCCCACATGGTGCGCTTGTCGGCGGGGTCGATGTCGAAGCCGCCGAGTTCGGCGACCGAGGAACCCTCGCCGGTGCCGAACTCGACGCGGCCGTTGGACAGGTGGTCCAGGGTGGCCACCCGTTCGGCGATACGTGCGGGGTGGTTGATCGGCGGCGGCAGGTGCATCACGCCGAAGCCGAGCCGGATGTCCTTGGTGCGCTGGCTCGCCGCGGCCAGGAACATCTCCGGCGCGGTGGAGTGGCAGTACTCCTCCAGGAAGTGGTGTTCGGTGAGCCAGACCGTGGAGAACCCCGCCTTGTCGGCTGCCTCGACCTCGTCCAGACCGTGCTGGAACAGCTGGTGCTCGTCATCCTCGGACCACGGCCGCGGCAGCGGGAATTCGTAGAACAGCGAGATCTTCATGCGGTTACCTCTCTATTGGAGTTCTCAGATATGTGTTGTGCCGCGACGTAGCCGAACGTCATGGCGGGTCCGATGGTGGCGCCGGCACCGGCGTAGCTGCGGCCCATCACCGCGGCCGAGGTGTTGCCGGTGGCGTAGAGGCCGGCGATGACGCTGCCGTCCTCGCGCAGCACCCTGGCGTGCTCGTCGGTCAGCAGTCCACCCGAGGTGCCCAGGTCACCCAGGATGATCTGGAAGGCCAGGTAGGGCGGTTTGCCCAGCGGTGCGAGATTCGGGTTGGGCAGCGTGGGATCGCCGTAGTAGTTGTCATAGGCACTGTCGCCACGGCAAAAATCGTCATCGTGACCCTGGCGGGCGAGATCGTTGAAACGGGTTGCCGTGCGGAGTAATTCGGCCGGCGGCACATTGATCTTGGTCGCGAGATCCTCGAAACTGTCTGCGGCGACCACGATGCCCGAGTCCAGCCAGGCCTGCGGGATCTTGCGTCCGGTGGGTACCGGGGCGAAGGGGATCTTGGGGATCGGCAGATGCCCGCCGACGACGTAGCGGTGGAACGAAGCGATGTCGGTGACCAGCCAGCACGGCACGTGTTCGCTGGTCTGTTCCCCGTCGCTGCGCCCGACCAAGAACGACCGCTGTCCCTCGATCATCGCGTGCGCGAAGTCCATGTAGGGCGCGGCCTCGTTGATGAAGCGTTCACCCGCGCCGTTGACGACGAACTGGGCAGGCATCATGCGCTCGTTGAGCATGAACTGCAACCGCCCGTCCGGCCAGCACATCGCGGGGAACCACCATGCCTCGTCCAGCAGTTCGGTGGCGGCACCGACCTTCTCCCCCGCCCGGATACCGTCACCGGTGGCGGCCGGGTTGCCGAAGCTCCAGTCCTTGTCCAACAGCGGAAGATACCGGCGGCGCCACTCCATATCGTGGTCGAATCCGCCGGTGGCCAGCACCACGCCACCACGGGCACCGATGCGCAGCAGGTTTCCGTCGCGCTCGACGACGGCGCCGACGACCCGGCCGTCCATGTCGGTGATGAGTTCGGTCATCGGGGCCGACAGCCACAGCGGGATGTCGTGCTCCTGCAGCGCCAGCCGCATCCGGGCCATCAGCGACTGGCCGATGGCGGCCATCCGGTCCCCGAACACCCGCGCCCGGAACATCCGCCAGATCAGTTTCACCAGTACCGCCTTGCCCCGCCAGTTCTGCCGGACCTGGTAGAACAGCCGCAGATCCTTGGGGGCGAACCAGATTCCCTTCGGGGCAAGTGCCAACGGGGCCAGCAGATTCTGCTCTTCGGCGCCGAGCTTGCGCAGGTCGATTTCGGGGACGTTGATGGTGCTGCCCCGCTCGGACCCGCCGGGCAGTTCCGGGTAGTAGTCGGCATAGCCAGGCTTCCAGACGAATTCGAACCAGTCGCTGGAGCGCTCCAGGAAGTCCATCATCTCCGGCGCGGCGTCGACATAGGCGCGCAGCCGCTCGTCGCTGACCAATCCGTCGGTGATGGTCTTGAGGTAGTCGAACACGCCCTCGGGGTCCGGGCGGTAGCCGGCACGGCGCTGTGACGGCGCGCCGGGTACCCAGATGCCGCCGCCGGACAGCGCGGTCGACCCGCCGAACTTCGGCGATTTCTCCACGACCAGGGTGGAAAGTCCGGCCGCATCGGCCTTCAGCGCGGCGGTCATGCCACCGCCACCTGAGCCGACGACCAGGACGTCGACGGTGTGGTCGTAGTGGTTGCTCACGCGGGTACCGCCGTCCGGATCGCGAATCCCGCGATCAGCTCGGGAGCAGCGCGGTAGTAACGCTGCTGCGTCTGGTAGTTGCCTTGGGCTGACATCGCGGCGAAAGCCGCCACCCAGGTGCGGATCTCGTGTGCCGAATTGCCGGCCTCGCGCGCGATCCAGTCGTTGGTCCAGCCGTCCACCTCGGACAGCCGGTTGGTGTCGATCAGATCGAGCAGCGCGTGATCCCAATCCGGGTTCAGCGGCCGCAGCGGGCTCTGCCCGTGCGCGAATTGATGCGCGGCGGCGATCACCGCTTCCTGCCGGGCCGTCCGGCCTTCCGGGGACATCGGCGCCCCACCGACGATGCGGGCCAGCGCTGCGGGCGGCGCGGTGGCCAGCGTCGGCACCGGCGGATCGTGAGACAGCCCACCGGATCCGACGACGAGTACCCGTTTGCCCAGGGTGCCGAGATACTCGCCGATGGCGGCGCCGAGAGCGCGGGTGCGTTTCAGCGGGCCGAGCGGGGTGGCCACCGAGTTGATGAAGACCGGGATGACCGGTCGCGCGGCCGCATCGCCGAACAGCACCTCGAGCGGCTGCACGGTGCCGTGGTCGACGTCCATGGCCGCCGACAGCGACACATCGACCCCGGATTCCCAAGCCGCCGCGGCCATCTCGTCGGCCAACGCCGCGGGCACGTCGAGCGGTCCGGCGTAGGTGCCGTAGTCACCCACCCCGGTGGCGGCGCCACCGATACAGAACGGTGGCATCAGCCGGTAGAAGAAGCCGTTGTAGTGGTCCGGGGAGAAGATGACCACGAGCTCGGGATCGAAGTCGGTCACGAAGGCGCGAGCCCTCGCGAGCTGGGCGTTGATGTCCTCGAGCAGTTCCGCCGAGGGCCCCGGCAGGTTAAGCAGGGGGCTGTGCGACATGCAGCACAGGGCGATCTGGGACATGGGTTTCACCTCCCGCGGTGAGGCAGAGGACAGCGAACAGTTGGGTGCTGGTCTCGTCGGACAACTGGGCCAGGCAGGCCGCCGCGATGCACCGGTCCGGCCGGATGAACAGCACCGACTCGGCGTGTGCATCGAAGAATTTCTTCAGTGCGCCGGTCCGGTCGCCGACGATGGTGACGTCGGGGTCGTCGTGTCCGGTCCAGTGCAGCTGGGTGTTGGGCCGGGCCTCGACGAGGTTGGCGCCCAGTTTCTTCCAGCGCGCGAAGGTGGCGTCGCCGAGCAGGGCGCGTGGACTGTTGTTCCAGGCCAGCACGGCGAACCCGGTCCCGAGCACCTCGTCGAGCAGGATGTTCTGGGTGTCGCGGGTGTCCACGTTGGGCTGGATGAACAGCGTGCCTGCCGGTGGTATCGCCGACGACGACTCGGTGTGCACCACCGCCCCGGTGTCGTAGCGCGGCATGGGCTTGAACCGCATCTCGAGCACGTAGCGCTTCAGCGTCGGAACCACCGATGCGGCGCGGATCACCTTGTCCCGCAGGGTCGCGATGCGCGGATCGGTCGGCGAGATGACCCGGCCCACCAGGGTGGACAGGTCGATCATCGCCCGGGCGTGCTTGCGGCGTTCCGCGTCGTAGCTGTCCAGCAGTCCGTCACCGGCATCACCGTTGACCACCGCGGCGAGCTTCCAGCCGAGGTTGGCCGCATCACGGATCCCGCTGTTGTAACCCTGGCCCTGCCACACCGGCATCAGGTGGGCGGCATCCCCGCCCAGCAGCATGCGGCCCGCGCGAAAGGCCCCGGCAATCCGGGAGTGATGGGTGTAGACCCGGTGCCGGATGATGTCGACCCGGTCGGGGTGCGGCACGAACGGCGCCAGCATGCGCGCGATGAACTCGGGCTTCTCGACCTGATCGTCGGTCTCATCGGCGTGAATCATGAACTCGAAGCGCCGGATTCCGTGCGCGATCGAGATGGAGGCGTACGGGCGGTGCGGGTCGGCGCCGACCTCGCTGTTGGGATGACCGAGCGGGTCGGAGGCGAGGTCGATGACCAGCCAGCGCGTCGCCGAGGTGGTGCCCTCGAACGAGACGCCCATCAGGTGCCGGGTGGCGCTGCGTCCACCGTCGCACCCGACCAGGTACTGCGCCCGCAGGCTCACCGGATCGCCGGCGGACAGAAGGTCGGCGGTGACACCGTGATCGTCGGCCACGCACGTCTCCATCCGGGTGCCCCAGCGCACCTCGACATGGTCGAAACGTTCCAGCCCGCGTAGCAACTCGGCGTCGACGAGCGGCTGGACGAACCCGTTGCGCTTGGGCCACCCGAACCGGGCGTCCGGCGGCGCCATCTCGGCGAGGAGACGACGCTTGCCGTCGAAGAAGCGCAGGATCTGGTTCGGCACGGTGTGCGGCAGGATCTGCTCGACGAGGCCGATGGACTGGAAGGTGCGCAACGATTCGTCATCGAGTCCGACGCCGCGGGGATAATCGATGAGGGTGTCGCGTTCTTCCACGATGACGGTCCGAACTCCTTGTAGGCCAAGGATGTTCGCCAGAGTCAGCCCGACGGGTCCGGCGCCGACGATGAGGACCTCCGCGGACTCGGTCATGACCGTCCCAGCAGGAAGTCGATGTGCAGCCGATCGAAGGTCTTGGCGTCCTCGTACTGCGGCCAGTGCCCGCAGCCGGGCATGACCTCGAAGCGTGCCCCAGGGATCATCTCCGAGATGCGTCTGCCCTCGCTGACATCGGCGGTCGGATCATCACTGGTCCACAACACCAGGGTGGGCGCCGTGATGGCGCCGTACTCGGCGGGCCCGAGCAGGTTGCGGGCCCGGATCTCGGGATCCTGCAGCGCCATGATGTTGCTCATCGCGGCGACGAAACCCGGCTGCTGGTAGACCTTCTGGCGACTGGCGACGATATCGTCGTACCCCTTGGACTTGTCGGCCATCAACCATGTGATGCGGGCCTGCACGGTGTCCCAGTCGGGATTCTCCGCGGCGGCCATGGACAGCGTGATGATGCGCTTCATGACCTCGGGATCGGCCTGCGAGCCACCGGCGGTGTTGAGCACCAGGCGCTCGATGCGCCCCGGGTGATCGGCGGCGGCGCGGGCGGCCACCCAGCCGCCCAGCGACTCTCCGGACAGATACACCTTGTCGGCGCCGATGGCGTCGAAGACCGCCAGCAGGTGGTCGACATAGTGCGCGACCTCGAGCGGGTGTCCGGGCTTGTCGGTGTAGCCGTGACCGAGCATGTCGATCGACCAGGTCGAGAAATGCTCGGCGTGTGCTTCCAGATTGCGCACGTAGGCCTCGGCGTGACCGCCCGAACCGTGCAGCAGCACCAGGGCCGGCTTACTCGGGTCGCCGGCGTGCAGATACCGGGTTCGCACGCCACGCGCATCGAGGTAGCCCTGGGTGAACGAAACGCCCTGGAGATCACTCCAGACGCTTTCGTGGACGGACATCCCGCTCCTCACCGATCCCGCGTCGCGGAAATCTCATTCTCGCTTGTGCGTAACCACATGTGCTAATATCGAACATTAATGTGCAATATCCATAGAGCATCACTCTCGCGATGACGTCTGTCAAGGGACTCGACCCACGCTCAGGGCCACGGTCGGACGCGCCGGACACCGTGCGCCCGGCCGCCGGTTCACAGACCCTGGCCAGGGGGCTTTCCGCCCTGCAGGCGGTGTCCAGCGCACCCACCGGAGTCACCGCGGCCGAGGTCGCCGACTTCGTCGGGGTACACCGCACCATCGCCTACCGCCTGCTCAGCACCCTGGCTCAGGCCCGCTTCATCACGAAGGGCTCTGACGGCAAATACCGTCCGGCAGCGGCACTCGCCGTACTCGGTGCGTCCTTCGACAACAACGTGCGCCAACTCAGCGTCCCGACGCTGCGCCTGCTGGCCGATGACCTGGGCACCACGGTGTCGCTGCTGGTCGCCGAGGGCGATCAACAGGTCGCCATCGCCGTCATCGTGCCGACGCTGGTCTTCTACCAGTTGTCTTTCCACGAAGGCAGCCGCCATCCGCTGGAGCGGGGCGCGGCAGGCGCGGCACTGCTGGCCAGCATGCCGCCCCGGCCCGGTGAACGTGAGATCGTGCGACAGGCGCGCGAGCAGGGCTGGGTCATCACCCATGGTGAGGTCGAACCGGACACCTACGGCCTGGCCGTCCCGGTACGCCGTCGACGACCCTCCCCGCCCACCTGCATCAACCTGATCTCGCACCGCGAGGACGTCGTCCTCAACGGTCGGGACGCGGTGGTGCGTGCAGCAAGGCAACTCTCCGACATCCTCAGCTGACAGGAAGGACTGTGGCAGTGCCCGATTCAGAGATCGAATGGACTTCCGAGGTCGACGTCGTCGTCCTCGGCACCGGCGGCGCCGGGCTGGCCGCGGCGCTCACCGCCGCCACCAACGGAGCCCGTGTCGCGGTGTACGAGAAGGCGCCGACCGTGGGTGGCACCACCGCGGTATCCGGTGGTATCACCTGGATACCCGCCCACGACCGGCTCCCCGGCGCCGAACTGTCGGTGCAGGACGCACTCAAATACCTTGAGGCGCAATCGCTGGGCGCGATGGACCGCGACCTGGTCGAGACGTTCGTGCGCACCGGACCGGCCATGCTGGACTATCTGGAGCAGCACAGCGATCTGCGGTTCGAGATCGCCGAGGGCTTCCCCGATTACAAGCCCGAACTGCCCGGCGGGCGTCCGGGCGGTGGCCGGTCGCTCAATGCCAAACCGTTCGATCTGGCCACCCTCGGCGCATGGCACGACCGCATCACGGCGTTTCCGCTGGACTTCAGCAATGTCGGCATCGACGCCGAGACCAAGGCGCGCATCCACGCCACGGTGGACGATTCGCTGGCCGAACCGTGTGTCGCCGGCACCGCCCTGATCGCGGGACTGCTCAAGGGGCTGCTGGACCTCGGCATCACCCCGGTCACCGAGGCACGCGCCGTCGAACTGATCGGATCCGCTCAGGGCATCACCGGCGTGCGGATCAACCACGGCGGCAGGAATATCGCGGTCCGGGCCCACCGTGGGGTGATCCTGGGCACCGGTGGATTCGAATGGGATCCCCAGCTTGTGGACGCCTACCTGCGCGGGCCGATGCGCGGCGCGGTCTCCCCGCCCTACAACACCGGCGACGGACTGCGGATGGCCATGGCACACGGCGCCGATCTGGCGAACATGGGCGAAGCCTGGTGGGTGCCCATCGTGCAGATCCCCGGGGACACCCTGGGCGGGCAACCCCGCAGCCGCAGTGTCCGGCTGGAACGGACCCGCCCGCGCAGCATCATCGTCAACCGGGCAGGCAGACGCTTCCTCAACGAGGCCGGCGAGTACAACTCGATGGCCGGACCGTTCCATCACCTCGACCCGCGAGCCGGCTACCTCAACGATCCGGCCTGGATCGTCTTCGACGCGCAGCACCTCAAACGCTATGGGTTCCTCGGTGTCGATCCCGACGGGCCGGCGCCGGACTGGTTCCACGAATCCGCCACCCTCGATGATCTGGGCGCCAAGCTCGGCATCGACCCCGATGGCCTCGCCCGGACCGTCGACGCCTGGAACACCAACGTCGCCGACGAGCACGATCCCGATTTCGGCCGTGGCGCAAGCGCATACGACGGATACTGGGGTGACCCCACCGCGGCGACCCCGGCGCTACAAACCCTGGGCCCGCTGGACTCCGCCCCGTTCTACGCGGTGCCGGTGGCCGTCGGCGCGATGGGCACCAAGGGCGGTCCGCGCACCGACCGGGACGGCCGCGTCCTGCATGTCAGCGGGAAGGTCATCCCCGGACTGTTCGCCGCAGGCAACGCGATGGCCGGGGTGACCGGGAAGGCCTACGGCGGCGCGGGTGGCACGCTGGGCCCGGCCATGACCTTCGGCTACCGCAGCGGGTACGCCGCCGCCACCGGCGAGTCCCTTGACTGATTTCGGCGTGATTGGCTGCGGTGGCCGCAACCAATCACGCCGAAATCGCAGAGGGGACTAGGGCTGGTCTTTGACCGCAGCCTTCGGTGGGCCGGAGGTCTTCCAGTCCTCAAGGCCGTCCTCGACCAGTCCGACCGGGAACTTGTTCTCGTGCACCTGCGCCCAGTGGCTGTGGTTCAGTTCGTGCAGGGTGAAGCAGGCGTTCAGCGAGTTGTAGAACCCCTGGTTGTCCTGGGTCTGGTTCACCGACTCCTTGACCAGCAGCGCCGCCATGGTCGGCACCTTGGCGATGCGGCGGGCGAATTCGACCGTCTTGTCGGCCAATTCGTCGACCGGAAAGATCTTGGACACCATGCCCAGCGCGTGGCCCTCTTCCACCGAGAGCGTGTCCCCGGTGAGCATCAGTTCCTTGGTCTTACGGGCGCCGAATTCCCAAGGGTGCGCGAAGTATTCGACGCCGCACATGCCGAGCCGGGTGCCGACGACGTCGGTGAAGCGGGTGTTGTCGGCGGCGACGATCAGGTCGCAGGACCACATCAGCATCAGGGCCGCCGCGTAGACGTCACCATGCACCGAGGCGATGGTGATCTTGCGCAGATTGCGCCAGCGCCGGGTGTTCTCGAAGTAGTGATGCCACTCCTGCAGCATCAGGCTCTCCGCGCCCTGCCGCGTCCCGCCGTTCACCGCGAAGCTGGGGTGTTGATCCGGCCCCGGGGTGTACTCGGCGCGCTGCACTTTCGACCCGACATCGTGTCCGGCCGAGAACATCGGGCCGTTGCCGCCGAGAATGACCACACGCACGGTGTCGTCGGCCTCGGCGCGCAGGAACGCCTCGTGCAGCTCGACCAGCATGCCGCGGTTCTGCGCGTTGCGCGCCTCCGGCCGGTTCAGCATGATCCGGGCGATGGTGCCCTCGTCGAGGGTTTCGTATGTCACGAAGCGGTATTCAGGAGTTTGGTCAGCCATGAATCGCACTCTATTCCTATGAGAACGCCGTTACCGGGCACACTACAGCGAGAGAATGGTCGCCGACGCGGTGCCGGGTGCCCCGTACACCTGTGCCAGGCCCACCTGCGGGCTGCCGGGGACCTGACGCTCCCCCGCCTCACCCCGCAGCTGCCGCACCAGTTCGTGCATCTGGCGCAGGCCCGAGGCGCCGATCGGCTCACCGTTGGCGATGAGACCGCCGTCGGTGTTGACCGGGATCGAACCATTGATCTCGGTGGCCCCGTCTATCAGCAACTTTTCCTGCTCACCGTCGGCGCACAGGCCGGTCTCGGCCATGTGGATGACCTCGGCGCCGGCGTCGGTGTCCTGGAGTTGGGCGATATCCACGTCCTCGGGCCCGATACCGGCGGCCTCGTAGGCCGCCTTGGCGGCGAACACTGTCGGCGAGGGATCCTCGTCCAGTGGTGCCGAGGTGGCGTGCACCTCGTAGGCGCCGAAGGTGCGGGTACGAATCTCGCTGGCCCGCACGTACACCGGCTTGTCGGTGTACTTGTGGGCGATGTCGGCGCGGCACATGATCACCGCGGCCGCGCCCTCGTCGGGGGCACAGAACATGTACTGCCGCAGCGGGTAGTTCAGCACCGGTGAGGCCATGATCTCCTCGACGGAGATCTCCTTGCGCCGGAAGGCATTCGGGTTCAGCACGCCGTTGCGGAAGTTCTTGTTGGCCACCCTCGCGAGCGTCTCCTCGGAGATGCCGTGCTTGTTGATGTAGTGGTTGGCCTTGATACCGAAGAACTTCGTGGTCACGAACTGGCCGTTGTTGGCGTACCACTGAGGCAGCGCGAGTTTGGCCGGATCGTCGGTGAAGGCGCCGCGCGGATGCTTGTCCAGGCCGATCGCGATGCCGATGTCGTACTTGCCCAACCGGATGGTGTCGGCGGTCTGCTGGATGGCGCTGGCCGAGGTGGCGCACGCGTTGAAGACGTTGGTGAAGGTGATGCCGGTGAGGCCGACCAGGCGCGTGACGGCGTCGGGATTGGACACCTCGTAGCTACCGCCGAACCCGAACTGGATGTCCTTCCATTCCAGCTTCGCATCCGCCAGCGCGCTGGTGATCGCCTCGGCGCCCATCTCCATCGCGGTCTTGTCGAACCGGCCGAAGGGATGGATGCCGACGCCGATGATCGCTACATCGTTGCTCATGCCTTGGACTCCTCGACGGGCTTGAACCAGAAGGTGACGAGCTCGTCGCCGTCGGCATCGGTGGCGAACGGCGCCATGGTCAGTTCGACCTCCATGCCGAATTCCAGCTTGGCGGGGTCGTTCTCGGTGAGCCGACCCTCGACGCGAATCAGATCACCCAGTTGCACGAGGCCGACACCGAACGGCACGAAGTCCTTGCCGGTCGGTCCCGCATAGGGCGCTCCCGGTGGGAACCCCTGCGTGGTCCAGGCCACGACGGTGCCACGGCGCGGCAGCAGCAGATCCGACATCTCGGCCTTGCTGCACCTGGGGCAGCGCAGCTGACGCGGGAACGTCGTCGCGGAACACGCGCCACATCGGCTGCCGATGAGTTGCGGGTTCTCATCGGGCCAGGTGGAGATCTCGGGGGCAAGTGCCTTCTGCATCAGGCTCCTCGGCTACCTGTAGAAGAATGTGTTGACGAATTCGTACAATAGCATTTCTCTAAAGTGGAAACCATATTCTCATTGAGGTTTGACCTGCGCGCCCTCGAGCAACCGGGTGATCGCGGCGTAGACATCGAGGGTGCCGCCGGCCACCTGCCCGGCCAGTTCGTCGAGACCGGGGTGGGCTTGCAGCACACTCTGTGCCAGCGACAGAATCTGCAGCCGCGCCCGGATCGCCCGGCGCTCGGCGGTATCGGAACGGTGGTGGGCGTCGATGCCGGCGACAAGCTCCTCGATGCCCACGTTCTGCGACGCGATGATCTTGAGGATCGGCAGGCCGGTCTCGATGTGCAGGTCCCTGGCGGTCTGATCGGCGCCGTCACGATCGGCCTTGTTGACCACGATGATGTCGGCGATCTCCAGCAGGCCCGCCTTGGCGGCCTGGATCGCGTCACCGGCCCCCGGGTTGAGGATGGCGACCGTCGGGTCGGCGACGGCGGCGATCTCGATCTCCGACTGACCGACCCCGACGGTCTCCAGCACGACGATGTCGTAGTTCAGTGCCGCGAGCAGCCGGATCGCCGCGGGCACCGCGGCGGCCAGCCCGCCCAGGTGCCCGCGGGTGGCCACCGAACGGATCATCACGTCCGGATCGTTGATGTGGGCGGCCATCCGGATCCGGTCGCCGAGCAGCGCTCCCCCGCTGTAGGGCGAGGACGGGTCGACGGCGAGCACCGCCACCCGTAAGCCGCCGGCCCGGTACGCCGAGACGAGTACCGCGACGGTGGTGGACTTTCCCGCGCCCGGTGGCCCGGTGATCCCGACGGTGCGCACCGGGCAGATGCGGGCAGCACCGCCAGCACCTCGTCGCGACGGTCACTCTCGACCAGGCTCAGCAGCCGGCCTGCGGCCCGCTGCGATCCGCCGCGCGCGGCGTCGAGGAGTTCCTGGATGTCCATCGACTGCGACTTTATGGCGCGACCTCCTTGACCGTGGCCGAACCCATGCCGCCGCCCGCACACAACGCGGCCACCCCGATACCACCTCCGCGCCTGCGTAGTTCATGGACCGTGGTGACGATCATCCGAGCGCCCGCGGCGGTCACCGGGGCCCCGTCGAGTCCGGCGGCCACCGCGCCGACCACGTGGTCGGCCGGCACATAGGCATCGGTATCGCGCAGCGTGCCCCTCTTGGCGGTGCCGATGGGTGTGCGCAGTGCAGAGACGATCACGGCCTCAGGCATCGAAACTGCCCCTTTCACGCTCGAATGAGAATGCTATTCTCACAGTTCGAGAGTGCCAGTTGCAAGAAGGAGAAGTGAATGGACATCGCCGGTAGCTCCGCGCTCGTCGTAGGTGGCGCAGGAGGCCTGGGGGAAGCGACGGTCCGCCGACTGCAGGCCGCGGGCGCCAAAGTGGTGGTCGCGGATCTGGCCGACGAGAAGGGGCCCAAGCTCGCCGACGAGCTCGGCGTGAAGTACATCCGTACCGACGCCACCTCCGAGGAATCGGTCAACGCCGCCATCGCGGAAGCCGAAACCCTTGCTCCGCTGCGCATCTCGGTGGACACCCACGGCGGACCGGCGGCCGGCGGCCGGTTGATCGGCAAGGACGGCTCACCACACGGGCTGGAGGGGTTCGAGACGACGGTCAAGTTCTATCTGACCGCGGTGTTCAATGTGATGCGGCTGGCCGCGGCGGCCATCGCCCGCACCGAACCGCTGGAAGAGGGCGGCCGCGGCGTCATCGTGAACACCGCATCCATCGCCGGCTACGAGGGCCAGATCGGCCAGCTGGCCTACGCTGCCGCCAAGGGCGGTGTGCTCGGTATGACCCTGGTGGCCGCACGCGACCTGTCCCCGTTGGGAATCCGCGTCAACACCATCGCCCCCGGCACCATCAACACCCCGGCATACGGCAAGGCCGCCGACCAGCTGGAGCAGTACTGGGGTCCGCAGATCCCGTTCCCCAAGCGGATGGGCCGCTCGACCGAGTACGCCCAGCTCGCCCAGAGCATCATCGAGAACGACTATCTCAACGGCGAGATCATCCGTCTCGACGGAGGACTGCGGTTCCCGCCCAAGTGAGCGGGCTCGGTGGGCTGGGGGCACCTCCCGCTTGCGGGGGAGAGCGCAGCGACCCGGGAAGTGAACTTGCCGGGAAGACGGCGTTCGTCGCCGGCGCCAGCCGCGGCATCGGCGCCACCATCGCCCACGCCCTCGCCGCCGCGGGCGCGTCGGTGGCGGTCGCGGCCCGTTCCGAGCGGGCCGGCAAGCTGCCCGGCACCATCGGCTCGGTGACGGAGTCGATCCGCACACAGGGCGGCAGGCGCGCTGGCCGTCGCGTGTGACGTCACCAGCGAAGAGTCGGTCAATGGGGCTGTCGCCGCGGCTGTTTCGGAGTTCGGCGGGATCGACATCCTGGTCGCTAACGCGGGCGTGCTGTGGCTGGGACCGGTCGAATCGACACCGCTGAAACGCTGGCAAGTGTGCATGGACGTCAACCTGACCGGTGTCTTCCTGGTGACCAAGGCGGTGATCCCGCACGTGCGGGCCCGCGGCGGCGGATCGCTGGTGGCCATCACCACCACCGGTGTCGGGATGCCCGGCGCGAACGCCTACTGGGTGTCCAAGGCCGCCACCGAGCGGCTCTATCTGGGGTTGGCCGACGACCTGCGCCCGGACAACATCGCGGTGAACTGCCTGAGTCCGTCCCGGGTGGTGCTCACCGAGGGCTGGCAGGCCGGTGGCGGCGGATTCGAGGTCCCGCCGGAGATGGTCGAGCCGCCCGAGGCGATGGGACGGGCCGCGGTGCTGCTGGCCGGGCAGGATGCCAGTGGGATCACCGGCACCGTGCAGCGTTCCGAGAGGCTCGCCTTCTGACGTCGAGTGTCCACTTATCACACGCATTTCGCGGCGGAGAAGCGTGCGATAAGTGGCCGTTCGGCCGGGTCAGGAATGCTCATCGCGCAGCACCCGCCGCAACACCTTCCCCGACGGCAACCGCGGGATGGCATCGACGAAGACCACCCGGCTGGGACGCTTGTAGGACGACAGCCGCGCACCCACCAGGGCGACCAATTCCTGTTCGGTGACCGGTTTCCCGGCGGCGACGGCCGCAACGACCGCCTCGCCGTTGACACCGTCGGGGACGCCGAACACCGCGCAGTCCTCGACGGCCGGATGCCCGTGCAGCACCGCCTCCACCTCCGCGGGTGCCACCTGGAAACCGCGCACCTTGATCATCTCCTTGAGCCGGTCGGTGATCCGCAGCCAGCCCTCGCTGTCCAGTTCGCCGATGTCCCCGGTGCGATACCACCCGTCGTCAAACGCCGCTGCGGTCGCGACGTCGGGCAGGTAGCCGGCCATCGCCGACTCCGAACGCACCTGAATCTCGCCACTCTCGGCGATCCGCACCGCCACACCGGGCACCGGTTTGCCCACGGTGTCCAACCGCGCGTCGCCGATCGGGCAGCAGGCGATGACCGGCAACTCGCTGGCGCCGTAGGCCGACACCCACCGCACCCCTACCCGATCGGTGACGGTATCGGCGACGCTCCTGGTCACCGGCGTCGCGCACCACATGATGTAGCGCAGCGATGACAGGTCGTAATTCTCCAGGTCCGGATGTGCGGCGATGGCCAAAGCGATGGGTGCGACGGCCATTTCGATGGTGATGCGGTCGTCCTGGATATGGGTCAGCATCCGGTCGACGTCGAAGCGCGGATGCAGGCGCATCCAGGCCCCGGTGTCGAGAATCGTGGCGATGTTGAGCAGCCCCAGGATGTGCGACGGCGGCGTCATGATCTGCATACGATCGGCGGCCGTGAGATTCAGCGCGGACCGCCAGTGCCGCACCGCTGCGGCGAACGCCGCGTGGGTGTGCCGCACGGCCTTGGGCATGCCCGTCGTTCCGGAGCTGAACACGAACAGCGCATCGGCCTCGGGTGACACCGGTTCCCCTGCGCCGCCGGCCGGTGTGATCGGCTCGTCCAGACTCAGCGTCGGCATGAGATCGGCGAGTACCGCCGCATCACCGACGCCCAGCACCGGGGCCGTCAGCTCCAGCGCATGCGCCACCTCCGCGTGTTTCCACGCAGAGCTCAACAGCACCACCGCCGCGCCCAGACGCCAGATCGCCCGCAGCGCAACGACGAACTCGGGACGGTTGGACGACATCAGGGCGACCCGGTCACCGGTGCGCACGCCGCGCGCCGCAAGTGTGGCGGCCATCGCGTCGGACAGCGCATCCAGCTCGGCCATGGTGTACTGGCGGTCCCCGAATGCCAGGACCCGATCGGTCTTCTGCAGCCATCAACCGACTACCTTATCCGTAACGGAGAATGATATTCTCCGTTTGTCAGAATCCGACGTCCAGGAGAGCTTGATGACGGCCGAACCAGTGCCCGCCGACGAAGTGACGATCCTGCTCGACGGTGCCCGCACGACGGCACTGCCGGTCGCGGGCGAGACACTGCTGGAGACGGCACGACGCGCCGGCCTGACGCCCCCGTTCGCCTGCGAAGCCGGTAACTGCGGCACCTGCATTGCCAAGCTGATCGAGGGCACCGCGACCATGAAGGTCAACGACGCACTCGACGATGACGAGGTCGAAGAGGGCTATGTGCTGACGTGTCAGGCGATCCCGGACCCGGGCCCGCTGACGGTCGATTACGACGACTGAGGGGCAGCGTCGAACACCGGGGCCGGCCGGTACTCCGGCTCGAAACCCTGCACCCGGATCGGGCTGCCCACCAGCCGGAAATCACCCGCGGTGACCACCATCTCCGGGGTGTCCTCCAAGGCCTCCGGCAGCGAACGCACCGCGGCGGCGGGGATGCCGAGTGGCTTGAGCCGGATCTCCCAGTTCACCGCGGTGTCGGCAGCCAGCGCGGCCGACACCAGCGCCAGCACATCTTCGCGTGCCGCGGCCCGCTCCACCATGGTCTCGAAGCCGGCGATTCCCGCTTCACCCGCGAACGACCGCCAGAAACCGTCGTGGGTGATGAACAGCGCGAGATGGCCTTCGGCGGTCGGAAACAGCTGCGCGGGGACGTAATAGGAATGCGCACCGAACGGGTAGCGCCTCGGTTCGACGCCGTCGTTCAGGTAGGCAGCGGCCCGGTAGTTCAGCTGCGACAGCATGACATCGCGCAGGCACACATCGACCTGCCCGCCGTGACCGGACACAATCTTGGCGAGCAGACCCAGCGCGGCGGTCAGACCGGTCGAGTTGTCTGCCGCCGAGTAGCCGGGCAGCGTGGGTGGCCCCTCGGGGTCACCGGTCATCGCGGCCACTCCGGTCGCGGCCTGGATGACGTAGTCGAACGCCGGGTCGTCCCCGCCGTGCAGGCCATATCCGGTCAGCGCGACGCACACGATCTTCTCGTTGTACCGTCGCAGATTCTCATACGTCAGGCCGAGCTTCTTGATCGCCGACGGCTTCATGTTGACCAGCAGCGCGTGCGAATCGGCCACCAGCTCACCGAGTCTGGTGCGCCCGTCGGTGGACGCCAGGTCCAGGCAGACGCTGCGCTTGTTGCGGTTGAGGCTGGCGAAATAGCTGTCACTGACCTGCCGGGAAATCTCGCCGCCGGGTGGTTCGACCTTGATGACCTCGGCGCCCAGGTCGGCGAGCAGCATGGTCGCGTACGGGCCGGCCAGCATGACGCCGACCTCGATGATGCGGATGCCTGCCAGCGGGCCGGTCACGAGACCTGCTCGGCGAGTTCGGCGATCACCTCACGGGTCCGGTACTTCGATGCGATCAACTCGTCTCGGGTATCGCCGATCGGCAGCAGCCGCACCGACAGGTCGGTGACACCGGCGTCGGCGAAGGCCTTGAACCGCTTGAGAATCGACTCTTGATCCCCAGCGGCGCAGAGATCGCCGACGGTGCGGGCATCGCCACGGTCGAGGAGGCGCTGATAGTTCGGCGAGGTCTCGGCCTCGGCCAGGATGCGGTTGGCCCGGTCCTTCGCCTCGCCGATCTCGGAGTTGGCGCACAGCGTGACCGGGATACCCGCCACGATGCGCGGTGCGGGCTTACCGACCTCGGCGGCGGCCTTGTTGATCTTGGGGGCGATGTGCTCGCCGATGGCCTTCTCATCGGCCATCCACAGGGATGTGCCGTCGGCGTGCTCGCCGGCGATCTGCAGCATCACCGGGCCGAGCGCGGCCACCAGGACCGGCATCGGCGTCGCGGCGCCGAGTGCCGTCGGGTTGTGCACCGTGAAGGTGTCGTTCTCCACGTCCACCGGCCCAGGACCGGAGATGGCGGCATTGAACACCTGCAGGTAGTCGCGGGTGTACGCGGCGGGCTTGTCATAGGGCAGGCCCAGCATGTCCCGGATGATCCAGTGATGCGATGGTCCGACCCCGAGAGCCAGCCGCCCGTTCGATACGGCATGCACCGAAAGTGCCTGCCGGGCCAGCGCAATGGGGTGCTGCGCCTCCTGAGGCACCACGGCGGTACCGAGTTCGATACAGGTGCTGTGCGTAACTGA
>JAXHOA010000065.1:0-15053 GCA_034520035.1 Mycobacterium sp. | reverse complement strand
GTATGCTGATTTCGGTCCGTATTACTTAACCGGCCTGCTGGCCATCACCTCGAGCTTTCAGCGAGCGCCCTGCGCATCGGCTGGCGAGAATGCCGGCAAGAAGCTGTTCGCCCGTCGAGTCGTCCCCGTCCCGCCCTGCACGACGCCGTCGTGAAGTTCGAGGAACGTCGGCGCGTCGGCGGCACGCCGATGCCGTCGCCGCGCTGAACGAGGACAGGGCCCGCACCGACGGCCGCCGCCCAGGCCCAGGGGCTGAAAGCCAGGCCCATCGTCGCCCGGTGGCGGCTGGACCTGGTACGAGGCGCATCCTGGCCGAAATCGCCGCCGGGTGGGATGAGCAGATCTCCGTCAACCATGAGGTCGGCGCCCTGATCAAGCTGATCGGGCGGCATTCCTATCGCCGACGCTATCTGTCGCCGTCCTGCGCGCCTGCTCTCGAACGGGTCGGCGGATCCTCGGCGGAGGGCGACGCCCCTGCTGTTCGTGATCAACGGCAGTTGCGTGACGCCTGGGCTGCCGACTTCGAGGGCAAGGAGACCATCCTGTCCGGCTGGCCGAGGCGATCGTCGGCGCCGGCCGCCACCGCCCGCGACGCCGGCTTCGACCATGTGATCGGCTTCGACATGGGCGGCACCTACGACGATGTCTCTCGCCGGCGGTACGAACGCACCTCGCGACGCCCGTCGTTGCCGCGGGGATGGCTGCGCGCCCCCATGCTGGCTATGGGGTACGGTGGCGGCACTGGGCAGGTTCAGATCTGCCGATGGAAACAGAAAAGGCGCGGCACCCTGCCGGGACGGGCCCAGCACCGGCGATCCAGCGAGCGCGCCTATCGGCGCGGCGGCCCTGACGGTGAACTGCGAACTACGGCGATCCGCCTCGGCAGCTCACCCTGACCATTTCCTCCGGTGCTCTTCGGGCGAACACCTTGCCGACCAACCGCTGGACGCCGACTTCGTCACCGCTGCCTTCGACGCCCTGGCCGCCCGAGGACGCCGCCGCCACCGGGCCGTCCCGCCGATCCGCTGGACCTTGCCGAACTCATCCTATCGCCGTCCGGCACCTGGCCGAGCCGATCAAGACCATCTCCATCCAGCGCGACCACGGCGCGATGCCTACGTCCTCAACGCCTTCGGCATCGACGGCGCTGGCTGCGCGCCTGCACCGTCGCCGACGCCCTGGGCGCTGCGGCGGCGGTCGTCGCTGCCGCATCGATGGCGGTTGCTCTCGAACTGCTCATCGAACCTGGCCGACGTCCGCGCCCTGCGTCAGGAAACGGTTGACCGCTCGAGGACAGCCCGGTCGCCTTGTCCGCCCGGGTCGCGGGCGCTGGTGATGCGGCGCTGAGTTGGCGGACAGGACCGGTGTGGTCGACCTGCTGCTCGGGCCGAATCAAATACGCCGAGATTGACACCACCTCATCGTCGATCCCATTCGACCCGGCGGCGAGAACTGCGCTTGCCGAGGACTTCCAGGCCGTTCACCGCCAGCGGTTCGGCTTCGTCGCGGAACAGAGGCCCTCATTGGTTGACACGCTTCGGGTCGAGCCATCGCCTCAACTCTCCCTCCCCTTGAAGGGAGGACGGCAACAACAGTGCAGGCCGGGGTGGAGACGTTCGAAGCCGACGCGTTCGCTCACTCCCCCACGGATCGCCCGTCGATCCCTCCATGAAGGGAGGAGATTTATTCGCGCGTCAGCATGGCCGGCGCCGGCCACGAAAGCCCTGTCTTCGGCGGGAACTACGTGCCGAAAGCGCATCGATGGCCCGGCTGATCTTGAAGGGCACGGCGCCACGGTGGTCGAACCCGGCGGCAGGGCCTGGTTGATCACCGCCCTGACCTGATCCTCCTGCCCGCGACGATCTCCAGCGCTCGCCGCCCGCAAGGCCGTGAGGAACTTCGAGCAGTTGCGTGCTCGAAGTGTTCAACGCCCGGGTTCTGTTTTCCGCCGAACAGATGGGCGAGGGCTGCGCCTGCGCCTCGGTGAACGCTCGGGGACGGCTCGAACTTCTCCTGCGCCGTCTTCGGCACGAGCCCTGATCTGGCGCCGCCCCGCATCCCGGTCCATCTCTGGAACCCATGGTGAGGGCATCGCGCACCGTGGTCCAGATGGCAGCATTACTCTGCAGGGTGTCTGGCCACCACGGCGGCGGAAACATCCTGCTGAACGCCCTGGCCGGCCTGCCCCGGCATATCACCGTCGCTCTGCCGGTCTTCCTTGATGGTTGCAGAAGGCGCCCCATTCTTGAGCCGCCGCCGGCCGCACCGCCGAGCGGGCGGCCGACCCCGGCCTGGCGATCGCCATGTCCGCGCTCGATCGAGGACAGGGGACGTCTGGTCGACGACGTCCTGCTGATGGACGAGGGCGGCTGCTCGAGCAGGGCCGCTTCCTGTTCGCCCTCGGGCCGTGCCGGCCGCGCATCGGCTGCTCGGCGAACCTGGCCGATCTGAAGGCCCACGTTAACACCGCGAGGACGCCGACAGGAAACTTCAGGCCATGATTAACGGTTAACGCCGGTGGTCGAGGCTGCCGGGCACGATGTCCTGGTCGAATGCCGAAACGTCCGCACCACCTCGTACAGGCGCCGGGGCAGGTACTACGTTGCAGGCCGAGACCAGGCGAAGGCGTCGCTCACGAATCACGCTCGACGTCGAGCACCGCCGCGCCGTCGGCAGGCTTCGCACAGGACAACGCAACTGGACGCCGACACCGCGCCCTGGATGCCCCGGGCGCGCGAACGCACCTGGAAACCGCTGCCGATATCTCGAGCAGTGGTGGTCGACCAGCACCTCGCCGTCCAGTTCGCCGATATTCGTTGCAGGCGCGATCGCCGAGCACTTTCGGCGGTCGCGTCGTCGGGCGGGTAGCCGGCCATCGCCGACTCCGAGCGCACGGATACGCCCTCTCAAGCGATCCGCACCGCCACGGGCTGGTTTTGCCCACGGTCAGCACGCGTCGCCGGGATCGAACAGCAGGCGATGTCGACCAGCAGCACTGGCGCTGGCCGAGGCCACCGCACCCCTACCCGGTCAGGCGGTCGTCTTGTCGGCGTTGCTCCTGGTCACCGGCGTCGCGCACCGCCGTTGTCCAGGCGCCTTGGCGAAGACGCCGATCTTCCAGGAGGATGTCCAGGTCTGCGGCGATGAAGCCCAGCGATGGGTGCGCGACGGCCATTTCGTCGATCACGTCGACATGCGGATATGGATATCGGTCGGCGATCAGCGGATACGCAGGCATCCAGGCCTGGTGATCGAGAATCGTGGCGTGCCGGAAGGTAGCCCCCAGGATGATGCGAGGGCGGGGTCATGATCTGCGGTCATGTTGGCCGGTGAGATCAGCGCCTTCGCGCCGTTGTTGCCACCGCTGGCCAGCAGGCGCAGCAGGGCGTCGTGCCCAGGCGCTTGCCGTAGTTCAGGCTGAACGCTGACCAGCATCGGCTTGTAGGTGGGCACCAGTTCCACCGCCGCTCGTAGGTTGTCGGCTCGTCCAGGCTGGCGTCGGCATGAGGTAGACCGCCTGTCGGCGCGCTTCCGGATCGTCGCGCTCCAGCGCTTGCACCACGTGTTTCCACGCCGAGCTCCTTCGGCACCACCGCCGCGCTTGAGCAGGTCTTCGCCCTCGGCGCAACGACGAACTCAGGGCGGACTGGACGACCTCCAGACGTTGATCTGCCGGGCCGCACTGCACTTGCCGGCGGCGGCCAGCATCGCCGGTGCGCTCGCGACAAACCGCGGTGTACTGGCGGATACCGAAAATACCGGAACGGTCGGTGTTCTGGCCATCGCTTTCGCCTCTTCATCACGCAGAGGAGGCGATATTCTCCGTTATCAGAATCTGGCCTTTAAGGAAGCTTGATGACGGCCGAACAGTGCGCGGCGAAAGCTGATCACCTGCTCGGCAGGCGCACGACCTGCGGTCGCGGGCAGCGTTACCACAGAACGGCGAGCACGCCGGCTGAGCTCCACCGTTGCTGCGAGCAGCAGCTTGCAGCACCTGCTCTTGCCCGGCAGGAGACGCGCAATGAGGTCAACGGCCGCGCGCGCCGACGATGACGAGGTCGAAAAGGCCATATGTGCTGACGATGTCGGAAACGTCCGGACCGAACTTGCCGACGGTCGTGCGGCTGACTGAACAGCGTCGAGCACTGGTGGCTGGGCACTCCACAACTCCAGCAATCTGCACACCCGGATCGAGCTTACCCCACAAGCAATCTGCACGGACGCGACCGCCATCACCGGCGTCACCAATGCCTCCGGCAGCGCTTTTTCCGGCGGCGAGGACCGCCGAGCAACGACGTCCAGTTCTTGCGGTGCCTTCGGCTGCCGTCGCGGCAACCTCAGCATCTTCGCGCGTGCCTTGTCCCACTCACCATGGTCTCCTGGCCGACGTTGCCTACCACGACTGATACCGCTCCAGTGGATGAACGGTGACCAGCACCTGAGGCTGTGCCTTCGGTCGGCGCGGCTTCTTCGCCAGGACAATAATATAGAACCTTTTCCGGCGGGCGTGCGCCTGTTCCGGCTTTGCAATCGTTTCGGTGAGCGCGGCTGGGCAGTTCGCTGCGACGCTTTCTGACGCTCGCACGAGCACGTATCCGGCCAGCCTGCGGCCGAGACGATCTTAACGCCGAGCGCAAATTGCTGCCAGCAGATGGAGCCGACAGTTGTCTGCCAGTAACTGGTAGCGCGGCGGAGGCATTTCGGGGTCACCGGTCATCTTGCTTTTACTTCCGGTCGCGGCGCCTGGACTGACGCATAGTCGGCACCCGGTCGTCCCCGCCGTGCGGAAACCATATCGGTCAGCACGACGCACGATCTCGTTGTACCGTCACCGATTCTCTACGTCAGGCAAACTGCTGATCGCCGGCGGCGCTCATTGCTTTACGCGCGTGCGGGTAACCACCAGCTCACGATCCTGACGCACCCGTCGGTACAGGGTCAAACCTGAACACTCGTTTTTGTTGCAGTTGGCTGGCGGCTCTTCTCGTGCAGGGAAATGCTGCCCGGGTGGTTCGGTATGACCGACCTCGTTTTCCCAGATGTGAAGCAACATCATGTGGCCGGCGGCCATGACCTTACCATTTCGACGATGCGGATCACCTGCAAGCTGGGCCCAGGTCACGGGAACTGCTCGGCAGTTCGGCGATCTTCCCAGGTCCCGGCGTTTTTCGACGATCAACTCGGCGATACCAGGTACTTCATGATCGGCGGCGCGCAGCACAGGCTGTAGTCGTTGACACCGGCGTCAGCAGGCGCGCCCAGGCCGCGAGGAGCCAGCTCTTGGCGTCCCCGGCGCGGCGCGGGATCGCCGAGCAGGCGCACGAACATCGCCACGGTCGAGGAAGCGCGCAGTAGTTCTCGCGCGAAGTTCTCGACTTCGGAAGCTTGCGGTCGATGCCGGACCACGTTGTTGGTCTTGGCGCTCTTCGCGGATATCTCCCGGGTGAAGCTTGAAGGCATGAACAGGCCTTTTTGGCGTTGCGGACCTGGTGGCGAGCACCCATGCCTCGGCGGCGGCCTTGTTGATCTTGGGGGCGATGTGCTCGCCGATGGCCTTCTCATCGGCCATCCACAGGGATGTGCCGTCGGCGTGCTCATGCCGGCGATCCTGCAGCATCACCGGGCCGAGCGCGGCCACCAGGACCGGCATCGGCGTCGCGGCGCCGAGTGCCGTCGGGTTGTGCACCGTGAAGGTGTCGTTCTCCACGTCCACCGGCCCAGGACCGGAGATGGCGGCATTGAACACCTGCAGGTAGTCGCGGGTGTACGCGGCGGGCTTGTCATAGGGCAGGCCCAGCATGTCCCGGATGATCCAGTGATGCGATGGTCCGACCCCGAGAGCCAGCCGCCCGTTCGATACGGCATGCACCGAAAGTGCCTGCCGGGCCAGCGCAATGGGGTGCTGCGCCTGCAAAGGCACCACGGCGGTACCGAGTTCGATACGGGTGCTGTGCGACGCCATCAGCGCCACCATGGTCAACAGATCGAAATCGTCGGGCACCTGTGGCATCCACGCGGTGGCCAGGCCGGCCGAGTCGGCCCATTCGATATCGGAGATCAGCTTGCTGACCTTGCGGGCCATATCGCCGCGCTCGGCCCCGATCATCACGCCCAGTCTCATATGCGCACCCCGCTTCGCCCGCTCGGCCTCATGCGTCAGCCTTTTCGGTCAGCGCGCGCACCTCGGTGACAAGTCGCTCCAGTGATGTCCCGGTCGGGAACACCGCCGCGGCACCGGCATCCAGCAGCTTCTGCACATCGGCTTCGGGAATGGTGCCACCGACCACCACGGCGATATCGCCGGCATCAGCAGCCCGCAAGGCGTCCACGACGCGGGTGGTCAACCCCACATGCGCGCCGGAGAGGATCGAAAGGCCGACCAGCGCAACGTCTTCCTGCAGCGCGATGGAGACGATGTCCTCGACACGCTGCCGGATACCGGTGTAGACGACCTCGAAGCCGGCATCACGCAGCGTGCGCGCGACGATCTTGGCGCCCTTGTCGTGACCGTCCAGACCGGGCTTGGCGACCAATACGCGGGTAGCCACTAGAACACCACCGGTTGCTGGAACTCGCCCCACACAGCCTTGAGCGCCGAGACCATCTCGCCCACGGTGCAATACACGTTGGCGCAGTCGATCAGCTTGTGCATCAGATTGTCGTCTCCCTCGGCCGCACGGGCCAGCGCTGCAAGAGCTTCTTTCACGGCGACATCATCGCGTTCCGCCTTGACCTTGGCCAGACGCCGGAGTTGCTTGTCCCGGCCCTCGGCATCGAGTTCGTAAGTGGCCAGGTCGGGTGCGGGTTCGTCGACCACGAACGTGTTGACGCCGACGACCGGCCGCACGCCGGACTCTATCTCGTGGTGGATCTTGAACGCTTCGTCGGCAATCAGTCCCTGCAGGTAGCCGTCCTCGATACAGCGCACCATGCCGCCGTGCTGTTCGAGATCGTGCATGATCTCGATGATCTTGGCCTCGGTGGCGTCGGTGAGCGCCTCGACGAAGTACGAACCACCCAGCGGATCGGCAACTTTGGTCACGCCGGTCTCATACGCCAGGATCTGCTGAGTGCGCAGCGCCAGTGTCGCCGACTCCTCGCTGGGCAGCGCGAACGGCTCATCCCAGGCGGCGGTGAACATCGACTGCACGCCGCCGAGAACCGCCGCCAACGATTCGTAGGCGACGCGGACCAGGTTGTTCTGCGCCTGCGGGGCGTACAGAGACGCGCCGCCCGCGACGCAGCCGAACCGGAACATGGCGGCCTTGTCGGTGGTGGCGCCGTAGCGTTCGCGCACGATGGTGGCCCATCGTCTGCGGCCTGCCCGGTACTTGGCGATCTCCTCGAAGAAGTCGCCGTGGGTGTAGAAGAAGAACGAGATCTGTGGGGCGAATTTGTCGATGGTCATGCGGCCACGCTCGATGACGGTGTCGCAGTAGGTGACGCCGTCGGCCAGGGTGAAGGCCATCTCCTGGACGGCGTTGGCGCCGGCATCACGGAAATGGGCACCGGCCACCGAGATGGCGTTGAAGCGCGGCACTTCGGCGGCGCAGAACTCGATGGTGTCGGCGATCAGCCGCAGCGACGGTTCGGGCGGCCAGATCCAGGTGCCGCGCGAGGCGTATTCCTTGAGGATGTCGTTCTGGATGGTGCCGGTGAGCATCCGTCGCGGCACACCCTTCTTCTCGGCGGCGGCGACGTAGAACGCCAGCAGGATCGCGGCGGTGCCGTTGATGGTGAAGCTGGTGCTGATCTTGTCCAGCGGGATGCTGTCGAACAGGATCTCGGCGTCGGCCAGGGTGTCCACGGCGACACCCACGCGGCCCACTTCCTCGCCGTACTCCGGGTCGTCGCTGTCGTAGCCACACTGGGTGGGCAGATCCAGCGCCACCGACAGGCCGGTGCCGCCCTGACCCAGGAGATACCTGTAGCGCTCGTTGGATTCCTCGGCGGTGCCGAACCCGGAGTACTGCCGGAAGGTCCAGGTCTTGCCGCGGTATCCCGAGGCGAAGTTTCCGCGCGTGAAGGGGTACTCGCCCGGCGCGGGTGGATCTCCCGCGCGGTCAGCGGGACCGTACACGGGAGCCAGCGGGATCCCGGAGGGAGTCAATACCGGGGAGTCGAGTTGGTCGCTCATCACGGATAACGTACTTGCTCAAAATGAGAATGCCAATACCGCTGACTGAAAACATGCACTGTGACGGCCTGCCGCGCGGCTCAGAGCACCCGCGAAGCGTTCCTCGACGACACCCCGGCGACACGTCGTGCCTGGACATGAGCGATTATGACACTTGTTGAAAATGAGAATGCCAATACCATCAGGGGAAGCAAGACCCCTTCCGTCCGAGGAGTCAGTATGTCCAGCGAGCAACGTCCGCTTGCCGATCGCACCCTGGTGGTCTCCGGTGGCAGCCGCGGTATCGGGCTGGCCATCGCCCTGGGCGCCGCCAAGCGGGGCGCCAATGTGGTGTTGTTGGCCAAGACCGCCGAGCCTCACCCGAAGCTGCCGGGAACCGTGCACACCGCGGTGGCCGAGGTGGAGGCCGTCGGCGCCAAGGCGGTGGCCGTGGTCGGCGACGTCCGTAAGGAGGAAGACGTCCAACGCGCCATCGACACCGCGGTGCAGACCTTCGGCAGCGTCGACATCGTCATCAACAACGCCAGCGCCATCGCCACCGAGCCCACCGAGGAGCTGGCGGCCAAGAAGTTCGATCTGATGATGGACATCAACGTGCGCGGCACGTTCCTGCTCACCAAGGCCGCGCTGCCGCACCTGCGGCAGTCCACGGCAGCCCATGTCATCACCTTGGCGCCGCCGCTCAACCTGAATCCCTACTGGCTGGGCGCGCACCCCGTCTACACGGTGTCCAAGTACGGGATGACGCTGCTGTCGCTGGGATGGGCCGTCGAGTATGCCGATGCCGGCATCGGGTTCAGCTGCCTGTGGCCGCAGACCTACATCGCGACATCGGCGGTGACGAACCTGGCCGACGGCGACACCCTGGCCTCGTCGTCCCGCAGCCCGGAGATCATGGCCGACGCCGCCGCCCAGATCCTCACCGGACCGGCCAAGGATGCCAACGGCCAGACCTACATCGACGCCGACGTCCTGGCCGGCGCCGGAATCACCGACCTGTCCCGTTATGGCGGTGGCGACGATCCCATCTGGGATATCTTCGTGGACAAATCATGAGTATCTCGCTGCTGCTGGAGATGGCGTCCTCGACCGATCCCGACCGCACCGCGGTCGTATCGGGTGATCTGCGACTGAGCACCGGCGAACTGAGCGCGCTCGCCGACGGCGGCGCCGGCGTGGTGGCCGCCTCGGGTGCCCAGCATGTCGCCTACGTCGGCGCCGGCGGCGCTCTGTTGCCGCTGCTCTTGTTCGCCTCGGCGCGCGCTGGGGTACCCGTGACACCGCTGAACTACCGGTTGAGCGCCGACGGCCTGCGGGCCTTGATCACCCGGCTGCCGGATCCGCTGGTCGTGGTCGATGACGAGTACCGCGACGCCGTCGGCGACGAGTTCCGGGTGATCGGGTCCGCGGAGTTCCTGGCCGCGGCCCGCACCGCCGAACCCGCTGCACAGTTCCCCGATCCCGACTCGGTGGGCGTCGTGCTGTTCACCTCGGGCACCACATCGGCACCGAAAGCCGTTGAGCTCACCCACAACAACCTCACCAGCTATATCACCGGCACCGTCGAGTTCGCCTCCGCCGAACCCGGTGACGCCGCGCTGATCTGCGTACCGCCCTACCACATCGCCGGGGTCTCGGCGGCGCTGTCGAACCTGTACGCGGGCCGAAAGATGGTGTACCTGACCCAGTTCGACGCCCGCGAGTGGGTGGGCCTGGTGGAGTCCGAGGGCGTCACCTCGGCGACGGTTGTGCCGACCATGCTGGACCGCATCGTGACCGTGCTGGAATCCCAGAACACCGCCCTGCCGACCTTGCGCACACTGGCCTACGGCGGCTCCAAGGTCGCGCTGCCCCTGGTGCGCAAGGCTCTTGAGCTGCTGCCCGCCGTCGGCTTCGTCAATGCCTACGGCCTCACCGAGACCAGCTCGACGATCGCGGTGCTGACCCCCGACGATCACCGGGTCGCACTGGGCTCCGATGACGCCGCGGTCGCCAGGCGACTCGGCTCGGTCGGCCAGCCGGTGCCCAGCATCGAGGTGCAGATCCGGGCCGAGGACGGAAGCGTCCTGGGCGCAGGGGAAACCGGAGAACTGTTCGTGCGTGGCGAGCAGGTGTCCGGGCGCTACACCGGTATCGGTTCGGTGCTCGATGCCGAGGGCTGGTTTCCCACCAAGGACGTCGCGACGCTCGACGCGGACGGTTACCTCTACATCGGTGGACGTTCCGATGACACCATCATCCGCGGCGGCGAGAACATCGCACCCGCCGAGATCGAGGACGTACTCGTCGAACACCCGCACGTCCACGACTGCGCGGTGGTGGGCCCCGAGGATCCCGAGTGGGGGCAGATCATCGTCGCGGTCGTGGTCCCTGCACCCGGCGCCAACCCGCAGGCCGAGGAACTCCGGGAGTTCGTCCGCGCGCAGCTGCGCGGATCCCGCACCCCGGACCGGGTCGTCTTCCGCGACGAGTTGCCCACCAACGCGACCGGCAAGGTGCTGCGCCGCGAACTCGTCAGCGAATTGAACGCAAAGGAGCCCGCATGATCAAGAACGGCACCCGCCTGCAGAGTCAGGTGTGCGACACCCAGGTCATCGTGGTGCGCGCCTCCGAGGGGCTGGACGACCTGCGCGCCGGCGGCGCACCGCTGATCCCCGTCGGTGAGACTGCCGCCGAGGGCCTCTCGCTGGATCCCGCCCTCTCCGACGGCAATCTGATGGGTAAGCGCTACGTCGACGACAGCGGCGCGGAGATCCTGGTGACCAAGGCCGGCGCGGGCACGCTCAGCATCGGCAGCACCCCCCTGACGGTCAAGGAAGCAAAGCCGCTGCCTGCCAGCGACTGAGTGGGAGCCTGGATCTGGCACCCCTTTAGGCTCAGTGAATGACGACCATCAGCAAGGCGCGCTCGCTGGGCGTGGTGACCGTGGCCTACATCGTCGCCATCGCGGTGGCGGTGGCGTGGCTGTGGCTGGGACCCAGCACCGATCGACTGTGGCTGGACACGCTGATCGCCGATCTGCTGGCGACAGTGGCGATCTTCGTCTTCAGCCGGGTGTACCGGAACTCCAGCTTCTACGACGCCTACTGGAGCGTCATCCCGCCGCTGCTGTTGTTCTACTGGGTGTATCGCAGCGCCGATGTCGATCTGTTGCGCGTCTGGCTCATCTCTATCGTGGTGCTGCTGTGGGCGATCCGGCTGACCGCGAACTGGGTGTATGCGTTCCCGGGTCTGCACCACGAGGACTGGCGCTACCCGATGTTCAAGCAGCGCGCCGGCCGCTTCGAGATCCTGGCCGACCTGGTCGCCATCCATCTGATCCCGACACTGCAGGTCTTCCTGGCCATGGTGCCGGTCTACGTCGCGGTGACCCGGCCGGGACCCGGACTGGTGTGGCTGGCCTGGATCGCCTTCGTGGTGGGCCTGGCCGCGGTGGCGCTCGAACTGGTCGCCGATGTACAGATGCACCGCTTCGTCGCGGAACGCCGCAGCGGCCGAGCCATGGATCGCGGGCTGTGGGGCTGGTCGCGGCACCCCAACTATTTCGGTGAGTTCAGCTTCTGGGCGGCGCTGGCGCTCTTCGGTATCGCCGCGGCACCGGCGGACTGGTGGTGGCTGATCGTCGGCGCACTCGCCATCCTGGCGATGTTCCTCGGTGCGAGTATCCCGATGATGGAGGAACGCAGTCTGCAACGCCGTCCCGCCTATCAGGATGTGGTGGACCGGGTCTCACGCTTCGTGCCCTGGCCACCGAAACGCGAGAGCGCGCCCCGCTCGGCGTGACCCCGGACGGGACGCGCTCTCGCGGCAGCGGTCAGTAGGTGGGGATGAAGACGTTGTTGACCCAGACGCCCCAGTGGTTCCAGCCGGCATCCCAGACCTGCGGGTTGCCCTGCGCCCAGGCCGGGTCAACGGGCTTCGGCGGCGCCCAGGCCGGCGCGCTGCCCACGCTGGGGCCGGCCGGCGGGACCGGCGGCATGGGAGCCGGCTCGGCAAATGCGTTACCCGCCAACGCAAGCGGGCCGGCAACGAGCCCACCGGCAACGGCGGCTCCCGCGATCATCCTCTTCACAGTCATCACGCGATCCTCTTTCTGAGCATCTACGGGGCGTTGCCCCACTGCAATCCGAACGGAAAATGCGTACCACTTTCATCGGCCGGCCAAACCCACCGGTTCGTGTGATCCGCGTCATCCGGATGGACCGGAGACGGGAGGGCAGGCCTAGCCAACCGGCTACGCTGGCCGCGTGAGCACCGAGGGCAGGCTGGCGCCGACCACCTACAGCGCCGCGCAGACCCGCATCATCACCGCTGCACTCGACCTGTTCGGCGCCCACGGTGTCAGCGGCACCTCGCTGCAGATGATCGCCGACGCCATCGGCGTCACCAAGGCAGCTGTCTACCACCAGTTCAAGAGCAAGGACGAGGTCGTCATCGCGGTCGCCGAAACCGAACTGGCCGCGCTCCAGGACGCCCTGGACGCCGCGGAAGCAGAGGCCGACCAGGTGGCCGCCCGCGATGTGCTGCTCACCCGGGTGGTCGATATGGCCGTCACCCGCCGCCAGCTCACCGGTGTGCTGCAGTTCGACCCGGTGGTGGTGCGACTGCTGGCCGAGCACCGACCCTTCGCGCAGTTCATCGAACGGCTCTATCAGGTCCTGCTCGGCGGCGGCGTCGGTGTCGAGGCCCGGGTCAACGCCGCGGTCATGTCCGGGGCGCTCAGCGCGGCGGTGATGCACCCGCTGGTCACCGACGTCGACGACGACACCCTGCGGGCCCAGATCCTCAAGGTCACCCGGCGCATCCTGGACCTGCCTCAGGCGTGACGGCTCGTCACTCCCCCGTCGACCACCAGGTAGGTACCGGTGATGAACGACGCCTTCGGTGACATCAGGAACGCCACCGCCGCGGCCACCTCCTCAGGGTCGCCGATCCGTCCCAGCGGTGCGGCCTGCACGAAACTCTCGCGCACCTCGTCGACATCCAGCGCGATCTGCAGCATCGGGGTGCGGATGAAGCCCGGGCACACGGCGTTGATCCGGATGCCGGACGGGCCGAGCTGGGCGGCCATCGACCGGGTCAGCCCGAGCAGCCCGGCCTTGGACGCGCAGTAGGCCGGAATGAACGGATTGGCCGTCAGCCCTTCGATACTCGAGATGCCGACGACCGCGGGCGTACCGCCGGATCGGGCGCTGGCCTCCAGCTGGGGCAGCAGTTGTTGCACCAGCATCGCCTGCGCGCGCAGGTTCACGTCGAGCACCGCGTCCCACGATTCCTCGGTGTAGGCGCCCACCGGCTCCGGGATCACCCGACCCGCGGCGTGCACCAAGCCGTCGACCCCGTCGGTCGCCTGGATCGCGGCCGCTGTCGCCGCGGTGTCGGTGACGTCGACAACGGCGGAGGGCATCCCGAGTTCGGCGGCCACCTCGGTGACCTCGGGGGCGAGATCCCACAACACCACCCGCCGCCCGTCGGCGACCAGCGCCTGCGCGCTCGCCCGTCCGATACCCGATGCCGCCCCGGTGACCACCACTGCTGCCATGGGCAGAACCTAGGTCAGCAGGTGCGCCGTTCGTGCGGCTTTGCGCCACGTGCCGCCCGGACCACGTCATCGGTGAAGCGTTCCAGCAGCACGGCCTGGGTGGCGGCGAGGTGCTTGCGCGCGATGCGTTCGGCCTCGGCCGCGTTACCCGCGGCGATCTCGTCGACGAGCCTGCGGTGGGTGCGCACGGCGCCGCGGGCCTCGGCAGGCGACGGATATTCGCCGCGCTTGACGACGTAGTCGGCCCACTTCTCCTCCTGGGCCGACCACAGCGCGACCAGACTTCCCACTACGTGACGCACGGTGGCATTCGGGGTGTATTCGACTACCAGATCATGGAATTCACGCGCGATGCGGGTGAAGGCGGCGCCATCGGCGACGGCCTGCGCGGAGGCGTCGACGTTGCGGGTCAGAGCCGGCACCACCGTCTTGAGCCGATCCGTACGGCGCGCCACCTCGGCCACACACAACGGCTCCAGCAACTGCAGGCCGGCCGCCAGATCACCGAGTGGCACGGCGGACCCCTGCAGCGCCAGACCCAGGTGGTAGGCCGCCGACGACTCGCTGGGACGGTGCACCTCGGCGCCGCCGACACTGCCGCGGCGCACCGTCACCAGCCCCTCGGTCTCCAGGATGCGCAGCGCCTCACGCACCGACGGATAGCTGACACCGAACTCGGTGACCAGCTGGTCCTGGGTCGGCAACCGGTCGGCCCCGGCCAGGATCCGGTCCCGCAGCTCGCCCGCGACGGTCTCGGCGATTCGGTGTTGCGGGGTGCGCATGGACCAAATACTAGCAATCCTTATAAGGATTGCCCTACGATCGCGGACGTGGACTTCGAAATGGGGCCGGACGCCGCCACGTTGCGCCGCGAGCTGCGCGACCTGGTGAAATCGCATATCGCCGAGGACTACCTGGGCGCCTTCACCCACAATCCCGACGACCTCGCGGTGGCGCAGGCGTTCTGCCGACTGCTCGCCGAGCGCGGGTTGCTGTGCATGTCCTGGCCCACCGAGTTCGGCGGGAAGGCATCGTCGCCGTGGGAGCAGACCGTGGTGCGCGAGGAGATGTGGGCTCACCACGAACCGCGCGGCGCGCAGTACATGGGCGTGAACTGGGTGGGGCCGATCATCATGCGGCACGGCACCGCGGAGCAGCAGGCCAGACACCTACCACCGATCGCGGCCGGTGACGTGATTTGGTGCCAAGGGTTTTCCGAGCCCGAAGCCGGCTCGGATCTGGCATCACTGCGGACCTCGGCGGTGCGGGACGGCAACAGCTGGGTGATCAACGGCCAGAAGATCTGGACCTCCTACGCAACGATGGCGCAGTGGTGTTTCCTCCTGGCTCGTACATCCAAAATTGGCGAGGATC
>JAXHOA010000047.1:0-84601 GCA_034520035.1 Mycobacterium sp. | reverse complement strand
ATTCACATCTAAATACAACAAAAGTGCGTACTCACGAAAATATAAATAAGGAGTTCAACATTGATTTCGATTTTTGTAAATGAGATTCTTATGATCTGAAAACTGGTAAAGCTTAACATACAAAAAATGCAACAAAAAATTTAAAACGTAAATTTCAGAAAATGGAATAGGTCCTGTATGAGAAATTTCCAGAAACTGCACCAAGATTTTTACGCTTTTAAAAAAGTGTTTTCATAGCGTACTTTAAATGCAAAAATAAAATTAACCATTGATTTTTAAATTTTGACTAATAACTAGCATTTTCATTGAGAAAAAACGTGTTTTTATTCTGATTATAGTTTGTAACTGATTCAATACGACTTTTTGTAAACAGAAAATCATTTTGTCGTGGCAAAAACGCCTCTTGTACATCTTGAAGCTGTGTTCTTGTTGTTGTTGATGTTAAGCTGTTGCGGATGTTGCAGCTAAGGTTGGCTGTTGTTAGCCTGCTGTTGTTCTGATGTTGTTGTTTTGGTAAAAGAAATGTTGTGCTGATGTTGATGATGGATGTTGGATGTTGATGTTGGTGATGGTGCCGACTAAAAAGCCAAAAAATTCAGTGAAGGTAAAAGAAATTGAGTGCCGATTTAATTTTTGCATTCTTGCTCATGAAATTTGGTTTCAACACTCGTTGATTTTTAAAAAAAATCAACAAGTGTTGAGCCAAAATTTCATGAGCAAAAAATTTTAAAAATTAAATCAGCACTCAATTCTTACAAGGAAACTTTTTACCTCACTGAATTTTTTGGCACGCAGATCAGCACCATCACCAACATCAACATCAACATCAACATCAACATCAACATCAACATCAACACCAACATCAACAACACCAAAACTAACAACATCAAAAACAACAACACGAACAACAACAATAACTATAACTGCAACATCCACATGGCAATAACATCAACAACAACAAGAACACAGCTTCAAAGATGTACAAAATATTGAACGTTTTTTTCCTTACGACAAATGATTTTCTGTTTACAAAAAAGTCATTATTACGTAAAAGATCAGTTGATAAACTATAATCAAAGAATAAAAACACGTTTTTCTCAATAAGAGAAAATGCTAGTTATTCAGTCAAATTTAAAATCAATGGTTATTTTATTTACATTTAAGTACGCCATGAACACTTTTTAAAAAGCACGTTAAAAATGTTGGTGCAGTTTCTGAAATTTTCTCATACAGGACCCTATTCCACAAACAATTAGTTTGAAATAAATAAATTGCGATTTTAAATTTTTTTGTTGCATTTTTGTATGTTAAGCTTAATGGACACTTCAGATCACTAAAAAAAGAATCTCATTTACAAAAAATCGAAATCAATGTTGAATTTCAAAATTTATTTATATTTTCGTGAAATTACGACACTTTTGTTGTATTTTCATTTAAATGTGAATAATTAACAATAGCTTGTGAAATATTCAAAAACACGTTTTTGAAAAATCTATTGCCTACATATCAACAAGGTAAGTTGTCTGCTGAAAGCTCTCCCAAGTTCGATGAAAAATATGTGAGAAATCGAAAACCGTTATTTCTTTTTACGTCGTAGATGAATGGTTGGCCAGAAGATAAAATCTAAAAGTTCATAACCACTTGCTTGTTGTTGCTAGTAGCAATACTGTTGATGTCAATACTTGTGTAGATGTTTTTATTTCATTTATTTACCTCACCCTTGCCCGAAATAGAAAAATAGGACAGGCTTTTGGTGGTGTATTTATGAATGAAAAGAAAAAATCTGCTTTCAGCCTGCGGGATTCGAACCCGGCGCCTTAGGTCTTTGAGTCCGATGCTCTATCCATCACACCACGCGTTAGCGCTCGATTTATAAATTTTGTGTTCTTAATATTCTGTTTGTATAGGTTAATGATGGTTGCTTGTGTGTATAATGTTCGTCATTAATATTGATAGTGTATTGTTTGTTGCTTTTGTTGCTGTTATTAATATCGATTGTTTTGATGTTGTTAGAGTTTTAAAGTGTTAGTTTCTTGTTGTCACTGTCTTGATTATTGATGATGTTTGATGATATTTTTATTAAAGGTGTTTGATGTTGTAGCGCTACTATTGCTGTTGGTGTTTATTATTGTTGACATATGCTATTTTTACTGTCTAAGGCATTCCCATGCATTATGTGTCATAAACATTTGCGAAAAAATTTACACTTTTACGAGTTCTTGGAGGTCAAGTATGGCCTCATTTGTACTTATTTTATTTTTAACGACAAAAAGAAAGCAAAATTCCATATTTTTTCTCTCTTTATAGTTTTATTTTGGAGAGTTTTTGCTACAGTCTATATCTCTTGTAATAAAACATTACACAATCATCTATACCTATCAAAAAATATAAATAATCTTTCATTCGAAAATCTATTTCGTATTTTTGAAAGCAAAAACTTCTCATCGTACGCCAAAGAAAATTCGGTTGCTTTAAGTTTTATAGTATCAACCCCATATCTTAATAAAGCCTGACGATACAAATATTTAGATGAGGCTGCCTCAAACAACTACAACAATACCACGGGTAAGACGCTGTCTTAAAGGGATTTTTTTTGTAAACTAGATGAGTGTTGCTCTTATACTGTTATTCATATTAGATCTAAAAATAGAATCAGCTTTTTAATCACTTGTTGATATTTCAGTACACGGAGAGGTCTTAGAGATTTTATTTTTTCACTTTGGCTATGGTGTTGTCGAACACATGTTTACAACTTAATTTTTCTGTTTTTATTATTTTTTGTTCAAACTTATATCCTAATGTAAATAAAGTAATTTTTACTATAGAGTACACAAACAAAGATTTTAAAGTCATTCAAATATTTCAAACTTTATTTATCTCAAAATTATGCTGTGATTTTACTCTAGAATGGATATTCGTGGAATGAGGCTAAAACAATCACAGAAATATTTATATTTCATTTTACTCTCTTGCTTTCTTACCTTCTCTCTCTTGCTTTTCTCTGTTTTTAGTCTGGTCTAGTCTGGTCTGGTCTGGTCTGGTCTGGTCTGGTCTGGTCTGGTCTGTCTGGTCTGAGTCTGGTCTGGTCTGGTCTGGTCTGGTCTGGTCTGGTCTGGTCTGGTCTGGTCTGGTCTGGTCTGGTCTGGTCTGGTCTGGTCTGGTCTGGTCTGGTCTGGTCTGGTCTGGTCTAGTCTGGTCTGGTCTGGTCTGGTCTGGTCTGGTCTGGTCTGGTCTGGTCTGGTCTGGTCTGGTCTGGTCTGTCTGGTCTGTCTGGTCTGGTCTGTCTGGTCTGTCTGGTCTGTCTGGTCTGTCTGGTCTGTCTGGTCTGTCTGGTCTGTCTGGTCTGGTCTGGTCTGGTCTGGTCTGGTCTGGTCTGGTCTGGGTCTGATCTGGTCTGGTCTGGTCTGTCCGGTCTGGTCAGGTCCGGTCTGGTCTGGTCTGGTCTGGTCTATCTAGTCTAATCTATCTAATCTATCTAATCTATTATCTAATCTATCTAATCTATCTAATCTATCTAATCTATCTAATCTATCTAATCTATCTAATCTATCTAATCTATCTAATCTATCTAATCTATCTATAAATCTATTCGTTTTTCTATCAGTCTATTTGTTTAACTATCAGCCTATCTTGCTATCTATTTAGGTATTTATCTAAGTATTTATTTCTTCCTTTCACACTCTCATAATTCTTCTTTTTCTGTCTTTTTTGTTCCCAACTTTTTTTATATCTATCTTCACACACATTTTCCAATGAAACGTGTCATAATTTTCTTTTAGCTTTTCTTGTCCAAGAGAAAGTCTTTTGGATTATTTTAATTACATTCTTTCTAGCATCAAATTAAACAAAATGATATATTCACACATAAGTCTCAGTTACCTTTTGGACAGGAATATTATCAAAAAAATTGCATCTTTAATAGCAGAGTATGAAATCAGTTGCAACTTTATCATTCTATTTGTAACAATAGTTTCACAATGGTGCATATATGTGACATCAGCCAAATTCATCAAGAAGATAATTACAATGCAAGTGAGAGCAAAGCATAGACACGAAAGAAGTAGACTGTTCATAAAATAATAGAAAATTGGCGCTTCTAGCGATCTGACCAGCCCTGTCTTACTTTGGGCAGAGGGCTGATAGAGCATTTACTTGGATTGCAGAAAACAGCTGAGATTCCATTTGTCTATTTTTTCATGTGCACTTGTCTTCTTTCTGATGGACCAAAATGCTGAGTGCACAGGAACATTTTGTTTGACAATATCACCAGACGCAACCTGGCATAAATGTCTGGCTGGATAAACAATCCCTTTTTTTTATATTGAAGACACTTTAGAGAAATTTTTATTTAATAATAAGTATGTTTTGGATTCGATTTTTGTTTGATCGGATTTTTGAGGATTGGAACCCACGTGCCGCAACTCGACGCAGTCTAAGGAGGGCTCCCCTTGTTGCAAGGCATCTCTACAGAGGCCAATCCTATAAAACTTTTTGAGGAATAATTTTACCCTTTATTTGTTGTGGAATTTGACAGAAAGGAAAATCGTGTGTAATTTGTAAAACATACTAACCTTAAGACAAAACGTGGAGTTGGAGAAGAATAAAATTATGCTGAAAAAGTTTTTATATGATCGACCCCAGCTTCCTCCCCGTACTAGAACGTCTCTAGGAGTTTTTCTTTTAGATAAGCTACCCTCATAGTTAGTAATCCAGTTAGTAATCTTTTTTAGCGGTTAGGCTTTTGCACTTAAACTTACCATTTTTTATTTTTCTTACAGGGCTCCGATGAAAAAATGAAATCGACACAAACAACATCGTATTCTACCTGGCACTTTGAGAATGGCACTCGTGTACCACAATGCCACCGGCAACTCCACAGTGCCTGGTTCGACAAGCTCTCTTAACTTTCTGGACAGTTTTGTCAAGGCTTTGTCAGTAATGATAGTTTCAGAAATTGGGGACAAAACTTTTTTTCTTGCTGGTAAGTATATATTTCATGTGCGAGAGCCCGTGGTGTAAATGGCTTTTTTTTCTCTTTTCTTTTCAATACATTAGACTTTCACAGAAGACATGGCGATACTGGATCTGAATCTCATTAACCATTTCCCCTCTTAATTTCTTTCTTCCACAAATACATCACCAAACCTTGCCCATTTTTCTATTTCGGGCGAGGGTGAGGTAAATAAATGAAATAAAAACATCTATACTTTCCATTCAGAGCGATTTCAGACAAACACAAACAGCAATACATAACATTTAGGCGGTTGGACAAGCATGGTCAAAAAGACTAGTAATACCTTCCTTGTTAGAGGCTGCCTACAACAACAACAACAACAACAACAATAACAAGTGTATTTCAATTTAATTTTAACCTTTTTCTTACATAAGATTTTTGCACGAATGTTAAAGAAAAGTGGTTTTTTACGCATAATCGATAAAATTTGTTCTAAATAGTAAAATTTCTATAAAATTACCACTTCTTTGTTTGGAGTAATGTGACGTGTGAAAAACGTTACTAAAACCCTACTCCTACTCCTACTCCTACCCTCTCCTACTCCTACCCTACTCCTACTCCTACTCCTACTCCCTACTCCTACTCCTACTCCCCCTACCTCCTACTCCTACTCCTACTCCTACTCCTACTCCTACTCCTACTCCTACTCCTACCCTACTCCTACTCCTACTCCTACTCCTACTCCTACTCCTACTCCTACCCCTACTCCTACTCCCTACTCCTACTCCTACTCCTACCCTACCCTACTCCTACCCTACTCCTACTCCTACTCCTACTCCTACTCCTACTCCTACCCTACTCCTACTCCTACTCCTACTCCTACTCCTACTCCTACTCCTACTCCTACTCCTACTCCTACTCCTACTCCTACTCCTACTCCTACTCCTACTCCTACTCCTACTCCTACTCCTACTCCTACTCCTACTCCTACTCCTACTCCTACTCCTACTCCTACTCCTACTCTACTCCTACTCCTACTCCTACTCACTCCACTCCTACTCCTACTCCTCCTCCTACTCCTTCCCCTACTCCTACACCTACTCCTACTCTACTTACCCCACCCCTACTCTGTTGAAACACAATTAACGTCTAAAAAATTCCTACTCCGACACCAACTACGAAATAGGTATTCTCGCTCGAAATCGTGATTTCTCACACTCATACCTTTACTTTCTTTCAGCCATTCTTGCCATGAGGTACAACAAACTAACAGTCTTTCTGCAGTTCGATCTCATCTTTGGTACGACTTTTTTCACCCTTCAACCAAAACATTTTGATTATTGCCTAAAGGCAGAGCCATGGTAGGGCTAGATGGTGACAGTGTAACCAGAGCAATGTAAAATAAATTATCATTTTTATTTTGATCTTACGATGCAAAGTTTATGGGTGGATTTTTGCCCAACTTAAAGAAGGAAAAAAAAAATTTCTTAGACATCTACGTGGTTTGTTTTAATTTAATTTTTATCCTATATGTCAATGATTTGCCCAACTGTTTTTGGCTTAATTATAGCAAGGTTTCAGCACTTCCCCCTACCATATCCCTGCCTAAAGGTGGATACCATTAAACTTATATAATTTTTGCAAAAAAACAAGAACAAAAAACCCCGAAAATTACACTAATTTCTTTTAGAATCATCAATTTCTAAAAAAAACCAGAAATATTTGAAGTCCTCTACAGAGTAAAAAACACCCTTACCAATGCAGCTATTTTTAAATGGAAATTTACAACAAAATGGAATCTTTAAATCACTAAAATATGGCATTACAGCTGTAAGACAACAAATTTGCAGAGCCTTTCGTAAAATGATACTCAAGACATTATTTGCTGAATTTTTTATTGGTACTTTGAGCCATTTTTATGATTTAAGGGCGGAATAAGTTAGATGGGTAATTTTTTACACAAAATCATAATAGTTTTACCTATGACATTGTCTACAAATCAAAACTACATTGCTTAGACAATGTTACGACTAGGGTTAAACCTAATTTTTTGGTGTCTAATTCTTCAAATATCAAGTGTGTTGCCAAATATGTTGAATTTGATTTTTTAAAATTTTCCGAAAGCGTACTAATAAGAACACTAATATCAACTGGTTCAGTTTACAAAAAAAATGTTTTTACGGGTGTAATGTTGTAGACTTAAAAGAACTGTGAGTTACGAATTTGTGATAATTTACCTCATCTTTATTTACCTTCAGCTTCTGAAAAGTATTAAAATAACAAAACATAATGAAGGATAAATAAAATTACTAATTATTTTAATGAAAGTTCTGTTTACAAATTTATTGTTTCTAGGTTCTAATGACAGTTGTGTCAGCTCTTCTTGGATGGGGAGTCACAATGTTAATACCGAAAATTTATACATTTTACGCTTCACAAGTACAAAAAAATTATTTTTGCATTGTTGTTGCTAATGTTGCTAGTGGTGGTGTTGTTGTTGTAGTTGTTGTTGTTTTATTTTTGGATTGGTCCGGGTTTTTTTTCTTTAGTCGATGTGTTGAAGCAGTTGTTGATGCCGTTGCTTCTGTTGTTGTTTTTGCTGGTGTTGTGGCTATGGTTTTTAGAGTTGTTGCTGTTGTTATTGCTGATTGTACTGTTATTTTTTGTTGTTGTTGTTACTTTCCGGGTTTTATAGGTGCTATATGTTCTTTGCTTTACAAATATATATATATATATATATATATATATATATATATATATATTCTTTGTTGCCTTGATACTATTTCTGGTTTTATTATTGATGTTGCAGGCGCTTTTATTCTGCAGCTAGTGTTGTTATGTTGTTGTTGTTGAAGATGATAATTTAAGCACTCAAGCCAGAAGGAGATATTTTCTGCAACTACCTGAATTGCGAATGCGTTAAGTGATGTAAAGGCCAGATGTGTTATGTTCAAGTAAATTGAATGCTTACCACACATTAGATCATATTGTTACCATATAGGTCCAATCGTATGAAAAATTAGATTTTTTTCTCTGTGGACACAAGCACCTTCGTTACAGATGAACAGAAAGTTCTCTTAGAAGAGAAGCTTAAATGAAGCTCTTTAAATTGTAGATTCTCCGTATGCTATGTTCATATTTGTAAACTAATGATTTTATGCTACGTAGGAGAACAACAATATTCGTCGATTTTTTAACTTGTGTCGGATTACATGAAGCCAAATTATTATTATATTTAACCTAACCCCTTTTGCATATTTTGCCAAATAAAATTATTCGATAGTTTGACGAGTTGAATAGTGTTTATATCATAGAGTTAGAAATACCTAGAGGAAGTAATAGTACATAAAACTTGTTAGTAACTTACTCAGGTCGGCATAAATTTGTTTATTTATTTTATATAACACAAAAAGTAAACACCAAGTCGGCATAAAAATTTGTTTATTTACATTTATATTTTGCGAGGGAAATAAAAACATACTGAATATTTATTTAGTTACCAACTCGCTCTAGGTATTTCTAACTCTATGGTTTATATGGTCTAAGTTCAATCAATCAAATTAAATTAAATATTTATTTAGCTTTTATAAATAATTTTTGATAATGATATTTATTCTAACTCTTCCGTAAAATTACATACCTTACATAGCAACAAAACACTCATATCAAATATGATCTTATTCATTACTTAAGTACTTAAACTATTTTGTTCTTGACCTGGGCTCGGTTTCATAACAGTGCGATGCGCCGGCGTCAGCGTAATGCCCAATACGCTTGGGCATTGATAAAAAAGGGGAAAATTCTCTAGAAATAAATCAGAAAAGCGTTTTGCGCCATTACAACGATATTGGCGAATTGCGGTTTTATGAAATCGAGCCCTGGGTTCAAATGAGGGACCCCATCAACGGTAGACAAGTTCAGTACCGCACCGTCGGCCACCACCACTAACAATAACTATTGATTTTGTTGTTGCTGTTGTTTTCCAGTCGCTCTCATGATCTTCTTGGTTTGAAAATGTTTTGGGACGCTTGGAAAATGAAGCCCAATGAAGCCCAGGAGATCCAAAACGAAGTTGAAAATGAAATAAATCAGAGAGAAAGAAGGCATCAACCAGAAGTTCTAATGATCCACATAGTCAGGTAAACGCTGTTGATTGATTGATTGATTGGTAGGTGGGATGCTCAGTTAATTGTTCAATTATTTGATAAACTGATTGTTCAATTAATTGATAAACCGGATTGTTCTTCAATTAATTGATAATCCGATTGTTCAATTAATTGATAAACTGATTGTTCAATTAATTGATAAATTGATTGTTCAATTAATTGATAAACTGATTATTCAATTAATTGATAAACTGATTGTTCAATTAATTGATAAACTGATTGTTCAATTAATTGATAAACTGATTGTTCAATTAATTGTCAAATTGATAGTGTAATAAGTCGTTAAATTCTATTGCTGTATTAATTGGCAAATTTATTGTAGAATTAATTGGATATAATTGGTCGTGACTATAATTGCAAAATTGATTGTTCGATTGATTGATTGATTGATTGTGATATCAATTGTGGAATTGATTGTTAAACAAATTGCCAAATTGATGGTTCAGTTATTTCCAATTTAGATTGTTAAATTCATCATTTAGTTTGTAAATTGAATAATAAGTAGGTTGATTGCTTGATTAAATTGTTCGATTGTTTAGTTAGTTCATAGATTAATTGAGTTTCTAATTGACGATTCAGTTAATTGTTAATTTTTTTTGTTTTTTGTTCCGTTTTTTAATTGATTGTTGGTTTAATCAATCAATATATTGATTGTATGACTGATTGATTTTTTAAGTGCATGTTCAGTTGATCGATTGATTGATTTTTTAGCTGATTGTTTTACATACAGTTTAATATCAAGTCAGTTGAATACGTAAGTTAACTATAGTTCCACTAGTGATTGTTTGATTGCTCGATCAGTTAATTGATCACTTTGTCTGTTGATTGATCAGTTAATTGCTTTATTATATAATGAGTTGATTGCTCTTTTGATTGATAAACTCCTAAGAAAATGATCAAATTATCTTGGATTCCTTGGTCAATTTATTTATCAATTCAACTATTAACCTACTGTTTGATTTATTGGTTACCTGATTTCAGTTCTTTTGATTTATCAAAAGTCCATTAAATTGGTTGATTTAAAGCTCGCTCTTTTAAGAACTTTGTTGGTTGATTAGTTGCCTTGTAAAATAGTTGATTGGCGAACTGATTTGTTTATTGATTAGGTAATATTAAACAAATATTGTCAATTTTTATATAGAGAAATTTTGAAATGAACAATATAAGTACCAAAACACATCTTAACATGCCTACAATGGGTACAGTACAACAACATTCCACGTATTAGTATTTCAACATGCTTCATCCAGAAATATCATTCATGCAATATTACATCAAACTCTCAAACTAACTGATTAACACGTTTTGATATTACGACACTTTTTATTTTTATTATATTACTATATAATTTTTTTAAACATAGGACTCAATCGAATACTTACGCGTGCAAAACATTGTTGTTGTTGTTGTCATAGGCAGCCTCAATTGAGGAAAGTATTACCGGTCTTTTCGACTAGCTTGTCTATCCGCCTAAATTGTTTTGTTCAATGTAACTGTTTGTTTCTGTAATTTGCTCTGAATGGGAAGTATTGGTGTTACTATTTCAATTATTTACCTCACCCTTGCCCGAAATAGAAAAATTGGCAGGTTTTGATGGTGTATTTGTGAAATAAATAAATTTGCCTTCACCGGGAGTTGAACCCGGAATGTCAGATTGAGAGTCTGACGTGCTATCCACTACACCACAGGCTTTCGCCTGCGTGTAAAACATACATGGCAACACATATTTGGAATTGACTTGTTGGTTCAATTATTATAGTACACGATTTGATGCATAGACATTAATATAAGTATCTAGGTATCCTTAGAAATCTAAGGATTATTTTATTTCAGGAAGGAAGCATTCCATTAAACACTTTAGAAGAAGGTGGTCAAGGAGAGAGCCTTGAGGCAGCAGCTGAGTTACCTGGTAAGCATATTTTGCCTTATTTCTGTCTCAATTTTTCTTGAATAGAAACTTGGGAAATTTGTTAATGTCGCTACGCAATGATAAATAGAGCAAAAAAATTCGGTCAAATTTACAATTTTTTCTAAAATCGTTGAAGATCGCGGCTTCTTCATCACTTTGAAAATCGCCAAATTTTTTAGTGAAAAAATCGTTCTCCTTGCCGCCCAAAATTACGAAATTTAAAAAAAAAGATCACCCAAAAGTTGCTCAATTTCAAGTTGGTATTTTTCAAAAATGTAAATAAAAAAGTAGCCAAAGTCAGTGATTTTATCCTTATTGGCCAAAAAGTAGGCAAAACTTTGGGAAAATTTTGAAAAAAAATCGCTGGCAAAGCTAAAAAATTGCACTTTAGCTTTTTCGCCTAATTAGGTTAGTATGATGGTAAGGACAGAAAATAATTGGTCGACGGCTTCCTCTTCGTGTGGTACGACCATGAAGGCAACCCACCACCGGACGTGGTGACCATTCCGCCGATCGACGCGGCGTACAGCGACGACTGGACGGAGTGGACGACCAAGCAGCGGCGCATCGACAATCGCACAGTCGCGAGATCGTCGACAACCTGGCTGACACAGCGCACTTCTTCTACGTCCATGACGGATTCCCTGACCACGTTCAAGAATGTGTTCGAAGGTCACGTGGCAAGTCAGTTCCTGATCAACAGGGGACGTGCCGACACTAGTCTCGGCCCGGAGTTCGGCAAGTCGATTCTCAAGGTGGAGTCGTCTTACCACGGGCCCGCTTGGTGTGGCGACATACCTGCACAACGACTTGGGCGGGTTTCGCACCGAGGCCATTCTCATCGCCTTCCACTATCCAGTGGATCAGAACTCGTTCATGTTGTACAACGCGGTCTCTGTGCGGAAGCCGCGGGGGCTCGATGCCGAAACCACCACCAAACTCGCCACTCTGGTCGCCGATGGTGTGACAGCGGGATTCGAACAAGACGTCGAGATCTTCATGCACAAGGCGACGATCGACAACCCCCTGCTCTGCGAAGAGGATGGCCCGATCTATCAACTGCGGCGATGGTACGAGCAGTTCTACGTCGACGTCGCGGATGTCACCGCGGACATGACGGCCCGCGTCGAGTTCGAACTCGACACCGAGTACCCCGTCGCCGTGTGGAGTCGAGAGGTCGAGGAAAACCTGACCCGGCAAGCCTCCACGGACACAACGGATTCGGTGCTGGGCGTCTGATGTCCGAAACGGTGCTGGTGACTGGTGCGTTCGGGTTCATCGGCTCTGCGGTCGTGCGACAGCTGGCGGCCGATGGCCGCACCGTCATTGCGGCAGGCCGGGGCTCCAGAGCCAATCGGCGTGCGGCCCGCCGGTTGCCGACTCAAGTCGAGGTGCATTGGGCCGACCTCGTCGAACCCGGCGCGGCGGAGCGCCTCCTTGCGGAGGCCGCACCGTCGGCCATCATCCACCTCGCGGCGGTCATCCCGCCCCGGACGTACCAGGATGTCGCCGCCGCCCGAAGGGTGAACGTCGAGGCAACCGTCGCGCTGGTGCGGGCTGCCGAAGGCCAACCACACCCTCCGAGATTCGTGCTGGCTTCCAGTGCGGCGGTTTACGGCGCCCGTAACCCACACCGGTCCGAAGACCTCATCGGCGCCACCACACCGGTCGCGCCATGTGAGGCCTATGGCCTGCAGAAGCTCGAAGCAGAGGATTGCGTGGTGGCGTCGAGCCTGGATTGGGTCGTGCTCCGGTTGGGGGCAGTCCTGCAGGTCGTCCCCCCGAGCGGGTCTTTCAGCGCCGATAGCCTCTATGTCGGGAGTGCTCTGCCGATCGACGGGCGAACGCATGTCATCGACATGCGGGATGCAACGACCGCCTTGATCGCGGCCACGACCGTCGAGGTGAGCGGTGAAATTCTCCTGGTCGCCGGCGACAAGTCCACGATGCTGCGCCACGGCGAGATCGGCGAGGCAATCGCGGGTGCATGCGGATTGTCGGACTGTGTGCCTGCAGGTCTGCCCGGCGATCCGGACAGCGATGAGGCCTGGTACATCGTCGACTGGATGGATACGACGCCGGCGCAGCAGCGCCTGCCGCTTCCGCGGCATTCCTGGCCGGACATGCTCGCCGACGTGCGAAGACAGATGGGCTGGAAGCGAATACCACTGCGCCTGCTCCGTCCGTTCGTGGCATTCGGACTACGGCGGCAGGCGGACTACGGCCGCGACGTGGCCGGTCGGTACGCCGATCCCTGGAATGCCATAGCAGCAAGATTCGGTGATCCGCGGGCACACCGAAAGGAGGCGAAGGGGTGACGGCCAGTGGCACCATGGGAAGTGATCTGTTGCACCGACTCGCTCAAGTGGCGTTGACTGCTCCGCGGCGAGTATTGGCAGGCGTAGCTCTGCTGATCGCCCTGCTGGGCATCTTCTCGAGCTCGGTTGTCGAAAGCCTCAGTGCCGGAGGTGGATTTGATCCGAATGCGGAGTCTGCGAGAGCGAATACGCTACTCGAGCAGAAGTTCGGACGAAGTCCGTGGCAGCTCATGATCACTGTCTCCGCGCAAGCGGATGTTCGGGATGGTCCTGCACGGGTGATCGGAACGTCGATCGTCGACCAGTTGAGTGCCTCACCGCACGTCCTCAGCGTCGCGTCACCGTGGACTGTACCGCCGCCCGACGCAACAAGGTTGATCAGCAGGGACGGATCGTCGGGTCTGATCGTGGCAGCTATCGACGGTGACGAAGGCACGGTCCCTGCTCGGGCTACCGAGCTGGCTCGACAAGTCGTGATCGACAGGAAAGGAGTGACGGTACGTGCCGGTGGAGTGACGATGTTCTCCACGCAGATCGAGGAGCAGACCAAGCACGATCTGTTGCTCATGGAGTCGATCGCCATCCCGATCAGCTTCTTCGTACTCGTGTGGGTGTTCGGTGGCCTGGTCGCCGCAGCGCTGCCTGTCGCGGTCGGCGTGATGACCATCGTCGGATCGTTGGCGGCGCTGAAGTTGATCGCGTACGGCACCGAAGTCTCGTTGTTCGCCTTGAATCTCTGCGTCGGACTCGGGTTTGCCCTTGCCGTGGATTACACATTGCTGATCGTCAGCCGGTACCGCGACGAACTGGCCGATGGGAGATCCCGAGACGCCGCGTTGGTCACCACGCTGGTGGTAGCGGGACGCACGGTGCTCTACTCCGCGATCACCGTTGCCGTGTCGTTGGTTGCGCTGGTGCTGTTTCCGACCCCCATGCTGCGCTCGCTGGCGTACGCGGGCATCGCGGCGGTGGGTTTCGCGGCATTCGCGGCCATCATCGTCGCACCCGCCGCGATCGTGCTGCTCGGTGACCGGATGAACGCACTCGACGTCCGCAAACTCATCCGGAGAGAGTCCCGGGCCAGCCGCCCGGTCGAGGACAGGTTCCTCTACCGCACTACGCGTTTCGTCATGCATCGTCCCATTCCCGTCGCCACGGCGGTGGTCGTCCTGCTGCTCATGCTGGGCGCACCGTTCCTCAATCTGAAGCTCGGTAGTCCCGATGATCGGATGCTGCCGGAGTCGACGTCGGCGCGGCAGGTCGGCGACCAGCTACGCGATGACTATGTGATCAACGAAGCGTCGGCGGTCACGGTGGTGATTCCGGATGTGACCGGACTTGCTCCGGAAACGCTGCATCGCTACGCGGCACAGCTGTCCGGCGTCGCACACGTGTCCGCCGTATCGGCACCGGTCGGCACCTACGTGTCTGGCGCAATTGTTGGACCGCCGTCCGACGGTGGCGGCGAGGCCGACGGCAGTGCATTCATGACGATCACCAGTACGGCGCCCGCGCTGTCCGACGGGTCCGATATTCAACTCGAACAACTCCGCGCCGTTGCGACGCCGGGGGAGCGGTCGGTGCTTTTCACGGGCATGGCGCAGGGCAACCGCGACAACGTCGAATCCATCACGAAGCCGTTGCCGTGGGTGCTCGGCACCATGGCGGTGACAGTTCTCGTCCTGCTCTTCCTGCTGACCGGCAGCCTGGTGATACCGATCAAAGCCCTGGCGCTCGGCGCGCTGTCGTTGACAGCCACCATGGGCGCACTGGTGTGGATCTTTCAGGAAGGCCACCTCGGAGCGCTCGGCACCACGTCAACCGGAACGCTGTCGATGTTCCTTCCGGTGCCGCTGCTTTGCTTCGCCTTCGCGCTGTCGATGGATTATGAAGTCTTCCTCGTCTCCCGAATTCGCGAGTATTGGCTGAAATCGGAACGCACACAAGCGGACAACGAGGAAAGCGTGGTGCTGGGGGTGACGCGCTCCGGCCGGGTCGTCACTGCGGCCGCACTTCTGATGGCCATCCCGTTCGCCGCGCAGATCGGCGGTCAGGTGGCGTTGATCCGGATGTTCGGTGTCGGGTTGACTATCGCCCTGCTCGTCGATGCCACGCTGATCCGGATGGCGCTGCTGCCGGCGTTCATGCAGCTGCTCGGACGATGGAACTGGTGGGCGCCCGGCCCACTGGCTCGGTTGCACGAGCGTCGGCACCGCGGCCGGATACCCGCCTCACCCGGCCGACACCCCGCCTGAAGTTCCGATGTTCGCTCCCGACCCGACCCATGAAAGTTGGATTCCCATGGACATAGTGTTCCGCGCCGCCTACAACCCGGTTACATGGAAGTACTCGGCCAAGTTTGCCTATCCGCTGCAAACCCGTCGGTTGGAGCGCGACAGAACCGTGTTCCTCGACGCCGGCTACGAGGCGGACCCACCCCTGGGACTGGCACTCGATCGCGCCGACGAACCCGACCGGCCCTCGATCCAGCTGTACCACACCACGGCCACCCAGGCCGACATCGCCGGCAAGCGCGTGCTCGAGGTCGGATGCGGCCACGGCGGCGGCGCCTCATATCTCACGCGGTATCTGCGACCGGCGTCGTATACGGGTCTGGACCTGAACGGCAGGGGCATCGAATTCTGCCGGCGCATCCACCAGGTGCCAGGTTTGAATTTCGTCGAGGGCAATGCGCAGGACCTGCCCTTTCCAGATGCGTCATTCGGCGCTGTCGTGAATATCGAATCGTCACACTGCTACCCGGATTTTCCGGGGTTCCTGCGCGAGGTGGCCCGGGTGCTCGTCGAGGGTGGGGACCTTCTTTACGTTGACCTCAGGAAGCGCAAACACGTACCGGAATGGGAAGCGCAGCTGGCTGACTCACCGCTCACCGTACTGGCCGAGCGCGACATCAACGCCGAGATACTGCGGGGACTGGACACGATCTGGGGTGCGCCCGCGACACATGAACGTTTCAAGCGGCACACGCCTTTGTTGTTGCGCAAGCTCACCAAGGGTGTGGCGGGTGCACCTGGGCACGGCCTCCACCGTGCGGTGGCGACCGGGGATATCGCGTACCGGATGTGCCACCTGTCCAAGCGCGGATGATCCGCGCTGGGCTCTCCGACTTGGTGCTACGCGACCCGCCGCTTCAGCGTCATCGATGAACCCACCGGGGCTTGCATCGCCCGGCTAAAGTGGTGCTGCGGCCGCCAATTGGGCGGCAGGGTGAGCGCGTAGCGCTGGAGTATCGATGCCAGCGTCAGGACCGCCGCAGCATTGGCCATTCGGTAGCCCATGCACTTTCGCGGTCCGATGCTGAAGGGCAGGAATGCGCTCTGATTGATCTCGTCATCCTGGAACCGGCTTGGACGAAATTCTTCCGGGTTCTTCCAGAATCTGCTGTCCCGGTGTATTCCGTACGGTGAGTACAGCAGATGTGAGCCGGCCGGAATGGCGTAGCCGCCGATCTCGTCTTCTTGTATTGCGATGCGCCTGTTAATCGGAACCCATGACTGAATCCGCTGACTCTCGTCGAAACAGCATTGCAGGTATGGAAGATCGGCCAGGTGCCGATAGTCCGCCGGCTCGCCGCCGAGTGCATCCACCTCCGCTCTGGCACGGGCCAGAGCATCGGTATCGGCGAACAGCAATGCCACTGCCCAACCGACCGCACTTGTCGTCGTGCTCGCCGCACCGAGCATCAAGGAGACCAGTTCCGAACGCAGGCGCGCGTACTGGTGTGCGCCAGAGCCGGGAAACGGCGCCTTGAGCAACGCGTCCAGGAGATCTGTTCGCTCGCCCGGTCCGTCGCTTCGGCGTTGCGCTATCATCTGGTCGGCCTGCGCGTACAGGAACCGTTTGGCAGCCTTGCCGCGCTTGCGGAACGGTCGCGGGACGAGGTAGGGCAGCGCATCCATGGACACCCGGACAAGCATGTAGCGGTCGTAGTCACGGGTGGCGGTGACGCAGCGGGTCAACCGATCGCTGGGCCACGAGCTGGAGAACATGCTCCGCAGCAGCCCGTCCAGGACGACCAGCCCGAGTTCCTCGTGCAGAGCTGCCGGTCGACGGGATTCGACGTGGGTGGTCCACGCCTCGACTCGATCGGTGATGGCACCGAGCATTCCCGGGCCGGCGTTGGCCAAGCCGCTCGCGCGGAAATGGGGACTGAGCAGCCTTCGCATGCGCTTCCATTCCTCTCCTTCGAGCAGGCCGAACGGCGTGGGTTCGTCGAAGGCGAGTTCGCGAGCGGATTCGTGCTTGCGGTAGTTCTCGTGCTTGCGTATGAGGATCTGTTCCAGGTGGTCCGGGTGACTGATCAGCGTCATCGTCAATCCAGGGACCGGAACCGGAAGGTTCACGACATCGCCGTAGCGGCGCGAAACCTCAGGCAGCAGTGTGTATGCCAGGTTGCTCGGGTCACCAGTCGCGAGCCGGGCGAGTTCGACCAGGCCGGGCCCCGGCGGTCGCATCGTCGAGTTCGTGGCACCGTGGTTCATCATCCCGACCTGACCGTGCATCGCTCACCCCCGTGATTCCCGCCATTCGGTGGCAGTGATCTTACTGACGTGAGTCATAGTTTGCGACACTCGTGGACCCACGAACCGGATACACGCCTGTCCAGAAACGACTTCGGCGCGTTCCCGTACATACGGGAACGCGCCGAAGCATTGAGGGGGCCTAACGCAGCGGCGTGTAGTTGATGTTGAGCTCGGTGAGCCCGCGCAGCACGAATGTCGGCTCGTAGTTGAAGTTCTGGTCGCCGATGGGACCGTGCTTCTCGGGATCGACGGTGATATCGCCCATCCGGTCCAGCAGCCGCTCGATCGAGACGCGGCCCTCCACGCGGGCCAGCGGTCCGCCCGGGCAGGAGTGCACACCGCGGCCGAAGGCCATGTGCTCGCGCACGTTCTTGCGGTCCAGCCGCAGCTCGTGCGGATTCTCAAAGCGTTTCGGGTCGCGGTTGACCGCACCGGGGAGCACCATCACCGGGGCACCCGCCTTGATCACCACACCGCCGACCTCGGTTGTCTTGCGGGCCAACCGGAAATCACACTTCACCGGACTCTCCAGGCGCAGCGACTCCTCGATGAACGTCGGGATCAGACTGCGGTCGTCGCGCAGTTGCTGCTGCACCGCCGGATTCTCGGCCAGCACCCGCATCGCGGCGCTGAGCAGCTTGGTGGTGGTCTCCTGGCCGGCCGCGAACAGGAACGTCGCCGAGCGCACCGGCTCGATGACGGGAGGAACCGAGCCATCGGGGTAGAGCGCCGTCGCCAGCGATGTCAGGACGTCCTCGCGCGGGGTGGCGCGCCGGTCCTCGAGGTAGGCGATGAACTTGTCGTCGAGGAACTGTAGCGGGTTCTCCGCGACGGTCTCCTGCTCCAGGGAGCCCACCCGGGCGCCGGGGCGGTCGGCGCCCAGCACCGTGCGGAACTGCTTGTGGTCCTCCTCGGGCACGCCGAGTAGGTCGGCGATCACCAGCAGCGAGAACGGCTTTGCGTATTCGGCGAGAAACTCACACTGGCCGCTGTCGAGGAACTCGTCGAGCTGGACGTCGGCCAGCCTCCACATGAAATCCTCGTTCTCCTTGAGCCGGCGCGGGGTCAGCAGCCGGTTCAGCAGCGAACGTGCCTTGGTGTGGTCGGGGGGATCCATGGTGACCATGTGCTCGAACATGGGCAGCAGGTGCCGGTGTGCCTCGAGCTGTTCGGAGATGTCGTCACCCTCGGGGGTGAAGGGCAGCGGTGGGAACGGACCGCCGAGGGCAACCGCATTGGAGAACGCGTCAGTGTTCTTGTAGACCGCGACTGCTTCCTCGTACCCGGTGACCGCATAGCAACCCCACGGCGGCACCTGCAGCACCGGATTCTGCTCACGGAGGTAGTCGAAGTACGGGTAGGGATTGGGAACCAGCGACTGGTCGGTGAGGAAATCCAGCGTCGCGTATTCGCTCATGTAGGTCGATCTCCCGGGCTGTGGGTGGGGTGATGTCGGCGCTTGTCTTGCCGGTGACTCGCGTATCCGGCGAGATCCATGCGATGAAAGTGCTGTGCACCTGCTTAGCATGTGGATAGAGTCGTGGTCAAGGTCACAACCGGCGAGTCGATACGATCCGGTGGGCGGCCGTGCGGACGTACCGCAGATGTGTCGAGCAAAGAGTGGAGTGTCATGTCGGCAGCGCGCAGGATCGGGGCGCCGGATGCCAAGAACCGGGGCGTCCTACTCGACGCCGCGCAGGCGCTGATGATCGACGAGAGCTACGCCGCCGTCACCTCACGGCGGGTCGCCGAGCGGGCCGGTCTCAAGCCCCAGTTGGTGCATTATTACTTCCGGACCATGGACGATCTGTTCCTGGCGGTGTTCCGCCGCCGTGCCGAACAGGGACTGGTGGTGCTGGAGGCCGCGCTGAAATCGGCACAGCCGCTGCGGGCCATCTGGCTGTTCAGCACCGATCAGGAGTCCACCAGGCTGACCATGGAGTTCATGGGGCTGGCCAATCATCGCAAGGAACTGCGCGCGGAGATCAGCTACTACGCGGAGCGCTTCCGGGAGGATCAGCGGGTGGCCATGTCCGCGGCGCTGGAGCGCTACGGGGTTGACCCCGGCGACGTCCCGCCGGTGGTCTGGGCCGTCATCGGCACCAGTCTGTCGTGGGCCCTGGTGATGGAACAGGCGTTGGGGATGTCGGCCGGGCATGCCGAGACACTGGAGTTCGTGGAGCGCTGGCTGCGTGAACTCGAGGGGGAGGCGCTGCCGTTGGAGCAGATCTTCGGTGATCTTGCGGGCAGTGGTTTCGAGGCGGCGACCGGGAAGTTGCCGCCAAGTCCCGTTCAATAGCGTCACGCCCCAACGAAGTACAGCCCCAGCAGCAGCGCGAAGAGGGAGATCACCCAGCAGGTGGTGGCCGCTTTCAGCCACCGCGGTGCGTGCCGGACCTCCATGAAGTACCAGATCACCAGCTGCGATTTCACCGCGGCGATGAGCAGAACCGTCACCGTCACCGTCGCGTTGAGGACGTGCGCGGAGCCGGTGTCGCGTGCCGTCAGCCAGGACGCGAGGGTGACGGCGGTCAGCAGTACCCACGCGACGGTCAGCGCATTCAACCCAGGAATGCGACGCGGTGACGACGCCATCGATCACCTCATCACGTAGAGCAGAGCGAACAGGACGAGCCACAGCAGGTCCACCATGTGCCAGTAGGTGGCGGCGGTCTCGACGAACGAGATATTCGGTGCGGCAGGCCCTCTCAGGTTGCGAATGACGAAAGAGAGGATGACCAGGCCGAGCATCACATGGCACAGGTGCAGTCCGGTCATGACGAAGTAGTACATGAAGAACAGATTCGTGCCGGGAGTGATGCCCGCGACGATCTCGGGAACGTACTCGAAGAGTTTCAGGACGGGGAACGCTACACCCAGGGCGAGTGCAATTCCGAAGAGCCGCAGCCCATCCGATGTCTTGCCGGCCCGCGCAGCCGATGTGCCCAGCGCGACGAACAGGGAGCTGGTGAGCAGCAGGAGGGTATTGGCGGCGCCGATGTCGAGGTTCAGCCGTGCCTGGCTTTCGAGGAACAGTGCCGGTTGCTGGCCGCGGTAATACATGTAGGCGACGAAGTATGCGCCGAAGATGATCAGGTCGCCGATGACGAAGAACCACATGCTCGACTCGCCGGGAATGTGTTTGTACAAGCCGGAACTGCGTTCCGCGCTGCCGACGCGCCCGCTGTGCGCGACGCCGGTCATGCGTTCTCGAGTTCGTGATCGGGCTGATTCCTGATGGCCCGGTAGATGCAGACGTAGACGATGATCTGCCACGGCACGTAGATGACCATGGCGAACCAGAACGTCATCACACCGTTCCAGGCGAACGGTCCCGAGGTGGAGATCCAGACCGGAGCGGCCATCAGTTCGGTGACGTACTGCCAGACGGTGTAGTAGCCGAGCCATTTCGGCAACACATTGTTCTTGTCCAGGATGATGGTCAGTCCGAAGGCCATCCACATCACGCAGAAACACCCCAGCGACCCGATATAGGCGAGGTACCCGAAGTCGTACAGCATGGCCAGCACCGCCGGGTCATAGCCGGCGCGGAACGACCCGAGGCCGAAGCAGAACATCGGGAACAGCATGCCGACGATGGCGCCGGACATGGAGCCGACCATCAACGAATACCGGAACACCGGGCTCACCGACATGCGCTTGATCTGGATCAGATACACCGCATTGGACAGCGGCGCCAGGCCGAAGGACAGCGTCAGGATCGCGCAGGCGATCAGCAGATTGTGCGACTGCATGAACTCGACGATCTGCGAGGTGGGGCTGCCCGGTGATCGTGGCGGCATCATCCAGCTCAGTGGGACGAACACGATGCCGAACAGGGTGAAGAAGAACGGCACCGTGCAGAAGGCGATCCACTGATCGAGTTTGCCGCCTCCGCCGACGCGGTGGCAGGGAATCGGCGGCACGAGACGCTGTCACGACGCTGTCCGTCACACGAGCACCGCCTGCTCCTGTTCGCTCCCTTGGCGATTCACGACACTTCAGCAGCACCGGGAACATCACCACCAGATATGCCGCCAGTACCGCCATCCGCAGCGTGAAGGACACGGACCCGTCCCAGGCGAGCGGACCTGAGGTGAACAGGACCGAGAACGCACCGGGAATCAGAAGTGCGGCGGTCGCGATGTTGAAATGCGCCACCCAGCGCGGAAAGACCGGCTGTGGCTTCTCGTCGAGATAGATGCTCGCCGCGAAGCACAGGTTCTGCACCACGATGGTGCCGACCGGTGCGATGAAGAAGAACCACGCCATATCGTTGAGCAGGCTGATCAGCTGTGGTTCGCGGTCGGGCCTGAAAGCCGCCACCCCCCAGCAGTAGTCGGCCAGGATGAAAGCCGTGGTGCCGACCCCGACGCAGATGATGTAGGCGTAGCTGAAGACACTGCTGGAGGTGGCGGTGCGGGAGATCTGCACGGCGATCACCGCGAAGAGCGGCACCAGGGATCCGGCGATCAGATTGCACAGGATGACCACGCCGAGGATGCCGGTGTTGTGGTCGCGGAAGAACGTTGCGACCTCCTCTGGCGTCATCGTCGGCGACAGCGGCGGTGAGAAGATCGGAAACAGCAGAAACGCGAGTGCGAACAGCGCCATGGCGGGCGGTGCCGTCCACAGCAGGATTCGTTGACCCCGGGTATTCATCGACACCTGCCCATCCCGTGCGTGAGTAGCCGTTCGGCTACCCGCGGGCACAGGATAGCCGATCGGCTATCCTGGCTCAAGGGTGCGGGCTAGTGTCATGGCATGGACAGCCAACGTGTTCTGCCGGGCCCGGTACGCCAGATCGGTTATGTGGTCGAGGATCTGGACAAGGCGCTGGCCGACTGGGTGACGCTCGGGGTCGGGCCCTGGTTCGTCATGCGGGGCTTGGTCCAGCGGGTGACCTACCGCGGTGAGCCGTGCGAGGTGACCGTGTCGCTCGCGCTGGCCAACAGTGGCGAACTCCAGATAGAACTCATCCAGCAGAGCGACGACACCCCGAGTATCTTCGTCGAGTTCCTCGAATCGGGGCCGGGCTTCCATCAACTCGCCTACTGGACAGAGGATTTCGACGCCACCATGGCGGCCGTCGCGGGGGCGGGGTGGCCGGTGGTGTGGTCCGGCGGCGAGGACGACGGAGTGCGCTTCGCCTACGCCGAACCCGGAGGGGTGCCGGCGTCCGTCATCGAGATCATGGAACTCACCGACGCCTCGGCGGGGATGGCGACATTCGTGCGCCGAGCCGCTCAGGGCTGGGACGGCAGCGACCCGGTCCGCGAACTCGGCGCCGGCTGAGCCACGCCGAAAGTGAATCGTCTGCACGCGATTCGCGCCAATGTCCGGCAAGTAGGATTCACAGTCGGCTACTTCGCCTTGTTCATCACCTTGTCGGCGGCATCCCAGTGTTCCTGAGACACCCACAGCTCGGCGAAGGCCGCGACCGCCTCGGTGGTGGTCGCGCCCTTGATGACCCGTTTGATCTCGCCGGCGGGTCGGCGGGCCAGTAGTTGCGCCGTCTCGCGCCACGAGGTGGCGAACTCGGCGCGGGGTACCACCTGATCGATCAGCCCGACTCGCTCGGCGGCGGGGGCCTCCAGCACCCGCCCGGTCCCCGCCAACAGCAGCGCCTGGCTGCGGCCGACCAGATGGCCGAGCCGCTCGGCGCCGCCCCAGGCCGGCATGATCGCCAGCGAGATCTGATTGAAGCCGATCTTGATGTCATCGGCGGCGATCCGGATATCGGCAGCGACCGCCACCTCGGCGCCACCGCCGAGCGCATGCCCGTTCAGTGCGGCGATCACCGGGCCGGGGAAGCCGGCGATGCGGTCACAGATCGCCCGCATCCGCCAGGCCATCGACGACGCCTCCAACTCGGTGCGCAGCAGTGCCAGTTCCTTGAGGTCGCCCCCGGAGACGAACGCCCGGTCGCCGGCCCCGGTGATCGCCAGCGCGGAAGCCCCGTCGGCACCGTCCAGGGCCGTGTTCAGCTCGTCCATCGTCTCCAGCGAGATGGCGTTGCGGGCATGTGGGCGGTCGATGGTGATGACCGCCAGTTCGCCGTCCAGTTCGAGGTCGACCATCAAAGGTTCTCCGATTTCGGTATTGGCATTCTCGGCAGGTGAGAATAGCATCACCAGCATCTGCCCGGCGTTGCGGAGGTGCTGTCATTTCGATCCGAGAAATCCCTGCTGAGCTGACCAAACGGTACGTGGAGCAGGGGTGGTGGACACCGGAAACACTCGGCCAGCTGCTGGCCGACGGCTTGCAGGCCAGCCCCGACACCGGGTTCTTCGTGCACTCCGAAACCCGGCCCTTCGCCGGTACCTTCGCCGACGTCGAGCACCGCGCCCGTCGGTTGGCCGCCGGCCTCGCCGAACGTGGTGTCGGCGCGGGCGACGTGGTGGCCCTGCAGCTGCCGAACTGGATGGAAGCCGCCGTCGCGTTCTGGGCCTCGGCGTTCCTGGGTGCGGTCACCGTCCCGATCGTGCATTTCTACGGCCGCAAGGAACTCGGTCACATCATCGCGACCGCCCGGCCGAAGGTGTTCCTCAGCACTGCGGAGTTCGGGCGGATGACGTTCCACCCGGATCTGTGCGCCGAGGTGCCGATCGTCGGGCTGGTCGGCGCCGACGGCGAGTTCGCGTTCGACCGGCTGCTGGCCGACGAGCCGATGCCCGGAACCGTCGATGCCGATCCGGCCGCTCCGGCGCTCATCGCGTTCACCTCGGGCACCACCAAGGAACCCAAGGGCGTCATCCACAGCCACCAGACGCTGAACTGTGAGACGCGCCAGCTGCTGGACAACTACCCGCCGGGTCGCGGGCGCCAGCTCACCGCCACCCCGGTCGGACACTTCATCGGCATGCTCGGCGCGTTCCTCATCCCGGTGCTCGAAGGTGCGCCCATCGACCTGTGTGACGTGTGGGATCCGGGCCGGGTCCTCGACATCATCGAACGCGACGGGCTGTCCATCGGCGGCGGACCGCCGTATTTCGTCACCAGCCTGATGGACCACCCGGGTTTCACCGACGCGCATCTGGCCCGGTTCTCCACCGTCGGGCTCGGTGGTTCGACGGTTCCGTCCGCGGTCACCCGGCGCCTCGCCGACCTCGGACTCTTCGTGTTCCGTTCGTACGGCAGCACCGAACATCCCTCGATCACCGGTTCGGGATCCGGCGCGCCGGAGGACAAGCGGCTGTTCACCGACGGCAACGCCCGGCCCGGTGTGGAGATCCGGCTGGGACCCGACGGCGAGATCTTCAGCCGCGGCCCCGACCTCTGCCTGGGCTACACCGATGACGCGCTGACCGCGGAATCCTTCGACGACGACGGCTGGTACCGCACCGGCGATATCGGCGTCCTCGACGATGACGGCTACCTCACCATCACCGACCGCACCGCCGACCTGATCATCCGGGGCGGCGAGAACATCAGCGCCCTCGAGGTCGAGGAAGTGCTGCTGAGCATGCCCGCGGTGCAGGAGGCCGTCGTGGTGGCGGCCCCGGATGCGCGCCTCGGCGAGCACGTCGCTGCGGTGCTGCGAATTCGGCCCGGGGCGGAGATGCCCACGCAGGAGCAGGTGCGTGCGCACTTCGAACAGGCCGGTGTGGCTCGGCAGAAGTGGCCCGAGGAACTCCTCGCACTACCGGAGGAGGAGGACTTCCCGCGGACCGCGAGCGGCAAGGTGCAGAAATTCAGGGTGCGACAGGCCGTGGGTGATGCGGGCGCAGCCGCACCCTGGGGCATTGCGGCATCCAGAACATGAGAATATGATTCTCACGAACCGAAAAGGAGCATCTCATGGGTCAACTGTCGCATCGGGTCGACATACCGTTTCCGCTGTTCGATGCGGACAACCACCTCTACGAGCCTCCGGAGGCGATGACCAAGTACCTCCCCAAGGAGTACAAGGACATCGTCCAGTACGTGGAGATCAAGGGCCGCACGAAGATCGCCATCAAGGGCCAGATCAGCAACTACATCCCGAACCCCACCTTCTCGGTGGTCGCCAAACCTGGCGCCTGGGAGGAGTACTTCAAGTTCGGTAACCCCGACGGCAAGAGCAAGCGCGAACTGTTCGGCGAGCCGATGAAGGCCATCCCGGCATTCTTCGAGCCCGAGCCACGCATCAAGGTGATGGACGACCTCGGTCTGGACCGCACGCTGATGTTCCCGACGCTGGCCAGCCTCATCGAGGAGCGCCTCGCCGACGATCCGGTCGCCATCCACGTCATCGTGCACGCCCTGAACGAGTGGCTGCACGAGGTGTGGGGCTTCAACCACAAGGGCCGCATCTTCACCACCCCGGTGATCACCCTGCCCATCCTGGACAAGGCGCTCGAGGAGCTGGAGTGGGCCGTCGCCCGCGGTGCCCGCGCCATCCTGATCCGCCCGGCACCGGTCCCGGGCTTCCGTGGCCCGCGTTCGTTCGCGCTGCCCGAGTTCGACCCGTTCTGGGAGCGCTGCGTGCACCACGACATTTTCGTCGGCATGCACTCCTCGGACAGCGGTTACTCGCGCTACACCTCGGAGTGGGATGGCGGCACGCAGGAGATGCTGCCGTTCCAGACCAACGCCATGGGCATCCTCAACGAGTGGCGCCCGATCCAGGACGCCGTCGCCTCCTGGGTGATCCACGGTGCACTGTTCCGGCACCCGAAGCTCAAGGTCGGCATCGTCGAGGCCGGCTCCAAATGGATGTTCCCGCTGCTGGATTCGATGGCAGAGGTATACAAGAAGGCGCCGGAGGCCTTCCTCGGCAACCCGATGGAGGAGATCAAGAACCGCATCTACGTCAGCCCGTTCTACGAAGAGGGCATCGACGACCTGATCAACCTGATCGGTGTCGACCAGGTGCTGTACGGCTCGGATTGGCCGCACCCGGAGGGACTGGCGGAGCCGACGCACTACATCACCGCGCTGGAGCATCTCTCCATCGAGGATCAAGCGAAGATCATGGGCGGCAACCTCGGACGCCTCATCACCACGTAGTTTCTCGAGTGACGTATACCCAAGAGTGGCAGACCATCCCCGAGATGGTCTTGAGCGTCGGCGACCGCTTCGGTGACTCCGAAGCGGTCGTCGACGGTTCACTGCGGCTCAGCTATGTCGAACTGGCGCAGCGTGTTCGGTGTGCCGCGGGAGCTTTCGCCGAGTTCGGTATCGGCAAGGGTGACCGGGTCGCGATCTGGGCGCCCAACTCCGCAGGCTGGCTGATCGCCGCCTTCGGTGCGGTGACCGCCGGTGCGGTGGTCGTCCCGGTGAACACCCGATTCAAGGCCGAAGAGGCCGCCGATATCATCACCCGCAGCGGCGCCAAGGCCGTGCTGGTCCAAAATGGCTTCCTGGGGCAGGATTTCAGCGTTCCCGCTTCCGTCCCGGCGATCGAGATCACCTCGGGCTTCCTGGACAGCGGGCAGCCCTTCGAGGCGAAGGGTCTGCTGGGCACCGATATCGCCGACATCATCTACACCTCCGGCACCACCGGCCGGGCCAAGGGCGTGATGATGAATCATGAACAGACGCTTCGGCTGTATACCGAATGGTGCGATCTGGCCGACCTGCGCCAGGGCGACCGCTACCTGATCGTCAACCCGTTCTTCCACACCTTCGGCTACAAGGCCGGCTGCATCTCCGCGCTCATCCGCGGCGCAACCATCCTTCCTGTTCCGGTGTTCGACGTGCCCGCCGTCGTGGACCTCATCGAGGCTGAAAAGGTCACGATGCTGCCGGGCGCCCCGACGCTGTACCACTCACTGCTGGCAGTCACCGACAAGCATCGGCTGGCGACCCTGCGTGCCGGGGTCACCGGGGCCGCTGACATCCCGGTGGAACTCATCCGCCGGGTGCATGAGGAACTGCCCTTCCAGACGCTGGCGACCGGATACGGACTCACCGAGGCCGGCACGGTCACCCTGTCCCGCCCCGGCGATACCTTCGAGGAGATCGCGACCACCGCGGGCAGGCCCTGCGACGGTGTCGAGGTGCGCATCGCCGCGGACGCGGAGGTGCTGGTGCGCGGCTACACCGTGATGCAGGGCTACCTGGATGATCCGGTGGCCACCGCGGAGACGATCGACGCCGACGGATGGCTGCACACCGGGGATCTGGGGACCATCGACGAGTCCGGACGGCTCAAGATCGTCGGCCGCAAGAAGGACATGTTCATCGTCGGGGGTTTCAATGCCTATCCGGCCGAGATCGAGGGCTTCCTGCTCGAGCACCCCGCGGTCCGTCAGGCGGCGGTCATCGGCGTGCCCGACGAACGGATGGGCCAGGTCGGCAAGGCCTTCGTCGTGTGCCGTGACGGCGACGATGTCCTGAGCGAGGCCGATTTGATCGCTTGGAGCCGTGACCGGATGGCCGGGTATAAGGTGCCGCGGTACGTACAGTTTCTGAATGAGCTGCCCTTGAACGCCACGGGCAAGGTGATGAAGGATCGCCTTCAGGGCCTCGTCCGCTGAGCATACGCACAGCACGGAAATAGCATTTCCGCAGGAAAAGCATTGTTTCTGGGCGAATCGATGATGGGGTATCGTCGAGTGAATAGTCGAATTTGATAACGCCATTCTCGTTTGGCGCAGGAGGTCATGATGTCGACCCGGAAGCCTGGCGAAGCGTCGCCGGACGCCGATCAGGCGGACGTCGCGGATGTGTCCGCCGAGGAGGCGGAGGCGCTTGCCGCAGCCGCCGAGGCCGAAGCGGCGGCAGCCCGCGCGCGGGCCAATGTGCTCAGGGTGCAGCAGGCCAAGGCCAAGCAGGCCGCTGAAGCCGCAGCCGACGCAACTGGGGCCGACGCCGGCACCGACGTGGCCGCTGATGGCGTCGCCGAGGATGCCGAGGGCGACGCAGTGGAGGACATTGACGCGGCTGAAGATGACACGGCTGAAGATGACACGGCCGAAGATGACGAGGACGACTCGGACCCCGCGCGCCGCAGTGGAAAACTCACCACCATCGTCAAGTACGCCGCGGTGATCCTCGCGGTCCTCGGAATCGCCGCGCTGGCCAGCACCAGTGCCTGGATCGTGGTCAAGCACCAGCAGGCCGAGCAGCGGCGGGACCTCAGCGCCCAGTTCTCGGCCGCCGCACGTCAGGGCGTGGTGTCGTTGATGTCGCTGGACTTCAACCGCGCTCAGCAAGACGTGCAGCGCATCATCGACAACTCCACGGGTCAGTTCCGCGAGGATTTCCAGAGTCAGGCCGAGGAGTTCGCGAAGGTCGCCGAATCGTCGAAGGTCGTCACCGAGGCGAACGTCACCGCCACCGCGGTGCAGACGATGACCGACGACACCGCCGACGTACTGGTGGCGGCCGCCTCGACCATCACCAATGCGCAGGGCGCCAAGGAAGACCCCCGCAGCTGGCGACTGATCGTGAGCGTGGCCCGCGATGGTGACCAGATCAAGATGGCGAAAGTTGAGTTCGCGCCGTGACCGTGAAGAACGAAGAAGAACTGTCGACCGCTGTCGAGATCGACGCCGCGGCCGGTCCCGAGGACACCGTCGCCGCCGAGGAACCGGACGTGGCGGCGGGTGGACCGCCCGATCGGCCGGCAGGCCCGGTCCGCCGAGTGCTCCACGGTGCTGCCCGATTCTGGGTGGCCATCACGTTGGTGGTGTTGTTGGCCATCACCGGAGGCGTGACCGCGTGGCTGTACGTCAACCAATACAAGCCCGATCAGGCCACCGGAACCGCCGCCGCCGACACCGCCCTGAGCGCCGCAAAAGACGGAACCGTTGCGCTGCTGTCGTATTCGCCGGAGACCCTCAACGAGGACTTCACCAAGGCCAAGACACATCTGACCGGTGATTTCCTGAACTACTACAACCAGTTCACCGAGCAGATCGTCACGCCGGCGGCCACCAAGAAGTCGGTGCAGACGAGCGCGGCGATCGTCAATGCGGCGGTCGCCGAACTGAATCCAGAAACGGCGGTGGTGCTGGTGTTCCTGAACCAGACCACCACCAGCACGGAGAACCCGGATGGATCGTTCTCCACCAGCGCCGTCAAGGTCGGCCTGACGCGGGTCAACGACGACTGGTTGATCTCGTCCTTCGATCCGGTGTAGCCGTTGCCGTCGCCGACCTCTCCTGCCGACCTGGTGCTCTCCGGTGGCGGGGTCAAAGGAGTCGGTCTGATCGGCGCGGTGGTCGCCCTGATGGACGGCGGCTACCGGGCGCAACGCGTCTCGGGCACGTCAGCCGGCTCCATCGTCGGGGCGATCGTCGCCGCAGCGCGCGGACAGCTCACCGGCGTTGAATTCAAGGACATTGCGCTGGAACTGAAGTACCGGAAGTTCCGGGACCCGGGGCTGGTCGGGCGGTTACCGATTATCGGGCAACCGCTGGCCCTGGTGCGGGGCCGCGGCATCTACAAGGGTGACTACGCGCACGACTGGGTGCGCGGGCAACTCGCGAACCTCGGGGTCCGTACCTTCGGTGACCTCGTCATCGATGATGACGACCTACCGGCCGAGCAGCGCTACAACCTGGTGGTCACCGTCGCCGACGTCACCACCGGCCAGTTGGTGCGGCTGCCCTGGGACTATCGCAGGGTCTACGGTCTGGACCCCGATGAGCAGCCGGTCGCCGATGCGGTGCGCGCCTCGATGTCGATCCCGTTCTACTTCCGTCCGGTGACGCTGAGGAATGCCGCGGGGCGGAGCTCCACCCTGGTCGACGGCGGCCTGCTGTCCAACTTCCCGGTCGACTCCCTGGACCGCGCCGATGGTGGTGTCCCACGCTGGCCGAGTTTCGGCGTCACGGTACTGCCGCACCTGCCCAATGACACCGACCATCTGCTGCCGAGTTGGGGACCACTGCGCCGGCTGGTGCCCTCCCGAATGCTCGACGATGTCATCACCACCGTCCTGGTCGGCCGCGATCAGGCGTACCTGAATCAGCCCTGGGTCAACGCCAGGACGGTGCGCGTCGACTCGACCGAGGTGGGATTCCTCGATTTCGATATCAGCGACGCCGAGGTCGAGGCGCTGTACACCAACGGCTACTCGGCGGCGCGGGATTTCCTTGCCGGGTGGGACTGGCAGGCCTACCTCCAGCGCTTCCGGTCGGCCGGCCCGCTACATTGACCGCGGTGAAACTCTCAGCGATCCTGCCGCTACCGGTGTCGGCGGCCCGGCACCCGGAGTCGGTGTTCACCCCCGTCGACGGGGAACCGGTTCTGGCACGGATCGTGGCTGGGCTCATCCCGGAGGTCACCGAGGTGCTGGTGCCTGCCGACGCAGCAATCTACGAGCGGGCGCGCGCCGGGCTCGCCGGTGTGTCGGCCAGGGTCATCGCGGCCGGCGAAAACCGCAGCACCGCAGACTGTCTGAGTGCTGCGCTGCCGCACCTGCAGGCGTCCGCCGTGACCCATGTGCTGGTGGCCGACCACCGTCATCCGGTGCTGTCGAGCGATCTGGTCGCCCGTGTCATCGCGGCGCTGGCCGACGGTGCCGAGCTGGTGGTCCCGGTGCTGCCGGTCACCGACACCGTGAAAAGGGTTGACGGGCAGGGTGTCATCCGATCGACGGTGGACCGTTCCGAGCTGAAGATCACCCAGTATCCGTACGGTGCCGCCGTGGCCGGGCTGCGCGATCTGCCCGCCATGCTGAGCGCCTCGGCCGGCGTGGTGTGTGTCGCCGGCGACGCGGACGCGATCCCGTTCGACCTGCCCGCCGATGCCGCGTTGCTGGCGGCGGTCATCGCCTGTCGGCGTTGACCGTTCCCGCCAGCAGGTGCTCGGCCAGCCGGATGTCCGGCGGGTAGGTCACCTTGAGATTGGTTGCGGCCCCCGGGAACACCCGCACTTCGACGTCGGTGAAATGCTGTACGCACGCCGAGGTGTCGGTGCCGTCGAAGGCCTCGTCGGCGGCGCGTCGATAGGCCTGCAGCAACGGCCCGGCCCGGAAAGCCTGCGGCGTCTGCACTCGTACCAACCGCTCGGTCAGCGGTTGGAGACCGCCGCCGGGCCGAGGCCGGGCCAGGCCCGTTGCCGCCACCGCGGGCACGGCGCCACCGTGGCGGCGGGCCGTGTCGAGCGCGGCGCGCATGAGATCCGGGCCGGCCAGCGGACGCGCGGCGTCGTGGATGAGCACTACGTCGACGGTGCCGTCCTCGATATCGGCGGCGATGTGTCGCAGCACGTTGAACTCGGATTCGTGGCGGCTGTCACCGCCCTCGACCAGTTCCACCGCGACACCGGGCAAGTCGTCGCCGAGGGCCCGGGCCGCCACATCACGCTCGCCCCGCCGGTACACCAGGATGATCCGGCCGATTTCTGCGGTACCGGCCACCGCCCCGACCGACCAGGACAGCATCGACCTCCCGGCCAGCCTCAGATACGCCTTGTTGCCGTCGGCGCCGACCCGCGCACCGATTCCGGCAGCCAGCACCACACCGACCGCGGTGCGGGGATCGGAAGCCGGGGACACGCGCTCACGCTAGCGTGTGGCGTCGGTGAGCCGGTGCGGGCCGGGTCCATCGGGGAGAGGATGACCGGGTGAGCGTTTCCACACCACAGCCTTCGGTTCCGACCGGGGCGCACCGGCTCCGCCGGATGTCGGGTCGCGATCCGCACGAGCAGCACCGGGCAGCCACTCCGCTGGAGTTGTTGTTCGACCTCACCTTCGTGGTGGCCTTCGGCGTCGCCGCATCGGAGTTCGCGCACGCGATGGCCGCGGGGCACGTGCTGGTGGGCCTGGCCGGCTTCGGGTTTGCGATGTTCGCCGTCTGCTGGGCGTGGATCAACTTCACCTGGTTCGCCTCGGCCTACGACACCGATGACTGGGTGTACCGGCTGATGACGATGCTGCAGATGGTCGGCGTGCTGATCCTGACGCTGGGCATACCGGACATGTACGCCTCGCTGGAGCACGGTGGGCACGTCGACAACGTGGTGATGGTGGCCGGGTACGTGGTGATGCGGGTCGCCATGGTGGGGCAGTGGCTGCGCGCCGCGCGGCAGGACCCCGCGCGCCGTAGCGCCTGCCTGACCTACGTCGCGGCGATATCGGTTGCTCAACTCGGATGGATCGTCGCCATTTTCGCGCACACCTCGATGTCGGTGACGCTGTTGATCGTGGTGGTGCTGATCGGTGTGGAGATGCTGGGGCCGGTGATCGCGGAGCGCCGGGCCGGCGGCACCCCGTGGCACGCCCACCACATCTCCGAGCGATATGGACTGATGGCGATCATCGCGTTGGGTGAGGGGGTGGTCGGCACGGTGGCGACCCTGTCCGCGGTGGTGCACGACCAGGGCTGGACCACGGACGCGATCCTGGTGGCGGTGGCCGGCATCGGGCTGACCTTCGGCATGTGGTGGCTGTTCTTCATGGTGCCGTCCGCCGAACTGCTGCACGCACACCGCGAGACGTCGTTCTGGTTCGGCTATCTGGCCATCCTGCTGTTCGGCGCGATCGTCGGCACCGGTGCCGGGCTGCACGTGGCGGCGTACTACCTGGAGGAGCATTCCGAACTCGGTTCGGTGGGCACGGTGTTGTCGGTGGTGATCCCGGTGGCGGTCTACATCGGGTTGATCTACCTGCTGCACTCGCTGCTGTTGCGCAGCGTCAACGCAGTGCACCTGCTGCTTGCGGCGCTGACGGCCGCCGTCCTGGTGGGTGCGGTACTGCTGGCGCTCGCGGGTGTCTCGATGGCGGTCTGCCTGGTGGTCGTCACGGCGGCGCCCGCGGTGGCGGTGATCGGCGACGAGTGGGTCGGGCACCGCCGGACGGCGGCCGCGGTCGCCGCCCGAACCGGGGCTTAGCGGCCGGCCGGTTCGAAGGTCTCCAGCAGCGACCGCTCCTGCTCGGCCTTCATCAGACGCCGCGCCTTGCGGCGGGTGATCAGGATGCCGATGACGGCGATCACCCACACCACGTACTGCAGCGTCCACGCCAGCCGGAATGAGTCGGTGGAGTAGCCGCCGGCGGCGTCGAGAATCCAACCCATCGCCTGCATCAGCAGCAGCGAGGCCAGGAACCCACCCATGTTGACGAAGCCCTGCGCGGTGCCCAGGGTCGCGCTCGGGTTGAACGTGCGGGCGAAATCGAAGCCGACCATCGAGCCGGGCCCGCCGACGGAGATGATCACGACGAGCAGCACCAGCAGCCACAGCGGCGCCCGGCCGGGGATGGCCAGCACGATCGTCCAGATGAGCGCGTTGCTGCCGATGATGGCCAGCACCATCATCGACCGCTTGTGCGGGTACCGGCCGGTGAGGATGCCGAGCACGACACCGGCCGCGATCGCCGTCACCACCGAGATGGTCAGCAACATGCCGGCCACCGCGCGGGACTGGCCCTGCGCGGTGGTGACGTAGGGGACTCCCCACATCAGTGCGAACGCGGTGACCGAGAACTGGGTGCCCATATGGGTGAAGAAGCCGAGCCGGGTACCCGGGCGCATCCACACGGTGCGCAGGCTCGCCATGGTGTCCCGCACGTTCATGGTCTCGGTGGTGACCAGCCGCCCGTTCGGGGTGTTCTGCAGCACTGCGGCCGCCAGCACCATGGTGAGCACGCCGAATGCGGTCACGGTGAGGTAGGCCGAGGTCCAGCCGTTGACACCCAGCAACGCCAGGAACGGCACCGCCGAGAGCACCTGACCGAGTTGGCCGCTGATCCCGGTGAGCTGTGTCAGCAGCGGCACCCGCTTGGCGGGGAACCAGTGCGGCACCAACCGCAGGACGGAGATGAAGGTGACCGCGTCCCCGAGCCCGACGACGGCGCGGGCGGCCAGCGCCAGTGGCAGTGAATCGGTGAGTGCGATCGCGAGCTGGCCGGTCACCATCAGTGCGGCGCCGGAGATGATGAGGAGCTTGGAGCCGTAGCGGTCGAGCAGCACGCCGGCCGGCACCTGGGCGCCCGCGTAGACGATGATCTGCAGCACCACGAACGTCGACAGCACGCTGGGACCTGCGTGGAAGCGGTCGCCGGCCTCCAGCCCGGACACTCCGAGCGTGGTGCGGTTGAGCACCGCCACGATGTAGGCGAGTAGTCCGGTCGCCCAGATGATCCAGGGACGCACGCGGACCTCGATTCCTTGGGCGGGTGGGGGAAGTAAGGTAATGGTCCCAAATTGGTGGGATGAATCGCCAATCATCTCTCGGTGAGATCGCTCACCGAGGTGGCCAGAATTGACATCTGGGCTTTCTCACGCGCATTCAGTGCTTCGCTCGTTCTGCGCGGGCCGGGCCGGCCCGGATCTCCGGCGTCGCCGGGCCCGTGGATCGCCGACTGCGTCGAGATCAGCCACACCGTCATCGTCGACCAGCTGCGGCGGGCACTGCTTGCGCGGCCGCCGGCGGCGGTGTCCGGTGGCGACAGAACCTGACGTCGGGCTGGCAACTACACGTCGTCGGGGCGGACCGGTCGGCGCGCCGGGTCTACATCCCTCGAAGACGACGCCGGTCTTGGGCGGGAGAAGGTCACGCTGAGGCACTTCCTGGGGGCTGGGAGTCGGTGCTCGGCCCACGGGTGCCCGGATCCGTGAACATCGACATCGGCCGCATCGCGCAGCGCCGGTGTCGGACCTGGTGCAAAACTTACCGATCAGTAATAATTGCCAGCAAACAATTTTCGCCACCGCTCACCGGTGGGTGGACACTTCCGGGCGATATGTCCTTTCTGGGGCACGGTTCGCAGTGCCGTCGGCGCTGTCGGAGAACACCAAATTCTTAGATAACGATTTCATAACGGCATCGCGCTGATCTGGGAAGTTATAGCTACTCGACCGTAACCGCCTGCATGCAGGACGTTTGTCCCGCGGAGCTTTGAGCGGCGCGGGGGTCGTTGTTACCCGACGTATGGTTACCCGTCCGTAGACTCGCCAGTAACCATTTAAGGTCGGAAAATCGGTCTAGTTCTTATGACACTCTTAGTGGGGTTGGGCTGTCCTCTGGGCGCGTCTGGAGCCGGCTTCCGGTGCTCCCGGATCGCGCCGATGAGAACCAGCCCGACGGAGATTCAAAGCTGAATCGCCGCCGACCAACAGAACCAACAGGACGACGGGGCCGTCGGGGATCCCGTACGCATCCTCGCCGCGACGACGCGGCACACCGGAACGACCAGCGATATTGCGTGAAAAAGACTGCACCGAGGGAGATACACAACGTGACGATCAACGAGCACGACAGGGTGACAGCCGGCAGCAAGCACAGCCTGAACGAGGGATCCTTGACCGGCGCACATGCGCTCGTCGATCTGCTGAATGCCGGTGAGCCGTATGCGGTCGCGTTCGGTGGTCAGGGCGGCGCCTGGTTGGAGAGCCTGGAGGAGCTGGTCAGCTCCGCGGGTATCGAGTCCGAGCTCAGCGAGCTGGTCGGCGAGGCGGCGTTGCTGCTGGAGCCGGTGGCCCGCGAACTCGTCGTGGTGCGCCCGATCGGCTTCGAACCCCTGCAGTGGGTGCGCGCGCTGGCCGCCGAGGAGCCACTGCCCGACACCAAGCAGCTCACCACCGCCGCCATCTCCGGGCCCGGCATCCTGCTCACCCAGATGGCCGCCATCCGCGCGCTGACGCGCCAGGGCCTGGACCTGATGGGCACTCCGCCGGTCGCGATGGCCGGGCACTCCCAGGGCATCCTGGGTGTCGAATCGCTCAAGGCCAAGGGCACCCGCGACGCCGAGCTGCTCGCGCTGCTGCAGCTGATCGGCGCGGCCGGTTCGCTGATCTCCCGCCGGCGCGGCATGGTCGGCCGCGGTGACAAGACCCCGATGGTCTCGGTCACCAATGTCGACCCCGACCGCATCGCCGAGCTGCTCGAAGAGTTCTCCACCGACGTGCGCACCGTGCTGCCCCCCGTGCTGTCCATCCGCAACGGCCGTCGCTCCGTCGTCATCACCGGCACCCCCGAACAGCTCGGCCGCTTCGAGCTGTACTGCTCGAAGATCACCGAGAAGGAAGAAGCCGAGCGCAAGAACAAGCTGCGCGGCGGCGCGGTGTTCTCCCCGGTGTTCAACCCCGTCCAGGTCGAGGTCGGGTTCCACACGCCGCGGCTGGCCGACGGCGTCGCGCTCGTGGACCGCTGGGCGGCCCAGTGCGGTATCGATGCCGAGCTGGCCCACCGCATGGTCGAGTCCATCTTCGTCAGCCCCATCGACTGGGTCGCCGACGTCGAAGCCCTGCACGACGCGGGCGCCCGCTGGATCATCGACCTCGGCCCCGCCGACACCGTCACCCGCCTGACCGCCCCGGTGATCCGCGGCCTGGGCATGGGCATCGTGGCCGCCGCCACCCGCGCCGGTCAGCGCAGCCTGTTCACCGTCGGCGCCGTGCCCGAGGTGCCCGCACCGTGGACGAGCTACGCCCCCTCGACGGTCACCCTGCCCGACGGCTCGGTGAAGCTGTCCACCAAGTTCACCCGCCTCACCGGCTATTCGCCGATCCTGCTGGCCGGGATGACCCCGACCACCGTCGACGCCAAGATCGTCGCCGCAGCGTCCAACGCCGGGCACTGGTCTGAGCTCGCCGGTGGCGGCCAGGTCACCGAGAAGATCTTCGACGACCGTATCGCCGAATTGACCCAGCTGCTCGAGCCGGGCCGCGCCTTCCAGTTCAACTCGCTGTTCCTGGACCCGTACCTGTGGAAGCTGCAGGTGGGCGGAAAGCGCATGGTGCAGAAGGCGCGCCAGTCCGGTGCGCCCATCGACGGTCTCGTCGTCACCGCCGGCATCCCGGAGCTCGACGAAGCCGTGGCGCTCATCGAGGAACTCAACGAGATCGGCATCACCCACGTGGTGTTCAAGCCGGGCACCATCGACCAGATCAAGTCCGTGATCAAGATCGCGGCCGAGGTTCCGGGCAAGGACGTCATCGCCCACATCGAGGGCGGCCGCGCCGGTGGTCACCACTCGTGGGAGGACCTCGACGACCTGCTCCTGGCCACCTACGCGGACCTGCGCAAGCTGTCCAACATCACCATCTGCGTCGGCGGCGGTATCGGTACCCCCGAGCGTGCGGCCGACTACCTGGCCGGTCGCTGGGCACACGACTACGGCTTCCCGCTGATGCCGGTCGACGGCATCCTGGTCGGCACCGCCGCGATGGCCACCCTGGAAGCCACCACCTCACCTGCGGTCAAGCAGCTCCTGGTGGACACCAAGGGCACCGATGTGTGGGTCGGAGCCGGAAAAGCCCAGGGCGGCATGGCCTCCGGTCGCAGCCAGCTCGGCGCCGACATCCACGAGATCGACAACACCGCCTCGCGTTGCGGCCGTCTGCTCGACGAGGTCGCCGGTGACGCCGACGCCGTCGCCGAGCGCCGCGACGAGATCATCGCGGCCATGGCCGACACCGCCAAGCCGTACTTCGGTGATGTCTCCGACATGACCTACCTGCAGTGGCTGGACCGCTACGTCGAGCTGGCCATCGGTGAGGGCGATTCCACCGCCGACACCAAGGCCGCGGATTCGCCGTGGCTGGACGTCACCTGGCGGGGCCGCTTCGAGGAGATGCTCAAGCGCGCCGAGGCCCGCCTGCATCCCAGCGACTCGGGCCCGATCGACACCCTGTTCGCCGGCGACGCCGAAAGCCAAGCGCTGCTGGAGCATCCGGCCGCTGCCGTCGACATCCTGCTGAACCGGTACCCGGACGCCGAGACCATCAAGCTGCACCCGGCCGACGTGCCCTTCTTCACCACCCTGTGCAAGACCCCGGGCAAGCCGGTCAACTTCGTGCCGGTCATCGACAAGGATGTGCGCCGCTGGTGGCGCAGCGATTCCCTGTGGCAGGCCCACGATGCCCGCTACACCGCAGACCAGGTCTGCATCATCCCCGGCACCGCCGCCGTCGCCGGTATCACCCGGGTCGACGAGCCCGTCGGTGATCTGCTGGACCGCTTCGAGCAGGCCGCCGTCGACGAGGTCGTGGCCAGCGGAGCCGTCGCCGTCCCGGTGGTGTCCCGCCGCCAGGCCAACGCCGCGGTCACCGGACCCATTGCCGTGGTGCTGGATTCGCCGGATGTGCTGTGGGCCGGCCGTACCGCGATCAACCCGGTGCACCGCATCGGCGCCCCCAGCGAGTGGCAGGTCAACGAGAATCGTGCGGCCACCCATCCGTCCACCGGCTCGCGGCTGGAACTCACCGATGAGGGCGTCACGCTGAGCGTGCCGCTGTCCGACATCTGGATCAACATCGAGCTGACGCTGCCGGCGGCCACGGTCGATGGCGGCATGCCCGTCGTCACCACCGAGGATGCCGCCGCGGCGATGCGTGCGGTGCTGGCCATCGCCGCCGGCGTCGACGGGGTCGATGCACTGCCCGCCGTCGTCGACGGCACCGCGACGGTCACCGTCGGCTGGGACCCCGAGGAGGTCGCCGATCACACCGGCGTCACCGCCACCTTCGGCGCCCCGCTGGCCCCGGGCCTGACCCTGGTGCCCGACGCCCTGGTCGGCCGCTGCTGGCCCGCGGTGTTCGCCACCATCGGATCTGCCGCCACCGATGCCGGTTTCCCGGTCATCGAGGGCCTGCTCAGCCTGGTGCACCTGGACCACGCCGCGCACCTGCTCGCACCGATGCCCACATCGGAATCCCAATTGACGGTCACCGCAACGGCTTCGGAGGCAGTCGACACCGAGGTCGGACGCGTCGTGCCGGTCAGCGTGCTGATCACCGATGCCGAGGGCACCGAACTGGCGCGCCTGGAAGAGCGGTTCGCCATCCGCGGCCGCACGGGTGCCGTCGAGCTGGAGGACCCGGTCCGTGCCGGCGGCGCCATGACCGACAACGCCACCGACACCCCACGGCGCCGTCGTCGTGACGTCACCCTGACCGCGCCCACCGATATGAGCGCGTTCGCCGTGGTGTCCGGTGACCACAACCCGATCCACACCGACCGTGCCGCAGCGCTGCTGGCCGGGCTCAAGGGCCCGATCGTGCACGGCATGTGGCTGTCGGCCGCCGCTCAGCACGTGGTGACCGCCACCGACGGCCGCGCCACCCCACCGGCCCGCCTGGTGGGCTGGACCTCGCGCTTTTTGGGCATGGTCCTGCCCGGTGACGAGATCGAATTCCGCGTCGACCGGGTCGGCATCGACCGTGGCGCGGAGATCATCGAGGTCACCGCGAAGGTCGCCGGCGATCTGGTGATGGCCGCGACCGCACAGCTGGCCGCCCCGAAGACGGTGTACGCCTTCCCCGGCCAGGGCATTCAGCACAAGGGCATGGGCATGGAGGTCCGCGCCCGGTCCAAGGCCGCCCGCAAGGTGTGGGACATCGCCGACAAGTTCACCCGTGACACGCTGGGCTTCTCGGTGCTGCACGTGGTCAAGGACAACCCGACCAGCCTGATCGCCTCCGGTGTGCACTACCACCACCCCGAGGGTGTGCTGTACCTGACGCAGTTCACCCAGGTCGCCATGGCGACGGTGGCTGCCGCACAGGTCGCCGAGATGCGTGAGCAGGGTGCCTTCGTCGAAGGCGCCATCGCCTGCGGGCACTCCGTCGGTGAATACACCGCGCTGGCTTGCGTTTCCGGCGTGTACGAGCTGCCCGCGCTGCTCGAGGTCGTCTTCCACCGCGGCTCCAAGATGCACGACATCGTGCCGCGCGACGAGAAGGGCCGCTCCAATTACCGGTTGGCCGCGATCCGCCCGTCCCAGATCGACCTGCCCGATGACGATGTCACGGCGTTCGTCGAGGAGATCAGCGTTCGTACTGGAGAATTTCTTCAGATCGTGAACTTCAACCTGCGGGGCTCGCAGTACGCCATCGCCGGTACCGTGCGCGGCCTGGAGGCCCTGGAGGAGGAGATCGAGCGGCGCCGCGAGATCAGCGGCGGCAAGCGGTCGTTCATCCTGGTGCCCGGTATCGACGTGCCGTTCCACTCCGAGGTGCTGCGTGTCGGTGTGGCCGACTTCCGCCGCTCCCTGGAGCGGGTCATGCCGACCGACGCCGACCCGGACCTGCTGGTGGGCAAGTACATCCCGAACCTGGTGCCGCGGCCGTTCACCCTGGACCGCGACTTCATCCAGGAGATCCGCGATCTGGTGCCCGCCGAGCCGCTCGACGAGATCCTCGCCGACTACGACACCTGGCGTAACGAGCGTCCGCGCGAGCTGATGCGCAAGGTCGTGATCGAGCTGCTGGCATGGCAGTTCGCCAGCCCGGTGCGCTGGATCGAGACCCAGGATCTGCTGTTCATCGAAGAGGCCGCCGGTGGTCTCGGGGTCGAGCGATTCGTCGAGATCGGCGTCAAGACCGCGCCGACCGTGGCGGGGCTGGCCACCAACACGCTGAAGCTGCCCGAGTACTCCCACAACACCACCGAGGTGCTCAACGCCGAGCGTGACGCCGCGGTGCTGTTCGCCACCGACACCGACCCGGAGCCCGAGGAAGAGGTGGCCGCACCCGCGGCCGCCACCGAGGCCGCCCCGGCGGCCGCGGCTCCCGCGGCCGCACCGGCACCGGCCGCCGCACCCAGCGGTGGCCCGCGCCCCGACGACATCGGCTTCGACGCTGCCGATGCCACTCTGGTGCTCATCGCGCTGGCATCCAAGATGCGCCTCGACCAGATCGAGCCGCTGGACTCCATCGAATCCATCACCGACGGTGCGTCCTCGCGGCGTAACCAGATGCTGGTGGACCTGGGCTCCGAGCTGAACCTCGGCGCCATCGACGGCGCGGCCGAAGCCGATCTGGCCGGCCTCAAGGCGCAGGTGACCAAGTTGGCCCGCACCTACAAGCCGTTCGGCCCGGTGCTGTCGGACTCGATCAACGATCAGCTGCGGACCGTCTTCGGACCGTCCGGCAAGCGGCCGGCTTACATCAACGAACGTGTCTCCAAGACATGGGAACTGGGCCCCGGCTGGACCAAGCACGTCACCGCCGAGGTGGCGCTGGGCACCCGCGAGGGTTCCAGTGTCCGCGGCGGCAACATGGGCGGCCTGCACGACGGTGCGCTCGCCGACGCCGCTTCCGTCGACAAGGTGATCGACGCGGCGGTGCAGGCGGTCGGTGCGCGCAAGGGCATCCCGGTCAGCCTGCCGTCCTCCGGTGCCGCCGGTGGCGGCGTGGTGGACTCGGCGGCGCTCGGCGAGTTCGCCGAGCAGGTCACCGGGCCCAACGGCGTGCTGGCCAACGCCGCGCGCACGATCCTGGGGCAGCTCGGACTGGACAACCAGGTCAGCGCCGAGGAAACCGTCAGCGATGCCGATCTGATCGACCTGGTGACGACCGAACTCGGTTCGGACTGGCCGCGTCTGGTGTCCCCGGTGTTCGACGCCCGCAAGGCCGTGGTGTTCGACGACCGGTGGGCAAGTGCCCGTGAGGATCTGGCCCGGTTCTGGCTGCTCGACGAGAGCGAGATCGACGCCGACTGGCAGCGTTTGTCGCAGAGCTTCGAGGGTGCGGGCAACATCGTCGGCACCCAGGCCAGCTGGTGGCAGGGCCGGGCCCTGGCCCACGGCCGCAACGTGCACGCCGCGCTGTACGGCCGCGCCGCCGCCGGTGCGGAGAACCCGGACAAGGGTGGTTACGCCAACGAAGTCGCCGTGGTGACGGGTGCCTCGAAGGGCTCCATCGCCGCATCGGTGGCCGCCCAGCTGCTGGAGGGCGGCGCGACCGTCATCGCCACCACCTCGCGCCTCGATGATGACCGGCTGGCGTTCTACCGCACGCTCTACCGCGATCACGCCCGGTTCAATGCCACCCTGTGGGTGGTTCCGGCCAACATGGCGTCCTACTCGGATATCGACGCACTCGTCGAGTGGGTCGGTAACGAGCAGACCGAGAACCTCGGCCCGAAGTCCATACACCTCAAGGACGCGCAGAACCCGACGCTGCTGTTCCCGTTCGCCGCACCGCGGGTGGGTGGGGATCTCTCCGATGCCGGTGCGCGCTCCGAGATGGAGATGAAGGTCCTGCTGTGGGCCGTGCAGCGGCTCATCGCCGGCCTGTCGCATCTGGGCGCCGAGCGTGACATCGCTTCGCGTCTGCACGTGGTGCTGCCGGGCTCGCCCAACCGGGGCATGTTCGGTGGTGACGGCGCCTACGGCGAGGCCAAGGCGGCGCTGGACGCCGTGGTCACCCGCTGGAAGGCCGAATCCTCGTGGAGCCAGCGTGTTTCGCTGGCGCACGCGCTGATCGGCTGGACCAAGGGGACCGGTCTGATGGGCCACAACGACGCCATCGTCGGCGCCGTCGAAGAGGCCGGCCTGACCACCTACACCACCGCCGAGATGGCCTCGAAGCTGCTGGCGCTGTGCGATATCGAGTCCAAGGTCGCCGCCGCCCGTGCGCCGATCGAGGTCGACATGACCGGCGGTCTCGGCGAGATCGAGATCGACATGGCCGAGCTGGCCGCCAAGGCCCGCGAGGAGATGTCCGCCGCGGCCGACGATGACGACGACGATGACGAGGCCGGCAAGATCCGCGCTCTGCCCTCGCCGCCGCGCGGATACGCCGCGGCCCCGCCCCCGGCGTGGGACGACCTGGACGTCGACCCCGCCGATCTGGTGGTGATCGTCGGTGGCGCTGAGCTCGGACCGTACGGTTCCTCGCGGACCCGCTTCGAGATGGAGGTGTCCGGCGAGCTGTCGGCCGCCGGCGTCCTGGAGCTGGCCTGGACCACCGGGTTGGTGAAGTGGGAAGACGATCCCAAGCCGGGCTGGTACGACACCGAGACCGGTGATCTGGTGGACGAGGCCGAACTGGTCGAGCGCTACCACGATGCCGTGGTCGCCAAGGTCGGCATCCGCGAGTTCATCGACGATGGGGCGATCACCTCGGATCACACCGCACCGCTGCTGGTGTCGGTGTTCCTGGACAAGGACTTCAGCTTCGTGGTGTCCTCGGAGACGGATGCTCGCGGTTTCGCCCAGTCCGATCCGGAGCACACCGTCATCGCGCCGGTCCCCGATAGCGGCGACTGGCAGGTGACCCGCAAGGCGGGCACCGAAATCCGGGTGCCACGCAAGGCGACGATGTCGCGCACGGTCGGCGCCCAGGTGCCTACCGGGTTCGACCCGACCGTGTACGGCGTGAGCCAGGACATGGCGAGTTCTGTCGACCGTCTGGCGCTGTGGAACCTGGTCACGACGGTGGACGCGTTCCTGTCGGCGGGCTTCACACCGTCGGAGCTGATGCGCTGGGTGCACCCGAGCCTGGTGGCCTGCACGCAGGGCACCGGTATCGGTGGACTCACCTCGATGCAGCGAATGTTCCACGGCAACCTGCTGGGTCAGAGCAAGCCGAACGACATCCTGCAGGAGGTGCTGCCGAACGTCTTCGCCGGCCACGTGGTGCAGTCCTACATCGGCAGCTACGGCTCGATGATCCACCCGGTCGCGGCGTGCGCCACGGCGGCGGTGTCGGTCGAGGAGGGTGTCGACAAGATCCAGCTGGGCAAGGCCGAGTTCGTGGTCGCCGGTGGTTACGACGACCTGACGCTGGAGGCCGTGACCGGTTTCGGCGACATGTCGGCCACCGCGGATACCGAGGTCATGCGCGCCAAGGGCATCAGCGATTCGAAGTTCTCCCGCGCCAACGATCGTCGCCGGCTCGGGTTCGTCGAATCCCAGGGTGGCGGAACGATTCTGCTGACCCGCGGTGACCTCGCGGTGCAGATGGGCCTGCCGGTGCTGGCCGTGGTGGCCTACGCCTCGTCCTTCGGTGACGGTGTGCACACCTCGATCCCGGCTCCGGGCATTGGTGCGCTGGCCTCCGGTCGCGGTGGCACCCAATCCCGGTTGGCCCGTTCGCTGGCCAAGCTGGGTGTCGGTGCCGACGACATCGCGGTGATCTCCAAGCACGACACCTCGACGCTGGCCAATGATCCCAACGAGACCGAGCTGCACGAGCGGCTCGCGGCCTCGCTGGGACGCTCGAAGGGCGCGCCGCTGTTCGTGGTCAGCCAGAAGAGCCTCACCGGTCACGCCAAGGGCGGTGCCGCGGCCTTCCAGATGATGGGTCTGTGCCAGATCCTGCGTGACGGCGTCATCCCGCCCAACCGCAGCCTGGATTGCGTCGACGATGAGCTGAACCACGCCAAGCACTTCGTCTGGGTGCGCGAACCCCTGCACTTGGGGGAGAAGTTCCCGCTCAAGGCCGGTCTGGTGACCAGCCTCGGGTTCGGCCACGTGTCCGGTCTGGTGGCCCTGGTGCATCCGCAGGCGCTGCTGGCCGCGCTGCCGGCCGATCAGCGTGCCGACTACCAGGCCCGGGCCAACGCCCGCGTGCTCGATGGTCAGCGGCGGCTCGCCTCGGCGATCGCCGGTGGGCCCGCGCTGTACGAGAAGCCGGCCGATCGCCGGTTCGGCAACGACACCCCGGAGAAGCGTCAGGAAGCGGCCATGCTGCTCAATCCCGACGCCCGCCTGGGTGCTGACGACCACTACTCGAAGTGACCGAAAGCGAGTCGGCTAGCGTCTCCGGAATGGGCATTGTTGGGGTAGGGATCGACCTGGTGTCGATTCCGGATTTCGCCGAGCAGGTTGACCAGCCTGGCACCGTTTTCGCCGAGACCTTCACGCCGGGGGAGAGGCGCGACGCCGCGGACAAGAGTTCGTCGGCGGCGCGTCACCTCGCGGCGCGGTGGGCGGCCAAGGAAGCGGTGATCAAGGCCTGGTCGGGGTCGCGCTTCTCGAAGCGGCCGATGCTGCCGGAGGGAATCCACCGCGATATCGAGGTGGTCACCGATATGTGGGGCCGCCCGAAGGTGCGGTTGTCCGGTGCCATCGCCGAGCATCTGAAGGACGTGACGATCCACCTGTCGCTGACACATGAGGCCGACACCGCGGCCGCGGTCGCCATCCTCGAAGCCTGACCCTCCACCCCGCGAGCGTGCGTGTCTGAGGCCGGACACGCGCGCTCGCGGGGGAGTTTGCGCACGCTCGTCGGTCAGCGGCCATGCCGGGAGCTCGGACCTGCTGCATGTTCACACGTTCCTACGTGGCTTCAGTCTGGCCACGGGTGGACCGTGTGAAGCTGAAGCGATGTAGGTAATCCGGCGGTGAGACGTACACAGTCTCAGTTTCGAACGGCGGGGCGCGAATTGGCTGAAACCTGGTAGGCGCCTGGCCAGGTGTGCGAGCGGCCGTGTCGGTGCATGAAACATCAGGCCGGCGTGACGTCTTGCGGTCGCTCATGCACGGCGGCCGCGGGCTAGCCTTGAGCCATGACCGATGTTGCCGCCCGCGTGCAAGAGCTGCTGCCCTCGGTGCGCGCCGATCTCGAAGAACTGGTGCGTATCGAATCGGTGTGGGCGGACCCGGCGCGCCGCCCGGAGGTGCATCGCAGCGCCGAGCTGACGTCGAAGTTGTTGGCAGAGGCCGGTTTCAGTGACATCCGCACCGTCAGCGCCGGCGGTGCGCCCGCGGTCATCGCCCGTCACCCCGCCCCCGAGGGTGCGCCGACGGTGTTGCTCTACGCCCACCACGACGTGCAGCCCGAGGGCAACAGCGCGCAGTGGCACTCGCCGCCGTTCGAACCGACCGAACGTGACGGCCGGCTGTACGGCCGCGGCACCGCCGACGACAAGGCCGGTATCGCAACGCATCTGGCGGCGTTCCGGGCATTCGGCGGTAACCCGCCTGTGGGTGTCACCGTCTTCGTCGAAGGCGAGGAGGAGTCCGGGTCGCCGTCACTGCCCGCGCTGCTGGACGCACATCGCGACCTGCTGGCCGCCGATGTCATCATCATCGCCGACTCCGACAACTGGGGTGTCGACATCCCCGCGCTGACCGTGTCGTTGCGCGGGCTGGCCGACTGTGTGGTGGAGGTCGCGACCCTGGACCACGGGCTGCACTCCGGGCTGTGGGGCGGCGTGGTTCCCGACGCGCTGAGCGCGCTGATCCGGGTACTGGCCAGCCTGCACGACGACGACGGCAACGTCGCCGTCGAGGGACTGCACGAGGCGACCGCCGCCGAGGTCGAGTTCAGCGAGGCGCGGGTGCGGGCGGACTCCGGCCTGCTCGACGGTGTCCGGCAGATCGGTTCGGGCCCGGTGGTGCAACGGATGTGGGCGCGCCCGGCCATCACGGTCATCGGCATCGACACCACGCCCATCGACAAGGCGTCGAACACCCTGGTGCCCAGCGCCCGGGCCAAGGTGAGCATGCGGGTGGCGCCGGGCGGTGACGCCCGGGAGCACCTCGCGGCCCTGACCCGGCATCTGGAGGCGCACGCACCGTGGGGCGCGCGGGTCACCGTCACCCCGGGCGATGTCGGGCAGCCGTACGCCATCGACGCCACCGGCCCGGTGTATGACGCTGCCCGGCAGGCCTTTCAGACCGCGTGGGGCCGCGAGCCGATCGACATGGGGATGGGCGGGTCGATCCCGTTCATCGCCGAGTTCGCCGCCGCGTTCCCGGACGCCGCTATCCTCGTCACCGGCGTCGAGGATCCGGGCACCCAGGCGCACAGCATCAACGAGAGCCTGCACCTGGGTGTGCTGGAGCGCGCGGCGACCTCGGAGGCGCTGTTTCTGGAGGCGCTGGGCTCAGACCGATAGGTCGCGACGCAGCTTGGCCACATGCCCGGTGGCCTTGACGTTGTACTGCGCGACCTCCACGATGCCCTTCTCGTCGACCAGGAAGGTCGACCGGATGACACCCTGCACGGTCTTGCCGTACATGGATTTCTCACCGAACGCGCCCCAGGCGGTCAGCACCTTCTTCTCCGGGTCGGACAGCAGCGGGAAGGTCAGTCCTTCGGCGTCGCGGAACTTGGCCAGCTTCTCGGGCTTGTCGGGGGAGATGCCGACGACATCGAGGCCGGCGTCGTTGAGCTCGGCGAGGCTGTCCCGGAAATCGCAGGCCTGCTTGGTGCAACCCGGGGTGGAGGCCGCCGGGTAGAAGTACACGATCACCTTGCGTCCCGTGAAGTCGGAGAGCTTGACGGTGTTGCCGTCGGCATCGGGGAGGCTGAAGGTGGGTGCCTTGTCGCCGACTGCCAGCCGCGGGGTCTGTGCCATGCGTGGATACGCCTTTCTTTCTCGACCGGGGCAGCGTGGTCGGCTCCGGCTGCTCTAGGGTAATTCGGTACGCCGACGACATGGAGGACACAGTGGCTGATCGGGATCCCGAGGCGATCAAGAAGGACATCGACCAGGCTCGTGATCAGCTGGCCGCGACGGTGGACAGTCTCGCCGTACGCGCGAATCCTCAGCGCCTCGCCGACGATGCCAAAGCCAAGGTCGTGGCGTTCGTGACGAAGCCGCCGGTTCTGGTGTCGCTGGTAGGCGTGGGCACCGTGGTCGTGGTGCTGGTGATCCGCCGGATCAGGCGCCGCTGACGCGGCGGCGACGCGGCCGCAGCCAGTCCGTCAGGGAGAAGGTGGGCGGGTTGGCGGTGCGGCCCAAGCGGCTGCAGCTGATGACCGCGGCGACGCCGTCGAGCGGCGTGCCATCCGGCATGGCGGCCGAGGGGCTCGGTGCGCTCTGGGCTGGCATCAGCTAATACCTCGTTTCCTGCCTCGGCGGTGCGCTGCATCTGACTGTGCTCGATGTTCAGCTAACTTGACACTAGCACGGGGATGGGTCCTGGGCTGAACTTCTTCCTGGGCATCTACCTGGAACTTTGCGTTTCCCAGCTACCGTTTCGTTCGGTGGCAGTCGGTATAACTCCGCCATCTGATTGCGATTCAGCACATCAGACGGAACTTCGCAGAGGTTTGCAGAGATAATTGACGTCGACGTCGGCGGCAACGCTACCCGAACGATCGCGGGCGGGGGAACGGTTCGGTGTGAATATCGGGTTACGCCGGGCCGATGACCGGCTGGTACCAGTACTCATGCGTGCCGGTCAGCACAGCGCCGACGAGTTCGTCGGTGACCAGGACGCCTGGGGCTACGGGGTTGGCCGGCGTGGCGACCACCGGTTGTGGGGTCAGCACCTGGGGGGCGCGTTCGATGATGTCGTCGAGCGGAATGTTCGTGTCCGGATTCGGTGCGCAATCTGTCCGATATCGGTCTTTGCCGACAAGGAGGTCGGCGATTGCCGAAGCGGAGTGCCGAAGCGGTTCGGCATTGGCCGAGACGCACGGGGCGAATATCTGCGAAGCCGCCGGCGACGGGTTGTGGACCGCGGCCGGTGACCCGTCATACGGCAGTGGTTGGGCGATGGTCTCGATGTGGATGCCACATCCGCTCAGTGCCGTCACGCCTAGTAGAAGGCAGGGGAGTGTCAATCGATGGCCGATGTTGCGGTGGCGTGTCATCGCTGGTCCTCTCGCCTCGGCACCATCCCCGCGGGGTGCTGATTCCCAATTCCTCCGTGTTCACCAGCCCCGTTGGGTTACTGGAAATAGCTCGAATTAATTGACGCTCAAGGCAATTCAGTGTGCAAGTAATCAATTTGCTGAGTGAATTGTGATCATTGCACAGCGTGTCGAGCAATGGCAGGTTTTCGTATCGCTTATATTCGACGGTTCGGTCCCCGTGTCATCGGGTGCGCCGGGTCGCCCTGCCGGTGGCGCGCGCGATCGCGGCGTCCTCGCCCACCTTCGTGAGCCGGACGACGAAGATGCCGGTCATGAACGACTTGCAGTTGGCGACCACCGCGACGATCCACCTGGCCGCGCCGGACGGCGACTCGCTGGTGCTTGTCGAGCGTATCTGTCGGCAAGTGGTCAGGATTACCTCGACGACTACCTGGCCGGGCCGCTACCGGCCCAGACCCCGGACACCATCACCGACCCCGACCGCATTCGCACGGTGGTCAACGACGTTCGGGAACGGGGCTATTCGATGAACCTCGGCGGTCTCTCGCTCGGGGCGCCCATCGTGGGGCTCTCCGGCGTGGTGGCCGCACTGTCGGTGTGGGGCCGAGCAGTCGCATCACCGAGGGCCGGTTCGACGAACTCGAGCCACAGGGCCGTGACGTCGCGGCCCGTACCAGCCGCGGGCTGGGCGGCGAACCGTAGGGCGTCTTGTCGACAGCGCCTCCAACCACAAAGGCCCTGCCGAAGCAGGGCCTTTGTGGTGGTGCGCCGTCAGGGTTTCGAACCCCGGACCCGCTGATTGGGAGAACGTTCCCGGTTAACTTCTGACCTGCGGCGATCCGTATGAGCAATGATCAGAACCTGTGGATGAGCCTCGGCGAGGTGGGGTGAAAGTGGGCGCACCTTCCCGAGGATGATCTGAAGTCCAAGGTTCTCTGATCAAGGCCGGCGTTGGCGCGCTGGTTCGGGAAGGTACGCCCATGCTCACGGTAGTTCACGACCAGGAATGCACCAACGAGAAGAGCGACGGTGTCGGTCGGTCGTTGCTCGATGAGATCGTCCGCGACGGCGCTCGGCAGATGCTCGCGGCGGCATTGCAGGCCGAGGTCGCCGCCTACATTGACGCCCATGCCAGTGAAGTCGACGAGCACGGGCGGCGTTTGGTGGTCCGTAACGGCTACCACCGCGAGCGTGACGTGCTGACTGCGGCGGGGGCGGTCACGGTGACGGCGCCGCGCGTCAACGACAAGCGCGTCGACGCCGATACCGCAGAGCGGCAACGGTTCTCCTCGGCGATTCTGCCGGCGTGGTCACGTAAGTCGCCGCAGATGGCCGAGGTGCTGCCGCTGCTCTACCTGCACGGTTTGTCAACGAGTGACTTCGGTCCGGCGCTGGAGCAGTTCCTGGGCTCTGGTGCGGGATTGTCGGCCACGACGATCACCCGGTTGACATCGCAGTGGCAGGACGAGGCCAAGACCTTCCAAGACCGTGACCTGTCGGGCACCCGACTACGTCTACCTGTGGGTCGACGGGATCCACCTCAAGGTTCGCCTCGAGCAGGAAAAACTCTGCCTGCTGGTGATGATCGGCGTGCGGTCCGATGGCCGCAAGGAGCTCGTCGCGCTCACCGACGGATACCGGGAGTCCACCGAGTCGTGGGCTGATCTGCTGCGCTCCTGTCGCCGCCGCGGGATGACTGCGCCGGTGCTCGCTGTCGGCGACGGGGCGCTGGGGTTCTGGAAGGCGATGCGCGAGGTGTTCCCCGAAACCCGCGAGCAACGCTGCTGGTTTCACAAGCAGGCCAATGTGCTTGCTGCGCTGCCCAAGTCAGCACATCCGGGCGCAATCTCGGCGATGCGGGAGATCTACAACGCCGAGGACATCGACAAGGCCCAGGTCGCGATCAAGGCCTTCGAGATCGACTATGGCGCCAAGTACCCCAAGGCGGTCGCCAAGATCGTCGATGACGCCGACGTGCTCTTGGAGTTCTACAAGTACCCCGCCGAGCACTGGATCCACCTGCGCACCACCAACCCGATCGAGTCGACCTTCGCCACCGTGCGGTTGCGGACCAAGGTCACCAAGGGCCCCGGATCCCGAGCAGCGGGAATTGCCATGGCCTACAAGCTGATCGACGCTGCGCAAGCTCGCTGGCGAGCGGTCAATGCCCCGCACCTGGTCGCACTGGTCCGTGCCGGCGCCGTCTTCCACAAAGGCAAACTGCTCGAACGCCCCATCGACATCACCCCCGCCGAGACCGGCGAATCAACCGAAACGGAGGTCGCCTGAAACAACCTCATCCACAGGTCTTGACAGTATCTCCAAAATTCTTTACAACTATCTCAACGTATTGTTTTACGGTGGGATTTAGTTCGCTATATAGAACCACATTAGGCTGTGCCTGTTCTTGCCGGATTTTTTGCTCCTGTTCAGCGTCATGTTTTAAGACTTTCTGATTCAGCTCTGCTTGCGCGGCAATAGCTTCACTCGCGAGCCGAATTTGCGTCTCTAAAGCTGTTTGCGATTGCTTTTCCTGGGCAAGTCGGGCGGCTTGAGCCTCCTGGATCTGTCCCTGCGCCCTATCTACCTGTTGCTTTGCGTATCGCCCGCCGACAAGAACAGTCGCAAGGCCGACTGCAACCGCAACCCAAGCCGCAGCGGCGGACCAGCCTTCCGGCGAGACGTGGTGGCGTGTTCCCACTGACTGAGTCCAACCAGTTTTAGAGTCCTGTAGCCCGATGTCGGGCGAGAAGGGACGATGAAACGTATGGCTGGTCGGAAGCGGAATTCCGCGGAGGACATCGTGCGCAAGTTGCGCCGCGCCGATGAGTTGGCTGCCGAAGGCAAGACCGGCGAGGAAATCGCCGCGGAGCTGGAGGTGTCGCCGGCGACGTTGTACAACTGGCGCCGCTCCTACGGTGGCATGGACACCGACGCCGCCAAAGAACTCAAAGAGCTTCGCGAGCAGAACGCCCGGCTCAAGCGCCTGCTCGCCGAGGCCGAGCTGGTCAAAGACGCCTTGCGGGAGGTCGCCAAGGGAAAATTTTAGGCCCAGCTGCCAAGCGCCGCGCCGTCGACATGCTCACCACCACGTTGGGCATGTCGGAACGGCTGGCATGCAAAGCCGTTGGGCTGGCCCGCTCCACCTGCCGACGTCTGCCGTTGTCGCAGACCCCCGCCGATCCTGACGCCGAGATGCGGGCCTGGCTGCGCTCCTACGCGGTCAAGCACCCGTGCCATGGGTTCCGACGTGCCTGGGCGGCGTTGCACTACGACGAGCGCCGTGAGGTCAACAAGAAGAAGATCCACCGTCTGTGGCGCGAGGAGGGACTACAGGTGCGGGTCCGTAGTCCGCGAAAGCGGGCCGGGGTCTCCTCGATACCGCCGATCGTGGCCGACGCGCCGAACGTGGTGTGGGCGATCGACTTCCAGTTCGACTCCACCATCGACGGCAAGGCGATCAAGATCGCGTCGATGATCGACGAACACACGAGGGTGTCGCTGCTCAACATCGTCGAACGCTCGATCACTGCAGAGCGGCTCGTCGACGAGCTCAAGAAAGTGTTCGCCGCGGCCGGCGGGCCGCCGAAGGTGCTGCGGATGGACAATGGCCCGGAGTTCATTTCTCAAGCGCTGCAACAGTTCTGCGACGGGAGATTCGGCATGTCGTATATCCCGCCGGGCACGCCATGGAACAACGGGCATATCGAATCGTTCAACAACCGGCTACGCAAGGAGTGCCTCAACCGCAACCACTGGAACACCCTGCTCGAGGCCCGCGTGGTCATTGGCGACTTCAAGGCCGACCACAACCACCGCCACCGCCATTCGGCCCTGGGCTACCGCACACCAGCCGAGTACGCTGCGGTCTGCAGGTGCAGCCACACACCGATGGCCTGCAGCATCAACTGAATCTGGATCACACCAACCCGACTCTAGAAACGGGTGGACTCAGAAACGGGGACTCGCCAGTGGTGAAGCCACTCCCACGTCGGACGAAGCCATCCTGTCGTGTTGAGCGTGGCCGCGGTGCCTGCGACGCCCAACGTGACAACCGCGCCCATCGGCCACCAGTGCGCTGGGTGCGTTGAACTCATGGCGCGAGCGTAGGTTGCGTCACCGACAAATGGCGCAGACACGCCTTTGCTGTGAAGGGGTCAGTTCCCGGCGCGTGGAGACCCTGTGGAGACGTTTTGGGGCGAAAGTGGCTGGTGGGACCAGCGGCAAAATGCCCCGAAACGACAAAGGCCCTGCCGAAGCAGGGCCTTTGTGGTGGTGCGCCGTCAGGGTTTCGAACCCCGGACCCGCTGATTAAGAGTCAGCTGCTCTACCAACTGAGCTAACGGCGCGCGTTGGAGACAATAACAGCACCGACGCTGTGAGGTGAAATCCGCATGACGATCACAGTTCCACCGCTTCGTGGACGGCCGGTTGTCGGAGGTTCCCTTAGACTATTGCCAAGTCTCCGTGATCCCGCGGGTCCTTGTGAAACAAAGTGGAGCAGAACAGATGGTGCAGGTCTCGCCGGTGGGCAGCGCGCGTCGGCGCAAGACATGGCCAAAAGTGATCGCAGTGGCGTTGACCACGGTGTTCACCGTTGCCGCGTGCAGCGGCAACCAGGCCCCCGAACAGCCGAAGACCATCGCGGACAAGGGCACCCCGTACGGGGATCTGCTGATACCCAAGCTCACCGCGTCGGTCACCAACGGTGCCGTCGGCGTCACCGTCGACGACCCGGTGACCGTCACCACCGCGGGAGGTGCCCTCGGGCCCGTCAGCCTGACCGACGAGAACGGCGCACCGGTCCCCGGTGAGTTCAGCGCGGACGGTCTCACCTGGTCGAGCACCGACCCGCTGGAGTACAACGCGAGCTACACTCTCAATGCCCGCTCCTCGGGCCTGGGCGGCCAAGCCGCCACCCAGGCGACCTTCGAGACGCACTCGCCGGAAAACCTGACGATGCCCTACCTACTGCCCAACGAGGGCGAGGTCGTCGGCGTCGGTCAGCCCATCGCGGTCCGCTTCGACGAGAACATCACCAACCGCGCCGCCGCCGAGAAGGCCATCGAGGTCACCACCACCCCCAAGGTGGACGGCGCCTTCTACTGGCTCAACAATCGCGAGGTTCGTTGGCGCCCAGCCGAATACTGGAAGCCCGGCACCAAGGTCAATGTCGAGGTCAACACCTACGGTGTGGAGGTCGGCGACGGCCTGTTCGGCCAGGACAACGTCAGCACCAACTTCACCATCGGCGATCAGGTGATCGCGGTCGCCGATGACGCCACCAAAACGCTGACCGTGCGCCGCAACGGTGAGGTGGTCAAGACTATGCCGATCTCGATGGGCAAGGACAGTTCGCCCACCAACAACGGGGTGTACATCGTCGGTGACCGGTACGCCGAACTGGTGATGGATTCGTCCACCTACGGCGTTCCGGTCAACTCGCCCAACGGGTATCGCACCGAGGTGGACTACGCCACCCAGATGTCCTACAGCGGCATCTATGTGCACGGCGCCCCGTGGTCGGTGGGCAGCCAGGGCTACAGCAACGTCAGCCACGGATGCCTCAACGTGAGCACCTCCAACGCACTGTGGTTCTACGAGAACACCAAGCGCGGCGACATCGTCGAGGTGGTCGGCACCGTCGGCTCGCAGCTTCCCGGCACCGACGGCCTCGGCGACTGGAACATCCCGTGGACACAGTGGAAGGCCGGCAACGCCAGCACCTGAGTCGTTGGGGGCTAGGTCGCGCAACGCTCCAGTGCGGCAAGCGATTCGTCGATGTAGGACGCCGGGAACGGCGGCATACCGCCGACTTGATCGCGGAAGCTCTGCGGCGTTGCGGTCCAGTCGTAGGTGATCGTCACATCGGTGCCCGCACCGTTGGGTGCCAGGTCATAGCGCCACCACCAGCCGCCCGGCTCATGCTCGCCCGCCGCGTTGAGCCGGCCGGGCAGCCAGGCGATGGTGCGGTCGCGCTCGAACTCGGTGACCAGGTTGTGCATGACGTAATGGCCGCCGGCGAACTCCAGGAACATGTTGATCGCGAAGATCTGACCGGTCCCGGTGATGGGCTCGGGGTCGACGGCATCGCGTACCCAGTCGCCGGGTTCGGTGTCCTGGTGGCGGGCCGGGTCGGCGAGCACATCGAACACCGCCGTCGGGCTCGCCGCGATGGTGCGGGTGAGGACGTAGCGCTCCTGGTCGGTCTGGGTGCTCATGCGTGGGCTCCTTCGCCGTAGGCGCGGGCGACATCGGGTGAGTCGAGCCAGTTCGAGTAGGTCGGTGACTGGGGCCAGCCGTCGGGGGAGTCCTGCCACACCTCCTGGCGGCCGAAGGGCAGCAGGTCGATGAGCGCGAAGGTGTGGCTGAGCTGTTCGGTGCCGCGGCCGTCGGTGTGCCAGGTGCGGTAGACGGTATCGCCGTCGCGCAGGAAGACGTTCACCGCGAAGCCCGCGCCGGGGGCGGCGCCGACGTCCGCACCGAAGGAACTCTCCGATGACGAGTACCAGTCCATCTTGTTGCCGACCTTGCGCTTGTAGGCGAGTGCCTCGTCGATGGGCCCGTTGGTGACGATGACGAACCGCGCGTCGTAACTGTCCAGAAACTCCAGCCGGGTGAACTGCGAGGTGAAGCCGGTGCAGCCGCCGCACTGCCACTCCGCGCCGTCGGACCACATGTGGTTGTAGGTGATCAGCTGGGAACGGCCCTCGAACACGTCGGCCAGCCGCACCGGCCCGTCCGCGCCGATCAGGGTGTACTCGGGCAGTTCGACCATCGGCAGTCGGCGGCGCTGCGCCGCGATCGCGTCGAGTTCCCGGGTGGCGGCCTTCTCGCGGCGGCGCAGGTCCTCCAGGGCGGTCTTCCAGGTGGCGGCGTCCACCACGGGAGGTTTCGCGGTCGTCATGGGCAGTCTCCTTTCACAGCGGTTCGTGTCTGTGTAGACCCACTGTGCGGTCCGAACTCATCGCGCGCGGTACTGTCCGACGAACAAAGGGTGTCCTAAGCCCGGATCGATCGAGGGAAAGCGAGCTCTACAGACCATGAGTGGTGAAGGTTCCGATATCGCCGGATTGCGTGTGCTCATCGTCGGTGCCTCCTCGGGGATCGGGCACGCGGTCGCCATCCGCGCGGCCGAGCGCGGCGCCAAGGTGGCGGTGGCCGCGCGCCGAACCGATCTGCTGGAGGCGCTGGCCGAGCAGACCGGCGGCACGGCCTTTGAACTCGACGTCGAGGACCCGGCGGCCATCACCCGGGTGGTGGCCGCTGCCGCGGAGACCCTGGGCGGCTTCGACGCCGTCGTGTTCACCAGCACCGTGGCCCCGATGGCGCACATCGAGGACACCGACATCGCCACCTGGATTCACGCCTTCAACGTCAACACCCTGGGCGCGAACAGTGTGCTGCGGGCGGTGCGACCGCACCTGTCCGACACCGGCGTCGTGCTGATCACCTCCAGCCACGATGTGGGCCGGCCGCGGGCCGGCGTGGCGGCCTACAACGCCAGCAAGGCGGCGCTCAACGAGATCCTGCACTCCTGGCGCAGCGAGCACCCCGAACTGGCGATCGTGCGGGTCGGCATCGGCCCGACCGAGGACACCGAGATCCTGCGCGGCGCCGACCGTGAACTGCTCTCGCTGCTGTTCAAGTCGTGGACGAAGCACGGCCAGCTGCCCGAGCAGATGTCGGCGCTCAATGATGTTGCCAACACCTTGGTTTCACTGGTCGGCACCGCCTACCTGAACCCCAGCGTGGTGCCCGAGGTCGTGCAGCTGGCGCCGCGGGTGCGGCGGGGTTAGCGCGGACCCCTGAAACGCAAACGGTGGGAGGGCCAAAGGCCCTCCCACCTGCGTGGGTGGCTGACGGGACTCGAACCCGCGACAGCCAGGATCACAACCTGGTGCTCTACCAACTGAACTACAGCCACCATTGCCGCCGCAGCGGCGTTGACGATCTTAACCGCATCGGGGCCGTTAAGCCGAATCGGATTCCTTCGGCGCGCTGCCCGCCGGCCCGAGCTCGGCCGCGACGGCGGCGATCTCGCTGGTCGACGGCCCGGGGGCGGCCACGAAGGCGGTCTGGCGGTAGTACTTGAGTTCCTGGATCGACTCGTGGATGTCGGCCAGGGCGCGGTGGGCGAGGCCCTTCTCCGGCTGGCCGAAGTAGATGCGCGGGTACCAGCGCCGGCACAGTTCCTTGATGGAGCTGACGTCGATCATCCGGTAGTGCAGGAAGGTGTCCAGCGTCGGCATGTCGCGGGCGATGAACCCACGATCGGTGGCGATCGAATTACCGCACAGCGGAGCGGTATTCGCCGATTTGACGTGACTGCGGATGTAGTCGAGCACCATCTTCTCCGCGGTGGCCATGTCGATGTCGGAGGCCAGCACCTCCTTGTCCAGCCCGGATTTGGCGTGCATCTTCGCCACCACCTCGACCATCCCGGACAGGTCGTCGGGCTCGGCGTGGATCACCACGTCGATACCGTCACCGAGGACGTTGAGCTCGGCGTCGGTGACCAACGCCGCAATCTCGATGAGCTTGTCGGACTTCAGGTCGAGACCGGTCATCTCACAGTCGATCCACACGAGTTCTTCACGCACGGAGATCCACAGTATTCCCACCGCGGACACGTTGCTGCGTGCACCTGCCCGGTAGATGGGTGTTCAGTAGTGTCTGGACCCATGACCGCAGAATCGACCGCGACCCCGGCACAGCAGATCGCCGCAGGTTATGCCGTTGAAGGCCAGGCTTTGGAACTGGGGGCCGTCGTCGTCGACGGAGTCGTCGATCCGAGCGCACAGGTGCGGATTCCGTTGGCGATGGTCAACCGGCACGGTCTGGTCGCCGGGGCGACCGGCACCGGCAAGACCAAGTCCCTGCAGGTGATGGCCGAGCAGCTCTCGGCCGCGGGCGTGCCGGTGCTGATGGCCGATGTGAAGGGCGATCTGTCCGGGCTGTCGCGGCCGGGGGAGGCGGGCGACAAGATCGCCCAGCGCGCCGCAGACACCGGTGACACCTGGGTGGGCGCCGCCTACCCGGTGGAGTTCCTGTCGCTGGGCACCGAGGGCATCGGGGTGCCGGTACGGGCCACCATCACCAGCTTCGGCCCGATCCTGCTGTCAAAGGTGCTGGGGCTCAACGCCACCCAGGAGTCGACGCTCGGTCTGATCTTCCACTGGGCCGATCAGAAGGGCCTGGCCCTGCTGGATCTGAAGGACCTGCGCGCGGTCATCCAGTACCTCACCAGCGATGAGGGCAAACCCGAACTCAAAGCGCTGGGCGCGGTGTCGACGACGACGGCCGGGGTCATCCTGCGGGCCCTGGTCAACCTGGAGGCCGAGGGTGCGGACACCTTCTTCGGCGAGCCCGAACTGGAGCCCAAGGACCTGATCCGCCTCGATGCGCAGGGCCGCGGGCGTCATCTCGCTGCTGGAGCTGGGCGCCCAGGCCGCCCGCCCGGTGATGTTCTCAACCTTCCTGATGTGGGTGCTGGCCGATCTGTTCACCACGCTGCCCGAGGTTGGTGACGTCGAGAAACCCAAGCTGGTGTTCTTCTTCGACGAGGCCCATCTGCTGTTCGACGACGCCTCCAAGGCCTTCCTGCAGCAGGTCGAGCAGACCGTGAAGCTGATCCGGTCCAAGGGCGTCGGCGTGTTCTTCTGCACCCAGCTGCCCACCGACGTGCCCAACGATGTGCTCAGCCAGCTCGGTGCCCGGGTGCAGCACGCGTTGCGGGCGTTCACCCCCGACGATCAGAAGGCGCTGTCCAAGACGGTGCGCACCTATCCCGAAGACCAAGATCTACGACCTGGAGAGCGCGCTGACCTCCCTGGGTATCGGGGAGGCCATCGTCACCGTGCTCTCGGAGAAGGGCGCACCGACGCCGGTGGCGTGGACCCGCATGCGGGCACCGCGGTCACTGATGGACACCATCGGTCCGGATGCCATCAAGGCCGCCGCGGCTGCCAGCCCACTGCAGGCCACCTACGGGCAGACCATCGATCGCGAATCGGCCTATGAACGGCTCACCGCGCGTCTCGCCCCGCCCGAGCCCGCGCCGGCGGACCAGTTGCCGCCGCCGCTGCCCACCTCGGGTGGTTCGGCCGAGGCTGGCGGTGCGGTGACATCGCGCGGTACCGCCGAGCCGAGCCTGTTGGACAAGATGGCCGCCAGCCCGGCGTTCAAGAGCGCGATGCGATCGGCCGGCACGGTGATCGGCCGCGAGATCACCCGCAGCATCTTCGGCACCGGCCGGCGGCGCCGCCGCTGACTTCGGCGTGATCTGACGCGCTGACCGCAACGATTCACGCCGAAATCCCTACCGGCCGCCGAGCTTCTTGTAGACCGCACCGACGATCGGGGTGACGATGGCCCGCGGTGCGTACCCGCTGGCCACCGACATCGCCTTGGACGTCAGGCCCGGCACGATGCGCATCTTGTTGGCTTCCAACGCGTCCAGCGACACCCTTGCGGTGTACTCGGTGTCGATCCAGAGGAAGTCCGGGATCAGCCGCTCCACCAGCGACTGCTCGGAGACATCCGGCAGCTCGGTGCGCACCGGGCCCGGCGCCAGCAGCGTGACGTGCACGCCGTCTTTCTTGACCTCACCGCGCAGCGACTCGCTGAAGGTGTTCGCGAACGCCTTCGTCGCCGCGTAGGTGGCGTTGTTGGGGATCGGGGAGTTGCCCGCCGCCGAGCCCGAGATCAGGATGCCGCCGGCCCTGCGCTCCAGCATGCCGGGCAGCACCGCCAGGCAGAGGTCGTGCACGGCAAGGGCATTGAGCTGAACCTGGGCCTTCTCGCCGGCCGGGTCGAGCTTGGCCAGCGGGCCGAAGGTCGCCGTGCCGGCATTGGCGCACAGGATGGAGATGGTGCGGCCCGCGAGCTCGTCGCACAGCGCGTCGCGGGCCGCCGGGTCGGCGAGGTCCACCGCCCGCACCTCGACGGTCACACCGTGGCGTTCGGTGATCCGCTGGGCGAGCTCGGTGAGCACCTCGCCGCGGCGTGCGGTGATGATCAGGTGGTGGCCGCGGGCGGCCAGATCGAAGGCCAGGGCCTCACCGATGCCCTGGGAGGCTCCGGTGACGACTGCGCGGGCGTCGGGATGGGGCGCGGGTACAGGCATGGAAGAAATCGTAGGGACCGTTAGGGTGGCGCCCATGAGCAGCCCCGGGTCGGCGCCACCTTCGGCCCGGCGGTCACAGATCCTGTCCTGGGTGCTCTACGACTGCGGGGCCACCGGCCTGAACGCCATCGTGGTCACCTTTGTCTTCTCGGTGTACCTGACCAGCGCGGTGGGCGAGGGCCTGCCGGGGGACACCACACCGGCCAGCTGGCTGGGCCGGGCGCTGACGGTGGCCGGTGTCATCGTCGCGCTGCTGGCGCCGGTGACCGGCATCTGGGTCAACGCCCCGCACCGTCGCCGTCGCGCGCTCGCGCTGCTGACCGGCGTCGTGGTGATCCTGGCGGCCTCGATGAGCCTGATCCGCGCCGACTACCACTATCTGTTCGCCGGGCTGGCTCTGCTGGCCCTGGCGGCGGCCTGCAATGACCTGGCGACCGTGCCCTACAACGCGATGCTCGGGCAGCTCACGACACCGCAGAACTCGGGTCGGGTATCCGGTGCGGGCCTGGCGGTCGGCTATGCCGGCACCGTCGGGCTGCTGCTGATCGTCTACGTGGCCTTCATCTCCGGCGACGGCGGCGTCCTCGGGCTGCCCACCGACGACGGCCAGAACGTCAGCGCCGCGATGCTGCTCACGGCGGTCTGGTTCGCCGCGTTCGCGGCGCCGCTGCTGCTGAAGGCGCCGTCGCCGCCGGCCGACGAGAACTACCGTGCGATCGGCTTCTTCGCCTCCTACCGAGTGCTGTGGACGGAGGTGAAAAGCGAATGGCGGCGCGACCGCAACGTCGTCTTCTACCTGATCGCCAGCGCCGTCTTCCGGGACGGGCTCACCGGGGTGTTCACCTTCGGGGCGGTGCTCGGGGTCAACGTGTACGGCATCTCACCGGCCAGCGTGTTGCTGTTCGGGGTCTGCGCATGTCTGGTGGCGGCCATCGGCGCGGTGGCCGGTGGGCTGCTCGATGATCGGTTCGGTGCCAAACCCGTCATCGTCAGCGCGCTGACGTTGATGATCGCGGTCGGGCTGACGTTGATGACGCTGTCCGGACAGCTGGCCTTCTGGATCTGTGGGCTGCTGCTGTGCCTGTTCATCGGCCCGACCCTGTCGGCGGCGCGCACCCAGATGCTGCGGATGTCCACCGAGGGCAAGGAGGGTGTCGCATTCGGTCTCTACACGACGACCGGCCGCGCGGCCGCCCCGCTGGCGCCGTGGCTGTTCTTCGTGTTCATCGACGCCTTCGGCACCGATCGCGCCGGCATGGGCGGGCTGTGCGTGGTGCTGGCGCTGGGTCTGTTCCTGATGCTGGGGGTGCGCACCCGACCTGCCGTCCAACCGGTTTAGCCGATCGGGCTGCAGATCGTCAGACCGGACCCGGTGCGCTGCTGAATCTCGGCGCCGTCGATGCTGATCGAGCAGTTGACCTCGCGCCCGACGTTGATGATGGTGACGCTGGCCGACCGCTTGGCCGGCTGGGCCAGATTGACCGTCTTGCTCCACGGCAGCAGCACGTTGAACTCGGTCTGCAGCACACCGCCGTCATCGACGTAGGTGACGTTGATGGCCCGTCCCTCGCCGGTGACGTTGTAGGTCACGCTTTCGGTGGCGCCGGGCACCGTCGACCCGCCTGGGACCGACGGTGTCGTGGTGGTCGTCGGGGCGGGACGGCTGGTGGTGGTCGGGCGGCGCGTGGTGGTCGGCGGGGCGGTGCTCAGCGTCGGCTCTGCGATGCTGGGCTCCGACAGGGTGGGCACCGGGGCGACGACGGTCTGCTGCTGGGAGCTGTTGACGATCACCAGCGCGATGACCAGACCGATGACGGTGACCACGGCGACGGCCGCCACGATCCACAGCCAGCGCGGTGTGCCGGGGGGTTCCGGCGGCGGGGCACCCGGGGGTGGCGGTGGTCCGCCGTAGGAACCGCCGCCGTACTGGTCGTATCCGTATGCCGGGTACGCGGGCAGCTGCTCGGTGGGGGGCACGCCGTACGGGGGATGACCCGAATAGGCCGGATCCGAGTAGCCCGAATATCCGGAATGGCCACCGTCGAGCCGCTGCGTCGGCTCGTCTCTGCGTGGAGAATCGGTCATTGCCACCTCATGTGCTCACACGCTACCCGCGTGGGCTGGGAATCGGTGCCGACCGATCGGTCGTGTGCCCGAGCGCAACTCAGCGCGCGGCCGCCAGGGCAGCGACGGTCATCGCGCGCAGGATGCTCCGGGACGCATGGTCTGTACTGGGCATTTTGACGCTGTGCGGGGTGGAGTTGAGCAGGCCGAAGACGGCGTGGGCCTTGAGCCGGGCCTCGGCCTCGTCCAGCCGATCATCGACCTTCCGCAGCACATCGACCCAGATCTCGACATATTGCCGCTGCGCCTTGCGGACCTGACGTTTGGCCGCCGGCGGGAGGTGGCCCAGGTCGCGGTCTTGGATGCGGATCAGATCCGATTCACCGAGCACGAAGTCGAGGTGGAAGTCGATCAGCCCGTCGAGCGCGGCGCCGGCTGCGGCGGAGTCGGTGACCACCTCGCGGGCTCCGGCGAGCAGCCGGGTGCTGATCCCGACCAGCAGTTCGACCAGCAGAGCCTCCTTGTTGGGGAAGTGCCGGTAGATCGCCGGCCCGCTGACGCCCGCGGCGGCGCCGATGTCCTCCAGCCGGACCGACAGGTAGCCGTGTTCGGCGACCAGCCGTTCTGCCGCGGCGATGAGTTGGGTCCTGCGATCGGATTTCGCCCGGCTGCGCGGAGTCTCAGTGTTCATACCCGGCTCCGTCCCGCCATAGACATTTGAGTTAGTGGCCATTAACATCGTATGAGTTAGTCGCTATTAACTCAAGTGGAACGGTTCCTCGATGACACATCGCGACGCGCACGTCGCCCTGGTGACCGAACTGCGCGCCAAACTGGCGGCGGTTGCGCTGGGTGGCCCCGAAAAGGCCCGAGAACGCCATGTCGGACGCGGGAAGCTGCTCCCGCGCGACCGAGTGGACGGATTGCTCGACCCCGGCAGTCCGTTCCTGGACGTGGCGCCGCTGGCCGCCGACGGCATGTATGACGACGACTGCCCGGGTGCGGGGATGATCGCGGGCATCGGCCGGGTGTCGGGCCGCGAATGCATGATCGTGGCCAACGATGCGACGGTCAAGGGCGGCACCTATTACCCGATCACCGTCAAGAAGCACCTGCGCGCCCAGGAGATCGCCGCGCAGAACCGGTTGCCCTGCCTCTACCTGGTGGACTCCGGCGGAGCGTTCCTGCCGCGCCAGGACGAGGTGTTCCCCGACCGCGAACACTTCGGCCGGATCTTCTTCAACCAGGCCACCATGAGCGCGCAGGGCATCCCGCAGATCGCCGCCGTGCTCGGATCCTGCACTGCCGGTGGCGCCTACGTGCCGGCCATGAGCGACGAGGCCGTCATCGTGCGCAACCAGGGCACCATCTTCCTCGGCGGCCCGCCGCTGGTGAAAGCCGCGACCGGCGAGGTGGTGACCGCCGAGGAACTGGGCGGCGGTGACCTGCACTCCAAAACCTCCGGCGTGACCGACCATCTGGCGCACGACGACCGCGATGCGCTGCGGATCGTGCGCCGCATCGTCGGCACGTTCGGGCCCCGGCAGGACCCGCCGTGGGAGGTGCGGCCCACCGTCGCACCGATCGCCGATCAGTCCGAGCTCTACGACGTGGTGCCGGTGGATTCCCGGGTGCCCTACGACGTACACGAGGTGATCACCCGCGTCGTCGATGGTGGCGAGTTCCAGGAGTTCAAGGCCGAATACGGCACCACGCTGGTGACCGGGTTCGCACGTATCCACGGCCATCCCGTCGGCATCATCGCCAACAACGGTGTGCTGTTCGGGGAGGCGGCCGTCAAGGGTGCGCACTTCATCGAGCTGTGCGACAAACGCAATACCCCGCTGGTGTTCCTGCAGAACATCGCCGGCTTCATGGTGGGCCGCGACTACGAGGCCGGGGGCATCGCCAAACACGGCGCCAAGATGGTCACCGCGGTGGCCTGCGCGCGGGTGCCCAAGCTGACGGTGGTGATCGGTGGTTCCTACGGTGCGGGCAACTACTCGATGTGCGGTCGGGCGTATTCGCCGCGGTTCCTGTGGATGTGGCCCAATGCCCGCATCTCGGTGATGGGCGGTGAGCAGGCCGCCTCGGTGCTGGCCACCGTGCGCGGTGACATGACACCGGAGCAGGAGGAGGCGTTCAAGGCCCCCATCCGCGAACAGTACGAACACCAGGGCAACCCGTACTACTCGACCGCCCGGCTCTGGGACGACGGCGTGATCGACCCCGCCGACACCAGAACCGTTCTGGGACTGGCCCTGTCAGTTGTCGCACAGGCTCCGCTGGAGCCGGTGTCCTACGGCGTCTTCAGGATGTGAGGCAGATGTTCAGCACGTTGGGCGAGCGCAGCGATAGAATGTTCAACACCGTCCTGGTCGCCAACCGCGGTGAGATCGCGGTACGGGTCATCCGCACCCTGCGCGACATGGGTATCCGTTCGGTTGCGGTGTACAGCGATGCCGACGCCGGTGCGCGGCACGTCCGTGAGGCCGACACCGCGGTGCGCATCGGGCCGGCTCCGGCACGTCAGAGCTATCTCGACATCGAGGCCATCGTCTCGGCCGCGCGGCGCACCGGAGCCCAGGCGGTGCATCCCGGATATGGATTCCTGGCCGAGAACGCCGAATTCGCGGCCGCCCTGCACGGAGCGGGCATCGTGTTCATCGGCCCGCCGGTGGCGGCGATCAAGACCATGGGAGACAAGATCGCGGCCAAGGCGGCGGTCTCGGAGTTCGATGTGCCTGTGGTGCCCGGTATTTCGCGACCGGGCCTGACCGATGACGATCTGATCGCCGGGGCGCCCGGGGTCGGCTTCCCGGTCCTGGTCAAACCGTCGGCCGGTGGCGGCGGTAAGGGTATGCGCGTCGTGCACGACGCGGCCGAACTTCCGGCCGCGCTGGCGAGTGCGCGCCGCGAGGCGGCATCGGCGTTCGGCGACGACACGCTGTTCCTGGAGCGGTTCGTGTTGCGCCCCCGCCATATCGAGGTACAGGTGCTCGCCGACGGGCACGGCAACGTCATCCATCTCGGCGAGCGGGAGTGCAGCCTGCAGCGCCGCCATCAGAAGGTCATCGAGGAAGCGCCCTCGCCGCTGCTGGACGCGGCGACCCGCGCCCGCATCGGCGAGGCAGCCTGCAACACCGCGCGCAGCGTCGACTACACCGGCGCCGGGACCGTCGAGTTCATCGTGTCCGCGGATGCCCCCGACGAGTTCTTCTTCATGGAGATGAATACCCGCCTGCAGGTCGAACACCCGGTCACCGAACTGGTCACCGGCGTGGATCTCGTTGCCCAGCAGGTCCGTATCGCCGCCGGCGCCGAACTGGGGATCGCCCAGGCCGACGTCGCGCTGACCGGGCATGCGATCGAGGCCCGGGTGTACTCCGAGGATCCCGGAAGCGGATTCCTGCCCACCGGCGGCACGGTGCTCGACGTGGTCGAGCCCGCGGATGCGCGGGTCGATTCGGGGATCTACCCGGGCACCGTGGTGGGCAGTGACTACGACCCCATGCTGGCCAAGGTCATCGCCCACGGTGACGACCGCGACGCGGCGCTGCGTGGTCTGGACCGCGCGCTCGCGCAGACCGCCGTGCTGGGCGTGACCACCAATATCGACTTCCTGCGCTTTCTGCTGGCCGATCAGGATGTCGCCGCCGGCCGCCTGGACACCGGCCTGCTGGACCGGCGCACCCCCGATTACGTGGCGCCCCAACCCACCGATCACGAACTCATCGCCGCGGCCGCCTACCGCTGGCTGGACACCTGGGCGGCGGCGGACGGCAATCTGTGGTCGGTGCCCTCAGGTTGGCGCACCGGCACGGCCGCGCCGACGGTCATCCGACTCGGCGCCGGGGAGCGGGTGGATCATGTCCGCATCACCGGTACCCCCGAGGCCGCGACCGCCGAGGTCGAACACGGCGCAACCTACCGGATCAGCGCGGCGCGCCGGGGACGGCAGCTGAACCTCACCGTCGACGAGATCGGCGCCGAGTACGTCGCCGCCGCCGACTCCGGATATGTCTGGCTGGCCGGGCCGCAGCGCACCATCGCGGTGCGCGAGGTGCGGGAGGCGCCGGTGCGTCCCGACGACGAACACGCCGGCGACGCCGAACTGCTCAGCCCGATGCCGGGTTCTGTTGTCGCCGTGGGCGTCACCGATGGCGCCGAGGTCACCGCCGGCACCGTCGTGGTCACCGTGGAGGCGATGAAGATGGAACACGCACTGTCCGCACCCGTCGACGGGACGGTCGAACTGCTCGTCGCCGCGGGCGATCAGGTCAAGGTGGGCCAGCCGCTGGCCCGAATCACCGCAGCAAAGGAGGCTCAGGGATGAGCGACTATCTGTCCACGGGCGCACTGCCGGACGACTACGCACAGCTGGCCAAGACGGTGCGCGATTTCGCGCAGAGCGTCGTCGCACCCGTGGCGGCCAAACACGATGAGGAACACAGCTTCCCGTACGACGTGGTGGCCGGGATGGCCGACATGGGACTGTTCGGCCTGCCGTTCCCCGAGGAGTACGGCGGGATGGGCGGCGACTACTTCGCGCTGTGCCTGGCGCTGGAGGAACTGGGCAAGGTCGACCAGAGTGTGGCCATCACCCTGGAGGCCGGCGTCTCGCTGGGCGCGATGCCGGTGTACCGGTTCGGCAGTGACGCACAGAAAGAAGAATGGCTGCCGCTGTTGGCCAGCGGCAAGGCGCTCGGCGCCTTCGGACTCACCGAGGCGGGCGGGGGCAGCGACGCGGGAGCCACCAAGACGACCGCCAAAGCCGACGGCGGGGACTGGGTCATCAACGGCTCCAAGCAGTTCATCACCAACTCCGGTACCGACATCACCAAGCTGGTCACCGTCACCGCCGTCACGGGGGAGACCGGCACCGGCAAGAAGGAGATCTCGTCCATCCTGGTACCGGTGCCCACCAAGGGTTTCACCGCCGAACCCGCCTACAACAAGGTCGGCTGGAACGCCTCGGACACCCACCCGCTCAGCTTCGACGATGTCCGGGTGCCCCGGGAGAACCTGCTGGGTGAACGCGGCCGCGGCTACGCCAACTTCCTGCGCATCCTCGATGAGGGCCGCATCGCGATCGCCGCGCTGTCGGTCGGTGCGGCGCAGGGCTGTGTGGACGAGAGCGTGAAGTACGCCAAGGAGCGCGAGGCCTTCGGCGCCGCGATCGGCAGCTACCAGGCCATCGCCTTCAAGATCGCCCGCATGGAGGCCCGCGCCCACGTGGCCCGCACCGCCTATTACGACGCCGCCGCGCTGATGCTGGCGGGCAAGCCGTTCAAGAAGGCCGCGTCGATCGCCAAGCTGGTGGCCAGTGAAGCCGCCATGGACAACTCACGCGATGCCACCCAGATCTTCGGCGGCTACGGCTTCATGAACGAGTACTCGGTGGCCCGTCATTACCGGGACTCCAAGATCCTCGAGATCGGCGAAGGGACAACCGAAGTGCAGCTGATGCTGATCGGACGGGAGCTCGGACTGTGACCGACACGCCCAAACGCATCGTCGAGCAACGCGGCCTCTGGTTCGAGGAGTTCGAAACCGGTGTGCTGTACCGGCACAAGCCGGGCCGCACCATCACCGAGGCCGACAACGTGCTGTTCACCACGCTGACGATGAACACTCAGGCGCTGCATCTGGATGCCGCGTTCTCCGATGCGCTGCCCCCGTTCCATCAGCGGCTGGTCAACTCGATGTTCACGCTGTCGACGCTGGTCGGACTGTCGGTCACCCAGCTGACCCAGGGCACCATCGTCGGCAATCTCGGATTCTCCGACATCGCGTTCCCCAAACCACTGTTCCACGGCGACACCCTCTATGCCGAGTCCGAAGTGATCGACAAGCGGGAGTCCAAGAGCCGGCCCGGCGAAGGTATCGTCACCTTCGCGCACACCGGCCGCAATCAGCACGGCGATATCGTGGCGACCGCATCGCGAAAGACCATGGTGCGCAAGAAACCTCAGGAGGCCTAGTGCCGCTCGACAATATCGGTCCGGCGTGGATCTTCTGCCCGGCCGATCGTCCGGAACGATTCGAGAAGGCCGCGGCCGCAGCCGATGTCGTCATCCTCGATCTGGAGGACGGCGCCGGTGACAAGCCCGCCGCCCGGTCCGCCATCGTCGATGCGCCGTTGGACCCGTCCCGCACCGTGATCCGGATCAACCCGCACGGCACCGAGGACCAGCGGCTCGACCTGGAGGCACTGCAGCGCACCGGCTACACGACGGTGATGCTGCCCAAGTGCGAGGCCGCCGAGCAGGTGAGCGCCCTGGCGCCGCTGGAGGTGGTGCTCATCGTGGAGACCCCGCTCGGTGCGCTCAAGGTCGCCGAGACCGCCGCCGCCGCCAACACCGTCGGGGTGATGTGGGGTGCCGAGGATCTGTTCGGGTCTCTGGGCGGGACGCTCAACCGATTCCCCGATGGGTCCTACCGCGGCGTGGCCCTGCATGTCCGCTCGCAGTCGCTGCTGGCCGCCAAGGCCCACGGCAAGCTCGCGCTCGACTCGGTCTACATCGACATCAAGGATCTCGACGGGCTGCGCCGGGAGACCGACGACGCTGTCGCCGTCGGCTTCGACATCAAGGTCGCCCTGCACCCGACGCAGGTCACGGTCATCCGGGAGGGCTACGCACCCTCGGACGACCAGGTCGACTGGGCACGACACGTCCTGGCGGCCGCGACGAACCACCGGGGCGCATTCGCTTTCGAGGGCATAATGGTGGATGCCCCGGTACTGCGGCGGGCGGAGCGGATCGTCCAGCTTGCGCCCCACCCCGGTAGCTAGCCGGCGCCCCTGACCAGGGGGTCGCACCGACCGCAGCCGTGCCGAGCACCTCACGGAATGGCGGCCGAACATGCCGCCACCTGAAGGAGGCGGTATGGCTGGTTTCGATGACGCGACGGTTGATGACGGGCTGGTGCAGTTGCTCCGCCCCGACGGGACGCCGAGTGACGAACACCGTGCTGGGGGATACCGCCGTGACCTGCCGCCCGAGACGCTGGCCTGGCTCTACGAGCAGATGGTCGTCACCCGCGAACTGGACACCGAGTTCGTCAACCTGCAGCGCCAGGGCGAACTCGCCCTGTATGCCTCCTGTCGCGGACAGGAAGCAGCCCAGGTCGGCGCGGTGGCCTGCCTGCGCAAAACCGACTGGCTGTTCCCGCAGTACCGCGAACTCGGCGCATTCCTGACCCGCGGCATCGCGCCCGCCCACATGGGTGCGGTGTGGCGTGGGACCTGGCACGGCGGGCTGTCGTTCACCGACAAGTGCTGCGCGCCCATCTGCATCCAGATCGGCACGCACGGCCTGCACGCGGTGGGTGCGGCGATGGCCGCTCAGCGCCTGGGCGAGGACTCGGTGACGGTGGCCTTCATGGGTGACGGCGCCACGTCCGAGGGTGACGCCCACGAGGCGCTGAACCTGGCCGCCGTGTTCCGGGCGCCGTGCGTGTTCTTCGTGCAGAACAATCAGTGGGCCATCTCGGTACCCGTCGCCCGGCAGCACGCCGCGCAGTCGCTGGCGCACCGCGCGGCCGGGTACGGCATGCCGGCCGTCCGCGTCGACGGCAACGACGTGCTGGCCTGTTTCGCGGTGATGAGCCTGGCCGCTCAACGCGCCCGCGAGGGCGGCGGACCGACGTTCATCGAGGCGCTGACCTACCGGATGGGTCCACACACCACCTCCGATGATCCGACCCGTTACCGCTCGGCCACGGAAGTCGAGCAGTGGGCGGCGCGCGACCCGATCCAGCGGTATGAGACGTATCTCAGATCCGTTGGGGTGCTGACGGATCGGCTTACCGAGCGGGTCGGTGCCCGGGCGGCGCGGCTGCGTGCTGAGTTGCGCGATGCCCTCGTCGGCGCTCCCGACATGGACATTGCCGAGGTCTTCGACACCGTCTATCACGAGATCACCCCGGAGCTGGCCAGACAGCGCGACCAGCTCCTCGTCGAGTTGGGTAAGGACTGAGGACATGACCCAGATCATCGAACGGCCCTCGATGCACGGTGACGACCTGCCCGAACCTCGGCCCTCATTGTTGACGATGACGATGGCCCAGGCCATCACCCAGGCGCTCCACGATGCCATGGCGGCCGATGACCGGGTGCTGGTGTTCGGTGAGGATGTCGCGACGCTGGGCGGGGTCTTCCGGGTGACCGAAGGTTTGGCCGAAACCTTCGGAGAACAGCGGTGTTTCGACACACCCCTGGCCGAATCGGCCATCATCGGTATCGCCATCGGAATGGCGGTGCGCGGGTTCGTCCCGGTGCCCGAGATCCAGTTCGACGGATTCTCGGCCCCGGCCTTCGACCAGATGGTCAGCCACCTGGCCAAGTACCGGATGCGCACCCACGGCGATGTCGACATGCCGGTGACGGTCCGCATCCCGTCCTTCGGCGGTATCGGTGCGGTGGAACATCATTCGGAATCCACCGAGAGCTACTGGCTGCACACCGCGGGGCTCAAAGTGGTGGCGCCCTCGACCCCGTCCGACGCGTACTGGCTGCTGCGGCAGTCGATCACCTGCCGGGACCCGGTCATCTATCTGGAGCCCAAACGCCGGTACTGGACCAGGGGCACCGTCGACACCGAGGCGCCGGCGTTGCCGTTCGGGCGAGCATCGTTGGTGCGCAAGGGCTCTGATATCAGCGTGCTGACCTACGGCGGGTTGGTGGACACGGCACTGAGCGCGGCACAGCTGGCCGCCGAACAGCACGGCTGGGATCTAGAGGTGATCGACCTGCGGACGCTCAACCCACTCGACTTCGACACCGTCGCCGACTCGGTACGCCGTACCGGCCGCTGTGTGGTGATGCACGAAGGTCCCCGGACGCTCGGGTTCGGCGCCGAGCTCGCCGCGCGGATATCCGAGGAGCTCTTCTACGACCTGGAGGCTCCGGTGTTGCGGGCCACCGGATTCGACACGCCCTACCCGCCCGCCCGGCTGGAGAAGATCTGGCTGCCCGGGGTGGACCGCCTGCTGGACTGTGTGGAGAAAGCACTGGGACATGAGTGATGCCGACAAGCCCGAGCTCCTCGAATTCCGTGTCCCCGATCTCGGCGAGGGTCTGGAAGAAGCCACCATCACCGGCTGGTCGGTGGCCATCGGTGATGAGGTGGCGCTGAACCAGACGCTGTGCACCCTGGAGACCAACAAGGCCGAGGTGGAGATCCCCAGTCCCTACGCCGGTCGCGTCGCCGAACTCGGTGGGCAGGAGGGGGACACGCTGGCCGTCGGTGCGGTGCTGGTGCGCATCGCCGGTGCGGCGCAGAAGTCGGTGCTGGTGGGTTACGGCACCGATGACCGGATGGACACCTCCCGGCGGGCGCGGGCCAAGCCGCCGGTCCGCAAGCTGGCCCGCGAACTTCAGGTGGACCTCACCGAGGTGGCGCCGTCGGGCCCGGATCGCATCGTCACCCGCGATGATGTGCTGGCCGCGGCGGCCACCCCGGACATGCAGGTGCCATCGGGAGTGCAGGCCGAGATGGCCAGGCGGATGATGTTGTCCCGCAGCCAGATTCCCGACGCACATGCGGGTCTACAGGTGGACTGTACGGCACTGCTGAGGCTGCGGGATCGGCTGCAGGTCACGCCGTTCGTGCTGACGCTGCGGCTGTTGACGCTGGTGCTGCAACGCCATCCGTTGCTCAATGCGACATGGGTGGACACCACGGACGGCCCGCGCATCCATCCGCACGCGGCGGTGCATCTGGGTATCGGGGTGGCCACCCCGCGTGGGCTGCTGGTGCCGGTGGTCACCGACGCCCAGCAGCGCAGCACCCGCGCACTCGACGCGGAGGTCAACCGGTTGATCGATGGTGCGCGCCACGGCGGGCTCCGCCCGACCGAGCTGATGGGCTCGACGTTCACGGTGTCCAACTTCGGGGCGCTCGGTCTCGACGACGGGGTACCGGTGATCAACTACCCGGAGGCGGCCATTCTGGGCATGGGTGCGCTGAAACCACGGGCAGTGGTGATCGACGACAAAGTGGTGGCCCGCCCGACCATGTCGCTGACCTGCGCGTTCGATCACCGTATCGCCGATGGTGCCCAGGTCGCGGCGTTCCTGACAGATCTGCGTGGGCTGATCGAAACCCCCGAGCTGGCGCTCGCCGACCTGTGATTTCGGCGCGTTCGCGTTCGCGCACCGAACGTCAGCGCGTCGAAGTCGTCAGCTCTTCTTGGCCGCGGCCAGCCGGCTCTGGAATTCCGGTGATTCGATGGACCGCGCCTGTGGCGTGATCTCGACGTCGACGGCGATTGCGTGCTGCGCGCTGTCGATAAATCCCGGGTTGGCGGTCGCGCGCATCGAGGCCTTGGTCGCGATCACCACGTCGCGGGGCGCGGAGGCCGGGCCGGCCGCGAGTCGCCGTGCCGCGGCGACCGGATCGTCTGCGACCTCGAGAGCCAGGCCGTAGCGCACCGCCTCGTCGGCGTCGAAGCGTTTGCCGAACAACAGCGCCGCGCGCGCCACCTGGGGGCCGACACCGCGCTGCAGCATCCAGGTCGCACCGCCGCCGGGGTGGATGCCGAGCTTCTGAAAACGGGGGTCGAAAAGCGCTGCGGGACCGGCGATTCGGACATCGGCCGCGAGTGCGAGGTTGAGTCCTGCGCCGACGGCGGCGCCGTTGACCGCGGCGATGGTGGGCAGCGTGCAGTCGGCGACGGCCAGGAACCCGTCGTAGATGACGCGCAGTCCTTCCTCGGCGGCTTCACCGAGTGCGGTCAGGTCGGCACCCGCGCAGAACGCCTTGCCCGCACCGGTCACCACGACGGCGTGCACATCGGTGTTTGCTTCGGCGGCGTCGATCGCGGCTCGCAGGGCTGCCGAGATCTCGGCGGTCACCGCGTTGCGACGGTCGGGATCGTTGACGGTGACGGTGGCGACGTGATCGGCGACGTCGACGAGAACGAGGTCTGACATGGCATCAGGCTACGTACCGGGTGTGGTGCCAGCAGTCGGAGGTCGGTCGTGTCGCCGGAACGCCTGATCAGCTGCGTTGTCCAGGGATTTTGCCCGCTTCTGTCACAGCCCCGGATCTCCTTTGCATCGGAACGGTAACCGTCCCTTCTGTCGCACCGGGAAGTTGCATGGATGTCATTTACCTTTCTCCCTGACTGCGACGTCAATATGAAAGCGCTTGGGGATGACATGGTGAGTAAGTCGAATCGGCTGGCCGTCAGCATGATTGCTGCGGCGGCATTGTGCACGCCGCCTCTTTTGCTGAGCGCGGTGGCTCAGGCTCAACCGGCGTTGCAGTCGAGCGCGGGTGGTGTGCCTTGTGTCGGCATGGTGCAGCAGCTGGCCGCGTCCCCGCCCGATGTCGGTCAGTCGCTGCAGGGCATCGCGGCACCGTTCACCGGTGCCGGCACCCCGCCTGTGGTCATCCCGCCCGCGACCGCGGCCGGCGCGATTCCCGCCGCGGGTGCGGCCGGGGGCACCGCGGGCGGCGCCGGCGGCGCTGGTGGGGCCGGTGCGGCCGGTGGTGGTGCGGGTGGGGCCGGTGCGGCCGGTGGTGGTGCGGGTGGGGCCGGTGCGGCCGGTGGTGGTGCGGGTGGGGCCGGTGCGGCCGGTGGTGGTGCGGGTGGAGCCGGCGCTGCCGGTGGTGGTGCGGGTGGTGCAGGTGGAGCCGGTGGCGGCGGTGCCGGTGCACCCCTGGCAGGCGGCGCACCCATTGCGGGTGGAGCACCTATCGGTGCACCGCTGGCGGATGCCGCGGGGCGAAACCTCAACCGACGTTGTCATCGTCGGTGCCGGACCGTCCGGTTTGGCCGCAGCGATCCGTCTCAAGCAGCGTCATCCCCAATTGGCGGTGACCGTGGTGGTGCGCGCCGCGGAATTGGGCGGGCATATTCTGCCGGCGCGGTGATGGGACCCCCAAGGGCCTTGATGCGCTGATCCCTGATTGGCAACTGAAGCGCGCCAGGTCCGGAAGTTACCAGAGACACCTATCACTTCCTGACCAAACGCGGGACTTCAGCTTTCCCCGCCCATTGCTGCCGCCGCAATTGCATACCAAGGGCGGCGTCATCGTCAGTCTGGGTAATCTGGTGCGTTGGTTGGGCGAGCAGGCTGGCCGAGCTTGGCGTCGATATTCCCGGATGACCGCGGCCGTCGATGTTGCAATCCGAGGGCGGTCCGGTGCGGGGCATAATTACCGGCGATCTAGGTCGTGATCGCCGATGGTAATCCTAAATCTGGCTTTGCCGAAGGTATTGCGCTGGAGGCCAACATACGCTGATCGCCGAAGGCGCGCGCGGTTCACTGGCCAAGAAAATCACCAACGAGTTTGACCTCGGCGTGGGCAAGAGCCCACAGAAATATGGGCTGGGCCACAAGGAGGTCTGGGAAATTCCGCAGACCGGCACGAGCCGGGCAAGGTGGACCACTATCTGGGCTTTCCGATGGAAGACAGCACGGCCGGTGGCGGGTTTGTTCATCATGCCGAGGATCGCAAGCTCTATGTGGGGCATGTGACCTATCTCGACTATGCCAACCTGACCCTGTCGCCCTTGCCGAATTCCAGCGCTCTGGCGGCAGCACCATCGGCAGCGCCGCTGCTGGAAGGGCCACGCGGCCGTTATGGTGCGCGCAGCTTTGCAGCGGCGGTTGGCATGGTGCCCGATCTGGTGTTTGCCGTGCGGCCGATCGGCTGCTCGGCGGGGTCTGGCGAACGCGCCGCGGCTCAAGGGCATCCACAACGCGATTCTTCCCGGGCATTGGCGCAGCCGATGCTGTTGGCGCGGCGATTGCCGAAGGCCGCCAGCACGATGAGATCGATGATCTTGATCGTCATATCTTTGATACCGGTATCGAGACGGAGTTGCGCGGTGTGCGCAATGTGAAGCCATTGTGGTCTCGCTTCGGCACGCTGTTTGGTGCGTTCTCGGGTGGCGTCGATATGTGGCTGACTACACTTGTGAAGTGGTCGCCCTTTGGCACAATGCAGTGGCAGGACGCCGACCATCGCGGCACCAAGCCGCTCTCTGCGGTCACGGCGATGGAATATGCACGGCCCGATGCCAAACTGACCTTGACCGCGCGTCGTCGGTCTATCTGGCCACCTTCTGCATGACGAAGACCAGCCGGGTTCACTTGCAACTGCGCGACGCCAAGATCCCCATCGCCTATAATCTGCCCAAATTCGGCGAACCGGCGCCGCTCTACTGCCCGGCCGGGGTTTATGAAGTGGCCGAAGAGGGCGGCGAGCCGGTGTTTCGCATTCACGCCGCCAACTGCGCACTGCAAGACCTGTGACATCAAAGACCCCACCCAGAACATCACCTGCGCCGCCGAGGGCGGTTCTGGCCCCAACTACACTGGAATGTAACCATCCACAGATCACGTTGCCGCTGCGCCTTGCGGTGCGGTCTCAAAACGGACAATCTTCGCCCTGAAGCAAGGCCGCCAAAGGCCAAGGGAGTTACCAATCTCGTGATATCGTGGATTTGATCCGCTTCGCGCGTCCGGCCCTGTTGGCTATCTTGCTTTCAGCAACGGCCTCGTGACTGCGCAATCGGCGCATCCGTGCAGACGGCGCAACCGACCCCTTCGCCGGGTTCGACATACCTCCTTTAATGCGGTCGAGCGTCACTCGGCGCCTATATGGCTGGCCAGGCGGCGTTGCAGGATCTGCGGACCGGATGAAGCTGCACGCTATTTTTATCTGGCGGCCCAGAACGACTGGGACAATCCTGTTTTGGTTGAGCGGGCCTTCATCGCCTTTGCTGCTGATGGCCAGATCGGCCAGGCGGCCTCGACGGCCAAGCATCTGCTTGATCTCGACCGCGCCAATGAGCTGGCTGAACTGGTGGTTGCCACTCGAAGCGCTCAAGGAGCGGCGCCATGCGCGGCGGCGGCAATGCTGGGTGCTATTGGCCAGGAAAGCTTTACCGGCATTACCGCCTCGATCCTGCAGCAAGATGGGCGCCGATCGGCGACAACCGCAAGGCCGAAGCCGATAAGGTCATGGAAACGCTGGCGAATACGGGCCTCGAAGATTTCTGGTGTTCCATCGTGCCCTGATGGCCGAGGGGCCGCTGGCGAAGCCGAAGAGTTCATCGCGCTGGCCGGGCAGGCTGTTTGAAGCAGAGCCCTATGTGGCCCGTATTGTCGAAGTCTATGCCCGCATTCTGCGGGCTAATGCTGGTCGAGTCGGATGAAGCGCGCGACGTCATCCAGGAATTGACGATCAGGGATCGTCGCATCCCGTGGTTTCGATCGTCCGCGAACAGGCCGTGGTAAAAGGCCAGCGCCCGGGCATCTTTGCCGCCAATGCAGGTCGGCGCCGCTGAAATGTTCCATGGCATCGGCGTGGCGCTTTCGCGCGACGGTAGCCTCGATCTGTCGCTTGTCTTCCTGCGCATGGGTCTGTACCTCGACCCATCCGCGGACGTGATCACGCTGGCGCTGGCACCGTTGATACTGTCGGCCAGAATGAAGCGGCCAACGCGATCTATGATGGTGCGCTGATCCACTCGCCCATGAAGCCGACGGCCGTTGTGCGCATTGCGCAAAATCTGGATGCTCTGGGGGGACCGCGAGGAAGCTCTGCGCTGTTTGAGCAATATTGTGGCTACGCAACCTGATGATCTCGATGCCGTTTCGGTACTGGCGACATGCTGCGTTACGACGAGCAGTATGACCGGGCAGCCGACGCCTACAGCAAGGCGCTGGCATCAGTGGTGGTGAGAACACGTCCGATTGGCGCTTCTATTATGTGCGCGGCATTGCCTATGAGCGCGGTGGCGAATGGCCCAAGGCCGAGGCCGAATTTCCTTAAGGCGCTGGACCTTAACCTGACCAGCCGGCGGTGCTGAACTGTCTCGGCTATAGCTGGATCGACATGGACATGCATCTCGAACCGGCGCTCGAAATGATCGAGAAGGCCCGAGGCGCAGCCACAGGATGGTTATATCGTCGATTCCCTCGGCTGGGCCTTTTACAAGCTTGGCCGGATCGATGATGCAGTGGCGACGCTGGAACATGCGGTGCTGTTGCGGCCCAATGACGCCGAAATCAACGACCATTTGGGCGATGCCTATTGGATGGCCGGGCGCAAAGCTTGAGGCGCGCTTCCAGTGGAACGTTGCGTCATCTGTTGATGAGGTCGGCAACGTCAAGGAGCGCGTCGCGCCCAAACTGGTCGATGGCTTCGACCAAAGAAAACGCCACCGACTAGCGGCTGATGGCTGAACTCCATCGTCCAGATCGCCCCCGGCCAGATCAATCCGGCGCCGTACGTCACGCGGCGCCGAGGATGGCTATCACGATCTCGAAAGCCTGGTGGTGTTTGCCGACGTGGCCGACGAGCTGGAGGCAGTCCCCGCCGACCTGATCTGGTTGACCATTGTCGGTCCCTTCTCAAAGGGGTTGAACAGCGGAGAAACAAATCTGGTGTCTCGCGCGGAATGCGTCATTCCGGGCGCGCTGGCCCGATGCGGTGGAAACGCCGCCGGCGATGCGGCTGACCAAGACCTTGCCGGTTGCGGCAGGTATTGGCGGCGGTTCCGCTGACGCGGCTGCTGCGTTGCGGCTGATGGCGTCGCTGTCCGATCAACCGATAGCTGTGCCGAGCTATCGGATTTGGCGGCGCACTGGGGGCTGATGTGCTCACCGTCAGCTAGTCGACGCCATTGTTGGCGCGGGGCGTGGGCGAGTTGCTGACGCCGCTGCCCGAGTTCCTCGCTGCATGTAGCGCTGGTCAATCCGATGGTGCCATTGCCCACCGCCGATGTTTCGGCGGTTGCGGGCGCATGACAATTATCCGCTACCTGCTTTGCCAACGCTGGAAGACGCGTCCGGCGCAACTTGGTCTATGGCTGGCCGAAACGCGCAATGATCTGCAACTGCCAGCCGTAAAACTGGTGCCGATCATCGGCGAGATCGTGGACTACCTGTCCGCAACGCAGGGCTGCATTCTGCCCGCATGTCGGGTTCTGGCGCCAGTGTTTGGCCTATTCGGCTCAGAGGGGCAGGCATCAGGCCGCGCAGGTGATGCGAGCGGCAAATCCCGATCACTGGCCGCAGCGGCGCCGTTGATTGTTCCTGAAGCCTAATAGGCGCGCATCACGCTGAACTCGACCACGTCACTCAACAGCGTCCGCATGGCGGAGGCGGGCAGGGCTTCGAGGGCTAGTTGGGCGGCGCGGGCATGGGCACGAGCCTGATCAAGGGTGCGTCAAAGTCTTGTGCTTGTCGAGAATAGCAACAACCACAGCCACCTGGTCGTCCGTGGCGTCGGCATCGCCGAGGGCGGAGGCAATGCTGGCGCGTTCGTCTTCGCTGCCATCGGCCAGAGCCAGAATGATCGGCAGCGTCATCTTGCCACCTCGCGCAGATCGTCGCTGGTGTTCTTGCCCAAAGTGCCGGCCTGACCGCGGTAGTCGAGGACCGTCATCGACCAACTGGAAGGCATATGCCCAGATTCCCGGCCGTAGTCGAGCGCAGCGCGCTGACGGCCGCGGCGTCCGCCCCGCCGGCCATGGCGCCCCACTTCGCAGGCGCCGCCTCGAAGACAGCATCAGCAGTCTTGGCGCGGACCGACTGTCGTCGATAGTCGGCGGGCGTTGCGTTGAGATCACGCGGTCTTGGCACAGCTCCAACACCTCGCCTTCAGCCATACGGCTGAGGCGGCCTCGAGAGACCTGCCGAGGGCGCGGATGTTGCTGGTCTCCACCATCATCATGAAGGCCTGGCCGAGCAGGAAATCGCCCACCAGCACGCTTGCCTGGTTGCCCCACATCATGCGGGCGGCGGCCCGGCCGCGGCGCATCGAACTCTCGTCGACGACGTCGTCGTGGAGCAGGGTGGCGTTGTGCAGGAATTCGACCGCAGCGGCGAAATTGACCTCGCTGCCGTTGGTGCTTGCCCGAACAGCAGCAAGCTGCGGCAATGGTCAGCATCGGACCTGCAGGCGCTTACCAGCCGCTCTCGATAAGGTAGCGGGCCAGCTCGGGCACCATCTCGACATGGGAGCGGGCACGGCTCAAAATCATGGCGTTGACCCGCTCCATGCCAGGACGCCGTCGCCGCATCGACCAGCCGTTCAATGGGGCCGGCCGCGCGCGCTCGCCTCATTTGCGTCACAACTGACACGGTATGTTCGTCATCGAATTCGCCCTGGCGGCAAATTTGAGCTGGCGCCTGGGCGGCGCAACTGCATGGCGGTCGCGGCTATAGACCGGTCCCAAGGGTGCGATGTCCCTAGACCACGCACCAGATCCTTTGTAAAACAACAAACCGCTCACAAGCGATGCCTTTGGGCGGGCGCCTCACTCTGTGTCGCAGCCACGACAAGGCTTTCGCGCCGGGCTCGATTCCGTGTTGCTGGGCGCGAGCGTGCGGGCGGGCACGAGGCGCCTGCTCGACCTTGGCGCCGGGGTGGGTACGGCGTCGCTGGTGGCGCTCGCCGACCTGCTCCGATGCCGACGGCGACTGCTCGTCGGAGATCGAGCCCGCGACCGCCGCCATCTGCCGCAGCTCAATCTCGAGGCCAACGGGTTTGGCGGGCGCAAGCCGCGTGCTGAACCCTCGACGTTGACGGCGAAGGGCGGGGTGCGTTCCGCGGCGGGGCTGACGGCCGACCACTTCGACGCGGTGATCGCCAACCCGCCCTTCTTCGACCCACGGGCAGGCTCCGCGCCCTCCGCCGCCCGCTCCGCCGCCCGCCACATGCCACCCGAAACCCTCGACCTCTGGGTCAAGGCGGCGGCGACCCGTGCCGCGCCCGGGGCGAAGTGGTGTTCATCCACGCCGCGGCCAGCCTGCCGGCGCTGCTGCCGGCCTTCATGGCCCGCTTCGCGGGCTGTAGCGTGCTGCCGCTCGCGCCGCGCGATGGCGGGGCGGCGAGCCGCGTGCTGGTGCGGGGCATCAAGGGCTCCCGCGTGCGCCGTTCACGCTGCGCGCGAGCCGCGCCCCGTACGGCCGAGGGCCGGACGGGACTTCATCGGCCGGAGTTCGACGCCATCTTCCGCGGACTCGCCCGCCTGGTCTGGTAAATCCGCGCCCGGCCACATACATCTGCGTTCGATTGATGCGAGGGGCGCCGATGGGTTTGCGATCTTGGCTGAGGCGGATGATGGGGCAGTCCGGCCCCGTGATCCCCGTGGTGCGGCTGCACGGCGTGATAGCCGCCGAGCAACGCCCGGGCCGACTGAACATCGAGTCGGTTGCGCCGCTGCTGAAGCGCGCCTTCGCCAACAAGGCGGCGCCGGCGGTGGCCATCATCGTCAACTCGCCCGGCGGCTCGCCGGTGCAGTCGCGGCTGATCGCCAAGCGCATCCGCGACCTCGCCGACGAGAACGACAAGCCGGTGCTGGTGTTCGTCGAGGACGCGGCCGCCTCGGGCGGCTATTTCATCGCCACGGCGGGTGACGAGATCATCGCCGATCCCTCGTCCATCGTCGGCTCGATCGGCGTGATCTTTGCCGGGTTCGGCTTCGTCGGGGCGCTCGACAAGCTCGGGGTGGAGCGGCGCGTGCATACGTCGGGGCGCAACAAATCGACGCTCGATCCCTTCCTGCCGGAGAAGGCCGAGGATGTGGAGCGCATCAAGACGCTGGAGACCGATATCCATCACGTGTTCATCGACCTGGGTGAAATCGCGCCGGGGCGGCAGGTTCAAGGCGCCGACGAGCAGCGCTGTTCACCGGTGAGTTCTGGAGTGGCGTGCGCGGGCTCGAGCTCGGCCTCGTCGATGGGCTCGGGGATATCCGCGAGACCTTGCGCCAGCGCTTCGGCGACAAGGTCGAGATGCAGGTCATTGCGCCCAGGCGCGGGCTTCTTCACCTTGCCGCGCATCGGGCTCGCCGCCGACATCGCCGCCGCCGTCGAGGATCGCGCCCACTGGACGAGGCTGGGGCTATGACCGCGCTGCTGCTGCGCATCATCATCATCGCGTCATCGGCCTCGCCATCTTCTGGGGTGCCCGCAAGATCTGGCGCGACTGGAGCGGCGCCTTCAAGGCCGAAGACAAGGCCCGCCTCGACCGCGACCGCGCCGAACGCGACCAGGTCAAGCGCGCCGATGGCATGATCATCCTCCAAGCGCGACAAGGACGGGAAGTTCCGCCCGGAGGATTGACGGCGCCACGGTGGTTGACCGCTTCCCGGCCTTCCCACTAGAGGTTCCGCGCGCCATTCGAGCCCGGACAAAGCCGCCGATGACCGACCTGCCCGCCCACATGGACCCCCGGAATTCATTCCAGGGGCTGATCCTGACGCTCCAGCGCTACTGGGCGGAGCAGGGTTGCGTGATCCTGCAGCCCTACGACATGCAGATGGGCGCCGGTACGTTCCACACCGCCACGACGCTGCGCGCGCTGGGCCCCAAGCCCTGGAACGCAGCCTATGTGCAGCCCTCGCAGCCGCCCTAAGGACGGGCGCTACGGCGAGAACCCCAACCGGCTCCAGCACTACTACCAGTTTCAGGTCATCCTGAAGCCGTCGCCGGCCAGACCTCCAGGAGCTCTACCTCGCAGTCGCTCGACGGCGATCGGGCTCGACACGCAGCTGCACGACATGCGCTTTGTCGAGGACGACTGGGAGAGCCCGACGCTGGGCGCCTGGGGCCTCGGCTGGGAAGTGCTGGTGCGACGGCATGGAAGTGCAGCCAGTTCACCTATTTCCAGCAGGTCGGCGGGCTTCGAATGCACGCCGGTTGCCGGGCGAGATCACCTACGGGCTGGAGCGCCTGGCCATGTATCTGCAGGGCGTCGAGAACGTCTACGACCTCAACTTCATCGGCCGCGAGGGCGACGACAAGGTCACCTATGGCGATGTGTTCCTGCAGAACGAGCAGGAGCAGTCTCAAGTACAATTTCGAGGCCGCCGACACCGAAATGCTGTTCCGCCACTTCAAGGACGCCGAGGACGAGTGCCGGGCCATCCTCAAGAAGGGTGCCGTGGGCAACCGCCAGACCATGGCCGTGCCGGCCTACGAGCAGGTCGTGAAGGCCAGCCACAACTTCAACCTGCTCGACGCGCGCGGCGTCATCTCGGTGCAGGAGCGCCAGAGCTACATCCTGCGCATCCGCGACCTCGCCAAGCAGTGCGGCGAGGCCTGGCTGCAGACCGCCGGCGGCGGCGCGGATTGTATCCGCCAGGCCACCGCACTGCGCGGGGTCAGCGGTAAGTTGTGCCGCCGCGCAATCTGCTGGTGCGCTTGGAGGGAGCCCCGCGCCATACGATCGGTTGGATCATTCTTTGACTTGGTCGTCGTGGCGGCCGCTTATGCGACCAGCCATCTATAACGGGCTGGTGAAGAACCGGCAGATGGTGGAGGAGGGGCTGGTTTCATCGGTATCGACGTGCAGCTCAAGCGCCGCACCAGATCTCTATTCCTCAACCTGCCTGGAAACCGTCAAAGGCTATATGAGCCACGAGCGCGAAACGCTTGAAGCGGTGAATGCGCTGCTGCGCGGCCGCTACGTCACAGCCGCCGAAGCTCGCCCGAGCAGCGCGCCGCGGCCGAAGGCGCGGCCGTCTTCCGCGCCCCTGGGCCAGCCTGCTCGCTACTGCCGAGGCCTATCCAGACCTCAAGGCCAACACCACCTTCCTCGAATTCCAGGACGCCCTGCAGACCGTCGAAGACGAAATCCAGGATGGCGCGCCGCTACTATGCAATCGGCGCCGTGCGCAACATGAATGTCATGGTCGAGTCCTTCCCATCAAACCTGGTCGCGACCAATTCTGGCTTCAGCAAAGCCGAGGATTTCTGGAGCTGGAGAACCGAAGCCGACTCGGGCCGTGCCAACGGTCAAGTTCAACTAGGCGAGAGGCGGCCCAGGGCATACTCGTCCGGCCCCACCCCCTCCCAGCCCCCCCATCGAGAGGAGGTGCCGCCCAGAGTGTTGGGCACTAATCTGCCACCACCACCGTTTCCGCTCCCCTTGATGGGGGGAGGCCGGAGGTGCGGGTGGCCCCAATGCAGGTGGCGATGGATCCATGACCCGCATGCTCGTCCTGCCTTGCTGCCCTACGCCTCGAGATCCCGCCACCGCGCGAGAGAAACGTTCATTCGACATCAATGTCGTCCTGTCCGCCGACCGGCTCTGGTTAACGTCACCGAGACCATCCGTGGTCAATGCCGAGGGCAACGAAATCCGCCGCGGCATCTACCGCGATATTCCGGTGGTGATGCTGGCAGCGATGGCGGCAAGGTACGGCCCGGGCTTGAGGTGACGGGCGTCACCCGCGACGGGCGACCGGGAGATGTACCGCGTCGAGCGCATGGGCAATTTCCAGCGCATCTGGATCGGCAACCCCGATTATTTCCTCAACTACGGCGTGCACACCTACACCATCCGCTACACCATGACCCGCATGGCGCGGGCCTTCGACGACCACGACGAGCTCTACTGGAACGCCACCGGCAATTACTGGGTCTTCCCGATCCTGGCGGCGCGGGCCACGGTGACGCTGCCCGATGGCGCGGTGATCTCCGATGTCGCGGCTATACCGGCATCGCCGGCTCGACCGGAGCAGGCCGTCGCCGATCAAGCGCACTTCAGACACCACGGCCACTTTCCGCGCCAGTCGGGCGCTGGGGGCCGGCGAGGGCATGACCATCGCTGTAGGCGTTCAACAAGGGCGTGGTGGCCTTCCCCGACGGGTCTGGACGCCCTGCTGCAGCAGCGCGGCGACCTCAGCGAAGGCGTCCTGCCGCTATGGCAGCGCTGGCTTGCCGTAGCCTATAACGCGCTGGCCCGGGTGCGCGTGTCGGCCGCGATCCGGAAAAGGGCCTCATCCCTCCGGCTGTTCCATGCGCCCGAGGGCTTCTCGCCACGCTGGTTGCATTACGTGCACAAATGGGGCTTTGACAATCCGGGCTGGACGGCGCTGACGGCGGCGATCTTCAGCCTGGGGGTCAAGGGGCGCTGGTGACCATCAAGGCCGACACCGGCAGCCTGGCGGCACACATGAGCGATACTAGTCCGGCACAAACTTTGCCGGTCGGCGAGCGTGTGGTCTATGACTTTCTCAAGGCCAAGCGAGGCTCGGTGATCAACAAAAGCACCGGCGTTGAATGGGCCAAGCGGCGGCAAGAATTTATGCCGACGCCATTGAGCGGGAAAGTCTGCCTACTGTGGTTCAAGGACAATGCCGCCTATTCGATTTTGGTTTCTGCTGGCCATAGCCCTGTTGGGCGGCATGGTGTGGCTGGAAGTGCTGGACCTGTTCTGGCTGATTGGTTCGGTCGTTGTCGGGATTATCGTAGCCATTGTTGCCGGAACGCTTGGCACCAGTGCTGGCGGAACGCGGTCCATTTTCCGGCATTGCGTCGCTTGGCTGGGATTGCCATTGTCTTCTTCAACTTCGGGCTTCATGCTCGAGGGCTTTAC